>NZ_JBGNUR010000019.1:39929-157882 GCF_041951345.1 Actinomadura sp. 21ATH | reverse complement strand
ACCCGGAAGTTAAGCCCTTCAGCGCCGATGGTACTGCATGGGAGACTGTGTGGGAGAGTAGGACACCGCCGGACATTTATTAGGGGGAGGCCCCGCCACGAAAGTGGCGGGGCCTTTCTCATTTCTCTAGGTCCTTTCCGTGACCGCCTCAGCCGGCCTGCTGATCTGGGCGCGGACCTGGAACGTTGCGATCGCGTCCGAAGGCAGGTTCGAGCTTGCGGGAACCTGATCGCGCAGCGAGCCGCCAGGCGAGACGGAGCGATGCAGCGATCGCCGCGAAGCCCGCCGAAGGAAGGCGTTCAACGCCTGACGCCAAGGGCGAAGCAAAGGAACACTATCCTGCGAGGGTGACTGACAAGGTGTGGGAGATCGAGCCGTCCGGGCCGCTGCGCGGCGACGTCACCGTGCGGGGGGCCAAGAACGCCGTCAGCAAGCACATGGTGGCCGCGATGCTCGGGGACGGGCCGAGCGTGATCCGGAACGCGCCCGACGTGGGCGAGGTCGGGATCACCGCGGCGATGCTTGAGGCGCTCGGCACGGGTGTCGAGCGCAACGGCGACCAGTTGAAGCTCACCCCGGGGCCGGTGGCGGAGCCGAACGTGCCGCGGGCGTTCACCGGCCTCAACCGGATCCCGATCCTGATGCTCGGCCCGCTGCTGCACCGGGCGGGGGAAGCGTTCGTGCCGATGGTGGGCGGCGACCCGATCGGCCGCCGCCCGGTCGACTTCCACGTGGACGCGCTGCGCGCGTTCGGCGCGGAGGTGGAGATCGCCGAGGACGGCATCCACGCCCGCGCGTCCCGGCTGCGCGGTACCCGGATCGTGCTTCCGTACCCGAGCGTGGGCGCCACCGAGACGGTGCTGCTGGCCGCCGTGCTCGCCGAGGGCAAGACGGTGATCCGGAACGCGGCCACCGAGCCGGAGATCATCGAGCTGGCGCTGTTCCTGCAGCGGATGGGCGCCGGGATCTCCTTCGCCCCGGACCGCCGCATCGTGGTGGAGGGCGTCGAGCGGCTGAACGGCGCGGAGACGACGCTGGCCGGCGACCGGATCGAGGCGTTCTCGTACCTGGTGGCCGGGCTGGTCACGCGGGGCGAGGTCCGGGTGCACGGCTGCCCGCAGGACCGGCTCGTCACCGCGATCACCACGCTGGCGCGGATGGGCGCCCGGTTCGAGATCACCGACGACTGGATCATGGCGTCGGCGCCGCACGGGCTGCGCCCGGCGGCCGTCCAGACCGACACCCACCCGGGCTTCGCCACCGACTGGCAGACCCCGCTGATGGTGCTGTTCACGCAGGCCGACGGGATGTCGGTGCTGCACGAGACGGTGTACGAGAACCGGCTGGCCTACGTTCCGGCGCTGCAGAGCATGGGCGCGGAGATCGAGGTGTACGACACGTGCCTGGGCGGCCCGGCCTGCCGGTACCACGACACGAGCGCGCTGCACTCGGCCGTGGTGCGCGGCGTGTCCAAACTGCGCGGCGGAGACGTGACGATGCCCGACATCCGGGCCGGATTCTCGGCCGTCCTGGCCGCCGCGGTCGCCGAGGGGCCGTCGACGCTGCGCGGCGTCCAACACATCGAGCGGGGCTACCACCGGCCGGTGGAGCAGTTCCAGGCTCTCGGGCTCACGCTCCGCCCGCGCTGAGCGCGCCCGCGCGGGGCAGTTCGGGAGCGGGCGGGTGTAGAGCCATGCGGTGGCCCGCTCGTAGAACAGGCGCGTGCCGATGGGCATGACGAGGCTCTGGACGCGCGCGCGACCCGTCCGGCGGTCTCGGCGTCGCGGCTGGCGGCCGCCATCTTGATCGGCTTGGCGGTCCGGGTGCGGCGCTCCTGCTCGTAGCGGGCCAGCGCCGCGGGGACGGGCGCTTCCGAGAGCGCGTACGCGAGGACGACCGCGTTCTCGACGGCCATCGAGGCGCCCTGGCCCGGCCCCACCGGGTGGACGGCGTCGCCGGCGAGGACGGTCCGGCCTCCGCGCCACACCCGCACGGGCGGGAGGGTGGTGTCGATGCTCGGCTACGCGGTGATGGCCGCGGGCGAGGACGGCCCGGCCGCGGCCGGCGCCGGGATCGTCGAGACGCTCACCCGGCTGCTCGCGCGCGGGCTGACGGTCACGGCGCGGCGGAGCGTTGCGGAACGGGTCCGCGGGGAAGACTGAGACCGCGAGTCACATCGGCCCTGAGGGCAATGGAGGCCATCGATGGACCCCTCGACCGGCGGTACCGGCCCCGGCCCGGGCCACACGCCGCTGACCCCACTGGCGTTCCTCAAGCGGTCGGCGGAGGTGTTCCCGGGCAAGACGGCGATCGCGTACGGCACCCGGCGCACCACCTACGAGGAGTTCGCGGCGGAGGCGACCCGGGCCGCGCACGGGCTGCGCTCGCTCGGCGTCGGGCCCGGCGACCGGGTGGCGTACCTGGCGCCGAACGTTCCGGAGGCGCTGGTCGCGCAGTTCGCGGTGCCGCTCGCCAGCGCCGTGCTGGTCGCGATCAACACCCGGCTGGCGCCCGAGGAGGTCCGCTACATCTGCGACCACTCGGGGGCGAAGGTCCTGGTCGTGGACGCGGGCCTGCATCCGGCGGTGGCGCCGGTCGCCCGGGGCCTGGCGACGGTGAAGGAGATCGTGACGATCACCGATCCCGCCGCCGGCGCGGAGCCCGACCCGGCGGTGGGCGGCATCGCCTACGAGGAGCTGCTCGAACGTGGCGCCGGCGACCCGCTGCCCTGGGAGGTCGCCGACGAGAACGCGCCCATCTCGCTCAACTACACCTCCGGCACCACCGGCCGCCCCAAGGGCGTGATCTACACTCATCGCGGCGCGTACCTCAACGCGCTGGGCGAGATCATGCACTCGCGGCACACGCCGGAGAGCGTCTACCTGTGGACGCTGCCGATGTTCCACTGCAACGGCTGGTGCACCGGCTGGGCGCTGGCCGCGATCGGCGGGACGCAGGTGTGCCTGCGCGCCGTCGACGCCGGCCGGGTCTGGGAGCTGATCGACGCCGAGGGCGTGACCCACCTGAACGGCGCCCCGGCCGTGCTGCGGATGATCGCGGACGCGCCGGGCGCGCACCCGCTCGCCCGGCCGCTGGTCGTCACCACGGCCGCCGCGCCGCCCAGCCCGACGATCATCGGCCGGATGGCGGACCTCGGCGCGCGGATCGTGCACGTGTACGGGCTGACCGAGACGTACGGCCCGTACTCGGTGTGCGAGGAGCAGCCCGGCTGGCCGGACCTGGCCGCAGGCGACCGCGCCCGGCTGCTGGCCCGGCAGGGCGTCGGGATGCTCCAGACCGACGGGCTGCGGGTCGTCGGCGAGGACATGGCGGACGTCCCGGCCGACGGCGAGACGCTGGGCGAGATCGTGATGCGCGGCAACAACGTGATGGCCGGCTACCACGCCGACCCGGAGGCCACCGCGCACGCGTTCCGCGGCGGCTGGTTCCACTCGGGAGACCTCGGCGTCCGGCACCCCGACGGGTACGTGGAGCTGCGCGACCGGGCCAAGGACATCATCATCTCCGGCGGCGAGAACATCTCGACGGTCGAGGTCGAGCGGGTGCTGGACGCGCATCCGGCCGTGCTGGAGGCGGCGGTCGTGGCCGTCCCGAACGAGAGGTGGGGCGAGCGGCCCAAGGCGTTCGTGGTGCTGCGCGAGGGCGCGGCCGTGGACCTGGAGGAGCTGGCCGGGCACGTGCGCGAGCGGCTGGCGGGGTTCAAGGTCCCGGACGAGATCGAGTTCGTCGCCGAGCTGCCCCGGACCTCCACCGGGAAGATCCAGAAGTTCCAGCTCCGGGAGCGCGAGTGGGGCGGCCTGGAGCGCCGCGTCCAGGGCTGATCCGGGCGCCGGCGCGGCCGCCGGGCCGGTGCGGAACACCGCTTCGTGGGAAGGGACCCGAGACCATGGCCGTCGGAAGGGAGAGCGACATGGCGCCCGCCGGGGACGTGCTGATCGCGGGGGCGGGGCCCACCGGGCTCATGCTGGCCGGAGACCTCGCCGCGGCCGGGGTCCGCTGCACGGTGCTGGAACGCCGCGCCGCCGAACTGAACCTCACCCGCGCGTTCGGCGTCCACGCCCGCACGCTGGAGCTGCTCGACGCCCGGGGCGTGGCGGAGGACCTGGTCCGCACCGGGCGGCGGGTGCGGTCATTGCGGCTGTTCCGCTCGGTGTCGTTCGACCTGTCGGTGCTGCCGGGCCGCTTCCCGTACGTGCTGATCACGCCGCAGTACGAGACCGAGCGGGTGCTGGAGGAGCGCGCCCTGGCCGCCGGCGCGCGGATCTCGTGGGGCACCGAGCTGACCGGGCTGGAGCAGGACGCGGCCGGTGTCGACGTGCGGGTCAGGGACGCCGGCGGCGGCGAGCGCACGCTGCGCGCCGCGTACCTCGTCGGCGCCGACGGGGCGCGCAGCACGGTGCGGCGGCTGCTGGGCATGCCGTTCCCGGGGCACGCGGCGGTGCGGTCGATGATGCTGGCCGACGTGCGGCTGACCGCGCCGCCCCGGGAGGCGCCGGCGGTCGGCGCGGTCGGCGACGCGCTGGCGCTCGTGGTGCCGTTCGGCGACGGCTGGTACCGGGTGGTCGCCTGGAACCGGCACCACCAGGCGCCCGACTCCGAGCCGGTCGACCTGGGGGAGCTGCGCGAGACGACGCGGCGCGCGCTCGGCACCGACTTCGGCATGCACGACCCGCGCTGGACGTCCCGCTTCCACAGCGACGAGCGGCAGGTCCCCGCGTACCGGAAGGGGCGGGTGCTGCTGGCGGGCGACGCCGCCCACGTGCACTCGCCGGTGGGCGGGCAGGGCATGAACCTCGGCATCCAGGACGCGGCCAACCTCGGCTGGAAGCTGGCCGCCGAGCTGCACGGCTGGGCGCCGCCGGGGCTGCTGGACAGCTACCACGACGAGCGCCATCCGATCGGCCGCGCGGTGCTGGTCGGCAGCGGCGCCGCGCTGCGGGGCGCGCTCGTCGAGCCGCGCGCGCTGCGGGCCGCCCGGGTGGCGGTCGCCCGCCTGGCGGCGGGGTTCCGGCCGGTCGCGCGGCGGGTCGCCGGGGCCGTCTCCGGCATCGACATCCGCTACCCGGCGCCGCCCGGCGCCCACCGGCTGGCCGGCCGGCGGGCACCCGACGTGCCCCTCGCGGGCGAGCGGGGCCGGCTGTACGAGGCGCTGCGCGACGGGAGGTTCGTGCTGGTCGTGGCGGCCAACGACCGCGCCGTCACCTACCTGGCGACCAAGCGCTGGGCCGACCGGGTGCGCTGCGCCGTGGCCGGCGGCGCGACCCGGACGACCGCGCTGGTGCGCCCCGACGGCTACATCGCGTGGGCGACCGACGAGACCGCCCCCGACCGGCGGGCCGCGGCGATCCGGGAGGCGCTCACCCGGTGGTGCGGCGCGCCGGCCGAGTTCCCCACCCACGAGAGACGGGCCTGAGACGGGACGGCGGGAATGCTCGTGCCCGGCATGCTCGTGCCTTCCGGCGGCGCGCTCCTCAGTAGCGGCGCTCCTCCCGGCCGTAGCCGAGCTCCTCGGCGACGTCGGCGAGGTTCTCGTACTCCCGGTCGGGCAGGCTCTCCAGCGCCGACACGGCCGAGTCGGGGGCCTCCCCGCCGGCCAGGTGCCCGAGCAGGTCGTTCGGCCGGGCGGGGTAGCGCACGCCCGCCAGGGCCCGCGCCAGCGCGCTGCGCTCCTCGACGTCCCCGGCGCTCATCCCGGGCGGCGAGCCCTCGCGGCCGCCGCCCTCGGCCGCGGCCGGGTCCCAGACCGGCCCGTCGGTGGTGGGCTCGGGCTCCTTCCACTCCTGCGCGTGCGTGGAATGACCGCCCTGGACCATGCCCTTCGTCTCGTGACCCAGTTCGTCGTCTACCTTGGGCCCGTGCTTGTCGCTTCGTTCCTGGTCCATGTGTCCCCCTTCCGTGCTCATCTCTCCAGCTTGCGGTGTGGTCGTTCCCGAGCGGCGGAGGATAAACGGGGGCGGGACGGGACCGGGCCCGCGTGAGGAGGCCGCCGTTGGCGCGGAACCGGCACGATCCGCTCGCCCGTTTCGGCCGCCGGGGCACGGCGCTGTCGGCCGCGGCCGTCCTGGGGGTCGCGGCGGTCGCGGTGTCCGCCGCGCTCGCGCGGTCGGGCGGGCCCGAGACCGCGCGGGCGCCCGGCGACCCGGCCGCGCTGCGCGTGGTGACGTACAACATCCGCGAGGACATGGACGCGCCGCCCCGCGACTGGGAGACCCGGCTGCCCGTGATGATCCGCCAGCTCCGCCGGCACGCCCCCGACCTGCTGGGCGTCCAGGAGGCGCTGTGGCGGCAGGTCCGCGACCTGGACGGCGAACTCGGCGAGGCGCTGGGCGGGTACGGCGTCGTCGGCATGGGGCGCGAGGGCGGCACCCGCGACGAGGCCACGGCGATCCTCTACCGGGAGGACCGCCTCGAACTCCGCGAGTCCGGGCACTTCTGGCTGTCGTCGACCCCCACCGTGCCGGGTTCGATCACCTGGGGGAACCGGTACCCCCGCATGGTGACCTGGGCGCTGTTCCGCGACCGCCGCGGCGGCGGTCTCGTCTACCACCTCAACACCCACCTCGACAACCACTCCGGATACTCGCGGGTACGGAGCGCGCGGATGATCCTGGACCGGGTGCGGGCCTTCCGGGCGGGCGTCCCGGTGCTGCTCACCGGCGACTTCAACACCCCGGCGGGCGGCGGCGACGCGTACCGCGTCCTCACGGCGCCGGGCGCGTTCGCCGACACGTGGAACGCGGCGCGGGCGCACGGCCCCGACTACAACACCTACGGCGGGTGGCGGAAGCCGCTGCCCGGCGGCTGGCGGATCGACTGGATCCTGGCCCGGGGCGCCGTGGCCACCACCTGGAGCGAGATCGCCCCGTACCAGGAGGAAGGCCGCTACCCCTCCGACCACTACCCGGTCATCGCCCACGTGACGATCGGGAAGAATCGGTGATCGTCCGGCGGCGAGCAGGGGAGACGGTGTGGGCGGGCATATGACCCCGGAGGAGTTCCGGCGCTACGGGAAGCAGGTGGTCGACTGGATCGCCGACTACCAGGAGAAGATCGAGTCGTACCCGGTGCTGTCCCGGGTCGCGCCGGGCGAGGTGCTGGCGGGGCTGCCCGAGCACCCGCCGGAGACCGGCGCGGGGTTCGAGGCCGTGCTGGCCGACCTCGACCAGGTGATCATGCCCGGCGTCACGCACTGGCAGCACCCGGGGTTCTTCGCCTACTTCCCGGCCAACGCGTCCGGCCCGGCGATCCTGGGCGACCTGCTGTCGGCGGGGCTGGGCGTGCAGGGGATGCTCTGGGCGACGAGCCCGGCGTGCACCGAGCTGGAGACCCGGGTCGCCGACTGGCTCGCCGAGCTGCTCGACCTCCCCGCGCGGTTCCGCGGCAACGGCGTCATCCAGGACTCGGCGTCCGGCGCGTGCCTGGTGGCGCTGCTGGCCGCGCTGCACCGGGCCGGCGGCGGATCGCCGCCCGCGCGGGCCGGGTTCGGGGGGCGGCGGCACACGGTCTACATCAGTTCCCAGACGCACTCGTCGCTGGAGAAGGCGGCCCGCATCACCGGGATCGGCGCGGACAACGTCCGGCTCGTGGACGTCGATCCGGAGACCCTGGCGATGGATCCCGCGCACCTGGACGCCCTGATCGCCGCGGACGTCGCGGCCGGCGCGGTGCCGGTGCTGGCGTGCGCGACGGTCGGGACCACCTCCACCACGGCCGTCGACCCCGTCCGGGCGATCGGCGAGGTGTGCGCCCGGCACGGCGTCTGGCTGCACGTGGACGCCGCGTACGCGGGTGTCGCGGCGGTCTGCCCCGAGCTGCGGTGGATCAACGACGGGCTGGCCGAGCACGCCGACTCCTACTCCACCAACCCGCACAAGTGGCTGCTCACCAACTTCGACTGCAACCTGCTGTACCTGGCCGACCCCGAGCCGATGGTCGGGGCGCTGTCGATCCTGCCGGAGTACCTGCGGAACGCGGCGTCCGCGTCCGGCGAGGTCATCGACTACCGCGACTGGCAGATCCCGCTGGGACGGCGGTTCCGGGCGCTCAAACTGTGGTCGGTCATCCGCTGGTACGGGGCGGAGGGCCTGCGCGAGCACGTCCGTACCGGGGTGCGGCTCGCGGGGGAGCTGGCGTCGTGGATCGAGGCGGACCCCGGCTTCGAGGTGCGGCCTGACCGCCCGTTCGGGCTGGTGTGCTTCCGCCCGCGCTGGGAGGGGCTGCCGCCGGACGAGGCGGACGCGGCGACGCTGCGGCTGATGGAGCGCCTCAACGACTCCGGCGCCCTCTACCTGACCCATACCAGGGCGGGCGGCCGCGTCCTGCTGCGGATGGCGATCGGCGCCCCGGCGACCCGGGACGCGCACGTCCGGGACGCGTGGCGGCGGATCCGGGACGAAGCGGCCGCCGGCCCATGATCGAATAGGGCTGCGGTCTCACGAAGGCCGTGATGTTCGGGCCGGGCCCGGCGTGCGACGCTAGGGAACGGACCAAGGAGAGCGGGAGGTTGACATGGCCGACTCGGCAGGAGAACCGGAAGGCACCGAGGACGATGTGAAGCGCAGGTTCAGGGAGGCTCTGGACCGCAAGCGCGATGCCGCCCGGGACAAGAACTCGGGGGGCGGCGGCAAGAACTCCTCGAAGGTCCGGGGGACGCACGAGCGCGCCGACCACCAGCGCCAGTTCCGCCGCAAGAGCGGCTGACGGAGGATCAGCGAGACCGGCCCCCGCGTCCCCGGACGCGGGGGCCGGTCCGCGTCAGGGCGGCCGGGCCGGGGCGGGCCGGGTGAGGCCGGGTCAGCCCTTGTAGAGCTTCTCCTTGTACGCCTCGCCGTAGTAGCGCTCCAGCTCCTCGACGCTCTCCTCGGTCTTCTGGGTGTCCTTGACCAGCCGGGCGTGCGACGGGAGCGCGTCCGGTTCCCAGGTCTCGGGCTTCCAGAGCGAGGAGCGCATCAGCGCCTTGGCGCAGTGGAAGAAGATCTGCTCGATCTCCACCACCAGGGCCAGGATCGGCCGGTGCCCCTTGACCACCATGTCGTCGAAGAACGGCGCCTCCCGGACGAGCCGGGCGCGGCCGTTGATCCGCAGCGTCTCGCCGCGGCCGGGGATCAGGTAGATCAGCCCGGCGCGCGGGTTGGCCAGGATGTTGCGGTACCCGTCGGCCCGCCGGTTCCCGGGGCGCTCCGGTACGGCGATGGTGGTGTCGTCCAGGACCTTCGTGAAGCCGGGCGGGTCGCCCTTGGGGGAGGCGTCGCAGTTCCCTTCGGCGTCACTGGTCGCGATCAGGCAGAACGGGGAGAGCGACAGCCACTCGCGGTCGCGCTCGTGCAGGCGGGCCCGCTCCTTGGCCAGCGCCCGGGGCATGGGCGCGCCGAGCAGCTCCCGCAGCTCGGCCTCCGAGGTGATCTCCGTGGTCTCCGCGGACTCGTACGACAGGGGCACCGGGAACCTCCGCGCTCAGGGGGGCGCCAGGTTATCGCGGCGCGGGCTGGACAGCGGGGCACGGGTCCCGATAAATCTTAGGGCCAAGGTTTTTTGTCCTGCTACGTACGTGTGGAGGTGAGGCGGCGGTGCTTGAAGGGTTCGCCGACGAGATCCTGGTGGGCGGCCGCTGGCGGCCCGGCTCCGGCGCGGTCGTCGAGACGCGGAGTCCCGCCACCGGCGAGGTGCTCGCCCGGCTGCGCGGCGCCGGCCCGGCCGACGTGGACGAGGCCGTGCGGGCCGGCGCCGCCGCCGCGGCCGACCCGGCCTGGCGGGACGTGCCGCCGCACGAGCGGGCCCGGTACCTGGTCCGGATCGCCGACCTGATCGCCGAGCGGGCGGACGACCTGGCCGCGCTCCAGACCGCCGACACCGGCAAGTCCATCAACGAGACCCGGGCGCTGGTGGCCAGCGCGCAGGGCACGTTCCGCTACTTCGCCGGCGCGCTGGAGACGCTGGAGGACGCCCTCACGCCGCCGCGCGGGCCGTACCTGACGATGAGCGTGCACGAGCCGATCGGCGTGGTCGGCGCGATCACCCCGTGGAACTCGCCGATCGCCAGCGACGCGCAGAAGATCGCGCCCGCGCTCGCGGCCGGGAACGCGGTCGTGCTCAAGCCCGCCGAGTGGACGCCGCTGGTCTCGCTGGCGCTGGGCCGGCTGATCTGCGACGCCGGGCTGCCGCCCGGCCTGCTGTCGGTGCTCGCCGGGCCGGGCCGGATCGTCGGGGACGCGATCGTCCGCCATCCGGGCGTGGGCAAGGTGTCGTTCACCGGCGGCACCTCCACCGGCCGGACCATCGGCGCCGCCGCGGCCGAGAAGATCATGCCGGTGTCGCTGGAGCTGGGCGGCAAGTCGCCGACGATCGTGTTCCCCGACGCCGACCGGGAGCAGGCGCTCGCCGGGCTGCTGTTCGGGATCTTCTCCTCGTCCGGGCAGAGCTGCATCGCCGGCTCGCGCGTGTTCGTGCACGCGTCGATCTACGACGAGGTGCTGGACGAGCTGGTCGCCCGTGCCGGGAAGCTGCGCGTCGGGCCCGGCACCGACCCGGCGACGCAGGTCGCGCCGATGGTCGCGCACGCCCACCGCGACAAGGTGGCCGCGATGGTCGACCGGGCCGTGGCGGACGGGGCGCGGCTGCGCTGCGGCGGGCGGATCCCCGAGGGCGGGGAGTACGCGGAGGGCGCCTACTACCTGCCCACGATCCTGGACGGCGTGCCCAACGGCGCCGCGATCTGCCAGGAGGAGATCTTCGGGCCGGTGCTGGTGGCGCTGCCGTTCGAGGACGAGGAGGACCTGGTCGCCCAGGCCAACGACACGGTGTACGGGCTGGCGTGCGGCATCTGGACCGCCGACTACCGGCGGGCGTGGCGGGTCGCGCGCCGGATCGACGCGGGCACCGTCTGGATCAACACCTACAAGCAGTTCAGCATCTCGACCCCGTTCGGCGGCTTCAAGGAGAGCGGCCTGGGCCGGGAGAAGGGCCGCGAGGGCATCCGCGCGTACATGCGCCAGAAGAGCCTCTACTGGGGCCTGGACGAGAACCCGCTGCCCTGGGCGACCTGAGGGCCGCCAGGGCCGGTCCGGGACGGTTCAGGCCGGTCCGGCCTCGCCGGGCTTGGCGGGGTCGTCCCGGCCGGCCGTCTCGGCCGTTTCCAGGGAGCGTTCGAGGCGGCTGAGGAGCCGGGCGAGCTGGCGCTGCTCGGTCTCCGACAGCCCGGCCAGCATCCGGCGCTCGTTGGCGAAGTGGTCGGACACCACCGCGTTGGTGAGCTCCAGGCCGCGCTCGGTCAGCCGGGCGTACACCACGCGGCGGTCGTCCGGGTCGCGCTCGCGCACGACCAGCCCGGCCTTCTCCAGCCGGTCCAGCCGCAGCGTCACGCCGCCGGTGCTGACCAGCGAGATGCCGGCCAGCTCGCCCGCGGTCTTGCGGTACGGGGGGCCGCTGCGCAGCAGGGTCGCCAGCACGTCGAAGGCGGCCATGTTGATGCCGTGCCGGTCGAAGACCTCGCCGAGCAGCATCGAGTAGCGCAGGAAGCCGCGGTGCATGCGGCCGAAGACGGCGAGCCCGGAGACGTCCACGTCGGGCCGTTCGCGCTGCCACTGCTCGATGATCAGATCGACGGTGTCGGCCCGGTCCGCGGCCTTGCGCGCCATCTCGCCCCCGCTTCCTGACGTGCGCCCACTTGTCTGAGTACCAAGACGGATTCTAGTGGCGCCGGGCCGCCGCGCGGCGGGTATTGCGCCGATAAGTAACTGAGTGCTAAAACATCCCCATACATCTTGGCGCTCAACTATTTTCCGCAGATCAGCAGAGGAGCGACATCGCCATGACCGATCTGGACCAGCTGATCGACGGCTGCATCGCCAGCCGGGACAGCCGCCTGGAGGACTGGGACACGCTGGGGTTCCAGGCCAAGGCGGGGGAGGAGTTCAAGCGGGCGCAGATCCGCTACATCGGCTCGGGTGCGACCGGGAACCACGAGACGGACGCGCGGATCCTGCCGTCGGAGCACTTCACGTTCTCCAACATGCGGCTGCCGGTGGGGGCGATCGGGCCGGAGCACACCCACCATGACGTGGAGGAGGTGTTCTTCGTCCTGGAGGGTGAGCTGGAGGTGACCGTTCACGATGTGGAGGACGGCACCCGGACCGCTTCGCGGGTGCTGGGGTACCGGGATCTGATCCGGGTGCCGGCGGGGGTGCCGCGCAGCCTGCGCAACATCGGGGACACCGACGCGCTGTTCTGCGTGGTGATCGGTGCGCAGAAGCCGCAGCTGCCGACCTACCCGCCGACCTCCCCGATGCACGGCATCACCCGGGACTGACCGATGGCGAGGCTGCGGCTCATCCGCTCCACCTGGCTGGCCGAGGGCGTCGTCCAGCTGGAGTTCGCCGACCCGGCCGGCGCCGAGCTGCCGGCCTGGGAGCCCGGCGCCCACCTCACGCTCCACCTGCCCAGCGGGCACGCCCGCGAGTACTCGCTGTGCGGCGACCCCGCCGACCGGTACCGGTACGCCGTCGCCGTCCAGCGCGACGCCGCCTCCCGGGGCGGCAGCGCGTGCGTGCACGACCGGCTCCGGGTCGGCGAGACCATCGAGGTGGACGGCCCCAAGAACAACTTCGCGCTGGAGGACGCCCCCGCGCACGTCCTCATCGCCGGCGGCATCGGCGTCACGCCCGTCAAGGCGATGGCCGAGGCGCTGGAGCGGCGCGGCGGTGCCTGGCGGCTGTTCTACTGCGGCCGGTCCAGGGCGGGCATGGCCTTCGCCGACCGGCTGGAACGGCTCGCCGGCGGCACCGTCACGCTGCACGCCGACGACGAGTGCGGCGGACTGCCCGACCTGGACAAGGTCCTCGCCGACCTGCCCGGCGGCGCGCTGGTCTACTGCTGCGGCCCCGAGCCGCTGCTGGCCGCCGTCGAGGCCGCGATCGACGACCCGGCCCGGCTGCGGGTGGAGCGGTTCCGCGCCCCGCAGGCCCCCGCCGCCGGCCGGGCCGCCGACGCCCCGTTCGACGTGGTCTGCGGCGGCCGCCGGTTCACCGTCCGGCCCGGCGCGTCCATCCTCGACACCCTCCGCGAGGGCGGCCTCCAGGTCCCCTCGTCCTGCGAGGAGGGCGTCTGCGGCACCTGTGAGACCCGCGTGCTGGCGGGCGAGCCCGACCACCGCGACCACCTGCTCACCGACGACGAGCGCGCCGCGGGGGAGTCGATGATGCTCTGCGTCTCCCGCTCCCGCGGCCCCGAACTCGTCCTCGACCTCTGACCCCGTCTGAAAGGGAGCTCCGCGCCATGGCCCTGCGACTGCGGCCCGTACAGTCCCGCGACCACGAGCCCACCAGCTACGAGAACGCGCTCGCCGACGAGCTGGAGGCGATCTTCGGCACGGGCGTGCACGACCTGCCCGGCCTGGTGGCCGCGCTGAACGAGACCGGCCTGCGGCCCGCCGACGGCGCCGACTGGACGGCGGAGTCGTTCGCCGCCGAGATGGCCCGGCTCGGCGAGAAGGAGCACGCGCCGTTCCCCGCCGATCCCGCCGGGCCCGCCGGGGAGCGCGCCGCCCGGAAGGGCGGCGGCAGGCACCCCTCCGGGAACGCGGCCCTCGACACCGCCGACGGCCTCGTCCGGCTCGGGCTGCGCGACCGCTGGTACGCGCTGTGCCGCTCGGAGGAGGTCCGGCGCGGCCAGCTGACCCGCCTGGAGCGGGCCGGCGAGGAACTGCTGCTGTGGCGCGACGCCGCCGGGACCGTCCACGTCCAGGAGGACCGCTGCCCGCACCGCGGCGCCCGCCTGTCGCGCGGCGTGCACATGGGCGACCGGATCGCCTGCGAGTACCACGGCGTCCAGGTCGACGCCGAGGGCGTGGTCGTGTCCGTGCCCGGCAGCCCCGGCTGCGCGCTGGAGGGCAAGCGGAGCCTGCGCACGTTCCCGGCCGTCGAGCACGCCGACGCGGTCTTCGCCTGGTTCGGCGATCCCGAGGGCGGCGAGCCCGCCCCGTTCGTGCTGCCCGAGGGCATCGGCGGCGAATGGGAGCACTTCCTGGCGTACGTGGAGTGGGACGCCCCCTGGGTGTACTCGCTCGACAACCTGATGGACCCGATGCACGGCGCGTTCCTGCACCGCAAGTCGCACACGATGGCGGGCGGGAAGCGCGAGGCGGTCTTCCAGATCCGCGACACCGACACCGGGTTCGTGTTCGAGAAGACCGACCAGGCCGGCGTGAACTTCGACTGGTCGGAGTGGATCGACACCGCGATGCAGTGGGTGCGGCTGGAGATCCCGTACCCGGCCACCGCCGGGCCGGGCGGCCCGTTCCGGATCGTGTGCACGGCCACGCCGATCAACGAGAACCAGCACGCCGCGTTCTTCTGGCGCTGCCGCAAGGTCGGGGGATGGGAGCGCGACGTGTGGCGCTTCCTCTACAAGACGCGGCTGGAGGAGCGGCACTGGGCCGTCCTGGAGCAGGACCGCCGGATGGAGGAGGCCATGCCCCTCGACGCCTGGGACCGGGAGAACCTCTACCAGCACGACCTGGCGCTCGTCCGGCTGCGCCGCCTGCTGCGCAACGAGGCGCGCAAGCAGATCCGCGCCCGCGAGGAGCGCGCCGCGGCCCCCGCCCCCGCCGCGCCCGCGGCCCCGGCCGGGACGGCGGTGCGGGCATGACGGCGCGGGAGCCGGTCGCGCGGCTGCGCTCGCTGCGCTCGGTCGCGCTGCGCACGCCCGACGCCAAGAAGGCCGCCGAGTTCTACCAGGACGTGTGGGGGCTGGACGCCGTCGAGGACGACGGGAACGTGGCGTGGCTGCGCGGCACCGGCCAGGAGCACCACATCCTGGAGGTCCGCGAGGCCGACCGGAACGCCCTCGGCAAGATCGCGTTCTCGGTCGGCACGCCCCGCGAGGTGGACGAGGCGGCGCGGCGGCTGGAGGCGGCCGGCGTCCCGCTGGTCGCCGAGCCCGGCCGGCTGGACCAGGCCGGCGGCGGGTACGGGCTGCGCTTCGCCGACCCCGAGAACCGCCTCGTCGAGCTGTCCACCGACGTGGAGGCCGTGGTCCCGAAGGACCCCGACGGCCGCGAGGCGGTGCCGCGCAAGCTCGCCCACGTCGTGCTGAACACCGTCGACATCGACGCGGCCTGCGCGTTCTACACCGAGGTGCTGGGCATGCGGATCTCCGACTGGTCCGAGCACCAGATGGCGTTCCTGCGCTGCAACTCCGACCACCACGTCATCGCGTTCAACCAGGCCGAGTGGACCTCGGTGAACCACATGGCGTACGAGATGCCGTCGATCGACC
Organism: Actinomadura sp. 21ATH; assembly: GCF_041951345.1. Taxonomy (NCBI): domain Bacteria; kingdom Bacillati; phylum Actinomycetota; class Actinomycetes; order Streptosporangiales; family Thermomonosporaceae; genus Actinomadura; species Actinomadura sp. 21ATH. The sequence continues at coordinate 142,591 of NZ_JBGNUR010000019.1, read as the reverse complement.
ACTTCATGCGCGGCATCGGGCGGCTCAGGCACCAGGGCGTCACGCCGCTGTGGGGCCCTGGCCGGCACGGGCCCGGCAACAACACCTTCTCCTACTTCGCCGACCCGGCCGGGCTCGTCTGCGAGTACACCTCCGAGGTCGAGCAGGTCGAGGAGGACGCCTGGCTGTGCCGGGTGTGGCGGCGCGTGCCGGAGCTGTCGGACCTGTGGGGGACGGCCGGGCCGCCGTCCAGGGACGTCCGGACGCACATGGCCGGCGTCCCCGACCCGGGCGGCTGGTGGGAGGAGTGAGCCTGGAGGGCAGGCTCGTCGTCGTCACCGGCGCCGGCCGCGGCCTCGGGCTGGAGATCGCCCGGGCCGCCGGCGCGGCCGGGGCCCGGATCGTCGTCGCCGAGCGCGACGGCGACCGCGCCGAGGCGGCCGTCGCGGACCTGGCCGGCGCCGGGATCGAGGCGCACCGCGCCGACACCGACGTCGCCGACGAGGACTCCGTGGCCCGGCTCGCCGCGGCGGTCGCGCCGCTCGGGCCGGTGCACGGGCTGGTCAACAACGCCGCGCTGGCCGACGGCGTCGGCGGGCGGCCGTTCTACGAGATCGACCCGGGCCAGTGGGACGCGGTGCTGACCGTCAACGTGCGCGGCACCTGGCTGGTGTCGCGGGCGCTGTGGCCGCTGCTCGCCCGGCCCGGCCGGATCGTCAACCTGGCCTCGGACGCGGCGTTCTACGGGTCGCCGCGGCTGGCGCACTACGTGACGTCCAAGAGCGCGATCGTCGGGATGACCCGGGCGATGGCGCGGGACGCCGGCCCGCACGACGTCACCGTCAACGCCGTCGCCCCGGGCCTCACGCTCGGGGAGGCCGCGGGCCGCATCCCGGCGGAGCGGCACGAGCTGTACCGGCTCAACCGCGCCCTGACCCGCCCCCAGGAGCCGGGCGACCTCACCGGCGCGGTGCTGTTCCTGCTGTCGGACGCCGCCGGGTACATCACCGGCCAGACGCTCGTCGTCGACGGCGGCTTCGTCTTCAACTAGGAGTCTCATGGACCTCGGATTGGCCGGGCGCGCGTACGTCGTGACCGGCGCGAGCTCGGGCGTCGGGCTGGCCACGGCGGCGCTGCTGCTCGCCGACGGCGCGCACGTGGCGGCCTGCGCCCGCGACGCCGGCCGGCTGGCCGCCGCGCTGGAGCCGCTGCCGCGCGCGGCCGGCGCCCGGGTGCACGCGCGGCCCTGCGACGTGCTGGACGGCGACGCGGTGCGCGCGTTCGTCGACGGCGCGGCGGCGGAGCTGGGCGGGCTGGACGGCGTGGTCAACAACGCGGGCCGCTCGCTGCTGGCGCCGGTCGCGGAGACCACCGCGGACCAGTGGCGGGAGGAGTTCGAGCTGAAGATCTTCAGCGTGCTGAACACCGTCCGCGCCGCCGAGCCGTACCTGCGCCGCTCGGACGCGCCCTCGATCGTCAACGTCAACGCGATCCTGGCGCGCCAGCCCGAGCCGCGCCTGGGCGCCACCTCGGCCGCCCGCGCCGCGCTGCTCAACCTCACCCGGACGCTGGCCGCCGACCTGGCCCCGGTCCGGGTCAACTCGGTCTGCCTCGGGCTGATCGACACCGGCCAGTGGCGGCGCCGCTACGAGGCGGCGGGCACCGGCGAGTCGTACGAGCAGTGGAGCGCGGCGCTGGCCGCCGACCGGGGCGTCGCGCTCGGCCGGCTCGGCCGCGCCGAGGAGGTCGCCCATCCCATCGTCGCGCTGCTGTCGCCGCGCGCGTCCTACATCACCGGTTCGTCCATCGACGTCGGCGGAGGAGTCGCCAGGTATGTCTGAACGGTTCAACGGCGGCGACCTGCTCGTCCGCGTCCTGCGCGCGCACGGCGTCGACACCGTCTTCGGCGTGGTCAGCGTCCACAACCTGCCCCTGGTGGAGGCGGTGGAGCGCGACCTGCGGTTCGTGGCCGTCCGGCACGAGGCCGCCGCGGTGAACGCCGCCGACGCCCACGCCCGCGTCTCCGGCGGCCTCGGCTGCGCCCTGACCAGCACCGGGACGGGCGCCGGCAACGCGGCCGGGTCGCTGATCGAGGCGCTGTCGGCCGGCAGCCGGGTGCTGCACGTCACCGGCAACATCGACAGCGCGTTCCTCGGGCAGGGGCGCGGTGTCATCCATGAGACCAAGGACCAGCTCGGGATGCTGGCGGCGGTGTCCAAGCACGCCGCCGCCGTCCCGTCCGCGGCGGCGGCGGCGGAGGTCCTGTACGAGGCCGCCGCGGCGGCGCTGGCCCTGCCGCAGGGGCCGGCCAGCGTGGAGTGGCCGATCGACCTCCAGTACGCGGCGCAGCGCCTCGACTCCCTTCCCGTGGTTCGCGGGCCCGCTCCCGTCCCGGCCCCCGAGGGCGTGGCGGAGGCGGCGCGGGAGGCGGCGGCGGCGCGGCGGCCGGTCATCTGGGCCGGCGGCGGCGCCCGCACGGCCGGACGGCAGGTCCGCGAGCTGGCCGAACGCCTCGGCGCGCCCGTCCTCACCTCCAACGCCGGGCGCGGGACCGTGCCCGAGGACCACGACCTCGTCGTCGGCAACTTCGCGGCCCAGCCCGCCGGGCAGGCCCTGCTGGCCGAGGCCGACCTGCTGATCAGCGTGGGCACCCACTTCCGGTCCAACGAGACCCGGCACTACCATCTCGCCCTCCCGGAACGGCACGTGCAGATCGACGTCGACCCGGCCGCGCTGGGCCGCGCGTACCCGATCACGCACGGGCTGCGCGGCGAGGCGTCCCGCGTCCTGGACGACCTTCTCGCCGCGCTGCCCGCCGGGGCGGCGGCCGAGGAGGGGTGGCGGGCGCGGGCCGTGGCGGCCCGCCGGGAGACCCGCGAGCGGTTGCGCGCCGACATCGGGCCGTACGCGGGCATCTGCGACGCCCTCCGCGAGCACCTGGACCCGGCGTCGCCGATCGCGCGGGACGTGACCATCCCGTCCAGCCAGTGGGGCAACCGGCTGCTGCCGATCCTGGACCCGGCCGCCAACGTGTTCCCGCTCGGCGGCGGCATCGGGCAGGGGCTGGCGATGGGCATCGGCGCCGCGGCCGCCCGGCCGGACGTGCCGGCGCTGGTGATCGCCGGGGACGGCGGGCTGGCCGTCCACCTGGGCGAGCTGGCCACGCTGGCGCAGGAGCGGCCCTGGCTGGTGCTGCTGGTCTTCAACGACGGCGGCTACGGCGTGCTGCGCAACATGCAGGACGCCCACATGGGACGGCGTTCCGGCGTCGACCTCTTCACGCCCGACTTCGGGGCGCTCGCCCGCTCGATGGCCATGCCGTACGCGCTGGTCCAGGACGCGGAGGCGTTCGACGAGGCGTTCGCCAAGGCCGTCGCCGCGCGCGAGCCGTACGTGCTGGAGGTGGACGTGACCTCGGTCGGGCCCACGCCGGTGCCGTTCGTCCCGCCGGTGCCCATTCCCGAGGAGGGCTGATGGGGCACCTGTCGCACGGCCCCGCCAACCGGGGCCGCCGGGTGCTCCAGACCGCCGCGCCGCTGTTCGTCCGGGAGCCCTGGAGCGGGGTGGACGTGCGCGGCGGGGTCGTGGTGCTGCACGACGTCCTCGGCGTCACCGACCTCGCCGAGGACGTCTGCAGGCGGCTGGCCCGCGACGGCCGGCTCGCGGTGTCGCCTTACCTCTACTACGAGCGCGGCGGCCCGGCGTTCGACACGGCCGAGCTGGCGGTGGCGCGCCGGGAGATGGAGCGCCTCAGAGGCGAGGACCTCGCCGCCGACATCGACGGCGCGATCTCCTACCTCAAGGGGCGGGGCGTCTCCCGGGTGGCGGTGGCGGGCTTCAGCATGGGCGGCTATCTGGCCACCTGGGCGGCCGCCCACCTGGACGTGGCCGCCGCCGTGGCGGTGAGCCCGTCCGGTGCGGGCGCGGCGCCCTGGGACGGCCTGCCGCCCCTGGAGAAGCTGCTGCCCGAGGTCCGGGCCCCCTGGCTGGGCGTGATCGGGGAGCGGGACCCTCAGGCGCTCGCGGCCGCGCCTGAGGGGGCCGTGGTGACCGTTCCGGGGGCCGCCCACGGTTTCTACCGCGAGGGCGTCGATCCGGCGCTGTGGGAGCGGATCTCGGCCTTTCTGGGCGGGGTCTGAGGCCGGAAACGGTCGGCGAGACCAATTGGTTAGTACCAAGCTATTGACCCCTAAGATTCTTGCCGCTTAGTCTCTCCCGAAACGCGAGCAGTGGCGGCCCCCGGTGGCCGCCGACCTGGGAATTCATCCTTCTCGTTCTCCATCGGATCCCGGGTCACTCGCCGTCATGAGGCAGGATGGAGCACGTATGACCGTCGTCTCGAGCACGCCCACGGTGGCGTCCATCGCCGCCCGGCTGGAGCGGCTCCCCACCTCCCGCTGGCACCTGAAGGTGCGGACCCTCATCGGCGCGGTCACCTTCTTCGAGGCATTCGACCAGCTGCTGGTGGCCTCGGCGATGCCGCTGCTGATCAAGGAGTGGGGGCTGAGCACCGGCCAGGTCACCCTCGCCATCACCGCCGGCTCGGTCGGCATGCTGCTGGGCGCCCTGGTCTCGGGCTGGCTGGCCGACCGCGTCGGCCGGGTCCGGATGGTGGCCCTCGGCGTCCTGCTCACCGGCCTGTCCAGCCTGGCCATCGCGTTCGCGCCGAGCTTCCTGTGGCTGGTCGTCCTGCGCTTCGTCCAGGGACTGGGCATCGGCGGCGAGGTCCCGGTCGCCGCCACCTACGTCAGCGAGATCGCCAAGGCCAAGCACCGCGGCCGGTTCGTGCTGCTGTACGAGCTGGTCTTCCCCGCCGGCCTGTTCACCGCCACGGTCGTCGCGGCCTGGGTGGTGCCCAACTGGGGCTGGCGGGCCCTGTTCGTCATCGGGGGCGTCCCGGCGCTGGCCATCGCGTTCATGCAGCGCGGCGTGCCCGAGTCGCCGCGCTGGCTGGCCTCCAAGGGACGGCTGGCCGAGGCCGACCGCGTCCTGACCGGCATCGAGACCGCCGTCTCCCGCACCCGGGGCACGCTCCCCGAACCCGCGGCCACGCCCGCCGCCGCCCCGGCCGCCGAGGGGGCCGCCACGCCCCGGACCACCGTCCGCGACCTGCTGACCGGCGTCTACCTGCGCCGAACGACGGTCGTGTCGGCCCTCTGGTTCTTCGGCTACTTCGTCAACTACGGCATCACCGCCTGGCTGCCGACCCTCTACACCAAGGTCTTCCACGTCCCCCTGGACACGGCCCTGCACTACAACCTGTGGACCAACGCCGCCGGATTCCTGGGCTGCCTCACAGTGGCGCTCCTGGTCGACAAGGTCGGCCGCCGGATCGCCCTGGCGTTCGGGCTGGCCGGCGCGGCGGCCGCGCTGATGACGCTGGCGGCCCTCGGCGCCGTCTCCGGCGGCCAGGTCGCGGTGTGGGCGTCGGTGGCGGCCTTCTTCGTCTTCGCCACCAACGTCGCGCTCTACCTCTACACGCCCGAGCTGTACCCGACCCGCAGCCGCGCCCTCGGCTGCTCCATGGGCGGCGTCTTCAACCGGCTCGGCGTGATCATCGGCCCGATCGTGGTCGGCAACATGGTCGGGGCCGGCGCCGGCGCCGCCACCGTCTTCGCCGTCCTCGGCGCGGTCGCGCTGGCCGGGGCCCTCTCGGCGCTCTTCGCCGTGGAGACCCGCGGCCGGACCCTGGAACAGCTCTCCCCGGAGAACTGACCGCGAGTGGACGATCGCCGCCGGATCCGGCGGCGATCGTCCCGTTTCCCGATGGTGGCCGCGGCCGGCGAACGGTTCGGGACCGAGCGCGAGCGCGATGGAGATCCGGCCGACCGCCGTCGCGTACACCGGAAAGAACCGCCCCGGGCGCTTCCCGTACCGCCCGATGTCCGGCGCCTCCTGCAGCCTTATGCGCGCCTTTCCCTCCTGGAGGCGATGTCCCGCCGCGTCTGCACCCCGAGCTGCTAGCCCCGGGGTCAGCGGAACGTGATCACGCCCGGGTAGTGGCCGGACGCGCAGGTGAAGCGGAGCCGGCCCGGGGCGGGCACGCCCAGGTCGAGCCGGGTGTCGCCGGTCTCGGGGAGCGTGCGTTCCAGGCCGCGGGCGGGGATCGTGAACGCGCGCGTGCAGCCGCGGTTCCCGTGGGTGCGGACGATCAGGACCGTGCGCACCCCGGACCGGGCGGCGACCAGCGCCGGCCGGTAACCGCGGTCGGCGGCGCCGATGGTGATCACCTGGGTGCCGCCGGGGCCGGCCGTGACGTTCGCGGCGGTGGCCGCGCCCGCGGGCTCGGGCAGCCAGCCGCCCAGCCGCAGGCCGGACAGGACCGTCCAGCCGGCGACGGCGATGAGGCCCGCGCCGACGACCGCGGTGAGGCGGCCCCGCAGGACCGCCATGCCGCGCCCGACGCCCAGCCCGGCCAGGGCCGTCACCGGCGCCGTGCCGATGACGAAACCCGCCATCACGGCGGCCCCGGCCACCGGTGAGCGGGACGTGACCGCCAGCAGCTCGGCGGAGAGCGTGACGCCGCACGGCAGCAGGACGGTGGCGGCGCCCAGGGCCGCGGGGCGGCGGACGCGCGGGGGAGCGGCGGCGCAGTGCCCGGCGCCTGCTCCGCCCGGCCTGCCGGACCGGCGCAGCAGGCGCCGGGCGGGCGCGAAGCCGAGCATGTCGAGCGCGAAGACGACCAGCACGGCGGCCGCGGCCAGCAGCAGCGCCGCCCGCACCCGGGGGCCGGGCTGCACGGCGGCGCCGGCGAGGCCGAGGATGGCGCCGAGGACGGTGTGCGCGGCCAGCTTCGCGACCAGGAAGGCCGCGACCGGGACGGCGGGCCGCGGGGCCCCGCGCACCGCCCCGGCCAGCAGCCCCAGTTGGACCGCCGCGCAGGAGGCGCCCCCGGCCAGCAGCCCGGTCCCGGCGCCCGTGAGGAAGAGCACGGCGGCGTCGCCCACCAGCGTCCCTCCGCTCGTCTAGTCGTCGCACTCGCGCTTCACGTACTGCTCCTTTCCGGGACGGATCCGGGGCAGTCGGGATCCTTACCTCCAGGTGCCGTAGATGTCACAGCCGGCGACATCCGGCCCGTCCGCCCGTACCGACCGCCCGCCTCGCCGGAACTCATCGCCGGAACCGAAAACCTTTTCGAACGGCGCCGCCCGATGAGTTCCCCGCCTTGATCAGGTCAGTAACCGCGAGAAGGGAGCCCCCATGACGATGAGCGAGGCGGACGCGGCGGCGCTGCGGAGGTACGGGTCGCGCCTGCTGGAGCGGGCGGCGGCGTTCGCGCTGGAGACGCTGGACGCGCCGCCCCCGGTCGCCTCGCGCGACCTGGCCCGGCCGACGCCCTGCGCTGGCTGGGACCTGGGGACGCTGCTGCACCACATGGAGGATTCCTTGGCCGCACTCCACGAGGCGGTGACCGGCGGCACGGTGGCGCTCTACCCGCCCGCGGCCGGCCGGCGGCCGGCCGGCCTGGTGGCGGCGGTGCGCGAGGGAGCCGTCCGACTCCTGGAGTCATGGCACGGCCCCGGCGGGGAGCGGGTGGTCACGGTGGCGGGGTGTCCGGTGGGGGCCGGGGTCGTGGCGGCCACGGGGGCGGTCGAGCTGGCCGTGCACGCCTGGGACGTCGCGCGGTCGCGCGGCCGCGACGCCGAGATCCCCGGCCCGCTCGCGGAGCGGCTGCTGCGGGTCACGCCGCTGCTGGTGCCCGGGCACGCCCGTACCGGGCTGTTCGCCCCGCCGCTGGCGGCGCCGCGGGGTTCCTCAGCGGGCGGCCGGCTGGTCGCCTACCTCGGCCGGGACCCCGCGTACGGTCAGGCCCGCACCGCGTAGGAGCGGACCCCGCCGGACTCGGCGGATTCCAGCACGCCCTGGTCCACCAGCACGTCGAGGTGGGCGTCGATCTCCAGGATGGCCAGCATCCGGCTGAAGGGGTCCAGGTCGTCCAGCTTCCTGCGGCGGCGGGTCCACGGCATCGCCCGCGCCACCTCGTACGCGGTGGTGTGGCCGGCCCTGACCTGGGCCGCGGCGGTGTCCAGCCGGGCCTCGTGGTGCGCGATCAGCTCGTCGATCCGGGTGTGCGCGCTGGCGGTGACGGGGCCGTGCGCGGGCAGCAGCAGCGTGTCGGGCATGTCCCGGACGAGCCGCAGCGAGGCCAGGTAGCTGCGCAGCGGCTTGGGCTCGGGCGAGGTCTCCAGCCCGATCGAGGGGGAGATGTGCGGCAGCACGTGGTCGCCGGAGAACAGCAGGCCGGCCTCCGCGTCGCGGAGCACGATGTGGCCGCGGGTGTGGCCCGGGGTGGCGAACACGTCCAGCCCGCGCCGCGCGAGCTCGATCCGCTCGCCGTCGTCCAGCCAGCCGTCCGGGGTGTTGTCGGGCCAGCCGGGACGGTCCCCGCGGTCCCAGCTCAGCACCTCGTCGGCCAGCTCGGCGGCGCCGCAGCGGCGCAGCAGCGCGGCCTGCCCGGTGTGGGTCGGCCCGCCCGCCGCGAGCGTGGCCTCGATGGACGGGCGCTCGCCGCGGCCGATCCGGACCCTGGTCCCGAACGCCGAGCGCAGCTCGATGGCCTGCGAGTAGTGGTCGCTGTGCGCGTGCGTCACCAGGAACTGGCCGACGTCCTCCAGCCGGTGGCCGAGCGTGCGCAGGGCGCCGGCGAGCGCGGCGCGGCTGTCGGGCATGGCCCAGCCGGGGTCGACCAGGACCGGCCCGGCCGGGTCCTCGATCACGTACACGTTGACCGAGTGCAGCGACGGGATCGGCAGTTCGAGCGGGATCCGGTGCACGCCCGGGGCCACCGGGTGGGCCCCCGGCTCGGTCCAGTCCGCCGGTTGCTCCAAGGCCGGTACCGCCACCGCGCGCCCCCTCATTTTTTAGAATCGAGTTCGGGGCGAACGGTACTTCATGGATGTTTCCGCCCCGTATCGGGGGTCCGGGATCGGCGGTGCCTCAGTCCGGTCCGGCCCGGCGGCGCGCCTGCTCGGCGGCCTCGGCGGCCTTCTCGCGGCGGTGCTCGGCCTTCTCCAGATGATCTTCGGCGGCCCCCTGGCGCCGCACCGCCCTGTCCAGCTCCCGCCGCAGCCGCCCGGCCTCGGCGTCGGCGGCGTCGCGCTCGTCCCGCGCCTCGGCGACCTCCCGCTCCCGCTCCGCCAGCTCCCGTTCCGCCTCCTCGGCCCGCTTCCGGGCCCGTTCGGCGGCGGCGTTCCGCTTGCGCGGCTTCTCCCGGCCCTTACCGTCCTTCTTCCTCGTGTCCGCCGCGCCGTCCTGCCCGCCCGCCTTCTGCCTCGGCGCCCCGGCCGCCGGGAAGCCCGCCGTGAGGACGAACCCGGTGTGGCTGCGCGGGCGCGTGAGGCGTCCCCGCCCGACCTCCGCCGCGACGTCCGCGTCCACGGTCGCGGCCTGGAGCGTGTCCTCCACCTCGCGCACGGCGGCGTCGCGCAGCGGGTGGCCGCCCTCCGCGGCCAGCTCCAGCGCCCGGCGCACCAGCGACGCCACCAGCTCCCCGCGCCGCTGCTCCAGCCCGCCGATGTCGCCGCCCGACGACCACGCCTCGCGCATCCGCGCGCCCACGTCCAGCAGCCGCTCCAGCTCCTCCCCGGCGGACCGGGACAGCAGGTTCACCGCCCACGCGGGCAGCGTCGGGCGGCGCAGCGCCCCGATCTCCTTGGCGAGCGCGGCGTCGCCGTCCCGCTTCGCCTCCTGGACGAGCCGCTTCCGCGTGTCCATGAAGTCGTCCGGGGCGGCCCCGTACAGGTCCTGGGCGGCACTGGTGAGGTCCACGCCCGGTTACTACCCGCGCAGCGCGTCCAGCACGAGCCCGAGCAGCCGCTCCGCCCGCTCGGCTCCGGCGCCCTCCGTCCCGCCGGTCGCCAGCGCGACGCCGACGACGAGGTCGATCGCGTCCTGCGCGGAGACGTCGGCGCGGACGGCGCCCGCGCGGCGGGCGCCGTCGAGCAGCTCGGCGGCGGCGTCCCTGATGACCTGGTGGCAGTCGATCCCGAGCGCGGCGGTCTCCTGCGCGATCAGGTGCCCGGCGAGGCCGTGGTCGGTGCTCGCGTGCGCCAGGAACGCGCGCAGCCAGGCGGCCAGCGCCTCGTCCGGCGGCAGGGCGCCGCGCAGCTCGGCGGCCCGGTCCCGCAGCCGCTCGATGCGGCCGGCCAGCACCGCCGCCTGGAGCGCCGCCCTGGTGGGGAAGTGCCGGTAGAGCGTCCCGGGGCCGATGCCGGCGCGCCGCGCGATCTCGTTCAGGGACGCCTCGGGCCCCTCGGTGCCGAACGCCTCCCGGGCGGCCTCGACGATCCGCTCCCGGTTGCGCGCCGCGTCCGCGCGCATCGCCGCCGCCATGGGCGTCCGTCCTTTCCGGCTAGCCAAACGGAGAAGTTCTCCGTATCGTACCGGACGGCAACCGGAGAACCTCTCCGGTTCGTTCGTCCCAAGGAGCGACGATGATCGATGCAGGACACCGCGATCCCGGCCGCGTGGGGCTGTGGACGTTCGCGTTCGACGGGCAGCCCGCCGGGCGGGTCCGCGAGGCGGCGGCCGAGATCGAGGAACTGGGGTACGGGGCCGTCTGGTTCGGCGAGGCGTTCGGCCGCGACACGGCCGGGCAGGCGTGGCTGCTGCTGTCGGCGACGCGCCGCCTGGTCGTGGCGTCCGGCATCGCCAACATCGCGCTGCGCGACCCGATCGCGATGGCCACTGCCGAGCGCACGCTGGCCGAGGCGTTCCCCGGCCGGTACGTGCTGGGCCTGGGCGGCCACCGCGTCGACGACACCCCGGGCGTCCTGGACGGCTACCCGATGCCGTCGCTGGGCCGCGCCGTGGCGACCATGACCGGCTACCTGGACCGGATGGACGCGCTGCCCGTCCACTCGGTGCCGCCCGAGGTCCCGCCGCGCCGCGTCCTCGCGGCCCTCGGCCCGAAGATGCTGGAGCTGGCCGGGCGCCGCGCGTGGGGGGCGCACCCGTACTTCGTGCCGGTCCGCCACACCGCGCGGGCCAGGGAGATCATGGGGCCGGGGCGGGTCGAGGACGGGGTGCGGACGGAGGCGTTCCTGGCGGTCGAGCAGGCCGTGGTGCTGGACACCGACCCCGGCCGGGCGCGCGAGGTGGCGCGGGCGCACGTGGCCGGCTACCTCCAGGCGCCGCACCAGGTGGCCAGCCTGCGGCGGCTCGGCTTCGGCGACGCCGACCTGGCGGGCGGGCCGAGCGACCGGCTGGTGGACGACATCGTCGCCTACGGGGACGCCGAGGTGATCCGCGAACGCGTGCGGCAGCACCTGGACGCAGGCGCCGACCACGTCTGCCTCCAGGTGCTCACCGCCGACCCGGGCGCCCTGCCGCTGCCCGAATGGCGCGAGCTGGCCGCCGCCGTCCTGGAATGAGGTCTTGCCCGATCGCGCGTACCGGCGGACAGTCGCAGGTGGGCGGCGGAAGGGCAGAGGAAGCTCATGGACCAAGAGGAGACGGCCACCGCCGGGGCCGGCCTGGCCGACGCCGCGCGAGCCGTGGACGTCAGCAAGGTGTACGGGACGGGCGACACCGAGGTCCGGGCCCTGGACGGGGTGACGGTGACGTTCCCGCCCGGCCGGTTCACGGCGGTGATGGGGCCGAGCGGTTCCGGGAAGTCGACGCTGCTGCACTGCCTCGCGGGGCTCGACCGCGTCAGCGGGGGAGAGGTCTGGATCGGCGACACCGAGCTGAGCGGGCTCTCCGACCGGAAGCTGACGCTGCTGCGGAGGGAGCGGGTCGGGTTCGTCTTCCAGGCGTTCAACCTGATCCCCACGCTGACGGCCGAGGAGAACGTCGCGCTGCCGCTCGCCATCGCGGGCGAGCGGCCGGACCGGAAGTGGCTCGACCGCGTCGTGGCGCAGCTGGGCCTCGGCAGGCGGCTCGGGCACCGGCCCACCGAGCTGTCGGGCGGCGAGCAGCAGCGGGTCGCGGTCGCCCGCGCGCTGCTGTCGCGGCCCACGATCGTGTTCGCCGACGAGCCCACCGGCAACCTCGACTCCCGGACCAGCGCCGAGCTGCTGGGCTTCATGCGGCGCTCGGTGGACGAGTTCGGCCAGACGATCGTGATGGTCACCCACGATCCGAGCGCCGCCGCGTACGCCGACCGGGTGCTGTTCCTGGCCGACGGCCGGATCGTCGAGGAGATGGACGACCCCACGGCGGAGAAGGTCCTGGACTTCCTCAAGGGCCTCGGGGGGTGAGCGGGCCATGTGGCGTTTCACCTGGCGCAGCCTGCTCGCGCACAAGCTGCGGCTCGCGCTGACCGGGCTCGCGGTCGTCCTCGGCGTCGGCTTCGTCTCGGGCACGTACGTGCTCACCGACACCATCGACAAGACCTTCAGCCAGCTGTTCAGCGGCGTCACCAAGGGCATCGACGTCGCGGTGCGCGGCAAGGAGTCGTTCACCACCCAGGCCATGGAGCAGCGGCAGCCCGTCCCCGAGGCGGTGCGCGACCAGATCGCGCGGGTCGAGGGCGTGAAGGCCGCCGAGGGCAACGTGTTCGGGTACGCGCAGTTCGTCGGCAAGGACGGCAAGCCCGTCACCACCGGCGGCGCGCCCACGCTCGGCGTGTCCGTCTACACCACCCCCGAGCTCCAGGGGTCGGTGTCGCTGCGCTCCGGGCGGCTGCCCGCCGGTTCCGGCGAGGTCGCGGTGGACGCCGGCACGGCCGAGAAGGAGGGCTTCAAGGCCGGCGACCGGATCCGGATCCTGTTCCAGGGGCCGCCGCGGGAGTTCACCGTGACCGGCGTCGTCGGCTTCGGCGAGGCCGACAACATGGCCGGGGCGACGCTGGCGGCGTTCGACATGGCCACCGCGCGGCAGGTCCTCAACCGCCCGGGGGTCTTCGACGAGGTCGACGTCGTCGCGGCGCCCGGGGTGTCTCCGGAGGTGCTGCGCGACCGCGTCAAGGCCCGGGTCGGGCCCGGCTACCAGGTGCAGACGGGCGCCGAGTACGCCGAGGAGAGCGCCCGCGCGATCGGGCAGTTCGTCGACTTCATCAACATCGCGCTGCTGGCGTTCGCGTTCGTCGCGCTGTTCGTCGGGTCGTTCATCATCGTCAACACCTTCTCGATCATCCTGGCCCAGCGGGCCCGCGAGCTGGCGCTGCTGCGCTGCCTCGGCGCCTCGCGGCGGCAGCTGCTGCGCTCGGTGCTCGCGGAGTCCGCGCTGGTCGGCCTGGTCGCGTCGGTCATCGGCGTGGGGGCGGGCATCCTCATCGCGATCGGCCTGCGCGAGCTGTTCTCCGTGCTCGGCGGGGACCTGCCGAGCACCACGCTCCAGGTCCGGCCGCGCACGGTCGTCGCCGGCCTCGCGGTGGGGTTGCTGGTCACCGTGCTCGCCTCGCTGCTGCCCGCGCTGCGCGCCACCCGCGTGCCGCCGGTCGCCGCCGTGCAGGAGGCGATCATGGCCGCGCCCGCCCGGATCGGCCCCGTGCGGATCACGCTCGGCGCGCTGCTCACGGCCGCCGGCGTCGCGCTGCTGCTCGCCGGCCTGTTCACCGGCGGCGGCAACCTGGCGCTCACCGCCGCCGGGGCGGTCGCGATCTTCCTGGGCGTGTCCGTCCTCAGCCCGCTGGTCGCCCGTCCCCTGTCGCGGCTGCTGGGCTGGCCGTTCGCGCGCTGGGCCGGGCAGCCGGGCAGGCTGGCCCGGCAGAACGCCATGCGCATCCCGCGCCGCACCGCCGCCACCGCCGCCGCGCTCATGATCGGCCTCGCGCTGGTCAGCCTGGTCACGATCCTGGCCGCCTCCATGAAGGCGTCGGTGACCCGCGTCCTGGACGAGACCATCGCCGCCGACTACGTCATCACCGGCCCGTCCGGCGGCATGTCCGGGTTCAGCCCCGACCTGGTCCGGCGGCTCGCGGCCCAGCCCGAGATCGAGTCCGCCGCCGGGGTGCGGCCCGGCGCGTTCAAGCTGGACGACGGCCGCGCCCAGGGCCTCACGGGCGTCGACCCGCCCGCCTACTTCCGCACCGTCCGCACCGAGACGATCGCCGGGGACCTCGCCGGCATCGCCTCGGGCGGCCTGGCCGTCCGGGACGACACCGCCGAGCAGCACGGCTGGAGCGTCGGCGACACCGTCGCGATGCGCTTCCCGGTCGGCGGCACCGAACGCCTCCAGATCAAGGCCGTGTACGCCGAGAACCAGCTCAACGGCGCGTACATGATCGGGCTGTCCAGCTACCAGCGGCACTACGCCGACCAGCTCGACACGTTCGCCCTGGTCAAGGCCAGGCCCGGGACCGAACCGGCGGCGTCCCGCGCGGCCGTCGACCGGGCCGCCGCCGCGTTCCCCGGCGTCGAGGTCCGCGACCAGGCCGAGTTCAAGCAGAGCCAGGCCGCGCAGATCGACCAGATCCTCATCCTCTTCTACGTGCTGCTCGCGCTGGCGGTCGTCATCGCGTTCATCGGGATCATCAACACCCTCGCCCTGTCGGTCCTGGAACGCGTCCGCGAGCTGGGCCTGCTGCGCGCGGTCGGCATGACCCGCGGCCAGCTCCGCGCGATGATCCGCTGGGAGGCGGTGATCATCTCGGTGCTGGGCGCCGTCCTCGGCCTCGCCATCGGCGTCTTCTTCGGCTGGACGCTGGTGTTCGCCCTGGAGGACGAGGGCATCACCGAGTTCGCCTTCCCCGCCGGCACCCTGCTCGGCCTGGTCATCGCGGCGGGCGTGGTCGGCTTCGTCTCGGCGGTCCTCCCCGGCCGCCGCGCCGCCCGCATCGACGTCCTGCGAGCGGTCACCACCGAATGACCCGCGGCGGCCCCGCGCCGGGTCAGGTGAGGAGGCGGGCCCAGACGACCTTGCCGCCCTGCCCGACCCGGCGCACGCCCCACGCGGAGGTGACGTGCGCGATGGTCGGCAGCCCCCGGCCCCCGGTCGCCGCGTGGTTCTCCGGCAGGACGGCGGGGAGCCGTTCCCCGGCGTCGTAGACCTCGATCAGCGGCAGCCCGTCCGGCACCCCGATCGACAGCCGGACGATGATCGCCCCCTGCCCGTGCCGGTAGGCGTTGGTGACCAGTTCCGAGACCACCAGCCGTGCCAGATAGTCGTCGGGAAAACCCCATTTCGCGAAGATGCCGGCCACGAATGCACGTGCATACCGGGCGGCCTTGTCGGTCGGTTCCAGGATCACCGTAGGCGTCGCACCCTGTGGCGATTGTGCCCGTTCTGTGGGGATATTGGAGAGCGAATTCGAGTCGATCACGAGAATGGCCTTCGAGGAGTTGTTCGAATGGGCTGCTCGAATCATCGCCCCTGTGGCACCCTGAAAGCCGAGAAAGGCGTCATGGCCGGTCAAAGCCCGTCCATGGCCGCCCGCCCCCCAGTCGTCAATGGCCATCGCCGGTCATGGGCGGCCATCAGCGAACGGAGTGCGCTCCCATGCCGCAGCGACCGAACGACCTCCGCCCCTGGGAATCCCCCGAATCCCTCTTCGGCTCCGAACTGCGCCACTACCGCGAGGCCGCCGGTCTCAGCTGCACCCAGCTCAGCAACAAGATCCCGTTCGCCAAGAGCACGATCAGCGCCACCGAACGCGCCGA
The DNA here is from genome assembly GCF_041951345.1 of Actinomadura sp. 21ATH. Classification (NCBI taxonomy): domain Bacteria; kingdom Bacillati; phylum Actinomycetota; class Actinomycetes; order Streptosporangiales; family Thermomonosporaceae; genus Actinomadura; species Actinomadura sp. 21ATH. The sequence goes on along the minus strand of NZ_JBGNUR010000019.1, from coordinate 127,070 downwards.
AACCCGCTGCGACCGTTCCCTGGCCGTAGAAGCCGACAAGGTCCTCGACACCCGAGGAGCCCTCACCCGCCTGTGGGACGCCCTCTTCAAGCACCTCAGCGCTATCCCGTCCTGGTTCCTGGACTGGTACAAGCACGAGCCCGAGGTCATCAACATCCGAAGCTTCGAGCCGATCGTCGTTCCCGGGCTACTGCAAACGCCGGAATATGCTCGCGCGCTGCTGAACGGCGACGAGGCGAAAGTTGAGGCAAGAATCGCTCGCCAGGCGCTCCTCTCGCGCATGTCTCCACCTCCACCAAGCCTGATGTACGTGATCGATGAATCGGTGCTCTACCGTGACATCGGTGGTCATGAGGTCATGGCGGCGCAACTGGAATACTTGGCTGCCGTCTCATCGCGCCTGGTGAGAGTCCAGATCGTTCCCAGCATGAACCACGGTGGACTGACAGGAGCCTTCTTCATAGGTACGCTCGCAGGAGGAATGGAGTTGGGTTACAGAGATGCTGAGATCCGTGGGGAGACGACAGCCGACCGTGCAGACGTCGCACGACTCAGCGAGAATTTTTCATTGATTCAGTCCCATGCCTACCCGCAGAATCAATCGATCGACCTCATAAGGAAAGTGGCGAAAGAACGATGGACGTGACCCCCCTGCACTGGCGCAAGGCGTCCCGAAGCTCAAACAACGGTGGTAACTGTGTTGAGATCGCGCCCCTTCCGGGCGCCGTCGCGGTGCGTGACAGCAAGGACCCAGAAGGGCCGAGGCTTCACCTGAACCGTGGTGACTTCCGGAGGTTCGCGGCGGTGATCAAGCGATCCTGACCTGTTCGCAGGGCTGTCCCGGCGAACGCGACGTCGGAAAACCGCCAGCATGCTCGCGGTCGCTCGGGTGAGAATCCGCTCGTGAGCGCTGAAGTGCAGGGAATCCGCATCCGGCACCGCGGGCGTGAACCGCAGGTTCATCCCAGCGCCTATGTCGCCCCGACGGCCACGCTCGTCGGTGACGTCCGCGTGGGGCCGAGGGCGCGGGTGATGTACGGCGCGGTGCTCGATGCCGAGGGGTCGCGGATCGAGGTCGGCGAGGCGGCGGTGATCTGCGAGAACGCGGTGCTGCGCGGGTCCGCGGCCGCCGGCGATCAGCCGGTGCTCGTCGGCGACCACGTCTTCGTGGGGCCGCATGCCACGCTGCTGGGCTCCGAGGTCGGCAGGTGCGTCTATGTGGCGACCGCGGCGACGGTCCTGCAGCGCGCACGGCTGGGGGCCGGATCGGTCGTCGCCGTCGGCGCGCTCGTCCATGCGGGCACCGTCGTGCCGGACGAGTACTTCGTGCCGCCGCACACCGTGGCGCTCGACGCGCCGGTGCGGCTGCTGGCCCCCGGCGACCCGGGCCTGGCCGAGGCCGTCAGGGGGGTGGGCTTCGCGCAGGTGGCGTTCGGCGTCGACGCGGAGTGGACCGACCGGATCCGCCGGTACGAGCAGATCGCGGAGGTGCGCGTCGCCGAGTTCGGCGCGCACGCGGACGACGAGGTCCTGGGGCCCGGCTAGCGCTCGCCGTGCCGGGCAGGTGTTCTACTCCGGGTCGGGCCAGTGGGCGGTGCCGTGTACCGGGAGGACGCCCTTGACGCGGCAGCCCATGGCGTCGATCGCGGGGAGCAGCGCGTCGCGCACGCGCTCGTCCGCCCCGGGCGGGTAGGCGACGCGGATCTGGTGCCCGTAGGCCGTCTCGTAGGTCAACGTCCACCGGCCGCCGGCCGCGGCGAAATGGTCCTGCCGGCCGCCGGTCGCGCCCTGGAAGCCGCCGCGGGCGCTGGTCGGTGCCAGGCTCCGGCGCAGGATGCGGAGCCGCTCGTCGTACGGCGGCGCACCGGGCGCCTCCGCCAGTTGCAGATAGACGTGGACGTGCCTGCGGTACGGGTCGAACCAGGGGCCGTCGACGTCCGCGCCGTTCTCTCCCATCCTCGGCGTCAGGTCTTCGAGGAGCCCGGCCAGTACGGCGGCCACGCCGCCTTCGGGGTATTCGAACCCGTCATCGCGCGTCCAGTAGACGGTCTTCCACTGCTCGGGGGAGTCGGCGGGCTCGGTCAGCCAGCACAGCGCTCCGCCGACCGAGTCCGACGCCCACAGCAGCAGCCCGCCGGGCTCGGGGTGAACGGGGTGCGGGCAGTCCTCGCCCTCGTCCTGGAGCATCAGCCGCAGATCCTCCAGGCGGCCGGGAGTCTCGCCGGCCATCTCCTCCGGGGTGCGGCAGGTGAACTCGTCGCAGAACGTGCCGCGCCCGTACCGCCGGGCGATCTCGGTGAACTCGCGGGGAAGGCGCAGCCCGAGCGCGTCCTCCACCCGCGTCCAGTCGGCGTCGGCGTCCACGGGATCCGCGGGCGGGGGACGAGTGCCAATAGCCTGTCGAGTTCCGTCATGCGCCGATCCAGTCGCGGTAGGCGGCCGGGTCGACGTTGCCGCCGCAGACGATGGTGACGACGTGCCGGCCGGCGAAGCGGGCGGGGTCTTCGAGGAGGGCCGCGACGCCGAGGGCGGCGGACGGCTCGACGACGAGGCCCGCGTGCTCGAACAGCAGCCGCATCCCGGCGACGATCGACGCCTCCCGGACCAGGACGGCGTCGTCGGCGACCAGCAGGAGGTCGTCCAGGACGGCCGGGATGGGAAGGCGGCCGGCGACGCCGTCGGCGATGGTGTCGGTCGAGCCGGTGGTGACGACCCGGCGTTCGCGCCAGGACAGGGTCATCGCGGGCGCGCCCAGCGGCTGGACGCAGATCACCTCGACGCCGGGCGCCAGGTCCTTCAGCACATGGCCCACCCCGGTGGCCATCGCCCCGCCGCCGAGAGCGACCAGGACGGCGTCGAACGGCGGCGCGGCCTCCGCCAGTTCAAGGCCGATCGTCGCGGCGCCCTCGCAGGTCTCGATGTCCAGGCTGTCCTCGACCAGCCGGACGCCGTCGTGGCGCGCGATGTCCGCCGCCCGCTCGCGGGCCGTGTCGAAGTCGCCGTCCACCAGTTCCAGGCGGGCGCCGAGCGCGCGGATGCGGTCGAGCTTGGCGGCGGGCGCGGAGCGGGACGCGACGACGGTGACGTCGAGTCCCCGGCCGCGGCCGGACCAGGCGAGGGCCTGGCCGAGGTTGCCCGCGCTGGCGCACACCGCGGCCCGCGAGCCGCCGCCGGCGAGCCCGTCCGCGATGAGCTCGGTGGCGCGGCCCTTGAAGCTGCGGACCGGGTTCGCCGTCTCCAGCTTGACGCTCACCGCGCACCCGAGGACGGGCTCCAGCGCCTCGCACCGGTAGAGCGGGCTGCCGAGGAAGACGGGATCGATGACCCGCCGGGCCGCATGGACGCGGCCGGTGTCAAGTCGGGTCTGCTGCATGGGCGGTTCCATGATCTGGAGTATGGGGCTTGGCGCGGTCGTACTGGGCTCGCAGGAGGCGGACGGTGAGGGCGCGGAAGGTGCCGAGCTCGTCGTCGGACAGGACCGAGAACCAGTCCGCGACCGCGGCGTGGTCGGCGGGGTCGCGGGCGCGCCAGTAGTCGGCGTTGGCCGCGGTGGCGCGCAGGACGCGGCGCCGGCGGTCGGCCGGGTCCGGGTGGGTGGCGAGCATCCCCTTGCGTTCGAGCGAGGCGACGAGCTGCGCGACGTTCTGGTGCGAGGACCCCAGGTACGCGGCGGCCTGGCTGAGCGAGGGCCCGTCGAGGCGCTCCACCGCCGTCAGGAGCGCGGCCTGCTGGGTGGTGAGGCCGTCCGGGCGGAGCCGCTCGTCCATCTGGTTGCGGAGCCGGAGGGCGAGGCCGAGTACGGCCTGGAACGCCTCGACGGCGTCCCGGGTCTTCTGTTCACGAGACATGCGCAATATATTACCTAATATGATCGCACTGCTGCCCAACGTCGCGTACCTGTCCGAGACCTCCCGCATGCTGGAGATCCACCGAGCCCTGGCCGCGCGCGGGGCGCCCGTGCGGCTCGCCACCCATGGCGGCACGTACGAGGACCTCATCGACGTCCCGTACGACCTCGTCCCGCCGCGCATGGACGCCGCGCGATGCGCCCGGTTCGTCCGGGACGGCGTCGGCATCGGCGCCGCCGACCAGTCGATGTACTCCGACGAGGAGATGCGGGCCCACGTCCTGGCCGAGGCCGAGTACTTCCGGGCGCACGGGGTGCGGGTCGCCGTCACCGGGTTCACGCTGACGGCGTTACTGTCGTCGCGGCTGGCGTGGGTACGGCTCGTCACCGAGCACGCGGGCATCTTCGTCCCGCCCGTCACGGGCGACCACCCGGCCGGCCTCCGCATCCACTGCGACGGCTTCGACCGGGTCGCCGGCGCGCTGGGCGTGGAGGGGGTCCCGAGCCTGGCCGCGCTGCTGATGGGAGACCTGACGCTCGTGCCCGAACACCCCGAGGTGGCGGGCGTCCCGGCGGAGGTCATGGAGGCGTGGTCGCCCGGCGGCGACCGCCGGTACCGGCCGGGCGCGCGGCTGCGCTACACCGGCCCGCTCTTCGCCCGGCTCGCCCTGCCCGTCCCGGCCGGGGTCCGCGCCTTCCTGGACGCGCCGGGGCCCGTCGCCTACGTCGCGCTGACCAGCAGCGGCCCCGGCCTCGTGCGCGCGGTCGTGGAGGCGCTGCTGGCCGTGGACGGCCTGCGCGTCCTGGTCGCGGCGACCGTGCACGACCTCGCCGACCTGGAATCGGCCCGGGTGCTCGCAGGCGGGGTCCTGCCCAGCCACGAGATCATGCCGCGCGCCGCCCTGGCGGTGACCACGGGGGGCCAGGGCAGTGTCCAGACGGCCCTGGCCGCCGGCACCCCGCTGATCGCCGTCCCGCTCCAGCCCGAGCAGGCGCTGAACGCCGCCATGGCCGAGAGGCTGGGCGCCGCCCGCGCCCTCGCTCCCGGCGCCGTCGCCGATCTCACGGCCCGGGCGGAGGAGATGCTCGCCGGCGGTGCCTTCCGGGAGGCGGCCGCCCGCGTCCGCGACCTGTACCTCGCCGCCGACGGCGCCGGCCGGGCCGCGGAGGCCGTCCTCGAACTCCACGAGAGCGCGGCGCCGAGCCTGCTTCCCGGCCGCTGACCGCCAGGGCCCGCGGGCGGCGCCGCCGAACCCGCCGATCGCCGGGTGCCTCGCGCGCATCGGGCCACATGCGGCGGTCGCGGACATGGCGGACGCCTGGAGCAGGAGAGCCGGCGTGTGACATTTCAACCTCCTTGGACGCTGTCATGAGAAGTACGACAGGGAGGTCGTTAGGGCATGTCGCAGGCAATCGGTGGTTACCGCGTTGTGGCCCGTAACGAGAGGCCGTTGCCGGAGCTGTTCGTCTTACGGCAGCTCCTGCCGGCGGTGACCGGCACCCTCCCGCGGGGCGACGGCTGGCAGGTCTGCGAGCTGGACGGGGCCGCCGGCATCGCCGACAGCGTGTCCCTCCTGGTGGACATCGCCGCCGCGACGCACGCGCCCGCGCTGCTGGCCTCCGGGCTGGACGGCGGCCCGGCCGCCGTGGAGGGCTTCAGCGGGGCGAGCGGCTACTGGAAGGTCCTGCTGTCGGGCGGCGGGCCGCTGCCCGCCGCGGAGACCGCGCGGCACCTGGTCGAGTGGGCCGCCGACGCGCACCGCACGGTCGCCGCGGAGCCGATCGAGGAACTGCTCGGCGCGCCCGCGCACCGGCGGGTGGACGGCGTGTTCGAGGAGCTGCTCTCGCTGCTCGGCCTGCGGGGTACGGCGGACACGCCTTCGGGGACATAGGACGGCCCTCCCCGCTGTGTGACGATCCCCGCATGGACACTCGGCTGATGGCCTTCCTCGAAGGCGGACCGGCGGACCTGCCCGTGCGGATCGTGGGGATCACGCCGCCCGGTGTCGAGGTCAAGCTGCCGTTCCGCGGCGGGTACGAGCACTTCAGGGCCACGCCGCGGCACCACGACACCCCCGAGGGCCGGCTCCCGGTCTTCGCCTGGTCGGGCCGGACCGCCCTCGCGGAGTAGGCGGCGCCGGGACCCGGTGCGGCGCGTCAGCGGGTGTCGAGGAAGCGGTCGAGGACGCGGGTGCCGAAGCGCAGCCCCTCGACCGGGACGCGCTCGTCGACGCCGTGGAACATGCCGAAGTAGTCCAGGTCCGGGGTCAGCATGAGCGGCGCGAAGCCGTAGCCGGTGATGCCGATGGCGTCGAACGACTTGGCGTCGGTCCCGCCGCCCATCACGTACGGGACGGGCCGCGCGCCCGGGTCCTCGGCGAGCAGGGCGCCGGCGAGGGCGGCGAACGTCGGGCCGGCCGGGTCGGCGGCGGGGGCCTCCTCGCGGTTGATGAACTCCCGGGTGACCTTCGGGCCGAGCAGCCGGTCGATCGTCGCCAGGAACTCCTCGCCGGTGCCGGGCAGGTAGCGCCCGTCCACCTGGGCGTGCGCGGCGCCGGGGACCACGTTGACCTTGTAGCCGGCGTCGAGGCGGGTCGGGTTGGCGGAGTTGCGGATCGTGGACTCGAACAGCCGGCCGGGCGCGCCCAGCCGCCGCGCCTCCTCGTCCAGCCGGTCGTGGTCGATGGTGGTGCCGAGGGCGGCGGCGAGGCCGTCCAGGAGGGCGCGGACGCCCGGCGTGAGCCGGACCGGCCACTCGTACGCGGCGATCCGGGACACGGCGTGGGCCAGCTCGGCGACCGCGTTGTCGGGGGCGGGCTTGGAGCCGTGGCCGGCGGTGCCGCGCGCGGTGAGCCGCATCCACATCGTGCCGCGCTCGCCGGTCGCGATCGGGTAGATCCGGCGGTCCGGGCCGGCGGCGACGCTGAAGCCCCCGGACTCGCTGATCGCCTCCGTGCAGCCGGTGAACAGGTCGCGGTGCTCGCGCGCCACGTACCGGGAGCCGTGGTCGCCGGTGCACTCCTCGTCGGCCAGGAACGCCAGGACGAGGTCGCCGCGCGTGCGGCGGCCCTCGCGCAGCCGCTGCCGGACGACGGCGAGCGTCATGGCGAGGCTGCCCTTCATGTCGACGGCGCCGCGGCCCCACACGCAGCCGTCCCGGACCTCGCCGGAGAACGGGTGCACGGACCAGTCGGCGGGGTCGGCCGGGACGACGTCGAGGTGCCCGTGCACGAGGAACGCCGGATGGGACGGGTCGGTGCCCGCGATCCGGACCAGCACGCTGGCCCGGCCGGGCGCCGGCTCCACGATGACGGGCTCGGCGCCGGCGTCGGAGAGCAGGGTCGCGACGTACTCGGCGGCGGGGCGCTCGGGGTCGGCGTCGCCCTCGCCGCGGTTGACGGTCGCGAAACGGATGAGGTCGGCGCACAGTTCCGCCACCTCGCCGGCCGCGGCCGGGCCGCGGTCGAGCAATTGCGGTTCGGTCAACGGTCTTTTCCCGTCCGTCAATTGATTATTGAAGGATTCTTGCAATTACCAGTATGTCCTGACCAGGCACGACGGCCATGATCATTGCGGGATGGTCTCGATCCGATGAAGAATCGCCAGTCGGCGTACCCAAACGCCGCCAACGGTACAACGCTGCGTGCAACGCGCCGGGACGCCTCGCCCGGCGCCCGGCCGAGTCGGCCTGAGCCGACCTGGAGGAGGACCATGACCATCCAGAGGGGTGCGCGCCGGAGCGCCGCGGCGCTGTCCGCGCTGGCGCTCGCGGCGTCGGTCGGGGTGACGGCCTGCGGCGGTGGCGGCGGATCGGCCGACGGGACGTTCACCGTCGGGCACAGCGAGCCCGACCACCTGGTGCCCGGCAACACCACCAGCAGCTACTCGTTCGACGTCCTGAGCGGCCTGTTCGAGAACCTGATGGGGCTGAGCAAGGACGGCAAGCCCGTCCCGCTGGCCGCCGAGTCGGTGAAGTCCGACGACCAGAAGGTCTGGACGGTGAAGATCCGGCCCGGCCAGAAGTTCCACAACGACGAGCCGGTCACCGCCGCCAGCTTCGCCGACGCCTGGAGCAACGCCGCGTACGGGCCCAACGCCTACGAGGCCAACGACTACTTCTCGCACATCAAGGGGTACGACGAGCTCAACCCCGAGGACGAGAAGGCCAAGCCGGAGACCGACAAGCTCTCCGGCCTCAAGGTCGTCGACGACACGACGCTCGAGGTGACGCTGAACGAGCCGTTCAACCAGTTCCCGCAGCTGCTGACCTACCCGGCGTTCGCTCCCATGCCGAAGGCGGCCTACAAGGACCTCAAGGCGTACGAGGACGCGCCGATCGGGAACGGGCCGTACAGGATCAGCGGCAAGTGGGAGCGCAACAAGCAGATCAAGCTGGTGCCGTTCGGCGGTTACACCGGCCCCCGCAAGCCGAAGAACAAGGGCGTGGTCTGGAAGAGCTACGCCAGCGCCGACACCATCTACACCGACCTGCGGGCCGGCCGGGTCGACGTGCAGCAGACGATCCCCGCGGCGAAGGTCCCCGAGGCCAAGCGGCTGCTGGGCGACCGGTTCCTGCCGCGCAAGATGGGGACGATCGACTACCTGGGCTTCCCGCTGTGGGACAAGCGCTTCGCCAGCGCCGACCTGCGCCGGGCGATCTCGATGGCGATCGACCGCAACGGCATCAACAAGGCCGTCTACAACGGCGACTACATCGTCGCCGACTCGCTGCTCCCCGCCATCATCGCCGGGCACCGGCCGAACGCGTGCGGGCAGGTGTGCACCTACGACCCGGCCGAGGCGAAGAAGCTGTTCGACAAGGCGGGCGGGTTCAAGGGGACGCTGGAGCTGTACTTCTCCAACGCCCAGCCGACCTACGCGCAGTGGATGACGATCGTCGCGAACTCACTGAAGCAGAACCTCGGCATCACCGACATCCAGTTCCGCACCGTCCCGGCCGCCGACTACTTCGGCATGCTGTCGCGGCGCGAGGAGAAGGGCCCGTACCGGCAGAACTGGGAGGCCGACTACCCCAGCGCCCAGAACTACCTGCAGAACATGTGGGGCAGCGAGGGCAACAAGATGGGGTGGGAGACCACCAAGGAGAACAAGGAGTTCGACGCCCTGATCGCCAAGGGCAACGCGGCCAAGGACGAGCAGGAGGCCATCAGGTTCTACAACCAGGCCGAGGACCTGGCGATCCGCGAGATGCCGCAGATCCCGCTGTGGACCTGGGCGGGCCAGGGCGGCCGCTCCGACAAGGTCGACAACGTGACCATCACCCCGTACGCGGGCGGGCTCCTGGTCCACGAAGTGACGGTGAAGTAAGCACCCATGTGGCGCTACGTCCTCCGGCGGCTCCTGCAGGCGGTCCCCGTCTTCATCGGCACCACGCTGCTCATCTACGCGATGGTGTTCGCCCTGCCGGGCGATCCGATCCAGGCGCTCGCCGGGGACAAGCCCATCCCCGAGTCCGTGGCGAAGACCCTGCGGGACCGCTACAACCTCGACGACCCGCTGCTGATCCAGTACGGCAAGTACATGCTGGGGCTGCTCCAGGGCGACCTCGGGGAGAACTACACCGGCCAGAAGGTCTCGGAGATGCTCGCCGGGCGGTGGCCCGTGACGATCCAGCTCGCGGTCACCGCCTGGATCTTCGAGCTCCTGGTCGGGATCGCGCTCGGCGTGTGGGCGGGGCTGCGGCGCGGCAAGCTCGCCGACACGCTCGTGCTCGGCGGCACCACGCTGATGATCGCCGTCCCGGTGTTCGTGCTCGGCTACACCGCGCAGATCGTCCTCGGCGTGCAGTGGCAGATCTTCCCGACCGCCGGCACCGACGACGGGTGGCCGATGAGCTACCTGCTGCCCGGCATGGTGCTGGGGTCGCTCGGGCTGTCGTACGTGGCGCGGCTGACCCGCACCAGCCTCGCCGAGAACCTGCGCGCCGACTACGTCCGCACCGCCCGCGCCAAGGGCCTGTCCAAGGCGCGGGTGGTCGGCCGGCACACGCTGCGCAACTCGCTGATCCCCGTGGTGACCTACCTCGGCGTCGACTTCGGCGCGCTGATGGGCGGCGCCATCGTCACCGAGGGGATCTTCAACCTGCCCGGCATCGGGCAGCAGGTGTTCCAGTCCATCCAGCTCAAGGAGGGGCCGGTGGTGGTCGGCGCGGTGACCGTACTGGTGCTGATCTTCCTGCTGGTCAACCTCATCGTGGACCTCCTCTACGGGGTGCTCGACCCCAGGATCCGGTACGAATGAAGATCGACGACGCGGACCTCCCGGAGCCGCTCGACGTCCCCGACCGGGGGTCGGCCGCCGCGCACGGCGCGGCGGTGGCGGCCGTGGCCGAGGCGGGCGGCGACCTCGCCGTCGGGCGCCCGGCCTCGCTGTGGCACGACGCCTGGCACGACCTGCGGCGCCGCTGGGTGTTCTGGTGGGCGGCGGCGGTGCTGGCGCTGGTCGCGGTGATGGCGGCCTTCCCCCGCCTGTTCACGGACATCGGCAAGAACGAGAACTGCGACCCCAACCTGACCCGGCTCCCGCCGGGCGGCGACCACCCGTTCGGCACCGACCTGTCCGGCTGCGACTACTTCGCGCACGTCGTGCACGGCGCCCGCCCGACGCTGCTGATCGGCGTCGCGGTGACGCTCTTCGCGGCGCTGATCGCGGTGGTGTTCGGGATGCTGGCGGGCTACTACGGCGGGCTGCTGGACACGCTCGTCGCGCGCATCACCGACGTGTTCTTCGGGCTGCCGTTCGTCCTCGGCGCCACCGTCATCCTCGTCGCCTTCCCCGGCCACGGCGTCGGCGCGATGACGCTGGTGCTGGTGCTGCTCGGCTGGACCACGATGATCCGGATCATGCGCGCCCAGGTGATCTCGGTGCGCGGCGCCGACTACGTGCAGGCGGCCCGGCTGCTGGGCGCCTCGGACCTGCGGATCATGTTCCGGCACATCCTGCCGAACGCGATCGCCCCGGTGATCGTGGTGGCCACGCTGAACGTCGGCAACGTGATCTCCGGCGAGGCCACGCTGGACTTCCTCGGCGTCGGGCTCCAGTACCCCGAGGTCTCCTGGGGCCTCCAGCTCAACCAGGCGCAGTCCTACTTCGTCGACCACCCGCACCTGCTGCTGTTCCCCGCGGTGCTCCTGTCGGCGACCGTGCTGAGCTTCCTCATGCTCGGCGACGCCGTCCGCGACGCCCTCGACCCGAAACTCCGGTGATGACACAGAAGAACGCTCCGCTGCTCGAAGTGGCGGACCTCAGCGTCGCGTTCCGCGTGCGGGGCCGGGACATACGGGCCGTGAACGGGCTCTCGTACACCCTCGCCGAGGGCGAGACGCTCGCCATCCTCGGCGAGTCGGGCTCGGGCAAGAGCGTCGCCGCGCAGGCGGTGATGGGCATCCTGGACACCCCGCCGGCCCGGATCACCGGCGGCGCGGTGCGGCTGCGCGGCGAGGAGCTGCTCGGCCTGCCGGAGAAGCGCCGCCGCGCGTACCGCGGCGACCGGATCTCGATGATCTTCCAGGACGCGCTCAGCGCGCTCAACCCCGTCTACACCGTCGGCGACCAGATCAGCGAGATGTACCAGGTGCACCGCGGGATGCGGCGCAAGGAGGCGCGGGCGAAGGCCGTCGAGCTGATGGAACGGGTCCGGATCCCGTCGGCCCGCCAGCGGCTCGGCGACCACCCGCACCTGTTCTCCGGCGGCATGCGCCAGCGCATCATGATCGCGATGGCGCTGGCGCTGGAGCCCGACGTGCTCATCGCCGACGAGCCCACCACCGCGCTCGACGTGACCGTCCAGGCGCAGATCATGCGGCTGCTGGCCGACCTCCAGGCCGAGTCCGGGATGGGGCTGATCCTCATCACCCACGACCTCGGCGTGGTCGCCGGGGTCGCGGACCGGGCCGTGGTCATGTACGCCGGCTCGGTCGCCGAGACGGCCGCCGCCAGGGACCTGTACGCGCGGCCCGCCCACCCGTACACCGCGGGCCTGCTCGCCTCCGTGCCGCGGCTCGACCGCAGCGGCGACCGCCTGGTGCCCATCAAAGGGGCGCCGCCCAACCCGGCCGCGCTGCCGTCGGGCTGCCCGTTCCGCACCCGCTGCCCCCGCGCCGAGGCCGTCTGCGCCGACGAGCGGCCGCCGCTGGCCGAGGTCGCGCCGGGGCACGCGGCCGCCTGCCACTTCGCCGAGGAGGTCCACCGTGGTTGACGGACAGGTGGCCGAGGGACCCATCCTGGAGGTGCGGGGGCTGGTCAAGCACTACCCGGTCGCGCAGGGCGTGGTGTTCAAGCGCGAGGTCGGCCGGATCAAGGCCGTGGACGGGATCGACCTGGAACTGCGCCGCGGCGAGACGCTCGGCGTCGTCGGGGAGTCCGGGTGCGGCAAGTCCACCCTCGCCCGGCTGCTGATGGCGGCCGAGCGCCCCACCGCGGGAACCGTGCGGTTCGACGGCCGCGACGTCTTCGCGCTGCCGCGCCGCGAGCTGCGGGCGCTGCGCCGCCGCGTCCAGATGGTGCTCCAGGACCCGTACTCCTCGCTCAACCCCCGGATGACCGTCGGCGACATCGTCGGCGAGCCGTTCGCCATCCATCCCGAGGTCGCGCCCAAGGGGGAGCGGCGCGCCCGCGTGCGGGAACTGCTGGAACTGGTCGGGCTCGACCCCGACCACGACAGCCGGTACCCGCACCAGTTCTCCGGCGGCCAGCGGCAGCGCGTCGGCATCGCCCGCGCCCTCGCGCTGCGGCCCGAGGTGATCGTGTGCGACGAGCCGGTGTCCGCCCTCGACGTGTCCGTCCAGGCGCAGGTGATGAACCTGCTGGAGGAGCTGCAGGACGAGCTGGGGCTGGCGTACGTGTTCATCGCGCACGACCTGGCCGCCGTCCGGCACATCTCCGACCGGATCGCCGTCATGTACCTCGGCAAGGTCGTGGAGACCGGCGACGAGACCCGGATCTACGAGCATCCGACGCACCCGTACACCCAGGCGCTGCTGTCGGCGGTGCCCGTGCCGGACCCGGAGCTGGCGGGCCTGGACCGGCAGATCGTGCTGGAGGGCGAGCCGCCCTCGCCGCTGGACCCGCCGTCCGGCTGCCGCTTCCGCACCCGCTGCTGGAAGGCCCGGGACGTGTGCGCCGAGGAGGAGCCCGCCCTGGAGCCCCGGGAGGGCTCCGCACACCCGAGCGCCTGCCACTTCGCCGCCGGACGCGACGGCGTCACGGCCTGACGCCGTCCACCATCGCCATCAGCCGGGCCGCGTTGCGCTGGGAGTGGTCGGCGCAGCAGTTGTTGAAGAGCACGTGCGTGGTGCCCGTCCGGGCGGCCAGGCCGGTGATCCGCTCCGCCCACGCGCGCAGCTCGTCCTCGCCGTAGAGGTAGGCGAACCGCTCACGGACGTCCTTGCTGTTCCAGCTCGGGCTGTGGCCGTGGAAGCGCACCACCGCCGGGTCCGCGGTCGCGGCCAGCACGGGCGGGACGGACGACGGGTGCCCCTGCGGCATGTCCACGCCCACGTACGACAGGTCGTGCGCGGCCAGGAACCCCAGCGTCTCCTCCCGGTTCTCCTCCGACATCCAGGTGCGGTTGCGGAACTCCACGCAGACGCGCATCGGCGCGCACCGCTCCTTGACGCGCAGGATGTGGTCCCGGTTGCGGCCGCCGATCGGGAACCACTGCGGGAACTGGAACAGCAGGACGCCGAGGCGGCCGGCGTCGTGCAGCGGCCGCAGGGCGCCGAGGAACCGCCGCCACACCTCGTCCGCCACGTCCCCCGGCACGTCCTTGAGGTAGACGTTCTTCTTGGCGGGGAGCCGGTCGCGCAGGTCCTTGTAGATCGAGGACGGCCGGGTGGGATGGCCGGTGAGCAGCCCGAACGCCTTGACGTTGAACGTGAAGCCGTCCGGCGTCCGGTCCCGCCACGCGGCCACGGTCCGCTCGGAGGGCGGGCCGTAGTAGGTGGAGTCCACCTCGACCAGGGGGAAGCGGGAGGCGTAGTAGCGCAGCCTCTCCTCGGGGGTCCGCGCCTCCGGCGGGTACCAGCCGGAGTCGAGGAGCGTGCGGTCCGTCCAGGAGGCGGTGCCGACCAGGATCCTAGGCATGCCCGCAGCCTAGGCAACGGCCGCGTGCGGGCGGCACGGGCCTAGAGTGGGGGATCATGGCGCGCAAGTCGAGGCGGGACCGGCCGGGACCGGACCGGCACGCGGTGGCGGGCGGCGAGGCCGAGCTGCTGCGCGACGCCGACCGGGACGGCGGCTGGGTGCTCATGGTGGGCGGCGTCCCGCAGTCGTACGTGGACCTCGCCGACCCGACGTACCTCGACTTCGAGTACATCCGGCTGATGGGCGACGTCGTGGACTGCATGACCCCGCCCGGCGCCGCGCTCGACGCCGCCCACATCGGCGGCGCCGGCTGCACGCTGCCGCGCTACGTCGCGGCGACCCGGCCGGGCTCGCGGCAGGTGGTGTTCGAGCCGGACGCCGCGCTGGTCCGGCTCGTCCGCGAGCGGCTGCCGGTCAAGGACGTCCCCGGGCTCAAGATCCGGATCACCGACGGCCGGGCCGGCACCGCCGCGCTGGCCGACGGCGCCGACGACCTGCTGGTGATGGACGCGTTCGCCGAGGCGTCGATGCCGGTCGAGCTGGCCACCCGCGAGTTCGCGCTGGAGGCGGCGCGGGTGCTGCGCCCCGGCGGCGTCTACCTGATGAACGTGGCCGACGGGTTCCGGCTGGCGTACGCGCGGCGGGTGGTCGCGACCGTCCGCTCGGTGTTCCGGCACACGCTGCTGCTCGGCGAGCCGGGCGTGCTGCGCGGGCGGCGGTTCGGCAACCTCATCGTGGCCGCGTCCGGCGAGCCGCTGCCGGTGGGCGAGCTGACCCGCCGCGCGGCGGGCGGCATCGTCCGGGCGCGGCTGATGTCGGGCGACGAGCTGGGCGGGTTCTGCGGCGGCGCCGCGCCGCTGCGCGACGGCGAGGAGTTCGAGGCGCCGGTGCCGCCCCCGCAGGTCTTCGGGAGGCCGTGACCTCGATGGCCGTGGTTCGACGGCCCGTGGTGGGGTGACCCGTGGTTCGATGAGGCCATGGAAGCGGGCAGTGCCGTGGGGCACCGGGCCATGCGCGCCGCCGAGGCCGCCGCGTTCGAGGAGCACCGGCCGCGGCTGACCGGGATCGCGTACCGCATGCTCGGCGAGGTGCAGGAGGCCGAGGACGCCGTGCAGGACGCCTTCCTGCGCTGGGAGCGCGCCGACCGGGCGGCGATCGAGGCCCCCGGGCCGTGGCTGGCCAAGGCCGTCACCAACCTGTGCCTGACCCGGCTGACCTCGGCGCGGGCCCGGCGCGAGGCGTACCCGGGGACGTGGCTCCCCGAGCCGGTCCCGGCCGGTGCCGCCGCGCTCGGGCCGCTGGAGACCGTCCAGCAGCGCGAGTCGGTGTCGCTGGCGCTGCTGACGCTGATGGAGTCGCTCACCCCGGCCGAGCGGGCCGTGTTCGTGCTGCGCGAGGCGTTCGGCTACCCGCACCGCGAGATCGCGGGCGTGCTGGGCGTCGGCGAGGCCGCCAGCCGCCAGCTGCACCGCCGCGCCCGGCAGCGGCTCGGCACCGCCGAGCGCCGCTTCGAGCCCGGCACCGCGCGCTGGCGGCGACTGGTCGAGCGCTTCCTGGACGCCGCGACGCGCGGCGACGTGGCGGCCCTGGAGGAACTGCTGGCCGCCGACGTCACCGCCTGGGCGGACGGCGGCGGCAAGGCGACCGCGGCGCGCCGCCCGGTCACCGGCCGCGAGCGGGTGCTGCGGTTCGTGCTCGGCCTGGCGCGCGACATCGGCGACTACGAGATCGCGATCGAGGACGTGAACGGGAGCCCCGCGCTGGCCTTCTGGCGGGACGGCGCGCTGTACTCGGTGTTCGCGCCGCACATCGCGGACGGCCGCGTCACCGCGCTGCACATCGTCCGCAATCCCGACAAGCTCGCCCGCGCCGCCCGGGTGCTGCCGCGCCCGGGCGGGCGCTGATCGCCGGCGATTGGCCATAACCGCGCCGAATATCCAGTGGAACGGTGCATTCCGGTGCCGTGTACTGGAGGAACATCGCGGCGGATGCTCATACTTTGCCGATCTGTCTCGAAGACACGCGCAATGTCCCATAATTGAGCGATGCAGTCGTCCACCCGAATTCTCATTCTCGGCATGGATGCGTCGGGCAAAATCCTGCAGTTCGACCGCAACGCCGCGGCCGTGCTGGCCGAGAATCCCGAGGACCTGCTGGGCGCGCGCCTGGGCGAGGTGATCAGCGGCGCGCAGGATCCGCTGGACGAGGCCCTGCGGTTCGAGCGCGAGCGCACCACCATGCTGACCGTCGAGACCTGGCAGGGCGCGAGCTACGACGCGGTCGTCACCGTGCACCCGATGAGCGGGAGCACGCCCGACCTGGCCGCGCTGGCGGTCATCCGCGTCCCGGTCCCGCTCGCCGACCGGTTCCTGGACCCGGCCGTCATCCGCCGCGCCCTGCTGGAGGACTCGCTGCCGCGGCTGGGCGCCACCCTGGACCTGGAGCTGCTGGCGCGCGGCCTGATGAGCGTCCTGGTCCCGCACTTCTGCAACTCCGGCGGCCTGCTGATGCTGGAGAGCCTCGTCGACGCCGACGAGCCGCCGCCGCAGCCGCAGGACGACGAGGGATCGCCCGCGCTGCGCCGGATGGCGGTGGCCTCCGACGACGGCGACCAGTCCTGGGACGCCACGTTCCCCACCGGCGAGGTGTTCACCTACCCCGCCGGCACGCCGTACGTGCGGTGCATGGAGACCGGCGCCCCCGTGCTGGTCGGCCTCGGCGGCGAGGGCGCCGCCCGGATCGCCGAGAACTGGCGCCGGCCGCCGGTGGCCGACCTGCTCAAGGGCGCCTCGATGCTGATCCTGCCGATCTTCGCCGAC
The DNA here is from genome assembly GCF_041951345.1 of Actinomadura sp. 21ATH. Taxonomy (NCBI): domain Bacteria; kingdom Bacillati; phylum Actinomycetota; class Actinomycetes; order Streptosporangiales; family Thermomonosporaceae; genus Actinomadura; species Actinomadura sp. 21ATH. The sequence continues at coordinate 110,300 of NZ_JBGNUR010000019.1, read as the reverse complement.
GGCGCGATGCTCGGCTTCTTCGTCTGCACCCGCAACGTGGCGCACCGCCCGTTCGACGCCTACGACATCGAGATCGGGATGGAGTTCGCCAGCCGGGCGGCGATCTTCATCGAGAGCGCCCGCCGGTACGGGCGGGAGCGCGCCACCGCGCTCACCCTCCAGCGCGCCATGCTGCCCACCGACCTGTCCGCGCCGTCCTCGGTCGAGGTCCACCACCGCTACCTGCCGGGCAGCCGGCTGATCGAGGTCGGCGGCGACTGGTACGAGTCGATCGCGCTGCCCGGCGGCCGGGTCGCGCTGGTGGTCGGCGACGTCGCCGGGCACGGCGTCCGCGCCGCGGTCACGATGGGGCGGCTGCGCACCGCCATCCACACGCTCGCCCAGCTGGAGCTGCCGCCCGCCGAGGCGCTGGAACGGCTCGACTCGCTGATGCAGACGCTCGGCGAGCGCGAGCCGCACTTCGCGACCTGCGCGTACGTCGTGTACGACGCCGTCAGCGGGCGCTGCGAGGTCGCCAGCGCCGGGCACCTGCCGCCGCTGCTGGCCCCGCCCGACGCCGACGCCGCCTTCCTGGACGTGCCGCCCGCGCCGCCGCTGGGCGTGGGCGACGGCCCGGTCGTCACCCGCGAGTTCACGGTGGAGGACGGCACGCTGCTGTTCCTCTACACCGACGGCCTCGTGGAGAACCGCGCCCGCGACATCGACGACGGCCTCGCCCGGCTGCGCCGCACGTTCGCGCGGGGCGCCGCGGCCCGGCCGCTGGAGGAGCTCTGCCAGGCCACCCTGGACGGCGTCTTCGACGACCAGCACCGCGACGACATCGCGATGCTGGTGGCGCGGCTGCGGCGCATCCCGGCCGACGACCACGTCACCTGGGAGCTGCCCGCCCACCCCGCCGCCGTCCGCCGCGCCCGCGGCCTGATCCGCGGCCGGCTCAAGGACTGGGGGCTGGCGGAGCTGTCGCCGTCCACCGAGCTGCTGGCCTCCGAGCTGGTCACCAACGCCCTCAACCACGCCGACGGCCGCGTCACCGTGCGGCTGGTGCGCGAGGGCGGCCTGGTGTGCGAGGTCTACGACTCCTCCGACGGCCGCCCCCGCATCCGGCACGACGAGGGCGACGACCTCGCCGAGACGGGCCGCGGCCTGCACGTGGTCGGCCGGCTCGCCCGGCGCTGGGGCGTGCGCCGCACCGCGGGCGGCAAGGCCGTCTGGTGCGAGCAGGAGCTGCCGTAGCCCGGGGGCGGGCCGGCGCGGCCTAGCGCAGCACCGAGATGTGCACGTGGTCGTAGTGGTTCTGGGTGATGCTGCCCCGGTCGGCCATCGGCCGCCAGCCGCCGCCGCGCACGTTCCAGATGTGCTGCTTCCAGATCACGTACGAGACGCCCAGCCGGCGGGCGTTGCTGATCGCGTACTGCGCCACCTGGTCGCCGTGCCGCATGGCGCCCGCGCTCGGCATCCGGCCGCCGCCGCTCTCCATGAAGTCGCACGCCCGGCCGACCCCGTGGTCCTGCGCGTCCGCGCCGCTGCGGAAGCAGCCGATGGTCGGGAACGGCCCGAACATCGAGTCGATCTCCAGCACCAGCGTGCGCATGGTCGCGGTCATCATGTTGCCGGTGATCGGCGAGCGCGCCGACCGTACCCCGTCCGGCCGCCCGGTGACGCGGGGCTGCCGGCGCGCCTTGTTCTGCGCGGGGGTGGTGGCCGCGGCGTTCAGCCGGGCGATCCTGGTGCCCTTCGGCAGGATCTTCTGGAGCTTCTTCTGCAGCGCCCCGGCGTTCGCCTTCGGGGCGCTGACCACCAGGGCGTTCCCCTGCGGCATCCCGAGCGCGCGCGCCTTCTTGCGGGACACGACGGCGTCCACGTCGCCGATGCCCATCGCCGCGTACGCGCCCACCCGCACCTGCCCCGGCCGGTCGCTGCGCCCGGCCCGCACCACGCCGCCGAGCGGCAGCGAGCCGTCCTGGCTCATCGTGAACGACACCGCGAGGCCGCCGGTCGCGACGGTCTGCCACAGCTGGTCGGACTCGGCCGACTGCGCCGGGGCGAACGCGCGGAACGACGAGGGGTCCACGCCCAGCAGCCCCATCCGGCGGTCGCCGACCTGGGCGCGCGCCGCGTCCACGACGGTGACGCCCGTGACGCCCTTGAGGCGCCTCGTGCGCTCCACGGCCGCCGGGGGGATGGTCCCGGTACCGGCGATGAGGAGATGGGGCGTATAGCGCTTGGTGAGGGGCGCCACCACCGGCGCCTGGGGCGCCGCGCCCCCGGCGACCGACACCAGCCGCTCCCCGCCCTTCGCCTCGCGGCCGTCCAGCCGTCCCGTCGCCACGATCACCACGTCGGTGACCAGCGTGACGGCCACGGCGACCCCGATGACCCCCGAAAGCACCCGCCCGCGCGTACGCACCCAGGCCTCCGTCCTGACTCAGCGTGCCCGGTGGAGGCGAGGAGGGGCTCGCCGCCGATCTTTCGCCGAATATTAGACACGGCGACGAATGAACGCCACCCGGACCCGGTAGCCCGGGGCGGTCAGTCCCACCAGAAGGACCACGACGTCTTGCCGCGGATCTCCTCGGCGTAGCCGGCGAGCGTGCCGGGGCCCTGGAACAGGATGTCGGGGCAGAACGTCCAGTGCTCGGCCGCGACGTGGACCGCGTGCCGGGTGGTCAGCGGGGGAGCGGCGACGCTCAGCTCCAGGGTGTTGAAGCCCAGGCCGATGACGCGCGCCCCGAAGCGGTCCTCCCAGCCCCGCACGACCGCGGCGAGCGGGGCGGCCCACTCGTTGTGGTTGAGCGCGCCCTGCCAGCCCATCGCCGCCAGCGCGTCGGCGCCGCGCTCCACGGCCGCCAGGCCCAGCGACAGGCCGCGGCGGGCGAGCACCCCCGCGTGCCGGTCGGCCAGCGCGTCCGGGTCGTGCATCGGCGCGCCGGGCGCCGCGGGGCCCGGGCAGTGCAGCCCGAACGGCGCCAGGTCGTCGATGTCGTCCTCGGACGCCTGCTCCGACCAGTCGGCCCACACCTCGTACATGAACGCGCCGGGCGCGTAGTTGGCGACGTCGGCGACCGGCTCGGGCGCCACCTGCCCGGCGGCCCACGGCTGGTCGGACTCGTCCAGCAGCAGCGGCCACAGCCCGGACCGCGGATGCTCGGCCCGCAACCGGGCCCACAGGTCCCCGCCGACCGGGTCGTCGCTGACCCAGAACGCGGGCCTGCGCACCACCTGGTGCTGCGGATAGCCGGGGTCCGGCCACACCACGTCCCCGTCGGGCAGCTCGGCCGACAGCGTCCGCTCGGCGGCGCCGTCGGCGAACAGCTGAGGAAGGTGGCCCGGCAGGCCGTGCCGGAGCTCTAGATCGTCCATCTCCCGCCGTTTCCGGTACAGATCATGCCAACAGGGATCTTGGCACTCCGGAGATGTTAACGGCGACGGCCCGGCCGGGGGGAACGTCCTGCCGGGTTCGTTGGGGCCGCCGCCCGCGGATCAGCCGTCGCGGCGCCGCCGCACCAGGTACTCGACCGCCAGGGCCAGCATCCCGGCGCCGGTCAGCGCGCCGATCACGATCTGGTACCAGGTGCCGTTCGCCAGCACGCTGAACGTGACGTTGACCAGGAGCAGGAGGGTGAACAGGCTCCAGCGCTTGCCGTTGTCCATGAGGTTCCCTTCGGTCTTCGGTTCAGTTGAGGGTGGGACGGCCCCGGCACAGCAGCACGCGCGCGGGGAGCATGGTGGCGGCGGTGCCCGAGCCCGCGATGAACAGCACGATCAGCGCCGTCGGGACGGGGGACACGGACGGCAGCGGGAGCCCGGTCACGACCGCCGCGAACGCCGCCAGCGTCACGGCGGCGATGAGCGTCCCGGCCGCCAGGCCGGTGCCGAGGACGATCGCGGTCTCCAGCCGCACCGCGCGCAGGACCTGGCGCCGGGTGGCGCCCGCCAGCCGCAGCAGCGCCAGCTCCCGGCCGCGCCCGGACGTCGCCAGCGCGAGCGTGGTGACCAGGCCGATGACGATGAAGCCGGCGATGGCGGCGACGGCGACGCGGCTCATGAAGCCCTGCATCCGCAGCTCCTGCGACAGCCGCCCGTCCAGCGCCGCCGCGGGCAGCGCGCGGGCACCGGCGTAGCGGGCCGCGACCGGCCGCAGGTCGGCGCCGCCCGCGACCAGGACGTGGTCGTCCAGCGGGGACGTGGCGTGCGCGGCGACCAGGTCGCGCGGCAGCAGCACGTCGCCGAGGCCGAGGCCGCGCTCGTAGATCGCGACCACGCGGGGCCTGACGCGGGTGCCGTCGCCGAGCCAGAGCGGCTTGATCGCGCCGACCCGGGTGCCGCCGGCCACGTCGCGGCTGAGCGCGACGGCCGTGCCGCGCAGGTCGGCCAGCCGGCCTTCGACGACGCCGGGATCGGTGGTGCGCTCCAGGCCCTCGGGGCTCACGCCGCGCGCGGGCACCGACCGCAGCTGCTTGTCGCCCAGCTCGCTGACCGCCATGACGACCGTCGTCCGCTTCACCGCGGTCGCGGCCGTGACGCCCGGGACGGCCCGTACGGCCCGTGCCGCCTCGGCGGGGAGCCCGGTGCCGTCCGCGACCAGCACCTGGCCGGCCCGCGTCGCGTCGCGCGCCTGCTCCCGCGTCGCGTCCGCCAGCGTGGACTGCACGAACAGCTGCGTCCCCGCGAACGCCACCGCCAGCGCCACCGGCGTCAGGACCGCGCCGGCCCGCATCGCGGCGGCGCCGGCGGCGCGGGCCGCCAGGTTGCCCATGCGCGGGTCCAGGCGGCGGACCGCGCCGCCGAGCGTGCGGGCGCCGAAGCGCGCGATGACGGGGCCGAGGAACGCGGTCGCCGCGATCAGCGAGAGGACCAGGCCGCCGACGGACGCGGCCGCGGTGGGGCCGGAGGTCAGTCCGGAGACGCCCAGCGCGTTCACGCCGACCACGAGGAAGGCCACGCCGGCGATCCGGCGCCACCGGGGCAGCTCCGCGGGCTCGGCGGCGGACTCGCCGAGCGCCTGGACGGGCCGGATCCGCGCCAGCCGCAGCGACGCCACCAGCGCGGCCGGGACCGCCGCCGCCACCGCGACCAGGAAGCCCGCGGCCGCGGGCGCCGGGCTCAGCGACAGCCCGAAGCCCTCGGGCAGCACCCCGCCGCGGACCATCGCCGCGTGCATCGCGGCGCCGAGCGGCAGCGACAGCGGCCCGCCGGCCAGGCCGGCCCGGACCGCCGTCCGCGCGCTCTCCCGGACGATCGCGGCGCGCACCTGCCCGGACGTCGCGCCGATCGCGCGCAGCAGCGCGAACTCGCGGGCCCGCTCGCGGATCGACAGCGCGATCAGCCCGCCGACCACGATCAGCGCCGTCATGATCGCCGCACCGCCGAACGACAGCGCCATCTCGACGAGGCCGGGCCGGGCGGCCGGCACGGCGAGGTCCGCCACGTCGCCGCGCGCGGCGCCGGTCGACACCTTCAGGCCGGGGGCCGCCGCGCGCAGCGCGTCCACGTCCACCCCGGTCCCGAACACCAGCAGCGCGTCCACGCGGGCGGGGGTCTGCGCGAAGTAGGCGCCGGAGGAGACCAGCCCGGTCACCAGGTACGGGCGCGGCGCGCCGTCGACCTGCAGCCGCGCCCATCGCCCCACCTCGAAGCCGGCGGAGCGGGGCAGCGCGACCTCGTGCGCCGCCCGCGGGACGCGGCCCGCGCGCAGGCCGGCCAGCCTGCTCCAGTTGTGGCCGGTCAGCGGCCGCCCGCCGACGGGCGCGACGGGGAACGACACGTCCGCGACCACGTCCCGCACGCCCGGGACCCGGCGCAGCCGCTCGGCCGCGCCGGCCGGCACCCGCGCCCGCTCCGCGGCCGGCAGGGTCCGCGTCTCCGGCTCCGACCCCGCCGACGCGATCCGCGCCGACACCTCCTGCGGGGCGCTCACCACGGCCGCCGCCGGCGCGTACCGCCCGGTCGGCGCGTGCGCCCGCAGCGCCGTCTCCAGCAGAACGCCGCACGCTCCGGCGAGCATGGCCGCGAACGCCAGCGCCACGAACACCCCGTGCCGGGACTTCACCCTGGCCGTATCGACTCTCACCTGGTCGAACGTAGGCTCGCGGGCGCTCCGGCACATGGGCGCGCGCCCCCCAATGCATGGTGTAGCCCGCTACACCGCGCGCCGGTCCCCGGGTGCTCTACGGTTCATAGCGACCATGTACCGAGCACTCAGACGCAGCGCCGCCGCCACCGCCTACCTGGTGGCCGGCCTGCGCACCGCACTGCCCTCGATGCTGGGCCTGCTCGCGCTGCCGTTCGCGGGCCTGCTCGCGCTGCTGTTCGTCGTGCTGCCCTGGCTGCCCGGGCTGCTGCGGCCGGTCCGCACGCTGGCCGCGATCGAGCGGCGGCGGGCCGGGCGGGCGCTCGGCCGCGAGATCCCCGAACCGTACCCGGCGGCCGAGGGCCCCACCCTGGAACGGGCCGTCCGGCTGCTGCGGGACCCGTCCACCTGGCGCGACCTCGCGTGGATGGTGCTGCACGGGCTCAGCGGGCTCGTCATGGGCGTGCTGGCGATCGCGCTGTGGCCGTCCATCGCGTTCGCGCTGTCGATGCCGCTGTGGTGGTGGGCGGCGCCCGAGGGGTCGGTGTCGGCGCTCGTCGTCCTGGACGGCTGGCCCAGGGCGCTGACGATGCCGTTCCTCCAGGCCGCGGTCAACACCGCCGCCCTGATCTGGCTGCTGCCGTACCTGGCGCGGTTCCAGGCCCGGCTGGCCGGGTGGCTGCTCGGGCCGTCGCGGCGGTCCCGCCTCACCCGGCGGGTCGAGCGGCTGACCGAGACCCGCGCCGAGGCGCTGGAGGCCCACGGCGCCGAGCTGCGCCGCATCGAGCGGGACCTGCACGACGGCACGCAGGCGCAGCTCGTCGCCGTCGCGCTGCGGCTCGGCCTGGCCGACCGCCGGTTCGACGCCGACCCGGACGCCGCCCGCGCCCTCTTCCTCCAGGCGCGCGACGGCATCGAGGACGCGCTCACCCAGCTCCGCACCGTCATCCGCGGCATCTACCCGCCGATCCTGTCCGACCGGGGCCTGCCCGGCGCGATCCGCACGCTCGCGGCGGGCCAGCACATCCCGGTACGGCTGGAGCTGCCCGGCGAGGCCGAGGCGCGGGTGCCCGCCGCCGTCGAGGCCGCCGCGTACTTCGTCGTCGCCGAGGCCCTCACCAACATCGCCAGGCACAGCGGCGCCGCGAGCGCCGAGGTCGTGCTGCGCCGCTCCGATTCGTCCCTGCACGTCCTGGTGCGAGACGATGGCAAGGGCGGCGCCGACGCCGCCGGGGGCAGCGGCCTGGCCGGGATCCGCCGGCGGGTCGCCGCGCTCGACGGGACGGCCCGCATCGACAGCCCCGCCGGACAGGGAACGACGCTCGAAGTGGAGCTGCCGTGCGGATCGTGATCGCCGAGGACAACGCGCTGCTGCGCGAGGGCCTGGTGCTGCTGCTCACCGGCGACGGGCACGAGGTGGCCGCGGTCGCCGAGGACGGCCCCGGCGTCCTGCCCGCCCTGCTGGAGCACCGGCCCGACGCCGCCGTCCTGGACGTGCGCCTCCCGCCCGGCTTCCGCGACGAGGGGCTGCGCGCCGCCATCGCCGCCCGCAAGGAGATCCCCGGCCTGCCGGTGCTCGTCCTGTCGCAGTACGTCGAGGAGACCTACGCCGCCGAGCTGCTGGCCGGCGGCGCCGGCGGCATCGGCTACCTGCTCAAGGACCGCGTGGGCCGGGTGGAGGAGTTCCTGGACGCCCTCCAGCGCGTCGCCGCCGGCGGCACCGCGCTGGACCCGGAGGTCGTCGCGCAGCTCATGACGGCCCGGCACGACCCGCTCAGCGCCCTCACCCCGCGCGAGCGCGAGGTGCTCGGGCTCATGGCGCAGGGCCTCGACAACGCCACCATCGCCACCACGCTCGTCATCACCGAGCGCTCGGTGAGCAAGCACATCGGCGCCGTGTTCGCCAAGCTCGGCCTGCCGCCGTCCGACTCGGGCCACCGCCGCGTGCTCGCCGTCCTCGCCTACCTCAACTCCTGACCGAGCCGCTTGGCGGGCAACGCCCGGACGCGCACCATCCGGCCAAGCCGCGCCTCTTGCCGCCGGGGGTGTTCTGTGCCACTTTTGCGGGGCCGTCGTGATCAAGGAGTGTGCATGCCACGCACCGGCCCGCGCCGCCTGGGGACCGTGACGGTCCTGCTGGCCGCCGCGCTCTCGCCCGTCACCGCGTCCGCCACGCCCGCGTCCGCCGAGGGCGTGCACGGCGGCAGGGGCCTGTCGGCGACGATCCGCTACACCGAGTACGGCATCCCGCACATCGTCGCCCGCGACTACGCGGGCCTGGGGTTCGGCACCGGGTACGCGGCCGCCCGCGACAACGTGTGCCTGCTCGCCCAGGGGATGGTCACGCTGCGCGGGGAACGCTCCCGGTACTTCGGCGCCGAGGCCGCGCCGGACCAGTCGCTCACGTCCGCGACCACCAACCTGGCCAGCGACGTGTTCTTCCGCGAGATCAACGCCAGCGGTGTCGTCGAGCGGCTGGCGCGGCGGCCCGCCCCGTACGGGCCGAGCCGCGAGGTGCGCGACCTGGGCCGCGGCTGGGCGGCGGGCTACAACGAGTACCTGCGCGAGGGGAAGATCACCGACCCGGCGTGCAAGGGCGCCCCGTGGGTCCGGCCGATCACCGAGCTGGACGTGACCCGCCGCGGCTACGCGCTCGCGATGCTCGGCGGCTCCGGCCGGATGGCCGACCAGATCGCCGCGGCGCGGCCCCCGTCCGGCACGGCCCAGGCGGCGCCCGACCCGGGGCGGATCGCGGCCGAGGTCCGCGCGATGACGGCGGGCTCCGACATGGGCAGCAACGCGATCGCCGCGGGACGCGCCGCGACCGCGAACGGCCGCGGCCTCCTGCTCGGCAACCCGCACTACCCCTGGCACACCGGACGCCGGTTCTGGCAGATGCACCAGACCATCCCCGGGAAGCTGGACGTCAGCGGCGGCGCCCTGCTGGGCTCGGTCTCGGTGTCGATCGGGCACAACGCCACGATGGCCTGGAGCCACACCGTCGCCACCGGCGTCCCGTTCTCGCTGACGCAGCTCCGGCTCGCCCCGGGCGACCCCACCTCGTACCTCGTGGACGGCCGCACGGAGAAGATGACGCAGCGCCGCATCACCGTCCCCGCCAGGCAGGCCGACGGCTCGGTGAAGCCGGTCGCCGGCACGCAGTGGCGCACCCGCTACGGCCCGGTCGTCACCTCCCTCGGCTCGGTGCCGCTGCCCTGGACCTCGACGGCCGCGTACGCGCTGAACGACCCCAACGCCGCCAACCTGCGCATCTCCAACACCTCCCTGGAGCTGGGCAAGGCCCGCACGACCGACGAGGCGATCCGCGCGCTCAAGGGCACGCAGGGCATGCCGTGGGTCAACACCCTGGCCGCCGACTCGCGCGGCAAGGCCGTCTACGCCCAGATCCAGGTGCTCCCGAACATCACGAACGAATTCGCCGGCACGTGCAACACCCCGCTCGGCAGGACCGTGTTCGCGTCCTCGGGCGTGGCGATCCTGGACGGCGCCACATCGTCCTGCACGCCCGGCCACGCCAAGGGCGCTCTCCAGCCCGGCATCCTGTCCCCGGACCGCTACCCGGTGCTGGACCGCCCCGACTACGTCACCAACTCCAACGACAGCCACTGGCTCGCCAACCCCGAGCGCCCGCTGGAGGGCTTCGACCGCATCATCGGCACCGAGCGCACGACGCGCTCGCTGCGCACCCGCAGCGGCCTGGTCGCCGTCGAGGACCAGCTGAAGAAGGGCCGCTTCACCCGCCAGGACATGCAGGACCTGGTCTTCGCCAACCGCAACCACGCGGGCGAGCTGGCCGCGGCGGACACCGCCGCGATGTGCCGCGAGATGGACCTCGGCCAGGTCTGCGACGTCCTCGCCCGCTGGGACCGCACGGCCGGCACCGGCAGCAGGGGAGCGCTCCTGTTCGACCGCTACTGGCGCCGGGCGGCGCGCGCCGCCGACCTGTGGCGCGTGCCGTTCGACGCGTCCGACCCGGTGAACACCCCGCGCGACCTCAACACCGCCTCGCCCGCCGTCCGCGCGGCCCTGGCCGACGCCGTCGCCGAGCTCAAGGGCGCCGGCATCCCGCTCGACGCGCCCCTGGGCGACCACCAGTACGTGACCCGCAACGGCGCGCGGATCCCGATCGGCGGCGGCACGGAGTCGCAGGGCATCCTCAACAAGATCGAGGCGACCTGGACGCCCGGCGCGGGCTACACCGAGGTCGAGCACGGCTCCAGCTACGTCCAGGTGGTCGCGTTCGGCCGCGGCCGCTGCCCCGACGTCCGGACGGTGCTCACCTACTCCCAGTCCGCCGACCCCACCTCCCCGCACTACGCCGACCAGACCCGCCTCTTCTCGCAGAACCGCTGGGTGCGCACCCCGTTCTGCGAGAACGACATCAGGCGGTCCCCGGCCTTGAAGGAGATCCGCCTCCGCTGACGTAGGGCGCCATCCCGTCCAGCAGGTACGTCAGGCCCTGCTCGAACGCGGCCTCCCGGTCCTCGCCGCCGGGATGGCCGTGCTCGGCGAGGTTGGGGTAGAGGTCGCGGCGCCGCCGCACCAGCTCCCCGGCGGCCCGGTCCGCCGCGTCCGCCGTGTCCGCTGCTTTCCGCGTGTGCCCGCCCCCTTCCATCAGGGCGGCGCCGATGACGTAGTTGGACAGGCCGGCCGCGGCGGCCGTCAGCCGCGGCCCGCGGAAGCCGGCGCGGACCAGCGTGGCGTACATGAACTCGGTCCGTGCGAGCACGTTCGGGCCCAGCAGCGGCCGGTCGAGCAGCGCCGCCGACCACGGATGGCGCAGCATCGCCGCCCGCCACTCGCCGATCAGCGCCCTGACGTCGTCCCGCCAGCCGGCCTCGCCCGCCGGGATGCGCGCCTCCCCGAAGATCGCGTCCAGGGCCAGGTCGAGCACGTCGTCCTTGGTGTCGACGTGCCAGTAGAGCGTGGTCGCCCCGGTGCCCAGCCGCTCGGCGAGCCGCCGCATCGTGAGCCGCTCGTGCCCCTCCTCGTCCAGGAAGGCCACCGCCGCCTCGACGATGCGCTCGCGGGTCAGCGGCGGGTTCCCCCGCCTCGGCCGGTCCTGTCTCATCCACACGCTCATGGGCGGGATCCTACGGCCGTCTAGTACGTTGGGCGAGTAATGGAACGTTGGTCCGGTGACTCGAACAGTGTACGAGGAGGCGGCGATGGGGCACGTCGAGGTGAGCCGGCTGACCTACGCCCTGCCCGACGGGCGGGTGCTCCTCGACGACGTGTCGTTCCGGGTCGGGGAGGGCGCCAAGGCCGCGCTGGTGGGGCCGAACGGGGCGGGGAAGACCACGCTGCTGAGGCTCGTCGCGGGCGACCTGCGGCCGGCGCGGGGCGTGGTGGCCGGCACCGGCGGGCTCGGCGTGATGCGGCAGTTCATCGGCGGCGTGCGGGACGGGAGGAGCGTGCACGACCTGCTGCTGTCGGTGGCGCCCGCGCCGGTCCGCGCCGCCGCCGGACGGCTCGCGCGGGCCGAGCGGGAGCTGGGCGGCGACGAGCGGTCGCAGCTCGCGTACGCGCAGGCCGTCGCCGACTACGGCGACGCGGGCGGCTACGACATGGAGGTCGTCTGGGACACCTGCGCCACGGCCGCGCTCGGCCTGCCCTTCGACGCGGTGAGGGAGCGGCCCGTCACGACCCTGTCGGGCGGCGAGCAGAAGCGGCTCGTCCTGGAGGCGCTGCTCCGCGGGCCCGACGGCGTGCTGCTGCTGGACGAGCCCGACAACTACCTCGACATCGCGGGCAAGGAGTGGCTCGCCGAGCGGCTGAACGCGGTCGCCAAGACCGTCCTGCTGGTCTCCCACGACCGGCGGCTCCTCGCCGACGTCGCCGACCGGATCGTCACCGTGGAGTCGGGCGACGTGTGGGTCCACGGCGGCGGCTACGCGGGCTACGCGCAGGCCAGGCGCGACCGCACCGAACGGCTCCACGAGCTGCGCCGCCGGTGGGACGACGAGCACGCCAGGCTGAAGCGGCTCGTCCACACGCTGCGCCAGCGCGCCGCCAACAACGACGCGGTCGCGTCGTCCTACCAGGCGGCCCGCACGCGGCTGAGACGGTACGAGGAGGCGGGCCCGCCCCGCGGCGCCCCCAAGGAGCAGAACGTGCGGATGCGCCTGCGCGGCGGCCGCACGGGCAAGCGGGCGCTGGTGTGCGAGTCGCTCGGGCTGCCCGGGCTGCTGCGGCCGTTCGACACCGAGATCCGGTACGGCGAGCGCGTGGCGCTGCTGGGCTCCAACGGCACGGGCAAGTCCTCGCTCCTGCGCCTCCTGGCCGGCGAGCCCGTCCCGCACACGGGGACGGCCAGGCTCGGCGCGCGCGTCGTCCCCGGGCACTTCGTCCAGACGCACACCCGGCCCGACCTGCACGGGCGCACCCCGGCCGAGATCGTGATGAGCGAGCACGCGCTCGTCCGCAACGACGCGATGGCGGCGCTGGCCCGGTACGAGCTGGCACCGGCCGGGGCGCGCCCGTTCGAGACGCTGTCGGGCGGCCAGCAGGCGCGCCTGCAGATCCTGCTGCTGGAGCTGTCGGGCGCCACGCTGCTCCTCCTCGACGAGCCCACCGACAACCTCGACCTGGCCAGCGCCGAGGCCCTCCAGCAGGGACTGGAGGGCTTCGAGGGGACGGTCCTGGCGGTCACCCACGACCGCTGGTTCGCCGCCGACTTCGACCGCTACCTCATCTGCGGAACGGACGGACACGTGCGCGAGTCCGCCGATCCGGCCGGTCCGGGGTGAGAGCATCCGGCGGTATGAACCTGAACGACTGGCCCGGCCACGAGCTGTCCGACGCCGAACTCGACACCGCCTACAACGTGCGCGCCAAGGCGGGCGAGGAGCTCTTCGCCCGCCACATGGCCCGCTACCGCTCGATGTCGGACGCGGCGGTCGCCGGGCTGCCGGGCCGCCCGGGGATCGTCTACGACGCGGCGAGCGGCGAGGCGCTGGACGTCTGGGGCGTCGAGGAGGGACGGCTCCGCCCGGTGTTCGTCTTCGTGCACGGCGGCTACTGGCGGGCGCTGTCGCGCGGCGACTCGGCGTTCATGGCCCGGATGCTGGCCGGCGAGGGGATCGCCACGGTCGTCCCGGACTACACGCTCGCGCCCGAGGCCACGCTGGAGGAGATCGTCCGGCAGGTGCGCGCGGCGGTCGCCTGGGTGCACCGCGAGGGCCGCGCGCACGGGCTCGACCCGGAGCGGATCGTCGCCGGCGGCAGCTCGGCCGGCGGCCACCTGACCGGCATGCTCATGGCGGGCGGCTGGCAGGCGGAGTCCGGCCTCCCGGACGACGTGGTGAAGGCGGCGATGCCGTTCAGCGGCCTGTTCGACCTGCGCCCGCTCCAGCGCGTGTACGTCAACGAGTGGCTCGGCCTCGACACCGCGCGCGCGGCGGCGCTCAGCCCGGGGCTGCTCCCGGCGGGGCGCCGGTGCCCGGCCGTGGTCGCGGTCGCGGAGCACGACGGGACGGGCTTCCTGGACCAGTCCCGCCGCTTCGCCGCGCACTGGGGCGACCCGGCGGAGCTGATGGTCGTGCCGGACCGCGACCACTTCGACGTGGTCCTCGATCTCGCCGACGCGGAGTCGCGGGTGAGCCGGGCCCTGCTGGCCCTGATCCGCTCCGTCTGACGCGCTATGCCCGTACGGGCATGGCCGACCCGGCAAACGCTATTAGTGCGACATGCCTCCCTCCGCCTAGTGTTCGGCTCACAGCGCCGAGAGCACCGACAGGAAGGACGCGCGTGGGCACGGACACCGGACCGCCGAGCATGGACCTCGGCGGGATCACGGTCAGCTGGCTGGCCGACATCCCGAGCATGGCGTTCGCGCCGGACGACCTGCTGGCGGCCGGGGCCGGGGACCCGGGGCCGGGCGCGGACCTGGACCTGACGTTCGGCGCGTACCTGATCACGACCGGCGGCACGGCCGTGCTTGTCGACGCGGGCGTGGGCGACGGCAAGGCCCGCTCCCGCCCGGGCTGGAACGGGCGCGCGTCCGGCGCCCTGCCCGCCGCGCTCGCGGCGGCCGGGCTCGCCCCGGCCGACGTCGGCGCCGTCCACCTCACCCACCTGCACGCCGACCACGTCGGCTGGAACACCGTCCGGGACGGCGAGCGCTGGGCGCCGGCCTTCCCCGCGGCGCGGTACCTGGCCCTCGGGGACGAGCTGCGCTGGGCGCGGGAGGGGCACGAGCGCGATCCGGGCTTCCTGTACGGGTCGTACGCCGACAGCGTCCTGCCGCTGATCGAGGAGGACCGGCTCGACGCGGTCGAGGACGGCCACCGGATCTGCGAAGGGGTCGAGGTGCGCGCCGTGCCCGGGCACACCCCGGGCTCCTCGGCCGTGATCGTGCGCGGCGCCCGCGCCACGGCGGTGATCGCGGGCGACCTGATCCACCACCCGCACCAGTTCGCGCACCCGCTGACCTGCTCGCGCTTCTGCGTCGACCGGGCGGCGTCCGCGCGGGCCAGGCGCGAGGTCCTGGGCTGGATCGCGGACCAGGGGGCGGTGCTCATGCCGGCGCATTTCGGCTGGGGCACGGTCGGCGCCGCGGACGGCGGATTCCGCTTCCGCCCGATCCCGCGCTGATATAGCCGGAACGCAATACCTCGCGAAGCAACTGGTATTGGACCGGCATAGCGTGCGGGCAGATGATGGCTCCACGACGAGCGATACGAGCAGGAAAACGAGCAGGAGGGGAGGGTGACGGGTTCATGAAGCCGGCCCATTACGTTGGCGGGAGCTTCCTCGCGGACGAGCCCGGCGGGACGGCGTTCCCGCTGGTCGACCCCGTCGACGGGACCGAGCGCGGGCAGGTGCCCGAGGCGTCCCGGGAGACGGTCGGCGCGGCCGTGGCGGCGGCGCGCGCGGCCCTGGAGGGCGCCTGGGGCGCCACCGGCGACACCGAGCGCGCGGCGGCGCTGCGGCGGATCGCCGACGGCATCGAGGCCCGCTTCGACGAGTTCGTCGACGCGGAGACCGGCGACACCGGCAAGCCGCGCGAGCTGGCCGCGACCGTCGACATCCCGCGCGCCATCGGCAACTTCCGCTCCTACGCCGACCTGCTGTACGGGCGCCCCGAGCGGTCGTACACCACGCGGATCCCCGGCTGGAGCGCCGGTGCGGGCGGGCAGGCGCTCAACTACACCGTCCGCCGGCCGCTCGGCGTCGTCGCGATCATCTCCCCGTGGAACCTGCCGCTGCTCCTGCTGACCTGGAAGGTCGCCCCCGCGCTGGCGGCCGGGAACGCCGTGGTCGCCAAGCCGTCGGAGGAGACGCCGTCCACCGCCACCCTGCTGGCCGCGGTGATCGACGAGGCGGGGCTGCCGGCCGGCGCGTTCAACCTGGTGCACGGGCACGGCGCGGGCGCGGCGGGGGAGTTCCTCACCGGGCACCCCGGCGTGGACGCCATCGCGTTCACCGGCGAGTCGGCGACCGGCGCGGCCATCATGCGCAACGCCGCCGACCACGTCACCCCCGTCTCGTTCGAGCTGGGCGGCAAGAACCCGGCGCTGGTGTTCGCCGACGCCGACCTGGACGCCGCCGTCGACGGCACCGCCCGGTCCTCGTTCACCCACTCCGGCCAGATCTGCCTGTGCACCGAGCGGGTGTACGTCGAGCGGCCCGTCTTCGACGAGTTCGTCGCCGCGCTCGGCGAGCGGGCGCGCGCTCTCGACGGGTACGGCCCGATGATCTCGGCCGAGCACCGCGACAAGGTGCTGTCGTACTACCGGCTGGCCCGCGAGGAGGGCGCCACGGTCGTCGCGGGCGGCGGCGCGCCGGAGTTCGGCGACCGCCGCGACGGCGGCTTCCACGTGCAGCCGACCGTGCTGACCGGGCTGCCCGAGACCGCCCGCGCCGTCCGCGAGGAGATCTTCGGGCCGGTCTGCCACGTCGCCCCCTTCGACACCGAGGAGGAGGCCCTGGCGCTCGCCAACGACAGCCGGTACGGGCTGGCCGCCACGGTGTGGACCCGCGACCTGTCGCGGGCGCACCGGGTGGCGCCCCGCGTCGAGGCCGGGATCGTGTGGGTGAACTGCTGGAACCTGCGCGACCTGCGGACCCCGTTCGGCGGGGTGAAGGCATCCGGGATCGGGCGCGAGGGCGGGGAATACTCCCTGGACTTCTTCTCCGAACCCGTCAACGTGTGCGTGCAGATCTGAGAGTGAGCCCGTGACAGACGAAGCCATCGACGCCGCCGCCGCGCGCCTCCTGGAGGCGCACGCCACCGGCGTCCCGTGCGCGCCCGTCCGCGACCTGATCGGTCCCGGCCAGGCGTACGACGTGCAGCGGCACCTGACCAAGCACTGGCTGGCCGAGGGCCGCCGCCCCGTCGGCCGCAAGATCGGCCTGACCTCGGCGGCGGTGCAGCGGCAGCTCGGCGTGGACAGCCCCGACTTCGGGATGCTGTGGGCCGACACGGCCGTGCCCGACGGCGCCGAGATCCCGGCCGGGGCGGTCATGCAGGGCCGCGCGGAGGCCGAGGTCGCGCTCGTCCTGGAACGCGACCTCACGCACGAGCGGCACACCGCCGCCGACCTGATCCGGGCGACCGCGTTCGCGCTGCCCGCCATCGAGATCGCCGGCAGCCGCGTCCGCGACTGGGACATCACGCTCGCCGACACCGTCGCCGACAACGCCTCGTCCGGCATGTACGTCCTGGGCAACCGCCCGGTGCGGCTGGCGGACGTCGACCTGCGGCTGTGCGGCATGGTCCTGGAGCGGCGCGGCGAGCAGCTGTCGACCGGCACCGGCGCCGCCTGCCTCGGCCACCCGCTGAACGCGGCGCTCTGGCTGGCCGACACCCTCGCCCGCGTCGGCAACCCGCTGCGCGCGGGCGACACGGTGCTGACCGGCGCGCTCGGCCCGATGGTCCCGGCCGTCCCCGGCGACGTCCTGGAGGCCCGCATCGAGGGCCTGGGCGACGTCCGCGTCGCGTTCGCCAAGGAAGAGACCGAAGCGGGGAACACATGAGTGACATCGAGGCGCTGGCGGGGACGCTGGACGCGGCCGTCCGGGACGCGCGCGCGATCCCGAAGCTGACCGACAAGGCCGAGTTGGACGTGGACGCCGCGTACGCCGTCCAGCGGGCCGTGATCCGGCGGCGGGTGGCGCGGCACGAGCGGCTCGCCGGGGTGAAGATGGGCTTCACCAGCAAGGCCAAGATGGTCCAGATGGGCGTCCACGACGTCATCTGGGGGCTGCTCACCGACGCGATGCTGATCGAGTCGCACGTGGACGTGCGGCGCCTGATCCATCCGCGGATCGAGCCGGAGATCGCCTACCTGATCGGCCGCCCGGTCCGCTCGGCCGCCGACGTGGACGCGGCCGTGGCCGGCGTCGCGGTCGGCTTCGAGGTGCTGGACTCGCGCTACGAGGACTTCTCGTTCACGCTCCCGGACGTGATCGCCGACAACGCGTCCGCGGCCGGGTACGGCGTCGGCGCCTGGCGCGAGCCGCGCGACGTCTCCAACGTCGGCATGCTGATGGAGATCGACGGCCGGGCCGTCCAGACCGGGTCGTCGGCGGCGATCCTCGGCGACCCGATGCGCTCGCTGCGGGCCGCGGCGCGGCTGGCCGGGCAGGCCGGGATCACGCTGGAGCCCGGCTGGGTGGTGCTGGCGGGCGCCGCGACGGCGGCGGTGCCGCTGCCGGCGGGCGCCCACGTCCGGGTGACCGCGTCCGGGCTCGGCTCGGTGGAGGTGACGACGTGAGCCGCGACGGCACGGCGGCCGGGGACGCGCTGCTGGTCGAGGGCAAGGCCCGGCCGCGCGGGCGGTTCCCGCACGTGAAGCGGGCCGGCGACCTCGTGTTCGTGTCCGGCACCAGCTCGCGCCGCCCCGACGGGACGTTCGCGGGCGCGAGCGCCGACCCGATGGGCGTCACCGACCTCGACATCCGCGCGCAGACCCGCGCCGTCATCGAGAACGTCCGCGACCTGCTGCGCGCGGCCGGGGGAGACCTGTCCGACCTGGTCAGCGTGACGACGTACCTGGTGAACATGAACGACTTCGGCGGCTACAACGAGGTCTACGGCGAGTACTTCGACGAGACCGGGCCGGCCCGCACGACCGTGGCCGTCCACCAGCTGCCGCACCCCCATCTGCTGATCGAGATGTCGTGCACCGCGCACATCCCGGTGAAGGAGGCTGGATCATGACCGAGCTGCCGAAGCTGTCGTTCGGGCGGCCGTTCAACTTCGAGCGGTGGATCGACGAGCACCGCCACCTGCTGAAGCCGCCGGTCGGCAACGTGCAGGTCTGGCAGGACTCCGGGCTGATCGTGATGGTGATCGGCGGGCCCAACCAGCGCACCGACTTCCACGACGACCCGGCGGAGGAGTACTTCTACCAGCTCAAGGGCAACATGGTGCTGCGCGTCATGGAGGAGGAGGGCAAGCCGCCGGTCGACGTGCAGATCAACGAGGGCGACGTCTTCCTGCTGCCGCCGCACGTCCGGCACTCCCCGCAGCGGCCGGAGGAGGGCAGCATCGGGCTGGTCGTGGAGATCGCGCGGCCCGAGGGCACCCGCGAGGCGTTCGAGTGGTACTGCGTGAACTGCCACCACCTGGTGCACCGCGCCGACCTCCAGGTGCGCTCGATCGTCGACGACCTGCCGCCGGTGTTCCAGAGCTTCTACGACGGTGACCGCACCTGCGGCAACTGCGGCGCGGTGCACCCCGGGAAGCTGTGGCCGGAGGACATGCGCCCGGTGACCGAGGTCCGTACGTGAGCGTGATCGACGTCCACGCCCACGTGTTCCCGCGCGTGTCGAGGGACGAGGCGCGGGTGCTGGCGGGCGCGGGGGAGCCGTGGCTGCGCGAGGACGGCGGCGGCACCGGCATGATGATGAGCGGCGACGCCGAGTACCGGCCGGTCCGCGCCGAGCTGTGGGACGCGGCGGCGCGGGTCGCCGCGATGGACCGTACCGGCGTGGACGTGCAGGCGGTCTCGTCGACCCCGCTGATGTTCGGGTACGAGGCGGAGCCCGCCCGCGCCGCCGAGTGGTGCGAGCTGGTCAACCAGCGGATCCTCGACTACTGCGGGGAGGCGCCGGACCGGCTGCTGCCGCTGTGCCAGGTCCCGCTGCAGGACCTCGACCTGGCGTGCGCGGCCGTCACCAAGGCCGCCGCGGCGGGCCACCGGGGCGTGCACATCGGCAACCACGTCGGCACCCGCTACCCCGACGACGACGGGATCGTGGCGTTCCTCGCGCACTGCGCCACCGAGGGCATGCCGGTGCTGATGCACCCGTGGGACATGCTCGGCGGGGACCGGATGGCCGGCCGGTACATGCTGCCGTGGCTGGTCGGGATGGGCGCCGAGACGCAGCTGTCGATCCTGTCGCTGATCCTGTCCGGGGCGTTCGAGCGGATCCCGGAGTCGCTGCGGCTGTGCTTCTGCCACGGCGGCGGCAGCTTCGCGTTCATGCTGGGGCGCGCCGACAACGCGTGGCACAACCGCGACATCGTCCGCGCGGACTCGCCGCGGCCGCCGTCGGCGTACACCGGCCGGTTCTTCGTCGACTCGGCCGTGTTCGACCCGCGGGCGCTGCGGCTGCTGGTGGAGGTGATGGGCGCGGACCGGGTGATGCTCGGCACCGACTTCCCGTTCCCGCTCGGCGAGCTGGAGCCGGGCTCGACCGTACGGGCGTGCGCGGAGCTGGGCGAGGGCGACCGCGCGGCGATCCTCGGCGGCAACGCCCGCCGCTTCTTCGGCCTGGCGGAGGAGTGACCGTGGACAGAGCCCCCGGAAGCCCCGGAAGCCCCGGAAGCGCGGAGGAGGAGGCGCGGCGGCTCGACGCGGCCGACCCGCTCCCCTCGCTGCGCGGCGAGTTCCACGTGCCGCCCGCGCCCGGCGGCGCGCACGCGGAGGCCGCCTACTTCGCCGGCAACTCCCTCGGTCTCCAGCCCCGGAGCGTCGCCCGCTACCTGGAGGAGGAGCTGGCGGACTGGTCGCGGCTGGCCGTCGAGGGCCACACCCGCGCCCGCCGCCCCTGGGTGGACTACCACGAGCAGGCCCGCGAGCCCGCCGCGCGCCTGGTGGGAGCGCTGCCGCACGAGGTCGTCGCGATGAACTCGCTGACGGTCAACCTGCACCTGATGATGGCGACGTTCTACCGGCCGGCGGGGGAGCGCACCCGGATCGTCATCGAGGACACCGCGTTCCCGTCCGACTCGTACGCCGTGCACAGCCAGGCCGTCCACCACGGCCTGGACCCGGAGGCGGCCGTCGTGCGGCTGCGGCCGCGCGCGGGCGAGGAGCACCTGCGCACCGAGGACGTCGTCGCGTACCTGGAGCGCGACGGCGCGCGGGTCGCGCTGCTGCTCCTCGGCGGGGTCAACTACCTGACCGGCCAGCTGATGGACATGGCGGCGATCACCAAGGCGGGCCGCGCGGCCGGCGCGGTGGTCGGCTGGGACCTGGCGCACGCGGCCGGCAACGTCCCGCTGCGCCTGCACGACTGGGACGTCGACTTCGCCGCCTGGTGCACCTACAAGTACCTCAACAGCGGCCCGGGCGCGGTCGCCGGCTGCTTCGTCCACGAGCGGCACGTCCGCGACGCGGGCCTGCCGAGGCTGTCGGGCTGGTGGGGGACGGACCCGGCGACGCGGTTCCGGATGGAGCCGCGCATCGCGCCGCCCGCCACGGCCGACGCCTGGCAGCTGTCCAACCCGCCGATCCTCGCGCTGGCGCCGGTGCTGGCGTCGCTGGAGATCTTCGACCGGGTGGGCATGGCCGCGCTGCGCGCCAAGAGCGAGCGGCTCACCGCGTACCTGGCGGGGCGGCTGGCGGCCGTGCCCGGGCTGGCCGTCGTCACCCCGGACGACCCGGCGGCGCGCGGCTGCCAGCTGTCGATCCGCGTCGCCGACGCCGGCGGGCTCACCGAGCGCCTCGCGGACTCGGCCGGCGTGATGGCCGATGCCCGCGAGCCCGACATCGTCCGCCTCGCGCCGGTGCCGCTGTACTCTACGTATCACGACTGTCACCGCGCCGCCGCGGCCCTGGAGGGTCTCCTGGGGTAACCGCGTGCCCAGGCGAGGTGAGGACATGGCGCCGCCACCGGTCCGGAGCGAGGCGGAGATCGGCCGCCGGCTGTCCGCCGCCGCGCACCGCTCCGACGGTCCGCGCGGCGTCGTCCGGCTGCTGCGCGAGGAGTTCGGGCTCGGCTGCTGGGTGCTGTCGCCGCTGGCCACCGTCTGGGCCGCGGCGGGCGGCGCGCCCGGCCCCGGCGAGGTCGAACGGGTGTGGCGGCACGTCACGGGCCGTCCCGGCGACGCCTCCACGGTGCCGCTGGGCGGAGGGGAACGGGCGTCGGTCCACGCGATCCGCGGCGGCGACGGGCGGGTCCGCGGCCATCTGGTGTGCGCCCGCGCGGGCGCGGCCGGGACGCGGCGGGCGCTGCGCACGGCGCTGCGGGTCCTGGGCGCCGAGCTGGACCGGCTGGAACGGCGGCGCGCGGCCGAGCGGCAGCGCGTCGGCGACCTCCTCGACCTCGTCCGCCGGCCCGGTGTTCCAGCCGCGGCCGCGGTCGCGGCCCGGCTCCGGCCGCTCGGCGCCGATCCCGCACTGCCGTTCGTCGCGGTCGCCGCGCGGCCGGACCCCGGACTGCCGGGCGCGCTGCTCGTCGGCGGCCTGCTGGCGGGCCGGGCCCGCCGCGTCCTGCCGGCCGAGCGGGACGGGGACGTGATCGCCCTGGTGAACGGCCGGCTCCCGGCGGGCGCGGTCGAGGCGGCGCTGCGCGGGGCGCCCGCGCGCTACGGGCTCGCGCTGGCCGGCCGCCCGCTGGTGGCAGGGGTGAGCGGCGCCGTCCCTGACGCGGGCGGCCTGCGCGCCGCCGTCGAGGACGCCCGCCGCGCCCTGAACGCGGCCCGCGCCGGTGCCGCCGCCGGCCCGGTGACGGTCGTCCCGGCCGCCGACACCGACTCCCACGGGCTGCTGCTGGCCGCCGTGCCCGAGGGCGTCCGGCAGGCGTACCGCGACCGGCTTCTCGGCCCGCTGGAGGAGTACGACGCGCTGCACGGCTCCGAGCTGGTCGGCACGCTGGCGGCGTTCCTGGACGCGTGCGGATCGTGGCAGCGGGCGGCCGGCCTGCTCTACGTCCACGTCAACACGCTGCGCTACCGCGTGCAGCGGATCGAGGAGCTGACCGGCCGCGACCTGGCGTTGGCGCGCGACCGCACCGACCTCTACCTGGCGCTGCGCTGCCCGTCCTGAGCGGGCGGCGCGGCCGCGCGGTGCATGAGGCGGAACTGGCTCAGCGGCATGGGCGATCCGCCGCCGGCGGTGATGAGGGCGGCCAGCCGGTCCGGCGCGATGCCGCCGGCCGCGGCGCTGCACGGCGCCCCGGTGCGCGGCACGGCCCCCGGCGCGCTCCCCGCCTTGATCGCCACGCTCGCCAGCGAGGCGACCATGGCCAGGTCGGAGTCGGTGTCCAGGCGCACCGCGACCCACTCGCCGCCGGGGATGAACGCCACCCGCCCGGAGTCGGCGAGCGCCTCGCCGAGCCGGCCGATGACGGGCCGGGTCAGCCGCAGCTCGGCCACCGCGCCGCCGTGCAGGTGCAGGATCTGGACACCGCCCGCCGCGAGGGCGGTGCCGGTGCCGCATTCCGCCCGCTCCCGGGTCACCCCCGGCCAGCGCTCGAGCCGGTCCGCGATACGGACATCATTGGAAGTCGCGCCACTCCCGTCGGCTGCCACCCGTCCATAGTCGCGTCCAGATGGCGGTACGCGGAACCGGCCGAGTCGAAATCGTTACGGGGGAGGGGCCGGCAGGCGCTCCCCGGAACGCAGCCGGTCGAGCCCCAGCCAGACGAACTCGACCGCCATCTGCTCGGCCCGGTCGCGCGCGGTGTCGGGGTGCTCCAGCCACCACGACACCATCGACAGCATCGACCCGTACATGAGCGGGACCAGCAGCCGCGCCCGCCGCTCGTTGGCGGCCAGCGCCGCGGGCGACAGCGCCGGATCGGCGCGGCGGCGCCGCAGCAGCAGGTCGGCGAACGCGGTGCCGAGCCGCTCGCGCAGCTCCTGCAGGCCCGGCCCGACCTCGGGCTTGTCCAGGTGCCGGATCACCAGCGCCCAGGCGTCCGGCTCCTCGGTGGCGTAGTCGAACAGCACCCGCACCATCGCGCGGATGCCCTCCATCGAGTCCTGCTGCTTGAGCACCGCGGCGTTGAGCCGCGCGGTCAGCTCGGCGACGATCGCCTCGCTCACCTCGGCGAACAGGTCCTCCTTGGAGGTGAAGTGCTGGTAGAGCAGCGCCTTGGAGACCTGCGCGGCCGCGGCCACGTGCTCCATCTGCGTGAGGTGGTAGCCCCGGCGGCCGAACTCGGCCAGCGCCACCCCGAGCAGCTGCTCCCGCCGCCGGGCGTGCGGCATCCTGCGCCGCACGCCCGGAACGGCCGCCCCCGTCTCGTTCGTCATTTCCCGAGGTACTTACCCAGCTCGGTACGGGCCACGGACCGCACATGGACCTCGTCGGGCCCGTCGGCCAGCCGCAGCGTGCGCAGCCCCGCCCACATCGCGGCGAGCGGGGTGTCGTCGCTGACGCCGGCGCCGCCGTGCACCTGGATGGCGCGGTCGACGACCTCCAGCGCCACCCGCGGCGCGATCACCTTGATGGCGGCGACCTCGGCGCGGGCGCCCTTCGGCCCGTGCCGGTCGATCAGCCACGCGGTCTTGAGGGTGAGCAGCCGGGCCTGCTCGATCGCCATCCGGGACTCGGCGATCTGCTGCTGCACCACGCCCTGCCGGGCGAGTTCCTTGCCGAACGCGACGCGCGACGCGGCGCGCTCGCACATCAGCTCCAGCGCCCGCTCGGCCATGCCGATGGCGCGCATGCAGTGGTGGATGCGGCCGGGCCCGAGCCGGGCCTGCGCGATGGCGAAGCCGCCGCCCTCCTCGCCGATCAGGTTCTCCACCGGCACCCGCACGTCGGTCAGCGTGATCTCGCAGTGGCCGTGCTGGTCGGAGTAGCCGAACACGGGCAGCGGCCGGACGATCTCCACGCCGGGCGCGTCCAGCGGGACGAGGACCATGGACTGCTGCTGGTACGGGTGGGCGTCCGGGTCGGTCTTGCCCATCAGGATCATGATCTTGCAGCGCGGGTCGGCCGAGCCGCTGATCCACCACTTGCGGCCGTTGATGACGTAGTGGTCGCCGTCGCGCTCGATCCGGGTGGCGATGTTGCGGGCGTCGGAGCTGGCCACGTCCGGCTCGGTCATCCCGAACGCCGAGCGGATCTCGCCGTCCAGCAGCGGCTTGAGCCAGCGCTCCTTCTGCTCGGGCGTGCCGAACAGGTGCAGCACCTCCATGTTGCCGGTGTCGGGCGCCGCGCAGTTGGTGGCCTCGGGGGCGAGGTTGGGCGAGCGGCCGGTGACCTCGGCGAGCGAGGCGTAGTCGGTGACCGACAGGCCGTGCGCCGGGTCCTCGCTCCCGGGGAGGAAGAGGTTCCACAGGCCGCGCTTGCGCGCCTCGACCTTGAGCTCCTCCACCACCGGAGGGACGGTGTGCTCCTCGCCCGCGGCCCGCAGCCCGCGGCGCTGCTCGGCGTACAGGGGCTCGGCGGGGTAGACGTGGGAGTCCATGAAGTCCTGGAGGCGGCCGAGGTAGTCCTGGGCCCGCTCGCTCAAACCGAAGTCCATTCCGCTAGAGTAACTGACGAGTCAGTTACTTTGGGAGGCGCTCACATGGTGGCTTTCGACGGGGCCGGCAAAGTCGCGCTCATCACCGGCGGGTCCAACGGCATCGGCGCGGCCGTGGCGCGCCGGCTGGCCGGGCTGGGCGCGCGGGTGGTGCTCGCCGACATCGACGAGGAGCGCGGCGGCGCGCTGGCCGCGGAGCTGGACGGCCGCTTCGTCCGCTGCGACGTCCGCGAGCCGGCCGACAGCGCGGCGGCCGTCGCCGCGGCGGTGGACGCCTACGGCGGGCTCGACCTGGCCTTCCTCAACGCCGGCGTGTCCACCGGCACCGGCCTGGACGGCGACTTCGACCTCGCGCTCTACCGGCGCGCGATGGCGATCAACCTCGACGGCGTCGTGTACGGCGTGCACGCCGCGCTCCCCGCCCTGCGCGCCCGCGGCGGCGGCGACATCATCGCCACCGCGAGCATGGCCGGCCTGACCGCCACCCCGTTCGACCCCATCTACGGCGCCAACAAGGCCGCCGTGGTCGGGCTCGTCCGCGCCCTCGGCCCCGCGCACGCGGAGGAGGGCATCCGGGTGAACGCCCTGTGCCCCTCGTTCGCCGACACCGACATCCTCGGCGGGATCAAGGACCATCTGGCCGAGACGGGCTTCCCGATCCTGGAGGTCGGGAAGGTCGTCGAGGCGTTCATGGCGATCCTGGACGGGGACGACGCGGGGGAGGCGTGGTTCGTCGTCCCGGGGCGCGAGAGCGGCCCGTTCAAGTTCCGCGGCGTACCCGGCCCGCGCTGATTCCCAGGAAACACAGGAGGCAGAGGACATGCGCGCGATCCAGATCACCGAGTTCGGCGGGCCAGAGGTCCTGACCGTCACCGAGCTGCCCGACCCGGAGCCGGGGCCCGGGCAGCTGCTCGTCGACGTGTCCCGGGCCGGGATCAACTACGCCGACACCCACCAGGCCGAGGACAGCTACCTGTCGCGCTCCACGCTCCCGCTGGTACCGGGCGGCGAGGCGGTCGGCCGCACCCCGGACGGCCGCCGGGTGGTCGCCCTGCTGGGCACCGGCGGGTACGCCGAGAAGGCCCTGGCGCCCGAGGCGATGGCCTGGGACGTCCCCGACGCCGTGGACGACGTCACCGCGCTCGGCATGATCGTCCAGGGGGCGTCGGCCTGGCTGCTGCTGCGCCGCAGCACGCACCTGGCGCCGGGGGAGTCGGTCGTCGTGCACGCCGCCGCCGGCGGGGTCGGGACGCTGGCCGTCCAGCTGGCCAAGCAGTGGGGCGCGGGCCGCGTCATCGCGACCGCCTCCTCCGAGGAGAAGCGCGACCTGGCGCTGGAGCTGGGCGCCGACGTCGCCGTGGACGCCAACGAGCCCGACATGAAGGCCGCGCTCATCGACGCCAACGAGGGCCGCCGGGTGGACGTGGTGCTGGAGATGACCGGCGGCACCGTCACCGACCAGAGCCTCAAGGCGCTCGCGCCGTTCGGGCGGCTCGGCTTCTACGGGATGGCCTCCCGCCAGGCGCCCTCGCCCGTCCAGCCGGGCAGCCTGATGTCGCACTCCACGACCATCGCCGGGATGTGGCTGGCGCACGTGTTCCAGCTGCCCGGCGACGTCATGGGCACCGCCCTGAACGAGCTGTTCGCGCTGGCCGCCGACGGGAGACTGAAGGTCGTCGCCGGCGGCGAGTACGGCCTGAGCGAGGCCCGCAGGGCGCACGAGGACCTGCGCGCCCGCCGCACCACCGGCAAGCTCGTCCTCGACCCCTCCCGCTGAGAGCCCGGCCGCTCAGCCCACGGGTCGCTTCTGGGGGGGCGACCCCCCAGACCTCCGGGGGCTGAGCGGCCGAACTCCGCTGGTGCTCCGTTCGGCGCCGCTCAGCCCACCAGGCCGTTCTCGTAGGCGTACACGACCGCCTGGGTGCGGTCCCGGAGAGCGAGCTTGGTGAGCACGTGGCCGACGTGGGTCTTGACGGTCTGCTCGGCCAGCACCAGCTCGGCGGCGATCTCGGCGTTCGACAGGCCCCGCGCGATCAGGCGCAGCACGTCCAGCTCGCGCGGGGTCAGCGAGGAGGTCGCGGCCGGGCTGGGCCGCTGGTGGCGGCGGCGCCGGGCGAAGTCGCCGATCAGCCGGCGGGTGATCGAGGGGGCCAGCAGCGCGTCCCCGGCGGCCACCACCCGCACCCCGCTGACCAGGTCGGCGGCCGAGGCGTCCTTGAGCAGGAAGCCGCTGGCGCCCGCCCCGAGCGCCTCGTAGACGTACTCGTCGAGGTCGAACGTCGTCAGCACCAGCACCTTCGGCCGGATCCCGGCCGGGTCGACGTCGTCGGCGGGCGGCTCGCCGACCAGCTCGGCGGTGGCGGCCAGCCCGTCCATCTCGGGCATCCGGATGTCCATCACGATGACGTCCGGGTCGAGCTTCCTGGCCATCTCCACGGCCTCCAGGCCGTTGCCGGCCTGGCCGATCACCTCGATCTCCGGATCGGAGGACAGCAGCGCGGCCAGCCCGTCGCGGATCATCACCTGGTCGTCGGCGATCAGCACCCGAATCGTCACATGGCGAAGATTAGTCGGGATCGCCGTACGGCACGTCCGCCACGACCTCCCAGCCGCCCCGCTCGCGGGGCCCGGCGGTCATCGTGCCGTCGAGCATCACCACCCGCTCGCGCATGCCGACCAGCCCGTGCCCGCCGCCGTGCGACTCCTCGGGGGTGCCGCGGGGGCCGTCGTCGACCACGGTGACGCGCAGCGAGTCCGGGCCGTACCGGATCTCGATCAGCACCCGGGAGCCGGGCGCGTAGCGGGCGGCGTTGCTGAGCGACTCCTGGACGATCCGGAACGCCGACAGGTCCACCCCGACGGCCAGCGGCCGCGGCACCCCGACCACGGTGACGCCGACGCCGAGCCCGGCGCGGCGGGCGGTGGCGACGAGGTCGTCCAGCCGGTCCAGGCCCGGCTGGGGGGCCCGCTCGGCGCCCTCGTCGTCGGACCGCAGCAGCCCCACCACCCGGCGGGTCTCGGTGAGCGCCTCGCGGGCGGCGTCGCGGACCACGCCGAACGTCTGCCGGGCGGCGTCCGGCAGGTCGGGGATCTTGTACGGGGCGGCCTCGGCCTGCATCGCGATCACCGACATGTGGTGGGCGACCACGTCGTGCAGCTCGCGCGCGATCCGGGCGCGCTCCTCCAGGACCGCCTGCCGGGCCAGGTCCTGGCGGCGCAGCTCCTCCTGCTCGCGGACGATCGCCTCGGCGGTGCGGCGGCCGCCGATCGCGTCCCCGAAGGCGAGCACGACCAGCACGATCCCGGCCAGGATCGCGCCGAACCAGCCCGGCATGCCGAGCAGCACGGCCGGGCCGAGCAGGCCCGCGATGGTCACGGCGCCGACGCCGATCAGCGTCTCCCGGTCGCAGGCCAGCGCGACGAAGAACAGGATCACCAGCAGCGCGAGGAACGAGGTCACCGGCCACGGCCAGAAGCCCACGCCGCGTACCAGCAGCGCGCCCAGCAGGAACCCGGCGGCCGACAGCCGCCAGGCGGCCAGCGGCCGGCGCACGGCCAGCATCAGGGGGGCCGCCTGGAGGACCCCGAGCAGGGCGCTGGTCCCGGGCGGGCGGTGGTCGGCCTCGATCGGGATCGCGATCGAGCCCGCGGTGAAGCCGATCGTCATCGCCAGCAGGAGCAGCAGCAGCGGGATCCGCAGCCACATCCGCTCCGGGAGCATCGTCACGTGCGGGTCGTGGGGGCCGGGCAGCAGCGCCGACCGGATCCCCTGGAGGAGCCGCGCGTGGTCGTGCCGGTCGTGGTCGTGCCGGTAGTCGTGCCACTTGGCACGGGATGGTTCGTTCATCGCACTGGTGAGCCTAGGGTGCGCGGCCGGGCGGGGACCTGACCCGGGGGAGCCAGATCCGGACCCCACCCTGGGTAGCGCCCATGGCGAGCGATCGGCGGGCGATATAGACCACTTAACCGGTATTTCAGATTGACTTGATAGGAAATATCGGCCAGGGTGAGGGCCGTGAACGACCGTCCCGCCCTTCTCGTCGCGCGCCTGCACGTCGACCTCCGCCGGCAGGCCAGCTGCCTGTGTCGGCCCGCCTAGCGGGCCGCATCGCCGGCCCGCGCGCCGTCCGTCCTCCCGAACGCTCGCGAAGGGTCACCCCAGCCGTGTCCACGTCCTCGCTCGACCTCCCGCGGCCCCAGGCCCGGCCGAGGTCGAGGATCCCCTCCGTGCGGCCGCCGCGCGCCGCGCTCGCCCGGGCGGTCAGCCCGCTGGCGCTGCTCGCGCTGTGGCAGCTCGCCTCCTCGACCGGGCTGCTGCCCGAACGCCTCCTCCCCGCCCCGACCACGGTCGCCGCGACCGGCGCCGAACTCGTCCGCGACGGCACGCTGCTCGACGCGATCGGCGTGTCGGTGCAGCGCGCCGTGCTGGGCTTCCTGATCGGCGCCGCCGCCGGGGTCGGCCTGGCCCTGGTCGCCGGGCTCAGCCGGCTCGGCGAGAACGCCGCCGACCCGATCATGCAGATGCTCCGCGCGCTGCCGCACTTCGGGCTGATCCCGCTGTTCATCCTGTGGTTCGGGATCGGCGAGGCGCCCAAGGTCGCGCTCGTCGCGCTGGGCGTCGCCTTCCCGCTCTACCTCAACACCTTCGCCGGGATCCGCGGCGTCGACGGCAAGCTCGCCGAGGTCGCGCAGACGCTGCGGCTCGGCCGGCCCGCCCTGATCCGGCACGTCGTGCTGCCGGGCGCGCTGCCGCAGGCGCTGGTCGGCCTGCGGCAGAGCCTGGGCGCGGCCTGGCTGGCGCTGATCGTCGCCGAGCAGGTCAACGCCGCCTCCGGCCTCGGCTTCATGATCAACAATGCCCGCGAGTTCCTGCGCACCGACATCGTCGTGCTCGGCCTGGTCGTGTACGCGGCGCTCGGCCTGCTCACCGACGCCCTGGTCCGGCTGCTGGAGAGGAGGGCGCTGTCATGGCGCAAGGGCTTCCCGATCTGACCGAGGCCGCCACCGCCACCGCCACCGCGGCCGGGGCCGTCGCCGAGGTGGACGGGCTGACCCGCCGGTTCGGCGACCGCACCGTGCTCGACGACGTCCGGCTCACCATCGGCCGCGGCGAGTTCGTCGCCCTGCTCGGCCGCAGCGGCTCGGGCAAGTCCACCCTGCTGCGCGCCCTGGCCGGCCTCGACCGCGACGTCCCCCGCGACGAGCGCGGCGGGCTCACCGTGAACGGCACCACCGCGGTGGCGTTCCAGGAACCCCGCCTCATCCCCTGGAAACGCGTCTGGGCCAACGTCGCCCTCGGCCTGGACGACCCGGACCCGCGCGCCGCCGCCGCGAAGGCCCTGGACGAGGTGGGCCTCGCCGAGCGCGGCGGAGCGTGGCCGCTCACCCTGTCCGGCGGCGAGGCCCAGCGCGCCTCGCTGGCCCGCGCCCTCGTCCGCGAGCCCGGCCTGCTCCTCCTGGACGAGCCGTTCAGCGCGCTGGACGCCCTCACCCGCATCACCATGCACCGGCTCGTCCTGGACCTGTGGGAACGGCACGGGCCCGGCATCCTCCTGGTCACCCACGACGTCGACGAGGCGCTCCTGCTGGCAGACCGGGTGCTCGTCCTGGACGGCGGCCGCATCGCGCACGAGTCCCGCGTGGACCTCCCGCGCCCCCGCCACCGCGACCATCCCGACCTCACCGCCCTCCGCGCGACCCTGCTCGACCGGCTCGGCGTGACCCCCGAAGGAACGACATGACGATCAGACGGCTCCGTACCCTCCTGGCGGGCGCCGCCGCGTTCGTGCTCACCGCGGCGGCGGCCGGCTGCGGCGGCGGAGCGGACGCGTCCAACGCCGCGATCCGCCCCGACGGCTCGGTGGACCTGTCCAGGGTCACCCTGCGGATCGGCGACCAGAAGGGCGGCCAGCAGGCCCTCCTCGGCGCCGCCGGAGAGCTGAAGAACCTCCCTTACAAGGTCACCTGGAACCAGTTCACCTCCGGCCCGCCGCTGCTGGAGGCGGTGCACGCCGGCGCGCTGGACTTCGGCGCGGTCGGCAACACCCCGCCGGTCTTCGCCGCCGCCGCCGGCTCCAAGATCAAGATCGTGGCGGCCGCCGACATCGGGCTGACCGGCCAGGCCGTGCTCGTCCCGAAGGACTCGCCGATCCGCACGCCCGCCGACCTCAAGGGCAGGCGGATCGGGGTGGCCAAGGGCAGCTCCGCCCACTACCACCTGCTCACCGTCCTGAAGAAGGCCGGGCTGGGCTTCAAGGACGTCCAGCCGCAGTACCTCGCGCCGCCGGACGCCATGGCCGCCCTCAGCCGCGGCGGCCTGGACGCCTGGGCGATCTGGGACCCGTACACCGCCCAGGGGCAGACCCAGGCCGGCGCCCGCATCCTCGTCGACGGCCGCGGCTACACCACCGGCTACAACCTGGTCGTCGCCGCCGAGAAGGCGCTGGAGGACAAGGCGAAGGTCGCCGCGCTGCGCGACTACCTCACCCGGCAGCGGCGCGCCCTGGTCTGGGCGAACGCCAACGTCAAGGGCTGGGGCGCGGTCTGGTCCCGCGACACCGGGCTGCCGGTCGCGGTCGCCGAGGAGGCCGCCCGCCGCCGCGCCGCCCGCCTGATCAAGGTGGACGACACGCTGGTCCGCAACGAGCAGCTGGTGGCCGACGCCTTCCGCGACGAGAAGCTCATCCCCGGCTCGGTCGACATCGGGAGGTTCGTCGACCGCCGCTTCAACGACATCGAGGTAGAGGTCAAATGACGGGCACCGAAATCCAGGCCGATTCCCGCCTTCACCCCCGCTTCCACTGGTTCCTGCCCACCACCGGCGACAGCCGCGCCCTGATCGGCGGCGGGCACAGCGTCCCGGCCGGCGTCGGCCGGCCCGGCGAGCGCCCCGGCACCGCCGAGGTCGTCCGCCCGCCGGACATCGAGTACCTCGCCCAGATCGCCCGGTCCGCCGAGCAGCTCGGCTTCGAGGCCGTGCTCACCCCGACCGGCACCTGGTGCGAGGACGCCTGGCTCGTCACCGCCGCGCTGCTGCGCGAGACGTCCCGGCTGAAGTTCCTGGTGGCCTTCCGGCCCGGCTTCGTCGCGCCGACGCTGGCCGCCCAGATGGCCGCCACCTACCAGCGGATCTCCGGCGGGCGGCTGCTGCTGAACGTGGTCACCGGCGGCGAGTCCGCCGAGCAGCGCCGCTTCGGCGACCACCTGGCGCACGCCGACCGGTACGCCCGCACCGGCGAGTTCCTGGAGGTCGTGCGGGGCGCCTGGACCGGCGAGCCGTTCGACTTCAAGGGCGAGCACTACGACGTCGAGGGCGCGCTGGTCTCCCGGCCGCCGGACCCGCTGCCGGAGATCTACTTCGGCGGCTCCTCGCCCGCCGCCGGGCCCGTCGCCGCCCGGCACGTCGACACGTACCTGACCTGGGGCGAGCCGCCCGGCCAGGTCGCCGAGAAGATCGCCTGGATGCGCGGGCTGGCCGCTGCCGAGGGCCGCACGCTGCGCTTCGGCATCCGGCTGCACACCATCAGCCGCGACACCTCCGAGGCCGCCTGGGCCGAGGCGCGGCGGCTGCTGGCCGGCGTGGACCCGGCCCACATCGGCACGGCTCAGCAGGCGCTGGCCGCCAGCGACTCGGTCGGGCAGCGCCGCATGCGCGCGCTGCACGAGTCGTACCGCGGCGGCGGCTCCGAGCGCGACCTGGAGATCCACCCCGGCCTGTGGGCGGGCGTCGGCCTGGTGCGCGGCGGCGCCGGCACCGCGCTGGTGGGCAGCCACGCCGAGGTCGCCGACCTGATCGAGGAGTACGCGGCGCTCGGCATCGAGGAGTTCATCCTGTCCGGCTACCCGCACCTGGAGGAGGCGTACTGGTTCGCCGAGGGCGTCCTGCCCGAGCTGCGCCGCCGCGCGGCCGGGGAGCGGGCCCTGGCGCCGGTGGGGGGTTCTGGTGCGACACTGCCGGGATGACCGGTGATCACAGGCATCCGATCTTCGCCCGGCTCTACCCCCGGCTGGACGCCGCCGCCGCGCGGGCCGGCGGCGCCGCCCACCGCGCCGAGCTGCTCGCCGGCGCGCGCGGGCG
The DNA here is from genome assembly GCF_041951345.1 of Actinomadura sp. 21ATH. Classification (NCBI taxonomy): domain Bacteria; kingdom Bacillati; phylum Actinomycetota; class Actinomycetes; order Streptosporangiales; family Thermomonosporaceae; genus Actinomadura; species Actinomadura sp. 21ATH. The sequence goes on along the minus strand of NZ_JBGNUR010000019.1, from coordinate 77,478 downwards.
GGCGGTCGAGGTCGGCGCCGGGCACGGCGCCAACTTCGCCCACTACCCCGGCGGCGTGACCGAGGTCGTCGCGATCGAGCCGGAGCCGACGCTGCGCGCCCGCGCGGTCGCGGCCGCCGCCGGGGCCCCGGTCCCGGTGGCGGTGCGGGCCGGCGTCGCCGAGGACCTCGACCTGGAGGACGCCTCGTTCGACGTGGCCGTGGCCTCGCTGGTGCTGTGCTCGGTGCGCGACCCGGTCCGGGCGCTGGCCGAGCTGCGCCGCGTCCTGCGCCCCGGCGGCGAGCTGCGCTTCTACGAGCACGTGCGGTCCCGGTCACCGCGGACGGCGATCTTCCAGAAGTACACCGACGTCCTCTGGCCCTACGTGGCGGCGGGCTGCCACGTCTCCCGGCCCACCGGCGACTGGATCGAGCGGGCGGGCTTCACCCTGCGGAGCGAGCGGCGCTTCGACTTCCCCGCCTCCCGGGCCCCGAACCCGTCGGCGCCGCACATCATCGGCGTCGCGGTCCGCGACTGAGGGCGGGCGCGCCGGACCTGGCTTAAGGTCCCTTCCTCCGGGAAGAGCAGCCCCATGGCTGATCAAGGGACTCCCGGAGAAGGCGGGGCGACGGCGGGGCGGACGGCGGCCGCGGAGGGGCACGAGCACACGGCGGCGATGGCGGTGCTGCTGGCCGGCGCCGCCGCCCTCGGCGGCTTCCTCTTCGGCTACGACTCCTCGGTGATCAACGGCGCGGTCGGCGCGGTGGAGGAGCAGTTCCACCTGGGGTCGGTGGCCGTCGGGCTGGTGGTGTCGTCGGCCCTGCTCGGCTGCGCCGCCGGCGCCTGGTTCGCCGGGCCGCTCGCCGACCGGATGGGCCGCATCCGGGTGATGCTGGTGTCCGCCCTGCTCTTCGTGATCAGCTCGCTGGGCTCGGCGCTGGCGTTCGCCGCCTGGGACCTGACCTTCTGGCGGTTCGTCGGCGGGCTGGCGATCGGCGCCGCGTCCGTCATCGCGCCCGCGTACATCGCCGAGATCGCGCCCGCCGACCTGCGCGGGCGGCTCGGCTCGCTCCAGCAGATGGCGATCGTGCTGGGCATCTTCGCGGCGCTGGTGGTCGACTACGTGATCGCGCGGGTGTCGGACGGCGGCGCGTCCGGCGAGTTCCCCTGGGGCGGCACCGCCTGGCGGTGGATGTTCGCCAGCGCGGCGATACCCGCCGTGATCTGGGGAGTGATCGCCATGACGATCCCCGAGTCGCCGCGCTACCTGGTCAAGAAGCGGCGGCCGGCCGCCGCCCGCGAGGCGCTGGCCCGGGTGATGGACCCGCGCGAGGTGGACACCAAGATCGAGGAGATCCGCCGCTCGCTGGGCCGGGAGCGCCCGGTACGGCTGGGCGACCTGCGCGGCAAGCGGTTCGGGCTGCTGCCGATCGTGTGGGTGGGCATCCTGCTGTCGGTCTTCCAGCAGTTCGTCGGCATCAACGTGATCTTCTACTACTCGACCGAGCTGTGGCAGGCGGTCGGGTTCAGCGAGAACGACGCGATGCTCACCTCGGTGATCAACTCGCTGGTGAACGTGGCCGCCACGCTGGTGGCGATCGCGCTGGTGGACAAGGTCGGCCGGCGCCCGCTGCTGCTGGCCGGCGCCGCCGGGATGACGGTCACCCTCGGCATCATGACCCTCTGCTTCGCCACCGCCCCGGTCGTCGACGGCGAGCCCTCGCTCGGCGACGTGGGCGGGCCGGTCGCGCTGGTGGCCGCCAACCTCTACGTGGTGTCGTTCGCCGCCACCTGGGGCCCGGTGGTGTGGGTGATGCTGGGCGAGATGTTCAGCAACTTCATCCGCGCCTCGGCGCTGGCGGTCGCCGCCGCCGCCCAGTGGATCGCGAACTGGGCCATCACCACCACGTTCCCCGGCCTGTCCGGGGTGTCGCTCGGGCTGGCGTACGGCATCTACACCGTCTTCGCCGCGCTGGCCTTCCTGTTCGTCATCCGCGCCGTGCCCGAGACCAAGGGCCGCGAGCTGGAGGACATGGACACGCTGGAGGGGCCGAAGCGGCGCCCGCGGGCCAAGCGCGCGTGAGCCGGCAGCGCGCGTGGGCTAGCATGGACCCATGGCAGCCGTACGCGCGCACGGGCGACGTCCCGACGCGCAGTGTCCGACGACGACGCCGGGGATCTCCCGGCGCGGCGGCCGCCTGTCCTGACCTAGCGCGGCGAGGCCCCGGGAGCGATCCCGGGGCCTCCTCGCGTTGGCGGGGCAGCCGCGGGGCCGTTCCCGGCAGGGCCTCCCGGGCCCGAGAGGAGAACGACCATGGACAAGGATGCGTCCGGTGACCGGCCGGACTCGATAGCATCGGATGCCGCAAAGCAACCTTCACCATCGCGAGGAGTGCCCGTGTCCACCGTGCCTGAGCTGCGCATCACCCTCGACGGAAGCGAGCGGGCGGTGGCCGCGGGCTCGACCGCCGGCGAGGCGCTCGGCGCGGACGGGAGGACCGTGATCGCCGCCCGGGTCGGCGGCGAGCTGCGCGACCTGGCCTACGAGCTCCGCGACGGCGACGTCGTGGAGCCCGTGGAGATCGGGTCGGACGACGGGCGGGCGATCATGCGGCACTCGGCCGCGCACGTGATGGCGCAGGCCGTCCAGGAGCTGTTCCCCGAGGCGAAGCTGGGCATCGGCCCGCCGGTGGAGAACGGCTTCTACTACGACTTCGACGTCGAGAGCCCGTTCACCCCCGACGACCTCAAGCGCGTCGAGAAGCGGATGCGCGAGATCGTCAAGCAGGGCCAGCGGTTCTCCCGCCGCGTCGTCTCCGACGACGAGGCGCGCGAGGAGCTGGCGGGCGAGCCGTACAAGCTGGAGCTGATCGGCCTCAAGGGCGGCTCCGGCGAGGTCGCCGACGCGGCCGAGGGCGCGGACGTCGAGGTGGGCGGCGGCGAGCTGACCATCTACGACAACCTCGACGCCAAGTCCGGCGAGCCGTGCTGGAAGGACCTGTGCCGGGGGCCGCACCTGCCGACCACCCGCGTGATCCCCGCCTTCAAGCTGATGCGGTCGGGCGGCGCGTACTGGCGCGGCAGCGAGAAGAACCCGCAGCTCCAGCGGATCTACGGCACCGCCTGGGAGTCCCGCGAGAAGCAGGACGAGTACCTGAAGTTCCTGGAGGAGGCCGAGAAGCGCGACCACCGCCGCCTCGGCGCCGAGCTGGACCTCTTCTCGTTCCCCAAGGAGATCGGCAGCGGGCTGGCGGTCTTCCACCCCAAGGGCGGCGTCGTCCGCAAGGTGATGGAGGAGTACTCGCGCCGCCGGCACGAGGAGTCCGGGTACGAGTTCGTCAACACCCCGCACATCACCAAGGGCACCCTGTACGAGGTCTCCGGGCACCTCGGCTGGTACAAGGACGACATGTTCCCGCCCATGGAGGTGGACGGGGGCGACTACTACCTCAAGCCGATGAACTGCCCGATGCACAACCTGATCTTCGGGGCGCGCGGGCGGTCGTACCGGGAGCTGCCGCTGCGGCTGTTCGAGTTCGGCAGCGTCTACCGGTTCGAGAAGTCCGGCGTGGTGCACGGCCTCACCCGGGTGCGCGGCATGACCCAGGACGACGCGCACATCTACTGCACCCGCGAGCAGATGGTCGGCGAGCTGAAGAGCCTGCTCACCTTCGTGCTCGACCTGCTGCGCGACTACGGCCTGAACGAGTTCTACCTGGAGCTGTCCACCCGCGACGACTCCGACAAGTTCATCGGCACCCAGGAGGACTGGGACGAGGCCACCGCCGCGCTCCAGGAGGCCGCCGACGAGTCCGGGCTCGACCTGGTCGCCGACCCGGGCGGCGCGGCGTTCTACGGCCCGAAGATCTCCGTCCAGGCCAAGGACGCGATCGGCCGCACCTGGCAGCTGTCGACCATCCAGGTGGACTTCAACCAGCCCAAGCGGTTCGAGCTGGAGTACCAGGCCGCCGACGGCACCCGGCAGCAGCCGGTGATGATCCACCGGGCGCTGTTCGGGTCGATCGAGCGGTTCTTCGGCGTGCTGCTGGAGCACTACGCGGGCGCGATGCCGCCGTGGCTGGCGCCGGTGCAGGCGGTCGGCATCCCGATCGGCGAGGCGCACGTCCCGCACCTGGAGCGGGTCGCGGAGGCGCTGCGCGCCAAGGGGATCCGGGTGGAGGTCGACGCCTCCGCCGACCGGATGCAGAAGAAGATCCGCAACGCGCAGAAGCAGAAGGTCCCGTACATGCTGCTGGCCGGCGACGACGACGTGGCCAAGGACGCGGTGTCGTTCCGGTACCGCGGCGGTGAGCAGCGCAACGGCATCCCGATCGGTGAGGCGGTCGACGAGATCGTCAAGGCCGTCGAGGCGCGGATCCAGGTCTGAGGCCCCGGGCCGGGGACAGGGGTTCGGTACGCGACGGCCGCGGCATCTGGGACGGTGGGGAGATGAAGACGAGGAGCAGGCCGGCCCGCAAGGGTTCATCCTGGCCCCGCGTCGCCGGGTACGGCGGCGCGCTGCTGCTCGTGGCGGCCGCCGTCGCGGTGCTGCTCTACCCGCTGATGGGCCGGGACGGGAAGGGCGGCGCCGCGGCCGGCGACCGGGCGGCCGCGGGCACCGGGACGACCGCGCCGGCGGTGCCGGGGACCGGCGCCACCGCCGTCCCCGGCGTCCCGGGCGCCACCGAGCCGCAGACCCGCCCGGAGCAGGGCGGCGGCACCGGCCAGGGCCAGAGCGGGAACCAGGGCGGCGGGCCCACGCTGCCCGGCCAGGGCGGCGGCACGACCACGTGGTGCCCGGCCGGCACGGCCGTCTACCGGCCCGCGGCCACCGGCGACGCCCTGGAGGTCGCCGTCCGGGCCTCGGCCAGCGGGCTGGTCCGGGCCGAGGTGTCGATGAACGGGCGCGCGCCCGTCTCCCAGCAGGACACCGCCAAGGCCGGGCGCACCCACACCTTCCGGTTCGCGGGCGTCCGGGCCGAGACGGTCGAGCGGGTCAAGGTCACCACCGTGTCGGTCGGGGTGTCCATGCAGACCTGCTACGCGCGCGTGGCGGGCTGATCGAGCGCCGCCCGCCACGCGCGGCCGCGCGGGGCGGGCGCCCGCCGGCCGGTGGCCCGGGCGTGCGAGGGGTGTGAACGCCCCGTCCCCGGGCAGGACGCGGGTGTGAACGCCCCAAAGGGCCGCGACGTGGTCGTGGCAGCGGCCTCCGCGGGCGGGATCGGCGCGCTCCGCGACCTCCTCGCGCGGCTGCCGGCCGACCTCCCGGCGGCGGTCCTGGTGGCCCTGCACGTGTCGCCGTACGGCGGCGGCGCGCTCCCGCGGGTGCTGCAGCGGGCGTCCGCGCTCCCGGTGTCGTACGCCGAGGACGGCGGCGACCTCACCCGGGGCCGGGTCTTCGTGGCCCCGCCCAACCGCCACCTGCTCCTGTCCGGCGACACCCTGCGGCTGTCCGCCGGCCCCCGGCAGAACGGGCACCGGCCCGCGGCCGACCCGCTGCTGTTCAGCGCGGCGCTGGCTGCCGGTCCCCGGGTCATCGCCGTGGTGCTCAGCGGCGCCCTGGACGACGGCGCGGCGGGCGGCGCGGCCGTCCGGCGGCACGGCGGCCTGGTGCTGGTCCAGGACCCCGCCGAGGCGCCGTTCCGCGGGATGCCCGACGCGGCGCTGGAGGCCGTCCCGGACGCGCCCGCCCTCCCGCTGGCCGGGCTGGCCGCGCGGATCGACGGCGAGGCCCGCGAGGCCGGCGAGGAGTTCCCCGAACCGGTGCGGGACGCCGAGCTGGAGCGGCGCGTCGCCTGGCTGCTGCCCGAGCTCCCGGCCGCCTTCGAGCCGGGCAGCACGGTACCCGAGGGGGTGAGCTGCCCCGAGTGCGGCGGCCCGATCTACCTCGGCCGGCGGCGGCCGGGCGAGCCCGGCCGCTACGAGTGCGTCGTCGGGCACGCGTGGACGGGCCGCAGCCTGTTCAGTGGGCAGACGCACCAGGTCGAGTGGGCGCTGGAGCAGGCCGCCCGGCAGCTGACCGAGCGCCGCCGGCTCAACCGCCGCCTGGAGGCGGAGGCGGCAGGGCGGGGGCACCACATCTCGGCCCGCAGGTTCGCCGAGACGGGGGAGGAGACCGAGCGGGCCCTGGTGACGATCCAGCGGCTGATCACCGAGATGGGCGACCAGTCCGGGACGGAGGCCGACACCGGCCCGGAGCCGGGCTGACCTCGGCGGCGCGGGGCCCGCGGGCCGGGGGCCGGGAGGCTAGGCTCGTGCCGTGGTGACAATCTCGGGCGACGGCGAGGACCCCCACGAGCTGGAGCAACTCCTCGCCATGCTGAAGGAGAACCGCGGCTTCGACTTCAGCGGCTACAAGCGCTCGACCCTGATGCGGCGCATCGGCCGGCGCATGGCCGCGGTCGGCCTCGGGACGTTCGGCGAGTACCGCGACTTCCTCGAGGTCCAGCCGGAGGAGTACGCCGCGCTGTTCGACAACCTGCTGATCAACGTCACCGGGTTCTTCCGCGACGCGCCGGCGTGGAAGGCGCTGGCGGAGCGGGTGGTGCCGGAGCTGATCGGAGTCGGCCCGCCGGCCCGGCCGATCCGGGTGTGGAGCGCCGGCTGCTCGACCGGCGAGGAGGCGTACACGCTGGCCATGGTGCTGGCCGAGGTGCTCGGCGTGGACGGCTTCCGCGACCGTGTCAAGATCTACGCCACCGATCTGGACGAGGCGGCGCTGCAGACCGCGCGGGCCGGCGCGTACAGCGAACGCAAGATCCGCGACGTTCCGGCCGAGCTGCGCGCCCGGTACTTCGAGCAGCTCCAGTCCAACTACGTCTTCCGCCGCGACCTGCGCCGCCAGGTCATCTTCGGCCGCAACGACCTGACCAAGGACGCCCCCATCTCGCGGGTGGACCTGCTGGTCGTCCGCAACACGCTGATGTACTTCAACGCCGAGACGCAGGCGAACATCCTCCGCCGGATGCACTTCGCGCTGAACGACTCGGGCTTCATCTTCCTCGGCAAGGCCGAGATGCTGCTCAACCACGGCGACTGGTTCGAGCCCGTCGACCTGCGCAAGCGCCTGTTCCACAAGCTGCCGCGCAGGTCCAGGTCGCCCAGGCTGGCGCTGGACGACGCGGCCGGTGAGAACGCCGCGCGGGCGGCCCAGATCCGGGCCGCCGCGCTGGCCGCGGGACCGGTGGCGCAGCTGGCCCTGGACACCGAGGACAATCTGGTCGTGGCCAACACCCAGGCGGAGACGCTGTTCAAGCTGCACCCGATGGACGTGGGACGGCCGTTCCAGGACCTGGAGGTGTCCTTCCGCCCGGTCGAGCTCCGCTCGATCATCGAGCGGGTCAAGCAGGAGCTGCGGCCGGTGGAGCTCCAGCACGTGGAGTGGCAGCGCTCCGCGCCGGCGGAGGTGTGCGTGCTGGACGTGGTGGTGGGGCCGCTGTTCGACGGCGGGCACGGGCTGATCGGCGTCGGGATCAGCTTCAACGACGTCACCCGCTACAGCCGCCTGCACGACGAGCTGGAGCACGCGAACGAGGAGCTGGAACGGGCCTACCAGGAGCTGCAGTCCCTGAACGAGGAGCTGGAGACCACCAACGAGGAGCTCCAGTCCACGAACGAGGAGCTGGAGACCACGAACGAGGAGCTCCAGAGCACCAACGAGGAACTGGAGACGATGAACGAGGAGCTCCAGTCCACCAACGACGAGCTCCAGGAGATCAACGACGCGCTGCGGGTCCGCACCGGGGAGCTGGACGCCGCCAACGCGTTCCTGGCCTCGGTGCTGCAGAGCCTCGGCACGGCGGTGATCGTGGTCGACGACAAGCTGCGGGTCACGGTCTGGAGCCAGGGCGCCGAGGACCTGTGGGGGCTGCGCGCCGACGAGGCGCACGGCCAGCACCTGCTCGGCCTGGACATCGGGCTGCCGGTGCGGGAGGTCGCGCCGCTGGTGCACCGGGCGCTGGAGCCGGGCCGTACCGGCCGGGCGGGCCTCACGGTCGACGCGATCAACCGGCGCGGCCGCTCGGTCCGGCTGCGGGTCGAGGCCTCGCTGCTCAGCGACAACGGCGCCGCCCAGGGCGTGATCCTGATCGCCAACCACGCGGGCTCCCGCGGGGCGTCCGCGGCGGCGGGCCCGGACGGGTCGCGCGCGGCCCCGCCCCTGGTCGAGAAATCCGCGGTGGAGAAGCCCGCGGTCGAGGATTGAGCGCGGGCGGCGTACGGCGGACGCTAAGGCGCCGGCGGGGCGCGTGAGGAGCGTGGACTTGGGGGGGCGGATCCACACGCTCGGAGGGGGCGCCCCGCCGGCGCGATCAGGCGGTGAGGGGGGGATTCACCGCCTGAGAACGTGGGGCCGGCGAGCCGCGCGCCGCGCGCCGGCCGGTGTCCGCGCCGGCCCGCCCGGCACCGGAACCGTCGGCGTAGTGCGCGGCCAGGCGCCGCGATTCGGCGGCGGCCTTCCGTGCGGCCGCGGACTTCTGCCGGTATTGCGCCCGGTTCGCCGGGCGCATTTCGGCGAGGCGGGCGAACGCGTCGGCGGCCTGCTCCTGCAGCTGCGCGTTGTCCAGGAGGTTGCGGGCCAGCCGGGACGTCGCCTGCTCGGTCGCCCGCACCTGCCGCCCGACCCGGTCGATCGTGGCCTGAGTGGTGGCGTCCATGGACACCGGGACCGGCTCGCCGGCACTCCCCGGCGCGGTGCCGGGCCGGGGGGACGGCGCGGCCACCGGCAGCGGCGGCGCGTCCCTGCCCGGCGGGACGAACCCGGTCGGGACGCGCAGCTGCCGCGGCGTGATCGGCAGGCCCGCGTCGGCGGCGGTGGTGGTGACGATGCTGCGCAGCGTGCGCTCGGCCAGCCGGTCGCCGCGCCGGCCGACGAAGAGCGCAGTCTCGGCGGAGCCGCGGTGGAGCAGGGAGGGGCGGACCCGCAGCCAGCGGCGCAGGGTGTCGTGCACCTCGCCGTAGGGCAGCGTGACCATGCGCCGGACGTTGCCCCGGCCGTCGCGCAGGATCAGGTGCCAGCGCCGCGAGCCGCGGACGATGTCCTCGACGTCCAGCGCCGCCAGTTCGGCGGCCGTCATGCCCGAATGGACCAGCAGCAGGCAGATCGCCGCGTCCCGGGACGAGCGCAGCCGCTGCGCCGCCGCGTGGAAGCGGCCGCGCAGCCGGGCGTCCAGGACCGCCGGCGGGCGGCTCGGCAGCCGCTCCCGGACCGCCCGCACGGGCCCCATGCCGCGGTGGAAGGTGTAGTAGTGGTCGATCGCCGCCAGGTAGTTGTTGATCGTCCCCGGCTTGCAGCCGTGCGCGTCGCGGAGGTGGTCGCTGAAGCGGGCGACGGCGAGGTCGCGGTCGGCGGGGTCGGTGAGGGGTTCACCGGCCCCGCCGTCCGGGCCGCCGGTCCGCGCTCCGGCGGCCAGCCACGCCAGGTAGCCGCGTAGCCGGGAGGTGTAGACCTGGCGGCTGCCCGGCGACAGTGCGGAACCGCGCAACGCGGCCCGGTACGCCCGCCACTCGCGCAGCCAGGGCTCCGGGAGGGCGGCCGTGCGCCCGCGCCGGCCGCATCCGGTGCCGTTCTGACCACAGCGGCCGTCACCGTGCGCCTCCTGCGCCATGACGACCTCCTGAGCGGTGGGGGTCCCGGGCCGTGTGTCCCCTCCACTATCCCGCCCAGAGGGACGCAAAAACCGCTTCAGAGAAAAGAATCGCCGTTTCTTTCAGTAGACCGCGGCCCCGCCGTGCGGAGGCGGGCGCCTTCGCGGGCGGGGCCGGGCCCGCGGTCTGGGACGCCCGGGGAGGCGGCGGCTACCGCGCGTTCGCGGCGTTTCTTGCAGCAGGCGGCCGGACGTCCTCGACGGCGATGTCGACCGCGACCACGCGCACGTCCAGCATCCGTCCGACGACCCGGGCGACCTCGGCCCTGACCTGCTCGGCCACGGCCATGACCGGGCAGCCGTACGCGACGGTCAGGCTGAGTTCGAGCGAGACCTCGTGGTGCGGGCGCGGTGCCCCGAGCGGCCGGCCGGCCACGGGCGAGGCGGCCGGGACCGGGCCGCCCGCCTCGCCCGTGGCACCCCAGGAGGCGCGGGCGGCCGACTCCGCCACCCCGTCCACCTCCAGCGCCGCCAGCACCGCGATCTTCTCGATCACCTGGTCCTCGATGGTGACGCGTCCCTTCACGGCCGCGGGGGCGGCGTCGGCGGGCGGCGCGGGCGCGGGCACGGCGGGCGGCGGGGGAGGCGCGGGCGGCGCGGGGAAGAACGGCATCGACCCGGTCTCGAGACGCGGCGGCTCCGCGCCGCCGCCGCCCGGAAATCCCTTGTCGAGGTCGGTCATCGATCGGCTCCCCACGCTGGACGTGCCGTCCATGGTGCCGTGGCGGCGCCGGGGCCGCCCGCCATGTCCGGTGAACTCCGGTGAAATCCGGTACTGCTGCTCGGCGCGGGCGCGGGGCCGGGGGATCCCGGCTGCAGGCCCGCCGGGCTTCCTCTCTATGCTGCTGGTCAGGCCGTGAACGCCGATCGGGCCGCGAACAAGAGGAGAGCGCCGCCTTGAGCCTAGAGCCGGAGGAGCCTGTGACGCCGGAGGCGCGCGAGGGCGCGCCTCGGTACGAGGAGGAACGGGGAGGTGCGGGCACGCCGGACAACTTCCAGCGGCTGTGGACCCCGCACCGGATGGCCTACATCAAGGGCGAGGGCAAGCCCACCGGCGCCGGGGCGGAGGACGGCTGCCCGTTCTGCGAGATCCCCGCGATGACCGACGAGGACGGCCTGGTCGTGGCCCGCGGCGAGCGGGTCTACGCGGTGCTCAACCTCTACCCGTACAACTCCGGCCACCTCATGGTCGTCCCGTACCGGCACGTGGCCGACTACACCGGGCTCGACCCGGCCGAGTACGGCGAGCTGGCGGAGCTGACCCGCAGCGCGCTGACGGCGCTGCGCCGGGCGAGCGGCGCCCAGGGCTTCAACGTCGGCATGAACCTCGGCCAGGTGGCGGGCGCCGGGATCGCCGCGCACCTGCACCAGCACGTCGTGCCGCGCTGGGGCGGCGACACCAACTTCATGCCGGTCGTCGGCCACACCAAGGTGCTCCCGCAGCTGCTGCGCGACACCCGCAAGCTCCTCGCCGACGCGTGGCCGGCCGCCGAAGACGGCCGGTGAGGACGGCCGGTGAAGACTAGGGGAGCGCGCCCCGGGCAGGTACCGGACGTGACTTCTCGCGAGCGGCCGGTCCTGCTGTACGACGGCGACTGCGGGTTCTGCACCGCGTCGGTGCGGTTCATCGAGCGCCGGATCCCGACGTCGGCCGAGCTGGTGCCGTACCAGACCGCGGACCTGGCGGCGCTGGCCACCACGCCCGAGCGGGCCTCCCGCGAGGTCGTGTGGGTGAGCCGCGGCCGCCGCGCGCTCGGCGGGGCGCAGGCCGCGGCGGCGCTGCTGATCGACGCCGGCGGGGTGTGGCGGCCGCTGGGCCTGGTGCTGCGGGTGCCGCCGTTCCGCTGGATCGCGCACGGCGTCTACCGGCTGGTGTCGAACAACCGCGGGCGGCTGCCCGGCGCCACGCCCGCGTGCTCGCTTCCCGCCGACCGCAGGCCCGGAGCGCGCTGACGGCGCCGGGCGGCCCGGAGGGGAGGCGCCCCCTCCGGGCCGCGGGGTGCCGTGCGCGCGGGTTCAGTCGTTCTGGGACGCGGCCGCCACCTTGTCCGACAGGTGGGACGGCAGCGGCTCGTACCGCAGGAACACCCGGCTGAACGTGCCGGTGCCCTGCGACAGCGAGCGCAGGTCGATCGCGTACCGGATGATCTCCAGCTGCGGAACCTCCGCCTTGATCATGGTGCGGCCGCCCGGCACCGACTCCGAGCCGAGCACCCGGCCGCGCCGCGAGGTCAGGTCGGACATCACCGCGCCCACGTAGTCGTCCGCGATCAGCACCGCGACCTCGTCGACCGGTTCCAGCAGCAGGATCGGCACCTTCGCCGCCGCGTCCTTCAGGCCCAGCGCCCCCGCCGCCTGGAAGGCCATGTCGGAGGAGTCGACCGAGTGCGCCTTGCCGTCGTGCAGCGTGACCTTGATGTCGACCAGCGGGTACCCGGCCGACACCCCCCGCGCCATCTGCTGCCGGACGCCCTTCTCCACCGACGGGATGAACTGGCGCGGCACCACGCCGCCCACGATCCGGTCGACGAACTCGAAGCCCTCGCCGGAGGCCAGCGGCTCCACGTCGATGTGGCAGATGCCGTACTGGCCGTGCCCGCCGCTCTGCTTGACGTGCCGGCCCAGGCCCTTGGCCGTGCCGCCGAACGTCTCGCGCAGCGGGACGCGCAGGTCGACCCGCTCGACCTCCACCCCGTACCGGGTGCGCAGCCGCTCGATCAGGACGTCGGCGTGCGCCTCGCCCATGCACCACAGCACCAGCTGGCGGGTCTCGGAGTTGTTCTCCAGCCGCAGCGTCGGGTCCTCGGCGACCAGCCGGCCCAGCGCCTGGCCCAGCTTGTCCTCGTCGGCCTTGGACCGGGCCCGGATCGCCACCGGCAGCAGCGGGTCGGGCATCGACCAGGGCGCCATCAGCAGCGGGGCGCCCGGGTCCGACAGGGTGTCGCCGGTCTCGGCCCGGCTGAGCTTGGCGACCGCGCAGATGTCGCCGGCCGAGCACGACGCCAGCGTCCGCTGCGTCTTGCCCAGGGGGGAGCTGAGCGCGCCGACCCGCTCGTCCACGTCGTGGTCCTCGTGGCCGCGGTCCTCCAGGCCGTGCCCGGAGACGTGCACGGTCGAGTCGGGGCGCAGCGTGCCGGAGAACACCCGGACCAGCGAGATGCGCCCGACGTACGGGTCGGAGGTGGTCTTGACGACCTCGGCGACCAGCGGGCCCTCGGGATCGCACGCGATCTCCCTGGGCGGGCCGCCGCTGACGCCGGTGACCGGCGGGATGCCGTGCTCGAGCGGGGACGGGAACGCCTCGGTGATGACCTCCAGCAGCTCCATCATCCCGATGACGGGGCCGGGATGGTCGCCGTGCGGCACGGAGGTGGCGAGGACGGGGTAGAAGCTGCCGCGCGCCACGGCCGTCTCCAGGTCCTCGATGAGCGACTTGACGGGGATGTCCTCGCCGGCGAGGTACCGGTCCATGAGGCCCTCGTCCTCGCTCTCCTGGATGATCCCCTCGATCAGCGCGGCGCGCTGCTCCTCGATCTGCTCCACGTAGCGGGCGGCCGGCTCGCACTCGACCCGGGCGCCGGTGGAGTAGTCCATGCAGCGCTGGGTCAGCAGCCCGATCAGCCCTTCCGGGGCGTCCCCCGAGCCGATCGGGAAGTAGCAGGGGAGCACGCCCTCGCCGAAGGCGTCCTGGCAGGACAGCAGCACGTCGTCGAAGTCGCCGCGCTGCTGGTCGATCTTGGTGATGACGACCGCGCGGGGCATGTTCACCGCCGCGCACTCCTCCCACAGCATGCGGGTGAGGCCGTCGATGCCGTCCACCGCCGAGACGACGAACAGCGCCGCGTCGGCGGCCCGGAGCCCGGCCCGCAGGTCGCCGACGAAATCGGCGTAGCCGGGGGTGTCGATCAGGTTGACCTTGATGTCGCCGTGCACGAGCGGGGCCAGCGACAGGTTGACCGAGCGGTGCTGGCGCACCTCGACCTCGTCGAAGTCGCTGACCGTCGTGCCGTCCTCGACCCGGCCGCGCCGCTGCACGGTGCCGGTCGCGGCCAGCAGCGCCTCGACCAGCGTGGTCTTTCCCGCCCCCGAATGGCCGACCAGCGCGACGTTGCGCACCTTGTCGGGCCGGCCGGCCTCCGGTGCCCTGCCGTGGCCTCCCGGATGGCCTCCCTTGTCCGCCATGGCTTACCTCCTCGGACGGGCCCGCGCGGGGCCGCGTGCGGCTGAGGGCCCGGCCCGCCGGTGCGGGCCAGGGTCCTGTCGGCCGAGTGCGGCGCCAGGCCACCGTCCGACGTGCGTGACCGACGTCACACCCGTGTCAACACCTTTTCCCGTGTCGGCCCGGATCACAAGGGGCGGACGGCAAACGCCGGTCATCTCTTGCCGCGCGGACGGCCGCGGCGCGCCGCCTCGACCCGGCGTACCGGGCGGCCGCACTACGATTGGGCGCGCGCTGCGCGGCCCCCCGAGCCCGGCGCGGCACCGTACCGGGCCTCTCGGCACGGGGCCACGACCTCGACACCACAGGATCGGACGCGATGCTCAACAAACTGCGGCCCGCGCTGGGACGCGTTCTGACCCCCATCGGCCAGACCGTCGCGCGGACCGGGGTCTCGCCCAACGCCATCACCGTCGTCGGGACGATCGGCGTGCTGGCCGGCGCGCTGGGCTTCTTCCCCCGGAGCGAGTTCTTCTGGGGCACGATGGTGATCACCGCGTTCGTGCTGTTCGACATGCTGGACGGGGCCGTCGCCCGGGTCACCGGCAAGATCTCCCGCTGGGGCGCGTTCCTGGACTCCACGATGGACCGGGTCGCGGACGCGGCGATCTTCTCCGGGCTGATGATCGGGCTCTACCGGGACGGCGACGAGAGCCTGGCCGGGGTCGCGCTGTACTGCCTGGTCGCCGGGGTCGTGGTGTCGTACGCCAAGGCCCGCGCCGAGGGGCTGGGCTACACCTGCGACGTCGGGATCGCCGAGCGTTCGGAGCGGCTGATCGTGGCGCTGGTGGCGGCCGGGTTCCACGGCCTCGGCGTGCCGTTCATCCTGGCGGCGGCGCTGTGGGTGCTGGCGGTGCTGAGCACGGTCACGGTCGGGCAGCGGTTCGCGACCGTGCGGGCCCAGGCCCTCGCCGAGCCCGCCGCCCCCGGAACCGCCGGTCCTGAGGCCGCCGGGCCCGAGACGGCCCGGCCCGGGAAGGCGGGGCCCGAGGACGCCCGTCCCGAGGGCGGCGCCGGTCCGGCCGAGGCCGCCGGGCCCGCGCCGCAGGTGGAGCCCAAGACCGTGCCCAAGGGCCGCAAGGGCGGCGGCGGGTCGTCCGGCCGGCTCAGGCGCCGCGCGGAGCGCCGCGCGTGACCCCCGGTGCCCGGTCGCCCCGGCGGCCCCGCCCGGCCCGGATCGCGGCGGCGCGGGACGAGGTGATGGACGCCGCCTACGCCCTCGGCTGGACGGTCGTCCGCAAGATGCCCGAGCGGGCCGCGCGCGCCGCGTTCACCGCGCTGGCCGACCGCGCCTGGCAGCGGCACGGGTCCGGCGTGCGGCAGCTGGAGAGGAACCTGTGCCGGGTGCTGGGCAAGGACGCCGTCGACGACGAGGTCCGCGTCCTGAGCAGGAAGGTGCTGCGCTCGTACCTCCGGTACTGGCTGGAGGTCTTCCGGCTGCCCGAGTACGACCGCGACCGCATCGTCGGCCGGATGCGGGTCACCGGGCACGAGAAGATCTTCGCGAACCTCGACTCGGGCCGGGGCGTGATCCTCGCCCTGCCGCACATGGGCAACTACGAGCAGGCCGGCGCCTGGCTGGTCTACCAGGGACACCCCTTCACGACCGTGGCAGAAAGGCTCAAACCGGAGTCCCTGTTCGACAGGTTCGTCGCGTTCCGTGAGAGCCTGGGCATGGAGGTGCTGGCCCACCGGGGCGCGTCCGCCTACGGCCGCCTCGCCCAGCGGCTGCGCGCCGGCCGCCCGGTGTGCCTGGTCGTCGACCGGGACCTCACCGACAGCGGGATCGACGTGGAGTTCTTCGGCGCCACCGCCCGGATGCCGGCGGTGTCGGCGGCGCTGGCGATCCAGACCGGCGCCGCCCTCATCCCGGTCACCTTGTGGTACGAAGGCGAGTACTGGGCGGCGCGGGTCCACGACGAGATCCCGGTTCCTGACGGGGGCGCCAGACAGGAGAAGATCGCGGCCATGACTCAGCAGCTCGCCGGTGTCTTCGAGGAGGGCATCGCGGCGCATCCCGAAGACTGGCACATGCTCCAGAAGGTCTGGGTGGACGACCTCCCGGAGGAGCGCCGCAACGGCCGCAACGGCCGCGACGGCCGCAGCGGCGCGGAAGGAACGGCGCGGTGAGGATCGGCATCGTCTGCCCGTACGACTGGGAGGTCCCGGGCGGCGTCCAGCAGCACATCCGCGACCTCGCCGAGGCGCTGATCGACCTCGGCCACCACGTGTCGGTGATCGCCCCGGCCGACGACGACGCCGAGCTGCCGCCGTACGTGGTCCCCACGGGCCGCGGCGTGCCGGTGCCCTACAACGGGTCGGTGGGCCGCGTCTCGTTCGGGTTCCTGTCGGCCAACCGGGTCCGGCGGTGGATCAACGACGGCGGCTTCGACGTCCTGCACGTCCACGAGCCCGCCGCGCCGTCCCTGGGCATCCTGGCCTGCTGGGCCGCCGACGGGCCGATCGTGGGGACGTTCCACGCCTCGTACGAGCGGTCCCGCCTCGTCTCGGTCACCGCGCCGATCCTGCAGAGCGCGCTGGAGAAGATCACCGGCCGGATCGCGGTGTCGGAGGCGGCGCGCAAGACGCTGGTGGAGCACCTGGGCGGCGACGCGGTGCTGATCCCCAACGGCGTGGCCACCGAACGGTACGCGATGGCCGAGCCGCTGCCCGGCTGGCCCGGCCGCGGCGACGGCGACGCCGCCGCGGGGGACGGCACCGGCGGCGCGCTGGGCTTCCTGGGCCGGATGGACGAGCAGCGCAAGGGCCTGCCGGTGCTGCTGCGCGCGTTCGAGATCCTCGGCCGCGAGCGGCCCGGCCTGCGGCTGCTGGTCGCCGGGCCGGGCGACGCCGACGACGTGGTGGCCAAGGTCTCGCCCGGGCTGCGCGACCGGGTGGTCGTGCTCGGCCTGGTCAGCGAGGAGGACAAGGTCCGCGCGTACCACTCGGTGGACGTGTTCGTGGCCCCCAACCTGGGCGGCGAGAGCTTCGGGATCGTGCTGGCCGAGGCGATGTCGGCGGGCGCGCCGATCCTGGCCAGCGACATCGAGGCGTTCGACCGGGTGCTGCGCGGCGGCCGGGCCGGGGCGCTGTTCCCGGTCGGCGACCACGAGGCGCTGGCCGCGGCGGCCGGCGAGCTGCTCGACGACCCGGCCCGGCGCAAGCAGCTGTCGGCCGAGGCGCGCGCGGCCGTCCGTTCCTACGACTGGTCGGCGGTGGCCCGCGACGTGCTGCGGGTGTACGAGACCGTCGCGCTCGACGGCGCCGGTGTCGTCGAGTCCGGCCGCGGAGCCTGAGAGGCGTTCGGCACAGCATGTTGTTCCCCGACTGGATCATCGATGTCCTGTTCTGGATCGCGGTCGTCTTCCTGGTGGGCGTGTACGGCTCCTGGCGCGCGACCCGGCTGGACCGGCTGCACGTCCGCGTCGAGACGGCCCGTGCCGCGCTGGACGCCGCGCTGGTCCGGCGGGCCGCGGTCGCGCTGGAGCTGGCCGCGTCCCGGCAGCTGGACCCGGCCACCAGCCTGGTGCTGGCCACCGCCGCGCACGAGGCCCGCACCGCCGACGCCGACGGCCGCGAGTTCGCCGAGAGCGACCTGTCCCGGGCGCTGCGGGCGGTGGTCGACCAGCCCGACTTCGCCGAGACGCTGAAGGCCAGGGGCGACGGGCAGCCGGTGCTGGACGAGATGGCCTCGGCCGCTGCCAAGGTCGTCTACGCCCGCCGGTTCTACAACGACGCCGTCTCGGCCGCCCGCATCGCGCGGCGCAAGCTGCTGATCCGCGTGCTGCCGCTGGCGGGGCGGGCGCCGCTGCCCGGGTTCTTCGAGATCGACGACGACCCGCCGGAGGCGCTCCGCGGCTGAGGGCCGGAGCCGGGGGGCCTGTGGCCGGTGGCCGGGGTTGAACCCGACAAAGCTCTCATTCGTATTCGCTACCCTCGGGCAGATCCGCCGTTGGGAGGCAGAATCGTGGGTGTTGCTGGGGTTCGGGGTCGTACGGCCGCCGGGGTCGGGGCCGTCGCACTCGGCGCGGCACTGACGGCGTGCTCGGGCGGCGGATCGGGAGGACCGGACACGGCCGCGCCCCCCAACGCCGGGGGCGGCGAGGGAGGGAAGCCCGCCGCGCCCGCCACGCATCCGTTCACGGGCGGCCGCGGCGGGATCGGCAACCCCGTGCTCGCCGTGAAGATCGAGAACACCCGGCCCGCGCTGCCGCAGACCGGGGTGCGCTCGGCCGACATCGTGTACGTGGAGCAGGTCGAGGGCGGCGAGACGCGGCTGATGGCCGTGTACTCGTCCAAGCTGCCGCCGCGGGTCGGGCCCGTCCGCTCCGCCCGGATCTCCGACCTGCACATCCTCCCGCAGTTCGGGAGGCCGGCGTTCGCGTTCTCCGGCGTGCAGAGCAAGATGAAGAAGTACATCAAGCAGGCCCCGCTGTACGACATCTCCCAGGAGAGCGCCGGATCGGCCTACTTCAGGGCCGGCCCCAAGCCCATCCCGTACAACCTGTACGCCAGCCCGAAGTCGCTGCTCAAGCAGGCGCCCAAGGCCGAGGGGCCGCGCGACATCGGGTTCCGGTTCGGGCCCGCGCCCGCGGGCGGCAGGCCCGTCAAGACCTTCACCGCCCGCTGGCCGTCCACGCGGATGTCGTTCACCTGGTCGGCCGAGCAGAAGCGCTGGCTGTCGGCCCACAACGGGCGCACCAACACCGCCGCCGAGGGCGGGGTGCTCGGCGGCCAGACCGTCGTGATCCAGTACGCGAGGACCACGCGCTCCAAGTTCCACGACTTCCTCGGCAACTACACGCCGGAGATCAAGACGACCGGCACCGGGCGCGCCCTTGTTCTGCGCGACGGCAGGGCCTACGACGCCCGCTGGTCCCGGCCGGCCGAGAACGCCGGGACCACGTTCACCACCGCCGCGGGCGAGCCGATGACGTTCGCCAAGGGGCAGGTGTGGATGGTCCTGGTGAACGACGGCGAGCCGCGCATCCCGTAAAACCGCCCGCCCGGCCGTTGACACTCTGCCGGGTCCAAGACCGGACGGAGCAGGCAATATCATGGAAACGACTTGCCGTCCGTTCACGTGAGGAAGACCCGTGTCCAACACAGCCAGCTCCGCCACCGACACTCCCGCCACCGGGACCGCCCGGGTCAAGCGCGGCATGGCGGAGATGCTCAAGGGCGGCGTGATCATGGACGTCGTCACGCCCGACCAGGCCAAGATCGCCGAAGACGCCGGTGCCGTCGCGGTGATGGCCCTGGAGCGGGTGCCCGCCGACATCCGCGCCGAGGGCGGCATCTCCCGGATGAGCGACCCCGACATGATCGACGGGATCATCGAGGCCGTCTCCATCCCGGTGATGGCCAAGGCCCGGATCGGCCACTTCGTCGAGGCCCGCGTGCTCCAGGCGCTCGGCGTCGACTACGTCGACGAGTCCGAGGTGCTCACCCCGGCCGACTACGAGAACCACATCGACAAGTGGGCGTTCACCGTCCCGTTCGTGTGCGGGGCCACCAACCTGGGCGAGGCGCTGCGCCGGATCACCGAGGGCGCGGCGATGATCCGCTCCAAGGGCGAGGCCGGCACCGGCGACGTCTCCAACGCCACCACGCACATGCGCAAGATCCGGGCGGAGATCAAGCGGCTGCAGAACCTGCCCGAGGACGAGCTGTACGTGGCCGCCAAGGAGCTCCAGGCCCCGTACGAGCTGGTCAAGGAGGTCGCGCAGGCCGGCAAGCTGCCGGTCGTGCTGTTCACCGCCGGCGGCATCGCCACCCCGGCCGACGCCGCGATGATGATGCAGCTGGGCGCCGAGGGCGTGTTCGTCGGCTCCGGGATCTTCAAGTCCGGCAACCCCGCGCAGCGCGCCGAGGCGATCGTCAAGGCCACCACGTTCCACGACGACCCCGACGTGATCGCCAAGGTCTCCCGCGGCCTCGGCGACGCCATGGTCGGCATCAACGTCGCCTCCCTGGGCGAGGACCAGAAGTTCGCCGGCCGCGGCTGGTGATCTAGGCGCCGGTGGGTAACGGACCCGCACGCCCGCCCTTTACGGACGGGCGTGCGGGGTGACCGGACGGTTACTTACGGCGGCCCCTCCCCATCCCGCGCCCCAGGGTTTACGCTGGCCGGGCGGTCGTTCAGGGGCGGGAGGAACGTTCATGGGGTGGTCGGTCGCGCTGGCCTGTGCGAGTGCCGGTGAGCCCGCCGAGGTGTTCCGGCCCGGCCTCGACCCCGACCCCGATCCGGCCGCCGCGGCCACCATCGCCCGCGGCCTCTACCCGGCCGCCACCCTCACCGAGACCGGCGACACCGTCCTGGACTTCGCGCTCTGGCCGTACGAGGACGAGCTGTTCGTCGGCGTCTTCGACCGCGCCCTGCTGCTGTGCGACCGGCGCCTGTTCTGCCTCGACGACGACGCCCGCCGGATCGCCGACACCGCCGCCGCCGCGCTGCCCGGCGCCCGCTGCGGCGTGCTCGTCCTGCACAGCGTGATCTCCGGCTGCTGGTTCCGCTGGTACGACGGCGGCGAGCTGCGCCGGGACGTGTTCGTGACCGCCGAGGACGGCGTGGTCGTCGACCAGGGCGAGCGGCTGCCGGCCGAGGACCCGTACTGGAAGGCCATCGACGAGGGCGTCCCGGACGTCCCGCTGCCGTTCGACCCCGAGGAGTTCGGCCTGGCGCTGGCGGGCGCCCACATGTTCGGCCGCGGCATCGCCGACCGCGGCGCCGACGGCTTCCTGCCCCTCGAACTGCCGCTGCGCCGCTTCAAGCTCTGCTGACGGGCGCCGAGGGGAAGATCCGCCGGCCGCCCGCACGTTGTACGGTCGGTAGGACCACTCCCCGAAAGGCTTTCCCGTGACCGCTGTGCCCACGATCGGTGTTCTCGCCCTGCAGGGCGACGTGCGCGAGCACGCCCGGGCCCTGGAGGGAGCCGGCGCGCGCACCCTCCCCGTACGCCGCGCCGAAGAGCTCGAGAGCGTCTCCGCGCTCGTCGTCCCCGGCGGCGAGTCCACCACGATGTGGCGGCTGGCCCGCTCGTTCGAGCTGCTGGAGCCCCTGCGCAAGCGGATCGAGGCGGGCATGCCGGCGTACGGTTCCTGCGCCGGTATGATCATGCTCGCGGACCGGATCCGGGACGGGGCGGCCGGCCAGGAGACCATCGGCGGCATCGACATGACCGTCCGCCGCAACGCCTTCGGCCGCCAGGTCGACTCGTTCGAGGCCCGCGTGCCGCTCGACGGCATCGGCGAGTTCGACGCGGTCTTCATCCGCGCGCCGTGGGTCGAGTCGGTCGGCGCCGGCGTCGAGGTGCTCGGCCGCGCCGAGAGCGGGCCGAACATCGGTAGGATCGTCGCCGTCCGGCAGGGGCGCCTGGTGGCGACCGCGTTCCATCCGGAGTTGACGGGCGACCACCGCGTGCACCACTACTTCGCCGATCTGGTGCGCCGGGCGATGGAGGAGGAGTAAAGAATGTCCGGCCATTCCAAATGGGCGACCACCAAGCACAAGAAGGCGGCCCTCGACGCCAAGCGGGGCAAGCTCTTCGCCAAGCTGATCAAGAACATCGAGGTGGCGGCGCGTACCGGCGGCGGTGACCCCGACGCCAACCCGACGCTTTACGACGCCATCTACAAGGCGAAGAAGAACTCGGTTCCCAACGACAACATCGAGCGCGCCCGCAAGCGCGGCGCGGGCGAAGAGGCCGGCGGCGCCGACTGGCAGAACATCACCTACGAGGGCTACGCCCCCGGCGGCGTGGCGGTCCTGGTCGAGTGCCTGACCGACAACCGCAACCGCGCCGCCTCCGAGGTCCGCGTCGCCCTCACCCGCAACGGCGGCTCCCTGGCCGACCCGGGCTCGGTGGCGTACCTGTTCAACCGCAAGGGCGTCATCATCGTCCCCAAGGCCGGCACCAGCGAGGACGACGTCATGATGGCCGTCCTGGACGCCGGCGCCGAAGAGGTCAACGACCTGGGCGAGAACTTCGAGATCGTCTGCGAGGCGGGCGACCTCATCCCGGTCCGCTCGGCCCTCCAGGACGCCGGCATCGACTACGAGTCCGCCGACTCCAGCTGGCTGCCCAGCGTCTCGGTGCCCCTGGACGAGGACAACGCCAAGAAGGTCTTCCGCCTCATCGAGGCCCTGGAGGACTCCGACGACGTCCAGGACGTCTACGCGAACTTCGACGTCAGCGACGAGGTCATGGAGAAGATCGACGCCTGACCCGCGCGATCCGCGCCGCCCGCCGGCCCGCCGCCCGTACCGGTCGGCGGGCCGTCGCTACGCCACGCGGTAGCGCAGATGCGTGACGCTCCCGGCGCGGGGCTCGCCGGCCGGGACGAGATCGGCCCGCTCCCCGCCGAGGAAGGGCGTGCCCGCGCCCAGCAGCACCGGCACGAGATGGACGTGCACCTCGTCCAGCAGCCCCGCCCGGAGCGCCTGCCCGGCCACGGCGGCGCCCATCACGATCGTGTCCCTGTCACCGGCGGCCTCCCTGGCGCGCCGGACCGCCCCCTCCAGGCCGTCGAAGGCGAAGACGCCGCCGTTGCCGCCCGCGAGATCGTCCCGGCGCCGGTGGGTGACGACGAACGCCGGCACCCCGGCCCACGGCGTCCCGCCCCACGGCTCCAGGCCCAGGTCGAACGTGCGCCGCCCGATCACGGCGGCCCCGACCGCCGCGTCCACCTCCCGCCGCACGGCCGTGTCGACGGCGCCGCCCGGCCCGTCCCAGCCCATCCACGCGTGCAGCGCCTCGCCGCCGTCCCCCATCGGCTCGTCCGCGCGGACGTCCGGCCCGGCGCTGAACCCGTCCAGGGACACCGACACGTCGAGTACCACCTTGCCCATCACGGACCTCCTCCAGAAGCCGGACAGCCGGCCGACGCTCCAGAGCACCACAGCCGGCGCCCCGGCGGAAGCGTCCGGTGCGGGTTTCGGCGTTGCGCCGGTTCTCCGCGGGCCCGTACGGTCGGGATCATGGAGATCCGGGCGTTGGACGAGGGGCACTGGCCGGCCGTGCGCGACCTGCTGGAGCAGGCTTTCGGGCTGCGTACGGAGCCGCACTGGAAGAGCACCGCCGAGCGCGTGCGCCCGGCGACGGCGGCGGGGCGGCAGTTCGGGGCGTTCGACGGCGGCCGGCTGGTCGGCACGGCGCTGATCCACGACATGACGCAGTGGTGGTACGGCAGGCCCGTCCCCATGGGCGGGATCGGCGGGGTCGCCGTGGCACCGGACGCGCGGGGCCGCGGGATCGGGCGCGCGCTGATGACCGGGGTGCTGGAGGGGTGCGCCCGGTCCGGGTACGCGCTGTCGATGCTCTATCCGGCCACTAGTCCGCTGTACCGCTCCCTCGGCTGGGAGCACGCGGGGGCGCTGCACGGCGTCGCGCTGCCCGCCGAGGCGCTGCGGACGGTACGGGCCGAGCCCGTCGAGGTGCGGCGCGCCGGGCCGGACGACGCGGCCGAGGTCGTCCGGGTGATCGGGCGGGCGCACCGGGACGCGCGGCACTGCGGGCCCGTCGGCTGGGACGAGGAGCGCTGGCGAGGGACGCTCGCCGAGCCCGGCGACTACTTCTACCTCGCCGCCGACGGCTTCCTCCACTACCGGTGGGCCGAGGGGAACGGCTCGTTGCAGGTCAAGAAGCTGGTCGCGGGTTCCGAGCGGACGCTGCGGGGCCTCTGGGCCCTGGTCGGCTCCGGGTCGTCGACCGCCCGGACCGTGCACGCGGAGGTGGCCCCGCACGACCCGGTGTTCTGGCTGCTGCGGGAGCGCACGAGCGAGGAGGTCGGCCGGGAGCGCTGGATGCTCCGCGTGGTGGACGCGCCCAAGGCGATCAAGGGCAGGGGCTACCCGGCGGGAGTGACCGCCGACCTGCCGCTGGTCATCGACGACGCTGGCGTGGGGGCCAACGCGGGCGCGTGGCGCCTGGTCGTCAAGGACGGCGAAGGCCGGCTGGAACGGGCCGCCGAGGGCCCGGGCGCCGTGCGGCTGGGGGCCGGGGGACTGGCCGCCCTGTACGCGGGCGTCCCCGCCGCCACCCTGCGGGCCGCCGGGCTGCTGGACGGGGACGCGCCCGAGCTGGACGCGGTGTTCGCCGCCGACCCGTTCGCGCTCGACTTCTTCTGATCAATCCGACACGTGCGCGCGGGAGCGGCGGATGTCCGGCCGGTTCGATAGCGTGGCGCGTGCCGAACAGATGATCGAAGGAGCGCGCGTGCGGGTGATGGGGGTGGACCCCGGGCTCACCAGGTGCGGGGTCGGCGTGGTGGACGGCTCTCCGGGCAAGCCGCTGCGGCTCGTCCATGTGACCGTCGTGCGGACCAGCCCCGACGACGAGATCGCCGCCCGCCTGCTGGGCATCGAGACCGGCATCGAGGCGCTCATGGAGGAGTTCCGGCCCGACGCGGTGGCCGTGGAACGCGTGTTCTCGCAGCACAATGTGCGTACGGTGATGGGCACCGCGCAGGCCGCGGGGGTGGCGATGCTGATCGCCGCGCGGCGCGGGCTGCCGGTGGCGATGCACACGCCCAGCGAGGCCAAGGCGGCCGTGACCGGGAACGGGCGCGCAGACAAGGCGCAGGTGACGAAGATGGTGACCCGGCTGCTGCGGCTGGACGCGGCGCCGAAGCCGGCGGACGCGGCCGACGCGCTGGCGCTGGCGATCTGCCACGTGTGGCGGGGCGGCGCGCAGGCCCGGATCGCCGCGGCGCGGACGAGGAGCAGGGGAGTGAGGCTGTGATCGCCTTCGTCAGCGGCCGGGTGGCCGCCGCGGGGCCCGACGGCGCGGTGATCGACGTGCACGGGGTCGGGATGGCGGTGCAGTGCACCCCGGCCACGCTCGCCGGGCTGAGGGTGGGCGAGGAGGCGCGCGTCCCGACGTCCCTGGTCGTCCGGGAGGACTCCCTCACCCTGTTCGGGTTCGCCGACGACGACGAGCGGCAGGTGTTCGAGCTGCTCCAGACCGCCAGCGGCGTCGGGCCCCGGCTCGCGCTGGCGATGCTGGCCGTCCACACGCCCAACGCGCTGCGCGCGGCGGTGGCGGCCGAGGACCTCAACGCGCTGACCAAGGTGCCGGGGATCGGAAAGAAGGGCGCGCAGCGGATCGTCCTGGAGCTGAAGGACCGCCTCGGCGGCCCGGCCGGCGGCGGCGCCGACGTGCGGGCGCCCGTCAAGGCCGAGGCGTGGCGCGACCAGGTCCAGATGGGCCTGATCAACCTGGGCTGGACGGCCAGGGACGCGGACGCGGCCGTCGACGCCGTCGCCGCCGACCTCGACGGCGGCGACCCGCCGCCGGTGGCCGCCCTGCTCAAGTCCGCCCTCAAGAAGCTGAGCAAGTAGTGGATGCGAGCGGAGGCGAGGCGATGAGCGCTGACGAGAGGCTCGTTTCCGCGGATGCCGACGGGCCCGAGGAGTCGGTGATCGAGGCCGCGCTGCGGCCCAAGAAGCTGGACGACTTCATCGGGCAGGAGCGGGTGCGCGAGCAGCTCTCGCTGGTGCTGCACAGCGCGCTGCGGCGCGGCCGCACGCCCGACCACGTGCTGCTGTCGGGCGGGCCGGGGCTGGGCAAGACGACCCTCGCCATGATCATCGCGGCCGAGCTGGGGCAGCCGCTGCGGATCTCGTCCGGGCCGGCGATCGAGCGGGCCGGGGACCTGGCGGCGGTGCTGTCCACGCTGGCCGAGGGCGAGGTCCTCTTCCTGGACGAGATCCACCGGATGGCGCGGCCCGCCGAAGAGATGCTGTACATGGCCATGGAGGACTTCCGCGTCGACGTGGTCGTCGGCAAGGGGCCGGGGGCGACCGCGATCCCGCTGGACATCGCGCCGTTCACGCTGGTGGGGGCCACCACGCGGGCGGGGATGCTGCCGGGGCCGCTGCGCGACCGGTTCGGGTTCGTGGCGCACATGGACTTCTACGAGCCCGCCGAGCTGGAGGTGATCGTCAAGCGGTCCGCGCGGCTGCTGGACGTGGAGATCACCGACGCCGGCGCGGCCGAGGTCGCCGGGCGGTCCCGCGGCACGCCGCGGATCGCGAACCGGCTGCTGCGCCGGGTCCGCGACTTCGCCGAGGTGCGTTCGGACGGGACCGTCGATCATGAGCTGGCGCGGGCGGCGCTGAGCCTGTACGAGGTGGACGAGCGGGGCCTGGACCGGCTGGACCGGGCCGTGCTGGGGTCGCTGATGCGCAAGTTCGGCGGGGGGCCGGTCGGGCTGTCCACGCTGGCGGTGTCGGTGGGGGAGGAGCCCGAGACCGTCGAGGTCGTGGCCGAGCCCTTCCTGGTCAGGCAGGGTCTGCTGGCCCGCACGCCGCGCGGCCGGATCGCGACGCCGGCGGCGTGGGCGCACCTGGGGCTCACCCCGCCCGCGTCGGCTCCCATGGCCGGTACGCTGTTCGAACTGGACGACGACGCCGATCAGCCCGAATAGTGATCACGAACTGACGTGCGACCCGTAACGGCTTGGGAACTTCGATAGGTTCCCGATCGTCACGTCGTTGCCGGTGTCTGGCGTACTCTCTAGACTCCGGGACCTGGTCACCCGCGCCCGGCCGGCCGCACTACCGGACACCGCCTTTGAGGCGACAGGCTGGGCAAACCACATCGGAAGGACGCCCCAGTGATGGGCAGCGACATGATTATTGCGGCACAGCAGGGCGGCAGCGGAGCGTTCAACCTCCTGCTTCTGCTGGCCGTTCCCCTGGTCTTCTACTTCCTGCTGATCCGCCCGCAGAGCAAGCGGCGCAAGGAACAGATGCAGATGCAGAGCAACCTGGTCCCCGGCGCGCGGATCATGACGACCAGCGGGATGTACGCCAACGTGGTCTCCGTCGACGACGACGGCCTCGTGCTGGAGATCGCCCCGGGCGTGGAGGCGCGGTTCGTCAAGGCGGCCGTGATGCAGGTCGTGGACGGTGAGAAGGCGGCCGACGAGGTCGACCTCACCGACGACGAGGACGACGAGGACCTCACCGAGGACGAGGCCCCGGCCAAGGCCGACCTCACCAAGTCCGACGCGAAGGCCGACGCGAAGGCCGAGAAGGTCGAGAAGGCGGACGACGACGAGGAGTCGGCGGGCGCCACCGCGGTCGGCAAGGGGTCGAAGAAGTCCTCGGACTGATCCGGCCCCTCAACCATTGACGACGGGAAGTTAATCGACCAGTGGCTCCGCCTCGCAGCAACGTTCCCAAACCAGGGCGCACGCTCCTCGCGCTGTTCGTGGTCATGGCGGCACTCACGGGGGTGATGTTCCTGCAGGGCCAGCCCACCCCCAAGCTGGGGCTGGACCTGGCCGGCGGGACCACGGTCACGCTCACCGCCAAGACGGCCGGCGGGCGGACGCCGCCGGCGACCCAGATGGACCAGGCCGTGAAGATCATGACCCAGCGGGTCAACGGCCTGGGCGTCTCGGACGCCGAGGTGGCCAAGCAGGGCAGCAGCAACATCGTGGTCAACGTGCCGGGCGAGGGGCAGGACCGGGTGGTCCAGCTCATCGGCACCACCGCGAAGCTGCAGTTCCGGCAGGTGTACGCGGTGGCCGACGGCAAGCCGGCCGGTGCCGCCTCGCCCAGCCCGTCCGCCACGCCCACCGCCAAGGGCGACAAGGACAAGGGCGACAAGGGCAAGGAAGAGGGCAAGACGCCCTCGCCGTCTCCCAGCGCGTCGACGACGCCGCGCGGCCGGGCCCTGTCGGAGGCGCTCGCCGCCGCGCCCACGCCCACCCCGTCCGCCTCCGGCTCCGGTGACCCGCCGTCGCCCAAGCCGTCCGCGACGCCGTCGGGCCTGCCGTCGGGGCTGCCCACGGACCCGACCTCCCCCGACGCCGCGGGAGCCGACTACTCGGGCATCGATGACAAGGAGGTCATCAAGCAGTTCGAGGCGCTCAACTGCTACGTGCCCGACAAGCGCGTGCCGGGGTCGAACGACGCCAACCGCAAGTGGGTGACGGCGTGCGACCAGAAGGAGGAGAACGGCCAGGTCGCCAAGTACATCCTGGGCCCGGTACGGGTCCTGGGCGAGCAGGTCTCCGACGCCAGCGCGATGCCGCCGGACGCGACCCAGGGGCAGAGCAGCTGGTGGGTCAGCATGAAGTTCAAGTCCCAGGGCGGCAAGCAGTTCGGCGCGGTCACCACCGACGCCTACCAGGCGTACCAGCAGAACCCGGGCTCCCCGCGCTCGCAGGTCGCGATCGTGCTGGACGGCCAGGTCGTGTCGGCGCCGAGCATCAGCCGCGGCGCGATCACCGGCGGCACCGCCCAGATCGACGGGCCGCCGGAGAGCTTCACCCAGGCCTACGCCACCGACCTGGCCAACGTGCTGAAGTACGGCGCGCTGCCGCTGGAGTTCACGCAGAGCTCGATCGACGAGGTGTCCTCCACGCTGGGGTCCGACCAGCTGCGCGGCGGCATGATCGCCGGAGCGATCGGGCTGGTGCTGGTGGTGCTCTACTGCCTGCTGTACTACCGGGGCCTCGGGCTGGTGGCGGTGTCCAGCCTGCTGGTGGCGTCCGGGATCACCTACGTGTCGGTGGTGATCCTGGGCGAGAACATGGGGTTCCGGCTCTCGCTGCCGCACATCATCGGCCTGATCGTCTCGATCGGCATCACGGCCGACTCGTTCATCGTCTACTTCGAGCGGCTGCGTGACGAGCTGCGCGCGGGCCGGACGCTGCGGCCCTCGATCGAGGTGGCGTGGAAGCGGGCGCGGCGCACGATCCTGGTCGCCGACGCGGTGACGTTCATGGCCGCGCTGGTGCTGTACTTCCTCGCCGTCGGCGGGGTCCGGGGCTTCGCGTTCGCGATGGGCCTGACGACGCTGATCGACGTGGTCGTGGTGTTCTTCTTCACCAAGCCGCTGGTCGGGCTGCTGTCGCGGACGAGGTTCTTCGGCAGGGGCCATCCCCTGTCCGGCCTCGATCCGAAGCGCCTGCACAAGGTGGCGAGCGGGACCGCCGCCGCCGTCCGCCCGAAGAGCCCGAAGAGCCAGGAGGCCTGATGCTGGGGTTGCGCGCGGTCCTATCGCGGGTCTACCGGGGCGAGATCAGCGCCGACATCGTCGGCCGGCCCAGGCTCTGGTACTCCATCTCGGGCCTGCTGCTGGTGTTCTCGATCGCCGGCCTGGTCGTCCAGGGGCTGAACATGGGCGTCGAGTTCAAGGGCGGCTCGGTCTTCACCTTCAGCGCCCCGAGCGCCTCGATCGAGCAGGTGCGCGGTGCCGTCACGGGCGGCGGGGCGCACCAGGCGATCGTCCAGCAGGCCGGCGACGGCTGGCGGGTGACCACCGAGAGCCTGAGTTCGGCGAAGGTGACCGAGGTCAAGGACAACGTCGCCGAGGAGCTGAACGTCCCGGCCCAGAAGGTCAGCACCCAGGTGGTGGGGGCCTCGTGGGG
This sequence comes from Actinomadura sp. 21ATH, assembly GCF_041951345.1. NCBI lineage: Bacteria > Bacillati > Actinomycetota > Actinomycetes > Streptosporangiales > Thermomonosporaceae > Actinomadura > Actinomadura sp. 21ATH. Next base: position 48,249 of record NZ_JBGNUR010000019.1, on the reverse strand, counting down.
CGGTGAGGTCTCCGCGAAGGCGTGGCAGGCGCTGATCGTCTTCATGATCTTGATCATCGCCTATCTGTCGGTGGCGTTCGAGTGGCGGATGGCGCTGGCGGCGGTGGTCGCCCTGGTGCACGACCTTGTGATCACGGCCGGCATCTACGCCTGGTCGGGCTTCGAGGTCACGCCCGCGACCCTGCTCGGCTTCCTGACGATCCTCGGGTACTCGCTGTACGACGCCGTCGTGGTGTTCGACATGATCAAGGAGGTCACCAAACCGCTCGGCCCGACCTCCAAGATCACCTACAGCCAGGCGGCCAACCAGGCGCTCAGCAGCACCCTGGTGCGCTCGCTGAACACCTCGCTGGTGGCGATCCTGCCGGTCGCGGCCATCCTGTTCATCGGCACCACGCTGTTCGGCGCGGGTACGCTGAAGGACCTGTCGCTGGCCCTGTTCGTCGGCATGATCGTCGGTACGTACTCCTCGATCTGCGTGGCCACGCCGCTGCTGGTCCAGCTCAAGGAGCGCGAGCCGAAGTACCGCGAGCTGCGGGCCAACATCGAGCGCCGCCGGAACAGCGCCAAGCGGCAGGCCAAGGCCGCCAAGGCGATGGTCCCCGCGGGGGAGGGCGACCCGGCGCCCGGCGACGGCCCCTTCGACGGCGGGGTCGCCAAGGGCGGCGATCCGGACGACTCCCCGGAGGGCTCGGCCGAGGACGCCGCGGACGACGTCCGCGCCACGGTGACCGTGCGCAAGGTCGTCCAGACCGGGCCGCGGCAGCAGCCCAAGCGGGGCACCCGGCAGCAGCGCCGGGGCAGATAGCCGGAACACCGGACAGGCGGAACGTACGACGCCGGCCGTGCCCACCCCCATCCCGGGCGTGGGCACGGCCGACGCATGACCAGGGAGAGAACGCACGTGGACCTCGACAAGCTGATCCAGGACCGGATCCGCGACGTGGCCGACTACCCCAAGCCCGGGGTCGTCTTCAAGGACATCACCCCGCTGCTGGCCGACCACGTGGCCTTCGCCGGGGTGGTCGACTCGATCGTCAACCACCACGGCCGGGGCACCGTGGACAAGATCGTCGGGATCGAGGCGCGCGGCTTCATCCTGGCCGCCCCGGTCGCCTACCACTTCGGCGCCGGGTTCGTTCCGGTGCGGAAAAAGGGAAAGCTCCCGTCGCGGGCGTACGAGGAGACCTATGATCTCGAGTACGGGACCGAGACCATCGAGATGCACGTGGACGCCTTCGGTCCCGGCGAGCGGGTGCTGATCGTCGACGATGTCCTGGCCACGGGCGGCACCGCCAGGGCCGCGGCCGAGCTGGTCCGCCGGGCCGGCGGCGAGGTCGTGGGGATCTCGGTGCTGATGGAGCTGTCGTTCCTACACGGGCGCGACCGCCTGGGGAATCTGGACGTCCATTCCCTGGTTACGGTCTAGTACGAAATAGGTGCCGATAGACTGGCGGCATCGGGTCCGGTGGGGAAACGGGCGCATCCCGCGGGTCGAGGAGGGTATGGCGTCCCGAGTTTGAGGAGGCTGGGTGCCCGGTGAGGTGGTATCGACCGACGCGGTGACCGACACCGCGAAAGGCCAGGCGACGGAGCCCGAGGCCGAACGGGAGTCCCGTACGGCCGGGGCCAGGGCGGCGGAGCGCGCCACCGCGCCGCCCCCGCCCCCCGCGCGCGAACCCGAGACCCCCTTGTCCCGGACCTCCGCGCCCCAGACTCCAGCGCCCGAGACCTCCGCGCCCGAAAGCACCGCGTCCCAGAGCAGCGCGTCCGAGAGCCTCGTGCCCGAGAGCACCGTGCCCGAGGCCGCCGGACCGGAGAAACCCGCGCTGGCCGAGCCCGGATCCAAGCCCGAGCCCGAGCCCGAGCGCCCGGACCGCATCGAGACCGCCGCGGAGGCGCGGCCGGCACGGCCCGGGGACGGGCGGCCGGCGAAGGCCGGGCCCGCCGGCGAGCGCCCTTCTAAAAGTGGACACACCGCTAAGAGTGGACACAGCGCCAAAAGTGGCCCTGCCGCACCGCCCACGATCCCGCCGTCCGCCGCACGGGTGCGCCGCAGGCTCGCCCGGCTCGGCGCACAGCGCGGCCCCACTATGAACCCCGTACTCGAACCCCTGAACAAGACGGTCCGCAACACGCATCCCAAGGCGGACCTGCGGCTGATCGAGCGCGCCTACGACGTCGCCGCCCACTACCACCGCGACCAGAAGCGCAAGAGCGGCGACCCGTACATCACGCATCCGCTCGCGGTGTCGGCCATCCTCGCCGAGCTCGGCATGAACACCGAGACGATCTGCGCGGCGCTGCTGCACGACACCGTCGAGGACACCCCGTACACGCTCGACGAGCTGCGCGGCGACTTCGGCGACGAGATCGCCGCCCTGGTCGACGGGGTGACCAAGCTCGACAAGGTCAAGTACGGCGACGCGGCCGAGGCGGAGACCGTCCGCAAGATGGTCGTGGCGATGTCCCGCGACATCCGGGTGCTGGTGATCAAGCTCGCCGACCGGCTGCACAACATGCGCACGCTGCGCTACATGCCGCGGCACAAGCAGGAGAAGAAGGCCCGCGAGACGCTGGAGGTCTTCGCCCCGCTGGCGCACCGGCTGGGCATGAACACGCTGAAGTGGGAGCTGGAGGACCTGTCGTTCGCCACGCTCTACCCCAAGCGGTTCGACGAGATCGCCCGGCTGGTGGCCGAGCGGGCGCCGCGGCGGGACGACTTTCTGCAGGACGTGATCGAGAACGTGTCGACCGACCTGCGCGAGGCCAAGATCAAGGCCAGCGTGACCGGGCGGCCGAAGCACTACTACTCGATCTACCAGAAGATGATCGCCCGGGACGTCAGCTTCGACGACATCTACGATCTGGTGGGCATCCGGGTCCTGGTCGACAGCGTCCGCGACTGCTATGCCGCCCTCGGCTCGATCCACGCGCGATGGAACCCGGTCCCCGGCCGGTTCAAGGACTACATCGCGATGCCCAAGTTCAACATGTACCAGTCGCTGCACACGACCGTGATCGGCCCGGAGGGCAAGCCGGTCGAGCTGCAGATCCGCACCTGGGGCATGCACCGGCGGGCCGAGTACGGCGTCGCGGCCCACTGGAAGTACAAGGAGGAGACCGTCGGCGGCCGCAAGGCCGGCGACATGCAGTGGCTGCGGCAGCTGCTGGACTGGCAGAAGGAGACCGCCGACCCGGCCGAGTTCCTGGAGTCGCTGCGGTTCGACCTGTCGGTCTCCGAGGTCTTCGTCTTCACCCCCAAGGGCGACGTGATCGCCCTCCCGCAGGGGGCGACGCCGGTCGACTTCGCGTACGCGATCCACACCGAGGTCGGGCACCGCTGCATCGGCGCCCGGGTGAACGGGCGGCTCGTCCCGCTGGAGTCCACGCTCGACAACGGCGACGCCGTCGAGGTGTTCACGTCCAAGTCGCAGGACGCCGGGCCGAGCCGCGACTGGCTCAACTTCGTCAAGAGCGCCCGCGCCCGCAACAAGATCAAGCACTGGTTCTCCAAGGAGCGCCGGGACACCGCGATCGAGTCCGGCAAGGACTCCATCGCCCGCGCGATGCGCAAGCAGAACATGCCGCTCCAGCGGATGATGTCGGGGGAGGCGCTGCTGGCGCTGGCCCGCGACATGCGCTACCCGGACGTCTCGTCGCTGTACGCGGCGGTCGGCGAGGGCCACGTCTCCGCCCAGCACGTCGTGCAGCGGCTGGTGGAGGCCCTCGGCGGGGTCGAGAGCGCCGAGGAGGACCTGGCCGAGATCGCGCTGCCGACCAAGCGCAAGCGCACCCGGACGACCGGCGACCCGGGCGTGGTCGTGGCGGGCGACCCGGACGTGTGGGTGCGGCTGTCGCGATGTTGCACGCCGGTCCCGGGCGACGACATCGTCGGGTTCGTCACGCGCGGGCACGGGGTCTCGGTGCACCGCGCCGACTGCGCCAACGTGGCGAGCCTGAAGACGCAGCCCGACCGGCTCATCGACGTCAAGTGGTCGCCGGGGGAGGACTCGGTCTTCCTGGTGGCGATCCAGGTCGAGGCGCTCGACCGGCCCCGGCTGCTGTCGGACGTGACCCGCGTGCTGTCCGACCAGCACGTCAACATCCTGTCCGCGTCGGTCACCACGACCCGCGACCGGGTGGCCGTCAGCCGCTTCACCTTCGAGATGGGCGACCCGAAGCATCTCGGGCACGTCCTGAAGGCCGTGCGCTCCATCGACGGCGTCTACGACGTCTACCGCGTCACCAGCGGCACCGGCCGCTGACGCCCCGTACCGGCGGAAAAGGGCCGGTCCCCGAGGGGGCCGGCCCTTTCGCGCACGCGATGGTCACTCCTGCGGAGCGGCGTCCTCCGCGGGCTTCTTCCGCTCCGGCTTCACGTCGACCCCGGCCTCCTTGCGCTGCTGCGGGGTGATCGGCGTCGGCGCGGCCGTCAGCGGGTCGTACCCGGACGCGGCCTTCGGGAAGGCGATCACGTCCCGGATCGAGTCCTGGCCGGCCAGCAGCATGATCATGCGGTCCCAGCCGAACGCGATGCCGCCGTGCGGGGGCGGGCCGAACTTGAACGCCTCCAGCAGGAAGCCGAACTTGGACTCGGCCTCCTCCTTCGACAGCCCGAGCACGTCGAACACCCGCTGCTGCATCTCGGCGCGGTGGATACGGATCGAGCCGCCGCCGATCTCGTTGCCGTTGCAGACGATGTCGTAGGCGTTCGCGAGGGCCTCGCCCGGCCGGTCCTGGAAGTCGTCGGCGTACTCGGGCTTGGGCGCGGTGAACGGGTGGTGCACCGACGTCCAGCCGACCTGCTCGCCCTTGTCGTTCTCGGCGGGCTCGAAGACCGGGGCGTCGACGACCCAGCAGAACGCCCAGGCCGACTCGTCGATCAGCCCGCACCGGCGGCCGATCTCCAGCCGGGCGGCGCCGAGCAGCTCGCGGGTGGAGTGCGGCTTCCCGGCCCCGAAGAAGATCGCGTCGCCGGGGGCGGCGCCGACCCGGGCGGCCAGCCCGGCCTTCTCCTCGTCGGACAGGTTCTTGGCGACCGGGCCGCCGAGCGTGCCGTCCTCCTGGACGAGCACGTACGCCAGGCCCTTGGCGCCGCGCGCCTTGGCCCAGTCCTGCCAGGCGTCCAGCTCCTTGCGGGTCTGGGATCCGCCGCCCGGCATGACGACGGCGCCCACGTACGGGGCCTGGAACACGCGGAACGAGGTGCCGGCGAAGTACTCCGTCATCTCGGTCAGCTCGTTCCCGAACCGCAGGTCGGGCTTGTCGGAGCCGTAGCGGGCCATGGCGTCGGCGTAGGTGATGTGGGGGATCTCCGGGATCTCGTACCCGGCGATCTCCTTCCACAGCCGCCGCACCAGGTCCTCGGCCACCCGCAGCACGTCGTCCTGCTCGGCGAACGACATCTCGACGTCGATCTGGGTGAACTCCGGCTGCCGGTCGGCGCGGAAGTCCTCGTCCCGGTAGCAGCGGGCGATCTGGTAGTAGCGCTCCAGGCCGCCCACCATGAGCAGCTGCTTGAACAGCTGCGGGGACTGCGGCAGCGCGTACCAGTGGCCGGGCTTGAGCCGTACGGGCACCAGGAAGTCGCGGGCGCCCTCGGGGGTGGACCGGGTCAGCGTCGGCGTCTCGACGTTGACGAAGCCGTGCTCGCGCATGACCTCGTGCACGAGGAACGACGCCTCGGACCGCACCCGCAGGGCGCGGGCGACGGCGTCGCGGCGGATGTCGAGGTACCGGTACTTGAGCCGGACCTCCTCGTTGACGTTGACGTCGCCCTCGATCGGGAACGGCAGCGGCGCGGCCTCGCTCAGCACCTGGATGTCGGTGGCCGCGACCTCGATGTCGCCGGTGGGCAGCTCGGGGTTCTCGTTCCCCTCGGGCCGGACCCGCACCTCACCGGTGATCTTGACGCAGAACTCGCCGCGCAGGTCGTGCGCGGTGTCCTCCTCCCGGAACACCACCTGCGCGGTGCCGGAGGCGTCGCGCAGGTCGATGAACGTGACGCCGCCGTGGTCGCGGCGGCGCCCCACCCAGCCGGCCAGCGTGACCTGCCGGCCGGCGTGCTCCTTGCGGAGCGTCCCCGCCTCGTGCGAGCGGATCATCTCGAAAGCCTTTCCTTCAACGTGGTAACGATCTCGGGGAGCGGCACGGCGGCCTGGTCGCCGCCTTCCAGGTCCTTCACCTGCGCGGACCCGGCGGCGATATCTCGCTCACCGAGGATCACCGCGTACCGGGCCCCGGACCGGTCGGCGTCCTTCATGGCGCCCTTCAGCTTCTTGCCCTCGTAGGCCATGTCGGCCGCGATCCCGGCCCGGCGCAGCTCGTTGACCAGCGCGAAGACCTTCCGCTCGGCGGTCTCGCCGAGCGCGACCCCGAACACCTCGCAGCGCGGCGGGGCGGCGAACTCGGCGCCCTCGGCCTCCAGCGCCAGGATCGTCCGGTCCAGGCCCAGCCCGAACCCGATGCCCGGCAGCCGGGGGCCGCCGATGTCCTCCGAGAGCCCGTCGTAGCGGCCGCCGCCGCCGATGCCGGACTGCGAGCCCAGCAGCGGGTGGTCGAACTCGTACGTCGTGCGGGTGTAGTAGTCCAGGCCGCGGACCAGCCGGGGCGTGTCCTCCCAGGCGATGCCGAGGTCGGCCAGCAGCTCCCGGACCCGGTCGTGGTGGGCCTTGCAGTCGCCGCACAGGTGGTCGGCCATCAGCGGGGCGCCGTCGAGCTGCGCGACCACATCCGGACGCTTGTCGTCCAGCACCCGCAGCGGATTGATCTCGATCCGCGCCCGGGTGGCCTCGTCCAGGTCGAGGCCGCGCAGGAACTCCTGGAGGCGGGCGCGGTACGCGGGCCGGCACTCGGCGCAGCCCAGCGAGTTCAGCAGCAGCCGCACCTGGGTGAGACCGAGCGAGCGGTACCAGTTCGCCGCGATCGCGATCGTCTCGGCGTCGACCTGCGGGTCCTCGCTGCCGATCGCCTCCAGGTCGAGCTGGTAGAACTGCCGGTAGCGGCCCTGCTGGGGCCGCTCGGCGCGGAACGCCGGGCCGGTCGTCCAGACCTTGACCGGCAGCGCGCCCTGCTTGTGCAGGCCGTTCTCCAGCACCGCGCGCAGCACCGTGGCGGTGAACTCGGGACGCAGCGTCAGCGACCGGCCGCCGCGGTCCTCGAAGGTGTACATCTCCTTGCTGACGACGTCGGTGGACTCGCCGACGCCGCGCTTGAAGAGGTTGGTGTCCTCGAAGACGGCCAGCTCCAGATAGCCGTACCCGGCCAGCCGGGCCTGCTCGGCGAACGCCTGGCGGATCGCCGAGAACAGGTCCGCGCGCGGCGGAACGTATTCCTTGACCCCCTTGGGGGCCTGAAAGCTCGAACTCATGATCTCTCTGCTCAGAATCCCTTGTCAGGACCGGGGCGCGCAGCCTTCCGGGGGGACGGCCCCCCGATTCCCCCCGCAAGGTCGGCAAGGAACGGATTGGTGGCGCGCTCGCGGCCGATCGTGGTCTGCGGGCCGTGGCCGGGCAGGACGGCCGTCGCGTCGGGCATGCCCAGGCACACCCGCGACAGGCTGGCGAGGATCTCCTCGTACGATCCGCCCGGCAGGTCGGTGCGGCCGATCGACCCCGCGAACAGCAGGTCCCCGGTGAACATCACGTCCGGGACCTCCCCCGCCGGCGGCGTGCGGAACGTCACCGACCCCTTGGTATGGCCCGGGGCGTGGTCGACGGTGAACTCCAGGCCGGCCAGCTCCAGCGCGGCGCCGTCCGCGAGCTCCTTGACGTCGTCCGGCTCGCTCAGCGTCAGCCCGCCGAACAGCTGCTGGCCCGGCTGGAGGGACAGGCCCTTGGCCGGATCGGTGAGCAGGTCGCGGTCGTCGGGGTGGATGTAGGCCGGGACGTCCTTGGCGCCGCAGACCGGCGCGACCGACCACACGTGGTCGATGTGGCCGTGGGTGAGCAGCACCGCGACCGGCTTGAGCCGGTGCTCGCGCAGGATCTCGTCGATCCCGGCCTCGGCGTCCTGGCCCGGATCGATGATCACGCATTCCTCGCCCGCCGCGGGCGCCACGACGTAGCAGTTGGCGGCGAACGATCCGGCTGGGAACCCGGCGACGAGCACGGTCGTCCTTCCTTCAGGCCCTGTGGGGCCGATTGCGGTCCTCGCGCCGCGGCCGGGCCACACCCGGCCACCCGCGCGGTGGCTTCCGAGCGTACCGGCGCGGCCATGGCCACCGCGAACGAGATCGGCCGATCGCCGTGTCGGCGCGGGGGGGGGCCCCGGCGGCCGCCCCCCCCCCGCGGCCGCGCGTGGCGGGCGCCCGCCGGCC
>NZ_JBGNUR010000019.1:0-39919 GCF_041951345.1 Actinomadura sp. 21ATH | reverse complement strand
CCCGCCCCCGGCCCCCCCCCCCCCCCGCGCCCGGTTCCCCCGATCGGCGGGGGACCCGGCGGTGTCCGGGGACCGCTACTATGCGCTGCACGTTCCCCTGATCACACCGGAGGCAAGGCACGTGGCGGGTAAAGACCGCAAGAAGGAACTCGCGCGGCAGCGCTACGAGCGGCAGGAGGCGCGCCGCCGGGCGCAGCAGGCCCGCGCGCGCCGCGTCCGGATCATCGGCTCGGTGGCCGCGGTCGCGGTGATCGCGGGGGGCGCCGGCGGCTTCGTGGTGCTCACCGGCGACGACGAGAAGAAGGCCGAGCCCCAGGCCAAGGCCGCCGGCGACTGCACCTACAACAAGGCCGCCGACGACAAGGGCGCCCCCAAGGACCTCGGCACGCCCCCGGCCAAGCCCGCGCACAAGGGCGCGGTGCAGACGACGCTCAAGACGAGCCAGGGCACCGTCGGGCTCACCCTCGACGGCGCCAAGGCGCCCTGCACCACCAACTCCTTCGCGTTCCTGGCCGGCAAGAAGTACTTCGACGGCACCGAGTGCCACCGGCTGTCCACCAGCGAGGGCCTGAAGATGCTCCAGTGCGGCGACCCGACGGGCACCGGCCAGGGCGGCCCGGGCTACCAGTTCGCCGACGAGAACCTCGAGGGCGCCACCTACCCCAAGGGCACGGTCGCCATGGCCAACGCCGGCGAGGGCACCAACGGCAGCCAGTTCTTCCTGGTGTACGGAAACTCGCAGCTGCCGCCTAGCTACTCGGTGTTCGGCAAGATCACCTCGGGGCTGGACGTCCTGGAGAAGGTCGCCAAGGCCGGGGTGGACAAGCCCGGCGACGACGGCACGGGGAAGCCGAAGAAGAAGGTCGAGATCCAGAGCGTCGCGATCGCCGGGAAATAGGCGAACGGGATACTAAGGTGTGGAGGGCCCGATGGTCGTGAGCGCGATCGGGCCCGCGATTCAGGAGGCAAGCGTGTCCAGCGCGACCGATCCCTGGGGCCGGGTGGACGAGGACGGCACCGTCTACGTGAAGACGTCCGACGGCGAGCGCGTCGTGGGTTCCTGGCAGGCCGGTGCACCCGAGGAGGCCCTGGCCTACTTCAAGCGCAAGTACGACGCGCTGGTCACCGAGATCGGGCTGCTGGAGCAGCGGCTGCGCACCACCGGCCTGCAGCCGGCCCAGGCCCAGCAGAGCATCGCCCGGCTGCGCGAGGCGGTCACCGACGCGCACGCGGTCGGCGACCTCGACAGCCTGGTCCGCCGGCTGGACGGCCTGACCGACCAGGTCGGCCGCAAGCGCGAGGAGGTCAAGGCCCAGCGCGAGCACGCCCGGCACGAGGCCCGCGAGATCAAGGAGCGGATCGTCGCCGAGGCCGAGCGGATCGCCGCCGAGGAGACGCACTGGAAGAACGGCGGCGAGCGGCTGCGCCGGCTGGTCGAGGAGTGGAAGGCCGCCGACCGGATCGACCGGCCGACCGAGACCGCCCTGTGGAAGCGGCTGTCGGCCGCCCGCAACGCCTTCACCAAGCGCCGCAAGGTCTACTTCGCCACCCTCGACGACCAGCGCGAGGAGGCCCGCCGGGAGAAGGAGCGCCTGGTCGCCGAGGCCGAGGAGATGACCGGCTCGACCGACTGGGGCGAGACCGCGGCCGCCTACCGCGACCTGATGCGCCGCTGGAAGCTGGCCGGGCGCGCCTCCCGGGACGCCGAGGAGGACCTGTGGACCCGGTTCAAGGGCGCCCAGGACGTCTTCTTCGCGGCCCGCGCCGCCGCGTTCGCCGAGCGCGACGCCGAGCTGCGGGTGCACGCCGACGAGAAGGAGAAGATCCTCGCGGAGGCGGAGAAGCTGCTGCCCGTCCGCGACGTCCGGCAGGCCCGGCAGGCGCTGCGCGCGATCCAGGAGCGCTGGGAGGCCGCCGGCCCGGTGCCGCGCGACCAGCGCGACCGGCTGGAGGGCCGGCTCCGCAAGATCGAGGAGACCGTCCGGGGCGCCGAGGAGAACGAGTGGCGGCGCACCAACCCCGAGGCGCGGGCGCGCGCCGAGGCCACGGTGGCGCAGCTGCGCGGCTCGATCGAGCGGCTGGAGAAGGACCTGGCCAAGGCCCGCGACGCCGGCCGGGAGAAGGCGGTCAAGGACGCCGAGGAGGCGCTGACCGCGCGCCGCGCCTGGCTGGAAGAGGCCGAGCGCACCCTCGCCGAGTTCTCCTGACCTCCCGTCCGGGGCTCTAGGCGTCCCGCGGTTCCGCCGCACGGCCGAGGAAGGCCAGCAGCCGGGTCTGCTCGTCCGCGCGCGGCGGCGGGGGCAGGGCGGGCCCGAGCCGGCCGGCCGCGCGCAGGCCGGCGGCCACCACGTGCGCCGTCGCGAACGCGTGGTGCACCAGGTCCTGGTCGAGGCGTTCCGGCTGGCCGGTGGCGCGGGCCAGGTCCCAGGCGTGCACGAGCGGCTCCAGCACGTACGCGCCCAGGAAGTCGATCAGCGGCAGCTCGCCCAGCGTGCCGAACGGGATGGGGCGGCGCAGCGCCTCCGGGGTGAGCGCCGCGTCGCACTCCTTGCGGGCGGTGCGCCAGGCCAGCAGGACGTCGCCGGTGGCGAACCCGCCCGGCTCGCCGCCGGCCCCCACGTCCACGCCCCCGATGCCCGCGCCGGCGCCGCCCGCGTCCGGCGCCGGCCAGCCGGTGGCCAGCGCCAGGATCGCGTACTGGCCGCCGATCATGTGCCCGGCCACCTCGCGGGCCGTCCAGCGGTCGCACGGCGAGGGCGCCGGCCACCGGTCGCCGGGCACACCGCCCACCCTGTCCTCGAAGAGATCCAGTGCCCGGTGGTAGCCGCTGAGTGTCGGAGCCATGGTGGCCAGTGACCCGCGATCGGCGTTCGCTGTCAAGCGGTATGGGAGGTTAGGCCCGGATGCCCCGTTCGCGCAGCATGTCGGTCATCAGGGTGATCTCTGACCGCTGCCCGGCCACCATGGTCCGGGCCAGCCGCCGCACCCGCGGATGGCCGGTGCGCGCCAGCACCGCCTCGGCCATGGCCACGCCGCCCCGATGGTGGGCGATCATGAGCTGGAGGTAGCGCACCTCGGCGTCCCGGCCGGAGGCCCGCTCCAGCCCCGCGAGCTGGTCCCGCGTGGCCATCCCCGGCATCGGCGCCGCGCCGCCGCCGGTCCCCGGCCCGGCCCGGCCGCCGCCGTGCCCGCCGTGGCCGGCCATCCACCGCATCCGGCCCGCCGGATCCGCCTTCGGCAGCCCCCATTCGTCCAGCCAGGCCGTCATCATGCCGATCTGCGCCGACTGGGTGTTGATGATGTCGTACGCCAGCAGCCGGACGCGCTCGTCCCCGGAGCCGTCCCGGACCAGGAACGACATCCGCACCGCCTGGGCGTGGTGGACGCTCATGTCCCGCGCGAACCCCGCCTCCGGCCCGTCGCTCCCCGGCCGGTCCGGCCGCAGCGCCTGCCAGGCCACCAGGACCCCGGCGACGGCCAGGACGAGCGCCGCGAGGACGGCGGTCGCCCGCCGCCCCCGCGGGGCCGCGGCCCCGTCCGTCACGAGATCTCCTCGTGGGGGGACGACCCCCCACACCCCCCGGCAAGAGCGGCGATCACGAGCTCGCTTCGCTCCCTCATGCCGCGTCCTTCGCGCCGCTGCACGCGGCGCCCGGCTCCAGCGTCTGCGGGCCCTTCACGAACGCGCGCAGGAAGGCGTCCACCCGCGCGTCGGAGGCCTCCTGCAGCTTCAGCTGCTTGCCCCACGCCGTCATGATGATCGGCGCGTCCTGGCCGGCGTACGGGCTCATCATCGAGTAGTCGGTGTTCTCGATCTTGCCGCTCAGCCGCTCGATCTGGCCGGCCGCCAGCCCGGGCCGGTAGGTGACCCAGACCGCGCCGTGCTCGAGCGAGTGCACGGCGTTCTCGTTGCGCAGCTGCCTGTCGTAGACCCGGGCGTCGCAGTTCTGCCACATGGGGTCGTGGTCGCCGCCCATGGGCGGGCTGGACTCGTACCGGACGGTCCCGGTCGTGTGCTCCTGGCTCAGGCCGTCCTTCTCGATCAGGCCCTCGATGGCGGCGTCGGCGGGGCGGCTCTGCAGGAAGGCGTAGCCGATCGCCACGACCGCCACCAGGCCGATGACGGTGAAGAACGCGATGCCTCCCCAGGGGACGTCGCGCTTGGTCAGGACGTTCTTCTGGGCGCGCTGCGCGCGGTTGCGGGCGCTCTTGGACATGGTGAAGCTCCCTCTCGGGCCGGACGTGCTCGGAAAAAGGCGTGCGGTCAGGGCCGTGCGGCCCGGACCGTCACAGCCGGAGCACCTGCAGAGAGGCGAGCGAGGGTGAGGGGAGCGCCGCGAGCGCGGGCGGCGGCAGGAACCAGCCCGTACGGCGCGGCAGCGACCGTCCCGACCGGCGCGGCCCGGCGGCCAGCGCGAGCACCAGCAGGCCCACGAGCACGGCCATGCACAGGCAGGCGCCGTCCATCGGGCTGAGCGGCGGCAGGTCGACCGGCGCGCTGTACGCGGGGGAGGCGGTGGCGCCCGCGTCCGGCATCGCGGCGGCGACGCCGGCCGGAACGTGCACCAGGTGGGCGGTGCACACCTCGCGCGGCGGCCCGTGGCCCAGCCCGTAGCTGAAGACGAGCCCGGCCACCACGAACAGCGCCATGAGCAGCCCTGCGGGCCCATGGCGCGGGCGCGGGGTCGTACGGCCCATCGTCACGCTGCGGTTCCTCCTCCGGGCAGATCTTAACCGCGCCCGGGAGCGCCGGGGATGTCCGGAGAGCGAGATAGTGTCGGAGCGTGACCAGCAGGGTGGATCCGGGGCAGCCGGAGGGACTGTTCGACGCGCCGGGCGCGGAATCGGCGGAGCCCGCGGGCCCCGGGGAGCGCGGCGCCGCCGCGGCGGCCTCCCCGGCCGCGGCGGCGTCCAGGGGAGGGGCCGAGGAGCCGCTGGCCGTGCGGATGCGGCCGCGCGGCCTGGACGAGGTCGTCGGCCAGCAGCACCTGCTCGGCCCGGGCACCCCGATCCGCCAGCTCGTCGACCGCGACGTGCCGATGTCGCTGGTGCTGTGGGGGCCGCCCGGCACCGGCAAGACCACCCTGGCCACCGTGGTGAGCCACGCCACCCGGCGCCGCTTCGTGGAGATCTCCGCCGTCAGCGACGGCGTCAAGCGGGTCCGCGCCGAGATCGACCTGGCCCGCCGCGAGCTGGGCATGACCGGCCGGCAGACCGTGCTGTTCGTCGACGAGGTGCACCGCTTCAACAAGGCCCAGCAGGACGCGCTGCTGCCCGCCGTGGAGAACCGCTGGGTCTCCTTCATCGGCGCCACCACCGAGAACCCGTTCTTCTCGGTGATCAGCCCGCTGCTGTCCCGCTCGCTGCTGCTGACCCTGGAGCCGCTCGGCGAGGACGACCTGCGCGAGGTCGTCCGGCGGGCGCTGGCCGACGAGCGCGGCCTCGGCGGGACGATCACGATGGACGCGGCGGCCGAGGACCACCTGATCCGGCTGGCCGGCGGCGACGCCCGCCGCACCCTCACCTACCTGGAGGCGGCCGCGCTGGTCGTCGACGAGGGCGCCGCGATCGACGTGGACGTGCTGGAGAAGGCCGTCGACCGGGCCGCCGTCCGCTACGACCGCGAGGGCGACCAGCACTACGACGTCATCAGCGCGTTCATCAAGAGCATCCGGGGCAGCGACGTCGACGCCGCGCTGCACTACCTGGCCCGCATGATCGAGGCCGGCGAGGACCCGCGGTTCATCGCCCGCCGGCTGATCGTGCACGCCAGCGAGGACATCGGGATGGCCGACCCGACCGCGCTGCAGACCGCGACCGCCGCGGCGCAGGCGGTGGAGTACGTCGGGCTGCCCGAGGCCCGCATCAACCTCGCCCAGGCGGTGATCCACCTCTCCCTGGCGCCCAAGTCCAACGCCGTGATCATGGCCGTGGACGCGGCGATCGCGGACGTGAAGAAGGGCGACGCCGGGCCCGTCCCCGGCCATCTGCGCGACTCCCACTACAAGGGCGCCGCCAAGGTCGGGCACGGCCAGGGCTACAAGTACGCCCACGACCACCCCGGCGGGGTCGTCCGGCAGCAGTACGCGCCCGACACCGTCCACGGCCGCCGCTACTACAAGCCGACCCGGCACGGGGCCGAGGCGCGCTTCACCGAGGTGCTGGCACGCATCCGCTCGGTCCTGCGGGGCAAGGGCGACGGGAAGGACTGACGCGGCGGGCCGGGACGGGCGAATCCGATCTTCGCGGCCGGTGCTCCCGGCATCGGGCGGCCCGGCCCGGTAGATTGCCCGGAAGACCTCGGGTTCCGGGGCCGCGCCGCCACGGCGGCGGGCGGTCCACGGGGGGCGGGCGGGCCGTCCGACCCGCACGGTTCCGGCCGGTACCCACGGTAAGGTCTCTCCAGACCGAGCCCGGACCGGGCCCCGGCGCCGCGGCGGGCACCGGCCCGGACCCGAGCCGAACGCAGCGAACGGAAACCCTGATGCTTACTGGTGGACAGCTAGCAGGCCTCATCGTGGCCGTGTTCTGGGCGGTGCTGGTCGCGTTCCTCGCTCTCACCCTCCTCAAGCTGGCCCGCCTGCTCAAGGAGGCGAGCGAGTTCGTCTCCGACCTGGGCGACCGCGCCGGGCCCCTGATGGAGGACATGACCCGTACGGTCAACCGCGCCAACGAGCAGCTCGGCCGCACCGACGTCATCACCAAGCAGGTCGCCGGCGTGACGCAGAACGTCTCCGCCGTCACCACCGTGATGACCTCGGTCGTGGGCGGCCCGCTGGTGAAGGCGGCGGCGTTCTCGTACGGCGTCCGCAAGGCCCTCGGCAACCGGGCCGACGAGGCGAAGGCCCGCGAGGGCAACGGCGCCTCCCGCCCCCAGCTGCAGAGCCGCTCCGGAGGCGGCCGTTCCGCGGGCGACCGATCCACGGGCAAGGGGCGCCGGTGAGCCCCGGGCGAAGCGAGGCACAATGAAAAGGCTCTTCTGGCTCGGCGTGGGCGCCGGCGCCGGGGTCTACGCCACGCACCGGGTCAAGCGCCGGGTGGAGCGCTTCGCGCGCACCTGGTCGCCCGAGGGCGTGGCGGCCCGCGCCGTCACCGCCGGGCACGGCGCGGGCGACCGGTTGAAACTTTTCGCCCAGGACGTCCGTACCGAGATGCGGGCGCGGGAGATCGAGCTCCGCGAGGCCGTGGCCATGGACCAGGCCCCGCCGGAGCTCGAGGGCCCGCGCCGCCGGGTCCTGAAGGCGCGATACACGATCATCGACGACGACAAGGATGGCCACTGATCATGGAGTCGGCAGAGGTCGCACGCCGCTTCCTCGGTTTCTTCGAAGAGCGCGGGCACACCGTGGTGCCGTCGGCCGGCCTGATCGCCGAGGACCCCACCCTGCTTCTGGTGAACGCCGGGATGGTCCCGTTCAAGCCGTACTTCCTCGGCCAGCGCACCCCGCCGGCCGTCCGGATGACCAGCGCGCAGAAGTGCGTGCGTACCCCGGACATCGAGGAGGTCGGCAAGACCACCCGGCACGCCACGTTCTTCCAGATGCTGGGGAACTTCTCCATCGGCGACTACTTCAAGGAGGGGGCCATCCCCTTCGCCTGGGAGCTGCTCACCCGGCCCCAGGCCGACGGCGGGTTCGGCTTCCCCGAGGAGAAGCTCTGGGTCACCGTCTACACCGATGACGACGAGGCCGCCGGCATCTGGCGGGACAAGGTCGGCGTCCCCGAGGAGCGCATCCAGCGCCGCGGGCTGGCCGACAACTACTGGCACATGGGCGTGCCCGGCCCCGGCGGGCCCTGCTCGGAGATCTACTACGACCGCGGCCCCGAGTACGGGCGCGAGGGCGGCCCGGTCGTCGACGAGGACCGGTACCTGGAGGTCTGGAACCTCGTCTTCATGCAGTCGCAGCTCAGCGAGGTCCGCACCAAGGTCGACTTCGACATCGCGGGCGACCTGCCGGCCAAGAACATCGACACCGGCATGGGCCTGGAGCGGATGGCCGCCGTCCTCCAGGGCGTCGACAACATCTACGAGACCGACACGCTGTGGAAGGTCCTGGCCCGCGCGGCCGAGCTGACCGGCGCCAGGTACGGCCGCGACCACCGCGCCGACGTGTCGCTGCGGGTCATCGCCGACCACGTGCGCAGCGGCACGATGATGGTCGCCGACGGCATCCGGCCCGGCAACGAGGGCCGCGGGTACGTGCTGCGCCGCATCCTGCGCCGCTCGATCCGCAACCTGCGGCTGCTCGGCGGCGAGGACGCCGGGCTGATGCACGAGCTGACCGCGGTCGCCGTCGACGCGATGGGCGCGCAGTACCCCGAGCTGGTCCGCACCGCCGCCAACATCCACACGGTCATCGACGCCGAGGAGGACTCGTTCCTCCAGACGCTCCGCACCGGCACCGCCATCTTCGACCAGGCGGTGACCGACACGCGCGAGGCGGGCCGGACCGCGCTGGGCGGCGACCAGGCGTTCAAGCTGCACGACACCTACGGCTTCCCGATCGACCTCACCCTGGAGATGGCCTCCGAACAGGGCCTCCAGGTGGACGAGGACGGCTTCCGCCGGCTGATGGCCGAGCAGCGCGACCGGGCCAAGAAGGACGCGCGCGAGAAGAAGACCGGCAACCTCGACGTCTCGGTGCTGGACGAGCTGCTCAGCGGCGCCGGCGGCAAGGTCGACTTCATCGGCTACACCGACGTGCTTGGCGAGGGCCGGGTGGCCGGGCTGCTGGTGAACGGCGCGAACGTCGCGGCCGCGGGCGAGGGCACCGAGGTCGAGGTCGTCCTCGACCGCACCCCGTTCTACGCCGAGGGCGGCGGCCAGCTCGCCGACCACGGCGTGATCCGCACCGGCAACGGCGCCGAGATCGAGATCACCGACGTGCAGTCCCCGCTGCCGGGCCTGATCGTGCACCGCGGCCGGGTCCGCGCCGGCGAGGCCCGCGCCGGCGACACCGCGCAGGCCGAGATCGACGTCACCCGGCGGCACGCCATCTCCCGCTCGCACACCGCGACCCACATGGTGCACGCCGGGTTCCGGCGGGCGCTGGGCGAGTCGGCGGCGCAGGCGGGCTCGGAGAACTCGCCCGGCCGGTTCCGGTTCGACTTCACCGCCTCCGGCGCCGTCCCGGTCAGCGTGCTGCGCGACGTCGAGGACGAGGTCAACGACGTCCTGATCAACGACCTGGACGTGCGGGCGTTCCACACCTCGATCGACGAGGCCCGCGCCATGGGCGCGCTGGCCCTGTTCGGCGAGAAGTACGGCGACGAGGTCCGCGTCGTGGAGGTCGGCGACTACTCCCGCGAGCTGTGCGGCGGCACCCACGTCGCCCGCTCCGGGCAGCTCGGCCTGGTCAAGGTGCTGGGCGAGTCCTCCATCGGCGCGGGCGTCCGCCGCGTCGAGGCGCTGGTCGGCATCGACGCGTTCCGCTTCCTGGCCAAGGAGAGCGTGCTGGTCAACCAGCTCTCGGAGCAGATGAAGGCGCGCAAGGAGGAGCTGCCCGAGCGGATCTCCGGCGTGGTCGCCCGGCTGCGCGACGCCGAGAAGGAGCTGGAGCGGCTGCGCTCCCAGCAGGTCCTGGCCGTCGCCGGCTCGCTGGCCGACGGCGCCGCCGACGTGAACGGCATCGCGTTCGTGGGGCACCGCGCCCCCGACGGCACCGGCGCCGACGACCTGCGCAAGCTGGCGGTCGACGTCCGCGGCCGGCTGGCGGCCCGGCCCGCCGTGGTGATGGTGGTCGGCGTTCCCAAGGACCGCCCGGTCGTCGTCATCGCGGTCACCGAGGGCGCCCGCGAGCGCGGCCTCAAGGCCGGGGCCCTGGTCGGCGTGGCCGCCAAGACCCTCGGCGGCGGCGGGGGCGGCAAGGACGACCTCGCGCAGGGCGGCGGCGCCGACGCCGCCGCGGCCGGCGACGCGGTCCGTGCCGTCGAGCGAGCGGTAGGGGCCGCGTGAGGACCGCCCCGGCAGGGACGGCGAGCCGGGTGAGCGGAGCGGGCCGATGAGGCCGGCGGGCGGCCGCGCGGCGGCTGGACTGAGGAGCGCAGGGAGCTTGCGACCGGAGCGACGAGGGAAGCCGCCGCGTCGGAGCGGCGGCGCGCCGGCGAGCGGAGCGGGCCGATGAGGCAGGGCGTCCGGCTCGGCGTTGACGTGGGGAGCGTCCGGATCGGGGTCGCGCGGAGCGACCCCGCCGGGATCCTCGCGTCCCCGCTGGAGACGGTGAAGCGGGGCAAGGGGGACCTCGACCGGCTGGTGGCGCTCGCGGGCGAGCACGAGGCCGTCGAGGTGATCGTGGGACTGCCGACCTCGCTGTCGGGCCGGGAGGGCCCGGCGGCGGAGGCGGCGCGCAAGTTCGCGGCCCGGCTGGCGGGCCTGCTACCCCCCGAGGCGGTTCGCTTGTACGACGAGAGGCTCACCACGGTCACGGCCGAGAGCGGCCTGCGCGCGAAAGGCGTCCACGGCCAGGCCCGGCGCCGCGTCGTGGACCAGGCCGCCGCCGCGGTGCTGCTCCAGGCGGCGCTGGACGGCGAGAGGTTGACGGGGCGGGCCCCAGGCGAGATCGTCCGGGGAAGCTCATGAACGACTTGGACCTCTTCTCAGACCCGTACGGCTCGGATCCGTACGGTGCCGATCCACACGGCGCGGATCCGTACGGTGCCGACCCGCACGGCGCCGACCCCTACGAGGCGGACCGGCGCGGCGCCGAGCCGTACGGCGAGCGCGGGCGCCGCGGCCGGGCCCCGCAGGGCGCCCCGCGCGGCCGCGGTGGCGGCGGCAGGGGCGGTCGCGGCGGTGGCCGCGGCGGCCGGGGCGGTGGCGGCCGCGGTGGCCGCGGCGGACCCCCGCCGGGGCGCGGCGGGCGCGGCCCGCGCCAGCGGCAGCGCCGGAAGGCCAACAACGGCAAGGCCGCGTTCCTGTTCGCGATGGCGTTCCTCGTCGCGATCGTGGGCACCGGCGGGCTGCTCGGCGTCGCCTGGCTCGACAAGCGGATGAACCCGCCGGACTACGAGGGCTCGGGCTCGGGCAACGTCACCGTCCAGATCAAGGACGGCGACAGCGGCTCGACCATCGCGACCACGCTGCTGGAGCACAAGGTCGTCAAGAGCACCGCGGCGTTCATCGAGGTCTACGGCAAGAACCCCAAGGCGGCCGGCATCCAGCCGGGCTTCTACCAGCTGCGCAGGCAGATGTCGTCGGCCGCGGCGATGGCGCTGCTGCTGGACCCCAAGTCGCGGGCCGGCAACCAGATCACCATCCCCGAGGGGCTGCGCGCGCTCAAGGTGGCGGAGGTGCTGGCGGAGAAGACCGGCATCCCGGAGAACGACTTCGTCAAGGTCATCCGCCGGCCCACCGGGCTGGGGCTGCCCGACTACGCCAAGGGCAAGATCGAGGGCTACCTGTTCCCGGGCCAGTACAACCTGAACCCCAACGCGTCCGCCAAGGAGATCCTCAAGTCGATGGTGGACCGCTTCAACCAGTGGGCGGCGCGCTACGACCTGGCCGGCAAGGCGCAGGAGGCGAACATGAACCCCGGCACCGCGATCACGATGGCCAGCCTGATCCAGGCCGAGAGCGGCAAGCCCGAGGACATGCCCAAGATCTCCCGGGTCATCTACAACCGGCTCCAGCACCGTCCCGTCCCGATGTTCCTCAAGTTCGATAGCACCACGCTCTACGGGCTCGGCAAGTACGGCATCGTCGCCAGCAGCGAGGACATCAAGTCCAAGAACCGCTACAACACCTACAACTACGGGGGGCTCCCGCCGGGCGCGATCGGCAACCCGGGCGAGGCCGCCGTCGAGGCGGTCTTCAAGCCGGAGGAGGGCGACTGGCTGTTCTTCGTGGCCACCGACCCGAAGAACAAGATCACCGAGTTCGCCGACGACGAGGCGGAGTTCGAGCGGCTCAGGGCCAAGCTCAACGCCTACCTCGCGGCCAACGGGGGGAACTAGTGGCGAGGGCCGCCGTCCTCGGCAAGCCGATCGGGCACTCGCTGTCCCCGGTGCTGCACCGCGCCGCGTACGCCGCGATGGGCCTGGACGGCTGGACGTACGAGGCGTACGAGTGCGACGAGACCGGCCTGTGGGGCTTCCTGGAGTCGCTCGACGAGGAGTGGGCCGGGCTGTCGCTCACGATGCCGCTCAAGCGCACCGCGCTGAAGCTGGTCGACACCGTCTCCGACCTCGCGGTGGCCGTCGGCGGCGCGAACACGGTCGTGGTCCGCGACGGCCGCCGGCACGGGGACAACACCGACGTGCACGGCATCGTGGCGGCGCTGACGGAGGCCGGGCTGGGCGCGCCCGGCTCGGCGCTGGTGCTCGGCGGCGGCGCCACCGCGGCCTCCGCGCTCGCCGCGCTCGCCGAGCTGGGGCTGACCAAGGCGGGACTGGCGGTCCGCAACCCCGACCGCGCCGCCGAGTCGGTGTCGGTGGGCGAGCGGTTCGGCCTGGACCTGCGGATCGGGTCGCTGGACCGGCTGCCCGACATGCTGGACGGGGGCCTGGTGCTGTCCACCCTGCCGGGCATCGCGGCCGACCCGTTCGCCGGTCAGATCGCCGCGTCGGGGGCGGCGCTGTTCGACGTGGTGTACGCGCCGTGGCCCACGGCGTGCGCGTCCGCCGTCGAGGAGGCGGGCGGCGTGGTCGTCGGCGGCTTCCCCATGCTCCTGCACCAGGCCGTGCGCCAGGTCGAGCTGATGACCGGCCGCGACGACGTTCCCGTCGAGGCGATGCGCGCGGCGGGCGAGGCCGAGCTGCGGCGCCGCGCCGCGATGCCCGTCTCGCCCCTGTCGTCCCGGGACTGACGCCCCGCCCGCCCGCCGGCCGGGCGAGGTCAGACGGAGGTGCGCTGCGGCGGCTGCGCGGCCGGTGCGGGCGGCGGCCGGCGGCGCTTCATCGCCTCGTGCGTCGTGGTCAGCACGATCGGCAGGATCACGCTGAGCCAGAAGTCCTTCCAGCCCCACACGCCGGTCGCCACGCCGCCCAGGCTCCCGACCGCGACGAGCACCAGGACCAGCACCGTCCAGTGCCGCTTGAACAGCGCCCGCACGTCGATCCTCGGGGGCGCGGGCAGCAGCGCGGGCAGCGGGCGGTCGCGGGCGTGGTCGCGCTGCACGATCGTGGCGTCCGGCAGCCAGTGCAGCACGTCCCTGGTGCTCGTCAGCGGGACGCGCGACAGCTCCATCAGCGCCTCCATCCGCCACCACAGCGTCCACAGCGAGGTGCGGCCGCTGCCGGGGTACCCGTTCCACCGCGGCGTGGTCACCTTGCCTCTCACCAGCGTCGCGAACGCCCGCGCGACCGCGGGGCCCGGCGCGCCGCGCGGGTCGCGCAGCATCGCCATCAGCGCGACGGGCAGCCCGTGGTGCCACAGCGCCAGCCGCCACACCGGCTTGGCGCCGGTGCCGTGCGGCGAGACGTCGTAGGTCTCGATCCAGCTGTGGTCGTCGTCGGGATCGAGGTTCTCGCGCAGCCAGTCGTGCGCGGCCAGCAGCCGCTCGTCCTGGTACCCCGGGCGCGCCTCCGCCAGCGTCACCAGCGCGAACGCGGTGTGCGTCACGGTCGGCGCCGCCGACGAGGTGGGGCCCCAGCCGGGCCGCTGCGCGGTACGGTCGGCCGTCAGCCACTCCACGCCCCGCTCGACGGCCGGATCGTACGGGTTGAGCTGGGTGAGGGCGCGCAGCGCCAGGCACGTCAGCCAGACCCGCGACTCGCAGCCCAGCAGCGAGCCCCAGCCGCCGTCGGGGTTCTGGTTGCGCAGCAGCCAGCGGTAGGCGCGCCGCACGTCCGGCGCGTCCTCGCGCAGGTCGCAGCGCGCGCGGGCGAGGAAGCGGGCGATCCACGCGGTCGCCTCGACGACCGGCATGCCGAGGCTGGTCTTGGTGGCCCAGCCGCCGTCCCGCAGCAGGTCGCCGGACGCCGTCTGCCGCGCCGCCAGGTAGGCCAGGCCCTCGTCGAAGTGCTCGAACGGCCGACCCGCCTCGCTGAACGCCAGCAGCCCGAGCGCGGTGGCCGTGGTGCCCGGCTCCGGCCGGGTCAGGTCGTGGTACCAGCCGCCGCCCCCGTCGCCGCCGCCCCCGGTGACCGCGTACGAGCCCCGCAGGACGTCGAACGACTCGTCCAGGCGCGCGTTCAGTACGGCCATGTCCACGGCCGGTGGCCGGGGGGCCGGAGAGGTCGCCAGAATGCGGGCGAGGGGGGAGTGCTGCACAGTTACCGCCTTTGATGGCTATGTGCCCGTTCGGTGGAGTTCTCTACCTCACTGGTCTGGTGGCTCTATCCGTGCCCGCACACTTCGAGGGCCATTCCCGGGCACGTTCATGGGGAGACGGAGAGTGACGACCCCTGGTGGACGTACCCGGAAACGGAGGACGAGATGGCCGACGGAGGAGAGGAGCCGCAGGAGGTGGACCAGGACGCGGACCGGGACTGCGTGCTGTGCCCGCCGTTGCGGTTCCGGCTCAACGCGATGGCGGACCTGCCGGGCGAACCGGCGGTGCTGGCGGCCGACGACGACTTCTTCCTCATCCCGGACCTGGCTCCGTTGGTCGAGGGGCACGTGCTGCTGGTGACGTTCCGTCACCTCCAGTGTGCCGGAGCCTTCGGGAAGGGTCTGTGGGCCGGAGCGTGGCAATGGCGTCACCGTGTCGCAAGGGTCTACCGCGCCGCCTACGGCACCGATGAGCTGCTGATGTTCGAGCACGGTCCCGGGACCCCGCAGGGCGGCGGCGCCTGCGTGGACCACGCGCACTGGCACCTGATGCCCGTGCGCCCCGGTGTACGGAGCGTGCGCGCCGTGCTGGAGGAGCACGGCCTGCCCGGCGTCCCGGCCACCCGGGAGGCCCTGCGGGACCGCTTCCGCGCGGGCCGCTCGTACCTCCTCGTGGACGAGCGGGGCGCGCCGACCGTCCACCCCGGCGACGGCGTGCCGAGCCAGTTCCTCCGGCGGGCGGCGGCCGGGGCGGGCCGGACGTGGCGGTGGCAGGAGTCGTTCGGGCTGCCCGACAGCCGCACCCGCTTCCTGCACACGCTCGGCGACCTGCGCGCGGCGCTCGCGGCCGAGGGCGGCGCGGCGTCAGCGGCCTGACCGGGACGCCAGCCACCAGAACAGCTCGCCGGCCGCCAGCCGGTCGCCGAACCCGGCCCGCTCGACGCCCTCGCCGTAGCCGGTCGCGTACTCCAGCAGCAGGCCGTCGCGCTGGTAGGCGAGCGACCGCTCCAGCGAGCTGGCGCCGAAGCGCAGCAGCCACAGCGGCCGGCCGGGCACCGCCGCGTCCAGCGCGGGCAGCAGCCCGCGCACCTCGGCCCCGCCGGGCATCGCGGCGGGCCGGCCGAGCAGCCGCGCGGCGGTCGGCGCCTCGGTGAAGACCACGTCGGCCAGCCGCAGCAGCGGCAGCACCGCCGCCGCCGGCAGCCGCGCGTCGATGTCGTGCGGGACGAGGTCGAACGCGACCAGCGTGCCGGCCGCGCGCGCCGTCTCCGCCGCGCGGGCCAGCGCCGCCCGCGACACCGGCGACAGCAGCGCGTACCCGTCGGCGACCAGCACGTCGGCGCGCCGGATCTCGCCCGCCGCGCCGCGCACGTCCCGCTCCGACAGCAGCCGGTTGGGCGTGTCGTCCTCGGCCACCAGCAGCCGGACGCCGTGCGGCCGGCCGGGCGCCGCGCCGTCCCGCAGCATCACGGTGACGCCGTTGGCGGCCCCCCGCTCGACCCGGAGCAGGTCGCGCAGGCCCAGCCGGCGCAGCTCCCGCCGGATCACCGGGGTGTAGTCGTCGTCGCCGACGCGGGCCAGCACGCCGACCCGCCGGAAGTAGCCGGCCGCGGCCCGGGCCAGGTTGACGGCCGTGCCGGCGACCAGGGCGCGCGCCGGGGCGTAGGCCAGCCGGTCGGCGGTGACCTCGGCGAAGCGCAGGCCGGGCAGCGTCGCGCGGACCTCGATGCGGACGTCGCCGACGGCCAGCAGCCGGAAGCGGCGCGCGGCGACGCCGTCCAGGCCGGGCCACTCGACGGGGGAGCCGGCGGGGGTGTCGAGGATGTCCATGGCGGGGGGCGGGCGGCCGGGCTCAGCCGGGAGCGGGCGCGCCGGGCGGGAACGCCCCGGGCAGCGGGCCGGCGAGCGGTTCGGCCACCGGGTCCGCGACCGGATCCACCAGGGCGCCCGGCCGCGGGTCTCCCGGCGGCCCGGCCGCCGGCCCGGCCTCCGGGAGATCGGGCCCGCCGGGCGGCGCGGCGGTCTCGGGGTGCATGAGCAGGAACGCGCGCATGACCGGCCGCAGGCTGGGGATCAGGTCGTACCCGGCGAGCTCGGCCAGCGGCACCCAGGTGGGATCGACCAGGTGGTCGCCGGGCGTCTGGTTCTCCAGGGTGATCTCGCGGGTGACCGGGCGGCACAGCCGCGCCGCCGCCACCACCCGGACCGCCCGGGCCCGGTCGCCGCGCCGGCCGCGGCGCTCGCGCCGGTCGGGCATGAACCACTCCCACAGGTGGAACGGCGGGCCGGGGTCGATCTCCAGGCCGACCTCCTCGCGCACCTCGCGGCGGATGTGGTCGTCCAGGTCGACGTCGCCGGCCACCTCCAGCCGTCCTCCGGGAACCTCCCAGCGCCCCGGGTGGAACGGGTCGGAGGGGGACTTGCGGACCAGCAGCAGCCGGCCGCGGTCGGTGATGAACGCCTTCTGCGCGAACTCCAGGCGTGGCCGGGATCCAGTGAGGGCGGCGGCCGACGGGGAATCGGTCGGGGCATCGGTCCTGAATGCGGGCATGGCGAAGGAGTCGGTCCTTCCGTGCTGCCGAACCCGGCGGTCCGAGCTGTGACCACGGTAACAATCGGCACCGGCACGGGGAATGAACGGGGACGGCGGCATGTTGTCACGGTCACGTACTCCGATCGCCTTTCATCCCGCCCGGCCCGTCCCGTCCCTCCAGTCGCACCGGAGGGGACGGGACGGGCCGGCCGCCCTGGCACGGGTCACCGGACGGCCGCGCGGGTGATAAGCTGAACAACCGACCGGCCCTGTGCGGGCGCGAGCGTGGCGACACGTGCATGCATTGCCTACGTGCATTGCGGACACGGCGTCGCCCGCGGCCACTCGCGCGGGGCGCTCAAGCGGAGGCCATCTCCCACCTGACCGGCCAGCTAGGCCGGTGGGTTCCGGTCCGGCGTACGGGCGCAGCGGCGTCCGTTCCGCCGGCGTCTCCGGCGCTTCGGGCGCCGGAGGGATCGCCGGCGACGGCCGGAGGTGGCCCCGCATGCGAGTCGTGCGGGGCTTTTCGCGTGGAAGGCCCGGGGTACGACCGGTCGCACAAGACGTGCAAGACGCCAGGAACGGCCCCAAGGAGGTCCCATCAGCGCTGAACCGCGTATCAACGACCGCATTCGCGTGCCCGAGGTCCGGCTCGTCGGCCCGAACGGCGAACAGGTCGGCATCGTGCCGCTCGCCAAGGCCCTGGAAATCGCGCGGGAGTCGGACCTCGACCTGGTCGAGGTGGCACCCACCGCGCGGCCGCCCGTCGCCCGGCTCATGGACTACGGCAAGTTCAAGTACGAGTCCGCGATGAAGGCGCGCGAGGCGCGGAAGAACCAGGCGCACACGATCATCAAGGAGATCAAGCTCCGGCCGAAGATCGACCCGCACGACTACGAGACCAAGAAGGGTCACGTGGTGCGGTTCCTCAAGGCCGGGGACAAGGTCAAGGTGACGATCATGTTCCGCGGCCGCGAGCAGTCGCGGCCCGAGCTGGGCCGCCGGCTGCTGCAGCGGCTGGCCAGCGACGTCGAGGAGCTCGGGTTCGTCGAGTCGCACCCCAAGCTGGACGGCCGGAATATGATCATGGTGATCGGACCGCACAAGAAGAAGGCGGAGGCCAAGGCCGAGCGCGCCGCCGCGAAGGCGGAGCGCGAGGCTCCCGACACCGTCTGACGGCCCGGCCCAGGCCGGGCCGCCGCGGGGCGGCCGCTTGCGACCGCCCCGGCCCGATCCTGCGCTTCGCAGGGTCGTCACGCACGTACATTGAGCCTGTCCAGACGCGTTCCAGCCCGGCGGCGTGCCCGAGCGGCACCGACGAGCCGGCGGGGCGGGGCGCGTCCGTACAGGCACGTCTCCGCGCCCGCCGCGGGGGACCGAACAGATCGAGGGAGACGACGGCGACCATGCCGAAGACCAAGACCCACAGCGGTGCCAAGAAGCGCTTCAAGCTGACCGGCTCCGGCAAGGTGATGCGCCGCCGCGCCAACCGCAACCACCTGCTCGAGCACAAGCCGACCAAGCGGACCCGCCGCCTGGACGGCCCGGCCGTGGTGACGCCGGCCGACGCCAAGAACATCAAGAAGCTGCTGCGCAAGTAGCCGGCGACCCAGCAACCCGTACGACCGGCCGAGGCCCGGAGGCCCCGGCCCCCACGAAGGAGTTCGAAACGTGGCACGCGTGAAGCGGGCGGTCAACGCCGCCAAGAAGCGTCGGGTCGTCCTGGAGCGGTCGAGCGGCTACCGCGGCCAGCGGTCGCGCCTGTACCGCAAGGCCAAGGAGCAGCAGCTCCACTCGATGACCTACGCGTTCCGGGACCGCAAGGACCGCAAGGGGCAGTTCCGCCGCCTGTGGATCCAGCGGATCAACGCCGCGGCCCGCGCCAACGGGATGACCTACAACCGGTTCATCCAGGGCCTCAAGGCCGCCGAGGTCGAGGTCGACCGGCGCATGCTGGCCGAGCTGGCCGTCAACGACGCCCCCGCCTTCGCCGCCCTGGTGAAGGTCGCCAAGGACGCGCTGCCCGCCGAGGGCAGCGCGGCCGCCTGACCGGCGGACGGGCGTTCACCGTATGGCGGGCCGCGAGCTGACCTCCGTCCGGTCTCCACGGGTGAAGGCGGCTCGGCGGCTCGCCAAGCGCGCTTTCCGGCGCCGCGAGCGCCGCTTCCTCGCCGAGGGGCCCCAGGCGGTACGGGAGGCCCTGGAGATCCCCGGCGGCCTGGCCGAGCTGTTCACCACGGCCGAGGCCGAGACGCGCCACCCCGAGCTGGTGGCGGCCGCCGAGCGGGCGGGCGTCCCGGTGCTGCGGGTCTCCGGCGAGGTCATGGCCGAACTCGCCCAGACCGTCACGCCCCAGGGGCTGCTGGCGGTCTGCGGGTTCGTCGACGTTCCCCTGGAGTCCGCGCTGGCGCCGGCCCCGAAGCTGGTGACCGTGCTGGCGCATGTCCGCGACCCGGGCAACGCGGGCACCGTGCTGCGCACGGCCGACGCCGCCGGGTCCGAGTCGGTGATCTTCACCGACGCCTCGGTCGACCCGTACAACGGCAAGTGCGTGCGGGCCTCGGCCGGGAGCCTGTTCCACCTGCCGGTCGTGATGGGGCCGCGCTTCGACACGCTCATCCCGGAGCTGAAGGCGGCCGGGCTGAGCGTGCTGGCGGCCGACGGCGCCGGCGAGCGCACGCTGGACGACGCCGCGGACGAGGGGCTGCTGGCGCGGCCCACCGCCTGGGTGTTCGGCAACGAGGCGTGGGGCCTGCCGGAGGAGATCCTCCGGCATGTCGACGACGTGGTCCGGGTGCCGATCTACGGCAGGGCCGAGAGCCTCAACCTGGCCACCGCCGCGGCGGTGTGCCTGTACGGCTCGGCGCGCGCGCAGCGGGCGCGGCGCGCGCCGTGAGAGCCGCGTTCTGTTCCCGTTCCGCTGGCCGGATCCGGCCGGTTTACACCCCGTGCGGGGCGGGCTGACCTGCGAGAATGATGGCGCGCCGGTCCTCCGTACGGGGGAAGTACGGGGGCGGGCGCGGCGCCGGGGTCGTTCCTGAGGAGGAGCGTGATACCAGCCCGGCGGTGGATCCGCGGGTCCGACCGGATCCTTACGGTGTTGACGAGGGCGGCGATGACGCCGTGCGAGTTGGGGGCGACATGATGACCGACGATGGCAGGGCTGCCAGGAGGCGTGCCCGCCGGGCGCCCGACCTGCGCTGCCGCGCCGGGGCGCCGCGACCGGCCCGGGGGCGGGCCGCCGGCCCGGCCGGGTCCGCGTTCCGGACCGACGACGACGGGTGCTTCGGCGTCACCGTCGTCCGGGCGAGCGGCGACACGGCCGTCGCCGCGGTGCACGGCGAGATCGACCTGCGCACCGCCGACGAGCTGCGCGGCCGGCTGACCGAGCTGCACGCGGCCGGCCACCGCAACCTGGTGGTCGACTTCGCCGGCGTGTCGTTCTGCGACGCCGCCGGCCTGGGCGCGCTGGTCGCCGCCCACAACCGCGCCGCCGCCGCGGGCGGCGGGGTCCGGCTGTCGCGGGTGCGGCCCGCGCAGCGCCGGCTGCTGAACGTGACCGGCCTGCACCGGGTCTTCGGGCTGTACGACGGCGTCGAGGACGCGCTGGCCGCCGCGGCGGCGGCCGCCCGGTAACGGCCGAGCCGCTAACGGCCGGGCCGGCGCACGGCGGGCGGTGCTCGCAGGCTTGCCTGTCCGCCGGCTCGCCTGTCCGCCGTCCGCCGCCTGGCCATGCGCGCCCGGTACTGCCCGGTAGGGCCATAAAAGCCTTGCCCTGGGGCGTTTCTCGGGTCCCGCCGGGCGGTCCGGTGCCGATAGAGTCTCTTCTGGACAGGCCGCGCTCTAACCGTGTCTGGAGGCCGTTGTGGGCGGAGTGGACTCCCCGCACGCGCCTCGCCGCGTGCCCTCGGCGGAGGGCGCCTCCCGCTGCGTACAAGAGGACATGAACGACGATCTCCCCGATGGGCTGCTGGTGGCGGACGGGGACGCCCGCGTCATCACGTTCAACGCCGCCGCGGAGCGGATGACGGGCATCTCGGGCGCCGAGGCGCTCGGCCGCGACTTCCGCGACGTGCTGCCGCTGCACGACGCCGAGGGGCGCGACTGGTGGAAGTGCCTGGCGCCCTACGACGGCCTGGCCACCCGCATCCGGCACCCCGAGCGGTCCCTGTTCCTGCCGAGCGGCTGCGAGCTGCTGGTGACCGCCGCGTACCGGCGCGACCGCGACGGCCGCGTGCGGCGCTTCACGGTGTGCCTGCGCGACGCCGTCCAGCGGGCCCGCCAGGAGCGCGACCGGGCCGACCTGGTCTCGACGGTGGCGCACGAGCTGCGCTCGCCGCTGACGAGCGTCAAGGGCTTCACCGCCACGCTGCTGGCCAAGTGGGCCCGCTTCAACGACGACCAGAAGCTGGTCATGCTGGAGACGGTGAACGCCGACGCCGACCGGGTGACCCGGCTGATCACCGAGCTGCTGGACGTGTCCAGGATCGACTCCGGCCGGCTGGAGATGCGCCGCCAGGTGGTCGACCTGGTCGAGGAGACCCGCAAGGTGATCGCGGGCCGGGTCGCGGCCGGCGAGCCCGAGGACCGGTTCCGGTTCGAGGCGCGCGGGGAGCTGCCGGAGATGTGGCTCGACCGCGACAAGGTCGACCAGATCCTCGGCAACCTGGTGGAAAACGCGGTGCGGCACGGCGCCGGAACCGTCACGATCGTGGTGGAGCCGGACGCGCACGAGAAGGGGGCCGCCGTGTCGGTACGCGACGAGGGCGAGGGCATCCCGCCCGAGGCCGTCCAGCGCGTGTTCCGGCAGTTCTGGCGCGGCCCCGGCGGCAACCGCCGCGGCGGCACCGGCCTCGGCCTCTACATCGTGAAGGGCCTCGTCGAGGCGCACGGCGGGACGATCACCGTGCGGCGCGCCCCCGGCGGCGGCGCCGAGTTCCGATTTACCATGCCCGCGGGCGCCCCGGACTACGCCTCCTGACCACGCTCTCCAGCGAGGCGGCTTCGCTCCCGGGCCCGGCGGGCTTTTCCGGATCCTTTCCGTTCGCCCACTAGACTGCGGGCGATCCACGCCGACCGGAAGTTCTCACACCACCATGTCTGCACCTAACAAGTCCTACGACCCCGTCGAGGTGTCCGCGTTGCAGCCCGAAGCGCTCGACGCGGCCCGTGACGAGGCCCTCGCGGCCATCGCCGCGGCGGCCGGCCTCGACGAGCTCAAGCAGGTCCGGCTGGCGCACGCCGGCGACCGCTCCCCGCTGGCCCTGGCCAACCGCGAGATCGGCGCGCTGCCGCCGGCCGCCCGCGCCGACGCGGGCAAGCGCATCGGCGCCGCCCGCGGCGCCGTCGCGAAGGCCCTCAAGGCCCGCCAGGCCGAGCTGGAGGAGGAGCGCGACCAGCGCGTGCTGGTCGAGGAGACCGTCGACGTCACGCTGCCCTGGGACCGCGCGCCGCGCGGCGCCCGGCACCCGCTGACCACCATGCAGGAGCGGATGGCCGACGTCTTCGTCTCCATGGGCTTCGAGATCGCCGAGGGTCCCGAGGTCGAGGCCGGCTGGTTCAACTTCGACGCGCTGAACTTCGAGCCCGACCACCCGGCGCGCACGATGCAGGACACGTTCTTCGTCGAGTCCGAGGACACCGACCTGGTGATGCGCACGCACACCTCGCCGGTGCAGATCCGCTCGCTGCTGTCGCGCGAGCTGCCGGTGTACGTCGTCGCGCCCGGCCGCACGTACCGCACCGACGAGCTGGACGCCACGCACAGCCCGGTCTTCCACCAGCTGGAGGGCCTGGCGGTCGACGAGGGCCTGACGATGGCCGACCTGCGCGGCGCCATCGACGCGTTCATCCGCGGCATGTTCGGCGAGGGGCTCACGACGCGGTTCCGCCCGTACTACTTCCCGTTCACCGAGCCGTCGGGCGAGGTGGACATGCAGTGCTTCGTGTGCCGGGGCGCCTCGGCCGAGCCCGGCGGGGAGCCGTGCCGGACGTGCGGCTCCGAGGGCTGGATCGAGCTGGGCGGCTGCGGCATGGTCAACCCGCGCGTGCTGGTGGCCTGCGGGATCGACCCCGACCGCTACAGCGGCTGGGCGTTCGGGCTGGGCGTGGAGCGCTCGCTGATGTTCCGGCACGGGGTCGAGGACATGCACGACATGGTGGAGGGTGACGTGCGCTTCACCCTTCCGTTCGGGATGGAGATCTGATGCGCGCGCCGCTTTCCTGGCTGCGGGAGTACGTGGCGCTCCCCGCCGACGTGACCGGCCGCGACCTCGCCGACAGGCTGATCGCGGCCGGCCTGGAGGTCGAGGCCGTCGAGCGCGCCGGCGCCGACATCACCGGCCCGCTGGTGGTCGGCCGGGTGCTGGCCATCGAGGAGCTGACCGAATTCAAGAAGCCGATCCGGTACTGCCAGGTCGACGTGGGGCAGGCCAACGGGACGGGCGAGCCGCAGAACATCATCTGCGGCGCGAGCAACTTCGCGGTCGGCGACCGCGTCGTGGTGATCCTGCCCGGCGGCGAGCTGCCCGGCGGCTTCAAGATCGGCGCCCGGAAGACCTACGGGCGCGTCTCCGAGGGCATGATCTGCTCGGTCCGGGAGCTGGGCATCGGCGACGACCACGACGGCATCCTGGTGCTGCCGCCCGGCGACGAGCCCACCGGCACCGACGCGATCGAGCTGCTCGGGCTGCGCGACGACGTCCTCGACATCGCGGTGACGCCCGACCGCGGCTACGCGCTGTCGATCCGCGGGCTGGCCCGCGAGGCGGCGATCGCCTACGACGTCCCGTTCACCGACCCCACCGACGTCGAGCTGCCGGTGGAGACGGGCGGCTCCTACCCGGCGAGCATCGCCGACCCCACCGCGTGCGACCGGATCGTGCTGCGCGAGGTGCGCGGCTTCGACCCGTCCGCGCAGACCCCGATGCGGATGCGGGTGCGCCTGTACCGCGCGGGGATGCGGCCGGTGTCGCTGGCGGTCGACATCACCAACTACCTGATGCTGGAGCTGGGGCAGCCGCTGCACGCGTTCGACCGGGGCAAGCTGACCGGTCCGATCGTGGTGCGGCGCGCCGCCGAGGGCGAGGAGCTGGAGACCCTCGACCACGTGCGGCGCGAGCTGCACCCCGAGGACATCCTGATCACCGACGAGTCCGGGCCGATCTCGATGGCCGGCACGATGGGCGGGCTGGCCACCGAGATCGACGAGAAGTCGGCCGACATGGTCATCGAGGCCGCGCACTTCGACGCGATCGGCACCGCCCGGATGATCCGCCGGCACAGGGTGCGCAGCGAGGCGTCCTACCGGTTCGAGCGCGGCGTGGACCGCGAGCTGCCGCTGTACGCCTCGTACCTGGCGGCCCGCATGCTGGCCGAGCTGGGCGGCGCCGAGGTCCTGCCGGGCGTGACGCACGCCGAGGCGCCGGCCGGGACGGTCACGATCGAGATGGCGGCCGGGCATCCGGGCCGCGTCGCGGGCGTCGAGTACGCGCGCGACACGGTCGTGCGGCGGCTGGAGCAGGTCGGCTGCGCCGTCCGGGCCGCGGCGGGCGGCGACGCGCTGACGGTGACGCCGCCTTCGTGGCGGCCCGACCTGACCGACCCCAACGACCTGGCCGAGGAGGTCATCCGGCTGGAGGGGTACGACGCGATCCCGTCGCGCGCCCCGCGGCCGGTGGCCGGGCGCGGCCTCACCCCGGCGCAGCGGCTGCGCCGCCGGATCGGCAGGGCGCTGGCCGGGGCCGGGTACGTCGAGGTGCTGAGCTACCCGTTCACCGCGGAGAAGGACTGGGACGGCCTCCAGCTCCCGGCCGGCGACCCGCGCCGCCGGGCGCTGCGGCTGGCTAACCCGATGTCGGAGGACGAGCCGCTGCTGCGCACGACGCTGCTGCCGGGGCTGCTGAAGACGCTGGGCCGCAACGTCGGCCGCGGCTTCGCCGACGTCGCGCTGTACGAGCAGGGCGTGGTGTTCCGGCCCCGCGAGGGCGCGCCGGCGCGCTCGCCGCGGCTGGCGGTGGACCGCGGGCCGACGGCCGGGGAGATCGCCTCGGTGGAGGCGGCGCTGCCCGACCAGCCGTACCGGGTCGCGGCCGTGCTCGCCGGGGAGCGGGAGCCGTCGGGCTGGTGGGGCGGCGGCCGCCCGGCCGGCTGGGCCGACGCGATCGAGGCCGCCCGCACGGTGGCCCGCGAGGCCGGCGTGGAGCTGGCGGTCCGGGCCGACCGGCACGAGCCGTGGCATCCGGGCCGGTGCGCCGCGCTGTACGCGGGGGAGACCCTGGTCGGGCACGCGGGCGAGTTGCACCCGCGGGTGATCAAGGCGTTCGGGCTGCCGCCGCGGACCTGCGCGATGGAGCTGGAGACCCGGCTGCTCGGCGACCCGGGCCCGGTGCGGGCGCCGCACGTGTCGTCGTACCCGGTCGCCACGCAGGACGTCGCGCTGGTCGTCGACGCGGCCGTTCCGGCGGCCGAGGTGGAGGCGGCGCTGCGCGACGGGGCGGGCGAGCTGCTGGAGTCGGTCCGGCTGTTCGACGTCTACACGGGCGAGCAGGCGGGCGAGGGGCGCAAGTCGCTGGCCTACTCGCTGCGGTTCCGCGCGCCGGACCGGACGCTCACGGCCGAGGAGGCCGGCGCGTCCCGGGACGCGGCCGTGGCCGCCGCCGCCGAGCGCACCGGCGCCGTCCAGCGCGGGGGCTGACGCCCTGACGCTTCCCGGGAGCGGCCTCGTACTGCGGTGCGGGGCCGCTCTCGCGTTCCCGGGGAAATTCTCTTAAAGCTACTTGTGTTGCATTAGATGTCCGGCTACGCTGGACCCGTCACATCGTCGTCCGGCTGGGGAGTCCATGAAGCACTGAGGTCGCAGACACCGCGTGGCAGCGGTTCTGGGTGCTCGTCTCGAGCAGCGCCCCGCGTGCCCGCGTTCGTGACCTCGGTGGACCCTCGTCCCGGGCGATTGCTCTTTTCGCCCGCGCGCTGCGCGTTCCGCGGTGTCTCCACGTGTCCTGATCGATCCCGGTACGTCTTGGAGGACCGCCCATGTCATTTCCTGCTGCTTCCACCCCCTTCTCGGTGGTCTGCTCGGAGCTGTCGTTCGCCTGGGAGGACGGCACGACCGTGCTGGACGGCCTGGACGTCGCGTTCGGCACCGGCCGTACCGGCCTCATCGGCGTCAACGGCTCGGGCAAGTCCACCCTGCTCAGGCTGATCGCGGGCGAGGTGCGCCCGGCGGCCGGGACGGTCAGCGTCGCCGGCGAGATCGGCTACCTGCCGCAGAACCTCCCGCTCGGCACCGCCCGTACCGTGTCGGACCTGCTCGGCATCACCGCGACCCGCGAGGCGCTGCACGCGATCGAGCGGGGCGAGGCGACCGAGGAGAACTTCGCCGCGGTCGGGGACGGCTGGGACGTGGAGGAGCGCGCCCGTGCCGAGCTGGACCGGCTCGGCCTGGGCGCCGTCGGGCTGGACCGCACGGTGGCGACGCTGTCGGGCGGCGAGGCCATCATGACCGGCCTCGCGGGCCGCCTGCTGGCCCGTCCCGACGTGCTGCTGCTCGACGAGCCCACCAACAACCTCGACCTGGACGCGCGCCGCCGCCTCTACGGCGCGGTGGAGTCCTGGCCGGGCGTGCTGATCGTCGTCAGCCACGACCGGACGCTGCTGGACCTCGTCGACGAGATCGCCGACCTGCGGGAGGGCGGCGTGCGCTCGTTCGGCGGCAACCTGACCGGGTACGAGGAGCTGCTCGCCGTGGAGCGGGAGGCGGCCGAGCGCGCCGTCCGCGCCGCCGGCCAGGACCTGCGGCGGCAGAAACGCGAGCTGGAGGAGGCCCATGTGAAGCTGGCCCGCCGGGTCCGCTACGGCAACAAGATGTTCGAGCAGAAGCGCGAGCCGAAGATCATCATGCAGGAGCGCAAGCGGCAGGCGCAGGTGTCGGCCGGCAAGCACCGGCAGATGCACGAGGACCGGCTCGCGGACGCGCGCGACCGGCTGTCGGAGGCCGAGGAGGCGGTCCGCGCCGACGCCGAGATCCGGATCGCGCTGCCCGCGACCGAGGTCCCGGCGGGGCGCACCGTCCTCACCGTGTCCGGGCTGCCCGCCGGGGAGCCCGCGGCCCTGGAGGAGCTGATCGTCCGGGGCCCGGAGCGGATCGCGCTGACCGGCCCGAACGGCGCCGGGAAGACGACCTTCCTGCGCGCGCTGCTCGGCGAGGGTCCGGGCGAGGGGCTCCGGGTGAAGATCGGCGTCGAGGGCGTGCGCTACCTGCCGCAGCGGCTGGACGTCCTGGACGACCGGCTCAGCGTGGTCGACAACGTGCGGGAGTTCGCGCCGTCGGCGTCGGCGCAGACCGTCCGGGCGGGGCTGGCGCGGTTCCTGTTCCGCGGCCGGCGGGCCGACCAGCCCGCCGGGACGCTGTCGGGCGGGGAGCGCTTCCGGGCGGTCCTGGCCTCGCTGCTGCTGGCCGAGCCCGCGCCGCGGCTGCTGCTGATGGACGAGCCGACCAACAACCTCGACATGGCCAGCGTCCGCCGCCTGGCGGAGGCGCTGGAGGCGTACCGGGGGGCGCTGGTCGTGGTCAGCCACGACGTCCCGTTCCTGCGGACCGTCGGGATCACCCGCTGGCTGCGCCTGGACAAGGACGCCGGGCTGTCCGAGATCGAGCCGATGTGAGCCCGGACGCGGACGGGGCGGGGTGCGCGCACCCCGCCCCGTCCCGTCCCGCGCGGGTCCGGCTCAGGTCAGGACGCGCTTGGTGAACGTGCGCGTCGCGAACCAGGTGAGCACGGCGGTGCCGCCGAGCAGCGCCAGCGAGAACGCCCAGGTGGGCATGTGGCCCACGCCCGGGGTCAGCGCCGCCCGCAGCGCCTCGCTCACGTACACCAGCGGGTTGAACAGGCTGGCGATCTGCAGCCAGCGGATGTCCTCCAGCGCCGACCACGGGTAGTAGACGCAGCCGAGCATGGTGACCGGCAGCAGGATCACGGCGAACAGGATCTGCGCCTTCTGCGGGTCGATCAGCGTGCCGAGCAGCAGCCCGCCCGAGGCGGCCAGCAGCGAGCCGACCGCCATCGCCATGATCAGCACCGGCCAGCTGCCGATGTGGACCTGCGGCTCCTGGCCGTCGGCGTGGATGAACAGCACCGCGGGGAAGACCAGCAGCCCGCCCACCAGGCCCTGCACCGCCGCCGCGGTGATCTTCTGGATCGCCAGCATCGGGACCGGCAGCGGCGCCAGTGCCCGGTCGGTGATGGAGCGCTGCCAGGTCAGCTCCATCATCAGCGGCATGATCGCCGCCATCATCGCCTGCATGACCATCGACGAGGCGACCAGGCCGGGCACCAGGATCGTGGTGAAGTTGGCGCCGTCCCCGCCGCCCATGGCCATCGCCCCGCCGCCGATCTTCGGCAGCACGTACGCGAACACGAACACGAACATCAGCGGCTGGACCAGCACCCGCAGGAACGTCGACAGGAAGTTCTTGCGCATGACCCGCACCTCGCGGGCCATCATGCCGCCGAAGGTGCGCGCCAGGGTGGGCCGCATGGCCGGCGGCGCGGGCACGGGCCGCTCGCTCACCGCCGCCGCGGCCTCGGCCGTCTTCTGGGAAGCCATCAGTCGCGGTACTCCCGTCCGGTCAGGGTGAGGAACACGGTCTCCAGGCTGGGGCGCAGCTGCGCGGCGTCGGTGACGCCGACCCCGGCGGCCGAGCCGGCCGCCACCAGCTCGCCCAGGACGCCCTCGGGCTCGCGGGCGAACACCCGCACCTGCTCGCCGGTCACCTCGACGCGATCGATCCCGGCGCGGTCGCGGAGCGCGGCCAGGTCGCCGGGTGGCGTCCCGTCGTACGAGACGGTGATCACGGTGTCGGCGCCGGCGGTGTCCTTGAGGCCGTCCACGGTGCCGCTGGCCAGCACCCTGCCGTGGTCGATCACGGCGAGCCGGTCGCAGAGGGCCTCGGCCTCCTCCATGTAGTGGGTGGTGAGGACGATGGTCTGGCCCTCCTTCTGCAGGCCGCGCAGCACCTCCCAGAGGTTGACCCGGTTCTGCGGGTCGAGGCCGGCGGTGGGCTCGTCCAGGAACAGCACCTCGGGCCGGTGGACCAGCGCCCGGCAGATCATCAGCCGCTTGGCCTGGCCGCCCGACAGCTCGAACGGGGTGCCCTTGCGGCGGTCCTGGAGGTTGAACATCTCCAGCAGCTCGCCGGCCCTGCGGCGGGCGTCCCGGCCGGACATGCCGAAGTAGCGGCCGCGGAACTCCAGGTTCTCGAACGCGTTGAGCTCGTTGTCCAGGGTGTTGTTCTGGGACACCATGCCGATCCGGCGCTTGACCTCGACGGGCCGGCGGACGACGTCGAGCCCGCACACCTCCGCCGTCCCGGCGGTGGGCAGCACGAGGGTGGTGAGCATGCCGATGGTGGTCGACTTGCCGGCGCCGTTGGGGCCGAGCAGGCCGAAGAACTCGCCCTGCCCGACCTCCAGGTCGACGCCCTGGACGGCGGGCACGTCGCCGCGCGGGCCGGAGTAGGTCTTGCGCAGGCCGGTGGTGCGCACGGCGACGGGCGGGCCGCCGTCCGGCGGGCCTTCGGGGGGTGCGGTCATCTCTCCTCCTCGGGGGGCGTGGGGGGCGGCTCGGCCGTGCGCCCGGCCGGCGGGCCGTCCGCCGGGCGGGCCGTGGCGTCCGCCGGGCCGCAGGCGGCGCCCGCGGCCGTGGTGTCGCCGCCGGAGTAGGCGCGGAACCGGTCGATCAGCTGGATCAGGAACCGGCGGACGGCCGGCTCGTCGGCCTCGTCGATCACGTAGAAGCGGCGGAGGTCCCGGGACAGCTCCTGGCCGCCCTCGACGGCCAGGCGGCGGCCGGAGCCGGTGATGTGGACGAGCACGGCCCGCCGGTCGGTGGGGTCGCGGCGCCGCTCCACGTGGCCGTTGCGCTCCAGGGTGCCGATCACCGAGGTGACCGAGGCGGGCGTGATCATCATCTGCCGGGCCAGCTCGCCGGGGCGCTGCCCGTCGCGGCCGAGCAGCGAGCGCAGGATCAGGAAGCCGGCCGGGCTGATCCCGTGCTGGTCGATCACCCGCCACATCACCGGGCCCCACAGCTTGGCGGCGGCGGCGAACAGCCGGCCGGTCGGCCAGTCGTCCACCGGCCCCGTGGGGGTGATGTCCACGAATCCGTGATCTTGCCTCTCCATGGGACAAAAGATTAGAAGCCTCATTATTAGCCGTCAAATCATTAGCCGCCTAAGCTGTTTCGGGCGGATTAACGATTTGGATATTCATCCAGACTCATGCATACTCTTGCTCACCAAGCATCGGGGAAGGTGAACGGACACCATGGGCATCAAGGCGGCGGTCGCCGGCGCCAGCGGATACGCGGGCGGCGAGGTGCTGCGCATCCTCGCCGGCCATCCGGAGTTCGAGATCGGCACGCTGACGGCGGGGTCCAACGCGGGCACCGAGCTCGGCGCGCACCAGCCGCACCTGCGATCCCTGGCCGGCCGCGTCCTGGAGGAGACCACGCCGGACACGCTCGCCGGGCACGACGCGGTGTTCCTGGCACTGCCGCACGGGCAGTCCGGGCCGCTGGCCGAGAAGCTCGGCGACGACATGCTCGTCATCGACTGCGGCGCCGACTTCCGGCTGTCCGACGCCGCCGACTGGACCGCCTTCTACGGCACCCCGCACGCCGGCACCTGGCCGTACGGCCTGCCCGAGCTCCCGGGGCAGCGCGAGGTGCTCGCCGGCGCGAAGCGCATCGCGGTGCCCGGCTGCTACCCGACCGCGGTCACGCTGGCGATGTTCCCGGCGTTCCTGGCCGGGCTGGTCGAGCCGGACGTCGTCGTGGTCGCCGCCTCCGGCACCTCCGGCGCGGGCCGCGCGCTGAAGCCGCACCTGCTCGGCAGCGAGGTCATGGGCGCGATGAGCCCGTACGGCGTCGGCGGCGTGCACCGGCACACCCCGGAGATGATCCAGAACCTGAGCGGGGTCGCGGGCGAGCCGGTCACCGTCTCGTTCACCCCCACGCTGGCGCCGATGAGCCGCGGCATCCTGGCCACCTGCTCGGCCCGCACCCGGCCCGGCGTCACGCTGGAGACCCTGCGCGACGCGTACGGCCTGGCCTACGAGGGCGAGCCGTTCGTCGCCCTGCTGCCCGAGGGGCAGTGGCCCTCGACCGCGATGACGCTCGGCGCCAACACCGCCCTGATCCAGGTCGCCCACGACGAGCGCGCCGGCCGCGCCGTCGTGGTCGCCGCCATCGACAACCTCACCAAGGGCACCGGCGGGGGAGCGGTGCAGAGCGCCAACCTCGCCCTCGGCCTGCCCGAACGGCTCGGTCTCACCACGATCGGAGTGTCTCCTTGAGCGTCACCGCACCCAGAGGGTTCCGCGCCGCCGGCGTCGTCGCCGGCCTGAAGGACAGCGGAGCCCGCGACCTCGCCCTGGTCGTCAACGACGGGCCGTCCCGCGCCGCGGCCGGCGTCTTCACCCGCAACCGGGTGAAGGCCGCGCCGGTCCTGTGGTCCGAGCAGGTCCTCAAGGGCGGCCGGCTGCGCGCGGTGGTGCTCAACTCCGGCGGCGCCAACGCCTGCACCGGCGCGCCCGGCTTCCAGGACACCCACGCGACCGCCGAGAAGGTCGCCGAGGCCCTCCAGGACTCGGCCGGGGAGATCGCGGTCTGCTCCACCGGCCTCATCGGGGAGCGGCTGCCCATGGACAGCCTGCTGCCGGGCGTCGACGCCGCGGCCGCCGGGCTGTCGCGCGGCGACGGCGGGCTGGCCGCCGCGGACGCCATCCGCACCACCGACAGCGTCGCCAAGATCGCGTTCCGGCAGGGCGACGGCGGCTACATGATCGGCGGGATGGCCAAGGGCGCCGGCATGCTGGCCCCCTCCCTCGCCACCATGCTCTGCGTGATCACCACCGACGCCGACCTGGACGCCGCCGCCCTCGACCGGGCGCTGCGCGCCGCCACCGGCGTCACCCTCGACCGGCTGGACGCCGACGGCTGCATGTCCACCAACGACACCGTGCTGCTGATGGCCTCCGGCGCCGCCGGGGCGACCCCGGACGAGGCCGAGTTCACCGCGCTGCTCACCGAGGTCGCCGCCGACCTCACCCGGCAGCTCCTCGTGGACGCCGAGGGCGCGTCCAAGGCCATCGCGATCGAGATCGTCGGCGCCGACAGCGAGGACGACGCCGTGACCGTCGGCCGCTCCATCGCCCGCAACAACCTGCTCAAGTGCGCCATCCACGGCGAGGACCCCAACTGGGGGCGGGTCCTGTCGGCCGTCGGCACCACCGACGCCGTCTTCGAGCCCGACCACCTCAACGTCGCGATCAACGGCGTCTGGGTCTGCCGGAACGGCTCGGTCGGCGACGACCGCGACAAGGTCGACCTGCGCCCCCGCGACGTGACGATCACCGTCGACCTGTCGGCCGGCCCGCACAGCGCCACCGTCTGGACCACCGACCTCACGGCCGACTACGTCCACGAGAACTCGGCGTACAGCACGTGAGCGGAGTGACGAGCGGGGCCCGGATGCGGAAGAACAGGGCCGGGGTGCTGGAGAAGGCCGGCACGCTGATCCAGGCGCTGCCGTGGCTGGAGCGCTTCCACGGCGCCACCGTCGTGATCAAGTACGGCGGGCACGCGATGACCGACGCGTCGCTGCGCGCCTCGTTCGCCGAGGACGTGGTGTTCCTGCGCTACGCCGGGCTGCGCCCGGTGATCGTGCACGGCGGCGGGCCGCAGATCAACGCCGCGCTGGAGCGCGCCGGGATCGAGTCCAGCTTCACCGCCGGGCTGCGCGTCACCACCCCGGAGGCCATGGAGGTCGTCCGGATGGTCCTGGTCGGCCAGGTCAACCGGGACGTGGTGGGCCTGCTCAACCGGCACGGCGCGTTCGGCGTTGGGATGTCGGGCGAGGACGCCAACCTGTTCACCGCCGAGCGCAAGCACGCGGTCGTGGACGGCGAGCCGGTCGACATCGGCCAGGTCGGCGAGATCGTCGAGGTCCAGGTCGGCGCGGTCCGGGCGCTGCTGGACGACGGCCGGATCCCGGTCATCTCCAGCGTCGCCCGCGGCGACGACGGCGAGGTCTACAACGTCAACGCCGACACCGCCGCCGCCGCGCTGGCCGTGGCGCTGGACGCCACCAAGCTGGTCGTGCTGACCGACGTCGAGGGCCTGTACGCCGACTGGCCCGACAGCGACGACGTGATCGACAGCCTGACGGCCGACGAACTGGCCGCGCTGCTGCCCGAACTGACCTCGGGCATGGTGCCGAAGATGGAGGCGTGCCTGCACGCCGTGCGCGGCGGCGTCCCGCAGGCGCACGTGCTGGACGGCCGCGTCCCGCACTCGGTCCTGCTGGAGGTCTTCACCGACGAGGGCGTCGGCACCATGGTCGTCCCGGGCACCCCCGCCCCGGCGGCGGACGAGAACGAAGAGGGAGAAGTCGCGTGAAGAACGACGACCTCAGGAAACGGTACGAGGCGGCGTTCATGCCCAACTACGGCGTGCCGCCGCTGGCGCTCGCGCGCGGCGAGGGCAGCCGGGTCTGGGACGTGGACGGCAACGCCTACCTCGACCTGATCGCCGGCATCGCGGTGAGCAGCCTGGGGCACGGCCACCCGGCCCTGGTCGAGGCGGTGAGCGCCCAGGTCGCCGGCCTCGCGCACACCTCCAACCTCTTCCTGCACGAGCCCGAGGTGCGGCTGGCCGAGAAGCTGCGCGGGCTGCTGGACGCCGACGCCCGGGTGTTCCTCGCCAACAGCGGCACCGAGGCCAACGAGGCCGCGCTCAAGCTCGCGATCAAGTACGGCAAGAGCAACGGCCGGTCCTACTTCGTCGCGACCGAGAACGGCTTCCACGGCCGCAGCATGGGCGCGCTCGCGCTGACCGGCAAGGACGCCATCCGGGAACCGTTCGGGCCGTTCGCGCTGGACGTCCGCTTCGTCCCGTACGGTGACGCCGACGCGCTCAAGGCCGCCGTGACCGGCGAGTGCGCGGCGGTGTTCCTGGAGCCCACGCAGGGCGAGGCCGGCGTCGTCCCGCCCCCGGAGGGCTACTTCGCCGCCGCCCGCGAGATCTGCGACGCCACCGGCGCGCTCCTCGTCGCCGACGAGATCCAGTCCGCGATCGGGCGCACCGGCACGTGGTTCGTGTTCCGCCACGAGCTGGCCGGCGCCACCCCCGACATCCTCACCCTCGCCAAGGGCCTCGGCGGCGGGCTGCCGATCGGCGCCTGCGTCGCCTTCGGCGAGCACGGCGGCATCTTCGCCAAGGGCGACCACGGCAGCACCTTCGGCGGCAACCCGGTCGGCGCCGCCGCCGCGCTCGCGGTCATCGGGACCATCGAGCGGGACGGCCTCCTCGACCACGTCACCGCGGTGGGGGAGCGGCTCGCCGCCGGGATCACCGCGACCCTCCATCCCCTGCTGAAGGGCGTGCGGGGGCGCGGGCTCTGGCGGGCCGTGGTCCTGGACGGCGCCCGCGCCGGCGCCGTGGAGGCCGCCGCCCGGGAGGCCGGGTTCCTGGTCAACGCCGTGCAGCCGGACGCGATCAGGCTCGCCCCGCCCCTCATCCTCACCCCCGAGCAGGCCGGCTCGTTCACCGACGCCCTCCCGGCGATCCTGGACGCCGCGGCCGAGAAGGAGGACTGACCCATGGCGCGGCACTTCCTGCGCGACGACGACCTCACCCCCGCCGAGCAGGCCGAGGTGCTGGAACTGGCCGCCGCCATGAAGGCGGACCGGTTCGCGCACCGGCCGCTGGAGGGCCCCCGGACCGTCGCGGTGCTGTTCGACAAGCCGTCCACCCGCACCCGCATCTCGTTCGCCGTCGGCATCGCCGAACTCGGCGGGCACCCGCTGGTCCTGGACTCCGGGACCAGCCAGCTCGGCCGCGGCGAGTCGATCGCCGACACCGCCCGGGTCCTGGAACGGCAGGCGTCCGCGATCGTGTGGCGCACCGGCGGGCAGGAACGCATCGAGGAGATGGCCGCGGGCACGACCGTCCCGGTCGTCAACGCGCTGACCGACGAGTTCCACCCCTGCCAGATCCTGGCCGACCTCCAGACGATCAAGGAGTCCAAGGGCGGCCTGGCCGGCCTCACCCTCGCCTACTTCGGCGACGGCGCCAACAACATGGCCCACTCCTACCTGCTCGGCGGCGCCACCGCCGGCATGCACGTCCGGATCGCCGCCCCCGAGCCGCTGCCGCCCGACCCCGCCGTGGTCGCGAGGGCCGCGGAGATCGCGGCCGCCACCGGCGGCTCGGTCACCGTGACCGCCGGCGCCGAGCGCGCCGCGGCCGGCGCCGACGTCCTCGCCACCGACACCTGGGTGTCGATGGGCCAGGAGGGCAAGGACACCGCCCTGTACGAGCCGTACCGGATCGACGAGGCGCTGCTTTCCCTCGCCGACGACGCGGCGATCGTGCTGCACTGCCTCCCCGCCTACCGCGGCAAGGAGATCACCGCCGCGGTGCTGGACGGCCCCCGCAGCGTCGTCTGGGACGAGGCCGAGAACCGGCTGCACGCCCAGAAGGCGTTGCTGGCCTGGCTTCTGGAGCGATAAGAAGACCGCCATGACGATCCCCGTGACCAAGACCGCCCGCCAGGCCAAGGTCGTCGATCTGCTGACCCGCAACCCGGTGCACTCCCAGGCCGAGCTGGCCCGCCTGCTCGCCGAGGCGGGCGTCGAGGTCACCCAGGCCACGCTGTCGCGCGACCTGGTCGAGATCGGCGCGGTACGGCTGCGCGCCGACGACGGCAGCCTCATCTACGCCGTCCCCGGGGAGGGCGGCGAGCGGATCCGGCGCGCCCGGACCGGCGCCGGCGACGCCGAGTCGTTCACCGGCAGGCTCGGGCGGCTCGCCGCCGAACTGCTGGTCTCCGCCGAGGCGTCGGCCAACCTGGTCATGGTCCGCACCCCGCCGGGCGCCGCCCAGTACCTGGCCTCGGCGATCGACCACGCCGAATGGCCGTCCATCCTCGGCACGGTCGCGGGCGACGACTCCATCCTGGTCATCGCGCGCGACCCGGCCGGCGGGCAGGAGCTGGCCGAGTCGCTGCTGCGCCTGGCCGCGGGACGCGAACGGCGCGGCGGCCAGCACGGCGGCTAGCACGGCGTCCCGGACCGGAGCGGCGCGCGCCGGGGTGGCAATACAGTGGGGGATCGCG
This sequence comes from Actinomadura sp. 21ATH, assembly GCF_041951345.1. Taxonomy (NCBI): domain Bacteria; kingdom Bacillati; phylum Actinomycetota; class Actinomycetes; order Streptosporangiales; family Thermomonosporaceae; genus Actinomadura; species Actinomadura sp. 21ATH. The sequence continues at coordinate 4,000 of NZ_JBGNUR010000019.1, read as the reverse complement.
GGCCGGCGGCAGCCGCCCGCCTCCGTTCGAAGAGCACAGGAAAGCACAGGAAGAAGAGGATTTTCGTGACGAAGGCACCGACGCGACTGTGGGGCGGCCGGTTCGAAGGCGGTCCGTCGGACGCGCTCGCGCGGCTCTCGGTGAGCGTCCAGTTCGACTGGCGGCTCGCCCCGTACGACCTGATGGGCTCGCGCGCCCACGCCCGCGTGCTCAACCGGGCGGGGCTGCTCACCGACGACGAGCTGGAGCGCATGCTCGGTGCCCTCGACGACCTCGAAGAGGCGTGCAAGAGCGGCGACTTCCGGCCCACCGTCGCCGACGAGGACGTCCACACCGCCCTCGAACGCGGCCTCCTGGAACGCCTCGGCGCCCTCGGCGGCAAGCTCCGCGCCGGCCGCAGCCGCAACGACCAGGTCGCCACCGACCTGCGCCTCTACCTCCGCGACCACGTCCGGCAGATCGTCAGCCGGCTGGTCGAGCTGGAGACCGCGCTGATCGCCCAGGCCGAGCACAACCTCGGCGTCGCCGCCCCCGGCATGACCCACCTCCAGCACGCCCAGCCGGTGCTGTTCTCCCACCAGCTGCTCGCCCACGTCCAGCCGCTCACCCGCGACATCGACCGGCTCCGCGACTGGGACCGCCGCGCCGCCGTGTCCCCGCTCGGCTCCGGCGCCCTCGCCGGCTCCTCGCTCCCGCTGGACCCGCAGGCCACCGCCGCCGAACTCGGCTTCGACTCGGCCGCCGCCAACTCCATGGACGCCGTCGCCGACCGCGACTTCGTCGCCGAGTTCCTCTTCGCCGCCGCCCTGACCGGCGTCCACCTCTCCCGCCTCGGCGAGGAGATCTGCCTGTGGGCGTCCCAGGAGTTCCGCTGGATCGAGATGGACGACACCTACGCCACCGGGTCGTCGATCATGCCGCAGAAGAAGAACCCCGACGTCGCCGAGCTGGCCCGCGGCAAGGCCGGCCGCCTCATCGGCCACCTCGTCGGCCTGCTCACCACCCTCAAGGGCCTGCCCCTCACCTACAACCGCGACCTCCAGGAGGACAAGGAGGGCGCCTTCGACGCCGTCGAGACGCTGCTCCTCGTCCTGCCCGCCATGTCCGGCCTGATCGCCACCATGCGCGTCAACACCGAGCGGCTGGAGGCGTCCGCCCCCGACGGCTTCGCCCTGGCCACCGACCTCGCCGAACTCCTCGTCCGGCGCGGCACCGCCTTCCGCGACGCCCACGAGGTCGTCGGCCACCTCGTCGTCTGGTGCCAGGTCAACGACAAGGACTTCGACGACCTCACCGACGACGAGCTGCTCAAGGTGTCCCCGCACCTGACCCCCGACGTCCGCGAGGTCCTGAACGTCCAGGGCGCGCTCGCCTCCCGCAAGGCGCACGGCGGCACCGCCCCCGAGCGCGTCCGCGAGCAGATCGCCGCGCTGCGCGGCCTCGCCGACGAGCACGCCGCCTGGGCCGCGGGCTCCGAGTAGGCCGATGACCGGCACCCCCCTGCCCCGCGCGTTCTTCGACCGCCCGGTGGACGAGGTCGCCCCCGACCTGCTCGGCCGCGTCCTCGTCCACGGCGGCGTCGCCGTCCGGCTCACCGAGGTCGAGGCGTACGCCGGGCCCCTCGACCCGGCCTCGCACGCCTACCGGGGCCGCACGCCGCGCACCGAGGTGATGTTCGGGCCGCCCGGGCACGCCTACGTGTACTTCACGTACGGCATGCACTACTGCGTCAACCTGGTCTGCGCGGAGGAGGGCACCGCCTCGGCCGTCCTGATCCGCGCCGGCCAGGTCGTCTCCGGGCACGAGACGGCACGCTCCCGGCGGCCCCGCTCCACCGAGCGCGACATGGCCCGCGGCCCCGCCCGGCTGTGCGTCACCCTCGGCATCGCCCGCGAGCAGAACGGCGCGGACGTCTGCGCCCCCGGCGGAGCCCTGCGCGTCCTGCCCGGCGACCCCGCCGACCCGGCACTGATCAGGACCGGCCCCCGGGTCGGCGTGACCGGGGCCAAGGAGACCCCCTGGCGGTTCTGGATCGACGGTGACCCGACCGTCTCCGCGTACCGGGCCCACGTGCCGCGCAAGCGGGCCAGGCCCGCCTGACGCCTCCGTACCGGCCCGGCACGTCACGGCCGGCCGCGGTAAACCATTACCGTGAGGTGCGCACCCTCCGGCACCCTGGAGGGACCGACCCTTCGCATGTGGAGAGCAGGAAGAACGTGACCGACATCCTCGACGATCTCGCGTGGCGCGACCTGATCGCGCAGTCCACCGATCTGGACGAACTGCGAGCGACGCTCGCCGCGGGGCCGGTCACGCTCTATTGCGGTTTCGACCCGACCGCGCCGTCCCTGCACCTCGGCAACCTGATCCAGATCCTGGTGCTCAAGCGCTTCCAGCAGGCCGGGCACCGTCCCATCGGGCTGGTCGGCGGCGCCACCGGGCTGATCGGCGACCCCAGCGGCAAGAGCGCGGAACGCGTCCTGAACTCCGAGGAGACCGTCGCCGGCTGGGTCGAGCGCATCCACGGCCAGGTCTCCCGCTTCCTGGACTTCGGTGACGCGCCCAACTCCGCCACCATGGTCAGCAACCTCGACTGGACCGGCCCGATGACGGTCATCGAGTTCCTCCGCGACATCGGCAAGCACTTCCCGGTGAACCGGATGCTCGCCCGCGAGACGGTGCGCAGCCGCCTGGAGACGGGGATCAGCTACACCGAGTTCAGCTACGTGCTCCTCCAGTCCATGGACTACCTGGAGCTGCACCGGCGGTACGGCTGCGTCCTGCAGACCGGCGGCAACGACCAGTGGGGCAACCTCACGGCCGGGGCCGACCTGATCAGGCGCGTCGAGGGGACCGCGGCGCACGCCCTGACCACGCCGCTGCTGACCAAGGCCGACGGGACGAAGTTCGGCAAGACCGCCGGCGGCGAGACGTACTGGCTCGACCCCGAGCTGACCTCGCCGTACGCGTTCTACCAGTTCTGGTTCAACGCCGACGACCGCGACATCGCCAGGTTCCTCAAGGTCTTCAGCTTCCGCACCAGGGAGGAGATCGAGGAACTGGTCAAGCAGGGCGCCGAGCGCCCCGCCGCCCGCATCCCGCAGCGGGCGCTGGCCGAGGAGATGACCACGATGGTCCACGGCGCCGACGAGACCGCCCGCGTGGTCGCGGCCTCGCGGGCGCTGTTCGGGCAGGGCGCCCTGGAGGAGCTGGACGAGCGCACGCTCCGGTCGGCCCTGGCCGAGGTGCCCCGTACCGAGGTGCCGCCGGGCGAACTCCCGCCCGTCGCCGACCTCCTGGCCGCCTCGGGCCTGTGCAAGAGCAAGTCCGAGGCGCGGCGCGCGATCGCCCAGGGCGGCGCGTACCTGAACAACGCCAAGGTCGCGGCCGAGGACGCCGTCCCGGCGGCGTCGGACCTCCTGCACGGCCGCTTCCTGGTGCTGCGGCGCGGGAAGCGCAACGTCGGGGGCGTGGAGGTCGTGCCGGCCTGACCCCCCGTTCCGAGCGCCGCGGGCGCCCGTCCGGCCTGTGCCGGGCGGGCGCCCGTTCGCGTCCGAGGGCAAAGCTCCGGCCGTTCAAACGTCACAGTGCGGTCACGAGGACCGTGCCGCGCCCCTTGCCGACCCCCGAAACCCGGGGTTCACCTGGGACTACGCGCCCCGGAGCGTCGATTTGACGGTGTTGCCGGACGGACCTAATGTTCTACCTGCCCCAAGGGGAGCGGGACGCCGGGAGGCGGCCGGCCCGAGGGGAACTCCACAGACCGGCAGCGCGGATCTCCTCCGCGTCGCTGGAACCTGCGGGGGGCGCCGAATCGGACGAAGTTTGACGAACCGGACGAATCGGATAAGCTTGAAGGGTTGCCCCGGAGCACGGGCCTGCGAGAGTGGGTCGGGCGCGGTGGGTGTCCGTTTCTTGAGAACTCAACAGCGTGTTAAAAGCCAGTGCCTTTATCGGTTCGGTTCATTGGTGACCGGACCGCCCCGTGGCCATCGAGTGT
>NZ_JBGNUR010000018.1:0-162553 GCF_041951345.1 Actinomadura sp. 21ATH | reverse complement strand
CTCTCCTTGCCGGAGGGTTCGCGCGGATGACGGATACAGTCGCCGATGCTGGTGGGTCACGTTCCGCATTCCACCAGGCAGAGCCCATGATTAGGACGCCGCTATCACCGCGCTACGGCCACCTGTACCTGGCGTGGAACGAGCCCGCGGTCGAGCCGCCCGGCGAGTGCCTGCCCACGACGGAGACGTTCCGGCGGCTGGCCCGCGCGATGGGGCTGGCCGAGCCGGCGCTGTACGAGCCGGACGAGCGGCTGGCCGAGCAGGCGCTGGCGTCCGGGCATCCGTTCCTGGAGGGGATCACGCTGGAGCGGCTGAAGAAGGAGGGGTTCGCGCGGCTGTCGGTGCCGGATCCGTTCCTTCCGTACGCGGACGGGTTCCCGACGCTGTCGGGGCGGCTGGAGTTCGTGTCGCGGTGGGCCGCGGACGCGGGCCTGGACCCGCTGGCGGGGTACACGCCGCCGGCCGAGGTCGCCGATCCGGAGCGGGCGAAGCGGTACCCGCTGGCGCTGGTCTCGGCGGCCTCGCACCACTTCCTCAACACGGTGTTCGGCAGCAACGAGGAGCTGCGGCGCCGGTCGGGCGGCGGGCCGGCGCTGCGGATGCACCCCGAGGACGCGCGGGAGCGGGGGCTGGAGAGCGGCGGCCGGGTCCGGGTCGGCAACGACCGTGGCGCGTTCGAGGCGGTCCTGGAGGTGACGCCGCAGGTGCGGCCGGGCGTGGTCGCGACGACCAAGGGGCACTGGGCCAAGTTCTCGGGCGGCGCCAACGCCAACGCGGTCGTCGACGAGCGCGACACGGACATGGGCGGCGGTCCGGTGTTCCACGACACCCGGGTCGAGGTGGAACCGGCCGGCTGAGCGGCCCGTCAAGGGATCATGAAGATCGAGACCGCGCTCGAGCGGGCGCGGAGGTACGAGCGGCGGGGCGAGGCCGCGGAGGCGGCGGCGGTCTACGCGGAGGCGGCCGGGGCGCTGGAGGTGCGCGGCGACCTCGCCTCGGCCGTGGCGGTGCGGGCGCGGCAGGCGCGGGCGCTGCGGGACGCCGGCCGGATCCGCGACGCCCTGCGGATCATGGACGCGGCCGAGCGCGCGGCCGCCGGCCTCCCGGACGCCGGAGCGCTGCGGGCGGTGCTGGACGGGCAGGCCGCGCACGTCCTGGAGGGCGCGGGCCGGGTGAAGGAGGCGCGCGCCCGGGCGCTGGCGGCGCTGGACGGGTTCCGCGCCGTCCGCGACCGCCGCCGCGCGGAGCGGGTGGCGGTGCACGCGGCGCGGCTGGCGGTACGGGAGAGCGGGCACCGCGCGGCCGTCCCGGCGCTGCGCGAGCTGCTGGCCGTCCTCGCGCCGGGCGGCGACGCGCACCGGCGGGTGGCGGCGCTGCTGGGCGAGGCGGAGCGGCGCCCGGACCGCGACCACGACATCGTCGTGACGCATCCCGGCGCGGCGGCGTGGGGGCGGCCGGCGGCCGCGCTGGCGGTCGGCGCGCACCTGGCGGTCGGCAACGGGGTCGCCTGGAACCTGCCGGACGGCCGCGACGAGGACCCCGCCGACGTCCGCGAGCGGCTGGCCGAGAGCTGGGGCGTCACGGACGCGGCGGGCTGGCGCGAGCAGATCGACGCGCTGCTCCACGCGGAGAACAGCGATCCGGCGATCCAGGACGTGCTGGACCTGCGGCGCCCGGAGGACGACGAGTACGCCTGGCAGGAGGCCGTGACCGGCCGGTGCCGCGGCGAGGACGTCGGGACCGCCCGGGAGCTGGTGCGCCTGTCGACGCTGATCCTGCGGTACGAGGCGCGCTTCCGGATCGACGGGCTGCTGGAGGCCGGCGAGCGGGTGGGCACCGTGGCGGGGTACGACTTCGGCCGCGCGGTCAACATGGCCCGCTGGGGCCTCAACGCGGGCTTCTGCGACGCGGAGACCGCCGCGGAGTGCGTGCTGCGCGCGGGCGACCTGGCCCGCCGGGCGTACGGGTCGTGGGCGGAGTTCTCGGCCGGCTACACCCTGGGCCGGCTGCTGCGCTTCGACGGGGGCGAGTTCGGCACCTGGTACGACCGCTCGGTCGCGGCCCACCGTGTCCTCACCGGCGCGCCGGACAGCCCCTGGCGGACCCTCGCCTGGGGCTGACCGGCGCGGGCGGTCACGTGGCGTCGATCTCGTGGATGATCGACTTCTTGGCGTCCTCGTCGAGGCTGGAGGCGGTGACGGCGTTGCGGGCGAGGGCGGCCAGTTCGGCGCGGCCCAGGCCGAAGACGTCGGCGGCGACGCGGTACTCGCCGGTCAGCGTGGTGTCGAACATGGGCGGGTCGTCGCTGTTGAGCGTGACGAACAGGCCCTCCTCCAGCATCCGGGGCAGCGGGTGGGCGGCGATGTCGGGGATCTGGCCGGTGCGGACGTTGGAGGTGGGGCACACCTCCAGGGGGATCTGCGTCTCGCGCAGGTGGGCGACCAGCCGGGGGTCCTGGACGCAGGACAGGCCGTGGCCGATGCGCTCGGCGCCCAGCCCCTCGACGACCTCCCAGATCGTTTCCGGGCCGGTCATCTCGCCGGCGTGCGGGAGGCTGCGGAGCCCGGCGGCGCGGGCGGCGCGGAACGCGTCCCGGATGGCCTCGGTGTGGCCGGCGCGGGCCTGCTCGATGCCGGCCAGGCCGAAGCCGACGAGGTTCTCGGGCGGGTGCGCGAGGGCCTGGTCGAGGGTGTCGCCGATGAAGTCGCCGGGGAGGTCGGCCGGGATGTCGAAGATGTAGGCCATCCGGATGCCGTACCGCTCGCGCGCCTGGCGGGCGGCGATGTCGAGCGCCTCGGTGACGGCGGCGGGCGGCATGCCGACGAGCCGGTGGGCGTGCGGGGTGACGGTCAGCTCGACGTACCGGACGTTCTGCGCGGCCAGGTCGCGGGCGACGCCGAGCACGAGGGTGGCGACGTCCTCGGGGTCGCGGACCAGGGCGTTGACGGCCTGGTACACCTCGGCGAAGTGCGGGAAGTCGCGGAACGCGTAGAACGCGCGCAGCTCCCGCTCGCCGGCCGGGACGGTCCCGTCGGGGTGGCGCCGGGCCAGTTCGAGGACGGTGGGGACGGACGCCGAGCCCACCAGGTGGACGTGGAGCTCGACTTTCGGAAGGGCGTCGATGAACGCGTGCAGATCGGACACGGCGGCGACGTTAACAGCGGTTTCGCCGTCCACGGCAGAGATGATCGCGTTATCTGACACAAGAATGTCAGAATGGGCCCATGCGCGCGTCCCGGCTGATCAACCTGGTGCTCCTGCTGCAGTCGCGGGAGACGATGACCGCCGCCGAGCTGGCCCGCGAGCTGGAGGTCTCCGAGCGGACGGTCTACCGGGACGTCGAGGCGCTGTCGGCGGCCGGCGTCCCGGTGTACGCCGAGCAGGGCCGCAACGGCGGCTACCGGCTCGTCGGCGGGTACCGCACCCGGCTCACCGGGCTCAGCCGCGAGGAGGCCGAGGCGCTGTTCCTGTCCGGGCTGCCGGGCCCGGCCGCGGACATGGGGCTGGCCGACGCGGTCGCGGCGGCGGAGCTGAAGGTGCTGGCCGCGCTCCCGGCCACGCTGCGGGACGCCCCCGTCCAGGCCGGCCGGCGCTTCCACCTGGACGCGCCGGGCTGGTTCGGCGAGTCCGGTCCCCCGCCGCTCCTGCGGGAGCTGGCCCGGGCGGTGTGGCGGGACGAGGTCGTCCGGCTGCGCTACCGCAAGGACCGCGAGGTGACGCGCACGGCGGAGCCGTACGGGCTGGTGCTGAAGAACGGCACCTGGTACCTCGTCGCCCGCGTCGGCGAGGGGCACCGCACGTACCGCGTCGACCGGATCACCGGGCTGGAGCCCACCGGCGAGACGTTCGAGCGGGACGAGGGGTTCGACCTGCCCGGCCACTGGGCGGGACAGGCCGAGTCGTTCCTGCGGGCGATGCTGCGCGAGGAGGTCACCGTCCGGCTGAGCCCGGCCGGGCTGCGCGCCCTGCGGTACGCGGTGGAGCCGTACGCGGCCCGCAGGGCGCGGGAGGAGGCGGGCGAGCCGGACGGCGACGGCTGGGTCGTCACCCGGCTCCCGGTCGAGTCGCCGCTGGTGGCCGAGCAGGAGCTGATGCGCCTGGGCGCCGAGGTCGAGGTGCTGGAGCCGCCGGAGCTGCGCGCCCGGATGGCCGGGAACGCCGCCCGGGTCGCCGCGCTCTACCGGTAGCCGGTGACGTCGGCGGGCCTGCCCGCCGACTGCACTTCGGCGATGTACCGCCAGGCGTCCGGCCGGCTGCCGTCGGTGTCGGTGAACCCGTACTCCCGGGCCAGCTCGCCGCTGGACAGCGACCTGCCGTTCCAGCGGTGCCGTTCCGGGTCGGCGGCCAGGGCGGCGGCGGCCCGCCCGACGTAGGCGGGCGACTCGGAGATCGCGAAGTGCGCGTTCACGCGGGTGCCGTCCCGCCAGGTGTCCTCGGTGACGCCGAAGTGCTCCAGCATCGCCTCCGACCGCAGCCAGCCGGGGGTGAGCGACACGGCGGTGCAGCCGTACGGCGCGATCTCCTCCGACAGGGCCAGCCCCATCCGGATCACGGCCCATTTGCACAGGTCGTAGAAGTAGCCGGTCTCCTCGCGGTACGCGGCGTTGCTCTCGGCCGTGCCGTCGGTCATCTCGATCGCCAGCCCGCCGGGGTTCCTGATCAGGAGCGGGAGCGCCTTGTGCGCGGTGATGGCGTGCGCGTCGATCGACAGCCGGAACATCCGCAGGCCCTCGTCCAGCGGCAGGTCCCAGAACCGGGTGCCGAACCTGACGAGGTGGTCGGCGCCCCAGATGTCGTTCACCAGGACGTCCAGCCGGCCGTGGCCGGCGTCGATCCGCTCGACCAGCCGGTCCACCTGCGCGGGGTCGAGATGGTCGGTGGGGACGGCGATGCCCTCGCCGCCGGCCGCGCTGACGAGCTCGGCGGTCTCCTCGATGGTCTCGGGGCGGCCGGTCTCCGAGCGGCGCTCCCGGGTGGTGCGCCCGGTGGCGTAGACGGTGGCGCCCGCGGCGCCCAGCTGCACGGCGATGCCGCGGCCGGCGCCGCGGGTGGCCCCCGCGACCAGGGCGACCCGTCCCGCCAGCGGGCGGTCCCGCCCGTCCCGGCCGGTCGTCGCGGTACTCGTCTGCTCGTTCATGCGGACGATGCTGGCACCGAAACCTGACAGCGAGCGTCAGGCTTTCCCCACGTTTCGGGCGGGCCGCTCCGGAGGCATGGCGCCCGCCCGGGCCGCTGCCCGGGCGGGGAGGTCCATGCGGCGAGGACGGTCAGGTGAAGATGCTGATGCCGCCCGGCCCCACCAGGCAGCCGAGGACGATCAGGACGATGCCGAAGAGAATCTCCCGGCGGGCGATGAGAACGTAGATGCCGGCGATGACGAGGATCGCCGCGATGATCGAAAGCAAGGCGAACATGGTCGCGGGGTGCCCTGCCCCGCGACCGGCAAACCGCCTCCCGATATTGGTTGTCCGAAATTACCGAATTGTTACGTCCGCCGGTTTCTCGGCGGGCCGCCGGCAGAGCCGCAGCGCGTTCGCCACGATCCGGTGGCCCGACCGCCCCGCCGCGGTGAGGATCGACTCCGGATGGAACTGCACCGCCCAGCGCCGCCGCCGCGGGTCCTCGATCGCCATGACCACGTCCCCGGTCAGCGCGGTGACCTGGAAGCCCTTCACCCGGTCGGGCTTCGCGTGCAGCGAGTGGTAGCGGGCCGCGGTGAACTCGTCCGGCAGCCCCTCCAGCAGCTCGCCGCCCGCCGCGACCTTCACCTGCCCCGGCTTGCCGTGCGACGGCTCCGGCAGCAGCGCCAGCTCGCCGCCCGCGTGCTCGACCATCGCCTGCAGCCCCAGGCACACCCCGAACGCGGGCAGCCCCCGCTCGTCGAGGGCGTCCAGCAGCGCGCCGGTCGCGAAGTCCTCGGGCCGGCCCGGACCCGGCGACAGGACGACCAGGTCGGGCGCGTGCTCGTCCAGCATCCCCACCGGGAAGCCGTGCCGCAGCGTGACCACGTCGGCGCCCTCCTGTCGGAAGTAGTCGGCGAGGGTGTTGACGAAGGAGTCCTCGTGGTCGACCACCAGGACCTTCAGCCCCTCCCCGGCGCGCCCGGCCGCCGGCTCCGCCGCCGCCCCGGCGTCCTCGGCGCCGGCCTGCGACTCCTCCAGCGCCCGCAGCAGCGCGCTCGCCTTGAGGTGCGTCTCGCGCTCCTCCTCGTCGGGGTCGGAGTCGTACAGCAGCGTGGCCCCGGCCCGCACGGTCGCGATCCCGTCCCGGATCTGCGCGGTACGGAGCGTCAGCCCGGTGTTCATCGACCCGTCGAAGCCGACGCAGCCGACGGCCCCGCCGTACCAGCGGCGCGGCGAGTCCTCGTGGTCCTCGATGAACTGCATCGCCCACGTCTTGGGCGCGCCGGTCACCGTCACCGCCCACATGTGGGTGAGGAACGCGTCCAGCGCGTCGAAGCCCGGCCGCAGCCGCCCCTCGATGTGGTCGACGGTGTGGATCAGCCGCGAGTACAGCTCGATCTGCCGCCGCCCCAGCACCTTCACGCTGCCCGGCACGCAGATCCGCGACTTGTCGTTGCGGTCGACGTCGGTGCACATCGTCAGCTCGGACTCGTCCTTGGCCGACGACAGGATCGCGCGGATCTGCTCGGCGTCCTCCAGGGCGTCCTCCCCGCGCCGGATCGTGCCCGCGATCGGGCAGGTCTCCACCCGGTCGCCGGTCACCCGGACGAACATCTCCGGCGAGGCGCCGACCAGGTACTCGCCGTCGCCGAGGTTGAACAGGAACTCGTACGGCGCCGGGTTGGTCTCCCGCAGCCGCTCGAAGAACGCCGCCGGGGACTCGCACCGCCCGTACATGGCGTGCCCCGGCGTCACCTCGAACAGGTCGCCGCGGACGAACTTCTCCTTGGCGTCCCGCACCATCCGCGCGTACACGCCGGGGACGGGCTGGGGCGGCGGCTCGGCGGCGGCGGGCACCGGCGTCGGCTCGGTCTCGCGCGGCAGCCCCGCGGTGCTCGCGCCGCCGGCCTCGAAGTCGTAGGACATCCGGTGCGAGGTCTCCCGCTTCCGGTCGACCACGATCATCTCGTCGGCCAGGTGCAGCACCAGGTCGCGCTGGTCCGCCGGGCGCTCCAGCCGGGTGCGCAGCGGCTCGAACTGCAGCGACAGGTCGTACCCGAACGCCCCGTACAGGCCGAGGTGCGGGTCGTCGCAGCGGAACAGGTCGATGATCGCGCGCAGCGCGCTGAACACGGTCGGCTGCCGGCTGCGCTCCTCCTCGGTGAAGAACTCCGCGGACGGCGGCACGAACACCTCGACGCCGCCGGCGTCCTCGGAGCGGACCTCGCCGACGCCGCGCAGCACCGGCGCGACAGCGGCCAGCACCACCCGGCCGCGCCCGTTCAGCGCCCGCGCGGCGACCGTGCGGCCGCGCGCGACGATCTCCAGGCAGGGGTCGAGGTAGGCCATGTGCCAGCGGCTGTAGCGGCCGGGGTACTCCATGCCGGAGCTCAGCACGCCCCCGCGCCGCTCCCCCACGGCGGCGACGAGGGCGTTCAGCACGTCGGACTTGCGCTCGGGGTCGACCGGCGTGGCCGTGCGGGTGACCCGCACGCCCCCGGCGGTCACGAACTCGCTGGTCTGCGATTGCTCTGGGACGGTCTCCACCGCGGTGGCCCCTCGTGATCGAGCCCTGCACCCCCGGCCGAAACGCGAGACGACCGCCGGGTGAGGGCGGTCGCCTGGATTTCGGAAATGCACGAACCGGCGCCGCCTAGCGGCGCCACCACCACTGGAAGAGCCGGGGCGCGGTTCGCATGGGAGGAGCCTACCCGCCCGCGCGCCCCCGGGTCGAGCGGCGCCGCGCTGGAACGATCCAGCCAAGTCGTGCCGTACCCGATATGAGCCCGTGACCGGCGCCGGGATAGGCTCGCGCGGTTTCACTTCCGCCCCGGAGGACCTGCGCCGACACGCGCGCCACCGGGGCGGGCATCGCTCCCGCCCGACGAGGAGGACCCTTGGCCTCGAAATCGGCCGGTACCCCGGCCAAGACCCCGCCCCCGGCGGAGCCCCCGCGCTCCGACCGCAGCCACTGGAACTGGCTGCTGATCGTCCCGGTGGTGCTCCCCCTGCTGACGTTCGTCTTCAACAGCGACGAGCCCCGCGTCGCCGGTTTCCCCGCCTTCTACTGGATCCAGTTCCTCTTCATCCCGGTGGGCGTGGCCTGCACGGTGATCGTCTACCGGATGACCAGGAGGCGGGGCTGACATGAGCACCGAGCACCTCACCGAAATGATCATTTTCGCCCTGCTGTTCCTCCTGGTGAGCGGCATGGGCTTCGTGGCGGCCCGGTGGCGCCGGCCGGCCACGATGGACAGCCTGGACGAGTGGGGCCTGGGCGGCCGCAACTTCGGCAGCTGGATCACCTGGTTCCTGATCGGCGGCGACCTCTACACCGCCTACACCTTCGTCGCCGTCCCCGCCCTGGTCTTCGGCGCGGGCGCGGCCGGCTTCTACGCGGTGCCGTACACCATCGTGGTCTACCCGCTGGTGTTCCTGGTGCTGATCCGGCTCTGGTCGGTGTCGCACGTGCACGGGTTCGTGACGCCCGCCGACTTCGTGCGCGCCCGGTTCGGCTCGCCGACGCTGGCGCTGGTGGTGGCGATCACCGGCATCGTGGCGACGATGCCGTACATCGCGCTGCAGCTGGTCGGCATCGAGGCGGTGCTGAAGGCGATGGGGGTGACCGGCCACCTGCCGATCGTCATCGCGTTCGCCATCCTGGCCGCCTACACCTACCAGTCGGGCCTGCGGGCGCCGGCGCTGATCGCCTTCGTCAAGGACATCCTGATCTACCTGGTGATCATCGTCGCGGTGCTGTACATCCCGAGCAAGCTCGGCGGCTGGGGGAACATCTTCGACTCGGCGCAGGCCAAGTTCGAGAAGACCCCCGCGCCGTCCGACGGGATCCTGCTGGACGGCACCAACCAGCTCAACTACGCGATGCTCGCGCTGGGCTCCGCGCTGGCGCTGTTCCTCTACCCGCACAGCATCACCGGCGTGCTGGCCAGCAAGAACCGTGACGTGATCAAGCGCAACATGTCGGCGCTGCCCGCCTACAGCTTCGTGCTCGGGCTGATCGCGCTGCTGGGCTTCATGGCGATCGCGGCCGGGGTGACGCCGATCATCACCGACGGGAAGGCCGACACCAACACCGTGGTGCCGGTCCTGTTCGACCAGATGTTCCCGAGCTGGTTCGCCGGCGTCGCGTACGCGGCGATCGGCATCGGCGCGCTGGTCCCGGCGGCGATCATGTCGATCGCGGCGGCGAACCTGTTCACCCGCAACATCTACAAGGAGTACCTGAAGAAGGACGCCACCGAGAAGCAGGAGGCCACGGTCAGCAAGCTGGTCTCGCTGGTGGTCAAGGTCGGCGCGGTGGCCTGCATCCTGCTGCTGGACCCCGAGTTCTCCATCGACCTCCAGCTGATCGGCGGCGTGATCATCCTGCAGACGCTGCCGGCGGTGGCGCTCGGCCTGGTCACCCGCTGGTTCCACCGCGGCGCGCTGATCGCCGGCTGGGCCGCGGGCCTGGGCGCCGGGCTGTGGATGCTGTACCAGATCCCCAACCCGGCGAAGGGCAAGGAGCACTTCGGCGGCTCCGCGTACAAGCTGAGCGAGCTGGGGCTGGACACCAAGATGACGGTGTACGTGGGCGTGCTCGCGCTCGCCGTCAACCTGGTGGTCGCGGTCGCCGGCACGGTGGTGTGCCGCGCCGCCAAGCTGGCCGACGGCGACGACGCCACGCGCGAGTCGGACTACACGGCCGACGCCGGCGACCCGAAGGTCAAGGAGCTGGAGCTGTCCTCCTCGACCTGACCGGCGCGCCGCCGCCCCGTCCACCGGGCGCGGCCGTTCCCACCCCTCAGGGTGCGGAGCGGCCGCGCCCGGCCGTTTCCGCGGCCGGGCGGCGGCGGTGGCCGGTTGCGGACTTGGGCACCGGGTGCCGCTAATTATTAGGTTACTTTCCTGTTTGTGCGGCCGCGATCGGTTGCGAGCCCGGCCGCCGCCGCCGGCGCCCGCCCGCCGGTCCGTCCCCCGTCCGCCAGGAGAGCGGTTCATGCTGCCATGAAGACGCCCAACAGACCTGCGGTCCTCGTACCCGCCGCCGCCCTCGCCGCCTCGCTCGCCGTCGCCGCCGCGCCCGGCACCGCCGCGGCCGGCTGCCGGCCCGACGCGCGCGACCTGCTGATGACCTACCGGCCGGTCGACCACACCGTCACCGACGCGCAGTACTTCCGCGCCCGGCTGACGCTCGCCAACCGCGACCGCGGATGCGCGCTCGCGGGCGGCTGGACGATGTACTTCACCTCCGTCCGCCAGCCCGCCGCGGTGCTGGCCGGCGCGGCCGGCGACGCCGCCCGCGCCCGGCTCGCCGCCCAGGGCCTCGCGGTCGCCCGCGCCGACACCGCCCGGAGCGGCGACTTCTACGCGCTGACGCCGACCGGCGCGTTCGGGCGGGTCGCGCCGGGCGAGCGGCGCGCGATCGACCTCGACGTCGAGCTCTGGGCAACGCACAAGTCCGACGCCCCGGCCGGCTGGGCCCTCGCGTACGGCCGCGGCCCCGCCCGGTGGATGCCCGCGAAGACGCTGCTCGACCCGGCCGACCCCAAGCAGACCAAGGCGTTCTCCGGCGACGCGCGGCCCGTCCAGACCGCGGCGCTCCGCCACGCCGAGAACACCGCCCGCAGGCTCGACCTCACGCTCCAGCAGAGGATCGTCCCGCAGCCGCTGTCGGCCACGGCCGGCGGCGGCACCGTCGCGCTCGGCGGCGACTCCGCGATCACCGCCCCGGCGAGCCTGCGCAAGGAGGCCGGATACCTGCGGTCGGCGCTCCGCGACGTCTCCACGGGACGCGGCGCGCCCGTCACCCTGCGGACGGACGCCCGGCTGGACGCCGACCGCGACGGCGAGCCCGACGCCGAGGGCTACACCCTGAACGCGACCGCCGCCGGGGTCGAGATCGTCGGCGCGGACGCCGCCGGGGTGCTGTACGGCATCCAGACGCTGCGGCAGCTCGTCCCCGCCCCGGCGTACAAGGCGGCGGCCGCCGGCCGCGCGCCCGCGACGGTGGCGGTGCCGCGCGCGGCGGTCGCCGACGCGCCGCTGTTCGGCTACCGCGGCCTGCACATCGACGTGGCCCGGCACTTCGAGTCCCCCGAGACCGTCAAGAAGTTCCTGGACCTCATGGCGTTCAGCAAGCTCAACCGGCTGCACCTCGGGCTGACCAACGACGAGGGCTGGCGGCTGGAGATCCCCGGCCTGCCCGAGCTGACCGGCTTCGGCGGGCGCCGGGTCCTGGAACCGGACGAGCGCACCGGCCTGCATCACGGCATGGGGTCGGTGAACGACCTCGGCGGCGGCGACGGCGTCCTCGGCAAGGCGCGCGACCGCACCCAGGCCAACCTCGGCCGCACCCCCGCGTTCCAGGGCTACGAGCAGCTCATGGTCAACTTCGTCGGCAAGGGCTCCGGGCACTACTCGGCGGGCGACTTCACCGGCATCCTGCGGTACGCGGCGGAGCGGCACATCGAGGTCGTGCCGGAGCTGAACTTCCCCGCGCACGCCCGCGCCGCCGTCCAGGCGATGGAGCGCCGCCACCAGCGCACCGGCGACGCCACCTACCGGCTGCTCGACCCGCAGGACACCTCGCGGCACGTCAGCGTCCAGGGCTACAACGACAACCTGGTCAACCCCTGCGTCCCGGGCACGTACGCGTTCCTGCGCAAGGTCGTCGGCGAGGTCGGCAAGATGTACGCCGCCGCCGGCGTGCCGCTGAACCGGCTCAACCTCGGCGGCGACGAGCCGCCCGGCCCGCCCGAGGGCTGGTGGAACGGATCGCCCGCGTGCGCGGCGAACCCCGACACGGCCGGCAAGTCCGGCGAGGAGCTGGCCGACCTGTTCTTCACCCGGTGGAACGGCATCGCGCTGACGGCGGCGAAGTCGACCTCCGGCTGGGAGGACGTCACCGCGCCCGACCGCGACCTGCGGCTGAGGAACTTCGCGCCGCTCCCCTGGCAGAACGTGTGGGGCTGGGGCCGCGAGGACTGGGCGTACCGGTTCGCGAACGAGGGCACGCCGGTCATCCTCGCCCACGCCACCAACCTCTACATGGACCTCGCCTACAACAAGGACCCCGACGAGCCGGGCTACTACTGGGCCGCGTACGTGGACGAGAAGAGCACGTTCACGTACCAGCCGTTCGACGTGTACGCCAACGCGACCGAGGACCGGTGGGGCAACCCCGTCACGCCCAGCCCCGGCTGGCAGCGGCTGACGGAGCAGGGCAGGAAGAACATCCTCGGCATCGAGGCGCAGCTGTGGGCCGAGAACGGCAAGACGCCCGAGGTGCGCGAGTACCAGGCGTTCCCGAAGCTGCTCGGCGCGGCCGAGCGGGCGTGGAACCGCCGCACGCCGTCGCCCGCCCAGATGCCGGCGGCGTGGGAGGTCTTCAGCAACACGCTCGGGCAGGTCACCTACCCGCTGCTGTCGTACTACCGGCCGGTCGGGCTGCGCGGCACGGGCGTGAACTACCGCGTCCCGCTGCCCGGCGCGAAGATCTCCGCCGGGACGCTGACCGCCAGCGTCCGCAACCCCGGCCTGGCGATCGAGTACTCCACCGACGGCGTCCGCTGGCGCGCGTACGGCGGCCCCGTGCGGGTCGGCGAGCACGCGCTCGTCCGGACGCGCAGCGCGGACGGCCGCACCAGCCGCATCGCCCCGGTCGGCGTGCCGGCCTGGCGGGACGGCACCGCGTACCGGCCGGGCAGCGTCGTGACGCACCAGGGCGAGCTGTTCACCGCCACGCGCGGCGGTACGGGCCGGGCGCCCGACCTGGCCCCGGGTGACTGGAGGCTCCTCCAGTAGGACCTCTCCAGCAGGACCTCCGGATCCCTTTTCCCGTTCCCCTCCCTCGTCCCGTCGCGGCGGCCTTCCGGCCCCGCGGCGGGACTTTCCTCGTCCCGGGGCCTTGACAGCCGATCTCTCCGGCGACCATCCTCAACGCTAACGTTAACGTTAATGTGACGCAGCCTACAGGAAGGCTCCCCGGAATGCGGATGCTCCGTCCCCCCGCCGCCCTGGCCGCGGCCCTGCTCGCCGCGGCGCTCGCCGGCACCGGACCGCCCGCCGGCGCCGCCGGGCCCGAGCGCCCGGCCCGCGCGCTCGACCTGCGCATCGCCACCTACAACGTCTGCGGGCACGGCTGCCTGCCGACCAAGGAGATCTGCGAGGCGACCATCGGGCGCGACTGCGCCACCAAGCTCCCGCCGTGGGCGGGCGGGCGCGCGGCGAACGTCGCCGACGACATCGTCCGCGCCCGCACCGGCGTCGTGGTCACCCAGGAGATCGGCAACAACGCCACCCCGACGCAGCCGATCGTGGACGTGGAGTCGTACCGGAAGCCGCTCACCGACGCGATGCGCGCCCGCGGGTACGCCGAGGCCCCCGCCGACTACGCCGGAGCCCGGCACCCCGAGCACGGCTACCCGCTGAGGTCCGGCGCCGGCCGCTACACCTACTACGACGCCCGCCGCTTCTCCCACCGGGACGAGCGCGGCCGGGAACTGCCGCACGACCTGCTGTGGCTCCCCGACTCCACCGAGATCTACGGCAAGACGATGACGTGGAACACCCTGCGCGACCGGCGCACGGGGATGCGGTTCGTCGTGGTCAACATGCACCTGGAGTACCGCAAGAACGGCGCCACCGACCCCAACGGGTGGACCAAGGACTGGGGCCGGGTGCGCTACGCCGACGCGCGCCGCACCGCCGAGCACCTCACCCGCGACAACGCCCACACGCGCGGGCTGCCGGTCGTGTTCGCCGGGGACATGAACTCCGCGTCCCGGGAGGACGGCGCCAGCTCCTACGACGCGTTCGCCGACCTGGGCTACGCCGACGCGCACGAGACCGCGAAGCGGCGCTCGGGCGACGAGTACCTGTCGTTCAACGGCGGCAGGATCCCGCTGCCGAAGGGCGAGGACAAGATCGACCACATCTTCGTCCGGGCCGGGACCCCGGTCCGCGCCTGGACGCTGGTGCCGCAGACCACCGCGCGGTCCGGCGCGGCGTGGGACCTGCTGCGCTCGGACCACAACCTGGTGCACGCCGACGTACGGATCAAGGAGCCCACCCGATGACCGCCGCCCCCGCCGACACCGCCGCCCTCACCGCGGCGCTGCGCCACGCGAACCCGGCGCTGTCCCGGTTCAACCCGCTCCAGCGCATCCTCGTCCACGACGACTTC
This sequence comes from Actinomadura sp. 21ATH, assembly GCF_041951345.1. NCBI lineage: Bacteria > Bacillati > Actinomycetota > Actinomycetes > Streptosporangiales > Thermomonosporaceae > Actinomadura > Actinomadura sp. 21ATH. Next base: position 148,243 of record NZ_JBGNUR010000018.1, on the reverse strand, counting down.
AACACCGGCACGCACGGCTGGATCGAGCTGCTCGGCAACTACGACGGCCGCGGCGACCTGCGCACCGTGGACGACCACATGAGCGACTTCCGGCCGCCGCAGCTCAGCTCCTGCGACTTCTTCGACGTCGGCACGCACGGCGCGATGTCGGGCACCTACGCGCTCAAGGTCGCCACCCGCCCGCTGGCCGGGCACACCGGGGTCGCGATCCGGCGGCTGACCATGGCGGGCCGCGGCCGGGTGCAGTTCGAGACGTACCTGACGTTCAAGACCGAGGCGCACTCGGCCGAGAACCAGGCGGCCGCCAAGGCGGGCGCCGGCGAGTGGGACGCCAACCTGCACCCCTCCGAGCAGCAGTTCGGCGCCTTCACCGTCGCCACCGACATCTGCGACGGCGTCCGCTACCACTGCGTGGCCCGCTACCTGAACACCGACGTCGACAACAACCTGCGGCGCGAGTGGGTCGCCCCGACGATCCCCGAGCCGACCCCGCGCGAGCACTTCGAAGGCAAGATCAAGCTGCCGCCGACGGCCGACTTCACCGCGCCCGGCCCGGAGAACTGGGCGAAGTTCGGCGGGCCGCAGGAGCTCTGCTACAACGAGGTGCCGACCAAGGTCAACTGGCACTACCTGCGCTGGGTGATCGACACCTCCACCCGCTCCAACGTCGAACTCCAGCTCAACGACACCGTGTACGACATGCGCGACGTGCCGGTCCCCCCGTACGACGAGGAGTACGGGTCGCTGGAGAACCTGCTCAACTTCTACGTCTCGGTCCGCACGCACACCGACGTGCGCAACTTCCTCTACCTCGACTCGGTGCTCATCTCGGTGGACTGGTGAAAGGGTCCGGCATGCGACAGTCGTTCACCGCGGTCCTGGAACGGAACCGCACCCTCTCCGGTGACTTCGCGACCGAGCCGTACGAGGCGGCCTGGGCCGCCGAGGCGCGCTGGTTCGTGCACACCCTCGAACGCGGCGCCGCCGGCGCCCGGATGCGGGTCACCACGCAGATATCGCCCGACGGGCTGCACTGGTGTGACCTGGAGCCCGAACGCGAGCTGGACGGCGACCTGGCCACCTGGGCCTCGGCCGGGTTCGGCGGGTGGCTGCGGCTCAAGGGCGCCGTCGAGGGCGACGCCAGAGTGATGATCTACCTCGCCCTGAAGAGCTGAGGCACCGCCATGGCGATGCGTAGGCGCGAGTTCCTGGCCCTGGCGGGCCTGGCCGCGTCCGCCGTGGCGGTCGCCGGCTGCGGCGCGGCGGGCGGCGGCTCCTCCCCCGAGGGGTCGCTGCGCGCCGCGTTCGGCCAGCCGGTCACCGACCTGGACCCGTACAACGCGGGCACGGCGGTGGACGAGGCGTCCCTGATCGTCAAGCGGCTGGTGTTCGACACGCTGGTGCGCCGCGACGGGGAGCGCCTCGTGCCCGGGCTGGCGACCTCCTGGAAGCGCGAGGGCGACACCACCTGGGCGTTCGAGCTGCGGCCCGGGGTGCGCTTCCACGACGGCGGCGCGCTCACCGCGCGCGACGTGGTCGCCTGCCTGAAGCGGACGCAGGCCGTCAAGTCGGCGCAGAGCTCGCTGTGGGCGGCGGTGAAGTCGGCGCGGGCGGACGGCGACCACCGGGTCGTGTTCGAGACCGACGGGCCGATGGCCACGCTGCCGGTGAACCTGACGCTGCTGTTCATCGTCCCGGAACGGCTCGTGGCCGATCCCGCGCAGAAGCGGCGCCCGGTCGGCTCCGGCCCGTTCCGGGTCACCGGGTTCACCCCCTCCGCCGGCGTGGAGCTGGCCCGCTTCGACGGGTACTGGAACGGGCCGCCCGCGCTGCCGGGCGTCTCGATGCCGTACATCGCCGAGACCTCCGGCGCGATCACGGCGCTGCGCAACGGCGACATCGACCTGCTGTGGCCGGTGCCGCCCGACCAGCTGCCCGAGGCGCGCGGCACCGGCGTGGACGTGCGCACGGTGCCGAGCTGGACCTACTACCTGGCCTGGTTCAACTGCAAGCGGGCGCCGTTCACCGACCCCCGGGTGCGGCGCGCGATGTGGCACGCGCTGGACCTGGAGGAGATCGTCGGGAAGCTGTACGGGGCGGGCGCGGAGCGGATGCGGGCGCCGATCCCGTCCACCGTCTTCGGCTTCGCCGAGCAGCCTCCGTACGCCCACGACCCCGGGGCGGCCCGGCGGGCGCTGCGCGAGGCCGGGCTGGGCGGCGGGTTCACCACCTCGATGATGTGGTTCGACGCGACCGGCCCGCTGGCCCGCGAGCTGGCCCAGTCGATGATCTCGGCGTGGGCGGAGGTGGGCGTGCGGGTCCGGCCGCAGAGCGTGGAGAAGGCGCAGTGGCTGGCCCGGCTCAACTCCCTGGACTGGGACATCGAGCTCCAGACCAACACCGTCACCACCGGCGACGCGGCGTTCACGCTCGGCCGCCTCTACACCTCCAAGGCCGACCGGATGGGATACCGGAACGCCGAGCTCGACAGGGTCCTGGCCGCGGCCGGCCAGGAGGCGGACGCCGCGCGGCGGGAGGAGCTGTACGCCCGCGCCTGCGAGATCATCTGGGCCGACGCGGTCGGGGTCTTCCCCGCCGCGCTCACCACCGCCTACGGCGTGCGCCGCGACCTCACCGGGTTCGTCCCCGCCGCCAGCAACCAGCCCGACCTGGCCGCGGTCGGGCGAGGGAGGACGCCATGACCCCCCGACGCCGGGCAACCCTGCGCGACATCGCCGCCGCCCTGGACCTGTCGGTCAACACCGTCTCGCGCGCGCTGGCGGGCAAGGACGCCGTCAGCGCCGAGACCCGGGAGCGTGTCCGGGCCGAGGCCGACCGGCTGGGGTACGTCCCGAACACGATGGCGCGCTCGCTCGTGCTGCAGAACGCGATGACGATCGGGCTGGTCATCACCAACCCGTCCAACCCCTTCTACACCCGGCTGATCAGCGCCATCGAGGAGCGCGGCCGCGTGCACGGCTACTCGCTGATGCTGATGGTCACCGAGGACAGCGTCGACAACGAGCGCCGCGTCGTGGAGGAGCTGATGCGGTGGGGCGTGGACGGCGTCCTGGCCGTCCCCGTGCAGGACGGCGCCGAGCACTGGGACCGGCTGCGCAAGTCCGGCGTCCCGGTCGTGCTGCTCAACCGCGACCTGCCCGGGCTGGACACCGACCTGGTCGGCGTCGACTACCGCGACAGCGCGCGCCGGGCCACCGGGCTGCTGGTGGACGGCGGCGCCCGCGACCTCTACCTGCTGGAGGAGGACCTGGACATCTCGCCGGTGGCCGAGCGGATCCGCGGCTTCCGGGCGGTGCTGGACGAGCGCGGCATCGCCGTCGGCGCCGACCGCATCATCCGGGTGCCGACCCGGCGCCGGGAGGCCAGCTCGCAGCCGTGGGACCCGGTCGACTCCTACGCCATCGGGCGCGAGCTGGCCGGCCGGGTCGGGCCCGGGAGCGCGGTGCTGGCCGGCAACGACTACTTCGCGCTCGGGCTGTACCGCGCGTTCACCGAGCACGGCCTGCGGATCCCGCGGGACGTGGCGGTCGCGGGGCACGGCGACCACCCGTTCGCCGCCTACCTCGGCCCGCCGCTGACGACCGTGCGGCTGCCCGCCGCGCGGGTCGGCGCGACCGGCGTCGACCGGCTGCTGGAGCGGATGGCCGGCGAGGGCGCGCCGGAGACCACGCTGTTCCCCGCCGAGCTGATCGTCCGGGAGTCGGCGACGGGAACGGAGGCGGGCTGATGGGACGGTTCCTGCTCAGGCGCGCCGGCCAGGCCGCCGTGGTGGCGTTCGGCGCGATCAGCCTGGTCTTCCTGGTCGTCCGGGTCGTCCCCGGCGATCCGGCGACGCTGATCCTCGGGCCCGACGCGAGCGCCGACCAGCTCGCGTCGGTGCGCGCCGAGTTCGGGCTCGACCGGCCGCTGTGGCAGCAGTACCTCACCCACATGGGCGAGGTGCTGCGCGGCGACTTCGGCGGCTCGTGGCGGCTGGGCGGCGGCGCGATGGGCGCCGTGCTGGAGCGGTTCCCGGCCACCCTGCTGCTGGCCGCGCTGGCGCTGCTCATCACGCTGGCCGCCGGGTTCCCGGTCGGGATGGCGTGCGCGCGCCGGCCCGGCGGGATCCTGGACGCCCTGGTGTCGGCCGGGTCGCTGGCCGGCCAGGCGATCCCCTCGTTCTGGCTGGGCATCGTGCTCATCCTGGTCTTCGCGCGGGAGCTGCACTGGCTGCCCAGCACCGCCGGCGGCGGCCCCGCCGCGGTGATCCTGCCGTCGGTGACGCTCGCGCTGCCGTTCGTCGGCTGGCTGGCCCGGCTGGTGCGCAACGGCGCGCTGGAGGAGCGTGCCAAGGACTACGTCCGCACCGCCCGCGCGAAGGGCACCGGCGAGGGCGCGGTCATGTACGTGCACGTCGCCCGCAACATCGCCGTGCCGGTCGTGACCGTCCTCGGCCTGCTGATGGGCAACTTCATCGCCAACGCCGTCATCGTCGAGGTCGTCTTCTCCTGGCCCGGCCTCGGCTCCCTGATGGTCGACGCGATCACCAACCGGGACTACGCGGTGGTGGAGGCGGCGATCGTCACGATCACGCTGTCGTACATCGCGCTGAACGTCCTCGTCGACGCCCTGTACGTCGCCCTCGACCCGCGCCTCACCCCGGAGACGGCATGAGCACCACCGCGACCGAACCCGCCCCCGCCGCCGCCGTTCCGGCCGGCGCCTCCGGCCGGCCCGCGCGGCGCCGCCTCCCGGCCCGCGCCTGGATCGGCTCGGCGGTCCTCCTCCTGTTCGTGCTCGCCGCCGTTTTCGGGCCGATGATCCGGCCGTACGACCCCGTCGCGACCGACCTGCCGCACCGCCTGCTGCCGCCCGGCTCCGCCGCCGGCGACGGCATCGCCTGGCTCGGCACCGACCAGGTCGGCCGCGACATGCTGGCCAACCTGCTGGCCGGCAGCCGGGTCTCGCTGATCGTGGCGCTGGCGACCGTGCTGATCGGCGGGGCGGCGGGCCTGCTGGCCGGGCTGCTGTCGGGCTATTTCGGCGGCTGGACCGACACCCTGCTGTCGCGGATCGGGGACGTCCAGCTCGCCTTCCCCTCGATCCTGCTGGCCATCCTGATCGCCGGGGTGCTCGGCCCCAGCATCACCAACATCGTGATCACGCTGGCGGTCACCCGCTGGGTGATCTTCGCCCGGGTGGTGCGGGCGTCCGCGCTGGCCACCCGCGACCTGGAGTTCGTCGACTCGGCCCGGGTACTGGGGGCCGGGCACGCCCGGATCCTGTTCCGGCACGTGCTGCCGTCCTGCTGGCAGCCGCTGCTGGTCGCGGCGACCGTGCAGATCGGCCTGACCATGGTCGCCGAGGCGTCGCTGAGCTTCCTCGGCCTCGGCATCCCCGCCGACGCCGCCTCTTGGGGCGCGACGGTCTCGGCCGGCCGCGACTACCTCGGCTCGGCCTGGTGGATCTCCACCGCCCCGGCCGTCGCGCTGGCCGCCGTGGTCACCGGCGTCGGCATCGCCGGCGACGCCTTCCGCGACGCCGCCGACCCCCGCGCCCAGATCTGACCCACGGCCCCACCCCGGCACTGAGAGGCACGCATGTCCCGTACCGCCGACCACCCCGTCCCGGCGACGCCCCCGGCCGCCGGGGACGTCGCCGCCGAGCTGCGCGACGTCCACATCGGCTTCCGCTCCGGGCGCCGCGCCGCCGTCAGCCCGGTCGTCCGGGGCGTCTCCCTCACCCTGCGCCGCGGCCGGGTGCTCGCCCTGGTGGGCGAGTCCGGCAGCGGCAAGAGCCTCACCTCGCTGGCCCTGATCGGGCTGCTGCCGCCCGGCGCCGCGGTCACCGCGGGCACCGTGGCGATCGGCGGCGAGGACACCGCTGGGTTCGGCGAGCGCCGCTGGCGGGAGGTGCGGGGCCGCCGGGTCGCGATGGTGTTCCAGGACCCGATGGCCGCGCTCAACCCCGGCCTCAGCGTGGGCCGCCAGGTCGCCGAGCCGTTCCGCCGCCGCCTCGGGGACGACCGGCGCACCGCGCGCGCCAAGGCCGTCGCGCTGATGGAGGAGGTGGGGATCGCCGACGCCGACGCGCGGTACGGCGCGTACCCGCACGAGTTCTCCGGCGGGATGCGGCAGCGCGCCGTGATCGCGATGGCGCTGGCGCTGGGCCCGGAGGTGCTGCTGGCCGACGAGCCGACCACGGCGCTGGACGTCACCGTCCAGGCCCAGATCCTGCGGCTGCTGGCGCGGCGGCAGCGCGAGGCGGACCTGGCGACGCTGCTGGTCTCGCACGACCTCGGCGTCGTCGCGCGGCTCGCCCAGGACGTCGCGGTCATGTACGCCGGGCGCGTCGTCGAGCAGGGCCCGCTGGACACCGTCTACACCCGGCCCGCGCACCCGTACACGCTCGGGCTCCTGGAGGCCGTCCCCGGCGCCGGGGACGAGCGGCTGCGCCCCATCCCGGGCCTGCCGCCGGACCCGCGGCGGCCGCCGGGCGGCTGCGCGTTCCACCCGCGCTGCCCGTTCGCCACCGAGGTCTGCCGGACCGGCGACCCGCCGCTGGAGCCGCTCGGCGACGGCCGGTCGGCGGCCTGCCACCACACCGCGGAGGTGACCCGATGAGCGAGGTCGTCCTGGAGGTCAGGGGCCTGGAGGCCGGGTACGAGCGGCGCGGCCGCCAGGGGTTCGGCCGGGAGCGCGTCCGCGCCGTGGCCGGGCTCGACCTGATCGTGCGGGCCGGGCGGACGCTCGGCATCGTCGGCGAGTCCGGCTGCGGGAAGTCGACGCTGGCGCGGGCGATCGTCGGGCTGCGCCCCGCGTTCGCCGGGTCGATCGAGTTCGCGGGGCACGACCTGGCCGCCGTGCCGCCGCGGCGGCGCCGCCGGATGGGCCGCGACCTGCAGATGGTCTTCCAGGACCCGTACACCTCGCTCAACCCCCGGATGACGGTCGCGGCGATCATCGCCGAGGGGTGGCGGGTGCATCCGGGCATCGTCGCGCGCGAGGAGCGCGCGGCCGAGGTGGACCGGCTGCTGGGGCTGGTCGGGCTGCGCCCCGAGCACGGCGCGCGGCGGCTGCACGAGCTGTCGGGCGGCCAGTGCCAGCGGGTCAGCATCGCCCGCGCGCTCGCGCTGCGGCCGCGCCTGATCGTGTGCGACGAGGCCGTCTCGGCGCTGGACGTGTCGGTGCGGGCGCAGATCCTCAACCTGCTGGCCGACCTGCAGGCCGAGCTCGGCGTCGCGTACCTGTTCATCTCCCACGACCTGGACGTGGTCCGCCACATCGCGCACGACGTCGCGGTCATGTACCTCGGGACGATCGTCGAGCGCGGCACCGCCGAGGAGGTCTTCACCGCCCCGCGGCACCCGTACACGCGGGCCCTGCTGTCGGCCGCCCCCTCGGTGCACGACCGGCCGGGCACCGCCCCGGAGGAGATCGTCCTCACCGGGGACGTGCCGTCGCCGGCGGCGCCGCCGTCCGGGTGCCGCTTCCGCACCCGCTGCTACATGGCCGCCGGCGTGTGCGCCGAGGAGGTCCCCGCGCTCACCGTCCGGGACGGGACGGCCCATCCGGTCGCCTGCCACTTCGCCGACGCGGCGGGCGCCACGGCGCCTCGGGCAGAGCATCGGTAAGCACCGGCAAAGAACCCTCCAACGCCGCCGTGAGCCCGGGCCGCCCGGGAATCACCGGCTCGGATCAGGCACGGAGGGGAAGGGTGCTCATGCGGGTCACGATACGGGCGGCGCTCGCCGCAGGGATCGCGTCCGCGGTCCTCGGGTGGCCGGCGCCGGCGCGGGCCGGCGAGCTGGACATCGACGCCGAGGGCGCTCGCGCAGGCTCGTCCGTCACCGTCGCGGGCGGCTGCGAGGCCGCCGACCGCGCGGTGCGCGTCACCGGGGCGGCGCGCGGCGAGGGCAGGGTCGTCGACGGCTGGTTCACCGTCGAGGCGCGGATCGTCCGGGAACGGGCGGGCGCGCACCGGGTCGAGGCCAGGTGCGACGCCTCCGGCCTCACCCAGGAGGGCACCTTCCACCTCCCCGGCGGCACCGGCGGGGACGCGCCAGGAAACGAAGACGCCGCCGCGGACGGCGACGCCGCGCCTGACGGAGACACCGCGCGGGACGGGGATTCCACGCGGGACGGGGACACCGCGGGGGCCGGGGGCACCGGCCGGGACAGGGACGAGACCGGCGAGGCGGCCGTGCCCGTCCCGCGCGGGTGGGCGCGGACGGGCGACGGCGGGGCGCACGAGCCCGGCCCGCCGTGGGCGCTCGCCGGCACGGCGATGGTCGTCGCGGCCGCCGCGATCGGCGGCTCGGCGCTGGCGCGGTCCCGCGCGTCCCGTGGCCGCTAGCCGCGCCTACCTCGTGGCGGCCGGGCTGGCCCTGGCGGGCGCGCTGGCCATGGGCAAGGGGATGGACGGCGGCGGGCCGCGGGCGGACTACCGCGACCACGGCGGCCCCCGCGCGCTGTGGCACATCCCCGACGGCCCGGCCCTCCCGCCCGCCGCCCCGGCCCGCGTCCGGATCCCCGCGATCGGGGTGGACGCGCCCGTGGCGCGGGTCGGGCTCAACGGCGACGGCACCGTGGAGGTGCCGCCGCTGCGGCATGCGGACCGGATCGGCTGGTACGCGCCGGGCCCGGCACCCGGCGCCCGCGGACCGGCGGTCCTGCTCGGCCACTACGACGACCGCGACGGCCCCGCCGTCTTCCACCGCCTCCACCGGCTCCGCCCCGGAGACGAGATCCGGGTGGCCCGGGACGGCGGCGGCGCGGCGGTGTTCCGCGTGGACGCGGCCGAGCGCGTGCCCAAGTGGCGCTTCCCGCGCACGCGCGTGTACGGGAAGGTGCGCTACGCGGGCCTGCGCCTGGTCACCTGCGGCGGCGCGTACGACGAGGCGGACGGGTCGTACCGGGACAACCTCATCGTCTACGCCCACCTCGTGCGGTGAGCGTCACGCGCGGCCGTAGGAGTCCTCCAGCCGCTCGATGTCGTCCTCGTCGAAGTGCCCGAACGCGATCTCCATCACCCGCACGGCCGGGCCGGCCGAGCTCAGCCGGTGGGTGTCGCCGGCCCGGATCAGGATCCGCTCGCCCACCTCGGGCTCGATCCGGCGGCCGGCCACCTCGAACACCGCGCCGGGGTCGAGCGCGACCCACAGCTCGTCGCGGTCGCGATGGCGCTGCAGGCTGAGCCGCTGCCCGGGATCCACGTGAATGATCTTCACGGTGGAGGGCTCGTTCAGCGTGAAGCGCTCGAAGCTCCCCCACGGGCGCCGCTCGGTCTCGACGGCGGGTTCGGGCCTCAGGTCGGTCTGCACTGTCACCTCGGGAGTCGTGGATTCTCGGTACGGCCGTTCACCGGAACGGCACGGCGTCAGTCCTGGAACAGATCGAGGACGCGGTCGGAGGAGGCCGCCGGCAGCCCGGCCAGGATGAGGTCTGCCAGGCCGTCGACCACCGCCTCGCGGGGGACCTCCCCGGCGTGGTCGAGCCACCAGTCGCCGGCGGTCTGCACCATCCCGACGACCGCGTGGCCCCACACGTACGCGCGGGTGCGGTCCAGCCGGTCGCCCTCGGCGAGCATCACCTCGGCCAGCTCCCGGCTCACCCCGCGGATCATGGTGCTCATCGCGCTGTGGGTGGCCGCGTCCTCGGCGCTGGCCCGGTGCATGAGGAACCGGTAGAGGTTCAGGTTCGCCGAGATCGTGGCCAGGTAGGTGTCGATGGTGGAGCGGGTTCGGGCGCGCACGGATCCGGGCCGGGAGAACTCGGCCATGATCCCCTCGACCAGCTTGCGGGTGTGCCGCTCGGCCAGCGCCTGGTACAGCCCGCTCTTGTCGCCGAAGTGCCGGTAGAGGATCGGCTTGCTGATCCCCGCCTCCGCGGCGATGGCGGCCATCGACGCCTCCGGGCCCTCCCGCTGGATCACCCGGTCGGCCGCCTCCAGGAGGGCGCGCCGGCGGCCGGGGTCACGCCGTGACCCCGCCCGCACCGCACCCGTCGCCGTCATGGGAGAAACCGTACGCTACCGGCACCGGCGACCCGTGAACGGGCACCGTCCATGACCGCTCCTCCCGCCGGCGCGCGGCCGCTCATCGACATCGGGTCCAATACGGGCACACTCTACGGCTCCCGCCCTCCGCGCGCCCCGGCCGGGTGGCCCGAGATCCCGCGTCAGGGAACGATCGTCTCGCCTTGCGCGGTGCCTTCGAGCGCCTTGACGTAGGCCGCGGCCACGACGGCGGCCGGTGTGCCGTCCGAGGCGTCCATGCCGAGACCCTCCAGCGTCTCGCTGACCCACCCCGGGCTGACCACGTTGATGCGCAGCCCCCGCGGGAGCTCGGCGGCGGCGTTGCGAACAAAGCCCTCCAGCCCGGAGTTGACCAGCGTCCCGCCCGCTCCGATGACGATCACCTTCATGCCGCCAGGATGCCACGCCCCTGGTATCGCGTTGTCCGGCCGGAGAAGGCTTGGTAGGAAGATCGGTATGACCGCTCTCGGCGCCGTGTTCCGGCCTCAGCTCCCTCCCGAACGGCTCCGCGGGGTGGCCCGCGCGGCCGACGACGCCGGTCTGGACCAGCTGTGGCTCTGGGAGGACTGCTTCTACGAGAGCGGTGTCGCCGCCGCCGCGGCGGCCCTGGCCTGGACCGGGCGCCTGCGGATCGGCATCGGCCTGCTCCCGGTGCCGCTGCGGAACGCCGCCCTGACCACGATGGAGGCCGCGACGCTGCACCGGCTCTTCCCCGACCGGGTGATCCTCGGCCTCGGGCACGGCGTCCAGGACTGGATGGGCCAGGTCGGCGCGCGGGTGGACTCCCCGCTGACCCTGCTCCGCGAGCATCTCACCGCCACGCGGGCACTGCTGCGCGGCGAGCGGGTCAGCACGCGGGGCCGGTACGTCCGGCTGGACGGCGTCGCCCTCGACTGGCCACCGGCCACGGCGCCCGCCGTGTACGCCGGCGCCACCGGGCCGCGCTCGCTGCGCCTGTCGGGCGAGGCCGCGGACGGGACCGTCCTCACCGCAGGCACCGGAATCGACGGCGTGCGCAAGGCCCGCGCGCTCATCGACGAGGGCCGCCGGGCGGCGGGCCGTACCGGCCGTCACGAGATCGTCGCCTACTTCCACGCGGCGACCGGCCCGGACGGCGCCGCCCGCCTGCGCGCCGAACTCGCGGCCGAGGGCGACGTCCCCTCCCCCGACATCGGCGTCGCCGGAGACGCGGCCGCCGTCGCCGAGGCCGTCCGCCGCCTGGCGGACGCGGGGGCCGGCACGGTCGTCCTCCAGCCCACGGCGGACGAGCCCGACCCCGAGGGCTTCGTCCGCTTCGTCGCCGAACAGGTCCGCCCCCTGGTCCCCGCCTGAACTCAGCACGAGCGCCCGGGCAGGCGCCCAGGCGATCCGCTTTCTGCGTCGAGTCCGGGCGGACACGCTCGCCGGCGTGCCGTGGCTACTTCTTCTTGGCCGCCCTGGGGCCGCGCGGGCGTGGTTCGACGCCGAGTTCGCGGACCTGGCGCCGGATGTAGGCCGCGCTGAAAGGCGCCTTGGCGGCCAGGTCCTCCGGGCTGCTGCCGGCGCGGACGGCGGCGGCGGCAGCCGCGAAGAGGGCCGCCTTGGCGTCCTCTTCCTGCTTGAGCGCTTCTTCGTAGCGGGTCACGGCGAGCGCGAACTCGGCGTCCTCCCGGGATCCGTCGGACATGCGCGACAGAGTATCGATACCGGCCTGCGCGACCCGCGATCGCCGGCCGGCTCAGAGCCGTCCGCTGTGCACCTCGAACCGCAGATCATCGTTGTAGAACATGTGGAGATAGCCACAGCCGGTGCACACGAGCCCCGTCGCCGGTGGCAGGGGCGGGGCCACGAACTCCCCCCGCCAGCGCAGGTACATCCTCCGCTTCCGGAACCGGGACGCCTGGCACACCGTGCACACGAACGGCCGCGCGCCGATGAAGACCGACACGATCGTTGGACCGCGAACCATCGGAGCATCACCTCCGCACTCAGACGGCCGAGGTCAACCTCCGGTTGCAGGCGAACCGCCCGGCTTCCGTGAGAGACCGCCTGACGTGACAATGACCGGATGGTCCGCTCGGTGATCTGGTTCTTCGGCGCGTGCGCCTTCGTTCTTGGAGGGCTGGGGGTTTACCCGCTGCTTCTTCTCATCACCTTCTCCACAGGAGAGCCGGTGAGCGTCTCCGTCGAACGCTGCGTCCGCTCGACGGCCACTCCTCGCGAAGGAGCCACCGAGGTCCTGGACTGCACCGGTTCCTGGCGGACACCTGACGGTCCGGCCCGCGGCCACGTGTCGGGCGTCGACCGCACCCACATCGGGCAGCGGGTCGCAGCGCGCTCGGGACCGCTGGGGCCTTATGCGGACCCCATCTGGCAGTACTGGCAGCTCTACTCTCCGCTTCCGGCGTTCGCTTGGACGGCCTACCTGGTCGCGCGAAATCAGCGCCGCGTCCGCACCGTGTAAGCGGATCGGCATTTGCCCACGGAGCGCGCTACCGGCCTCACGGGGACCTGCTGGCTGCGCAGCACCGCGCTCCGGAACGGGACCCCGTGATCACGTCCCGACCGTGTCCCGAGCGTACGAAGGCCCGTCTCCCGGCGGCTCCCGAGGGATCCGGCCGGAGGACGGGCAACGCCCCGTACACGGACGAAAGTGCGGGTCAGAAGCTAGCGGACGGGGAGGCCGGTGATGGTGCGGCCGATGACCAGGCGCTGGATCTCGGAGGTGCCCTCGAAGATGGTGAAGATCTTGGAGTCGCGGTGCATCCGCTCGACCGGGTACTCGCGGGTGTAGCCGTTGCCGCCGAGGATCTGGATGGCCTCCTCGGTGACGCGGACGGCGGCCTCGCTGGCCATCAGCTTGGCCATGGAGCCCTCGGCGCTGGTGAAGTCCTTGCCGGTGCGGGCCATCCAGGCGGCGCGCCAGACCATGAGGCGGGCGGCGTCGATCTGGCACTTCATGTCGGCCAGCTTGAACGCGATGGCCTGGAAGTCGCCGATCTTCTTGCCGAACTGCTCCCGCTCCTGGGAGTACTGGAGGGCGTAGTCGTAGGCGGCGCGGGCGACGCCGAGGGCCATCGCGCCCACGGAGGGGCGGGTGGTCTCGAACGTCTTCATGGCGGCCTGGCCCTTGGCGCTCTTGCCCTCGCGGACGCGGGCGATGCGCTCGTCGAACTTCTCCTTGCCGCCGACGATGAGCGCGCCGGGCACCCGGACGTCCTCCAGGATCACCTCGGCGGTGTGGGAGGCGCGGATGCCGTGCTTCTTGAACTTCTGGCCCTGCTTGAGGCCGGGCGTGCCGGGCGGGACGATGAAGCTGGCCTGGCCGCGGCTGCCGAGGTCGGGGTGCACCGAGGCGACCACGACGTGGACGTCGGCGATGCCGCCGTTGGTGGCCCAGGTCTTGGTGCCGTTGATCACCCACTCGTCCTTGGCCTCGTCGTACACGGCGCGGGTGCGGATGGAGCCGACGTCGCTGCCCGCGTCGGGCTCGGAGGCGCAGAACGCGCCCAGCTTCACGTCGTCGGCGGTGCCGAACATCTGCGGGACCCACTCGGCGGTCTGCTCGGGCGTGCCGACCGCGGCGACCGAGGCGGCGGCCAGGCCGGTGCCCACGATCGACAGGGCGATGCCGGCGTCGCCCCAGAACAGCTCCTCGAACGCGACCGGGATGCCGAGGCCGCTGGGCTCAAGCCACTGGGTGGCGAAGAAGTCCAGGGAGTAGAGGCCGACCTTGGACGCCTCCTGGATGAGCGGCCAGGGGGTCTCCTCCCGCTCGTCCCACTCCTCGGCGGCGGGCCGGATCACGTCGCGCGCGAACTCGTGCACCCACTCCTGGACCTGGCGCACGTCCTCCCCTGGCTCGATCGAGAACGGCGTCGGCTCGGTGCTCATATTTATTGACCCTCTCTCCAATATCAGCTGTTACCAACGGTAGCACCTAGAAAGCCGGTCATGGTCGGCCGGGCCCAGATGCGGGAACGGCCGCCGTGGCGGGAGTCACACGGGCCAACGCTGGGCCAACATTGCGAAGGCGCCCCCCAGGGGGACGCCAAGGCGGGGTCAGAAGACCAGGTCAGAACGGGTGCGGAAGGATCACGACAGCATGGGGCGGCGGGCCGCGGCGTAGCCGGGGACCTCGGCCATCGGCGGCCGCTCCCCCACGCCGACGTCGCTGACCCGCACGTCGTGGCCGTCCGCCCCGCGGGCGAACTGGGTGAGCGCGGTGGACGGGGCCTCCAGCGGCAGCATCCGGCCGTGCCGCTGGAGCCGGGACCAGGCGGCCAGCATGATCTGGGACGACATCGCGCCGAGCGCCCGGGTGGTCTGGTGCGAGTGCACCCGGCGGCCGAGGTCGACCTGGGCGATGGCGTCCAGCCCGGCCTCCTGGAACACGTCCAGGAGCAGCCCGAGCTCGACCCCGTACCCGGTGACGAACGGCAGCCGCTCCAGCAGCGAACGGCGGCCGGCGTACTCGCCGCCCAGCGGCTGCATCACGCCCGCCAGCAGCGGCCAGTGCAGGTTGATCAGCGGCCGGGCGACCAGCTCGGTGACGCGGCCGCCGCCGGTCTCGTCCCGGCCCTCGCCGGTCACGAGCGGGCGGTCGTAGCAACCCTTGACGTAGCCGACCGACGGGTCGGTCAGCAGCGGGCCGAGCAGGCCGGTGACGTAGGAGGTCGCGAAGCCGCGCAGGTCGGCGTCCACGAAGACGATCAGGTCGCCGCCGGTGGCGGCCAGCGACTTCCAGAGCGCCTCGCCCTTGCCGGACATGCGGCCGGCCTCGGGGAGCACGGCGTCCTGCGCGACCACCTCGGCGCCCGCCGCGGCGGCCACCGCGGCCGTCCGGTCGGTCGACCGGGAGTCGATCACCACGATCTCGTCCACCAGCGGGGCCTGCTCGACCAGTTCCGTGCGGATGGCCGAGACGATGGCGCCGACCGTCTCCTCCTCGTCCCTGGCCGGCAGTACCACGCTGATCCGGGTGGAGCCTTTCACGGCGAGCAGCGTCTCGAGGGGCCAGTCCGCCGACTCGCTGGTACGGCGGCGCAGCCACGACGCGACCTCAGGCAGCACTCGGGATCTCCCTTCCGTGGGGACCGTCTGGGGGACAAAAACGTCCTTTCACTAGGAAACGCCATGTCAGCCCAGATGATTCACCTTTGGAACGGGCCCGGGGCCGCCGACCCGAGAACTTAACGCGTCCACAACACACCGGTCATCCGGCGGCATGCCGGTCCAAGAACGCGTAAACGTCGGCCTCGTCCACCCCCGGGAACGCCCCGGGCGGCAGCACCGACAGCACGTGCGAGTGGGCCCGCGCGGACGGCCACGCCATCCCCTCCCACCGCTCGGCCAGCTCCACCGGCGGGCGCTGGCAGCAGTCGCCGTCCGGGCACGCCGACTTCACCCGGTTGGTGGTCTCGCGGCCGCGGAACCAGCGCGAGTCCTCGAACCGCACGCCCAGCGTGATGGCGAAGTCGCGCTCGTGGCTGGGGTCGATGTGCGACAGGCACCAGTACGTGCCGGTCGGCGTGTCGGTGTACTGGTAGTACACCGAGAAGCGGTCGGCGGTCTGGAACACGTGCCGCCCCGCCCACTCCCGGCACATCCGCTGGCCCTCGATGGCGCCGGCCTCGTCCTGCGGGAAGGCAAGGCCGTCGTTGGCGTACGCCTTGTAGATGGTGCCGTTCTCGTCGTTCTTGGTGAAGTGCAGCTGCAGGCCGAGGTGGTGGGTCGCGACGTTGGTGAACCGGTGCGCGGCCATCTCGTACGACACCGAGAACACGTCGGCCAGGTCCTCCACCGACAGCTCGCGGTTGGCCTTGGCCTCCTGGAGGTAGGGCACGACGGCCCGTTCCGGCATCATCATCGCGGCGCCGAAGTAGTTGGCCTCGACCCGCTGCCGCAGGAAGTCGGCGAAGTCCTTCGGGACGTCGTGGTCGAGCGCGATGTGGCCGAGCGTCTGGAGCAGGATCGTGCGCGGGGTGTGCATGCCCAGCTGCTCGCGCTCCAGGTAGATCCGCCGGTTGCGCAGGTCGGTGATGGAGCGCACCGAGCGCGGCAGGTCCTGGACGTACTGGAGCCCGAACCCGAAGTGGCTGACCAGCGTCATCAGCGTGCCCTGGGACACCGCGCCGCCGCGGTAGCCGACCGCGTCGAGCGTCTGGGCGGCCACGTCCTCGATCTCGGAGAAGTGGTTGCCGCGCTCGTGCATCTGGCGGCGCAGCTCGGCGTTGGCCTTGCGCGCCTCCTCGGGGCTGGCGGTGGGCTTGGTCCGGCTGCGCCGCAGCTCGCCGTACAGCGCCAGGATGTGCTCGATCACCTCGTTGGGCATCCGCTTGCTCACCTTGAGGTGGGAGACCCCGAGGGAGCGGTAGAGCGGGTCGCGCTGCGCCTCCTCCAGCGCGATCTCCAGCTGCGCGCGGCGGCTGGGCGGCTGGCGGCGCAGCAGCTCCTCCACCGGCACCTCCAGCGCCGACGCGAGGGACTGGAGCAGGGTCAGCTTGGGCTCGCGCCGGCCGTTCTCCAGCAGGGAGAGCTGGGAGGGGGCGCGCCCGACGCGCTCGCCGAGCTCGGACAGGGTCATGCCGCGGCCCCGCCGCAGATGCCGGAGCCGCTGCCCGAAGGTGACGAGGTCGAAGTCACTCGTCAAGTTGAGGGGTTCTTCTGGCCGCAAGGTCGTCACGGCTTCATGTTAGCGGAAATTTCGCGAATCTTCTGTTACTCACGAGTTCATTAAGGGCTTGCGTCCGGGGCATAGTCGACGCAAGCACCCAGGGGACGACACGAAAGGGCGAGATCATGAGCGACAGTCGCCTCAAGGGCGCAGCCGACGAGCTGCGGAGGCAGTGGGAGACCGACGAGCGCTGGAACGGCATCGAGCGGACCTACACCGCCGAGGACGTCATCCGCCTGCGCGGTTCGGTCCAGGAGGAGCACACGCTGGCGCGGCTCGGCGCCGAGCGCCTGTGGAAGCTGCTGCAGGAGGAGGACTACGTCCACTCCCTCGGCGCGCTCACCGGCATGCAGGCCGTCCAGCAGGTGAAGGCCGGCCTCAAGGCCATCTACCTGTCCGGCTGGCAGGTCGCCGCCGACGCCAACCTGGCCGGCCAAACCTACCCGGACCAGAGCATCTACCCGGCCAACTCGGTCCCGGCCGTGGTCCGCCGCATCAACAACGCGCTGCTGCGCGCCGACCAGGTCCAGTGGTCCGAGGGCTCGGGCGACACCCACTTCCTGGCCCCGATCGTGGCCGACGCCGAGGCCGGCTTCGGCGGCGTGCTCAACGCCTTCGAGCTGATGAAGGGCATGATCGCCGCCGGTGCGGCGGGCGTGCACTGGGAGGACCAGCTGGCCTCCGAGAAGAAGTGCGGCCACCTCGGCGGCAAGGTCCTCATCCCGACCTCGCAGCACGTCAAGACGCTGAACACCGCCCGCCTCGCCGCGGACATCTCCAACGTTCCCTCGCTGATCATCGCGCGGACCGACGCCGAGGCCGCGACCCTGATCACGACGGACGTGGACGAGCGCGACCAGGAGTTCCTCACCGGCGAGCGCACCGCCGAGGGCTTCTACCGCACCCGCAACGGCATCGAGCCGTGCATCGCCCGCGCCAAGGCGTACGCGCCGTACTCCGACCTCATCTGGATGGAGACCGGCACGCCCGACCTGGAGGTCGCGCGCAAGTTCGCCGAGGCCGTCAAGGCCGAGTACCCGGACCAGATGCTGGCCTACAACTGCTCGCCGTCGTTCAACTGGCGCAAGCACCTGGACGACGCGACCATCGCGAAGTTCCAGCGCGAGCTCGGCCACATGGGCTTCAAGTTCCAGTTCATCACGCTGGCCGGCTTCCACGCCCTCAACTACGGCATGTTCGACCTGGCCCACGGTTACGCCCGCGAGGGCATGACGGCCTACGTCGACCTGCAGGAGCGCGAGTTCGCGGCGGCCGACCGCGGCTTCTCGGCGGTCAAGCACCAGCGCGAGGCCGGCACCGGCTACTTCGACCAGGTGAGCACGGCCATCGCGCCGGACTCGTCCACCACCGCGCTGACCGGCTCCACCGAAGAGGCCCAGTTCCACTAAGCCTCTCCGGCGGGCCCGCCGCGGTCCGTCCCCCAGGGCCCTTCCTCGGTCTGGCTCACTGAGGAAATCCGCCGACCCGGCCCCGGTCGGCGAGCAGAAGGCCCCTCCTCCGTCCCTACACCCGGAGGAGGGGCCTTCTCGCGTCCGCACACCGGGCGCGCGGGTGGGCGAGGGGCGAGGGGGCGACGCGCGAGCCTGATACGAGGTTTTCACCGCTGGCCGCTACCGGGCAGCGGCATCGACAGATCTTCCGGCCGGCGTCAGATTCGTGGCGTACCACTCTGATCCATCGACTCTATCGACGGAACACTCGACGGAGAGGATCCGACCGATGGCCTTGCGGCGCTCCCCGTACCTGCTGTCGCTGGCGCTCGCCGCGATCGGCGTGACCGCGCTCGCCCCCGCGGCGCTGGCCGACGCCCGCTTCACGCCCGGCTCGGCGGGGCTCGGCGACCCGTACTTCCCCGAGCTCGGCAACGGCGGCTACGACGTCCGGCACTACGGGCTGGACACCGCCTACGACCCGGCCACCGACGTGCTGAAGGGCACCGCCGTCCTCAGCGCGCGGGCCACCCAGAACCTGTCGCGGTTCAACCTCGACCTCTACAAGATGAACGTCCGCTCGGTCCAGGTGGACGGCAGGAACGCCCGCTTCACCCGGACCGGGGAGCGCGAGCTGGTCGTCACGCCGCCCAGGGGCCTGCGCAAGAACCGCGCGTTCACCGTCACCGTCCGGTACGACGGCGTGCCGCAGACGCTGGGCGGCCCGATCGTGTTCGGGCTCCCGTACGGCTTCATCCACACCCCCGACGGCGCGTCGGTGTCGTCGGAGCCCGACGGCGCCTCCACCTGGTTCCCGGCCAACGACCACCCCAGGGACAAGGCGCTGTTCACGATCAGGACCACCGTGCCCGCCGGGCTGAAGGCCATCGCGAACGGCCACCTGGTGAAGCAGTGGAACCACGGCGGCGGCGCCACGTTCGTGTGGCACGAGGACCGGCCGATGGCGCCGTACCTGGCGACCAACACCATCGGCCGCTTCAACGTGTCGACCACCGAGACCGGGAAGGGCGTTCCGCAGCTGGACGCCGTCGACCCGGACGTGGCGGCGCACCCGGACGCGGTCGCGACGCCGCGCCACACCACCCGGGCCACCGACGAGCTGGCGGACTACTTCGGGCGCTACCCGTTCACCACCACGGGCTCGATCGTCGAGAACAACAACGTCCCGCCGCTCAACGTCGGCTTCGCGCTGGAGACGCAGAGCCGGCCGATCTACCACCGGCCGCGGAACGAGGGCGTGGTCGTCCACGAGATCGGGCACCAGTGGTTCGGCAACAGCGTGTCCACGCACCGCTGGAAGGACATCTGGCTGAACGAGGGCTGGGCGCGCTGGATCGAGTGGTACTGGACCGAGCGGCACGGCGGGCAGAGCGCGCAGGAGTCGTTCCAGCAGACCTACGACAACCCGCCGGCGACGCCGCCGGACCGGCCCGCGTTCTGGGAGCTGGTGGTCGCCGACCCGACCCGCGACCAGATGTTCCACGGCGCGGTGTACTCGCGCGGCGGGCTGACGCTCCAGGCGCTGCGGCAGAAGATCGGGGACGAGCGGTTCCTGCGGCTGGCCCGCACGTGGGTCGCGCAGAAGAGGTACGGCACCGCGACGACCGAGGAGTTCATCTCCCTGGCCGAGAAGGTCTCCGGGCAGGACCTGGACGACTTCTTCCGGGTGTGGCTGTACACGCCGTCCAAGCCCACCACCTGGTAGGCACGGGGCGGAGGCCGGGCCCGCGGCGCGACCGGGCCCGGCCCACGCCCCGCGACCACATGGATTCCCTCCGCGCCGTTCCGTATGCTCATGGCGAGTGGGCGTCTTTCCGTGGGTGGCGTGGTACGCGTTCCGCCGGTACACGGCGTACCCGCTCAGCGCCCTGGCCGAGGCCCTCACCAACACCGTCTTCGGCTTCATGCGCGCCTACATCCTGGTTGCCCTGTGGACCGAGCGCCCCTCGCTGGGCGGCTACGACGCCGCGGACGCGGTGACGTTCTGCTTCCTGACCCAGGCGCTGATCGGGCCGGTCCAGATCTTCGGCGGGATGGAGCTCACCGAGCGGATCCGCAGCGGGGACGTGGCGATCGACCTGCACCGCCCGGTCGACCTCCAGGGCTGGTGGCTGGCCGACGACCTCGCGCGCGGGTCCGCGGCGCTGCTGCTGCGCGGCGCTCCCCCGCTGGTGGCGGGGGCGCTGGTGTTCCCGCCGCGCTTCCCGGGGCCGGCGACGCTCGCGGTGTTCGCGGTGTCGGTGCTGCTGGCGATCGTGGCCGGGTTCGCGATCCGCTACCTGGTGGCGCTGGGCATGTTCTGGCTGCACGACGACCGCGGGCTGAACTCGGTCGCGCTGGTGATGTCGCTGTTCTTCTCCGGCATGATCCTTCCGCTGGTGGTGTTCCCGGGCTGGCTGGGCGAAGCGGCGCGGGCGCTGCCGTGGGCGGCGCTGATCCAGGTGCCCGGCGACGTCTTCCTCGGCAAGTACGGCGGGGCGGAGCTGGCCGGCGCGCTGGCGTTCCAGGCGGGCTGGGCGGTGGTGCTGCTGGCGGCGGGCCGCGCGCTGACGCTGGCGGCCCGGCGCAGGCTGGTGGTGCACGGTGGCTGAGGTGCTGGACCGGACCGTGCGGATGTACGCGCTGCTGGCCTGGACATGGGTGCGGGCGGCGGCGCGGTACCCGGTGTCGATGGTGCTGCTGGCCCTCGGCGTGGCGGCGGTCGGCGCGCTCGACCTGCTGGCGATCGTGCTGATGTTCGCGCACGCGCCCGTGATCGCGGGGTTCACCGGGACCGAGGTGATCTTCCTCTACGGCACCGGCGCGCTGGCGTTCGCGGTGTCCGACCTGCTGTTCGGCACCACCGAGCGGCTCGGCCTCCACATCCGGCAGGGGACGCTGGACGCCATGCTGGTGCGCCCGGTGAGCCCGCTGGTCCAGGTCGCCACCGAGGAGTTCTCGCCGCGGCGGCTCGGCAAGCTGATCCCGGCGGCGGCCGTGCTGGCGATCGTGCTGCCCCGGCTGGACGCCCCGTGGGACGCCGGGCGGATCGCGATGGTCCCGCTGATGGTGCTGTGCGGCATCGCGATCTTCGCCGGGCTGTGGGTGCTCACCGCGTCGCTGCACTTCGTGCTGATCGAGGGGCACGCCGCCACCAAGGCGGTCACCTACGGCGGCGGATTCCTGACGCAGTATCCGATGAGCGTGTTCGGGCGCGACTTCGTGCGCGGGGTGACGTTCGCGGTGCCGCTGGCGTTCGTGAACTGGCAGCCCGCGCTGTACGTGCTGGACCGGCCGGACCCGGCCGGCCTGCCGTCCTGGCTGCGGTTCGCGTCGCCCGCGGCGGCGGTGCTGGTGTGCGCGGCGGCGGCGCTGGCCTGGCGGACGGGGCTGGCCTGGCGGACGGGGCTGCGGCACTACCGGTCGACGGGGAGCTAGCGGGCGAGGGACGGCGGGAGGGGCGGGATGATCGAGGTCGAGGACGCGTCCAAGGCGTTCACCGTGCGCAAGCGGGCCGGGCGCGGGCTCCGGCGTACGCGCACGGCGGTGCGGGCGGTGGACGGGGTGTCGTTCACGGTGGGGCGCGGCGAGTTCGTCGGGTACCTGGGCCCGAACGGCGCCGGCAAGTCCACCACCATCAAGATGCTCACCGGGATCCTCACCCCGTCGTCGGGGCGGGTGCGGGTGTGCGGGCTGGACCCGTCCCGGCAGCGGACCGCGCTGGCGCGGCGGATCGGCGTGGTGTTCGGGCAGCGGACGACGCTGTGGTGGGACCTGCCGCTGCGCGACAGCCTGACGCTGATCCGGCGGCTGTACCGGGTGGAGGCGGCGGCGCACCGGGCGCGGCTGGCGGAGCTGACCGCGCTGCTGGAGCTGGGCCCGTTCCTGGACACGCCGGTCCGCCAGCTCAGCCTCGGCCAGCGGATGCGCGGCGACCTGGCGGCGGCGCTGCTGCACGATCCGGAGCTGCTGGTGCTGGACGAGCCCACGATCGGGCTGGACGTGGTCAGCAAGGCCACCGTCCGGGAGTTCCTGGAGCGGGTCAACGCCGAGCGCGGCACGACGATCCTGCTCACCACGCACGACCTGGGCGACATCGAGCGGCTGTGCCGCCGGGTGATGATCATCGATCACGGCCGGCTGGCGTACGACGGCGGCCTGGAGCGGCTGCGCGCGACGGCCGGCGCCGGGCGGGTCCTGGTCGTCGAGCTGGCCCGGCCGGAGCCGCCGGTGGCGCTGCCGGACGCCGAGGTCATCGCGGTCGAGGGGCCGCGCCAGCTGCTGCGCCTGCCTAGGGACGCGAACGCGGCGGCGGTCGTCGCGGAACTGGCGGGCCGCTACGAGATCCGCGACATCGCGCTGCGGGAGACCGGCATCGAGGAGGTGGTGGCGCGCCTGTACCGCGGCGAGGGCGCGTACGACCGCCCGGACCGGGCGGCGGCGCCGTGACGGGCGCCGGGACGCGCGGGGGTCCGGGTCAGCGCTGGGCGGCCGGGTAGTAGGACTCGGACGCCTCCTCCTCGTCGTCGCGGTCGCTCCCCCAGCGGCGCGGCGCCCAGGTCGGCATCAGCAGCGCGAAGCCCAGCAGCGCGTACAGGCCCGACCCCAGGAGCATCCGCAGGCCGAAGTCGAGGTCGCCGGCCGGCGGCACCTTGCCGGGCAGGTCGAGCGCGCGGGCCGGGTCGATGAGGAAGTAGGCCGACAGTCCGAGCAGCGCCAGCGCCGGGACCAGCGACACCAGCGGCGACGCCCACCGGGCGACGATGATGACGCCCGTCACCAGGCCGACGGCGGCCAGCAGCGCGAACGCGCCGTACATCCGGGTGCTGTCGGTGATCTCCTGTGCGGCCCCGTCGAAGGACTGGCCCGCCTGGACGTATCCCCAGCCGGCGCCGTACACCAGCGCCGGTGTGAGCAGGACGCCGAGCAGGAATCCGAACGCGTGGCGCACCGGGCATCACATCCCATCGGACGGGCCCGCACCCTGCCGCGCGGGCGGCCGTATGCACCCCATCACAGCACGCGTTTCCCTCACGGCGCACTAGTTCCGGTCGTATTGCGCGAAGTCGTGATCTTTCTACCCAGGATCCGAAACGTCTCGTCCGTTTTGACGGCGATTGTCGGGGCACTTGCCGTCCATCGACCCGACCCACGTGGAGGAGCAATGTCGACCATCATCATGGTCGTCGTCGCCGTAGTGATCATCGCGCTGGTGGCCGCGGCCGCGTACGCCCTGCGGACCCAGGCACGCACGCGCGCACTCCGGCGGCGATTCGGACCCGAATACGACCGCGCCGTGGAGCGCCACGGCAAGCGCGCCGCCGCCGAGCGGGAGCTGATGTCCCGCGAGCGGCGGCACGAGGAGCTGGAGCTGCGCGAGCTGGACCCGCGGCAGCGGGAGCTGTACCGCGAGCAGTGGGTGCACGTCCAGGAGCAGTTCGTGGACGCCCCCGGCGCCGCCGTCGAGCAGGCCGGCCGCCTGGTGACCGTCGTCATGGGCGAGCGCGGCTACCCGACCAGGGACTTCGACGACCGGGTCGCGCACCTGTCGGTCGAGCACGGCCGCACTCTGGACCACTACCGGCGCGGCCACGACATCAGCGACCGGGCCTCGCGCAACGAGGCCAGCACCGAGGAGCTGCGCCAGGCCATGGTGCACTACCGGGCGCTGTTCGAGGACCTGCTGAAGGTCCCCGGAGGGGAGCGCTCCGCGACTCCCGCCGCGCGGCGCGGCCCGGCCGCGCCCGCGGCTCCGGGCACGGCCTCGGCCACGTCCCCGGACGGTCCCGCGCACGGCACGCCCGGCACGAACGCGCCCGGCGCCCCCGCGCACGGCACCCCGGCGCACCACGGCCAGGACACCGAGAGGGGGCGGTGACCCGTGAAGCACGAGACCACGGACCCCGCGCTTCGTACCGGCACTGACCCGGGCAAGGCCCCCGGCGCCCCCGGCGCCCCCGGCACCGCTGCCGGCATCGGCGGCGATCGGCGCGTCGCCGGGCCCGCGGCCACCCCCGCGCCGCCCGCGTCCGGGGAGACCGGGGAGAGCGGCACGGCCGAGACGCCCCCCGCTCCGGCCGCCGAGACCGCGCACGCGTCCCAGCACGGGTCTCAGCACGGGTCTCAGCACGCGCCCGGCCGCACGCGCGAGACCTCGACCGCGGAGCACGGGAGGCTGCTGGAGGGCTCCGCCGCCGACGGCTTCCACGAGCGCTGGCGCGAGGTGCAGTCCCGCTTCGTCGACGACCCCCGCGGCGCCGTCCGCCAGGCGGACGAGCTCGCGGCCGAGATCGTCAACGCGGTGGGCCAGGCCCTGGCCGCCCGCAAGCGCACCCTCGACGAGCGCCTGAACGAGGGCGGCGAGGCGTCCCCCGACACCGAGCGGCTGCGGCTGGCGCTGCGCGACTACCGCGACTTCGTCGACCGCACCCTGACCCTCTGACCGGTCCACCGATCCCCCATGGGGCGCCGTCCGCCGGGCGGCGCCCCTCGGTGCTGTACGGACGGCGTCCCGCGGTGAATACTGAACGCGATTCGGTATCGCGCGACAGTGGAGGATCACCTTGTCCGAGTACACGATGACCATCGGCGGCGAGGCCGTGGCGGCGCCCGCGACGTTCGGCGTGATCAACCCGGCCACCGGCGAGGTCGCCGAGCAGGCCCCCGACTGCTCGCGCGAGCAGCTCGACGCCGCGATGGCCGCCGCCCGCGACGCGCTGCCGGAGTGGCGGCGGGACGAGGCCGCCCGCCGCAAGGCGCTGCACGCCGCGGCCGACCTGCTGTTCGCCAGGTCGGAGGAGATCGGCCGGGTCCTCACGCTCGAACAGGGCAAGCCGCTGCAGGACGGCACCATGGAGGTGGTCGGCGCCGGGGTGTGGCTGAAGTACTTCGCCGACCTGGAGCTGCCCCGCGAGGTGATCCAGGACGACGACACCGCGCTGGTCGAGGTGGTCCGCCGCCCGATGGGCGTGGTCGCGGCGATCACCCCGTGGAACTACCCGCTGCTGCTGGCGATCTGGAAGATCGCGCCCGCGCTGCTGGCCGGGAACACGATGGTGCTGAAGCCGTCCCCGTTCACCCCGCTGTCCAGCCTGCGGCTCGGCGAGGCGCTGCGCGACGTGCTGCCGCCCGGCGTGCTCAACGTCGTGACCGGCGGCGACGACCTGGGCGCCTGGATGACCGGCCACGAGATCCCGCGCAAGATCAGCTTCACCGGCAGCGTCGCCACCGGCAAGCGGGTCGCCGCCGCCGCGGCGCCCGACCTCAAGCGCGTCACGCTGGAGCTGGGCGGCAACGACCCGGCCATCCTGCTCGACGACGCCGACCCGGGCGCGGTGGCCGACCGGCTGTTCGGCGCCGCGTTCATGAACAACGGCCAGGTCTGCTCGGCGATCAAGCGCGTGTACGTGCCCGAGGCGCTGTACGGCGACGTGGTCGACGCCCTGGCCGCCAAGGCGAAGTCGGTCAAGGTCGGCGACGGCATGACCGAGGGCGTGGAGTACGGCCCGGTGAACAACAGGCCGCAGTTCGAGCGGGTGAGCGAGCTGGTCGCCGAGGCGATCGCGGGCGGCGCCCGCGCGGCGGCCGGCGGCAAGCCCGTCGAGGGCCCCGGCTACTTCTTCGAGCCGACGATCCTCGCCGACATCGCCGACGGCGCCCGGATCGTCGACGAGGAGCAGTTCGGCCCGGCGCTGCCGGTGGTGAGGTACCGCGACCTGGACGAGGCCGTCGAGCGCGCCAACGGCACCCACTTCGGGCTGTCCGGCTCGGTCTGGAGCGCCGACGCCGACCGGGCCGCCGAGGTCGCCGGCCGGCTCGAGTGCGGCACCGCCTGGGTGAACACCCACCTCGCGCTCGCCCCGCACCAGCCGTTCGGCGGCTTCAAGTGGAGCGGCGTCGGCGTCGAGAACGGCCCCTGGGGCCTGTACGGCTTCACCGAGATCCAGGTGATCCACCGCTCCAGGGGCTGACCCGTCCCGCCGGCGGGCCCGATGATCCCCTGGGGCCCGCCGCGCCGTACGGAAGGGTGCTCGCGGTCACGGCTTCGAGGCCGAACAGTGACACGGCCGCTACTGGCGGCGCCGCCCGGCGATGGGACACTCTCGGTCTCGGAGCCGCGACCGCACATCCCCCGACCGTGGAGGCGCCGGATGCAGACGTGGGACGTCATGCGGCAGGACGACGACGGCAACCAGGTCCAGATGACGACGCACGACTCCCGGATCTCGGCGCTGGCCCAGGTGCTGGCGCTGGAGAGCGGCGTCCCGCACAAGCAGCTCTACTGGGTCACCGGCCCGTCCGGTCCGGTCGTGCGCACCAACCGGGACCTCTACCTGCACTTCCTCCAGCTGGGGCAGGAGGCGCGGGCGGCGTCCTGGTCGCTGTCGGCGTTCCTGCGCGCGCTGTGGACGGTCAGCCGCCCGCTCCGGCGGCGCGAGCGGCTGCATCCCGACGACGTGGCGGCGATGTTCTCGGCCGCGTCGAGCGTCCCGCCCGCGGAGTACGACCCGTCCTGGAGCACCCGCGACCTGTCCCTGCCGGGCGCCGAGCCGGCCGGGTACGCCGACTGGGAGCGGGTCGTGCTGTCCCAGCTGGCCGACCTGGAGGACTTCATCGCCCACCCGCCGGGCCCGCAGGCGCGGTTCGGCGTGGACGCCCCGCGCCCGCCGGGCACCGGCCGCCGCGCCACCCCGCGCCGCTGGTACAACTTCGACCCGGCCACCTACCTGGAGTGCGCGGTGGCGGGCAGCCTCGGCGGCTGGGACGCCGCCGACGGCGCCCGGATCCCGCTGCCGGCGTCCGGCGGGCGGCCGCTCGCGCGCTCCTACGTCCGCCCGATGACCACGATGAGCTGGGCCGACCTGGCCCGCATCGCGGTGTGCGGCCAGATCTACGAATGACCGGCTCCACGACGCCCGAGGGCCCGCCCGCCTGTCGGACCCGGATGCCAGACTGGAGGGATGCGACCGGTCCGCATCGATGACCAGGGCGAATGGTGGATGGCGCACGGCCGTCCCCACCCCGCCCTGCGGCCGTTCCTGGACGCCTACCACGGCTACTGGGAGAAGCGGCCCGCGCCCAACCGCAAGCGCACGCTGCCGAGCCGCCGCACCGTCATGATCATCAACATGGGGCCGCCGCTCGACATGGAGATGCCCGGCGCCGCCCCGCGCCGCTTCTCCTCCTGCTTCGCCGGGATGTACGACGGGCACGGGTCGTACCAGAGCACCGCGGCCCAGCGCGGGATCCAGCTCGACCTCGCCCCGCTCGGCGCGTACACGCTGCTGGGCACGCCGATGAGCGAGCTGGCCAACCTCGCGGTGCCGCTCCCCGACCTGCTCGGCGGGGCCGCCGCCGAGCTCCCGGATCGGCTGGCGGCCGCCCCCGGCTGGCCCGCCCGCTTCGACCTGCTCGACCGCTTCCTGCTCGGCCGGCTGGAGGTCGGCCCCTCCCCCGCCCCCGAGGTCGCGCGCGCGTGGGAGCTGCTGACGGCCGCCCGCGGCCGGGTCCCCGTCACCGACCTGGTGGCCGAGGTCGGCTGGAGCCGCCGCCACCTCACCCAGCGGTTCAAGGAGCAGGTCGGGCTGCCGCCCAAGGTGACGGCCCGCGTGCTGCGCTTCGAGCGCGCGGTCGAGCTGATGACGGCGGGCCCGCCCGACCTGGCCGGCACCGCCCACGCGTGCGGCTACTTCGACCAGGCCCACCTCAACCGCGAGGTGCGCGCCCTGGCCGGCTGCACGCCGACCGAGCTGCTCGCCACGATGGGCCACCGGCCGATCGCCGGGCACTGAGGGCGCGTCCAACGCGCGCTCCTCGGTGCGAGGCGTTGCCGCTCACCGTGAGCTGGAGTCTGCCGTGAGGCGTGTGGTCCGCGTCTCGTCATGACCTGGCCGGCGGGTGAGCCGATGGGCCAGTTCCGACAGGCCCAGTGCCAGCAGGGCGATCACGGCGGCGGCCGGAGCGAGCCGGCCGGCGCCGAACCAGCCGATGCCGGCGGCGCCCGCCATGCCCGACAGCGAGATCGCCAGGTAGAGGATGGCGGCGTTGAGCGATACGTACACCGATGCCGAGGCCGGATCCAGGGCGATCAGCCGGTGCTGCTGCGGGGTCGTCAGTGCCCAGGCCGGGACCCCGTACGCGACCACCATCACCGCCGCGGCCGCGAGGGAGCCCGTGGCCAGGGGCATCACGAGCAGCGCGGCGGTCAGCAGGGCGATGGCGCCGGAAGCGACGGCCCGTCCCCCGAGCCGGTCGGCCAGCGTTCCGCCCGCGTAGTTGGCCAGGGCACCGACCGCGCCGAAGAGGAACAGCAGCACGGCCAGGCGCCCGCTGTCCCCGCCCGTCGCGGGCTCGAAGACGGCGGAGATGTAGGTGTAGGGGATGTAGACGGCCGTGAAACCCACCAGGGTGGTGCCCATCAGGGCGAGCGCACGCGGATCGCGCAGCGGGCGCAGCCGCTCGCCCAGACCTTCGGGTGCCGGGACCGTCACCCGTCCCGGCACCAGGACCAGCACGAACACCATGCCGAGCACCGCCAGCCCGGCCAGGAACCACACCGTCGCGCGCCATCCCAGCGCCCCTCCCAGGACGGTGCCGATGGGGGCACCCAGAGCGGTGGCCGCGGTGAAGCCGGTGGTGACCAGGGCGATCGCCCGGCCCCGGCGCTCGGCGGGAACCAGTGCGGCGGCGGTCACCGCCGCGGCCGGCACGAACAGTCCGGCCCCGGCCGCGGCGACCATCTGCGCGGTCACCAGCAGGGGGAACGACGGCGCGACCGCGGTGGCGGCATTGCCGGCCAGGTAGACGCCGAGTGCGATCAGCAGGATCCGGCGCCGCGGCCAGCGGGCGGTCAGCGTGCCCAGGACCGGTGCGAGCACCGCGCAGACCAGCGCGAAGGCGGTGACCACCTGCCCCGCCGTGGCGATCGGGATACCGAAGGTGTCGCCGAGCAGGGGAAGCATGCCGGCGAGAACGAACTCGTCCGTCCCGACCGCGAAGACCCCGAGTCCCAGGGCGGGCACGCTCCACCGTGCACGCCGTGTCCAGCCGTCACCGGCCACCGCAACCTCCGAAACGGTACTGATCGGTTCCATTTGCTCTGCGACGGTACTGATCGGTTCCGTTGTGGTCAAGTCGTACTATCGTCGGTGGCATGCCGACCCGTGCACGTGAACGCCTGGTCCAGGCCGCCGAGGACCTCTTCTACGCCGAGGGCATCCGCGCGGTCGGGGTGGAGCGCCTGCTGGAGCGGTCCGGCGTCGGCCGGGCGTCCTTCTACCGGCATTTCGCGAGCAAGGACGACCTGGTGTCGGCGGTGCTGCGGGAAAGGGACGAGAAGTGGCGCCGCGCCCTGGCCGAGAACGTCGCCTCGCGCGGTGACGATCCGCTGGCGCTCTTCGACGCGCTGGAGGCCGACTTCGGTGGCGACGACTACCGCGGGTGCTCGTTCATCAACGCGATGGCCGAGATCGCCGACACCGACCATGCCGTCTACCGGCTGGCCGAGGACCACAAGCGCGCGGTCACCGGCTACGTCGGCGAATTGCTCGCCAAGGCCGGGTACACCGAGCACGCCGAACTCGCCGCACAGTTCGTCCTGCTGCTGGACGGGGCGATCGTGACCGCACTGCGCCTGCGCTCCCCCGAACCCGCCCGCCGCGCCCGCGCGATAGCCGAGACCCTCCTCAACGCCGCTTCCCGAACCGCGCCCCCCTCGATCGAAGGGGGTGGACGGGAGGGCGACCCGGGGTAACCATCCAGGTATGCCGCGATTGATGCTGCTCGGTGTGGGGGCGGCGGGGTCGGCCCGGTTCGCCCCGGCGGGACTGCTCGTGGAGTACGGGCACACCCGGGTCGGGATCGACGGCGGCGCGGGCTCCGAGCCGCCGGAGAACGTGGACGCCTGGCTGGTCGGTGACGGGGAGGCGCACCCCGACCTGTGCCGGGTCGCCCGCGAGACCGGCATGCGGGAGCCGGCGCTGGAGCCGTTCCGGCACGGCGCCCTGCACATCGATCCGCTCCCCGCGGGCGGCGGGGCGTACGGCTACCGGATCGTCGCCGGGCACCGTTCGGCCGCCTGGGCGCCGGCGTTCGGCGGCTTCCCGGAGTGGGCGGCGAAGGCGGACCTGGTCTTCGCCGGCCCCGGCACCGGCGTGGCCGCCACGGCGGCGGCCGCCCGCAGGCTGGAGGTGCGCCGCCTGGTCTTCGTCCTCCTGGACGAGCGCGCGTGCGCGGCCATGGACGCGGGAGAAGAGCCCCCGTTCGGCGAATGGGGCGAGGAAGGCGGGCAATACCGGATATGACCGTCCCCGCGGCGGCGGGGAGCCACGGACGGAGGCCGCACCGGGCGCGCCGCCCGGCCGGGCGGCCCGGAGGTGCGCGATGATCTTCGCTGGACTGGCCGTGCTCGTGGCGGGGGCGGTGGTCGTCCTCGTCGCGGACGGCGCGGTCGCCGGGCTGGACCTGACGGTCGCCGGTGGCGTGCTGATGGGCGTGGGCGCCGGGGTGCTGATCGCCGGGCTGCTCCGGCTGCGGCGCCGCCGCCCGGCCGGGCCCGGCGACGAGCCGTACCGGACCGGCAAGGGGAAGATCGTCGCGATGGTGGCGGCGGTGCTCTACATCGTCTCGCCGGTCGACCTGGTCCCCGACTTCCTGCTGCCCGTCGGGGTCGTGGACGACGTCACCGCGCTCACCTGGCTGGTGATCGCGGCCGGGCAGGAGCTGGCGCGGCGGCGCCGCCGGCCGCTCAGCCGTGCCGGACGCCGCCGCCCAGGCTCATGACCACCACCCCGGCCACCACGATCACCGCGCCCGCGATGCTCAGCGGCCGGACCGGCTCCTGGAAGAGCACGACGCCGCCGACGAACGCGCCGACCGTGCCGAGCGCCGACCAGATGGCGTAGACGGGGCCGACGTTCAGCGCCGTCAGCGCCTTGGCCATCAGCACGAACGAGATCAGGTAGCCGGCCACGACGATGACCGAGGGGCCGGCCTTGGAGAACCCCTCCGAGGCGCGCAGCGAGAGGGTCGCGGTGATCTCGAACAGGATCGCGAAGGCGAGCACGACGTACGGCATGATGGCGCGGTCTCCTCGGCCGGGGGTCACGGTGCGGCGATGGCCTCGAACACTTTCACATCCGCGGCCCAGTCGGTGCCCGGACGCGGCCAGTGCACGGCGATCTCGTCGATCCCGAGCTCGCCGTAGCGGCCCGCCAGGTCCTGGAACGCGCCGGCCGACTCCAGCCAGGGCTCGCCGGTGAAGCCGGTCAGGAAGACCGGCCTGATCCCGGCGAAGTCGCGCCCCTCGGCCTCGCAGGCGGCGCGCAGCCCGTCCAGCTGGGCGCGCACGGCGTCCTGCGGGTCCTGGCCGTCGCGGCCGCCGGTGGTGACCCAGCCGGCACCGTGCCGGGCTGCCAGCCGCAGCCCCCGGGGGCCGGTCGCGGCGATCACGAACGGGACGCGGGGCCGCTGGACGCAGCCGGGCTCGGTGACGACCTCCCGGGCGGAGTAGTAGGTGCCCTCGTAGGTCGTCTCGGGTCCGGTGAGCAGCCGGTCGAGGAGCTCGACCCACTCGGCGAAGCGGCCGGCCCGCTCGCGGGGCGTCCAGTCCGGGCCGCCCAGGACGCCGCCGTCGGAGGTGCGGGCGGTGCCGCCCGCGCCGATGCCCAGCCGGAGCCGGCCGCCGCTGACGTGGTCGACGGTCTTGGCGGCGTGCGCGGTCGGGACGGGATGCCGGAAGTTGGGCGAGGTGACCAGCGTGCCGAGCCGGACCCGCGAGGTCACCGCCGCCGCGGCGGCGAGGGTGGTGTACGCGTCGTACCACGGGGTGGTGCCGCGCCAGGCCACGTGGTCGTACACCCACGCGGTGTCGAAGCCGAGCTCCTCGGCCCGGCGCCACTGGTCGCCGGCCTCCGGCCAGGAGCGGGTCGGCCACATCACGGTGCTGATCTTCATCGGGTTCCTCTCATGGCGGCCGGGCGATCCATTCGCGCAGCGCCCACCACCAGTGGGCGCCGTGCGCGACGGCGTTCTCCGCCGCGGCCGGGTTTCCGCCGGTCAGCTCCTGGAAGCGGCGCAGCCGGTACTTGACGGTGTTGCCGTGGACGTGCAGGGCGGCGGCCGTCGGGTCGATCCGGCCGCCGTGGTCGAGCAGCGCCAGGACGGTCTCGGCCAGCTCGCGGTGGAACGGGTCGGCCGGGTCGAGCCCGCCCAGCAGCCGGGCGGCCAGCAGCCGCCCCAGCTCCGGCTCCGCCGCGGTCACCGTGACCAGCGCGAGGTCGGTGAGCGGCCGCAGCCCGGTCAGGCCGGACGCGGCGGCGGCCTCCAGGGCGCGGCGGGCGAGCCGGTAGAGCGGGGCGATCGCGGCGGGGCGGTCGGCGGGCGCGGCCACCATCAGCGGCCCGTCCCGCAGCTCGGGCAGCCGGGTGACCAGCGCGGCGAGCCGCCCGTCCACCAGCCCGCACAGGGCGGGGCCGCCGGCGGCCAGGGCGCTCTCCAGCCGGCTCGCGACGGCGGGGTCGCTGACGTCGGACACCACGCAGTGGTACGCGGCGCCGGGGTCCAGCGGCGGGCGGACGGCCGCCGGCTCGCCGTGCAGCAGCCGGCGCAGCGTCTGGACGTGCCCCTCCCGGGTGGTGCGGGCCGTCTCCAGCTCGGCGATCCGGTGGGCGTGCACCATCCGGTGGACGAGCGCGGTGTTGATCTCGTCGATCCGGGTGACGCCGTCCAGCAGCACGTCGGCCGGGACCCGCAGCCGCCGGCCCTGCTCGATCAGCAGGCCGACCAGGTGGGAGCGGCCGGCCTGGAAGCCGTCCAGGAGCGCCGCGACCGGGACGCCCTGCCGCGCCCGGTCGGCGCCGAGCCGCTCGGCCGCGGCCAGCACCTCGCCGCCCGGCTCGCCGCCCTCGCGCAGCGCCGCGAGCACCCCGCGCACCAGCGCGCGGGTGTGCCGCCGGGTCTCCTCCTCCGGCAGCGCGGCGACCAGCTCGGAGCGGCTACGCGCCGCCCGTACCGTGGACTCCAGGAGCGCGGGGTCGTCGGCGCGCTCGACGACCAGGCGCAGGAAGGCGTCGATGTCCTGCATCCGCCCTCCCTTGTCCGCACGGGACAACCGCCGCCGCCCGGGTTGACCTGATCCAGCCTAGACGACCAAGGGGCGGACGCTGTTTGGTGAAGACGGACAACCCGGTGAAGAGGCACGATCCAAGGAGCGCCCATGTCCCAGGAAGAGGAAGAGTTCCTCGAGAAGCTGCCCACCGACCTGATCTTCCGGCTGCCGGAGACGTTCGCCACCGTGGAGGAGGAGCGCCGGCACCGCAAGGAGCGGCTCGCGGCGGCGCTGCGGATCTTCGGGAAGTTCGGCTTCGAGGAGGGCGTGGCCGGGCACATCACCGCCCGCGACCCCGAGCGCGCCGACCACTTCTGGGTCAACCCGTTCGGGATGTCGTTCAAGCACATCAAGGTCAGCGACCTGATCCTGGTGAACCACCAGGGCCAGGTGGTGGAGGGCCGCTACCCGGTGAACGAGGCCGCGTTCGCCATCCACTCCCAGATCCACCAGGCCCGGCCGGACGCGGTGGCGGCGGCGCACAGCCACTCCACCTACGGCCGCGCGCTGTCGGCGCTCGGGCAGCCGCTGGAGCCGATCACGCAGGACGTGTGCGCGTTCTACCAGGACCACGGCGTGTTCGACGACTACACCGGCGTGGTGACCGACCTGGAGGAGGGCAAGCGCATCGCGGCGGCCCTCGGGGACAACAAGGCGGTGATCCTGCGCAACCACGGGCTGCTGACCGTCGGCGACACCGTGGACGCCGCCGCCTGGTGGTTCATCACGATGGAGCGCTCCTGCCAGGTGCAGCTGCTGGCCAAGGCCGCCGGGACCCCGGTGCCGATCGAGCACGAGAACGCGGTGCTGACGCACGGGCAGATCGGCAACGACCTGGTCGGCTGGATCAACTACCAGCCGCTGTACGACCAGATCACCCGGGAGCAGCCCGACCTGTTCGACTGACGGCCACCGGCACCCCCGGCGTTCGTGCTGGTCGGGACCATCCGCGATGATCGGTGCATGGCATTGCGGGTGGCACTCATCGGCTACGGCACCGGGGGCGCGGTCTTCCACGCGCCGCTGATCGCCTCGGTCCCGGACCTGCGGCTGGAGGCCGTGGTGACCGGGAATCCCGAACGGCGGGAGGCGGTGCGGCGCCGCCATCCGGACGCGCGGGTCCTGGAGAGCGCCGACCGGCTCTGGGAGTCGCCCGAGGCGTACGACCTGGTCGTGGTCACCGCGCCGAACCGGCAGCACGTGCCGCTGGCCCGGACCGCGCTCACCTCCGGCCTGCCGGTCGTCGTGGACAAGCCGGTCGCGCCCACGGCCGCCGAGGCGCGGTCGCTGGCGGCGCTGGCGGCGGTCCGCGGGCTGCCGGTGATCCCGTTCCACAACCGGCGCTGGGACGGCGACTTCCGCACGGTGCGGCGGCTCGTGCGTGAAGGGGAGCTCGGGACCGTCCAGAGGTTCGAGTCGCGGTTCGAGCGCTGGCGGCCGGAGATCAAGCCGGGCTGGAAGGAGAGCTCCGACCCGCGCGACGCGGGCGGGATCCTGTACGACCTGGGCTCGCACCTCATCGACCAGGCGGTCACGCTGCTCGGCCCGCCGGAGCGGGTGTACGCCGAGATCGACGTGCGCCGGTCCGGGGCGGTCGCGCCCGACGACGTCTTCGTCGCCCTCGCCCACCCCGGCGGAGCGCGCTCGCACCTGTGGATGAGCGCGACCGCGGCGCAGCTCGGGCCGCGGTTCCGGGTGCTCGGCTCGGCCGCCGGCTACACCGTCTCCGGGATGGACCCGCAGGAGGACGAGCTGCGCGCGGGCCGCACGCCCAAGGACCCGGGCTGGGGGCAGGTGCCGCCCGAGGCGTACGGGCGGCTCGGCACCCCGGCGGCCGGCCGGCCCGAGCCCACCGAGCCGGGCGCGTACCAGGACTTCTACGCCGGGGTCGCGCGGGCGCTGCGCGGCGACGGCGCCCCTCCGGTCGCGCTCGCGGACGCCATCACCGGGCTGGAGGTCGTCGAGGCGGCGATCCGGTCGGCGGGCGGCGGGACACCGGTCCCGGTTCAGTAGCGGAGGTCGGCGGCCAGCCCGTAGTGGTCGGAGGGCGGGACGCCGTCGGCCGGCTCGGTGCCGAGCAGCTCGCAGTGCACCGGGTGCCCGGCGCCGCCCGCGCGCGGCCAGGCCGAGAAGACGTAGTCGATCCTGCGGTCGGGCCACAGCACCGGCTCGGTCCAGGGGTTGGCGCGCGCCCAGGTGTGCCCGGGCGTGCCGTCCCCGGCCGTCTCCCAGGCGTCGTAGAAGACCAGGCCGGGCGCCACCACGGCGGCCCGCCCGGTGAGGGCGCGGATCTCGTCGCTGCCGGGGTCGGCGTTGAAGTCGCCGGCCACCACCAGCGGGCCCTGGGCGCCGGCGGCCTCGCGCGCGAACGCGCCCAGGTCGCGCACCTGATCCTGGCGCTGGGCGCTGTGGCCCAGCTTCCAGCCCAGCCCGGCGCCGATCACCTCGATCGGGCCGCGCGGCCCCGCGGCGCGCGCGTACAGGGCGTGCCCCGAGTCCCACATCTTCCCTGCGGGGTCGCCGAGGCGGCGCTCCTCCCGGCCGCTCAGCGGCCAGCGGGACAGGATCGCGATGCCGGACTCGGGGGCGCCCCCGTACACGTGGTGGGGCAGGCCGAGCGCGCCCTTGAGCCGCCCGGCCTGGGACGACTCCTCGTCCTCCCACGCCTCCACCAGCACCAGGACGTCGGGATCGGCGGCCAGGAGCGCGGCGAGCAGCCCGCGCTCGCGGTCCTGCCACGGTCCGTACCGGGCCCAGGTGTTCCAGGTCGCCACCCGCACGGTCGTCTCGATCAGCGGCCCGTAGGGGCGCTCGATGTCATAGGCCATGCCCGCGGCCTACCCGCGTTCAGAGGACGGAGACGTGGACGTGGTCGTAGTGGTTCTGGGTGACGCTGCCGCGGTCCTCCATCTGCCGCCAGCCGCCGCTGCCGCGCATGTCGTAGATGCGCTGGCGCCAGATCACGTACTTGATCCCGAACCGGGAGGCGTTGTCGATGACGTACTGGGCGACGGCGTCGCCGTGGGCGCGGGCGGAGGCGCTCGGCATCTGGCCGCCGGTGCTCTCCATGAAGTCGCAGGCCCGGCCGGAGCCGTGGTCCTGCGGGTCGCCGGGGCGGGCGCAGCCGATGGCGGGGAACGGGCCGAACCTGGAGTCGACGGCGTTGAGGACCGTGCGCATGCGGGCGGTCATCGAGTTGCCGGTGATGGTCGACTTGGTGCCGCCGCTCACCCCGTCGGGCCGGCCGGAGGAGCCGCCGCCGCCCGAGGACGGGGTCTCGGGCTTGTACTTGGCCATCAGCTTGCGGACGCGGGTGCGCTGGCTCTCCAGGTCCTCGATCTCCTTGCGGACCTGGTCGACCTTGGCGCCGGCCGTCCGCCGGGACTCGGCGGCCTGGGTGGACAGCTTCCGCAGGTCCTGGACGCGCCGGCCGTTGTTGCGGGACAGGTGCTCCAGGACGGCGGCGTCCCGGACGGCGGCGTTCGGGTCGCCGGCGGTGACCAGCGGGATGGTGTCCATCCGGCCGCTCATGTAGGTGGAGGCGGCGATCCGGCTGACGTCGCTGCGGACGGTCTCGTACTCGCGGCCGAGCCGCTCGGCGTCGGCCTTGGCGCGCTTGGCGGCCTTCTTGGCCTCCTCCAGCGTGATCAGCTCGCCGCGGTACTCCTTGGAGAGGGCGGCGGCCCGCTTCTCGAGCTTGGCCAGCTCCTTCGCCGGGTCCTTCTTCGGCTCGGCCGCGCTGCCCGCGGCCTGCGGCAGCGCGGCCGTGATCGCCGCCAGGGCCGCGACGGCGACGGCGCGCCGGGCCGTGCGGGTACGGAAGGAGTCGCGCTTCCCGCCGTCGGGATCGTGGGCCGCCACTGCTTTCTCCTTAGCACCATCCAGCAAGATTGGCGGCACGCTACCACAGACCCGTATTTGACTTGCGATACTCAGGTCAATACGCAGAGTCACCTTAAAACTACCGAAAGAGGGCCTTATCTCAATATGAAGCGGAGCGCCAGGCGCCCGGATCACGCGCATATCACGCGCGCGCCCCCTGCCGGCGGCGCGGCGGGCAGGGGGCGTGACCACGGCGCCGGAGGGGGCCGGGGTTGTGAGGTGACTCACCCGGAACGGGCGGGGAGGCGGGCAGGGCGGCGAGGGGACGGCCGGGGAGCGCGGCCGGCTCAGTGGCCGACCAGGTCCTCCCAGCGGGGGACGCGGGTGCGGGCGCCCAGTCGCATGCCGGCCTCGGCCGGGGTGCGGTCGCCCTTGCGGTTGTTGCACCTGCCGCAGGCCAGGACGGTGTTCTCCCAGGAGTCGGCGCCGCCCCGCGAGCGGGGCATGATGTGGTCGATGGTGTGACCGCGCCGGCCGCAGTAGCCGCACAGGCCGCGGTCGCGCAGGTAGACACCGCGCTTGCTCCAGGGCGGGCGCCGGCCGTGCCGCCAGCGCATCGCCACGTACCGCACGAGCCGCAGCACCCGCGGCACGGGGTAGCGGCCCATGGTGCGGCCCTCCTCGGCCTCCTCCACCACGGCCACCTCGCGTACCAGCATGCGGATGGCGTGCCGCAGGTCGACTTTCTGCAGCGGCTCGTACGACGCGTTCAGGACGAGTACGTTCACCGGTCACCTCCTTTCCGTCCACTCCGCCGTGAATGGCCGAACGCCGGGGCGATCGCCAATGAACGGCGGAAGAATGGCCCGCTAATTGCGGGGACCTTCCGGGCATTCCGAAAGGCCCACCTCAGAGTGCCGATTTCCGCGGTGGACGGCAAGACGTTTTTCCGGCGGAACGGGCACGCCCGCGGGGCCGTGCGGCGCCCGGCGGCGCCGGACGGGAAAGCCGGGCGGGAAAGGGGGCTAGGCCGGCGTTCCGGGACCGGGCGGAAGATCACCGGCGGCGGCCTGGTACTCGCACGACTCGCGCTGGCGGCGGAACCCGAGTTCCTCGTTGACCGCCAGCATGTGCGCGTTGTCGCCGGCGTTGTCGGTCTCGATCTCGCGCACCTCGGGACGCTCGGCGGCCAGCCACTCCAGCATCGCGGCCTTCACCCAGATCCCGATGCGGCGGCCGCGGTGCTCGGGGACGACCGCGGTGTCGTACTGCGCGGCCCGCTCCGGCGCGTCCGCCGGGACGACGATCTCGGTGAACCCGGCGACGGTGGTGCCCTGGACGGCCGCCACCGTGTAGAGGTCGTCGCCGCGCTTGGCGACCATCTCGGCCATCTCGCGGACGCGCGCGGCGTCCCACGGCAGCCCCTCGTACTCGGCGAGGTCGGCCATGGCGTCCTTGGCACGGGCCAGCGCGTCGGCGTACTCGTCCGGCACGGCGCCGCGCCAGCGGACCAGCCCGTACCCGGCCGGGCCCGCGGCGACCAGCTCCGGCACCCGGTGCGGCGGCAGGTCGTCCAGGCGCAGCAGCAGCCCGCTGAGGGTCAGGACGCAGACGAAGCCGTGCGACTCCAGGAACGGGACGGCGGGCGTGCCCGCCAGGACCTGCGCGATGACGCTGCCGCGCCCGTCGGCGCGCAGCCCCTCGGCGGCCACCGCCATCAGCCGGGTGCCGAGCCCGCGCCGCCGGTGGCCCGGCCGGACCCGGATGTCGATCTCCCCCGGCCGGTCGGCGCCGCGCCCGCCCGGCAGCCGCAGCTCGGCGACCGCCACCGCCGCGCCGTCCTCGAACGCCGCCCACAATCGGCCCTCGGCGCCCATCAGGTGGCGCGCCGTCTGCTCTAGGGCGGGCGCGGGGTCGCCGGCGGGCTCCGCCGCGTGGACCGCCACGAGCACGGCGTGCCACTGCTCGATCTGCTCGTCGGTCGGATCATCGAGCGGGATGACGTCCATCCACCCTGTTCTACAGGATCGCGGCGAGCGTCACCGGGTGAACGCGGCCAGTATCCGCTCGGCGGCCAGCGCGGGCGTCAGCGTGCCGTCGGCGACCGCGCGTTCCAGCTCGGGCGCCATGTCCCGTACGGCGGGGTGCTCGCGCAGCTCGGTGAGCAGCCGGTCGCGGACCATCGACCACGTCCAGCCGACCTGCTGGCGGCGGCGGCGCCGCTCCAGCTCGCCGCCCGCGGCCAGCCGCTCCTGGTGCTCGACCAGGTGCTCCCAGACCGTGTCCAGCCCCTTGCCGTCAAGGGCGCTGCAGGTCAGGACCGGCGTGTCGTGGACCCGCTCGTCGCTGCGCAGCATCCGCAGCGCCCCGGCCAGCTCCCGCGCCGCGCGCTTCGCCTCCATCGCGTGCGGCCCGTCCGCCTTGTTGACCGCGATGACGTCGGCCAGCTCCAGCACGCCCTTCTTGATGCCCTGGAGCTGGTCGCCCGTCCGGGCCAGCGTCAGGAAGAGGAACGAGTCGACCATCTCGGCCACCGTCGTCTCCGACTGCCCGACCCCGACGGTCTCCACCAGCACGACGTCGTAGCCCGCGGCCTCCATCACGACCATCGCCTCGCGGGTCGCCTTGGCCACGCCGCCGAGCGTCCCGGCGGTCGGCGACGGCCGGATGAAGGCGTTCGGATCCACGGCCAGCCGCTGCATCCGCGTCTTGTCGCCGAGGATGCTGCCGCCCGTCCGGGTGGAGGACGGGTCGACGGCCAGCACCGCCACCTTGTGCCCCGCACCCGTCAGGTTGGTGCCCAGGGCGTCGATGAACGTGGACTTGCCGACCCCGGGCACGCCGGTGATGCCGATCCGGCGGGCGCCGCCGGCGTGCGGGGTCAGCTCCACCAGCAGCCGCTGGGCCAGCTCCCGGTGGTCGGGCCGGGTGGACTCCACGAGCGTGATCGCGCGGGCGATCCACGCCCGGGAGCCCTCCCGCACCCCCTTGATGTAGTCGTCGAGACCCGGCCTCACGCGGTGTTCCCGATCATGCGGCCTTGTGCCCGAGGCGGGTCGCGAGGTCGTCGAGGAGGCCGGTGGCGGCGTCGGCCAGGACCGTCCCGGGCGGGAAGATCGCGGCCGCGCCGGCGGCGCGCAGCTCGTCGAAGTCCTGCGGCGGGATGACCCCGCCGACCACGATCATGACGTCGTCGCGGCCCAGCGCGGCCAGCTCCTCGCGCAGCGCGGGGACCAGCGTGAGGTGGCCGGCGGCCAGCGAGTTGACGCCGACGATGTGCACGTCGGCCTCCACCGCCTGCCGGGCGACCTCGGCCGGCGTCTGGAACAGCGGGCCCACGTCGACGTCGAAGCCCAGGTCCGCGAAGCCGGTGGCGATCACCTTCTGGCCGCGGTCGTGGCCGTCCTGGCCCATCTTGGCGACCAGGATGCGGGGCCGCCGGCCCTCGGCCTCCTCGAACGCCGCGGTGGCCGCGCGGGCCTTCTCGATCGCGCTCACCTTGCCTGCTTCCTCCCGGTACACGCCGGAGATCGTCCGGATCTGCGCGGCATGCCGCCCGTACGACCTCTCCAGCGCGTCGGAGATCTCGCCCACGGTGGCCTTGGCGCGGGCCGCGTCCACGGCCAGGGCGAGCAGGTTGTGCGCCAGGTCGGCCGGCCGGTCGCCGCGCTCGGCCGCCTCGGCCGCGTTGGTGAGGGCGTCCAGCGCCGCCCGCGTGGTGCCCTCGTCGCGCTCCTCGCGGAGCCGGCGCAGCTTCTCGATCTGCTGGGCGCGGACCGAGGCGTTGTCGACCTTGAGCACCTCGATGCTCTCGTCGGCGTCCGGCCGGTACTTGTTGACGCCGATGACGGGCTGGCGGCCCGAGTCGATCCGCGCCTGGGTCCGGGCCGCGGCCTCCTCGATCCGCAGCTTGGGCAGGCCCTCGTCGATGGCCTTGGCCATGCCGCCGGCCTCCTCGACCTCCTGGATGTGGCCCCAGGCGCGGCGGGCGAGGTCGTAGGTGAGGCGCTCGACGTACGCGCTGCCGCCCCACGGGTCGATCGTGCGGGTGGTGCCCGACTCCTGCTGGAGGAGCAGCTGGGTGTTGCGCGCGATGCGGGCGGAGAAGTCGGTCGGCAGGGCCAGCGCCTCGTCGAGGGCGTTGGTGTGCAGCGACTGGGTGTGCCCCTGCGTCGCGGCCATCGCCTCGACGCAGGTGCGCGCGACGTTGTTGAAGACGTCCTGCGCGGTGAGCGACCAGCCGGAGGTCTGCGAGTGCGTCCGCAGGCTCAGCGACTTGGGGTTCCGCGGCTCGAACCCCTTGACCAGCTTCGCCCACAGGAGGCGGGCGGCGCGCAGCTTGGCGACCTCCATGAAGAAGTTCATGCCGATCGCCCAGAAGAACGACAGCCGCGGCGCGAACGCGTCGATGTCGAGCCCGGCCTCGCGGCCCGCCCGGATGTACTCCACGCCGTCGGCGAGGGTGTAGGCCAGCTCCAGGTCGGCGGTGGCCCCGGCCTCCTGGATGTGGTAGCCGGAGATCGAGATCGAGTTGTACTTCGGCATCCGCTGCGAGGTGAACGCGAAGATGTCGGAGATGATCCGCATCGACGGCCGCGGCGGGTAGATGTAGGTGTTGCGGACCATGAACTCCTTGAGGATGTCGTTCTGGATGGTGCCGCCCAGCTGCTCGGGCTTCACCCCCTGCTCCTCGGCGGCCGCGATGTAGAGCGCCAGGACGGGCAGCACCGCGCCGTTCATGGTCATCGACACGGTCATCCGGTCGAGGGGGATCCCGTCGAACAGCTGCCGCATGTCGTAGATCGAGTCGATCGCCACGCCCGCCATGCCGACGTCGCCGGCCACCCGCGGATGGTCGGAGTCGTAGCCGCGGTGGGTGGCCAGGTCGAACGCCACCGACAGGCCCTTCTGCCCGGCGGCGAGGTTGCGCCGGTAGAAGGCGTTGGACTCCTCGGCGGTGGAGAACCCGGCGTACTGCCGGATCGTCCACGGCTGGGTGGCGTACATCGCCGGGTACGGGCCGCGCAGGTACGGCGCGACGCCGGGGAGGGTGTCCAGGAAGTCGAGCCCGGCCAGGTCGTCGCCGGTGTAGAGGGGCTTGACCCCGATGCCCTCGGGGGTGTCCCAGGTCTCGGCGTCCGGGTCGCGGCCGGTGGCGTCGGCGACGGCCGCGCGCCAGCGCTTGGCGGCCTCGCCGGCGGGGGCCGCCGTCCCGAGCCCGATCTCGGAGAAGTCGGGGATCATCGGTTCACTCCTAGATCGTCGAGGGTGGTCTCCAGGACGTCCACCGCGTCGCATCCGGCGAAGACGTGGGAGTCCACTCCCTCGTAGGAACCCTTACCCGCCAGCCAGACCTTCACCGCTCCGGCCTCCTTGAGGGCGCGGGCGGCCTCCTCGGCCTGCTCGGCGTACAGCTTGTCGCTGGAGCACAGGCACGCGACGGCGGCGCCGGAGGCGGCGAACGCGCCGGGCTCGCCGCTCACGGTCTCGATCCCGCCCGCCTGGAACAGGTTGGCGGCGAACGAGGCGCGCGCGGTGTGCACCGCGATCGGCCCCAGCGTGGCCAGGAAGACCTTGGGCCGGGCGCCGGTCGCCTCGGCGTGCGCGTCGGAGCGGTCCCGCAGCGCCTCGAAGTCCTGCGCGTACCGGACGACGGGCAGCCCGCCCGGCGCCGCCGAGGGTCCCGCGGGAGCGGGGGCGGGGGCGCGCTCGGGCAGCTTCTCGGCCAGGTTGGGGAACTCGCTCACGCCGGTCAGCGGGGCCTTGCGGCACGCGAGGTCCTTACGGCGGCGCGCCCAGGTGGCGCCGAGCCGCTCGGCGACCAGGCCCGAGGCGAGGGCGGCGGCCAGGCCGCCGGCCTTCTCGATCTCGGTGAACCAGGCCCAGGCGGCCTGGGCGAGCTCCTCGGTGAGCCGCTCGACGTACCAGGACCCGCCCGCGGGGTCGACCACGCGGGCCAGGCTCGACTCCTCCAGCAGCAGCGTCTGGGTGTTGCGCGCGATCCGGCGGGCGAAGTCGTCGGGGAGCCCGAGCCGGGCGTCGAACGGCTGGACGGTGACGGCGTCCGCTCCGCCCACGCCCGCGGCGAACGCGGCGACGGTGGTGCGCAGCATGTTCACCCACGGGTCGCGGCGGGTCATCATCGCCGACGAGGTCACCGCGTGCAGCCGGGCGATCCGCGCGTCCCCGGCCGCGCCGGCCGGGTCGCAGACCTCGGCGACGCGGGCCCACAGCCGCCGCGCGGCGCGCAGCTTGGCGATCGACATGAACTGGTCGGCGTTGACGGCGAGCCGGAACTCCAGCTGCCCGAACGCCTCGTCCAGGCCCAGGCCGGCGTCCGTGAGCGCGCGCAGGTAGGCGACCCCGGCGGCGATCGCGGCGCCGAGCTCCTCGGCGTCGCCGCCGCCCGCGTCGTGGTACGGGGTCGCGTCGACCGTGATCGCGCGCATCCGGGGGAACCCGCGCGCGCACCGCACCGCCAGCGCGGCGGCCTCGCCGAGGGGCGCGGCCGTCCCGGTACGGGCCTGGAGGCCGAGGGGGTCGGCGCCCAGGTTGCCGGCGGCCTCGGCGGCCTGCCCGCGCCCGGCGGCCAGCGCGAGGAACGCCTCGGCGGCCCGCCCGGTGTCGGCGCCGGCGTCCAGGACGACGGGCGCGAGGTTCAGGTGGACGCCGCGCAGCACCTCGGCGAGCGCGTCCACGGGCGGGCCCGCCTGGCCCAGCTCCAGCCACAGCGAGGTGGCGCCGTTCTCGAGGTCGGCGAGGACGGCCTCGCGGGTGGCCGCGGGGTCGGGGTGGGCGTGCCGCTGCCGGACGTCCCAGCCGGCCAGGCCCTCGCCCTCGGGCCGCACCTCGCGGAGGCGGGGCGCCAGCCCCGGCCTGCCGGGCGCGGCGTCGGCGGCCGTGTACAGCGCGGCCACCGGCACGCCGTCGTACGAATCGCGGGTCAGCAGACCCTCGATCTCCTCCAGGGGGGTGTCGTCGCTCGCCACGCCGGACTTGCGGAGCACCCCTCTCACCATCTCCCGCCACCGGTCGCGTTCCGCCGGGGGGAAGGCGGCGGCCAGTTCGAGTTCTTCAGGCGGCACCGTCATGCCCTGGATGTTAGGCGAGCAAGTGTTCACCGACTCCGGCCGGGGCCCGTTCAGCGGGACGGTCCGGGCCGGGTCGGCCGAAGAGGACTGGAGAGGGCTGTAGGACCTAGGTCCCGGTTACCGGCGGGGTCGCCGGGAAGGGGGAGGCCATGACTCCAGAACCGCTGCCCGGCGACCTCTACCAGATGCAGGACCTGCTCGACGCGCGCGAGAAGGACATCCTCGCGCGCGTCCGGGCGTTCCTGGAGGAGAAGGTCGCGCCGATCGCCAACGAGTACTGGGCGCGGGCGGAGTTCCCGTTCGGCCTGGTGCCGGAGTACGGGAAGCTGGAGATCGCGGGGCTCGGCTACGACGAGTGCCCGGGAGAGCCTCCCAGCAGCATGCTGACCGGGTTCCTGGCGCTGGAGATGGCGCGGGTGGACCCGTCCATGGCCACGTTCTTCGGGGTCCACTCCGGGCTGGCGATGGGCAGCATCGCGCGCTGCGGCTCGCCGGGCCAGCGCCTGCGGTGGCTGCCGGAGATGGGGCGGATGGAGAAGATCGGGGCGTTCGCCCTCACCGAGCCCGGCGGCGGGTCGGACGTCTCCCTCGGGCTGCGCACCACGGCCCGGCGCGAGGGCGACACGTG
Organism: Actinomadura sp. 21ATH; assembly: GCF_041951345.1. Lineage (NCBI taxonomy): Bacteria > Bacillati > Actinomycetota > Actinomycetes > Streptosporangiales > Thermomonosporaceae > Actinomadura > Actinomadura sp. 21ATH. Next base: position 103,455 of record NZ_JBGNUR010000018.1, on the reverse strand, counting down.
GATCCTGAACGGCGCCAAGCGCTGGATCGGGAACGGCACGTTCGCCGACCTGCTGGTGGTCTGGGCCAAGGACGAGGCGGACGAGAAGGTCAAGGGCTTCGTGGTGGCGGGCGACAACCCCGGGCTGACCGCCACCAGGATCGAGCACAAGATCGCGCTGCGCACCGTGCAGAACGCCGACCTGACGTTCGCGGACTGCCGGGTGCCCGAGGCCGACCGGCTCCAGGGCGCGGAGGGGTTCCGCGACACCGCCGCGATCCTGCGCCGCACCCGCAGCGGCGTCGCCTGGCAGGCGGTCGGCGTGATGCTGGCCGCGTACGAGATCGCCCGCCGGTACGCGATCGAGCGCGAGCAGTTCGGGCGGCCGATCGCCAAGTTCCAGCTCGTCCAGGACCTGCTGGTGCGGATGCTGGGCAACGCCACCGCCTGCCTGGGCATGGTCGTGCGGCTCGCGCAGCTCCAGGACGCCGGCCTGTACCGCGACGAGCACTCGGCGCTGGCCAAGGCGTACTGCACCAGCCGGATGCGCGAGACCGTGGGCTGGGGGCGCGAGCTCATGGCGGGCAACGGGATCGTCCTGGACTACGACATCGGCCGGTTCGTGGCCGACTCCGAGGCGCTCTACTCCTACGAGGGCACCCGGGAGATCAACACGCTGATCGTCGGCCGTGCCGCCACCGGCATGGGCGCGTTCGTCTGAGGCGGGCCGCTCCGGGCACCCCGGATCCGCGTTCCGGCCGGGCATTGCTAATCTTCGGGCGTAGCCTCGCCCCCGAAGACAGACAAGAGGGAAATACGCATGTCGACTGGCAGCCACGCGGGACGGCCGAAGTCCTGGATCGCCGTGGCCGTGATCTTCATCGGTTTCACCGTGAGCGGGGTGGCGCTGTGCCTCGGCCCGAACTGGCCCATGTTCTGGGCCGGCGCCGGGGTCATCGCCCTCGGCGGGGTGCTCGCCCTGATCGTCGACATCATGAGCGACGTCGTCACGGACTGACGCGCGGCGCCGTGCCGCCGTACCGCCGTCCCCCTCCCGAACTCCGGGAGGGGGACGGCGCCGTTCCGGCCTCCTCGCGGTCAGCGGCCGCGCCAGCGGGCGCGGGTGGAGTCGTCCGGGGGCCGCTGCCGCCGGCCGCCCAGGTAGATCAGGGCGACGAGCGCCAGGATCGCGACGGCGCCGAGGACGAGGAGCAGTCCGAGCGCGGTCGAGCCGTCCGCCATCGCCACCACCTTCCTTCCGTCGGGGGCGTTCCGTCCCGTTCCACTGCTTTTCGGCCTGCCCGCGACACGCCCGCCGAACCCGCCCGGCCGCCGTGGAGGGATGCGAACCCGCCCGCCGCCACGTAACGTCGGGGTGGCCCCGAAGACGCGGCCCCCGTCGACGCCCCCGAGCACCAGGTGGTGGGGATGGCCCTCAGGTTCGGAGTCGAGGAAGAGTACTTCGTCGCCGACCCAAGCTCCCGGAAGGTCGTCCCGCGCGCGCCCGCCGTGGTGGAACGGGCGTCGGCCACGCTGGGCGAGCGCGCCTCGACCGAGCTGATCGACTTCCTCGGCGAGGCCAAGACCAGCCCGTGCCACGACTCGGCCAAGCTGGCCGAGCAGGTCGCGGAGATGCGCTCGGCGATGGCCGCGGCCGCCGCCGCCGAGGGGCTGCGGCTGGTCGCCACCGGCACGCCCGTCCTGGGCGAGCTGCTGCCGGCGCCGATCGGCGCGGGCGCGCGGTACGCCGACAGCCTGGCCACCTACCGGGCGCTGGACGACGAGCAGTGCATCTGCTCCTGCCACGTGCACGTCGAGATGCCCGACACGGGGCGCGCCGTGCTGGTCAGCAACCATCTGCGGCCGTGGCTGCCGGTGCTGCTGGCGCTGTCGGCCAACTCCCCGTACTGGGCCGGCCGCGACACCGGGCACGCCTGCTGGCGGGTGATGTCGTGGGCGCGCTGGCCGGTCGCGGGCCCGCCGCCGTTCTTCCGCTCCCCCGAGCACTACGAGGAGCTGGTGGAGACCCTGCTCGGCTGCGGGGCGCTGATGGACACCGCGACGATCTTCTGGGACGTGCGGCCGTCCGCGCGGCTGCCCACGCTGGAGGTCCGGCTCGGCGACGTGGCGATGACGGCGGCCGAGTCGGTGCTGTTCGCCGTGCTGACCCGGGCACTGGTGCAGGTCTCCCTGGACGCCGTCGAGGCCGGCGACCCGGCCCCCGACCCCCCGCCCGAGCTGCTGCGCGCCGCGTACTGGCTGGCCGCCCGCAACGGGCTGGCGGGGAACGGCGTCGACCTCCGGACCGGCCGGCCCGTCCCGTTCCGCGCGCTGGCCGGCGACCTGCTGGCGCACGTGCGGCCCGCCCTCGCCCGGACGGGTGATCTCGGTCTCGTCGCCGCCGGGATGCGGGAGCTGCTGGAGCGGGGCACCGGAGCCGAGCGCCAGCGCGCGGCCTACCGGCGCCGCGATCTGCTCACCGACGTGGTGGACGCCGCGATGATCCCCGTGGCCGGTGATCGCGGCCCCGGTGAGCCCCGTCACCCGCCCGCGGTCTGACCGGGCGCTATCCTCGCTGGTAGAGATGGGGACCGGGCCTGCCCCGCGGCCCGGGCACCCTCGTTTTTCGGCGCGGCCGGAGGGGTAGCGGTCAGAATGGAGGCCGCGTTCCGGCCGGGGAGGACTTCACGTATGACCCTGCACCATCCGCTTCGCCCGATGGTGCGCACGGAACCGCCGGCGCGGAGCCCCAGATGACCGGACCGGGCGGGACGTTCGCGCACCCGGCGCTGTTCTACCGCGACGCGGACGAATACCTCGCCGGGACGCTGCCGTTCGTGCTGGACGGGTACGCGGCCGGCGAGCCGGTGGCCGTGGCCGTCCCGGGGGCGCGGTTGGAGACGCTGCGGGCGGCGGTGCGCGCGGAGGACGGCGGCGCGGCCGAGCACGTGCGGTGGCTCGACATGGCCGAGGCCGGGCGCAACCCGGGCCGGATCATCCCGGGCGTGCTGCGGGCGTTCGCCGACCGGCACGCGGGCCCGGTCCGCATCATCGGCGAGCCGATCTGGGCGGGCCGCTCGGCCACCGAGTACCCCGCCTGCCTGCTGCACGAGGCGCTGATCAACCTGGCGTTCGCCGGGCGGGACGCCACGATCCTGTGCCCGTACGACGTCGCGGGTCTCGGCGCGGACGCGATCGCCGACGCGCACGCCACCCATCCGGTGATCTGGGACGGGGGCCGGGAGCGGCCCAGCGAGCGGTACGCGCCCGACCGGGTGATCGAGGACTGCAACCAGCCGCTGCCCGTGCGGGCCGACGTGGAGCCCACGCCGTTCGACCTGGACGCCATCCCCCGGATCCGCGCGCTGGTGCTGCGGACCGCCGCCGAGCTCGGGCTCGGCCCCCGCCGGGCGGGCGATCTGGAGCTGGCGGTCAACGAGCTGGCCGCCAACTCGGCGCGGCACGGCGGCGGCACCGGGCTGCTGCGGATCTGGTCGGAGGACGGCCATGTCGTCTGCGAGGTCCGCGACGCCGGGCTGATCACCGACCCGCTGGTCGGGCGGATCCCGGTGGGGCTGAGCACCGGCGGCGGCCGCGGCGTGCTCATGGTCAACCACCTGGCCGACCTGGTGCGGCTGCGCACCGGTCCCGAGGGCACGACCGTCCGCGCCTACATCAGGATCTGAACGCCGGGCCGCCGGTCGGTGCCGGTCGGTTCCGGGCAGCGCCGGTCGGTGCGGCCGTCAGGGCGCGGTGGCGCGGCCGATGCCGGCGAGCGCCTCGGCGAGCAGCGGGGCGTTGCCCTCGGCCGCCGCGTACCGGGCCAGGACGGCGGACACGAACAGCGCCAGCACCCGCGCGGCCAGCTCCCGCTCCGGGCTCGGGGCACCGCCGTACGCCTCCAGGAACGCGGCGCGCGCCGTGCCGGAGAACCCGCCGTACGCCAGCGACAGGTCGATCGCGGGGTCGGCCGCGCACAGGTCGCCCCAGTCGATGACGCCGGACGCGGCGCCCGTGCCGTCCACGAGCAGATGGCGGGCGTGCAGGTCGCCGTGGCAGACCGCGCCCGCGCCGAGCGGCGGCGCGCCGCGGGCGCGCTCCAGCAGCGCCGCGGCAGCCGGGTCCGGCTCCCAGAGCCCGGCCCGCGCCAGCTCGTCCAGCTCCGCCCGGGCCCGGCCGGCGCGGAACGCGGCGTCGCCCCGGCGCATCGGGTCGCGGGGCAGGCCGCGCAGTTCCGGCTCGGCGAGCAGGGCGGGGTCGTGCAGCGCCCGCAGGAACCGGCCCGCGCCGGCGGCCGCCCGTTCCCGGCCGGCCTCGGGGAGCCCCGCCTCGGCGAGCTCGCGCCCCGGCACCAGCCGGGCGCCCCAGAACGGCCACGGGTACTCCGGCGAGCCGTCCTCGGCCACGTACTCGGGCACCGGGACCGGCAGCGGCAGCCGCGGCGCGAGCACCGGCAACGCCGCGATCTCCCGTGCGGCCAGCGGGACCGCGATCGAGCGGCGCGGGAAGCGGAAGACCCACGTGCCGCCCGCGGTGAAGACGGTGTTGTCCCAGCCGGCGGCCAGCGGCTCCATCGGGACGTCGCGGAACTCCGGCCAGCGCCCGGCCGCCAGCCGCCGCGCCAGTTCGGGGCCGACCTCGTGCTCGGGCGCCCACTGCGGGGCGGTCGCGTCCATGAAGGCAGACGCTACCGGACCCGGAGTTACTGACAAGTAGTCCAATGCTCTAGGCTGCGTTCGGATTCCGACGAGAGAGGCGGCCGGCATGGGCGGGAACAGGGACTTCACCGGCAGGGTGGTCGTGGTCACGGGCGCCGCGCGCGGCCTCGGCGCGCTGCTGGCCCGCGGGATCGCGCGCCGCGGCGGGCGGGTCGCCCTGCTCGGCCTGGAGCCGGACGAGCTGGCGAGGACCGCCGGGGAGTGCGGGAACGGCGCCCGCTGGTGGGAGGCCGACGTCACCGACGACGCCGCGCTCGCCGCGGTGGCCCGGGAGGTCGCGGAGCACTTCGGCCGGATCGACGTCGTGATCGCCAACGCGGGCATCGCCACCGGCGGCCCCGTCGAGCACTCCGACCCGCGCACGTTCAACCGCGTCGTCGAGGTCAACCTGCTCGGCAGCGTCGCCACGGCCCGCGCGTTCGTCCCCGCCCTGCGCGAGAGCAAAGGGTACTTCTTCCAGGTCGCCTCGCTGGCCGCGCTGTGCGCCGCCCCGATGATGGCCGCGTACGCCGCCAGCAAGGCGGGCGCGGAGGCGTTCGCGCACTCGCTGCGCGCCGAGCTGGCCCACCACGGCGTCGGGGTCGGCATCGGCTACCTGAGCTGGACCGACACCGACATGGTGCGCGGCGCCGACCGGAACGAGGCGCTGCGCCGGATGCGCGCCGGCCTGCCGTTCCCGGCGAACCGCACCTACCCGCTCGAACCCACCGTCGACCGGCTCCTGGACGGCGTCGCGGCCCGCCGCCCGCACGTGTACGGGCAGCGGTGGCTGCCCGCCATGCAGGCCGCCCGCGCGCTGCTGCCCGCCGTCATCACCCGCCACGCCCGGCGCGTCATGGCCGGCCACGAGCGCGACTGGCTGGCGGCCGGGGCCGAGACCGGCCTGGTCGGCGCGGGCGGCGCGGCCGCCGACGCGGGCCGCGGGGCCTCCGGGGGCACGGCGGCGCGCGCCGGCGGCTGAGACTTCGTCCCGCCATGACGGCATCTCGTTCCCGGTATCCGGGTAGCGCACTGGGTGAGACCGCCCGATGCCCGAGGCCGACGCGGAGGGGATGGTGCAGGTGCAGCTCTTGCAGGTGACGACACGCTCACACGCCCGCCACACCGTACTGACGCTCAGCGGGGAACTCGACGTCACGTCCATGGACGACCTCTGCGGCCACCTGCGCGCGGCGTGCCGGACGCGCGGCGACCGGATCGTCCTCGACCTCAGCCGGCTCACGTTCATCGACTCCAGCGGGCTGTCGATCCTGGTCGAGTACGACGCCGCCATCCGCGGCACCGGCGGCGCCCTCGCCCTGGTCTCGCCGCGCTCGCAGGTCAGCAAGGCCCTCAGCGTGACGGGCCTGAACCGCCGCCTCACCGTCCACGAGCGCCTGGAGGACGCGGTCTGAGCCGGCGGGCCCGGCGGCGCGCCCGTTAGACCGCCGGTCCACCGGGCAGAGGGCCTGCATGGATCACTCGCAGGCTCCCGTGCTCGACGCGATCGCGGCGTACCGGCGCGAGGAGCAGACCCCGTTCACCCCGCCCGGCCACAAGCAGGGCCGGGGCGCCGACCCGCGGGCGCGCGAGATCCTGGGCGACGCGGTGTACGGTTCGGACCTGCTGGCGATCTCCGGGCTGGACGACCGCCGCTCCACCCGCGAGGTGCTGGAACGCGCCCAGGAGCTGATGGCCGACGCCGTCCACGCCGAGCAGACGTTCTTCTCCACCTGCGGCAGCTCCCTGTCGGTCAAGAGCGCGATGCTGTCGGTCGCCGGGCCCCGGGAGAAGCTGCTGGTCGGGCGGGACGCGCACAAGTCCGTCGTGTCCGGGCTCATCCTCAGCGGCGTGACGCCGATCTGGGTCGAGCCCCAGTGGGACCCCGACCGGCACCTGGCGCACCCGCCGTCCCCCGAGGCGTTCGCCGCCCGGTTCGAGGAGCACCCCGACGCGCGCGGCGCCCTCGTGACCAGCCCCACCCCGTACGGCACCTGCGCCGACCTGGCCGCGATCGCCGCCGTGTGCCACCGCCGCGGCCGGCCGCTGATCGTGGACGAGGCGTGGGGCGCGCACCTGCCGTTCCATCCGGACCTGCCGTCCTGGGCCATGGACGCGGGCGCCGACGTGTGCGTCACCAGCGTGCACAAGATGGGCATGGGCCTGGAGCAGGGCTCGGTCTTCCACCAGCAGGGCGACCTGGTCGACCCGGTCGTGCTCAAGGCCCGCGAGGACCTGCTCGGCACGACCAGCCCCTCGGTGCTGCTGTACGCCGGGCTGGACGCCTGGCGGCGGCAGATGATGGAGGAGGGCCGCGGGCTGCTGCGGAACGCGCTCGACCTCGCCGAGCACGCCCGCGCCGAGATCGAGCGGATCCCCGGGCTGCACGTCGAGCGGGAGGGGTTCCTCGGGCCGGGCCGCGCGCACGACCTCGACCCGCTGCAGATCGTCATCGACCTCACCGCGCTCGGCTGCACCGGCTACCGGGCCGCCGACCGGCTCCGCGAGACCCACCGCGTCAACCTGCACCTGGCCGACCACCGCCGGATCAGCGCGCAGATCACCCAGGCCGACGACAAGGACACCGTCTCCACGCTCCTCGCCGCACTGCGGTACGTGTCCGAGCACGCCGCCGACCTGCGCGGCGGCCCCGCCGTGCGGGTGCCCGGCCCGGGCGAGCTGCGGCTGGAGCAGGTCACCCTCCCCCGCGACGCCTTCTTCGGCGCGGCCGAGCACGTCCCGGCGGGCGAGGCCGCGGGCCGGCTGTCCGCCGAGATGCTGACGCCGTACCCGCCCGGAATCCCGGCGGTCCTGCCCGGCGAGCGCATCAACGGGCCGGTCATGGACTACCTCCGCACCGGCGTCGCCGCCGGGATGGTCGTCCCCGACGCCGCCGATCCGGAGCTGAACACCGTACGCGTCCAGATAGAGGACAGATAGAGGAACCGTCCTAGCGAGATGAGGGAACCGTGAAGGCCGTCGTCATCAACTGCACGCTCAAGCCGTCGCCGGAGCCGTCCAACACCGGCGCCCTGACCGAGATCGTGGTCGGGGAGCTGGAGAAGCGCGGGGTGGAGGTCCACCAGATCCGCGCCGTCGACCACGACTTCAAGCCCGGCGTCCAGACCGACATGGGCGAAGGGGACGACTGGCCGGACGTCCACCGCCGCCTGGTGGAGTCGGAGATCCTCGTGATCGCCTCCCCCACCTGGGCCGCCAACCCGTGCTCGATCGCCCAGCGGGTCCTCGAGCGGATGGACGCCATGCTGTCGGAGACCGACGACGACGGCCGCCCCATCTGCTTCAACCGCGTCGCGGGCGTGGTCGTCACCGGCAACGAGGACGGCGCGCACCACGTCATCGGCCAGATCCAGCACTCGCTGAACGAGTTCGGCTACACCATCCCGGGCCAGGCGTGGACGTACTGGAACCAGGGCCCCGGCCCCGGATCCAGCTACCTCGACTCCGACTCGGGCAAGGACTGGTCGGCGTCGACGGGCCGGGCGATGGCCTCCAACCTGGTGGCCGCCGCGGAGGCGCTGGCGGCCCGTCCCATCCCGGCCCCGCCGTCCTGACCCCGCGCCGCGGGACCGGGGCCGGTCACGGCTGGAAGCGGTAGCCCATGCCGGGCTCGGTCAGCAGGTGGCGGGGGTGGGTGTGGTCCGGCTCCAGCTTGCGCCGCAGCTGGGCCATGTACTGGCGCAGGTAGTGGGTCTCGCTGGTGTAGTGCGGGCCCCAGACCTCCGCCAGCAGCTGCCGCTGGCTGATGAGCCTGCCCGGGTTGCGGACGAGGATCTCCAGCAGGTGCCACTCGGTCGGGGTCAGCCGCAGCGCCGTCCCGTCCGCGGCGGTGACGGTCCTGCCCGCCAGGTCGACGGTGTTCCCGCCGACCGCCACCGACGGGACCGACTCGCCCGGCCCCACCCGGCGGGACACCGCCCGGATGCGCGCCACCAGCTCCTCGATCGTGAACGGCTTGGTCACGTAGTCGTCCGCGCCCGCCTCCAGCGCCTCGACCTTGTCCCGGCTGCCGGCCCGGCCCGACAGCACGATGATCGGGGTCGACGTCCAGCCGCGCAGGCCGTGGATGACGTCCAGGCCCTCGATGTCGGGCAGCCCGAGGTCCAGGACGATCAGGTCCGGACTCCGGGAGCCGGCCTTGCGCAGCGCCTCGGTGCCGTCCGCGGCGGTCTCCACCTCGTAGTCGCGGGCGCGCAGGTTGATCCTCAGCGCCCGCAGGATCTGGGGTTCGTCGTCGACGACCAGCACTCGCGTCATGGTGGTCCATTCTCCGCCACCGGCAGCACGACGATCATCGTCAGCCCCCCGCCCGGGGTGTCCTCGGGGACGACCTCGCCGCCCATCGCCTCGGTGAGGCCGCGGGCCAGCGCCAGCCCGAGGCCGACGCCGCCGTGCCCGCCGCGGTCGTCCAGCCGCTGGAACGGCCGGAACACCCGGTCCCGGTCCGCGGCCGGGATGCCCGGGCCGCGGTCGGCGATCCGCAGCTCGACCCGGTCCCTGACGGCGCCCGCGGAGACCAGCACGGGACGGTCCGGCGGGCTGTAGCGCAGCGCGTTCCCGACCAGGTTGACCAGGACGCGCTCCAGCAGCGCCGGATCGGCCTGGATCTCGGGGAGGCCGGGCGGGATCTCCACCGCGACGTCCCGGCGGGCCCGCGGGCCCAGGTCGTCCAGCGCGCGCGGGACGATCTCGTCGAGCGCCAGCGGCTGGGGGAACAGGCCCAGCGCCCCGGCCTCCAGCCGGCTCATGTCGAGCAGGTTGGCGATCAGCCGGTCGAGGCGTTCGAGGGACTCGTTCGCCGTGTCGGCCAGCTCGGCGCGCTCCTCGGGCGTCCAGTCGATCCCGGTGTTCCGCAGGCTCTCCACCGCCGCCTTCGCCCCGGCCAGCGGGGTGCGCAGGTCATGGCTCACCGCGTTCAGCAGCGCCGTGCGCATCCGGTCGGCCGCCTCCAGCGGCCCGGCCCGCTCGGCCTCCGCCGCCAGCCGCCGGTGCCGCAGCGCCGCGGCGGCCTGCGCGGTGAACGCCTCCAGGACGCGCCGGTCGGCGGCCGGGAGCGTGCGGCCGCGCAGCGCCAGCACCAGCCCCTCCCCCGCCGCGACCGCCGTGTCGGCCTCCTCCGGCGCGGTGCAGGGGCGCCCGCCGGCCGTCGCCACGACCTGCCAGCGGCCGTCCGCGCGCTCCAGCAGCGTGGCAGACACCAGCGCGAGCGTCTCCCGGAGCCGGGACAGCAGGACGTCCAGCGCGTGCTCGCCGCGCAGCACGTTCCCCGCCAGCGTGAACAGCACCTCCGCCTCGGCCCCCAGCTCCGCGGCCCGCCGCGAGCGCCGCGCGGAGTGGTCGACCACCGCGCTCACCGCCACCGCCACCGCCACGAACACCGCCAGCGCGAACAGGTTGTCGGACTCGGCGATCGTCCAGCGGTGGTACGGCGGCGTGAAATACCAGTTCAGCAGCAGGAACGCGGCGACCGCCGAGAACAGCGCGGGCCACATGCCGCCGAGCAGCGCCACGCCCACGACGGCGGCGAGGAAGACCAGGATGTCGCTCGGCAGCGACACGTCGTCCCGCACCCGCGCCAGCACCGCGGTCATCGCGGGCAGCCCGGCCGCCGCGAGCGCGAACCCGGCGGCCCGCCGCGCCCGCGACACCCCCGGCCGCCGCCGGCGGGCGCCGCGCGTGCCCCGCCGCGCCTGCTCGTGCGTCACCATGTGCACGTCGATCGGACCGGACAGCGCCGTCGCGCCGTCGCCGACGCCCGGCCGCAGCAGCCGCGCCGGCAGCCGCCGCCGCGACGCCCCCAGGACCAGCTGCGTCGCGTTCACCGCGCGGGCGAAGTCGATCAGCGCCCGCGGCACGTCGTCGCCCACCACCTCGTGGTACGTCCCGCCGAGCCCCTCCACGGCCGCCCGCAGCTCCGGCGGCACGCCGCTGCGGCCTCCCGGCGGCACGACGTGCACGGCCAGCAGGTCGGCGCCCCGGCGGTCGGCCGCGCGGGCCGCTATCCGCGCCGCGCGCCGGACCAGCGTCTCGCTCTCCGGGCCGCCGGTGAGCGCCACCACCACGCGCTCGCGCGCCTCCCACGTGCCCGCGATCCCGTGGTCGGCGCGGTAGCGGACGAGCTGCTCGTCCACCCGCTCGGCCAGCCACAGCAGCGCCAGCTCGCGCAGCGCGGTGAGGTTGCCGACGCGGAAGTAGTTCGACAGCGCCGCGTCGACCCTCTCGGGCGGGTACACGTTCCCGTGCGCCATCCGCCGCCGCAGCGCCTCCGGCGCCATGTCGACCAGCTCCACCTGCGCGGCCCGCCGGACGACCTCGTCGGGCACGGTCTCCCGCTGCGCGATCCCGGTGATCTCCTCGACGACGTCGTTGAGCGACTCCAGGTGCTGGACGTTCAGCGTGGACACGACGTCGATCCCCGCGTCCAGCAGCCGCTCGACGTCCTGCCAGCGCTTGGCGTTCGCGCTTCCCGGCACGTTCGTGTGCGCCAGCTCGTCCACCAGCGCCACCTCCGGCGCCCGCGCCAGCACCGCGTCGGCGTCCATCTCGGTGAACTCCGCGCCCCGGTACTCCGCCCGCCGCCGCGGCACGCACTCCAGGCCCTCCAGCAGGGCCTCCGTGAGCGCTCTCCCGTGGGTCTCCGCGAACGCGACCACCACGTCGGTCCCGCGCTCCGCGCGCCGCCGCCCCTCGGCGAGCATGGCGTACGTCTTCCCGACCCCGGGAGCGGCCCCCAGGTAGACCCGAAGCTCCCCCCGCCCCATGACAACCCCTCTTCCAGCCGCTCCCCCATCATCCCGGCGAGCGCGCGCCCGGGGCCATCCGGGGGCTTGCCGGTGGTGGTCCCCGGCGTCGCCTCTCAGCCGGCGGGCACGGTCGCGGTGCCGCTCGGGACCGGCGGAGGCATCGGGGCTGTCGGGTCCGTCGAGGGCGCCGGTCTCGGGCGCGTTCGTCCCGGCGGGCCGGCGCGTGAACGCCGGCCCGCCGGGACGGCGGCGTGCCTAGAACTTGTCGAAGAAGCCGCCTCCGTCGTCGTCGCGGTCGCCGAACCAGAACTTCTCCCACCAGTCCACGACACCGTCGTCCTCACCACTGGTGTACGAGGAGGCGGTGGGCGCGGCGGCGTGCGCGGGCGTGCCTCCCAGCAGGACGGCGGCGGCCATCGCGGCGAGCACGGCGGTACGGGCGAACATGTTTTTCACGAGGTGTTCCTTTCGAGTGATGAGCGTGTTCAGGGGCGGGGCCGCTTCACGTACAGGGAGAATCCACCGGTCCTCGGTACGCAGGAGAACTGGCTGATCTCCCCGCTCCACCCCATGGCCTCGCCGGCCGCGTTGCAGAACTGCGCACCGTTGAAGCCGGTGACGAGGTCCCAGCCCTGCCCGTCGGGGCCGGCGGCGTGCGCGGCTGACGCCGACGGGGACGACGGGGACAGCGTGGACGACGTGACGGCCACCGCGGCCAGGGCGGCGACGGCCGCGCGGCCCAGGGCCCGCCGTCCCCGTGTTCCGGGCTTCGACTCGGTCATGCTTCCTGCCTTCCTGCCGTGGTCGGATCGGGGAGCCGGCGGTACGTGCGTCCCGTGCGCATGAGGGCACGCCGGGACCCTTTGCCCTGCCGATACGTATCGTAGTTGATCGAATACTTTGGGTAATGAATCGGGCGGGAGGATGAGGCTGCCCCCGAGCGCACGGTGGACTTACCTTCCGGCCAGCCCGCGCGCCCTTCAGGCGCCTGACCTGCCCATTCACAGGGCCGGTGCGGCCATCTCGGCGGCGGGGCAGACCGCTCCCGCATCGCGGCGGTCACTCGGGCCTTGCCCGCCATTGCCTTGAGTAATTTCTTCGCTACCATGCGTAGCGGAGCGGTAAAGCGCGGTCCCGGCCCGGGCGCGTCCCGGACGGGGGTTCTGCATGCCGCGACCGCTCCTCATGTCCCCCATGACCAGGGAGTTCTCGCATGTCCAGGAGTTTCGGCAGGAAGAGCCGCCGGGCGGCGGCCGTGGCGGCGTTCACCGCGGCGTGCGCCCTCGCGCCGCTGTCGGCCGTGCAGGCCGCCGAGCACGGCCCGTGGCAGCGCTGGCACTACGTCGACACCTTCGGCACCGAGCGGGTGTGCGACACGGCGGGCGAACTGCTGCTGATCTACGGTGACGCGCGGGACTACCGCTGCGTCGAGCGGCGGGACGGCTACGCCCTGTTCACCCGCTCCGGCCGGTACGACCGGGACTGATCGCCAGGCGGATCAGGTCCGGTACGTACCGACGGGAGGCGTCCAGTGCTCGGCAGACGAAGACGGGGCCTGCGGCCGGAGGGCGGCCTCGCCGCCTTCACCGTCTGGGCAATGGCCCACCGCCGCCGGGTACTGGGCGCCACCGGCGCGCTGGCCCTGCTGTTCGGGCTCCTCTCGCTCGATCTGCAGGACCGGCTGTCCAACGGCGGGTTCACCGCCCGGGGCACCGAGGCCGCGCGCGCCGACGCGCTGCTGTCGCGGCACTTCAGCGCCAAGCCGCCCGACCTGGTGCTGAGGGCGGCCTCCCCCGAGCCGGTCGACGCGGCGCGGGCGGCGGCGGCCGGCGCCGCGCTCACCCGCGCGGTGGCGGCCCGTCCCGGCGTCGCGGGCGTCCAGTCGTACTGGACGACCCGCTCCCCCGACCTGCGCGGCACCGGCCACCGGACCGCGCTGCTCACCATCGACCTGGCCGGTGACGACGACGACGCGGCGCGGACGGCCGAGCGGCTCGTCCCCGCGGTCGACCGCGAGTTCCGGCCGCTCACCGTGTCGGCCACCGGGCCGACCTGGTCCAACGTGCAGACCGTCCGGCAGTGCCGGGAGGACCTGCACCGCTCGGAGCTCCTCATCGTGCCGCTGGCGGCGGTGATCCTGCTGGTCGCGTTCCGCTCCGCGTTCGTGGCCCTGTGCCCGATCGTCATCGGGGGCGTCGTCATCGTGTGCACGATGGCCGTCCTGCGGCTCCTGGCGAACGTGATGCACGTGTCGGTGTTCGCGCCGAACCTCACGACCGCGATGGGCTTCGGCCTCGCGATCGACTACAGCCTGTTCCTCGTCAGCCGCCATCGCGAGGAGCTGGCGCGCGGCGTGCCCGCCGAGTACGCCGTGCAGCGCAGCATGAGCACCGCCGGGCGGACGGTGCTGTTCTCGGCGCTCACCGTGGCGCTGGCCACGTCGAGCCTGCTGGTCTTCCCCGTCGAAGGGCTGCGCTCGCTGGCCTGGGCGGCGATCGCGGTGGTGCTGCTGGCGGCCGCCGTGACGCTGCTGATGGTGCCGCCGATGCTCGCGGCCGCCGGTCATCTCGTCCACTGGGACCCGTTCGCGCGGCTGAGCCGACCCGCGCTCCGGATGCCGCCGGCGCGGCCCGCCGGGCCGCTACCTCGCCGGCAGGGCCGCCTGCGGGGAGCGGCGGTGTTCGGCCTGCTCGCCACGGTCTCGGCCGCGTCCCTCGCCTCCCGCACCTCCGGAGGCGCGGGCGGCCGCGCGGCCCCCGGAGGGGCCCGGGCGACCGCCGGCCTGCTCGCCGGCGTCCTGTTAACCGGCGCGTTCCTGGTGGGCCCCTCCGCGCGCCGCGGGCCGCGGCGCGCCGCCTCCCGCCCCGAGCGCCGCCCCGCCCCGCCCCGCGCCCAGGACCAGGCGGAGAGCCGCGCCTGGCGCAGCATCGCCGGCGCCGCCACCCGCGCGCCGGTCGTCCTCGGCGGAGCCTGCGTGCTCGTCCTCCTCCTGCTGGCCGTCCCCTTCCTGGACGCCCGCTTCGGCATCGCCGACGAGCGGATGCTCCCCGCCGGCGCCGAGTCGCACGCCACCGCACGGCAGATCGCCCGCGAGTTCGCGCACCCCGTCGACCGCGAGATCAAGGTGGTGCTCCCCCGCCAGGACCCGTCCCGCCCGGCCGAGCGCGCCGAGATCGACCGTTACGCGCGCAGCCTCGCCACCGTTCCCGGGATCACGGTCGTCCGTACCGTGACGGGCGCCTACCCCGGCGGCGGGCAGGCCGCGCCGCCGCCGGTGCCGCCCGAGCAGGCGGGCCGGTACGCGGCGCACGGCGCGACGCTGCTCACCCTGTCCGGGCGGTACGGCTCCCAGTCCGAGCCGGCCCGGCGCCTGCTCGACCGCGTCCGCGCGGTCGACCCGCCGGGGGAACGCCTCATCGCGGGCCAGACCGCCCAGGCCGCCGACACCCTCGACGCCATCGGCGACGCGCTTCCGGCGGCCACCGCGGTCGCCGCGGCCGGGACGATGGTCCTGCTGTTCCTGTTCACCGGCGGGATCCTGGTGTCGGTCAAGGCGGTGCTGCTCGGCGCGCTCAGCCTGACCGCGAGCTGCGGCGCCATCGTCGCCGTGTTCCAGCACGGCCACCTCCGCGAGCTGGCGGGCGACTTCACCGTCACCGGCCACCTGGAGACGATGTCGCTCCTGGTCGCCGTCACCGTGGCCTTCGGCCTCTCGGTCGACTACGAGGTCTTCCTGCTCTCCCGGATCAAGGAGCACCACCGGGCGACCGGCGACCACACCGGCGCGATCGTCACCGGGATCGCGCGGACCGGCCGGCTCGTCACGGTCGCCGCGCTGGCCGTCGCGCTCTCGATCGGCGTCCTCATCGCCTCGGCCAACACCATCCTGAAGGTGACCGGGTTCGGGATCGCGCTCGCGGTGCTGGTGGACGCCACCCTCGTCCGCGGCCTGCTCGTCCCCGCGTTCATGCGGCTCACCGGGCCGGCCAACTGGTGGGCGCCCGCCCCGCTGGCCCGCCTGCACGGCAGGATCGGCCTCACCGAACCCGAACTCGCCTACCCGTCCCGCGTCCGCCGCCGGCTCACGGCCCTCTCGGCCCGCCGCCGGCGGCGCCGTTCCGCGGCGATGCCCGCACGCGCGAGCCCGCGCGTCCCGCGCTCCCCGTCACCGACAGCGCACCGCCCCAAGGAGAACAGATGACCGTACGGAACGTTCTGCTCACCGGCGCGACCGGCGTGGTCGGCAGCGCCCTGCCGCCCCTGCTCCAGAGCCATCGCGTGATCTCGATGACGCACCGCGGGCAGTGCTCCGGCCCGTCCGTCCGCGGCGACGTCGCCCTCCCGCTCCTCGGCCTCGACGCGGGCACGTACCAGTGGATGACCGAGCTGGTCGACACCGTCGTCCACTGCGCGGCGGTGACCGACTTCGCGGCGCCCGCCGAGCGCACCGGCGACACCAACGTGCGCGGCACGCAGAACATCCTGGCGTTCGCGCGCGACGCCGGCGCCCGGCTCGTCTACGTCTCCACCGCGTTCGTCGCCCGCGCCGGGCAGGCCGCCCGTTCCGCGGGGGACGCGCCGCCGGGCGTGGCGACGTCCCAGGCGTACATCGCGTCCAAGGTGGAGGCCGAACACCACGTCCGCCGCTCGGGCCTCCCCGCCGTCATCGCCCGCCCCTCCATCGTGATCGGCGACTCCGAGACCGGCTGGTCGCCCCGCCCGCAGGGCCTGTTCCGGATGGTCCAGGCGGCCCTCAACGGCGACCTCCCCGCGCTGCTGCCCGGCTCCGAGCGCACCCGCCTCGACATCGTCCCCCGCGACATCGTCGCCGCCGCCCTCGCCGCCCTCGTCGACTCGGACATCGGCACGGGCGAGTACTGGCTGACCGGCGGCGACGCGGCCCTGTCCCTGCCGCGCATGCTCGACCTCACCCGCGAGACCGCCCGCGAACTCGGGCTCGACTTCACCCCGTACCGGCTCGTCTCGCCCCGTGCCGCCGCACGGCTGGCGGCCCGCGAGTCCACCGGCCGCGCCACCGGCCGCCACCTCCGGAGCATCCTGGCGCTCGTCCAGCTCCTGGACGACGTGGAGCCGTTCCCGAGCTGCCTGGGCCGCCTACCCTCGGGACCGCCCGCACTGACACCGGCGGCCGTCGAGGACGCCTACCGCGCCATGATCACCCACCTCGTCGACGGCGGCGCCGTCCGTTCCCGGCGGCCGGCCCCGGCCCGGGCCGACTGACCCGGGCACCCGGCGGGACGGCGCCGCGGCGGCGGCGTCCCCTCGCCTCAGGACGGGCGGACGGACAGGGCGTGGCGGAACACCTCGCGCGGATCCCAGCGGCGCTTGACCTGCTGCAACCTGGCGTAGCCGTCCTTGTAGTAGAGGGCGTGCCAGGGGACGCCCGAACCGTTCAACGCCGGGTCGGCCAGGTCGCCGTCGGGGTAGTTGATGAACGCGCCGCCGGCCGGGACGCCGCCGCTGCCGGCGTAGACGTCCCGGTAGAGCTCGCGGAGCCACGCCAGGTGCCGGGCCTCCTCGGCCGCGTCCTCCCAGCCGGTGATGAAGCCGACCTTGAAGATCGAGTCACGGTGGGCGGTGGCGGTCGCGCCGGGGCGCACGGCGTTGACCTGGCCGCCGTAGGTGTTGACGAACACGCTCCCGCCCGGATGGCCGTAGTCGGACCTGGTCAGATGCCGGTGGAGGACGGCGGCCTGCCGGTCGGTGAAGCGCCTCCGCTGGTAGCCCGACTTGATCTTGACGTGGTAGGAGGGGCCCGGCGCGTCGTCGAGGCCGTGGACCGCCGCGGTCAGCCAGGGAAGGGTGGACGCCTGGCGCGCCGGGCGCACGCCGACGCCGCGGCCGAGCGCGGCGGTCAGGTCGTCCAGCAGCCGTGCGGCGCCGCCGGCCGCGGCGACCTGGCCGTTCAGCGTGAGGTGCCCGGCGGCCCTGGTGCTCAGCAGGAACTCGCCGTACAGCGCGCACGCCGGCGACCCGGGCGCCGAGTTGCGCTCGCCCCACTCCCCGTAGTTGCGCACCAGCCGGACGAACGCCTCCCGGTCGAGCCGCTCCCACGGCCAGGACAGCGTGAAGTCCAGAACCGTGGCCGGAGGAGCCGGCAGCGTGCCGCCGCCCGGCGACCGGAACCAGTAGCGGGTGACGACCCCGAAGTTCCCGCCGCCGCCTCCGGTATGGGCCCACCACAGGTCCCGGTGGGGATCCGTCCGCTCCCTGGTGGCCACCACGCTCCTGGCCCTGCCCGACCGCCCGACGACGACCACCTCCACCGCGTAGAGGTGGTCGACCGACAGGCCATGCAGGCGGCACAGGGCACCGTAGCCGCCGCCGCTGACGTGCCCGCCGACGCCCACCGAGCCGGCGGTTCCGGCCGGGACGGTCACGCCCCACCCGACGTACAGCCTCCGGTACATCTCGCCCAGCGTGGCGCCCGCCTCCACCTCGAAGGCCCGGCGGCGCCGGTCATAGCGGACGGCCGCCATCTCGCAGAGGTCGATGACCACGCGGACGTCCGGGGCGTCCACGAAGTCCTCGAAGCAGTGGCCTCCGCTGCGCACGGCGAGCCTGCGGCCGGAGCGCACCGCCCCGTCCACCGCGCGTACGACGTCCGCGGTGGAGCGGACCACATGGATCTCCTCCGGCCGCCCCTCGAACCGGCGGTTGTACCCCCGGCGCACCATCGAGGGATAGCGCGGATCTCCCGGCCGCACGCTGACCGGTCCCTGAACGGACGCCTCCCCGGGAGGCGCGGCCACCTGCGCCAGGGGGACCGCCGCGGCGGTCACCGCGCCGCCCCGCAGGATCGTCCTTCTCGTCTGTCCGGCCACAGGCGCCTCCTTGGAGGAAGGAATGGTTCAGTCGCACGCTAAGAACGCGCGGACCGAACGGTCACCACGCTGCCGAGCCAATCGGCGCCTACCCCGCGAGTCTCATGAGCCGCCGGCCGGGTCAGTGGCGGCGGAGGTGCGGGCGGCGGCGGGGGGACTCCGCCAGGGGGCTGCGCCGGTGGAGGCGGGCCAGGGAGCGGGGGGACCACCAGTTGGCGGGGCCGGTCAGCTGCATGAAGGCGGGGACCAGGAGGCCGCGGACCAGGGTGGCGTCGACGAGGACGGCCAGGGCCAGGCCGAGGCCGTTCATCTTCAGCACCGTGTTGGAGGAGGTGACCATGGCGCCCATCGAGACGGCCACGACCAGCGCGGCGGCGGTGACGAGGCGGCCGGTGCGGGCGATGCCGGTGACGATCGACGCGGTGTGCCGGCCGGTGGCGGCGTACAGCTCCTTGATCCGGGACAGCAGGAAGACCTCGTAGTCGATGGACAGGCCGAACGCGATCGTGAAGGCCAGGAGAAGGGTCATGGCGTCCAGGCGGCCGGTCACGGTGAAGCCGCCGAAGAGGTCCCTGGCGTTGCCGTCCTGGAAGATCCAGACGACGGCGCCGAAGCTGGCCGTGAGGCTGAGGGCGCCGAGCAGGAGCGCCTTGAGGGAGACCAGCAGGCCGCCGGTGAAGAGGAACAGCAGGATGAACGTGCAGCCGCCGATGATGCCCAGGGCCTTGGGAAGCGCGCGTTCCAGGACGGCGAGGGTGTCGAGGGACTGCGCCGCGGCGCCGGTGACGTGGCGGCGGCCGGGGGCGCGGACGGCGCGGACGCGTTCGACGAGGCGGTGCCCTTCGGCCGATTGGGGATCGAGGTCGCTGGCGACGCGCAGCATCACCGCGCCTTTGGCGGCGTAGCGGCCGGGCGCGTCGCCCTTGCGGCGGTCGCGGGCGTAGTGGCCGCTGCTCGTCCGCACCGAGATGACGTGGGGCTGGGCGGAGAGCCGCCGGGCGTAGCGGTCGAGATCGGAACGGCAGGGCGCGGACGGGAGGACGACGGTCAGGCCGCGTCCCATCGGCTCGGCGAAGTCGCGGTCGATGCGGACGGCGACCGCGTGCGCGTCCACGTCGGCCGGCAGGGTCCGCTCGTCGGTGAGCCCGAACCGCACGTGCCCGAACGGCAGCGCCAGCAGGAGGAGCAGGAGCGCGCAGCCGCCGCCGAGGAGGGCGGGCCGGCGCGTCACCGCCTGGGCGACGCGCCGCCAGGTGGGGCTGTCCGCCTCGTACGGGGACGCGGCCGCCCGCCGGAAACGCAGCACGTTCCGCACCGACAGCCCCGCCAGTGGCACGCCGAGGATCGTCCCGCCGGCGGCGACCGGCGCCTGCGGCCGTCCGCCGGGCGCGGGCCGCCGCGGACCGGCGGTGCTGTGCACGGCCTGGGACGCGGCCGCCCGGCGCGTCCCTGGGAACGCGCTGGAGCGAATCCTGGAGAGCGCGGCCAGGAAACGGGAGGCGGACCGTCCGGAGGTGGCGGGCGCGGGGCGTCCGTCGCCCGGCGCCGCCCGCCGCCGCCTGGCGAAGCGGAGGCCGGCGGGTGCGGGGCGGTGGACTGAGGAGGGCGGCAGCGGCGCAGCGGGTACGGGGACGCGTCCTCCTGGCGAGCCGGTGAGGCGGAGGGCGGCTGGGACGAGGCGGCGGGTGGGGCGGGGACGGTCCGGGCCGGTGGAGGCGTGGCGTCTGGCCCGCGCGAGGAGGGGGCGCGCCGCCCGGGAGAGGGCGGGGGCCAGGAGGAGGGCGGTCAGGACGAGGGTGCCGCCCAGGAGGACGGGCGGGCGGCGGGGCGGGGCCTGCCGGCGGAGGCGGGCGAAGACGTCCCAGCCGTTGATGCGGGTGCCGATGAGGGCGAGCAGCGCGGGCAGGACGAGGAGGGCCGCGGCGGCGGCCATCAGGACGACGGTCATCGCGGTGCAGGCCAGCGAGCGCAGGGCGGGGAGCGGGAAGGCGAGGAGGCCGGAGAGGGCGACCATCACGGTGACCGCGGAGAACAGGACGGTGCGGCCCGCGGTGGCCATGGCGCGTTCGACGGCGGCGGGTACGGTCAGCCCGCGGGCGAGCTCCTCGCGGTAGCGGGTGACAAGGAACAGGCTGTAGTCGATGGCGAGGCCGAAGCCGATCGCGGTGGCGAGGTTGGGGACGAGCGCCGAGACGGACATGACCTGCGCCAGGAGGCGCATGACGGCGAGGGTCGCGATGACGCCGAGGGCGCCGACGACGGCGGGCAGCATCGCCGCGTACGCCGAGCCGAACGTCGCCAGCAGGATCACGATGGTGACCGGGACGACGATGATCTCGGCGCGCCGCTGGTCCTCCTTCCCCTGCTCGATGAAGCGCACGTTGGTCCAGGCGGGCCCGGTCGCCTGGAGGGTGAACGGGCGGGCCAGCTCGGCGGCGCGGGGGACGAGGCGTTCGGCGGTGCGGGTGGCGCGCGCGTCGTCGCTGGAGAGGACGAGCGCGATGAGCGCGGACCGCCGGTCGCGGGAGCGGAGGTCGGCGGAGTGCGGGCTCCAGTACGAGCGGACGCTCTTCACGCCGGGCCGGGCGGCCAGCGCGCGGGTGAGCCGCCGCCCTCGTTCGGCCGTCCTGCCGGCGTCGACGTCCGTCCCGGTGCGGACCATGAGGATCAGGTCCGGGGGGCGCGTCTCGAAGCGCTGCGACAGCAGGTGGTCGGCGCGGGCGGACTGGGTGCCGCCGGCGGTGTAGCCGCCGTTGGAGAGATGGTCGGACAGGCCGGTGGCGGCGAGGCCGAGGAGCAGTGCCGCCGCGGCGGCGAGCCCGAGGACGGGGCCGCGGCGCCGGGCGCACAGCCGGCCGAACCCGCCCAGCAGGCGGCCCGGCCGGCGGTGCCGCCGTAAGGACAACAGCATGGCCCTCCTGGCCGGTGGCTACGGGACGGCGTTCTGGGACGGCTTGGGCCGGGGCCTGCGGGACCGGCCGAGGCCGCGCAGCAGGTCGCCGATCAGGGACTCGCCGGGCGGTTCGCGCCGGGGCCGCGGCAGGTCGATGGGGCCCATGAGCTCGCGGATGTTCTGGGTGAACTCCTCGTAGATCCAGTCGGGGCTGACGCGGTCGGGTGACGGCAGCCGGTCGTGGCGGGCGAACCGGCGGGCCACCTCCCGCTCGGACTCGGCGCCCTGCCCGATGTCGAACCGCAGCTTGAGCAAAGAGCAGTAGTGGCCGGGCACGGCGGGCAGGTGGACCCGCAGGCGCTGGAGCGCGAGCGCGCGGCGGCTGACGGCGCCGGCCTCGTCGGCGGCGAGGTACTCGGCGTACAGGTCGCCGACCCGGCGGAGCTGGTCGATGAGGAGGTCGCGGCCCTGCCGGTCGCGGACCTGCGCGTACTCCTCGCGCAGGCGACGCTCGACCTCCTCGCGCTCGCCGCGCAGGCGGACCTCGGTCCGCCTGATCTCGCGGGCGAAGACCCACAGCGCGATCAGGAACCCGCAGGTCGTGATGATGGCGGCACAGGAGGGGGCCACGTCCGACGCCAGGTCGGAACCGGCCGCCGGACCCGATGGCAGCATGAACGTCCTTTTCGGTCGTCAGGGGATCAGGCGGTCCCACCACCAGGCGATGGCCGCGATCGGCAGCGGCCCGGCGCTCTCGTCGGACGGGCGGTCGACGCAGCGCTGCGCGCCGGGCGTGGTGTCCTCGAGCTCCATGCCGTGGTAGCGCGGGGCGCGCGTCGCCCAGTCGAGGTTGCCGCGGATGGCGTGCCCGAGGCAGGTCAGGTAGAGCCGCAGCTCCTCGCTCGCGCCGGAGCGGGCGGCCTCGCGCAGCCGCAGGAAGCGCCTCATCACGCGGTCGCGCATGCCGACCGCCCGGACCATCGCCTCCTCGTGGGTGATGCCCTCGTGGTGGGCCAGGACGTTGACGAGGTTCTGCGCCCGGTCCTGGGTGTGCCTCTCGCGGTGGTACGAGTAGAGGTCGTTGTCCCAGGAGGCGATGATGATGGCCATCTCGGTGAGGGCGCGGACGGCGGGCGAGTCGTGCTCGCGGGCCGGCACCTCGGCGGCGTTGGCGATCTCCAGCATCGCCAGCGTGGGCGCGCCGCCCGCGCTGTGCAGCCGCATGGCGGTGTAGGTGCCCAGGTCGGGCATGTGGCCGCGGCGTTGGTTGGCGATCTGCCAGGCGACCGCGAAGAGCCAGGCGCGGTGCGCCTCGCAGAACCGGCGGACCTGGACGGGCGTGGCGCATTCCTGGAACGAGCGCCCGATGTCCTGGAGGGCGAGCAGCAGCGGATCGTCGCCGATCGGCGCGGACGGCGCCTCCAGGGCCCGCTGGATGGGCCCGGCCATGGCCAGGAAGCGTTCCGGGCGGGCGGCGTTGGGGCCGGTGTCGCACCGGCTGTCGTCGAAGACGAACCCCCAGTAGACCCAGTGCGCGGCCATCTGGACGTTGAGCTCGGGACCGCACGGGGCGAAGCGGGCGTAGAACTCGGCGCTGTTGGTGCCGATCACGCGCCGGCGGTCGGTGCCGTCCTGGTAGAGGTGAACGCGGTCGATCCACTCCACGGCCCGGCGCTCGATCTCGTCCACGCGCGGATGGATGGCGGGCTCCACGGGGCAGTACACGGGCGGCACTTCCAGGGGCGGTCCTATGCTCATCGGGCTCCTGTCGAGGTGGCGGGGATCTGCTCGGCCCTGACGCTTCGCGGATGTGATTATTACATAGAGTCATTCTCCATGACCGTCAGTTAGCGTAGTCCGGCCCGCGGATTTGCCGGGCCGGCGGGTCTAGCTGCGGCGATCCGCCAGGAACTCCGCCAGCGCCACCAGCTCGGCCGTCGCGGTGCCGTCCAGGTCGAGGCCGGCCAGCGCGGCGAGGGCGGCGTCCAGGTTCCGGCGGGCGAGGTCCTCGGCGTGGTCGCGGCCCCCCGCGGCGGCGATGAGCTCCGCCGTGCGGCGCAGGTCGTCCTCGTCGCGGGCGCGGTCCAGCAGCTCGACGAGCCGGGCGTCCGGCGCGGGCCCGGCCAGCGCGGCCAGGACGGGCAGCGTCTTCTTGCGGCGGCGCAGGTCGCTGTAGACGGGTTTGCCGGTCACGTCGGGGTCGCCCCAGATGCCGAGGACGTCGTCCACCATCTGGAACGCGAGGCCGAGGCGGCGGCCCGCCTCGGCGAGGCCGCGGGCGACCGGGGCGGGGGCGCCGGCGAGGACCGCGCCGATCGCGGCGGAGCAGCCGAGCAGCGCGCCGGTCTTGCGGGCGGCCATGTCGCGGTACTCCTCGACCGTCACGGCGCCGGGGCCGGTCCACGGCCGGCTCTCGAACGACACGTCGGCCGCCTGGCCGCCGACCAGTTCCATCAGCGCGCCGCACAGCAGCCGGGACGCCTCGGCGCGCTCGTCGCCCGGGGAGGAGGCGAGCGTCTCCAGCGCGAGGGCCAGCAGGGCGTCGCCGGTCAGCAGCGCGGGGCCGACGCCGTACGCCTTCCAGGCGGTGGGCCGGTGCCGGCGCCGCTCGTCGCCGTCCATGATGTCGTCGTGCACGAGGGAGAAGGCGTGCACCAGCTCGACGGCGACGGCGCCGGGCACGCCGGTCTCGGCGGGCGCGCCCGCGGCGCGGGCGCCGAGCACGGCCAGGGCGGGCCGCAGCCCCTTGCCGCCGCCGTCGGGGACGGCGGCGCCGCCGACGTCGCGCCACCCCAGCGTGAACCCGGACATCGCCTCCAGCCGCGGATCGAGGGTGGCCACCGCCGCGCGCAGCGCCGGCCACACCAGTTCGCGGCACCGGGAGAGGGTGTCCGCCGCCGCGCCGTCCGCCGTCCGCATGTTCATCCGCCGCTCCTGATCGCTGGTTTCGGGTCCCGGGCGCGCTCGCGCGCGGGCCGCCGGGGCGTTCGGAGAAATTGCCGGGCCGCGGCATCGCGAAACGTTCGAGGGGGCGCCGGAAATGCGCCGATCGCGCGACTTGGGGCGGCACGGGGGAACGAAGCCGCAGGTCCAGGGAGAGGCGGCCGCGGCGCAGGCCAGCCGAATATGGCGCGGCGGTATCTGCGGACTTCCGGACGCGCGCCGTCCATTTCGCAGGCCATCGGACGGCCATGTGGTAATTGCGGGCCGCGGCCGGAGAAAATGCGGAATCGGGCGTCTTCCCGCCCGATTCCGTATCTCCGGCCGCGGCCCGTTTCGTTTCGCGGGCACCCGCCCGGTTCCCGTCCTGGGTCAGACTCCGGTGAGCTCGTTCGGCGCCTGCGGCAGCGACGAGCCGGACGCGGCCCGGCACGCCGCCCACCGCCTCCACCTCCGGGACGGCCGGCTCGCACCGGCCGCGGACCCGGCGCGCTGACGCCCCGCGCTCACCCCGCCCTCCCCTACCCCCGCGCTCCCCCACCTCCTTCGTCCCTCCCTCCTCGGGACCTTGGTCCGGCGGCCTTCGGGACCGACGGCAGGCGACCCGCCCCGCGGCGCGGTGATCAGCTGAAGGCACGGCACTCCACCGCGCCGAAGGAGGCGTCCATGAGCGCGAAACCCGCCCGCCGGAAGCTGGGGCCCTGGATGGCCACGGCCCTCGTGGTGGGCAACATGATCGGGTCGGGGGTGTTCCTGCTGCCCAGCTCCCTCGCGGAGTACGGGCCGATCAGCCTGGTCGCGTGGGGGTTCACCGCCGCCGGCGCGGTCCTGCTGGCCCTGGTGTTCGCGCGGCTGGCCCGCGCCTATCCCCGGACCGGCGGCCCGTACGCCTACGCGCGGCGGGCGTTCGGCGACTTCGTCGGGTTCCAGACCGCGTGGGGCTACTGGATCGCGGTGTGGGCGGGCAACGCGGCGATCGCCGTCGCGTTCGTCGGCTACCTCGCCCACTTCTGGCCGGCGCTGCGCGAGGACCGGATCCTGGCCGCCGGGGTGGGCCTGGCGACCGTCTGGCTGCTGACGGCGGTCAACGCGTACGGCGTCCGCGGGGGCGGCGCCGTGCAGGTCGTCACCACGGTGATCAAGCTCGTGCCGCTGCTGCTGATCGCGGTGGTCGGGCTCTTCTTCGTCGAGGCCGGCACCTACGGGGAGTTCAACGCCTCCGGCGGCAGCGCGTTCTCGGCGGTGACGGCCGCGGCGGCCCTCACCCTCTGGTCGTTCATCGGCCTGGAGTCGGCGACCGTCCCCGCCGAGGACGTCAAGGACCCGGAGCGGACCATCCCGCGCGCCACCGTCGCCGGGACCGCGGTCACCGCGCTCATCTACGTCCTCGGCACCGTCGCCGTCCTCGGCCTGGTGCCGGCGGCCGCGCTGGCCACCTCCACCGCGCCGTTCGCCGACGCCGCCGACGCCGCCTTCGGCGGGTGGGCCGCCGACCTGGTCGCGGCGGGCGCCGCCATCAGCGCGTTCGGCGCGCTGAACGGCTGGATCCTGCTGCAGGGGCAGATCCCGTTCGCCGCCGCGCGCGACGGGCTGTTCCCGCGCGTGTTCGCCCGGACCGGGCGCGGCGGCGCCCCGACCGTCGGCCTCGCCGTCTCCAGCGTCCTGGTCACCGGGCTGATGCTGATGAACTACAACGCCGCCCTGGTCGACCAGTTCACGTTCATCATCCTGCTGGCCACACTCACCACCGTCATCCCCTACTCCTACGCCGCCGTCGCCCAGCTGGTGCTGCTGGCCACCGACCGCGCCGCGTTCTCCGGCGGGCGGCTCGCCCGGGACGCGGTGATCGCGCTGCTGGCGTTCGGCTACTCGGCCTGGGCGATCGCCGGCGCCGGCTACGAGGTCGTCTACAAGGGCACGCTGCTGATCCTCGCCGGCATGCCCGTCTACGCCTGGCTGAAGTACCGCGCCCGGGGCGTCCACGACCAGGAGGTGGACGCCGAGATCGAGACCGCGGTCGAGGCCGCCGAGCTCTACGGCCCGCCGCCCGGCCGGACCGGCACTCCCGAACCGCCCGCGCACGCCGCCTGAAAGGGAACCCTCCGTGTTCACCGTCTCCTCCGAGGTCGGGCGCCTGCGGCAGGTGCTGCTGCACCGCCCCGACCTGGAACTCCTCCGCCTCACCCCGGCCAACAAGGACGAGCTGCTCTTCGACGAGGTGCTGTGGGCCAAGCGCGCCCGCCAGGAGCACGACGTGTTCGCCGACACGCTCCGCGAGCGCGGCGTCCAGGTGCACTACCTCGCCGACCTGCTCGCCGAGACGCTCAAGACGGACGAGGCCCGCGCCCACGTCCTCGACCGCACCGCGTCCGAGGCGGCGCTGGGACCGACGCTCGCCGGGCCGGTACGGTCCGTGCTGGACGGCATGGACGCCCAGACGCTGACCCGCCACCTCATCGGCGGGCTCACCAAGGCCGAGCTGGACCTGGCCGTGCACAGCCTGCTGCTGTCGGCGCTGGACGACGGCGACTTCGTGCTGGCGCCGCTGCCCAACCACCTGTTCACCCGCGACCCGTCGGCCTGGCTCTACGGCGGCGTGACGCTGCACCCGATGGCCATGCCCGCGCGGCGCCGCGAGACCGTCCACCTGGACGCCGTCTACCGCTACCACCCGATGTTCACCGAGGCCGCCGCGTCCACCGGGGCCGGGCTCCCGGTGTGGTACCCGGGCACCGACTCCGGGCTGCCGTCCCTGGAGGGCGGCGACGTCCACGTCATCGGCGACGGCCTGGTCCTGGCCGGGATGAGCGAGCGCACCACGCCGCAGGCCATCGAGCTGCTCGCCCGCCGGCTGTTCACCGCCGGCGCGGCCCGCGAGGTCATCGCGGCGCGGCTGCCGCGGCGCCGCGCCTTCATGCACCTGGACACCGTCCTGACCATGGTCGACCGGGACGCCTTCACCGCCTACCCCGGGCTGCCGCCGCTGCGCTCGTACAGCCTCACCCCGGGCCGCGGCGCGGGCGGCGAGGTCGCCGTGCACGAGAACGACGCGCTGTTCCCGGCCATCGCCCGCGCCCTCGGCCTGCCCGGCGTGCGCGTCCTGTCCGCCGAGCAGGACGTGCGGGCCGCCGAGCGCGAGCAGTGGGACGACGGCGACAACGTGCTGGCCCTCGAACCCGGCGTGGTCGTCGCGTACGAGCGCAACGTCACCACCAACACCATGCTCCGCCGCAACGGCGTCGAGGTCATCACCATCCCCGGCGGCGAGCTCGGCCGCGGCCGCGGCGGCCCCCGCTGCATGAGCTGCCCCCTCCAGCGCGACGCGACGACCCCCGTGAACGAGGTGACACCGTGAAAGACCTGCTGCGCGCCGCCGACCTGAGCGGCGACGACGTGACCCTGCTGCTGCGGCTGGCGGCCGACTTCCAGAACGCGCCCGAGTCCGCGCACGACCTGCTCGCCCACCGGACCGTGCCGATGTACTTCGCCAAGCCGTCCACCCGGACGCGGCTGTCGACCGCGGCCGCGGTGGCCCGGCTCGGCGGCACGCCCGTCGCGGTCGGCCCCGACGAGCTCCAGCTGCGCCGCGGCGAGACGATCGGCGACACCGCCCGGGTGATGGGCGCGTACGCCGCCGCGATCGTGATCCGCACCTTCGCCGACGCCGACGTCGCGGACCTGGCCGCGGCGGCCCCGATCCCGGTGGTCAACGCGCTCACCGACGGCCACCACCCGCTGCAGGCCGTGGCCGACCTGCTCACCGTCCAGGAGCACTTCGGCCACTTGCACGGCCGCCGCGTCGCCTACCTCGGCGACGGCGGCAACGTGGCCCGCAGCCTGATGGAGGCCGCGGCCCTCGCCGGGATGGACGTCGCGGTCGCGACGCCGCCGGGGTACGCGCCGGCGGGCGGGGCCGCGGCGTTCGCGGCCGCCGAGGCCGGGCGGCGCGGCGGGGCCGTCACGCTCACCGCCGACCCCGTCGAGGCGGTCAAGGGCGCGAGCGTCGTCTACACCGACGTCTGGCTGTCCATGGGCGACCCCGACGCCGAGCGGGAGCGCCGCGTCGCGGCGCTGGAGCCCTACCGGGTGGACGAGGAGCTGATGGCGCACGCCCGCGACGACGCCGTCTTCATGCACTGCCTGCCCGCGCACCGCGGCCAGGAGGTCACCGCCGGCGTCATCGACGGCCCGCGCTCGCTGGCCTTCCGGCAGGCCGCCAACCGGCTGCCCGCCACGCAGGCGGTGCTGTACGCGCTGCTCACCCGGCGGCTGGAGGGACGGCGATGAGGGTCGTCGCGGCGCTCGGCGGGAACGCGCTGCTGCGCCGCGGCGAGCGCCCGGACGCGGCCGTGCAGGTCGCCCGCGTGCGCGAGGCCGTCCGCGGGCTGGCCGTGCTGGCGGACGGCCACGAGCTGGTCGTCACGCACGGCAACGGCCCGCAGGTCGGGCTGCTGGCCGTCGAGAGCGCCGCCGACCCGGCGCTGTCGGCCCCGTACCCGCTGGACGTGCTCGGCGCCGAGACGCAGGGCATGATCGGCTACTGGCTGGCCCGCGAGCTGCGCCGCGCGCTGCCCGGCCGCGAGATCGTCGCCGTCCTCACCGAGACGGTGGTGGGCCTGGACGATCCCGCGTTCCGCGCGCCGGCCAAGTTCGTCGGCCGCACGTACGGCGCCGCGGAGGCCGAGCGGATGCGCGCCGAGCACGGCTGGACGCTGCGGCGGGACGGCGCGGACTGGCGCCGGGTCGTCCCCTCCCCCGAGCCGCGCGACATCGTGGAGCTGCCGACCATCGCCCGCCTCACCGGCGAGGGGTGCCTGGTCATCGCCGCCGGGGGCGGCGGCGTGCCCACCGGCGGCGACCATCGCGGCGTCGAGGCCGTGGTCGACAAGGACCTCGCCGCGGCGCTGCTCGCGACCCGGCTCAAGGCCGACGCGCTGCTGCTGCTCACCGACGTCCCCGCGATCATGCAGGACCACGGCACCGCCCGCGCCCGGCCCATCCGCGGCATCACCCCCGAGGGGCTGGGGCGCCTGCGGCTGCCGGCCGGGTCCATGGGCCCCAAGGCGGAGGCGGCCCGCCGCTTCGCCGCGCACCGCCGCGGCGCCGTCGCCGTGATCGGCGCGCTCGCCGACGCGCCCGCGCTGCTGTCCGGGGCGGCGGGCACGCGCGTCGAGGCGGCATGACAGAGCAGCGAGAGGCAGCGAGAGAGGGAGACGCCATGCAGGAGCGGGTCGACGTGGTCGTCGTGGGGCTGGGGCCGGGCGGCGAGTTCGCCGCGGGCGAGCTGGCCGCGGCGGGACTGGACGTGGTCGGGATCGAGGCGGGGCTCGTCGGCGGCGAGTGCCCGTACTGGGGGTGCGTCCCCAGCAAGATGATGATCCGGGCCGGGAACGCGCTGGCCGAGGCCGGCCGGGTGCCGTTCCTGGCCGGCGAGGGCAAGGCGGTCGCCGACTGGGAGCGGGTCGCCGACCGCGTCCGGTCCGAGGCCACCGCCGGCTGGGACGACCGGGCCGCCGCCGACCGGCTGGAGGCCAAGGGCGTGCGGCTGGTGCGCGGCACGGGACGGCTCGCCGGCCCGCACCGGGTGGTCGCCGGCGAGCGCGCGTTCGAGGCGGCGCGCGGCGTCGTGCTGGCCACCGGGTCGCGGCCCCGCGTCCCGCCGGTGCCGGGGCTGGAGGGGACGCCGTACTGGACCAACCGGGAGGCCATCGAGGCCGAGGAGGCGCCCGCCTCGATGCTCGTGCTCGGCGGCGGCGCGATCGGGGTGGAACTGGCGCAGGTCTTCGCCCGCTTCGGTACCGCGGTGACCGTGCTGGAAGGCGGGGACCGGCTGCTCGCCCAGGAGGAGCCGGAGGCCGGGGAGCTGGCCGCGAAGGCGCTGCGGGCCGACGGCGTCACCGTGCGCACCGGCGTCCGGGCCGTCCAGATCGACCATGACGGCACCACCTTCGAGGCACTGCTGGAGGGCGGCCTGGAACCGCTGCGCGCCGAGCGCCTGCTGGTCGCCACGGGCCGCCGCGCCGACCTGGCCGCGCTCGCGGTCGACACCGCGGGCATCGACCCCGCCGCGCCGGCCGTGCCCACCGACGCGCAGATGCGGGCCGCCGACGGGCTGTGGGCGATCGGCGACCTCACCGGCCGCGGCGCGTTCACGCACGTCGCGATGTACCAGGCGCGGATCGCCGTCCGCGACGTCCTGGGCCGCCCCGGCCCCGGCGCCGACTACCGGGCGCTGCCCCGCGTCACCTTCACCGACCCCGAGATCGGGGCCGTGGGCCTGACCGAGCGGCAGGCGCGCGAGCGGGGCGTGCGCGTGCGCACCGCCCTGGTGCCGATCGCCGCGTCCGCGCGGGGCCTGGTCCACGGGCCCGGCAACGAGGGCTTCGTCAAGCTCGTCGAGGACGCCGACCGCGGCGTCCTGGTCGGCGCGACCTCCGCCGGCCCCACCGGCGGCGAAGTGCTGTACGGCCTCAACATCGCCGTCCACACTGAGATCCCCACCGGCCGCCTCGAGCACATGATCTACACCTATCCGACCTTCCACCGCACCGTGGAAGCCGCCCTCCGCGAACTCCGCTGAACCCGCCGAGGCAAGGAACCAGGAGCCGCCCATGACCGCGACCGGCAGTACGGACGACAGGCCGACGATCCTCGTGGTCGGCGGCGGCTACGCCGGCTTCTACACGGCGTGGCGGCTGGAGAGGAGGCTGCGCCGCGGGGAGGCCAGGCTCGTCCTGGTCGACCCCCGGCCGTACATGACCTACCAGCCGTTCCTGCCCGAGGTGCTGGCCGGATCGGTCGAGGCCCGGCACGCCGCGGTGTCGCACCGGCGGCACCTGCGGCGCACCGAGCTGGTCTCCGGGGCCGTCACCGGGATCGACCACGCGCACCGGACGGTCACCGTCCGGCCGGCCCGCGGGCCCGAGTTCGCGATCGGCTACGACGTCATCGCCGTCACCGCGGGCGCGGTGACGCGGAAGCTGTCCATCCCGGGCGTGGCCGAGCGGGCGATCGGGCTGAAGCACGTCGAGGAGGCCGTGGCGATCCGGGACCGGCTGCTGACCGCGTTCGACCAGGCCGCCGTGCTCGAACCGGGACCGTTGCGGCGGCGGCTGCTCACCGTGACGTTCGTCGGCGGGGGCTTCTCCGGCGTCGAGGGCTTCGGCGAGCTGCTGTCGCTGGCCACCGCGCTGATGCGGCGCTATCCGGAGCTGGATCCGGGCGAGCTGCGCTTCCACCTCGTCGAGGCCCGCGGCCGGATCCTCCCGGAGGTCACCGCACGGCCCGGCGAGTGGGTGGTGCGCGCCCTGGAGAAGCGGGGCGCGCGCGTCCACCTCGATACCCGGGTCGTCTCCGCCCGCGACGGCCACGTGGTGCTGTCCACCGGCGAGGAGTTCGACTCCGAGCTGATCGTGTGGACGGCCGGGAACGCGGCCAACCCCATGGTCCGCCGGCACACCGACCTGCCGATCGACGAGCGCGGCCTGCTCACGGTGCGGGCCGACCTGCGGGTCGGCACCGACGCCGAG
The DNA here is from genome assembly GCF_041951345.1 of Actinomadura sp. 21ATH. NCBI lineage: Bacteria > Bacillati > Actinomycetota > Actinomycetes > Streptosporangiales > Thermomonosporaceae > Actinomadura > Actinomadura sp. 21ATH. The sequence goes on along the minus strand of NZ_JBGNUR010000018.1, from coordinate 71,808 downwards.
CCGGTGCCGGACGCCTGGGCCGCGGGCGACGACGCCGCCGTCCCCGACCTCGCCGCCGCCGTCCCCGGCACGCTCGCGGTGCCCAATGCCCAGCACGCGGTACGGCAGGGCAAGCTGCTGGCCCGCAACATCGCCGCCGGCCTGCGCGGTCGCGAGCCCAAGCCGTACCTGCACCGCAGCCTCGGGACGATCGCGACGCTCGGGCTTGGCCGCGGCATCTTCCAGTTCCGCCGGCTGGTCGTCAAGGGCTTCGCCGCCTGGCTGATGCACCGCGGCTACCACGTCCTCGCGGTGCCGACCTGGGAGCGGAAGGTCCGCGTGCTGGCGGTCTGGCTGACCGCCGCGGTCTTCGGGCGGGACATCGTCTCGCTGGCCTCGGTGCAGCACCCCCGGGACGCCTTCGTGAGCGGCGGCGAGCCGGCGCCCGCCGTGAAGGCGGCCGGGACCGGCGGCGAGCGGTCGGGTGTCACAGATCGCGGCCCTGCCTTGTCGTAGCTGTTCGGGAGCGCTCGAAGGCGGGCGGGGACGGCGGATCGGCGGAACAGGGGCGGCGATGGGCGACACCGGGCCGGCGGACGGCGGCGCGCGGGAGGACCTCGACCGGGCCGCGGCGGTCTTCGCCGGGGTGCGGCCGCGGCTCTTCGGGATCGCGTACCGGATGCTGGGCAGCGCCACCGAGGCCGAGGACCTGCTCCAGGACGTCTGGCTGCGCTGGCAGACCTGCGACCGCGCCGCCGTGGCCAACCCCGCCGCTTTCCTGGCGACGACCACCACCCGGCTCGCCATCAACGCCCTCCAGTCGGCGCGGGCCCGCCGCGAGACCTACGTCGGCCCGTGGCTGCCGGAGCCGGTCGACACCGGCGCCGACCCGTACCTCGGCGCCGAGCGCGGCGAGGCGCTCGGCCTCGCCGTGCTGCTCCTGCTGGAGAGGCTCCCGCCGGGCGAGCGCGCGGCGTTCGTGCTGCGGGAGGCGTTCGACTACCCCTACCCGCAGATCGCGGACATCCTCCAGGTCAGCCAGGTGGCGGCCCGGAAGCTGGTGAGCAGGGCCCGCGGGCACGTCGCGTCCGAGCGCCGCGCGCCGGTGTCCGCGGCCGAGCGGCACCGGCTGCTGACCGCCTTCGTCGCCGCCGCCCGCTCGGGCGACGTGGCCGCGCTGGAGAAGCTCCTCGCGGCGGACGTGATCAGCTACTCCGACGGCGGCGGCGCCGTCCGGGCGTCCCGGATCCCCGTCGTGGGCGCCCATCGCGTCGCGCGCTACCACCGGGCGTTCGCGGCCCGGTTCTGGGCCGGGGTCGAGGTGGAGTGGCGCAGCCTGAACGGGGAGCCGGGCGCCCTGCTCCGGCAGGACGGCGCGGTGTTCACCGTCCTCGGCCTCAGCGCCTCCGGCCAGGGCATCGACCGGGTGCTGTGGATGATGAACCCCGCCAAGATCAGGGCGGTGTCCGCGGTGCGCTGACCCGCCGCCCCTCGCGATCCGCCGGAGAGGTCACAACCGGGCCCGCCGCCCGGTCATAGCTGGCGTCTCGGAGGAAGTGAGGACGACGTGCGGACGACGAAGAAGGCCGGCCTCCCCCCGGCGGGAGGCCGGCCATGACGCGCCCCGGGCCGGGCGCCGGCTCGCCGGCGGACATGCTCGACGAGCGGCGGCACCTGCTGGAGACCGCCCTGTGGATGTTCGGCTCGCCCGCCGCGGCCGAGCGGATCGTCCAGGAGACCTACCGCCGCTGGTACGCCCTCGGCGACGGCGAGCGCGCCGTCATCGCCCAGCCCCGGGCCTGGCTCACCCGGGTGGCCGGGGGCATCTGCCTGGAGCTGCTCGCCGCCACCGCCGCGACCCGGCCCGGCGGCGGCCCGCCGGATCCGGGCGGCCCGGCCGTTCCCGGGGGGCCGCCGCGCCGGCCGCGCCCCCGCCGGGGGCCCGACCCCGTCACCGTGTGGGCGCGGCGCCACTCCCACCGGGGCGGCACCGACCGGGCCGTGCTCGACCGGCACGACCGGGTCGCGCGCCGCTTCGCGGCGGCGTGCGAGGCGGGCGACACCGCCGCGCTGAAGGCCGTCCTGGCGGCCGACGCGATCGTGGTCAGCGACGGCGGCGGCAAGGTGCGCGCCGACGCGCGGCCGACGCACGGCGCGGACGCGGTCGCCCGCTTCGTCGCGGACCTGCCGGCCGGCCGGCCGCGCACGGATCTGACCGCCGAGTCCGTGAACGGCCGCACGGGCCTGGTGCTGCGCCGGGCCGGCCGTGCGGTCGCGGTGGTCAGCCTCAGCACGGCCGGGGACGAGGTCACCGCCGTCTGGATCGTGCTGAACCCCGACAAGCTGCGCCGGTGGCACCGGCCATGAACGGCACGCCCCCCTTCGGGCCGCCCGCCGGCGACGGCGACGGCGGCGACGCGTTCACGCCCATCTACACCGCCCGGGTGACGGTGAGCGGAGGCGGTTCCGCCCACGGCCGCGCGACCGGGCGGGCCCGTTCCGCCGACGGCGCCCTCGACCTGGACCTGCGGGCGCCCGAGGAGCTGGGCGGCGACGCCGCCGGCCCCGACCCCGAGCAGCTGTTCGCCGCCGGGTTCGCCGCCTCCTTCCACGGCGTGCTGAGCCTGGTGGCCCGGCGGCACCGGCTCGACCCCGCGCCGATCACGGTGGAGGCGACCGTGGCCGTCGGCCGCGATCCCGCCGGCGGCGGGTACCGGCTGCGCGCCGGCCTCGCCGTACGCTGGCCGGGCGTCGGACCCGAGACGGCCGCGCCGCTGCTCGCGAAGGCGGCCGCCCTGTGCCCGTACGCGGAGATGACCCGGCACGGCATCCCCGCCACGATCACCCTCGCCCCCTGACGCGCCCGCCGCCAGTCCCCGAGGTCGACTCGTGGCGTGTCTCCCCTTCCGCGGGCGTGCCGGGAGGAGACACGCCACGAGTCGACGCGGCGGGCGGGCCGGCGGCTACGGGCGGGGGTCGCCGGGGGGCGGGACCTCGCGGAAACCGATCTTGCGGTGGGTGCCGTCGCACAGCGGCTTGGCGGCGGAGTGGCCGCAGCGGCACAGGGTCATCCGGTTGCGGGTCTCCAGCGGCTCGCCGTCGGAGCGGTGCACGGGCACCCCGCCGGTGACCCACAGCGCGCTGGCCTGGCCGTCCTCCTCCTCGAGGACGGACACGGCCTGCGGCAGGTCCGCCTCGACGGTCTCCCCGCCGCGCTGGAGGGCGTAGCTGTAGGAGCCCGAGGGGCAGTGGTCGATCCGGCCCATGATCGCCGCGCGCACGTCGCTGTCGTCGCTGTCGTCGAGCATCTTCGCGATGGGCCGGGTACGGCCGATGCAGAAGGCCGCGTGGATGCAGAGCTCCCCGACGCGCTGGGCCGAGATGCCCGTCCCGTCGTGGACGTGCTGCAGCTCCTTGTACGGCGTGGTGATCGCGGCCTCGGTGCCGTCGAACCCGGCCCGGGCGTGGCTGCCGTCGCAGAACGGCTTGCTGCCGGAGCGGCCGCAGCGGCAGAGGGCGTAGGTGTCCTCGGTCGGCAGGTCCTCGCCGGTCTTCCAGGTCAGCGAGTCGCCCTCGGCGGAGACGATCTTGCGCTTGCGGCGCAGCGGGACCCGGCCGTACACGACGTACGGGCCGTCCGGCAGGACGACGACGCGGCGCTGCTCGCCCAGGCTCCAGCGGCGGTCCCGGGGCGGCACGTACTCGAAGGTCGGGCCGGCGGTGGTGCCGGCGCCGTCGGGCGTCCGCAGCAGCGCCTCGGCCTGCGCCTTGAGGGCGTACATGCTGCCGGTGGCGACCGCGAGCATCCTCGGGCTGCCGTTGAACGCCTGCTCCAGCAGGTGCAGCACGGCGCAGTAGGTGTGGTTGAACTCCTCCTGCGCGGTGCGCACGGGGTGCCCCGGGGGGTGGTCGGCGAGCCGCGGGTTCCGCCGCATCGGGCGGACGCCGGCCATGTCCACCGCGAGTTCCTCGCCGGTGGGCCCGGACTCCGGGGTGTCGCCGCGCCGGTAGCGGCGGCCGGCGAGCAGCTCCTGGAACCGGTAGTAGTGGCCGACCTCGTCCCGCTCGGGGTGGAAGACGTCCCGGTCCCCGTCCCAGACCTCGCCGCGGGCGGTGCCCTCGCCCTGCTCGACGATCTCGTCCAGCGCGGCCAGCGCCGACTCCAGGTCCCCGACGGCGATCAGCCGCCCGGCGGTGTGGCGGAAGTGCGCGCCGGTGATCTGCCGGGCCGGGTCGCCGCTGAACACCGCGCTCTCCCCCAGCCGCGCGCACAGCCGGTGCAGCCCTTCCTCGATCGCCTCGTAGAACTGCCCGATCGTGGCGTAGCCGTCGGCCTGGGCGGGGGCGCCCGGCGGCGCGGGCCGCTCGATGTCCAGGAACGTCTCCAGCGCTTCGGGCCCGAACGGGACCAGCGACAGCTCCACGCCGCCGTCGCTGTGCGGGAGCGGCCGCGGGTGGGGCGGCAGCATCCGGGGCGTGTCGAGGCGGGGCCGGCCGCCGACGGCGTTGAGCAGGTTCGCCGCCAGGGCCAGGTGCAGCATCTCCTCGGCGAAGACGCTGCCGACCACCTCGACGGCCTCCTTGTTGCGCTCGGCGTCGAGGGAGTACAGCGCGACCAGGTACGGCGGGAGGGTCGCGTGCTCGAGCTCGATCGCCCACTGGAGGTGCTCGCGCAGGCTCTCCAGCGTCGTCACGGCCCCCGTCGAGGCGGGCCCGGCCGCGGCCGCGGCGGTCGTCGTCTGCTCTGCATCGTTCATGAGTGCCTCGTTCCGGCCGCGTCGGCGGCCCGGGTGCGTGGGGTCGGTCGTGCGGGACGGGGCGCCTACTCCACGAGCTTTCCTTCGGAGGAGACATGGCGCATGAGGGAGGCGATCCCCTCGGGGATCGGCGGGATCGGCTCGCGCTCGACCTTGCCCGGGCCCGACCAGACCAGGTTGACCTGGAGCGCCGGGTCGAGGCCGGGATGGTCGGAGCGGTTGTGGCAGCCGCGGGTCTCGCGGCGCTCCAGGGCCGCCTCCAGGGTCGCGCGGGCGGCCAGCACGGTGGACTTCAGGTCGAAGGCGTGCGCGAGGTCCTGGTAGCCGGCGTTGTCGGGGTGGACGCCGAGGCCGCCGATGCGCGCCTCGACGGCGTCCAGCTCGGCAAGCCCGGCGCGCAGGCCCGCCTCGTCGCGGACGACGCCGCAGTGCTCGGTCATGGTGTCGCGGACGGCGCGCTGCAGCAGCCGCACGTTCTCGGGGCCGTCGCAGGCCAGCAGCCCGTCCACCTCCGCACGCGCCTCGGCGAGCGCGTCCGGGCAGCGCCGCTGGGCCCGCAGCCCGGCCGAGTGGGCGGCCGCCGCCGCGCCCACGATGCGGCCGAACACCAGCAGCTCGATGAGCGAGTTGCCGCCCAGCCGGTTGGCGCCGTGCAGGCCGCTGGCGGCCTCGCCGATCGCGTACAGGCCGTCCACGTCGGTCCCGTGGTCCTCGGGCCGCACCCACACGCCGCCCATGGAGTAGTGCGCGGTGGGCGCCACCTCGATCGGGTCGGTGGTGATGTCGAGCATCTGCAGTTCCAGCAGCGTCTGGTGGACGCGCGGCAGCCGCGTCATGATCGTCTCGCGGGGCAGGTGCGACACGTCCAGCCAGACGCCGCCGTGCGGGGTGCCGCGGCCCTGCTTGATCTCGGTGTACGCGGCCAGCGCGACCCGGTCGCGGGTGGACAGCTCCATCCGCTCGGGGTCGTAGCGCTCCATGAACCGCTCGCCGAGGGCGTTCAGCAGCGTGCCGCCCTCGCCGCGGGCCGCCTCGGAGACCAGCGTGCCGGCGGCGTCCTCGGGTTCCACCAGCCCGGAGGGGTGGAACTGGACGAGCTCGGGGTCGCGGATCCGGGCGCCGGCGAGCGCGGCCAGCCGGAACGAGTCGCCGGTGTTCTCGTCGCGCCGGGACGAGGTGTGCCGCCAGATGCGGGTGTGGCCGCCGGTGGCCAGGATGACCGCGTCGGCGTGGATGACGTAGCGGGTGCCGTCACCCAGGTCGAAGCCGTACGCGCCGAAGACCGCGTTGTCGCGCACCAGCAGCCGGGTGATGTGGACGGTGTCCAGGATGGGGACGTCCAGCCGCTCGGCCCGCCGGACCAGGGTGCGCTGGATCTCCAGCCCGGTGTAGTCGCCGCTGAACGCGGTGCGCCGCCAGGTGTGGGCGCCGAAGAAGCGCTGCGAGATCCGCCCGTCGGCCTCGCGGGCGAACGGCATCCCGTACCGTTCCAGGTCGGCGATGCCGCGGGCGGCGCCCTCGGTCACGATCCGCACGGTGCGCGGGTCGGCCAGCAGGTAGCTCTCCTGGAGGGTGTCGGCCGCGTGCTGCCGCCAGGTGTCCCGCGGGTCCATCGTGGCCAGCGCGGCGTTGATGCCGCCGGCGGCGAGCGTGGTGTGGGCGTCGGCCTTGGAACGCTTGCCCACCGCCAGCACGCCGACACCGCGCTCGGCCAGCTCGATCGCGGCCCGCAGCCCGGCGCCGCCGGTGCCGATCACCAGGACCGGCGCCGCGATCCGCCGCTCGGAAGCGTCCATGCTCGTACTCCTTGAAGGTTCGGGATGTTCGGTGCTCCGGGGACCCGGGGGCCGGCGGCTCGCGTCAGGTGTCCTCGCCGGGGCGGGGCTGCTGGTCGAGCGCCTCGGCGGCGCCGAGGAGGTCGCGCAGGCCGATCTCGTCGCGCTCGACGTCGGCCGGGTCGTACAGCCATTCGGACGGCGGCAGCGCGGCGGCCTCCTGCGGCAGGCTCGCCTCGGCCATGTCCAGCTCCGCCTGGACCTCGGTCTCGAACTCGCGCAGGAACTCGTGGTCGCCGGTCGGGGTGGTCATCGTTCCTCCATGCGTGACGTGGCCGTTCGCCGGGCGGCTGACGGCGTGGACGAGCCGCATCGCGACCTGGCCGGTGGCGAACAGGCGGGCGAAGCGCTCGTCCTGGTCGGCCGCCAGGGCGTAGGCGGGGTGGGTGCGGTGGCGCCGGGCGATGATCGCGGCGACCTGGTCGGCGCGCCGGGACCATGACCGGGGGGCGCCGCCGGGATGGCCGATCTCCTCGACCGGATCGAAGCCGGCGGCCCGGAGCAGCGCGGTGAGCTCCGCCCCGGTGGGGAAGTGGTTGCCGGCCGGAGCCGGGGAGATCCGCGGCCCCCGGGCGACGACGACGAGCAGGCCCAGGGAGGAGCCGGGCTTGAGCACCCGGTGGATCTCGCCGAGCAGCGCGGCCTTGTCCCGGAGCGTGCACAGCACTCCCAGGCACCAGGCGGCGTCCATCGACGCCGATCGCAGCGGGATGCGCCGGCCGTCCGCGGTGACGACCGGCAGGCCGAACAGCCGGGACGCGGCGCGGCAGGCGGCGGGCATCGGCTCCAGCAGGACCGGCCGGACCCCGAAGCGCTCGGCGGCCCACGCCGCCGGCCCGCCCGCGCCGGCACCTACGTCCAGCAGCCGGGTCCCGGCCGTCAGCTCGCACGCCTCGGCCAGCCAGGCCAGCGCGGCCGGGCTGGCGCTGCCGCGGCAGGCGGCCGGGATCGCGTGCCGCCGCCCGAGCGGCCCGAGCCGCTCGACGGCCTCGGCGGTCCACCCGGCGACGTCATCGAACTCGGCGGCCATCGCCGGCGCGGTCACCGCACGGCTCCCTTCGGTCCCAGCGTTCCCATCGGTCCCAGCGATCCCATCGGGTCTCTTCGCGGCCGGCCGGTCAGGAGTTCCGCGGGGTCCGGCGGTCCCGGCGCCGGGCGAGCTCGTCCTCGTCCACCAGCGTCAGCATCGGCTCGCCGGGGGCGCACAGCATCGTGACGGTGAAGCGCACCGGGACGTCGTCGCGGTTGTTGCCGTCCTGGTAGTGGATGACGTCGCCGCCGGGCTCCCAGAACGCCTCGCCGGCCCGCACCACCCGTTCCGGGGCGCCTTCCAGCTCCAGCAGCATCTCCCCCTCCAGCACCAGCCCGAACGCCGGGCCGGGGTGCCGGTGCGGCGGCGTCCCGGGGTCGCCCGGCGGGTACTCGATGATCACCGTCATCGCGTGGGCGCCTTCCGGGACGAACGGCGGCCGCGCCTCCTGCAGCACCGTCAGCGCGCTCTGCCATGCGTTCGACCTCGGCCTGCTCCCGGCCGCGTCGGTACGGGACATGCGGATCACCCTCCGTGTCTCTGGGGGACGGGGCCGGGCGATGACCGGCCGTTTCCTCACGTCCCTCACTCAACCCGGATCGCGGCGCCGGGATCAGGGGCGAAGGGAGCGGCGGCGCGGGGACCTTGGTCCCGCGTTCCCGTCAGCGGGTGCGGCGGCCGGGCGTTCGGCGCGACCCCCACTTGGCGAGTTCGACGAGCGCGTACGCGACGGCGGCCACGGCCGCGATGCGGGCCCAGGCCGGCGCGGGCAGGGGCGCGGAGCGGAACACGTCGTTCATGACGGGCGCGTACGTGTAGAGCGCCTGGATCGCGATGAGGGCGAGCGCGCCCGCGCCGACCCAGGGGTTGCGGCGGACGCCGCGCCACAGCAGCGGCCGGTCCAGCGACAGGCAGTTGAACAGGTAGGCCAGCAGCGTCGCGGCGAAGACGTTCACCACGACGGTGCGGGCCTGGGCGAGGGAGGCGCCGCCGGCCTGCTCCCAGTGGAAGAGGCCGAACGCGCCGGCGAGCAGGATCACCGAGACGAGCAGGATGCGCGCGGTCAGGGCGCGGGTGACGAGCGGCAGGGACGGGTCGCGGGGCGGGCGCCGCATGATGTCCTCGTCGCGGGGCTCGACGGCGAACGGCAGCCCGAGCACCAGCACGGCGGTCATGTTCAGCCACAGCACCTGGACGGGCAGGATCGGCAGCTCGCCGCCGCCGAGGATCGCCGCCATCAGCACCAGCCCGAGGCCGATGTTGGCGGGCAGCGACCAGACGATGAACTTCACCAGGTTGTCGAAGACGCCGCGCCCCTCCTCGATGGCGGCCTCGATGGACGCGAAGTCGTCGTCGGTGAGGATCATGTCGGCCGACTCCTTGGCGACCTCGGTGCCGCCGCGCCCCATCGCCACCCCGATGTCGGCCTGCTTGAGCGCGGGCGCGTCGTTGACGCCGTCCCCGGTCATCGCGATGACGTGCGACCTGCCCTGCAGCGCCTGGACGAGGCGGAGCTTCTGCTCGGGCGACACCCGGGCGAACACGGCGGTCTCCTCGACCGCGGCGGGCAGCTCCGCGTCCGGGCAGGCGGCCAGTTCCGTGCCCGTCATGGCGCGGCCGCGCAGGCCGATGCGCTCGCCGATGGCGCGGGCGGTGGCGGCATGGTCCCCGGTGATCATCTTGACCTGGACGCCGGCGGTCCGGCAGGCGGCGACCGCGCGCACCGCCTCCTCCCGGGGCGGGTCGTGCATGGCCTGGAGCCCGAGGAAGACCAGGCGGGGCAGCCCGTCGAGCCGGTCGGCCAGGGGGTCGACGGCGGCGCGGGCGAAGGCGAGCACGCGCAGCGCCCGGTCACCGTAGGCGTGGGCGACCGCGGTGACGCCGGCGGCGTCGAGGGGTTCGGGCGCGCCGTCCGCGCCGAGCTGCGCGCCGCACATGGCCAGGATCCGCTCCACCGATCCCTTGACGTAGACGTCGCCGCCCGCGTGGAGCGTCGCCATATACCGGCGCTCCGAGCTGAACGGGATCGCGTCGAGCCGTTCGGGGGCCTCGGTGATGCCCGCCTTGGCCGCGCTGACGACCAGCGCGCCCTCGGTCGGGTCGCCGACCAGCGTCCCCTCGGTGATCCGGGCGTCGTTGCAGGCCAGCCCGGCCAGCAGGCACTCGCGGACGGCCGGCCGCGGGGCGAGGTCGGCCGCCGCGCCGGCCAGCGTGACCTCGCCCTCCGGCGCGTACCCGAGGCCGGTCACCTCGTACAGGTCCCCGCCGGCGGCGATGCCGGTGACGGTCATCTCGTTCCGGGTCAGCGTGCCGGTCTTGTCGGTGCAGATGACGGTGGTGCTGCCCAGCGTCTCGACCGCCGGGAGGCGGCGGACGATGGCGTTGCGGCCCACCATCCGGGCCACCCCGAACGCCAGGGTGATCGTCACGACCGCCGGCAGGCCCTCGGGGATGGCGCCGACCGCCAGCGCCACCGCGGCGGTCAGCATCTCCGCGGCGGGCTGCCCGCGCAGCACCCCGACGGCGAAGGTGACGGCCGCCAGCCCGAGGATCGCCACCGTCACCACGCGGCCGAACCGGGCGATCTTGCGGGTCAGCGGCGTCTGGACGGACGTCGCCTGGTCCACGAGCCGGTGCACCAGCCCGATCTCGGTGCCGGCGCCGGTGGCGGTGACGATGCCGGCACCGGTGCCGTAGGTGGCGAACGTCCCGGAATAGGCCATGTTGCGGCGGTCGCCCAGCACGGCCTCGCCGAGGGGCGCCGGGTCCTTGGCGACCGGGGCGGATTCGCCGGTCAGCGCCGACTCGTCCACCTTCAGCTCGGCGGACCGGACCAGCCGCAGATCGGCCGGGACCTTGTCGCCGGCCTCCAGCACCACCACGTCCCCGGGGACGAGGCCGGCCGACGGCACGCGCGCGGGCCGGCCGTCCCGCACGGCCGTGGCGGTGGTGCGGGTCAGCGCGGCGAGCGCCGCGAGCGCCCGCTCGGCGCGGGCCTCCTGGGCGAACCCGACGATCGCGTTCACGATCACGACGCCGAGGATCACCACGGCGTCGACGTGCTCGCCCAGGGCGGCGGTGATGACCGCCGACACCAGCAGCACGTAGATCAGCGGGTTGTGGAACTGCAGCAGGAAGCGCAGCACCGGGCCGCGCCGCCGCGCCGCCGGGAGGGTGTTGGGCCCGTGCGCGGCCAGCCGCGCGGCGGCCTCCCCGGAGCCGAGCCCGCGGTCGGGGTCGGTGTCCAGGTCGAGCGCGACCTGGGCGGCGGTGAGCCGGTACGGCGGGCCGGAGGCGGTCATCGTCGTCACGTACCCAGGGTCGCGGCCGCGCCGCTCCGCCTGCCAGAGTCGAAGGTCCCGCCGGGGGCGCGCCCCCGACGGCCGGTCACGCGCGTTCGCGGCCCGCGGGCGTCCCGGCCTTGAGCTGGGCCGCGTAGGCGGCGGCCTGGGTGCGGCGCTGCATGCCCAGCTTGGCGAACAGGCTGGAGACGTAGTTCTTCACGGTCTTCTCGGCCAGGAAGATCCGGGCGCCGATCTGCCGGTTGGTGAGCCCCTCCCCGATGAGCTCCAGGATCTGGCGCTCCTGGTCGGTGAGGGTCTGCAGCGGGTCCTTGCGCTCCTGCCGCTCGCGGATGCGCCGCAGCATCCGGGCGGTGGAGCGGGGGTCGAGCAGCGACTGGCCGGAGGCGACGGCGCGGACCGCGCCGACCAGGTCCGTACCGTGGATCTGCTTCAGCACGTACCCGGCGGCCCCGGCCATCACGGCGTCGAACAGCGCGTCCTCGTCGTCGAACGAGGTCAGCATCAGGCAGGCGACCTCGGGCATGGCCGAGCGGATCTCGCGGCACACGGTGACGCCGTCCCCGTCGGGCAGCCGCACGTCCAGGACGGCGACGTGCGGCCGGGCGGCCGGGATTCGGGCCAGGGCGTGGCCGGCGGTGCCGGCCTCCCCGACGATCTCGATGCCCTCCTCGGCCGACAGCAGGGCGGCCACGCCGCGGCGGACGACCTCGTGGTCGTCCATCAGGAACACCCGGATGCTCTCCCCGGACCCGCCGCCCATGGCACCGTTCTCCCTCGCCGCCGCTGGGGCGGAATCGCGCGGACTGACGCGTTGGACGCTACCCGCGCGGCCGGGCCGCCCGGAAGACCGCAGGTCCCGAGGCCCCCGGGACCAAAGTCCCGGCAGGCCGCCGCAATGGAACGCATGTCCCCCGCCCATCGTCCCCGTCGCCGTCGCCGTCGCACGGGCGATCCGGCGCGGAGGGGAGGGACATATGGGGCCATTGGGGCCTCCTCGCGGGCCCTTCGTCTCTGACCGGCCGGCGGGCGGCCCGGCGACGCTGGGCCCATGAAGACGAGACTGTTCCGCACCTCCGCCCCGCAGCCCGGCGACCGGGCCGGCACGGACGTCCATCCGTTCGCGGCCGGGATCCTGTGGTCGGCCGCCATCGCGAAGGCCGAGCATTCCTGCTGCTGCACCGCCCGGCCGGTGGTCGCGGCCGTCCTCCGCGCGGCGGACGGGCGGCCGGCGGAGCTGCTGTTCTGCCGCCACCACTTCATCGCCTCCCGGCAGGGACTGGAGGCCGCGCACGCGACCGTGTACGACGCCCGGGGCGACCTCGTGACCGGCGGTGACGTCCGCGTCCCGTGACGCCCGCCGCCCTGCCGCGGCCGCGCGGGGGCGCGGTCCGCGCGCGCGGCCGTACGCCTTGACGACAGGACGGCGGCCCGATCCGTGACACCCGCGGCGGGGGGAATCCGCTGAAGGGGCGAATGTGGCCGGGCCTGTCACAGGCCGGCGCGCTGCCCTGTCGTACCTGGCGACCGGGCGGCGACGGGCGCCCCGGCGAGCGGGAAAGGTACGACATGAGGATCGTGGTAGTCGGCGGCACCGGCCTGATCGGGTCGAAGCTGGTGGCCGGACTGGGGGCGCGGGGCCACGAGGCGGTGGCGGCGTCGCGGCGCACCGGCGTCGACACGCTGACCGGCGAGGGGCTCGCGGAGGCCCTGGCAGGGGCGGACGTGGTGGTCGACGTGGCGGACCGCCCGGCCCGGGAGGACGGCGCGGTCACGGAGTTCTTCGAGACCTCCACCCGCAACCTGCTGGCCGCGGAGGCGGCGGCGGGCGTCGGGCACCACGTCGCGCTGTCGCTGGTGGGGACGGGGCGGCTGCCCGGCCGGGGCCACTTCCGGGCGAAGGCGGCGCAGGAGAAGCTGGTGGAGGCCGCGTCCGTCCCGTACTCGATCGTGCGGGCCACGCAGTTCTTCGAGTTCGCCCGCGCCATCGCCGACGCGGGCGCGGCGGACTGCAAGGTGCGGATGGCGCCGGTGTACTTCCAGCCCGTCGCCGCCGACGACGTCGCCGGGATCCTCGGCGGGATCGCGGCGGGGCCGCCGCTGAACGGGCGGGCCGAGGTCGCCGGGCCGGAGCGGTTCAGGATGGACGCGTTCTTCCGGCACGCCATGCCCGCCTGGAACGACCACCGCGAGGTGCTCACCGACCCGCGCGCGCCCTACCTCGGGGCCGAACTGGACGAGGGGACGCTGCTGCCCGGCGCGGACGCGCTCCTCGGTACGGTCCGGTACGGCGACTGGCCGGGCCGGATCGCGGTGGGCGGCCGGCCCGCGCCGATCCGCCTCGGCTCCGTCCGGCGCCGCAGGCTCCCCTCCTACGCCCGGCACTGAAGCGGTGCGGGAGGGAGCGCGCGCGGCCGGGACCGCGTCAGGAACGGGCGGATCCGGCTCCCGCCGCCGCGTCGGCGTCCGCGACCTGGTTCGCGCGCTCGACGATGAACCGCAGCAGGTCCTGGGCCTCCCGCGCCCGTTCCGGAGTGAAGCCGAAGACGTCGCAGATCCGCTGGTAGATGCCGGGGGCGTGCCGGCGCAGCGCGTCGCCGTCGCCGGTGAGGGCGACGATGACCGTCCGCTCGTCGCTGGGGTTGCGGGTGCGGCGCAGCAGGCCGCGGCCCTCCAGCCGCTTGAGCAGCGGGGTCATGGTCCCGTAGTCCAGCTGCAGCAGCCGGACGAGCTCGCGCACCGGCAGGTCGCCGTTCTCCCATAGCGCCGCCAGGACCAGGTACTGGGGATAGGTCAGGCCCAGCGGTTCCAGGAGCGGCCGGTACACGGCGGTCATCGCGCGGGACGCCGCGTGCAGGTCGAAGCACACCATGTCGTCGAGGCGGACGGCTCCGTCCCCCTGAGTGTTCGCCGAACTGTTCACGTGAGAAGCCTACCAAGATTCCCTCACCCCCCATTGCCTCGTACGCAAGGCAATGGTGTACGTTGAAAAAGCAGGCAAGTTGATTGAGACGAAAGGGAAGGCCCACATGAGCAGCCACATCCTGGAGCCGGCCGCGCGGGAGCTCGCGGACGCGACCTCCAAGCCGCCGTTCCTGTACGAGCTGGGAACCGAGGGGGCCCGCAAGGTCCTGGACGACCTCCAGGCCGCGCCGGTCCCCATGCCCGAGGTGGACGAGAAGTGGATCACCGTGCCGGCCGAGGTCGGTGACGTGCGGGTCCGGATCGTCAAGCCGGCCGGTGCCGGGGACGGCCTGCCGGTCGTGCTGTACGTCCACGGCGGCGGCTGGGTGCTGGGCAACGCCGGCACCCACGACCGCCTCGTCCGCGAGCTGGCCGCCGGCACCGGCGCCGCCGTCGTGTTCGTGGAGTACGACCGCTCGCCCGAGGCCCGCTACCCGGTGGCGATCGAGCAGGCGTACGCCACCGCCCGGTGGATCACCGCGAACGGCGCGCGGGAGGGGCTGGACCCGGCGCGGCTGGCGGTGGCGGGCGACTCGGTCGGCGGGAACATGACCGCCGCGCTGACCATCATGGCCAAGCGGCGCGGCGACGTCCGCTTCGTCCACCAGTCGCTGTACTACCCGGTCACCGACGCCGCCCAGGACACCGCCAGCTACCGCGAGTTCGCCGACGGCCCGTACCTGACCGCCAAGGCCATGGCGTGGTTCTGGGACGCCTACACCACCGACCCCGCCGAGCGCGCCGAGATCACCGCCTCACCGCTGCGGGCCACCCTGGACGACCTGGCCGGGCTGCCGCCCGCGTACGTGATCGTGGACGAGAACGACGTGCTGCGCGACGAGGGCGAGGCCTATGCCCGCCGCCTCACCGAGGCCGGCGTCCCCACCACCAGCGTCCGCTACAACGGCACCCTGCACGACTTCATGATGCTCAACCCCGTCCGCGAGACCCGTGCGGCCTCCGCCGCCATCGCCCAGGCCGTCGCCGCCATCAAGCACCACCTGAACACCGGACAGACCGGACAGACTGGAAAGGACGCGTCATGAGCACCACCGACCGCCCCATCGCCGTACTGGTCCACGGCGCCTTCGCCGAGTCGGCCAGCTGGAACGGCGTCATCGAGCGGCTGCGCGAGCGCGGCCTGGACGCGGTCGCGGCGGGCAACCCGCTGCGCGGCGTGGCCGGTGACGGCGCCTACGTGCGCGACGTGATCTCCGCCATCGGCCGGCCGGTCGTGCTGGTCGGCCACTCCTACGGCGGCATGGTCATCACCGAGGCCGCGGCCGGCCACCCCGCCGTGCGCGCCCTGGTCTACGTCGGCGCCTTCACCCCCGAACCGGGCGAGACCGCGTTCGACCTGTCGGGCAGGTTCCCCGGCAGCACCCTGGGCGACGCGCTGACCGCCTACCCCCTCACCGGCGGCGGCACCGAGCTCCGCATCACCGGGGAGAAGTTCCACCACCAGTTCTGCGCCGACGTCGACGCCCGCGAGGCCGCCCTGATGGCGGCCACCCAGCGGCCGGTGACCCAGCGGGCCCTGACGGACGCGATCTCGGTGGCGGAGCCGGCCTGGCGGACCGTCCCGTCCTGGTTCGTCTTCGGCGAGCGCGACCTCAACATCCCGGCCGAGCTGCTGCGGTACATGGCCGAGCGCGCCGGCTCGCGCGGGACCCGCGAGATCGCGGGCGGCTCGCACGCGATCGCGGTCTCCCGGCCCGACGCCGTCGCCGAGACCATCCTCGAGGCGGCCGGCGAGGTGAAGGACTAGCGGCCCCTCCACGGGCGGCGGCGCCGGCGCGCTACTCCGCGCCCGCGCCGCCGTCCAGCGGCACGGACCAGCGCAGGACCGTGCCGCCTTCCGGGCGCGGGCCCGCGGTGGACGAACCGCCCAGGGCCCGCGCCCGCTCGCGCATGTTGCGCAGGCCGCTGCGGCGGCCGGTCCCGGAGATGCCGACCCCGTCGTCCTCGACCCGCAGCCGCAGGACGTCGCCGACCTCGACGACCACGGCGGCCTCGGTGGCGCGGGCGTGCCGGGCGATGTTGGACAGCGCCTCCCGCACCACCGCCAGCAGATGCTCCCCGATCTCCTCCGGGACGAGGGTGTCCATCGGCCCGTCCAGCCGCTCGGTCGGGGCGAAGCCGAGGCGCTCGGCGGCGGCGTCGACCACCGCGTGCAGGCGGCCGCGCAGGCTCTCCTCCCCGTCCGCGGTGGCCTGCAGCGCGAAGATGGTGGAACGGATCTGCCGGATGGTGCCGTCCAGGTCGTCCACCGACCGCTGGACGCGGGCCGCGACGTCGGGGCGCTCGGTCATCTTGATCGCGCTCATCAGCGTCATCGCGGTGGCGAACAGCTGCTGGATCACCGTGTCGTGCAGGTCCTTGGCGATCCGGTCGCGGTCCTCCAGCAGCGCCAGCCGCTCGGCGTCGCGGCGCCGGTCGGCCAGCTCCAGCGCGACCGCGGCCTGCGCCGCGAACGCCTCCATGAGCCGCTGCGCCGAATCGCTGAACGGCGTCCCGCCGGGCGGGTTGACCACCGTCAGCACGCCGCGCGCCGAGGCGCCCTGGCCCAGCGGGACCGACAGCAGCGGGCCCACCTCCAGGTCCAGCCGGAAGCCGGTCCTGCGCAGGGGCTCCTGGCCGTCCACCAGGCGCAGCGGGGTGCCGCTGGTGTAGACGCCGCCCCCGATGGCCCGGTCGATGGGGACGCGCAGGCCCGTCAGCGCGCCGGCGCGCTCGCCGTCGGCCGCGACGATCACGATCTCGCCGGTCTCGTCATCGGCCAGGCCGATCGCCGCGAGACCGGCCCCGACGACGTCGCGGACGCGCCGGACCACCAGGGCGATCGCCTCGTCCGGGTCGGTGCCCGACAGCAGCGCGGTGGACACCTCCGCGGCCGCCTCCAGCCACCGCTCGCGCCACCGCGTCTCCTCGTACAGGCGGGCGTTCTCGATCGCCACGCCGGCCGCCGTGGCCAGCGCGGCGACCACGATCTCGTCCTCTTCCCCGAACGGCTCGCCGCCGGCCTTCTCGGTCAGGTACAGGTTGCCGAACACCTCGCCGCGGACCAGGACCGGCATCCCGAGGAAGGCGCGCATCGGCGGGTGCCCGGCGGGGAAGCCGTGCGCGTCGGGATGGCCGTTGAGGTCCTTGAGCCGCAGCGGGCGCGGCTCCCTGATCAGCAGGCCCAGGATGCCGTGCCCGTGCGGCCAGTGGCCGATCCTCCCGATCTCCTCGTCCGTCATCCCGACGGTGACGAAGTGCGCCAGCCGCTCGCCCTCCTCGGACACCACGCCCAGCGCCGCGTACCGGGCCTCGGCCAGGGTGGAGGCCGCCTCGGTGATGCGGCGCAGCACCGTGTTCAGATCCAGCTCGCCGCCGATGGAGACCACGGCCTCCAGGAGCGCGTGCGCCCGGTCCCGCGTCCCCCGCACCGCCTCCAGCCGGGACTGCAGCTCGGCCAGCAGGTCGTCCAGCGGGAGCTGCGGCAGGATCAGCCTGGCGCGCTCGTCGCTGGGGTGGTGCCCATGCGGCATCGGCCGGTCCCCCCTCGCTCAGAATCCTCCCATTCCACCATCACCGGCGATCGACTGGAACGGTCCCATCACGAGCGGGAACGGGAAACCGGCCGGATGTGGCCGCGGCCGGATGTCACATCCGCCCTGGTCGTACGGTACGTCCCCCGTCCGGCGCCCCCAGCCGGAGGAGCACCTGCGGGTACCACTCGTCGCAGAACCGCGCGCGGATCGACTCCCGCCGCCCGGGCGGCTCCAGCGCCCCGGGGTGGAAGGCGGCGGCCAGGCCGTCCTCCGCGGCGCGGAGCAGCATCCGCTGCATCGCCTGGCCGGCGCGGAGCCAGTCGAGCGTCTCGTCCCCCGGTGTGATGATCAGCACGAGCAAGCCGCCCGCCGGGGCCGCGGCCTGGACCAGGCGCACGCCCTCGTGCTCGGCCTCCGCCCTCAACTCCCGGCGCAGCGCCGGATCGATCCCGCCGGGCCGGAACGCGCCGCCGTGCGTGCGCCGGTGCCGTACCGCCCGGTACAGCCGCCGCGCGCGCTCGTCGCCGGCCGCCGGCCCGCCCGCGCGGACGCCGGCGAGCAGGTACGGCCGGTCGGGATCGGGCAGCAGGTCGATCCGCGGCTCGTAGCCCAGGGCCCTGATCGCGACCCGCAGCGTGAACAGGGCCGCCCCGCAGCCGATCAGCATCTCCCGCCCGTCGGGGTCGGCGGCCTCCAGCAGCGGGTCGGCGGCCGCGTACAGGCCGATCCCGCGTCCCAGCGCGCCGAACGTCCACGGCCGCGTGCCGCGCAGCGACGGCGCCCGTTCCGCGGCCTCCCGCGCCTCCCGCACGGCCTCCTCCGCCGAGCGGGCCGCGAGCTCCCGCGTGCTCACCGGTGTCATTGCGGCTCCTTGTCAGCGGGCGACGGCGAACTGGGCGGCCCGGGCGGCGCCGGCGGATCCGCCGGTGCCCACGACGACGGGGTCGGACATCTGCCTCAGCTCCTCGGCGGGACGGCTCCCGGATCACGGCGCGTGCCCGTCCAGCGTCGTCCGGCCGGCGCGGCCGATTCAGAGGCGAAGGTCCCGGCCGGTTCGGGTCCCTCGGCTCTTCGGCCGGGACGCGCCCACGGGTGGGATGGAAGCCGTGAAGGAGGTCCCCATGCAGGTGCTGCCCGCCCAACGATGCGTCATCGTCGGCGTCGACGGGTCCCCGAACTCGATCGCCGCCCTGCGCAAGGCCGCCGCCGAGGCGCGGCTCCGGCAGGCCCGGCTGGAGGTCGTGCGCATCCTCGTGCCGGGTTCCGCGGCGTGCTCCGGCCCGCGGGAGAGGCTGAAGGAGTGGCTGCGGCTGCGCTCCGTGGTCGCCCGCACGGTGCCGTTCTCCCAGCACGTCACCACCCGGCTCCGCATCGCCCGCGGCCGGCCCGGCGAGGTGCTGTCCGCGGCGGCCGCGCACGGGGAGCTGGTGGTCATCGGCGCCCGCTCGCACTCCGAGTACGGCAACCCGCTCGGCGGGGACACCGTCCCCGCCGTCTGGGAGCACACCCGCTGCGAGCTCATCATCTGCGCCGACCAGAACGCGAACGCCGTACCGGAATGACATCGGGGGGACCTGAGATGACGCACGAACTGCACTCCGAACGCCTGCTCCTGCGGCCGTGGACGGCGCGGGACGCCGCCGGCGCGATCGACGTCTACGGCACCGCCGAGGTCGCGCGCTGGCTCAGCCCGGCGATGGACCGGGTGCCCGACCTGGCGGCGATGCGCCGGGTGCTGGAGGGGTGGATCGCCGAGGACTCCGCGCTGGTCGTGCCCGGCGGCCGCTGGGCGGTCGAGAGCCGGGAGACCGGCGGCGTGGTCGGCGGCGCGACCCTGCTGCCGCTGTCACCCGACGAGGCGTACGAGATGGGGTGGCAGCTGCGGCCCGGGGCGTGGGGCCGCGGCTACGCCACCGAGGCCGGGCTGGCCGTGGCGCGGTGGGCGTTCGAGCAGGGCCTGGAGGAGGTGATCGCGCTCGTCCGGCCGGCGAACCGGCGCGCCGCAGCGACGGTCGGGCGGATCGGCATGGAGTGGGTCGGCGAGACGGACAAGTACCACCGGCTACGGCTCCAGGAGTACCGCCTGCGCCCCGGCGACCTGCGAGCGGCCTGACGCCCGGCCGCCTCCCCGGCGGGCGCGCTCCGGGCGGCACGAGGCGGCGCGGTCCGTCACCGCCCGGCCCGCGGCGCGGCGGTAGTCGGCGGGCGGCACCCCGGCCAGCTCCGTGAAGCGGGCGGTGAACGCGTCCGCGGGCGGGCGGCCGACCGCCGCGCGGACCTCGGCGACGCTGAGGTCCGCGCGGCGCAGCAGCGCCATCGCGCGCTCGACGCGGCGGGTCAGCTGGTAGGCGTCCGGCGGCTCGCCGTACGCGAGCAGGAAGCGGCGGCCGAGCTGCGCGGCCGGCATGCGCGCGGCGCGGGCCAGCGCCTCGACGTCCAGCGGCTCCGCGTACTCCCGGTCGATCCGATCGCGGACGCGGCGCAGCAGCGTGAGCTCGCCGCGCCGCCACGCCTCGGTGAGCGCGCGCGACCAGGCGGGGTGGCACATGGCAGGACTCCCTTCACGGACGTCTCGGCGATCATGCTAGGAACGGCTCCGGGGCCCGCGCTTCTCGATTCCTGACCGATGCGGCCCGGCGGCCCACTCCCCGGTGAACGTCGGCTCGCGCTTCTCGTTGAACGCGGCGAAGGCGGCGGGCGCGTCGGCGGTGGCGAAGTTGATCGTCTGGGCCCGGGCCTCGGCGGACAGGGCCTCGCGCATCGTCCGGTCGGCGCCCTCGTTGAGCAGCGCCTTGGTCTGCGCCAGCGCCACCGGCGGGCCGGCCGCCAGCCGGGCGGCCAGCTCGGCGGTGTACGCGGCGATGCCGTCCGGCTCGGCCAGGTGGGAGACCAGGCCCAGCCGGTGCGCCTCGGCCGCGTCGATCATCTCCGCGAGCAGCGCCAGCCGCTTGGCCTGGTGCAGGCCGACCAGCCTGGGCAGCAGCCAGGAGCCGCCGAAGTCGACCGAGAGGCCGCGGCGGGCGAAGATCTGCGAGAACCGGGACCGCGGGGTGGCGACCACCAGGTCGCAGCCCAGCGCCAGGTTCCAGCCGGCGCCGACCGCGACGCCGTCCACCCGGGCGATCGACGGCTTGGGCAGCTCGTGCAGCAGCAGCGCCACCTCGTTCACGCCGCGCATCCGCTCCAGCGGGTGCCCGGCCGCCACCCCGCCGGACAGGTCCGCGCCGGCGCAGAACGCGCCGCCCGCGCCGGTGATGACCAGCGCGCGCACCTCCGGGTCGCGGCCGGCGGCGGTGAGGGCGTCCCCCAGCGCCGCCCACAGGGCGGCGTCGATCGCGTTCCTGCGGTGGGGCCGGTTCAACGTCAGCGTCAGCACCCCGCCGTCACGGTCGGCGAGCAGCACCTCTTCGGCCATTCCGTCTCCTTTCAGCGGCCGACGTAGTTCGGCGCCCGCTTCTCCAGGAACGAGCGGACGCCCTCGCGGTGATCCTCGGTGGCGAACAGCTCCCCCAGCGTGGCGCTCACCCAGGCGCCGAGGCCGTCCCAGTCGGGGTCGAGCGCGCGGCGCAGCCCGCGCTTGAGCGCGGCGACGGCCAGCGGCGGGTTGGCCGCGATCCGCCCGGCCAGTTCCAGCGCCTCGGGCAGCAGCCGGTCGTCGTCGACCATCCGGCCGACCAGGCCGATCCGCTCGGCCCGCCCGGCGTCGATCACGTCCCGGTCAGCAGCAGCTCGGCGGCACGCTCGCGGCCGACGAGCTGGGCGAGCCGGGCGATGCCCGCGACGTCGCTGCACAGCCCGCGCTTGACGAACAGCTCGCCGAACCGCGCCCGCCGCGCCGCGACCCGCAGGTCGGCCATCAGGGCCAGCTCCATGCCCCAGCCCACGGCGGGCCCGTTCACCGCCGCGATCACCGGGACGTCGGTCTCCAGCAGCGCGGCGGCGGCCGGGGTGAGCCGCGGCTCGGGCCTGGGCGCGGTGCCCGCGCCGCCGCCCATCAGCTCGCGGACGTCGTCCCCGGAGCAGAACGACCGCCCGGCGCCGGTCACCACCAGCACCCGGGCGGTGGTGGAGCGCACCAGCCCGGTCAGCTCCTCGTACGTCCGGCGGCGCAGCGCGTTGTGCACCTCGGGGCGGTCCAGCGTGATGATGCCGACGTGCCCGTCGATCGCGTACCTCACGTCCGTCATGGCGCTCCTCGGCGGCCGAAGGATCTTCCGGTTGAACGTACGTTCAACCCTGCGCCCTGATCGGGCGGCGCGTCAACGCCCGGGCAGGGGCCGGTAGCGCGGGTTGGCCACGTCGAGCCGGTCGTCCACCGCGGCCCGGACGGCGGCGAGGAGCGCCGGGTCGTCCGCGTCGATCTCGCCGGAGCGGACGGCCGCGGCCAGCGCGGCCCGGCCGTCGTACCCGAGGGCGGCGAGGCGCTCGCGGTGCCGCCGCTCCTGTTCCGGCCCGAGCGCCAGCTCGCGCCCGACGCCGTCGAGCACGTTGGCCGCCACCCGGGCCAGGAAGTTCAGCCGGCCGTCGGTCGCCGGCATCAGCTCCGCGCGCAGGAAGTGCGCGACCGCCCCGACCAGGTCGGCGGCGGACGGCGTGCCGTGCAGGTCGGACGCCGCCGCGGGCCCGGGCGCCGGGCCGGCCGGCGCGGGCGGGACGCCGAGCGCGAGGAGCAGGTCGTGCTCCTGCTCGCAGACCCGCCGGCCGATCGCGGCCAGCTCCACCGAGGGCGCCTCGCCCGACAGGTGCCGCTCGGCCATGGCCCGGCAGCCGACCGCCCATCGCGCGGTGCCGTACACCTGCCACCACAGCACGTCCGCCGGGTCGGGACGCTCGCCCGCGACCTCGGCGTAGCCGTCCAGGAGCCGGTCGACGGTGCCGAAGCCGCCGGCGGGCAGCGGGGAGCCGAAGCGCCAGCACTTCACGCACAGCCAGCCCAGGTCCTCGCGGGGGTCGCCGCGGTGCACCAGCTCCCAGTCGAGGACCGCGCGCAGGCCGTCCGGCCCGATGATGAGGTTGCCGGTACGGAAGTCGCCGTGCACCAGGGCGTCCGGGATCGGGGCGGGACGGTTGCGCTCCAGCCACCGCAGCGCGATCTCGACCGCCGGAAGCGGCTCCCCGAGCGCGTCGTAGCCCTCCCGGAGGGCCTCCAGCGGCTCGTGAGCCTCCAGGCCGGGGACGTCGTCCGGCGGCACCGAGTGGACGCGGGCCAGGGTGCGGCCCAGCTCGGCGGCCATCGTCTCGCGCGCGGCGGCGTACTCCTCCTCGCGCAGCAGCCGGCGCGCGATCGTCTCGCCGTCCACATGCTCGGTGATCAGGTACGGGGAGCCGACGATCCCCGCGTCGGTGCCCGCGTCGACCAGCCGCGGCACGGGCACGCCTGCGGCCGCGGCGGCGGCGATCGCGGCCGCCTCCCGGGCCATGGCCGCCGCCTCCCGCGCCCCGTGCCCGGCCTCGCCGACGGGGTCGCGGCGCAGCACCAGCCGCCGCCGGGCGCCGCCGGCGGACGCCGTGAAGGACCACGTCTCCCTGCTGGCGCCGCCGGTGAGCCGGGCCAGCCCGGAGACGGCCGTCCCGGCTCCGAGTACCGCGGCGAGGCGGCGCTCCAGGAGGCCGGCGAGCACGCCCGGGTCCGCCGCGCCGGCGCCCTCCGCGTGAACGGGTGCGGTCACCGCGCACCCCCGTGCGGAACGGTCGAATCCACAAGATCCTCCTGAACGATCGTTTAGTTAGCATGGCATTCCACCCGAACCGCGGGAAGAGGGGAGCGCGCAGATGCGCGAGATCCGCTACGAGGCGTCCGCCGGCGCCGGGTCGCCGGAAGGTGAACGGGCGGGGAACGCCGGTAGTATCGGGGGCCGATATCGGGACGGTGACCGGTCGGAGGGGCCATGCGGGAGTTCCTGCGCGGGGCGATCCGGCTGCACATCCTCCACCACGCGGCGCGGGGCGAGGTCCACGGCGCGTGGATGGCCCGGGAGCTGGCCGGGCACGGGTACCGGATCAGCCCGGGAACGCTCTACCCGACGCTGCACCGGCTGGAGGCCGAGGGGCTGCTCGTCTCCGAGCAGCGGGTGGTCGAGGGCCGGGTACGGCGCGTGTACGCGGCGACCGAGGCGGGCCGCGCCGCGCTGGCCGCGGACCGCGCGGCACTGAGGGAACTGGCGCGCGAGGTCCTCGGCGAAGGCACGCCGCACGACCCGCTGACCCGCTGACCCGCCGTCCGGTCAGGCCCGCCGCCCGCGCGCCCGGTCAGCGGCGGCGCGCCGTCACCAGCCGGCGGGCCCCGTACCAGGCGGCACCGGCGGCCAGCACCGCGCCGCCCGTCAGCACTGATGGGAGCGGCAGGGCGAACGCCAGAGCGAGGCAGCCGGCCAGGCCGAGCACGGGCACGGCGCGTACCGGCCGCCCTTCGGCGGGGGCCAGCGTCCACGCCGAGGCGTTGGCGACGGCGTAGTAGACCAGCACGCCGAACGAGGAGAAGCCGATGACGCCGCGCAGGTCGGCCGTCGCCGCCAGGACCGCCACGACGGCGCCGACCGCGAGCTCGGCGCGGTGCGGCACCCCGTACCGCGGGTGGACGGCCGCCAGGGCGTGCGGCAGGTGGCGGTCGCGGGCCATGGCCAGCGTGGTCCGCGAGACGCCCAGGATCAGCGCCAGCAGCGAGCCCAGCGCGGCGGCCGCGGCACCGGCGCGGACCACCGGCGCCAGGCCGGGCGCCCCGGCCGCGCGGACGACCTCGACGAGCGGGGCGGCGGCGCCGGCCAGCGTCCCGGCGCCGAGGACGGCCAGCGCCGCGGCGGCCACCGCCGCGTACACGGCCAGCGTGATGCCCAGCGCCAGCGGGATCGCGCGCGGGATGGTGCGGGCGGGGTCGCGGACCTCCTCGCCGAGCGTCGCGATGCGCGCGTACCCGGCGAAGGCGAAGAACAGCAGGCCCGCCGCCTGGAGCACGCCGCCCGCCGTGGCGTCCCCGCCGATGTCCAGCCGCGCGGCGGCCGCCTCGCCGGAGGCGAGGGCGGTCACGACGACGGCGGCGAGCACGGCCAGGACGGCGGCCACGATGACGCGGGTGACCAGCGCGGACTTGCGCACCCCGAAGTAGTCGACCGCCGTCAGCGCCACCACGGCGGCCACCGCGACCGCGTGCGCCCGGTCCGGCCACGCGTACAGGCCGGCGGTCAGCGCCATCGCCGCGCACGAGGCGGTCTTGCCGGTGACGAACGCCCATCCGGCGAGGTGGCCCCAGAAGTCGCCGAGCCGTTCGCGGCCGTAGACGTAGGTGCCGCCCGAGGCCGGGTAGCGTGCCGCCAGCCGCGCCGAGGACGTGGCGTTGCAGTACGCGACGGCTCCGGCCAGCGCGAGTCCCAGCAGCAGTCCCGACCCGGCCGCGCGCGCCGCCGGGGCGAGCGCCGCGAAGATGCCCGCGCCGATCATCGACCCGAGGCCGATCACGACCGCGTCGGACACCCCCAGGCGCCGCCGCAGGTCCCCCGCTGGTCCGGTACCGGTCGGCGGCGGCTGGCTCATGGTGCGCTCCTCGGCGATGCTCCCCGGCTGCGCGGAGCCGTCGGCTTCAGGTCCCGATATCGGATCACGATATCGGAATCGCGCGCCCGGCCCTTGCGGTCCCGTGCCGCCGTCAGGGGGCGCGGCGGGAGCGGCCCAGGGCCAGCCCGCCGAGGAGCACGGCCACCAGCCCCACCGCGAGGGCGACGATCGCGCCGCCGAGCCCGTTCCCGGTGCCGATGCCGCCGCCGGACGTGACCATGACGAGCCCGCCGGCGGCCGTGCCGAGCAGTCCCGCCGCCAGGGCCGCGACGGCCGCGCGCCGGGCCGAACGTGCCACCGCGAGCCCGCCGGCGACCACGCCGGCCACTCCGAGCAGCGCGGCGACGATGGCGCCGGCCCGGCCCGCGCTCATCGAGTAGGTTCCGGCCGCCGCCGGGCCCGCGGTGTACTCGGCCGCCGTCGCGGCGAGCACGGATCTGATGGACATGGGGTGCTCCCTCCAGGAATGGACGTCCCGATGATGTCCGCCCGGACCGCCGCCGGTCGTCCGGCGAGCGCGGACACTTCGCGCTGCCGCCGGTGCCGCACCCGGCTACGGCGGGCGCCGCAGGAACCGCGCATGTACCGCGGACGCGGTAGCCGGAGGATCGTCCGCGCGCAGGAGCCGCCCGCGCGGGCGTCGGGCTAGTGTGCGCGCATGGGCAGGGGACGGATCGCCGCCGCGGAGTGGGCGATCGCCGCGGGCGTGGCGGCGATACTGCTGGTCACCGGGATGTCGGGGCGGCACTCCGCCACCGGCGCCGGCCTGCTCGGCTACGCGCTCCTGGTCGCCGGCGGCCTCGCGCTGGCCGCGCGCCGCCGCGCCCCGGTCCCCGTCCTGGCCGTCACCGGGCTGTGCGCGGCCGGCTACCAGGCGGCCGGTTTCGACGTGCCCGCCGTCGCCTTCCTGTTCGCTGTGTACGCGGCCGTCCGGGCCGGGCACCGCGCCGCGACCGTGGCGGCGAGCGTGGCGATGATGGCGGCCCTCCCCGTCGCCGCCCTGGCCTCGGGCCTGCACGACACCGGCGAGGCGTTCGCGCAGGCCAGGGGCGCCCTCGAACTGGCCTGGCTGATCGCCGCCGGGGCCGCGGGCGAGGCGCTGCGGCAGGCCGAGCGGCGCGCGGACGAGGCCGAGCGCACCCGGGAGGAGACCGCGCGGCACCGCGCCGCCGAGGAGCGGCTGCACATCGCGCGGGAGCTGCACGACTCCCTCACCCATCAGATCTCGATCATCAAGGTGCAGGCCGAGGTCGCCGTCCACGTGGCGCGCCGGCGCGGCGAGCGGGTGCCCGAGGCGCTGCTGGCGATCCAGGAGGCCGGCCGGGAGGCGACCCGGGAGCTGCGCGCGACCCTGGAGGCGCTGCGCGACGACGACACGGCCCCGCCGCGCGGGCTCCAGGACGTGCCGGAACTGGTGGAACGGGCCAGCACGGTCGGCCTGGACGCGACGCTGACGATCGAGGGGCGGGAGCACGGCGTGCCCGCCGCGGTGGACCGGACGGTGTACCGGATCGTCCAGGAGTCGCTCACCAACATCGTCCGCCACGCGGACGCCACCACGGCGTCGGTCCGGATCGACTGCGGCCCGGACGCGCTGGCGGTGCGCGTCGACGACGACGGCAAGTCAAGGACATCGTGCCGGAGGACCTCCTGCACTCCGTGCGCGTCGCCGCGCGCGGCGACGCCCTGCTCGCGCCCTCGATCACGCGCCGGCTCATCGGCCGGTACGTCACCGGGCCGCCCGGCCCGGCCGCCGGCAAGGGGCTGGAGGAGCTGACCAACCGCGAGCGCGAAGCCGTCGCGCTGGTGGCGAACGGCCTGTCCAACGACGAGATCGCCGCCCGCATGGTGATCACCCCGATGACGGCGAAGACCCACGTCAACCGGGCCATGACGAAGCTCCACGCCCGCGATCGCGCGCAGCTCGTCGTCCTGGCCTACGAGTCCGGCCTGGTCACCCCGGGGAGCCGTTGAGGCCCGGCACGTTCCCGCCGATCCGGCCGGCGACCAGCGACCGGTAGTTCGGGCACTCGGTGATGTCCTCGTAGTCGCAGGCCAGGCCGCCCTCCAGGAACTCCACGGCGGCCCGCATCTCCGCGATCTTCCGGACGAGCGCGTCGCGGTGGCGGCGCTGGATCTCCCGGCGCCTTCCGATGTCGGTGGTCGCCAGCATGTCGCGGATGTCGGCCAGCGCGAGGCCCGCCTCCTTGGCGAGCAGGATGCTCGCGACCCGGTAGAGGTCGGAGCGTCCGTACCGGCGGCGGCCGCCGGCCGCCCGCGCGGGCGAGAGCAGCCCCATGGTCTCCCAGTGGCGCAGTACATGCGTCGCCAGGCCGAAGTGCCCGGCCAGCTCGCCGATGCTCAGGGTCGCGCTTGACTTCATGTCGACATTAAGTCGCAGCATGGCGCGCATGTCCAACGAGACCATCGAAGCCCTCGTCACCCAGCTCGACGCCGTCGACGAGACCCCCGGCGCCGCCGCGCAGCGTGCGCGCTCGTACGAACTCCTGCGCGCCGCCCCGGGCGCGCTCGTGGCCGACGTCGGCTGCGGCGCCGGCCGGGCCGTCGCCGAACTGGCGGACCGGGGCGTGCGCGCGCTGGGGATCGACGTCAGCGATCAGATGATCGCGCTGGCGCGGCGGCGGTGGCCGGCCGGCGAGTTCCGCCTCGGCGACGCGTACGCCCTGCCGGTCGGGGACGGGGAGGCCGCCGGCTACCGGGCCGACAAGGTCGTCCACGCGCTGGCCGACCCGGAGCGGGCGCTCGCCGAGGCGCGGCGCGTCCTCGCGCCGGGCGGGCGAGTCGTGCTGTGCGGCCAGGACTGGGACACGTTCGTGATCGACTCCGCCGATCCGGAGCTCACCCGCACCATCGTGCGGGAGCGCGCCGACCAGGTGGCGTCGCCGCGCGCCGCCCGCAAGTACCGCAACCTGCTGCTGGACGCCGGCTTCCTTGACGTGACGGTGGAGGTGCACACGGGAGTGTTCACCGGCGCCCCGTTCCTGCCGGTGCTCGTCCGCCTCGCCGAGGTCTGCCGCGAGCGCGGCGCGATCACCCGCGCGCGGGCGGACGCGTGGATCGCCGACCAGCGCGAGCGCGCCCGCGCCGACCGGCTGTTCGCGGCCGTGCCGATGTTCATGGCGGCGGCGACCGGCCCCTGAGGGCACGGCGCCCGCCACCGGGGCGAAAACGGGTCGCCGGGGCGGGCCCGCGCTGTTAGCTTGCCGCGGTGGAACTCTTCACGCGTTCTTGGGCGGCGTTGCGGGCGGCGGTCGCCGAACTCCCGGACGAGGACTTCGCGCGGCCGTCGGGCTGCGCGGGCTGGCTCGTGCGCGACCTGGCCTGCCACCTGATCATCGACGCGCAGGACGTCCTGATCACCCTCGCGACGCCCGCCGAGGCGGAGCCGACCCGGGACGCGGTGACGTACTGGGACGTGGCCGGGGCGCCGCCCGCCGGCGATCCGCTCGACGCGCTGACCGTCCGGCTGGCCGCCGCGTACGAGGAGCCGCGGCTGCTGAAGTTCCACCTCGACGACGTCGGCTCCGCCGCCGGCCGCGCCGCCGGGCTCGCCGACCCGGCCGGGCGGGTCGGCACGCGCGGCGAGGTGCTGACCGCGGGCGACTACCTGTCCGCGTACGTCCTGGAATGGACGCTGCACCACCTCGACCTGGTCGCCCACCTCCCGGACGCGGCGGGACCGCCCGCCGAGGGCCTGGCGGCCTCCCGCGCGATGCTGGAGGAGATCGCGGGGGCGCGGTTCCCCGCGTCCTTCTCCGACGCGGACGCCCTGCTGGTCGGTACGGGCCGCCGGAAGCCGGCCGAGGCGGAGGCGGCCGAGCTGGGCGGCCTGGCCGCGGCCCTCCCGCTCGTCCTCACCTGACCGGCACCCGCCGTCAGCCGGGGAGCCGGTCCCGGTTGCGCCGGAGCACCTGGACGCGGCGCTCCTCCAGCCCGGCGAGGTCGGTCCGGTGCCGCCGGGCCAGGTCGGTCTCGGCGGCCAGCGCGGGGCCGAGGCCGGAGACCTCGCCGTACATGTGCTTGAGCGCCGCCATCGGCGCCGCGGGGACCTCGGCGGCGGCGGTGGCCAGCTCCAGCGCGCGGCCGAGCAGCTCCCCGTGCGGGACGACCTCGGTGACCAGCCCGAGGCGCTCGGCGCGGGCGGCGTCGACGACCTCGCCGGTCATCGACATCCGGCGGGCGGCGGCCTGGCCGACGACCCGGGGCAGCCGGGCGGTGAGCCCGCCGCCGGGCAGCACGCCGACCCGGACGTGGGTGTCGGCGAACACGGCGCGCTCGGAGGCGACCAGGAAGTCGCAGCCGAGCGCGATCTCCAGCCCGCCGGTGAACGCGGCGCCGTTGACCGCGCCGATCACGGGCTTGCGCACCTCGGCGACGCGGTTGATGCAGTTGCCGGTCTCGAACCGCTGGAAGAACGCGGCGCCCTCGGCGGCGGCCTGCTTGAGGTCCAGGCCCGCGCAGAACGCGGGGTCCGCGCCGGTCAGCACCAGCGCCCCCACGGAGTCGTCGGCGTCGGCCGCGTCCAGCGCCTCCAGCAGCGCCGTGTTCAGCTCGCCGCTGAGCGCGTTGCGCGCCCCGGGCCGGTTCAGCGTCAGGATCCGGACCGGCCCCGCGTCCTCGCCGATCAGTACATCGTGTGCCATGTCACTCCAAGGTCGGCCGTGAGGGCACTCTAATCACCTCACCGCGTTCCCCGGGCTGTCACGCGGTACGCGGCGTACGGAAGAGGGCCTCCTGGGTGAGGCTGGCGGCCAGCGTGCCGTCGTGGGCGTGGATCGACCCGGTGTACCAGCCGCGGCCGGCGGCGACGGTGTGCGGGACCAGGTCCATCAGCACCCAGTCGTCCATCCGCACCGGCCGGTGGAACCACACGGCGTGGTCCAGGCTCGACCCCGACCGGCCCGGGCCGTCGTGCAGGGCGGCCAGCCCGCTGGAGATGTCCGACAGGTACGTCAGGACGCAGGCGTGCACGAGCGGGTCGGCGGGCAGCGGCAGGGTGGAGCGCGCCCACATCCGGGTGGGCCAGTCCGACTCGTACGGCTGCGGCGGCACCCGGCCCTCCAGCGAGAACAGCCGCGGCAGCGCGTCCCCGGCGGACTCCTCGGGCGGCGGGGCGGCCGGCATCGGGTGCGCCTGCCGGTCGTCGTCGTCCTCGGGCGTGTGGAACGAGGCGGACATGTTGAAGATGACCTCGCCGCCCTGGAGGGCCACGACCCGCCGCGCCGAGAACGAGCGGCCGTCCCGGTCCCGGTCCACGCGGAAGATCGTCGGCCGGGCGGCGTCGCCGCCGCGCAGGTAGTAGCCGTGCAGCGAGTGCGGCAGCCGCCCCTCCGGGACGGTGCCGCCGGCCGCGCGCAGCGCCTGCGCGGCGACCTGCCCGCCGTACAGCGGGTACGGGTCGTCGAACGCCACGGTGGTCCGGTACAGGTCCCGGTCCAGTTCCTCCAGGGCCAGCAGGTCGAGCACGCTCGGCAGCGTCTCCTCCGCGGCCCCCGTCATCGTTGATCGCACAACGAGAAGGTATCCGACCCGCGGCCGCCCGCCGGCACGGCCGTGCCCCCGGCGCTACGCCCGCTGGACGCCCGGCCGGCGGTCCTCCACCACGAAGCTCGCCCGGGTGGAGACCGGGGCGCCGGGCCGCGTCACGTACGGCAGCACCCGGAAGTCGGTGCGCATGCGCCGCCGGTCGACGTTCACGCTCAGGTAGCCGCGCTGGGCGTTGAAGAACCGCATGTGCGGGTTGGCGGCCAGGAACGTGCGGCCGAGGTCGTCCA
The DNA here is from genome assembly GCF_041951345.1 of Actinomadura sp. 21ATH. Classification (NCBI taxonomy): domain Bacteria; kingdom Bacillati; phylum Actinomycetota; class Actinomycetes; order Streptosporangiales; family Thermomonosporaceae; genus Actinomadura; species Actinomadura sp. 21ATH. The sequence goes on along the minus strand of NZ_JBGNUR010000018.1, from coordinate 41,062 downwards.
TGTCGGCGCCGTCGCCGCCGCTGGTGAGGGACGTGCCGACGAACTCCGAGCCGACGGTCGGCGAGTCCGCGTCGTCGTAGTCGCGCTTGAGGTCGACGGCGTAGTTCTGGTGCCGGTCGCCGCTGAACACGACCAGGTTGCGCACCCCGTGGTCGTGCGCGGCGGCCAGGACGCGGTCGCGCTCGCCGGCGTAGCCGTCCCAGGGGTCCACCCAGACGTCCTTGCCGGGGCCCGGGTCCCAGTCGGTCTCCCCCATCGGCATCTGGTTGCCGAGGAGCTGCCAGCGGGCGCGCGAGGTGCGGAAGCCGTCCAGCAGCCAGCGCCGCTGCTGGTCGCCCAGGATCGTGCGGGCGGCGTCGAAGCGCTCGTCGCAGTCGCGGGTGCGGCCGGTGCCGTTGCCGTACGAGCACGCCTGGATGTCGCGGTGGCCGCGGGTGTCGAGCATCCTGAGGTCGGCGAGCCGCCCGTAGGAGAGCCGGCGGTGCAGCCGGATGTCCGGCCCGGACGGCAGCTGCGAGCGGCGCAGCGGCAGGTTCTCGTAGAACGCCTGGAACGCCGCCGCCTTGCGCCGGGCGAACTCGGCCGGGTCCGGGTTCGGGTGGCGGCCCATGATGACGGTGTCGCGGGCCCAGTCGTTGACGACCTCGTGGTCGTCCAGGGTGTGGACGAACGGGAAGAGCGCGTGCGCCCGCTGGAGCGGCGCCTCGGCCTTGTAGAGCGAGTACTGGAGCCGGTAGCGCGCCAGGTCGAAGGTCTCGGTCCCGAACTGCGGCGGCACGGGCACGCCCCGCCGGTTGCCCGCGGTGATCTCGTACTCGTAGATGTAGTCGCCGAGGTGCACGATCAGGTCGAGGTCCTCGGCGGCCATGTGGTCGTAGGCGGTGAAGTAGCCGTCCTGCCATGCCTGGCAGGACGCGACGGCGAACGTCAGGCCGCGCGGCATCGAGGACGCCGCGGGCATCGTCCGGGTCCGGCCCGCCGGGGAGAGCTCCCCTGCCGCGCGGAACCGGTAGAAGTACTCGCGGCCCGGCGCCAGCCCGGCGATCTCCGGGTGGACGGAGTGGCCCAGCTCCGGCGTCGCCACGGCGGAGCCGCGCCGGACGATCCGGCGGAACCGCTCGTCGGCCGCGACCTCGTACTCGACCCGGATCCGGCGGTCGGGCATCCCCGCCCTGCCGTCGGCGGCGAACGGCTCGGGCGCCAGCCGCGTCCAGATGACGAAGCCGTCCGGCGCGGGGTCGCCCGAGGCGACGCCGAGCGTGAACAGCCCCTCCTTGCGGAGCGTGTACGCGTGGGCGGCGGACGAGCCGAGCGCGCCGGTGCCGAGCAGCACCGCGGCCGCGCCCACCCCGCCCGCTCCGATGAAGCGGCGCCGCGAGACCCGATCGACATGCGAGGACATGCGTTCCCTCTCCGTCCATCCCGGAGGACACATATGAGGTTGTGAAGATAACGCCCGAGAATGTGAGATGGAGCGTAGAAGAGCCCGCGATAGGCGTCAAGATCACACCTTCACCCGGATTTCGGCCAGGATCCGGCCGGAGAGGCGATATCAGCGCGATAACAACACAATTTCGGTGTTAAGTCGCCGCCGGGCGGCCCCCGGCGGTGGACCGGCCGGGCGGCGGCGGCCGGTCCACGGCGGGATCAGGGCAGCAGCTCCAGCGCGCCGAGGTCGCGCGCGTGGCGGGCGTGCCGGTCGGTCATCGCGCAGAACATCGCGTCGCCGCGGTCGGTGCGCTCGACGAGCATGGCGGCGCCGATCGCCATCACGATCCCGTGGAACGCGTGCGCGCGGTACTCCCGCCAGCAGCCGTCCCAGGACAGCTCCACCCCGCGCGCGGTGAGCGCGGCGTGGTAGCGGCGGACGATCTCCTCCTCGCGCTCCCGCCGCACCGGCACCGGCAGGCTGGAGCCGAGGAAGTAGGACAGGTCGGCGAGGCCCGGCCCGTACGCGCAGGTCTGCCAGTCGAGCACGGCCGGGCGCGGCCCGCCGAACATCAGGTTGTCGGCCCGGAAGTCGCCGTGCACCAGCGTGGGCGTGCCCGCGCGCTCGGCGAGGTAGCCGCCCATGCCCGGCAGGAACTCCTCGATCAGCACGATCGAGCCGGGGTCGAGGCGCCCGGCGTACCGCTCCCGGAAGCCGGCGTACAGGTCGGTCACCATCGCGGCGGTGAACGCGGCGGTGTCGGCGTCGTGCCGGTTGAGCCAGCCCAGCGCGGCCAGGTCGGGGTCGTCCCAGCCCGCGGCGTGGAAGGCCGCCATCTCCTCCACGGCGGCGCCGGCGTCCTCGGCGGTGACGCCCGCCAGCTGGTCCCCGGGCTCGGCGGGCGCGAGGTCCTCCAGCAGGACGGCGTAGTCGTCGTGCTCCGCGTCGTACGCGGCGAAGTGGCAGGCGGGGACGCCCGCGTCGAGCCGGGGCGCGATCTCGGCGTAGAACTTCGCCTCGACCTCGTAGGTGCGGATCGTGCGGGCCGCCTGGCGGCTCGCCGGGTCCGCCGCCGGCACCTTGGCGATCATCGTGGCGGGCGGGCCGGGCCGCTCGTACGTCAGGTGCAGCCGCAGGCTGTCGGAGACCTGGCCGGTGCCGACCGGCTCGGCCCGCACGCCCGTCACCTTCCCGCCGTCCAGCAGCGGCGCCAGCGCCTCGGTCAGCCACCCGGCGGTCAGGCCGGCGGCGCCCGCGACCGGGGCGGTCACGCGCCCGCCTCGGGGGCGAGGTACGACCAGCCGTGGTCGCGCCAGCCGGGCGGCTGGTGCCACTCCGTCCAGCCGTACCCGGTGCGGCCGTCCTCGGCCGCGAACCGGCACAGGGCGCGCGGGAAGCGCGCCTCGGCGCCGTCCGGCGAGGTGACGGCGACCGGCGCGAACGCCAGCGGCTCCGCCGTCATCGGCGCGCCCGCCAGCCGCAGCCGCGACTCCCGCGGCAGGTCGCCGGCGCCGAACACGGTCTCCGCCGAGAAGCCGTCCCGGTGCTCCAGCTCCCCGCCCGGCGGGACGGCGAACGACGGCCACGGGATGGGGAACCCGATGTTGGCCTGCATGCAGTGGAACGCGGTGCCGTCGCCGAGCCGCCCGGACGACCACAGCCAGGAGGTCTTCCACCAGTCGCGCTCGCCCCAGCTGTGGTCGCGCTCGCCGCCGGCCCCGTCGATCGCGAACCTCTCGCCGCCGACCTCGACCGTCCCGGTCACCGTGCACGGGATCTCGTACCGGGGCAGATCCTTGTACGGGTAGACGCCCCCGGCCGTGCTCCATTCGAGGTCGAGGGCGAGCCGGGTGGTCGCGGCGCCCGCGAGGTCGCCGTACGCCATCGCCGGATCGGGCAGCACGGCCGCGGCGCCGGCGTCCAGCGTGACGCGGGCGGGCCCGAACGGCTCGGCGATCTTCTGCGTGGCCGTGTACGCCGCGGTCCGCACGTCGGCGCTCCCCGGCTCCGGCATGGGCGCGTCGTTGTCGGCGACGAGGACCAGCGGCCGGTCCGGGCCGACGACGCACGCCCAGTACCAGGCGCGTTCCCAGTTGGGGTACAGGCCGAGCCGGACGTAGCCGGCGATCGACCCGTCGGGGGCGGCGAAATCGAAGTAGTAGGACTCGTTCCAGAGGAGTTCGGGCCCGGCCGGGTGCCGGGCCTCGTCGGCGGGCGTCAGCTCCCAGGTGCCATGCTCGATGATCTTCACCATACGGTCGGTCTCCTGCGCGCGGGGGTGGGTGATCAAGCGCTTGGTCCACCTTGCCCCCGCGCCTCCCGCCGCGTCCAGGGCCGGAACCCGCCCGCGGCCTGGGACGGCGCTCAGTCCGAGGACACCCGGCGCTCGCTCCGCGCGATGATCCACTCGGTGGTGGTGGCGGCCCCGGCGATCCGGCGCTCGAGCCGGGTGCGCCGCACGCGCCGCCGCTCCGGCGCCCGGCGCGGCCGCGGCACCCGGCCCGCGACGTCGCGCGCCAGATCGGCCAGCCGCTCCCCCGCTCCGGCGAGCTCGGCCAGCGCGCGCCGCTCGGCCCGCGCGTCGGGGGTCTCCAGCACGCGGGCGTACAGCGCCTCGACCTCGGCCATCTGCGCGCCCAGCCGCAGCAGCGCCCGATCCCCGGTCTTCCGCGTCTCGCCCACGCGTCCATGGTGGGCGAAGGAGGGCGCGCGCCGCACCCCCGTTTCCGGGGACGCGGACTCAGACCTTGCCGACGCCCGCGCCGGCGGTGACGACCGACTTCACGGCCGGGGCGCCGTCGGGGATATAGGGGTACGGGATCGCCGCCACGCTCCCGGGGTTGCGCGACACCGGCGTACCCGAGCCCACCAGGTGGTTGTCGAGCAGGCGGATGTTCCCGGGCGCGGAGTCGCCCGTCTGCGCGACCGTCGGCCGGGCGGTGTTCTCGAAGTGGTTGCGCTCGACGTACACGCCGGCGCCCTCGGTCGACGCGACGCCGTAGCTCCCGATGCCGCTGTAGTAGTTGTTCAGCACGTGCACGGGGTTGGCGAAGCGCACGCGCGGGTGGCGCTGGCCGGTGCCGTCGAACCAGTTGTGCACGTACGTCACGCGCAGCCGGCCGCGGTCCTGGGAGCCGTTGCCGTCGGAGTGGCCGAGCAGCGCCGTCTTGTCCTGGCGGTGGAAGCGGTTCCAGGACACGGTGATGAGGTCGGATCCGCGCTTGACGTCCAGCAGGCCGTCCCTCGCGCCGCTGAGGTCGTTGTGGTCGATCCAGATGTTGCGGGCCGACTCCTCGATGTTGACGGCGTCGTCCCCGGATCCGGTGAACGTCAGGTTCCGGATGATGACGTTCCGGGAACCGCGCAGCGTGAGGCCGCCGCCGCTGATCCGGCCGGAGGTGCCGGTCCCGATGATCGTCTTGTCCGACCCGACGCGCTGCATGCCCGCCAGCGCCAGCGTGCCGGTCACGCGGATGACGTACCGGCCGGACGCGTTGGCGTACCGGGCGAACTGCGCCGCGGACGACACGGTCACCGTGGTGCCGCCCGCGCCGCCGGTCGTGCCGTCGCCCATGCTCGCGTACCCGACCGGGCTGTTCTCGTACGCGGCGACGTGCCGTGCCCGGACGGTCGCCGTGCCGCATCCGGCGGCGGCGAGCGCGAGCGCGGTGCCGCCGCTCGCGAGCTTCACGGAGGTTCTCATCGGGGGGCTCCCATCGTTCGTCACCAGACGTACGGCCAGCCGGCCGCGTCGAAGCCGAGATAGTTGATGCCGAGCTTGTGACGGCCGCCGTCCGCGCGTTCGTAGTAGTGGTAGACGAGCAGGTCGCGGTCGCCGTCGCGCAGCACGCTCTGCCCGCCCGGCCCGGCCACCCGGCTCCCGTGCGCCGCGAGCACCTCGGTGCCGCCGCCGGCGGTGAGCGCGCGGCCGTTCCGGTCGGTGTACGGGCCGGTGATCGAGCGGGACCGGCCGACCATGATCCGGTACGTGCTGGACGCGCCGCGGCAGCACAGGTCCCAGGACGTGAACAGGTAGTAGTACCCGCCGTTCCGGACGATGTGCGGCGCCTCGATGCCGAGGTCGGTCCGGGTCCGGGCGGCCAGCGGGCGGACGGTCCGGTCGCTGTGCCGGTTGCCGGTGGCGGGGTCGATGCGGATCAGCTTGATCCCGGTCCACCACGACCCGAACGCCAGCCACCAGCGGCCCTCGGCGTCCACCGACAGCTGCGGGTCGATGGCGTTGAAGTCGTCGCGCGCCGAGGAGGTGATCACCCGGCCGCGGTCGCGCCAGGTGCCGGGGCGGCCGGTGTCGCTGACGGCCAGCCCGATCGCGGAGGTGTTGGAGCCGAACGAGGAGGCCGAGTAGTACATCAGGTACCGGCCGCCCTGGTACGACACGTCCGGCGCCCACAGCTCGCGCGCGTCGCCGCTGTAGGCGCGGGCCCACGCCGCCCCGTCCGGGAGCGCCGCCCCCGCGCGGGCGAAGTCCGTCCGGTTCGGGGATGAGCGCGCCTCCAGCCCGTTGTGGGTGGAGTAGGTGTAGTACGCACCGTCCGCCGCGCGGATCATCGTGGGGTCGTGCACGGCGATGTCGCCGCGCACGAGCCCGGGTTCGGGATGGGCCGCGAGCGCGGTGCCGCTCATCGCGGCCGCGGCCGTCACGGCGGCCGCCGCCGCGAGGGCTCCGCGGAACGGGGTGACCATGGGGATGCCCCCTTCGCTCGTCCGGGGGCGCAGTCCACCACGGCGCGGAGCGGGCCTTCCAGGGGGCGCCGCCGTTTCTGGGACGGCGGACAGCGGCGGTTGTGGCCGGGCCACCGGAATTCCGGCGGGCGGGCGATGTCACGCATGGCGGCCCGGGCGAGCGGGCTCATACTGCCCGGCCCGCGTCCCGTTGCTAACTCCGGGCGCGTTTTCCGTCTCCGGATCCGTTATCCCGCCCGGCGCCGGAACGGATGATGGCCGCCCACCAGTAGCAGAGCGGACTTCGGAAGGACGCGAGATGCGCAGGCGACATCGACGCACGGCCCGCCGGGCCGGAGCCCTGATCATCGGCATGCTGCTCGCGGCGGCGGCCGTCCCGGCCGCCCCGGCCGCGCACGCCCTGCCGCCGGCCGACGTGCCGGCGATCGGCGTGGACACCGGCCGCTTCAAGCTCCCGATCGGCTGCACGATCACGCTCGCCGGCGTGCCGGTCTTCTGGCTGCCGACCGACGTGGACGTGCAGGGCGTGGCCCCGGTCCAGCTCGGCCCCGGGCAGGAGTTCTGGCTGACTCAGGGGTCGGGCAGCATCACGTTCCCGTCCTGGCTGACCTCGCTGGCCCCGCTGCTCGGGCTGACCAGCGCGGACGCGCGGATCACGGACCTGAGCATCGGCGCGAGCACCTCCACCCCCGAGTCGATCAACATCGCGGAGAAGGAGCCGCTGGAGATCCCCGGCATCCCGATCGAGGCGGGCGAGCCGCTGAAGGTGGGGCTGCCGCTGGAGGGGACGTTCGACGTCGGGCCGTTCACGGCCGCGAACGCCGGCGCGACGACGCTGAAGTTCGACGGCGCCGTGGCCGAGGTGGACCTGAAGTCGTCGGCGGGGTTCACGCTGCCGATCAAGGCCGACTGCGAGGCGTCCCAGGGCAACGCGCTGCTGAAGATCGCGATCGGCGGCCCGGCCGGGCGGCCCCCGGCCAAGATCCAGGGGGCGCCGCTGAACTTCCCCGAGCCGGCGTCCAACCAGCTGGTCGGGATCGTCAACGCGCCGTACCGGTGCGTGCTCGGCGGTGAGCCGCTCGACGTCGGCATCGCGGTCGGCGCGCACATCCCGCTCGTCGTCCGGCGCGGCGGCTCGTTCGCGTTCGACCGGGCGTCCGGGGCGCTCACCCTCCCGGCGGCCACCGTGGACCGGCTGGCCGACAAGGGGTACACGACGGCCAGCGGGACGGTGACGCGGCAGGACCTCGTCGTCGAGGGCGGCACGCCGGCCACCCAGAACGTGGCCGGGGACGGCATCGCGATCCCCGAGACGCGGCTGGAACGGGGCCGGCCGCTGGTGATCCCGCTGCCCGCCGAGGGGACGCTGACGGCCGGGCCGTTCGCGCCCGCGCCCGGCGCGCGGACCGTCGCGGTCTCGCTCGGGGCCGCCGCCGCGGACCTGTCGTTCGACGGCTCGCCCGAGGTCGTGCGGGCCGAGTGCGCCGCGCCCTCGCCCAAGGCGTACCTGGTCGAGAACCCGGTGACCTGACCCGGGGGGTTGGCGCCCGGCTTTGCCGTCCGGATCGAACCGCATTACTCCGCGATGCGTACTCCTTGGCGGTTTGCGGTACGGGCGGCCGAGTCTCGCGCCACCCCCTGGGTAGGGGCACAGAGGTGAGTGCAGTGCGACCAGGACTCAGGCTCACCGAGCGCTACCGGCTCGTCGAGCGGCTGGACGCCGGATCCGGCGACCAGGTGTGGCGGGCCTGGGACGAGGCGCTGGGGCGGCCGGTGGCGGTGAAGCTGCCGGCCGCCGGGCGCGCCGCCACGGCGGAGCGGCACCGGCGGTTCCGGGAGCGCGTGGTGCGCGCCGTGCGGGTCACCCACCCGGCCTTCACCACGGTGTACGACTGCGACCTCACCCGGGACGCCGGCGGCCGGTCCACCTCGTACGTGGTGACCGCGTTCCTCGACGAGGAGGACCTCGCGGAGCGGACCGCGCGCGAGCCGCTCACCGTCGCCGAGGCCCTGGACTGCTGCGCGCAGATCGCCGAGGCGCTGGCCGCCGCCCACGCGGCCGGCGTCGCGCACGGCGGGCTGCGGCCGGAGAAGATCTTCCTCACCGAGGACGGGGTGCGGATCGCCGACCTGGCGCTGGCCGGGGACGGCGGCCCGGGCGCGGCCGCGGACGACATGCTCGCCTTCGGCGCGGTGCTCGCCGGCTGCCTCCCGGAGGGCGGGGACGTGCCCGCCGAGGTGGCCGGCCTCGCCGCCCGGTGCCGGTCGCCCGAGCCGGCGCGGCGGCCCGGCGCCGGCGCGGCCCTGGAGATCCTCCGCCGCGCCCGGGAGGCCGCGGAACCCGCCGGCTCCGATCCCGGCCACGTGCCCGAGCTCGTACCGGAGCCGGAACGCGGACCCGAGACCGAGCCCGAGCTCGTACCGGAGCCGGAACGCGGACCCGCGCCCGAGACGGCCGCGGAGCCGGCCGGGGTGCCGGCCGGCGTGCCCGCGGAGGCCGCGCCGACCCGCGTGTACGAGCCGCCCGCCGCCCCGGCGCCCGCGGGCGCCGCCGCGTCCCAGGACAGCCGGCTGGTGTTCCGCGTCGCGGTGACCGCCACCGTCGTCGCGGCGCTGCTGGCGGTCCTGGCGCTGCTCGGCCGCGACACCTCGCACGGCCCGGACGGCGCGGTGCCCGTCCCGGCGGCACCCACCTCGCCCGGCGGCACGGTCCCGGCCTCCCCCGCCCCGGAGCGCACCGGCCGTACCGAACCGGTGTCGGTGCCCGCCGCCTACGCCACGCTCGGCCGGCTCCAGCCGATCATCGACGGCGCCCGCGCCGCCGGCGAGATCCGCTCCGACGTGGCCGTCGACCTCAACAATCTGATCACCAACCTGCGCAACGACCTCGCCGCGGGCCGCACCGGCGGGATCGACGCGGAGCTGGCCCGGATCCGGGAGAAGATCGACACCCGGCTCCGCGAGCGCGCCCTGGACGGCGAGGTCGCGGCGCGGATGACCGCCGTCCTCTCGGGCGGGCGCGGCTGACCGCGGCGCGGCCGGTCAGCCGGGCGCGATGATCCGCCAGGCGCGCGCGTCGAGCGTCCAGCAGCGGTGCGTGTACGGACCGCTGACCTCGCCGTCGGCGTTGGCGAGGAACGGCTCGCCGCTGATGGTGACGCTGCAGGCCGTCGTGTGGACGACGTCCTCGCGGTGCCGGTGCGTGCCCTTGCGCAGCCGCAGCGCGAAGCCCACCCGCGCGAGCGGGCCGGTCGCGGCGGAGACGACCAGTTCCACCCGGCCGTCCCCGGGATGCCCGTCGGCCGCCAGCTGGGCGGTGCCGCCGGCGATGCCCGAGGCGTTGCTGAGGGCGACCATCAGGAACCGGCCCTCGGCGACCGACTCGCCGTCGGCCTGGACGCGCAGGTTCCAGCCCGTCTCGCGCATCCCCGACAGGACCGCGCCCAGCGAGAACGCGGCGGCCTTGAGGTACGGCTTGAAGCGGGTGGCCCGGCGGGCGGCGGTGGCGCCGATGCCGACGTGCACGGCGTTGAGGACGACGCCGCCGTCCTCGTCCACGAGGATGTCCAGCTCGCGGGGCGTCCCGTCCGCCAGCAGCCGGGCGGCGCCTTCGGGGTCCAGCGGGATGCCGAGGTTGCGGGCCAGGTCGTTGCCGGTGCCCATCGGCAGCAGCCCCACGGTGCGCCCGCCGAGCTCGCCGCGGGCCCGCAGCCGCGTCACCAGCCCGTGGATCGAGCCGTCGCCGCCCGCGGCGACCACCACGTCGCCGGACCCGCCGGCGGGATGCTCGTCGAGCGCCCGGTCGAGGTCCTCGGGCGAGCCGGTGGGGCGCAGCGCGACCTCCCGGCCCCCTTCGCGGAGCAGCGCGGCGATCCGCTCCAGGGTCTCGGTGTCGTGGGTGCCCGCGTTGGCGTTCGTGAGGATCAGCACCCGGTCATTCTGCCCCGGGCACGGAGTCCTGGAGCCACGACCAGCTCCGCCGGATCTCCTCGGCGGCCTCGCGGGCGAGCACCCGGTACCGCTCCACCGCCTCGGGGGTGAAGCGGTACGCGGGGCCGCACACGCTGAACGAGCCGTACACCTCGCCGTCCGGCCCGAACAGCGGGGCGGCGACCGAGCCCGCGTCGGCCTGCCGCTCGCCGACCGAGGCAGCGACGCCCTCGGCCGCTATCACGGCCAGTTCGGCGCGCAGCGCGGCCTCGTCGGTGACGGTCCGGTCGGTGAGCGCGGCCCGCGGCAGGGCCAGCACCGCCTCCCGCCGGTCCTCGGGCAGGAAGGCCAGCACGACCTTGCCCGAGGACCCGGCGTGCAGCGGGAACCGGGCGCCGACGTCCACGGTCATCTTGATCTCGTGCCGGCTCTCGAACTGGTCGAGGTAGACGCGCTCGTCGCCGACCAGGCCGGACAGGGTGGTGGTCTCGCCCGTCTCGTCCCGCAGCCGGCGCAGCACCGGCGCGGCGGCGGCGCGCGCGTCGAAGCGGCGCAGCGCGCTCGCGCCGAGCGCCACGGCGGCCGGGCCGAGCCGGTAGCCGGGCACCCCCTCGTCGGTGGCCAGCATCTCCCGCGACACCAGCGACCGCAGGATGCGGTGCACCACCGCCTTGGAGATGCCGAGCTCGCGGCTGATCGCGCTGACGCCGAGGTAGCGCGGGCCGGCGGCGAACAGCAGCAGGACGTCGGCGACGCGGGCGGCCGCCTCGGTGCCGACGCCCTCGGCCGCGGCGGCCGGGGTCCGGCGCGCGGTCACGGTGTGGTTGGTCACGGCTCGATCCTAGGGTCGCCCGGCCCGGCTCAGCGGCCGCGGCGGAGGTAGCGGCCGGCGGGCGCGCCGGTGATCGCGCCGTCGGCGTACACCCGGTTGCCGCGCACGAACGTGTCGGTCACCCTCGCCGTCATCGCGAAGCCCTCGAACGGGGTGTACTCCTGCGTGGACTCGGAGTCGGCGGCCCGCACCGTCCAGTTCACGTCCGGGTCGACCAGCGCGATGTCGGCGTCGTACCCCTCGGCGATCGTGCCCTTGCGCTTGAGGCCGTACCGCTGCGCCGGGTTCCACGAGGTGAGCTGCGCGACCTTCTGCAGCGACATGCCGCGCTTGGTGCCCTCGCCGACCAGGCCGGGCAGCAGGTACTCGGCGCCGCCGAAGCCGGACTTGGCCAGGAACACGTCGTCGCGGTCGGCGCCGAACTTCATCTCGTCCTTGCAGCAGGCGTGGTCGCTGACGACCCAGTCGACCTCGCCGGCCAGCACGTGCCGCCACAGCGCCTCGACGTCCTCGCGCTCGCGCAGCGGCGGGTTGACCTTGCCGCCGATGCCGTGCGCGGTGTCGACGTCGGCCAGCAGGTGCCCGATCGTCACCTCCCGGCGGAAGTCGATGTGCGGGAACGCGGCCTTCATCGTGATCGCGGCCGCCAGCGCCTTCTCCGACGACAGGTGCAGCAGGTTGATGTTCGGCAGGCCGGTCTCGTGCGCCAGGTACGAGGCGATGGTGACCGCCAGGCCCTCCGAGTGCGGCGGCCGGGACGCGCTGTAGGCGCGCAGGCCCGACAGCGAGCCGTCGCGCTCGACCATCTTGGTGTACGCGGTCATGATCTCGGCGGTCTCGCAGTGCAGCGACAGCGAGAGCGAGTCGGCGTACTCCGGCAGCGCCTCCCGCGCCCGCTGGAGGCCGCGCATGACGAACTCGAAGTGCGCCAGGTCGTACCGCTCGTCCTCGGGGATCATCAGGAACTCGCTCTGCGAGGTGGACCGGCCGTGCAGGCCGTGCGTCCCGTAGAACATGAAGATCTTGAACGAGGTGACGCCGTGCTCCTCGACCAGGTACGGGATCTCCTCGATGTGCGCGGCCGACATCGGGGCCAGGTGGAACGCGTAGTCCACGTACGAGCGGCCCTCGGAGGCGGCCAGCACCTCGGGGAAGAAGTCGCGGTACGGGCCGCCCCTGTTGAGGTAGTACTGGCCGGTCCGCATGTAGGTCAGCGACGTGGTCACGCCGCCCTGCGCGCTGGCGCGGCTCTCGGTGGCGGTGTCGGTGGCCAGGTCGTTGTAGATGCCCCAGTGCTGGTGGGCGTCCACCACGCCGGGGAACGCCAGCAGCCCGCGCCCGTCGACCACGGTGGCCGCGTCGTCCGCCGGGAGCCCGGGCGCGACGCGGGTGATGGTGCCGTCGTTCACCGCGATGTCGAGCGCCTCGGGGGCGGAGCCGTCGGGGTCGCCGGGCCGCACCACCCGGACGTTCTTGATCAGCAGTTCGGTCGTCGCCATGAGTTCTCCTACTTGACGGTTTCAGCGGTTCGTTCGGCCACGTGGTCGGCGGCCAGGTAGGCCAGGCCGAACGCGGGGAGCAGGCCGTTGCCGGGCAGGTAGCCGGCGGCGCCGTGGCCGGAGATCCCGGCGGCGGCGCCGCCCGCCGCGTACAGGCCGGGGATCGGGCGGTCCGCGGTGTCGACCACGTTGGCGTGCTCGTCGACCAGCAGGCCGCCCTGGGTGTGGAACAGCGCCGGCACGACGCGCACGGCGGCGTAACGCGGTTCGAGCGGCCGTTCCCAGTTGGTGCGGCCGAACGGGTCGGGACGCTCGCCGCGCGCGATGGCCGCGGCCGTCGCCAGCTCGTCGGCCAGGGCGCCGGCGGGCAGCCCGGTCGCCTTCGCCAGCCCGTCGGCGTCGCCGGCCCAGACCAGCACGCCGGACTCCACGGTGTCGCGGAAGTCCTGGAACGCCTGGCACTGCTCGAAGATCGTCTCGTCCAGGACGATCCAGCCGGTGGCGCCGGGCCGGGCGGCCAGCTCGGCGGCGTACTCGGAGTAGCCGCGGGTCTCGTTCCCGAACCGGCGCCCGAGCGTGTCGACCAGCACGGCGCCGTGGATGATCGTCGCCCAGCCGACCAGCGTCCCGGCGCCCGCCGCGAGGGCGCCGTGGCCCTGGTAGGCGTCCAGGAACCCGGTGGCCGCGCCGAGCCGCCCGCCGATGCGCAGCGCGTCGCCTAGCGACTGGTCGCTGCCGTGGTAGACGGCGTCCGCGATCTCCGGCAGGTGCTCGGCGACCAGCCCGCGGTCGGCGCCGTACCCGTTGGTGGCCAGCAGGACGGCCCGGGTCGGGATCTCCTCCTCGGTCCCGTCCGGGTACGTCACGACGGCCGCGGCGACCGCGCCGTCCGCGCCGGTGCGGACGTCGGTGAGCCGCGCCGGGACGAGCATGTCGATTCCGGGATGTTCGGCGACCCGGCGCGCCAGATGGTCGATCACGCCGGAGCCGTGCCGGCCGGGGATCGAGTGGCAGCGCGGGACGGCGTGCCCGGGGTAGTTGAAGTCGGTGACCAGCGACAGCGGGAGGCCCACCGAGTCGGCGAGCCATTCCACCAGCGGCGCGCCGGCCTCCGCCAGGGTCCGGGCCAGCCGCGGGTCGGCCTGCCCCTTCGTCTTGGCCATGATGTCGGCCACGAACCGGTCCGGGGAGTCGTCCACGCCCGCCGCGGCCTGCCAGCGCGAGCCCGCGCCGGGGAACATCGCCGTGGACATCGAGGTGTTGTTGCCGCGCCGGTAGTGCTCGCTGGACTCCACGACCAGGACGCTCAGGCCCCGCTCGGCGGCGCGCAGCGCGCCCGCGAGCCCGCCGCCCGCACCGGCCACGACCAGGTCGGGTCCGCCGCTCACGAGGCCACCATCAGCCCGAGCGCCAGCTCCGTCGGGTCGACGACGCGGGCCGGCAGGTCGGCCGGCTCCACGTCGACGGCCGAGCAGCCGTTGATCACCGCGGTGGCGCCGCGCCCGGCCAGCGCGCCGACGGCCTCGGCGAGCGCCGCGTTCCACGCCCCGGTGTCGGCGATCGCGTCGAACGGCAGGTCCATGACGGCCACGCCCGCCACGTGCCGCTCCAGCCCGTACGCGCTCAGCCGGCGGGCCAGCTCGGCGCCGATCGCCTGGTTGCGGACGACCGCGCCGAACCGCTCGCCGCGGGCGGCCAGGTATGTGGCGCTGAGCTTCAGCAGCCCGTGCACCGGCGGGCCGCCCGGCTCCGCGGCCCCGTCTGGGACCGCCGGGTCGAGCACGCAGTCGGGGAAGGCCAGGTCGAAGCCCGCGCCCGCCGCCTCCCGTTCCAGGGCGGCGGCGACCTCCTTCTCCGAGGCGCGGACGGCGTCCTCGGTGTCCAGCGCCCCCGGCGCCGCCGGGCCCACGTCGCGCAGCTCGATCCGCAGGCCGGGCGGCGCGAGCCGGTCGTAGCGGGCCTGCCGCCGCCCGATCTCCGCGGCGGGCAGGTGGATGGGCGTCACCGCCAGTGCGCGCGTCATCGGCTCTGCTCCTTTCCTTCCGTTCCGGCGAGCGTCCGCAGGGCGGCGCCCACCCGTTCCATGCCGGGCAGCTCGCGGGCGACCCGGACCGCCGTGCCGACGAACCCGGGCCGCTCCGGCAGCCAGCCCTCCAGCAGCCCGATCAGGTCGTCCTCGCCGAACGGGTGGTGGTCGGCGTCCCCGACGGGGTTCGGGACCTCCCGCACGGCGGCGTCCCCGCCGGCGAACTCGACGGTCACCCGGGCGGCGCGCTCGTCCGGCAGCCGCGCGGTCAGGTCGCCGGCGGCGGCGACCCGGACGCGCCGGGCCAGGTCCGCCACGTCGGCGCGGCCGTGGTCCGAGCGGGGGCCGACCTCGCCGGTGAGCGCCGCCGAGGCGACGGCGAACGGCGTGGAGAACATGGCCGAGAGCCGGTTGTCCCATTCCACGGCGGTGAGCCCGGCGCCGAGCGCGTGCGTCTCGACCAGGATCCCGGCGATCTCCCGCCCGTCCAGCGCGCCGCCGGCGCGCAGCGCGAGCACCGCGTCGGCGGCGGGGTGGGTGAACGAGCAGGACGCGTGCCGCTTGAAGTAGCCGCGCGTGACGTCCCAGCGCGTGCCCAGCCCGGACGTCAGCTCGGCGAGGTCGATCTCGCCGAGCAGGGTGCCGAGCGAGAGGGCGGCCGTGCCGGTGTTGCGGGCCATCCCGGCGGCCGCCATCCGCGCGGCGGCGAGCCCGTTCGCGTTGGAGGCGCCCATCCAGGCGTCCCGGACCGGGTTGCCCGCGGTCGCCGAGCCGAAGTGGCCGGCGATCGGCATCCCGGCGGCGGTGTCGATGGCGGCGGCGGTCTCCCCGGGTCCCAGCCCGAGCAGCCGCGCGCAGCCCGCCGCCGCGCCGGGCACGCCCCAGCTGCCGTGCGGGTGCGCGCCGGGGCGCAGCCGGACGGCCCGGCCGAAGCGGGCCGCGACCTCGTAGGCCGCGAGCAGGGCCGCGGCCGTGTCGGGTCCGGTGCCGTCCAGCTCGGCGGCCAGCGCCAGCACGGCCGGGAAGCCGTGCGCGGCCGGGTGGCCCTTGGCGTACTTGTTGCCCTCGTCCAGCTCCAGCGCCACCAGGGCGGTGCCGTTCAGCCGGGCCGCGGTGTCGGCGGGCACCAGCCGGCCGCCGCCGATCAGCGGGGAGCGGCCCCCGGGAGCGCCCCAGACCTCCCGCAGCGCCCGGTGCTCCGGCAGGCTCGCGCCCACCGCCGTCACGCCCGCCACGTCCAGCAGCACCAGCGACAGCCGCTCGACCACCGCGGCGGGCACGGCGGCGAGATCCAGCCCGGACGCCCACGCGCCCAGCCGGGCGGTCGCCGCCGCCGCCGCGTTCTCGTGTTCCCCCGTCGTCACAGCCCCAGGTACGCCTTCCTCACCTCGGCGGAGCCGGCCAGTTCGGCTCCGGTGCCCTCCAGGACCGTCGAGCCGCTTTCCAGCACGTACGCCCGGTCGGCGATGCCGAGGGCCTGCTTGGCGTTCTGCTCGACCAGCAGCACCGCGACCCCCGTGTCGCGGATGCGGCGGATCGCCTCCAGCATGCTCCAGGTCAGCTTGGGCGACAGGCCGGTGGACGGCTCGTCCAGCATGAGCAGCCGCGGCCCGGCCATCAGCGCGCGGGCGATCGCCAGCATCTGCTGCTGCCCGCCGCTGAACGTCTGCGCGATCTGCGTCCGCCGCTCGGCGAGGACGGGGAACAGCTCGAACACCTCGGCCAGGCTCGCCTCGGCCTGCTCGGACGTGCGGGTCCACGCCCCCATCCGCAGGTTCTCCTCGACGGTGAGGGTGCCGAACAGCGCCCGGTCCTCCGGGACGTGCACCAGGCCGTCCCGGACGAGCTGGTCGGGCCGGCGGCCCAGGGTCGGCGCCCCGTCGAAGGTGACCGTCCCGGACGACGGGCGGATCTGCCCGCAGACGGTGCGCAGCGTCGTGGTCTTGCCGGCGCCGTTCGCGCCGACCAGCGCCACGATCTCGCCCTCGCCCAGGCGCAGGTCGATGTCGTGCAGGATCTGCATGCGGCCGTATCCGGCGCAGACCTTCTCAAGAGTCAGCACGCGCCCGCTCCTCCCCATCGGCCCCGCCGGGCCCGCCGGCCCCTTCGCCGGCCGCCTCCGGCTCGCCGGTCACGGGCTCCTCGCCCAGGTACGCGTCGATCACCCGCCGGTCGCTGGTGACCTCCTCGGGCGCGCCGGTGGCCAGCACCCGGCCCTGGTCCATGACCAGCACCCGGTCGGCCAGCCGCATCACCGCGGCCATGATGTGCTCGATGAACAGCAGCGTGGTGCCGTCCTTCTCGCGCAGGTCGGCCAGCAGGTCCAGGACCGGCTCGCGCTCGGCCGGGACGAGCCCGGCCAGCACCTCGTCCAGCAGCAGCACCCGCGGCCGCATGGCCAGCGCCCGGGCCAGCTCCAGCCGCTTGAGCCCGGCCGTCGGCAGCTCGGTGGCGCGGCGGTGCGCGTACGGGCCGAGGCCGACCCGCTCCACCACCTCCAGCGAGCGCTCGCGGAGCCTCCGGGCGGGGAGCCGCTCGTGCTGGGCGGCCAGGCCGACGTTCTCGGCCACCGTCATGCTGCCGAACGGCCGCATCAGCTGGAACGTGCGGACCATCCCGGCCCGCGCGATCTTGTGCGGGGCGGCGCCGGTGACGTCCCGGCCGCCCAGGGCCACCCGGCCGGTGTCGGGGGCCAGCGCGCCGCACACCACGTTGAACAGGGTCGTCTTGCCGGCGCCGTTCGGGCCGATGATGCCGAGGATCTCGCCCTCGTCCACCGCGAAGTCCACGTCCGTGAGGGCGTGCAGCCCGCGGAACGCCTTCCCCACGCCGCTGACCCGCACCAGGCCGGCCGTGCTCGCCGTCATCGCCGCCGCCTTTCCATGATCGTCCCGACGATCCCCTTGGGCAGCAGCCGCACGATCAGGACCAGCAGGATCGCGTACAGCACCACGTCCAGCCCGCTGCGGCCCTGGAGGAAGGACAGGAAGTCCGGGGGCGTGCGCAGCAGCGTGGCGGTCACGTCGTTCAGCGAGCCGACGATCACCGCGCCGACCACCGGGCCCCAGATGGTGCCGATGCCGCCGATCACGACGGTGACGATCGCCTGGATGGAGACCGCGGAGCCGAAGGCCAGGTCGGGGTTCACGAACAGGTAGTACTGAGTGTAGAAGGCGCCCGCCACCGCGGTGATCGCCGCCGACAGCGCGACCGTGACCAGCCTGTACCGCATCACGGGGGTGCCGAGCGAGGACGCCGCCAGCTCGTCGTCGCGGATCGCGGTCACGTACCGGCCCGTGCGCGAGTGCAGGAACCAGATGCTGACCGCGACCGCCGCGCCGGCCAGCGCCAGCGCGATCCAGAAGTAGGCGTGCGAGTCGGCCGGGAACTGGATCAGCGACAGCGAGGAGCCCTGGATCAGCGGCACGGTGAAGCCGACCGCCTTGTTGGTGAACTCGGTGCTGGTCACGATCAGCCGCAGCATCTCCGCGAACGCGAAGGTGGCCAGCGCGAAGTACGCGCCGCGCAGCTTGTAGCGGAACGCGAAGTAGCCGATGACCACGGCGACCAGGGCGGCCACCGCCATCCCGGCCAGCATCCCGATCCAGGGCGAGACGCCGTGCTCCACCAGCAGGTAGGCGCTGGTGTACGCGCCGAGGCCGAAGTACGCGGCGTGCCCGAAGCTGAACATGCCGCCGAAGCCGCTCATGATGTTCCAGCCGACCGCCATCAGCAGGAAGATCAGGATCCGCACCGCGACCGCGCCCTGGGCGGGCGGCAGGATCAGCGGCAGCGGGATCGCGACCACCAGCAGCGTCAGCAGGACCAGGAGCTGCCGGTTCTGCGGCCGCAGCGGCGGTGCCTTCACGGCGCGGTCGGTGGGCCGTTCGGCCAGCGTGGCGCCGCTCATGAGGAGTCCCCCGCCCGCCGCCCGAACAGGCCCTCGGGGCGCAGGAACAGCACGACGACGAAGACGACGAACACGCCGAGCAACGAGCTCTGGCCGTTCATGTAGATCGTGGTCAGCTGCTCCACCAGCCCGATCAGCAGGCCGCCGACGAGCGCGCCGGCGACGTTGCCCATCCCGCCGAGCACCACCACCACGAACGCGGTGATGTTGAACTGCTCGCCGAGCGTCGGCGTGACCGTCACCAGCGGCGCGGCCAGCACGGCCGCGGCGCCCGCGCAGGCGGTGCCGATCGCGAACGTGAGGGTGTGGATGCGGGTGACGTTGATGCCCACCAGCCGGGCGCCCTCGCTGTTGGCCGCGACCGCGCGGATCGAGGTGCCGAGCCGGGTGTGGCGCAGCATCCAGAACAGCAGGCCGCCCAGGGCCAGCGCGCCGGCGAAGGCGTAGAGCCGGGCGCCGCTGACGACCGCGCCGAACAGGGAGAACTGGAAGTCGCCCGGCAGCGGGACGTTCTTGGGCTCGGCGCCGAAGAACATCAGCAGGCCGTTCTCCAGCAGCAGGGAGAGGCCGAGGGTGATCAGCAGCTGGTTCTCCAGCGAGGCGCCGCCCGCGCCGCTCAGCAGGCCGCGGTGCACCAGCCCGCCCAGCAGGAACAGCGCCGGGACCGCCACCAGGAGCGTGAGATAGGGGTGCAGCCCGGTGCCCTGGACGACCCCGAACGCGATGAACATCGCCACCGCCAGCAGCGCGCCGTGCGCGAAGTTGACGATGTCCAGCACGCCGAAGATCAGCGTCAGGCCCATCGCGATGAGCCCGTACAGGCCGCCCATCAGCAGGCCGGTCACCACCGACTGCCAGACCACCAGGCCGCTGCCCGACTGGAGCAGCGCGACCACGATCGCCACGGCGACCGCGCCGCCGACGACCCCGGCCCGCCTGAGCAGCCCGCCGTTCGTGCCGGTGCCCTTGCGGGCCCGCTTGCCGCCGGGCGGCCCGGAGGCGGCCGCGGAGGGGTCCTTCTCGGGGGCGAGCGCCGCCTGCCCCGTGTTTCCTATGTCGCTCATGACCGCCACGTCACCGAGTAGTTGGGCTTGGATTCGGCCTTCTCCTGGGGATGGACCTGTTTCACCTGGCCTCCCTGAACCTGCATCAGGACGGTTCCGGCGTTGACGTTGTCGCCGTTGGGGGCGAACTTGATCGGGCCGTTACCGACGGTCAGCGGCGCCACCTGGGAGCCGCGGATGCCGTCCCGGACCTTCTCCGGGTCGGTGCCGGCGGCCCGCTCGACGCCCTGCGCGATCACCTGGACCGCGTCGTAGGCGAGCACCGCGCCGGTGCGCATCGGGTCGCCGTACCGCTTCTGGTACTCCGCGCGCAGCTTCTCGGTCTGCGGGTTCTTCGCGTCGAAGTGGTAGTTCGCGCTGAAGAACCGCTCGCCGAGCGCGCCCGCGTCGGCCACGAACTTGGGCTGGTCGAACGCGCCGTTCGACACGCCCCAGACCGCGTCCAGCGGCGGCTTGACCGCGTTGATCGCCTTGGCCGCGAGCAGGCTGTCGCGGTAGTAGCCGACCACCACGAGCGCGTTCGCGCCGGACGCCTTGACCTGCGTGACCTGTGCGGTGAGGTCGGAGACGCTGAGGGCGTCGTAGCTGATGTTCGGGCCGATCGGCAGGCCGAGCTTCGCCGCCTCGGCGGTGAACGCCTCGGCCGCGCCGGCGCCGAAGTCGGACTGCTCGTGCAGGATCGCGACCTTGCGCACCGGCTTGCCCGCCGCGTCCGCCACCTCCTTGAGGTAGCGCGCCCCGGCCGACGAGATCGCCTTGCTGCCGGGCTGGACGCGGAACGCGTACTCGTACCCGTTGGCGAAGATCGCGTCGGTGGCCGTCACGTCCATGACGAACGGCACCCGGTTGCGTTCGGCGACCACGGCCACGTTGGTGCTGACGGCGCTCTGGTAGGTGCCGGTCAGGCCGACGGCGCCCTCGGCGATCAGCCGCTGCGCCTCGCTCTGCCCGACCTCGGCCTTGCCCTGGGTGTCGCCGGTGAGCAGCTCGACCTTGCGGCCGCCGAGCGACTTGATGCCGCCGGCCGCGTTGATCGCCTCCACCGCCATCTGGGCGCCGCGCCGCATCTGCTGGCCGTCCACGGCGTTGGCGCCGCTGACCGGATGCAGGGCGCCGATCTTCACCGGCCCGTCGTCGCGGCCCGCGGCCGCGCCCGCGGCGCCGGACGGGGCCGAGCCGCCGCAGCCGGCGAGGGCCGCGAGTAGCGCGCACGCACCGAGCGCGGCGCCGAGCTTTCGAGCGGACATTCCACCTCTCTCCGCCGGGACCCTCTTCCGGGCCTTCGCCGAGGGCCTTCCGGAGCCTTGCCGTGTTCCGCTTAGAGGAACGATCTTCCGGAGTAGGCTCATCGTGGCACCGGTCACGTTGCCGGGTCAATACCCGCACTTCACTTGACCGACATGTGAGACCGGTGCGAACTTGAATAGCGCCGCCGCGATGCGGTACGAAACAGGAAGTTCACAAGCGTTCCCCTAAGGGAAACACTCAGAGAACCGGCCGAGCACCCGCGGCGCGCCCAGCGCGCGCCCGCCACGGGACCGGCAGGCCGGCAGGAAGGCAGGTACGCCCATGACGGGGGCTTTGTCCGGAATCCGGGTCCTCGACACGGCCACGCTGTTCGCCGGCCCGCTCGCCGCGACGCTGCTGGCGGACTACGGGGCCGAGGTCGTCAAGATCGAGCACCCCAAGGGCGACCCGGTGCGCACCCACGGCGCCCAGCGCGACGGCGTCGGCCTGTGGTGGAAGATGCTCGGCCGCGGCAAGAAGGCGATGACGCTCTACCTCGGCTCCCCCGAGGGCCAGGAGATCTTCCGCCGGATGGTCGCCGACGCCGACGTGGTGATCGAGAACTTCCGGCCCGGGACGCTGGAGCGCTGGGGCCTCGGCCCGGCGGAGCTGCACGAGATCAACCCGCGGCTGGTGGTGGCCCGGGTCACCGGCTTCGGGCAGACCGGCCCGTACGCCAAGCGGCCCGGCTTCGGCACGCTGGCCGAGGCCATGAGCGGGTTCGCCGCGATCACCGGCGAGCCGGACGGCCCGCCGACCCTGCCGCCGTTCGGGCTCGCCGACGGGATCGCCGCGCTCAGCACGGCGTTCGCGGTCATGACCGCGCTGCGGGCGCGCGAGACCACCGGCCGCGGCCAGGTGGTCGACCTGGCGATCATCGAGCCGATCCTGACCCTGCTCGGCCCCCAGATCATCACCTACGACCAGCTCGGCGAGCTCCAGGAGCGCACCGGCAACCGGTCCCACAACAACGCGCCGCGCAACACGTACCGGACCAGCGACGGCAAGTGGGTCGCGATCTCCACCAGCGCCCAGTCGATCGCCGAGCGGGTGATGCGGCTGGTCGGGCGGCCCGAGTTCATCGACGAGCCCTGGTTCGCCTCCGGCGCGGAGCGGGCGAAGCACGCCGACGAGCTGGACGAGGCCGTCGGCTCCTGGATCGCCCGGCGCGACCGGGACGAGGTCGTGAAGGCGTTCGAGGAGGCGCAGGCCGCCGTCGCGCCGATCTACGACGCCTCCGACGTCATGGCCGACCCGCAGTTCCGGGCGCTGGGCACGATCGCGACCGTCCCGGACGACGAGCTGGGCCCGGTGAAGATGCAGAACGTGCTCTTCCGGCTCTCGGAGACCCCGGGCCGGATCGAGTCGGCCGGCCCGCCGCTCGGCCGGCACACCGAGGAGATCCTCGCCCGGTACGGCGTGGACGGCGATCGGCTGGAAGAGCTGCGCGCCAAGGGCGTGGTCAAGTGACCCCGCCCGCGGCGGGGCCGCCCGTCCGGACCTGGCTGTACGTCCCGGGCGACCGGCCGGACCGCATCGGCAAGGCCCTGGCGGGCGCGGCCGACGCGGTGATCCTCGACCTGGAGGACGCCGTCGGCCCGGCGGCCAAGGACGGCGCGCGCCGTACCGTGCTGGAGACCCTCGCGGAGCGGCGGGCGTACGTGCGGATCAACGCGCCGGCCACCCCCGAGGGCGCCGCCGACGTCGCGGCCCTGGCCCGCGAGCCCGGCGCCCTGGCGGGCGTGCGGATCCCCAAGTGCGAGGACCCGGGCGAGCTGGCCCGGACGGCCGACGCGCTCGGCGTGCCGGTGTTCCCCGTCCTGGAGTCGGCCCTCGGCGTGGAGAACGCCTTCGCGCTGGCCACCGCGCACGAGCTGGTCGCGGGGATCTCGCTGGGCGAGGCCGACCTGTCGGCCGACCTGCGCGCCACCGGGCGCGAGGCGCTGGCGTGGCCGCGCTCCCGGATCGTGGTCGCGGCCCGCGCGGCGGGGCTGCCGAGCCCGGCGCAGAGCGTGTGGACCGCCGTCCGCGACCTGGACGGCCTGCGCGCCGACACCGGGGCGGGCCGGGCCGCCGGGTTCTTCGGCCGCTCGGTCATCCACCCCGCGCAGATCCCCGTCGTGCACGAGGTCTGCGCGCCCGACCCCGGCGAGACCGCGTGGGCGCGGGACCTGGTGGAACGGCTCGAGACGGCCACCGAGGCGGCCTGGATCGACGCCGACGGACGATTCGTCGACAAGGCGGTCGTGGAGCGGGCCCGCTGGCTCCTCGCGCTCGCCGGCACGGAAGGAAACGGACGACACTGATGACCGACACTCGCGATCCCCTCCTGGCGGCCGTCGCCGGCGGGGTGCGGACGATCGAGCTCGGCCAGCCGCACTTCACCGGCATGCCCTGCTCCCCCAACCACCCCGGCTTCCGGATGACGCTCATCCGCCGCCACGGCGACATGACGCGCCCCGACGGGGGCTCCGCCGCCAACGAGATCATCGTGACCGGCGGCCACGTCGGCACCCACATCGACGCGCTCTCGCACGTCAGCCACGACGGGAAGCTGCACGGCGGGATCGACGCCGCCGAGGCGCAGCAGGGCGGCGTGTTCCGCGAGCACGGCGCCGAGAACCTGCCCGCGCTGCTGCGCCGCGGCGTCCTGCTGGACGTCGCCGCCGTCCACGGCGTGCCGACGCTGCCGCCCGGGTACGGCGTCACCGCCGCGGACCTGGACCGGGCCGCCGAGCGCGCGGGCGCCGAGCCCGGCGCGGGCGACGTCGCGCTGATCCGCACCGGCTGGGCCCGCGGCTTCGGGGACGCCACCGCGTACATGGGCAAGGAGACCGGCGTGCCCGGCGCCACCGTCGAGGCCGCGAAGTGGCTCGCGGCGCGCGAGGTCGTCGCGACCGGCGCCGACACCACCGCCTACGAGCAGATCCCGGCGGGCGCGGGGCACGCGGTGCTGCCCGTCCACCGCGTCCTGCTGGTCGAGTCGGGGATCTTCATCATGGAGCACCTGAACCTGGAGGCGGTCGCCGGGGAGGGCGTGCACGAGTTCGTGTTCATGCTCGCCCCGCTGCGCATCGTCGGCGGCACCGGCTCCCCGGTCCGGCCGCTCGCGGTGGTGAGCGCGTGACCACCTACGTCCGGCGCCTCGCCGAGCTCGCCGCCGGGGTGCGCGACCGCGGCCTGCCCGCCGAGCTGCGCGCCGACGCCGCCCGCCGTGTCCTGGACGTCCTGGGCAACAGCCTGGCGGCCACGTCCGAGCGGCCCGCCGAGGCGGTCGGCGCGCTGGTCGCCGAGTGGGGCGGGAACGGCCGCGCCACCGCGATCGGCACCGGCGGGCGGCTCCCCGAGCCCAGCGCCGCCCTGCTGAACGGCACCCTCGCCCACTCGCTCGACTTCGACGACACGCACCTGCCGTCGGTGCTGCACCCGTCCGCGTCCGTCGTCCCGGCGGCGCTGGCGGTGGCCGAGTCGCGCGGCGCGACCGGCGCCGCGCTGCTCGACGCGATCGGCGCGGGCGTCGAGATCGCCGTCCGGGTGGGCATGGCCGGCTACGACGAGCGGCTCGGCAACTCGGTCTTCTTCGAGCGCGGCCTGCACGCCACCGCCATCTGCGGCGCCCTGGGCGGCGCCGCCGCCGGGGCGATGCTGTCGGGGCTGTCCGCCGGCGGCATCGCGGACGCGATGGGGATCGCGTCCAGCATGGGCTCCGGCCTGCTGGAGGCCAACCGCACCGGCGGCACGGTCAAGCGCGTCCACTGCGGCTGGGCCGCCCACGCCGCCGTCACCGCCGCCGGGCTCGCCCGGACCGGGATCACCGGCCCGCCGACCGTGCTGGAGGGCCGCTTCGGGCTGCTGCGGGCGTTCTGCGGCGACCAGGCCGACCCGGAGGCGATGACCCGCGGGCTGGGCGAGGACTGGGAACTGCCGGGGATCTTCTTCAAGCCGTACCCGTGCAACCACTTCACCCACGCCGGCATCGACGCGGCCCTGCGGCTGCGCGCCCGGAACGTGGACCCGGACGCGATCGAGTCCATCGAGCTGGGCGCCCCCACGGCCGTCCTCCGCACGATCGGCGAGCCGCGCGAGGACAAGATCAGGCCGAAGTCGGGCTACCACGCGGCGTTCTCCGGGCCGTACACCGTGGCGGCGGCGCTGCTCGGCGGCGGCGGCCTCGGGCTGTTCCACGAGGACTTCACCGACGCGGCGGCAGCCGACCCGGCCCGGCTCGCGCTGGCCGCGAAGGTCCGCTGCGTCCCGGACGCCCGGTGCGACGAGATCTTCCCGCACCAGTTCCCCGCCGTGCTGCGCGTCGCGTTGCGCGGCGGCGAGCTCCTGGAGGAGCGCGTCGACAACAACCGCGGCGGGCCCGGGAACCCGCTGTCGGCCGAGGAGCTGGCGACCAAGTTCCGGCTGAACGCGGCCCGGCGCGTCCCGGCCGAGCGGGCGGACCGGATCACCGAGCTGACGTACGGGCTCGGCGACCTGGCCGACCTCGGGCGGCTCACCGCCCTGCTGTGACCGCGCGTGCGCCCGGCTCGCGCGGAGCCGGGCGCACGCGTCACCGGGTCATCCGGTCACCGCCGGGCGGCCCCGTACAGCGACCCGCCGAGCAGCACGGCGCCGGACAGGACGCCGCTGACGAACGGGATCCACTCCGCCGCCGACACCGCGGCCATCACCATCCCGGCCGCGCCCAGCCCGGTCAGCAGCACCCCCGGCACCGCGATGGCGCGCCGCTTCCAGATCGGCGCGAGCGCGACGAAGTGCAGCCCGACGACCAGCGCGATCCAGGCGACGTTGACCTGCTGCGGCGCGTCCAGGGCCCGCAGGACCGCGATCCCGCCGAAGATCAGCGCGAACTCGGCGACCACCACCAGCCCGAACCTCGGCCCGAACCAGCCCGGCCGCGCGGCACCGCGGTGGTCCTCTCCGCGCCGGTCCGTGCGGAATCCGGTGACGACCACGGCGCCCAGGCACAGCACCGCGAGGACGCGCAGCGCGATGCCCGCGGGGCCCGGCAGGGGCTCGCCCGCGTTGGCGAGCACGAACGCCGTTCCGAAACCCGAACCGACCAGCAAACCGAGCAATTGCGGAGACATCCGGGTGATCTTACTCGCGGCGGGCGCCTCCGCCCGCCCGGGTGGGCGTGCGCCCGTGCCGGCCGTCCTGCTGCGTCCGGAAGGCCGCGCGCACTTCGCCCGCGAGCGCCCCGCCCGGCAGGGCCCCTACGCGCCGGCGGGTCCGGTGAGGGCATGGCCGCGGGTGGCGTCGACATGGGCGGGCACGGCCTCGTGCCGGTCCCCCACGCTCAGCGTCCCGGCCGGCTCGAACATCAGGATCGAGGCCCCGCCGGGCGAGGACGGCCGGTGCTCGACGCCGCGCGGGACGACGAACACCGACCCCGTGCCCAGCCGGACGCTCCGCTCGGACCCGTCCTCGCGCAGGGCGATGTCCAGCTCGCCGCCGAGCACCAGGAAGAACTCGTCGGTGCCGTCGTGGGCGTGCCAGACGTGCTCGCCCTCGACCTTGGCGATGCGCACGTCGGAGTCGTTCACCCGGGCCACGATCCGGGGGCTCCAGATCTCGGTGAACGAGGCCAGCGCGGCCTCCAGTTCGATCGGTTCGTCGCTCATGGGACCACCCTGCCGGGTGGCCGTGCCGGGCGGTGAGTGCTAGGAATCGCATATGCCGCAAGAATCCTCGCACCGGGTCGTGGTGATCGTCGACGCCGGCTCGAACCCGTTCGAGTTCGGCGTGGCCACCGAGCTGTTCGGCCTCCGCCGGCCCGAGCTGGACCGGCCCTGGTACGACTTCGAGGTCTGCGCCCCCGCGGGCGCGGCGGTCATGCACGCGGGGATGTTCACGATGACCGGCGTCGCGGACCTGTCGGCCGCGGACCGCGCCGACACCGTGATCGTCCCCAACCGGCCCGACCCGGACACGGACCCGGCGCCGGAGGTGCTGGACGCGATCCGGCGCGCCGCCGCGCGCGGCACCCGCCTGGTGAGCTTCTGTACCGGCGCGTTCGCCTTGGCCGCGGCGGGCGTGCTCGACGGCCGCCCGGCCACCACCCACTGGCGCTGGGCGGAGCCGTTCCGCGCCCGCTTCCCGGCCGTGGACCTGCGTCCGGACGTGCTGTTCGTCGACGACGGCGACGTGCTGACCGCCGCCGGCAGCGCCGCCGCGCTGGACCTCGGGCTGCATCTCGTCCGCCGCGACCACGGCGCCGAGGTCGCCAACGCCGTGGGGCGCCGGCTGGTGTTCGCCGGTCACCGCGACGGCGGCCAGCGGCAGTTCGTCCAGCGGCCCGTGCCCGCGATCCCCGACACGTCCCTGGCGCCCGTCCTCGCCTGGGCGCAGGAGCGCCTGGACCGCCCGCTGACCGTCGCCGCCCTCGCGGCCCGCGCGGCCGTCAGCCCGGCCACCCTGCACCGGCGCTTCCAGGCCGAGCTCGGCACCACCCCGCTCGTCTGGCTCACCGCCGAACGCGTCGCCCTGGCCTGCCGCCTCCTCGAACGCGGCGAACTCCGCCTGGACGCCGTGGCCCGCGCCGCCGGCCTGGGCACCACCGCCAACCTCAGAACCCACCTCCACCGCCACACGGGCCTCACGCCCTCCGCCTACCGCCACCGCTTCGCAAGGCACTGACCCGGCCCCGCCCACCGCCCGCTCCGGGGTGGGCGGGGCGGGGTCAGCCGTTTTCGTCGGGGAGCAGGGTGGCCAGCAGGGCGGGGAGGCCGGTGAGGGTGGTGATGCGGTGCACGCCGTGCGGTACGGGGGACGGGGTGCGGGCGCGGTCGATCCAGATGCCGGTGAGGCCGGCGTCCCGGGCGGCGGCGGCGTCCAGGTCCGGCCGGTCGCCGACGTAGGCGACGGCGGCCGGAGGCAGGTCCAGTGCGGCGCAGGCCGCGCGGAACGCGGACGGGTCGGGCTTGGCGCAGCCGAGGGTGTCCGAGCACAGGAGCACCTCGAAGTGGTGGCGCAGGCCCAGGACCGCCATCCTGCGCTCCTGGTGCGCGGTGCTGGAGTTGGAGAGGATCCCCTGCCGGAACGGCAGCGCGGCGAGGGTCGCCGCCGCGTCGGGGAACGCCGTCCACGCCGCCTCGAACAGGGCGGTGTAGCGGCCGAGCCAGGCGTCCGCCGCCGGGCCGCTCAGCGCCCGGCCGGTGAAGCCGCGCACCCGTTCGCGCTGGTACTCCTCGTACGTCAGCTCCCCGAGCGCCAGCCGCCCGTACGCGGCCGAGGTCGCCCGCCGCCAGCGCTCGAACGCCGCCTCGCCGGACGGCAGGCCCTCCGCCTCGAAGTGCCGCGACAGGGCCAGCCGGTCCGAGCCGGAGTAGTCGAAGAGCGTGTCGTCGACGTCCCACAGCACGGCCTCGATCACGCCCCCGACCGTAGCCGATCTTGAGCCGGCGGTGCGGCCCGCCGGCTCAGAGGTGCTCCTTGACGCGGGCGGCGAACTCGTCCGGGGTGATGATCTCGATCTCCAGCTTCTCGGCCTTGGCCTTCTTGGAGCCGGCCTTCTCGCCGGCGACCAGGAGGGAGGTGCGGGCGGAGACGGAGGACGACGCCTTGCCGCCGGCGCGCTCGATGAGCTCGTTCATCTCGTTGCGGGACAGGTCGGCCAGGGGGCCGCTCATGGAGCCGGTGACGACGACGGACATGCCCGAGAGGGGCAGGGCCTCGGTGGCGGCGGGCTCCGCGCCGGGGGGCGTGGCGCCGGGCTCGGCCATGTTGACGCCGGCCGCGGCGAGCTTGTCGATGAGGGGGGCCAGCTCGGCGATCTCGGCGACCAGGACGGGCGCCTTCTCCGGGCCGATGCCGTCGACCTCCTGGAACGCCTCGGCGTCGGCGGCGCGGATCTCGTCCATGGTGGCGAAGTGGCGGGCGATCCGGCGCGACATGGAACGGCCCGTGCCGCGCACGCCGAGCGCGCAGAAGACCTTGTTGAGCGGCTTGGACTTGGCGCCCTCGATGGCCGCGAGGAGGTTGTCGGTGCTGGTCTCGCCCATCCGGTCGAGTTCGAGCAGCTCGTCGCGGCCGAGGGTGAACAGGTCGGCGAAGTCGGCGATGAGGCCGGCCTCGACCAGCTGGTCGATGCGGTTCTCGCCCAGGCCCTCGATGTCGAGCTGGTCGCGGCCGACGGCGTAGCGGACCGAGGCGATGGCGTGGCAGGCGCGGCCCTGGGAGCAGCGCCAGCGCTTCTGGGAGTCGTCGATCCCGCCGCCGCAGCGGGGGCAGGACGCGGGGATCGGGATCGGTGTCTCGCCGCCGGTGCGCAGGTGCGCGACCGGGGCCTCGACGCGCGGGATGACGTCGCCGGCCTTGTAGACGGTGACATGGTCGCCGATCTTGAGGTCGCGGCGGGCGATGTCGCCGGCGTTGTGCAGGGTGGCGTAGGTGATCACCGAGCCGTCCACCTCGACCGGCTCCAGGACGGCGCGGGGCGCGATGATGCCGGTGCGGCCGACGTTCCACTCCACGTCCAGCAGCCGGGTGATCTTCTCGGTGGCGGGCAGCTTGTACGCGGTCGCCCAGCGGGGCGCGCGCGAGGAGTTGCCGGCCTGCTCCTGGTCGGCGGCCAGATCTGCCTTGATCACGATGCCGTCGATGCCGAACTCCAGCTCGGCGCGCAGCGCGGCGATCCGCTCCACCCGCTCCTGGATCCCCGCGACGTCCTCGCGCACGACGCCGGCGACCGGGGTGGCGGCGCTGGTGTGGGCGCCCCAGGCGGCGATCCGGGTCATGATCTCGCTGTGCGGGAGGGTCCGCAGCTCGGGGAGCGAGTCGTCCATCGGGAGGGCGCCGTAGGCGAAGAAGGTCATCTCCACCTGGTAGTCGCGGTCGCGGGCGCGCAGCGAGCCGGCGGCGGCGGACCGGGGGTTGGCGAACGCCGGGTGGCCCGCGCCCGTGCGCGCCGTGTTGGCCTCCTCGAACTGGGCGTGCGTCATCAGCACCTCGCCGCGCAGCTCGACGGTGACGGGCTCGGCCAGCCGGCCGGGCAGGCCGACGATCATGCCGATGCCGTGCGAGACGTCCTCGCCGGCGGCGCCGTCGCCGCGGGTGACCAGCTGGACGAGGCGGCCGTCGCGGTAGCGCGCCGAGATCGCCAGGCCGTCGAGCTTGGGCTCCACGCTCCACCGCTCCACCGGGCGGCCGAGCCGGCGCTCCAGGCCGGCGGCCCAGCTCTCCAGGCCCTCGGCGGAGAAGACGTTGTCGAGGCTCAGCATCGGGACCGTGTGCGGCACGTCGCCGACCACCGCTCCCCCGGCGACCTTGCCGGTGGGCGAGTCCGGGAGGACGTGGTCGGGGTGGGCGGCCTCGTACTCCGCGATGCCGCGCACGAGGCGGTCGTAGGAGTCGTCGTCGAGCGCGGAGTCGCCCGCGCCGTAGTAGGCCGCGGCGGCGGCGACGGCCGTCTCGACGGCGTCGGCGTACGCGGCCTGGTCGCTGATCTCGGCGCTGCCCGGAGTCTCGCTCATGCCCTCATCGTCTCGCGCGCCTACGACAAAATCACCGCAGGTCATCCGGGTCGCGCCGGGTCCGGTTTGACCCCCGATCTGGATAACGGTTAGCTATGGTCCTGTCGTCAGGGAGGAGCCCGCCGTGCAGGACGTGGTGCTCGCGCTGCTCGCCAAGGAGCCCTCGCACGGGTACGAGCTGCGCGCCCGGCTCCAGGAGGCGCTCGGGCCGCTGGGCGAGGAGCTCAACGCCGGCCAGGTGTACGTGACGCTGCGCCGGCTGGCGAAGGCGGGGCTCGTGGAGGCCCGGGTCGTCGGCCAGTCCGACCGGCCCGACCGCAAGGTCTACGAGCTCACCCCGGCGGGCCGCGAGCGGGTCGCGGCCTGGCTGGCGGACGTGAGCTGGGGCCGGCCGGCGCCCGCGGAGTTCCACCTCAAGCTGGTCGCCGCCGCCCTGTCCCGGCTCGCCGACCCGGTCGCCGTCGTCGACGCGCAGCGGCGCGAGCTGCTGCGCCGCCTCGCCGACGTGCAGCGGGCGGCGCTCGCGCAGCCCGCCGGCTCGGGCGCCGCGCTGCTCCTGGAGGGGACCGCGCTGCGGCTGCGGGCCGACCTGACGTGGCTGGAATCGTGCGCGGCCCACTGGTCGGCGAGAGAGGACTGAACGTGGACTACATCCTGCGGGCCCGCGGCCTGCGCAGGCACTACGGCACGGGGGCGTCGCTGGTGCGCGCCGTCGACGGCGTCGACCTGGCGGTCGCGCCCGGCGAGGCGGTGGGCGTCGTCGGCGCGAGCGGCTGCGGGAAGTCCACGCTGCTGCACCTGCTGGGCGGGCTCGACCGGCCCGACGGCGGCGAGCTGTGGCTGGCCGGGCGGCGCATCGACGGGCTGCCGGAGACGGCGGCGGCGCGGCTGCGGCGCCGCGCGATCGGCTTCGTGTTCCAGTCGTTCCACCTGGTCGACGAGCTGACCGCCCGCGAGAACGTCGAGCTGCCCGCGCTGCTGGCGGGCGCGTCCCGCCGCGCCGCCCGGCTCCGGGCGGCCGAGCTGCTCGACCGGGTCGGCCTGGCCCGCCGCGCCGGGCACCTGCCGGCGGAGCTGTCGGGCGGCCAGCGGCAGCGGGTCGCGGTGGCCCGCGCCCTGGTGAACGACCCGCGGCTGCTGCTGGCCGACGAGCCGACCGGCAACCTCGACAGCGCCGCCGCGACCGACGTGCTGCGGCTGTTCGACGCGCTGCGCGCTGAGGGCCGCACGCTCGTCATCGTCACCCACGACTCCCGGGTGGCCGCCGCCACCGACCGGCTGATCACCATGCGGGACGGCGCGTTCGCCGGCCAGACCGTCCTCGCCCGCCGCGCCCCCGCCCTGGGCGCCCTCACCGGGCTGGACGTCTGATGGGCCGCGTCGTCGCCCGGCTGGCGCTGCGGGACCTGCGGCGGCGGCGGGCGCAGGCCGTGCTGCTGCTGATCGTCATCGCCGCCACGACCACCACGCTCACGCTCGGGCTCCTCGTCCGGGACGTCGCCGGCGCGCCCTGGGACCGGACCCGGGCGGCGACCGCCGGGCCGGACGCGGTGGCGACCGGCGACGCCCGCACGCTCGCCGCGCTCGCCAAGGCGCCCGGGGTCGCGGAGGCCGCCCGCCCCTTCCCCGCCGTGAGCGGGAAGCTGCGCGTGCGCGGCGTCACGGTCAACGCGGTCGTCCACGGCCGCGACACCGCCCCCGCGCGCCTCGACCGCCCGCGGGTCACCGAGGGCCGCTGGATCTCCCGCGGCTCGGCGGTGGTGGAACGGGCCTTCGCCGAGGCCCTGGGCGTCCGCCCCGGCGACCGGATCGAGGTCGCGGGACGGAGCTTCCCGGTCGCCGGCATCGCGATCACCAGCGGCCGGGTCCCGTACCCGTCGGCCACGCCCGGCCTGGTGTGGCTGACCCGCGCCGACACCGCCCGGCTCCCCGCCGGCGGGGAGCCGCGCCTCACCATGCCGCTGCGCCTGGCCGATCCGGCCGCCGCGCCCGCCTTCGCCGCCGCGCACGAGGACGTGCGGTCCTGGCAGGACATGGGCTCGTACGCCACCGCCGAGCTGCACCTGGCGAACGGCACGCTGCTCGGCGGCACGTGGGCGCTGGCGATCCTGGCCGGGATGAGCGTGGCGCTGCTGGTCGGCGGCCGGCTGGCCGAGCAGGGCCGGCGGGTCGGGCTGCTGAAGGTGGCGGGCGCGACCCCGGCGACGGTCGCGGCGGTGCTGCTGGCCGAGCATCTGGCGATCGCGGTCGCGGCGGCCGTTCTCGGCGTCCTCGGCGGCTGGGCCGCCGCGCCCCTGCTCACCGCCCCCAACGCCGGGCTCCTGGACGCCGGGACGCCCTCGCCGTCGCCCGCCACCGTCCTGATCGTCCTGGCGGTCGCGCTCGGCGTGACGGCGGCGGCCACGGCCGTCCCGGCCCTGCGCGGGGCCCGGCTGAGCACGGTCCGCGCGCTCACCGATCCGGTGCGCGGGCCGCGCCGGTCCCGGTGGGCGGCGGTGTTCACGGGCCTGCCGCTGCCGCTGCCCCTGCTGCTCGGCGCCCGGATCGCCGCGCGCCGCCCGCGCCGGACGGTGCTGGCCGGGCTGAGCATGACGGTGACGGTGGCGATGGTCGTGGCGGCGCTGGCCATGCACCGCGACGTGGACCGCAAGGACGCCGGGCTCCTCGGACCGGACTTCGTGCCCGGCGCGGGCAATCCGGTCACCGAGCGGCTGAGCCAGATCGTCCTGGTGATGTCGGCCGCGCTGCTGCTGCTCGCCGGGGTGAACGCCGTGCTGACGGCCTGGACGGCCGCGCTCGACAACCTCCGCACCGCCGCGCTCACCCGGGCGGTCGGCGGGACGCCCCGGCAGGTGACCACCGGGCTGGCCGCCGCCCAGCTGCTGCCCGCCGCGGCGGCGGCGCTCGGCGGCATCCCGCTGGGCCTGCTGGTGTACGCGGCGGCGCGCACGCTCGGCGGTTCGGGGGCGTCGGCCGGCGTGCCCGCCCTCTGGCTGGCGGCGGTGCTCCCGGCGACGCTGGCCGCGGTCGCGCTGCTGACCGCCGTACCGGTCCGGTACGGGGCGACGCGGCCGGTCACCGAGGCGCTCGGCGCTCCCTGACGCGGCCGGACGACCGATCGATCGGCCCCGTGACCGGACCTAGTATCGGCCGG
This sequence comes from Actinomadura sp. 21ATH, assembly GCF_041951345.1. Taxonomy (NCBI): domain Bacteria; kingdom Bacillati; phylum Actinomycetota; class Actinomycetes; order Streptosporangiales; family Thermomonosporaceae; genus Actinomadura; species Actinomadura sp. 21ATH. The sequence goes on along the minus strand of NZ_JBGNUR010000018.1, from coordinate 7,745 downwards.
TATGGCTCCAGATCACGGGGATTGGGACGCGTCGCCCGAGGCGGCGCTGGCGGCGGCCCGGCGGTACCTGCGGGCCCCGGGCCCGGGGCCCTGGCCGCGGTGGCGGGAGGCGGACCTGCCAGTGCCGGTGCGGATCGCCTGGCTGCGGGCCGAGATCGCCCGCGATCCGGCGGCCGCGGCGGGCGAGCCGGCCGGGGAGGTCCTCTACCAGGCCGTGCACGGGCTGGAGGCGCTCGACGCCGCCGATCCCGAGGGCCTCGTGCGGGCGCTGGCCGGCCGGGACGATCCGGTGCTGCGCGCGGAGGCGCTGCGGCTCACCCGCGAGGCCGTGCGGGCGGCGCTGCTCGCGCCCGCCCGCGCCCGGGCCGTCCTGCCGGTGCTGCTCGCGGAGGGCTCCCCGCCCGGCGTCGTCGAGGGGGCTCTGCGGGAGCTGGCCGCGCCGTGGGCGGCGCTCGATCCGCTGCCCGGCGACCGGTTCGCCCGGTTCCTCGATCATCCGGCGGTGGCCGGGGCCGCGGTCGAGGCGGCGGCGCGGCACGGCCGCGCGGACGTGCTGCGCGCCGCGGCCGCCGATCCGGGCGGGCCGCCCGCGCCGCGGCGCCGGGCGATGGAGCTGCTGGGCGGGCTGGCGTCCCGGGCCGACGTGGGCGGGCTCGTGGAGATCGCCGGCACGGACCCGCTGCTGCTCGCCGGTCCCGCCGTCCGGTGCCTGCGGGAGATGCACGTCCGCGGGCACTTCCCGGGCGACGAGCACGTCCCCGCGATCGTCGCCCTGGCGCTCGCGGACCACACCGTCGACGCCGGGGACGTCGCCACGGTCCTCTACACCTCGCGGCGCGCCCTCCTGGACGAGCTGGCGGGCGCGGGCCCGGCCGGCCCCGGCCTGCCGCGGCGGCTGGAGCTGCTGGTGGCGCTGGCGGCACAGGGCACCGGCGGCCTTCCGGTCGGCGCGGCCGTCGCCGGGTTCCTGGCCGGCGCGCCGGATCCGGGCCCGGTCCTGGAGGCGATCCGGGCGCTGCGGTACGAGGCCGCCGAGGACGCCGTCCTGGCCGCGCTGCCCCGCGCGCCGGCCGCGGCGCTGGGCGCGCTGGAAGCCGTGGGCGGCGAGCGGACGGCCGCCTTCCTGCACGGGGCGCTCGGCCTGGCGGGAGGCACCGCCGCCGCGTACCTCGTGCCGGTACGGCACCGCGCGCTCGAACTCCTGTGGCACCTCACCGACGACCCCGGGGAGCGGCACGCCCTGCTCGCCCGGCTCGACCCGCGCGACCTGCCGGCGCGGATCGCGTCCGACCTCGGCCGGCCCGATCCCCGCGAGCTGGAGCCGCTGCGCGCCGGCCTGGACCCGGACCGCCCGGTGGAGGCGCTGCGCCGGCTGGCGCGCCACGGCGACGCCGGCACCGTGCCGGTCCTGGCCGATCTGCTGCTGACCGTGGCGGCGCGCGAGCCGCGGATCCCGCCCGAGGCCCTGGCCGCGCTGCGCGGCCTGGGCGAGCGGCTGCACGAGCGGGGCGCGCTCCGGCCGCACTGCCTGCTGGACGCGGCCGGCGCGGAGGAGGCGGGGAACGCGCTGGCGGCGAGCGTACTCCTGGACCTGCTGGACGACCCGGGGCTGTCGGCCGCCGAGCGGGCGGTGCTGCTGGAGGCGCTGCTCGACGTCCCGTACGGCGGGACCCGCGCGCGCGTGCACCCGCTGCTGCGCGACCGGGACCGGCACGTCCGCAAGCACGCGATCGCGCTGCTCGCCGGCGATCCGGGCGGGCACGGCGCGCGGGCGCTGGCGGCGAGCCTGGTGACGCTCACCAGGGCGGGCGACGCGCAGACCGTGCGGCAGGCGGTGGTCGCGCTGGGGCGGGCGGGCGCGAGCGGCGCCGCGGCGGCGGTCGCGGACCTGCTCGACCACCCCAACATGAACGTCAAGAAGGCCGCCGCCGAGGCGCTGGTCCACGCGGGCTCGCCGGCGGCGGTGCCGAAGCTGCTGTCCTGGCTCGGCCGGCACGACAACCCGGGCCTGCGCGAGTCGATCGGCACGGCCCTGCGCGCGATCCTCGGGGACGCGCACACCGCCACCCTCGTCGCCGCGGCGGACGGCGCCGCCGGCGAGCGCGCCCGCGGCCTGCTGGTGCGCGCCCTGGCCGGGCACGTTCCGGAGCGGGCGGCCCGGGCGCTGGCGGCCCAGGGCTCCCCGGCCGGGCGGGCGCTGCTGGGGCTCCTGCCGGAGGCGGCGGCACCGGCCGGGCCGCTGGACGAGCTGGCCGCCGGGGGCTGGCACGCCGGGACGGCGCGGCGGGCCGTCGACCTGCACGAGCGCGACCCCGGCGCGCTGGACCGGCCGCGCCGGCCGGAGCGGCTGCGGGCGATGCTCGCGCACTGGCTCGACCTGGCCGCCGCCGCGGACGGCCGCCGCGACGCGGTGCTGCGGCTGGCCCTGCGGCTCTGCCCGCCGCCGTGGACTGGCGCCGAGCTGGACGCCTTCGCCCGGTCGGCGGGCACCCTCGCCGACGGCCTCGCCGGGATCGGTGACTCGCACCGCGACCGGCTGCTGGCGGTGCTCGGCGAGGCGGTGCCGCGGCTGCCCGCCGCCGGGGCGCTGGAGATCGCGGCGCGGGTGCGGGCGCTGCCGCCGGCGGGGCGGGCGACGCTGTCGCTGCTGCGCCGGTGCGGCGCCGTCCTGACCCGCGCCGACCTGGACCGGGCGCTCGCGGCGGCGCCGGGCGGCGAGGAGGCGGTCCTGCGGGAGGCGTTCGGGCTGGAGCCCCGGCCACCGGAGGGCCACGGCCTCGACTCGCGCGACCGCCTCGACGAGCTGATCACCGCGTTCCCGGGCGGAGGCGCGGCGGCGCGCGGGGCGCTGCTGGAGCGGATGCTGGAGCTGCAGCCGCTCGGCGCACCGCCGTGGACGCTCGGGGAGGAGGCGCGGCGGCCGCGGGAGCCCGCCCGCGCGCCGCGCGCCGGCGACCTGGACCAGCCCCGCTCGGCGGCGCAGCGCGACCGCCTGCTGGCGATGCTGGACGATCCCGGCCGGTCCGCTGCCGCCGCGCGCGCCCTGCTGGAGTGGCCCGAGCCGGGCGTCCGCGAGGCCGTCCTGCGCGCCTTCCTCCAGGGCCGCGCCGGCGTGCCGGTCACCGCCGCTCTCGCCGGCGCCCTGAACGGCCTGCCCCTGGACGAGCTGCGCACCGGCGATCCCGGGGTCCGGGAACGGGCGGCCCGCGCCGCCGCCAAGCTCGATCCGCCTCACCTGGCGCGGCTGGTGCCGCTCCTGCTGGAGTGGTGGAAGGAGGATGAGGGCACGGGCCAGGCGGCCCGGCAGGCGCTGCGGGCGGCGGACGCGGACGCGGTGGCCGCGGCCCTGGGCGGCGATCTCGACGCCGGGAACTGGGGCGTGCTCGGCCTCGTCGCGGGCCGCCCGCTGCTGCGCACGCCCGTCCTGGAACGGGCCCGGCGGCGGCTGCTCGACGCCGGGCTCGCGGACCGGGCGGCGGACCTGGTGCTGGTGGACGGCCCGTTCCGGGATCCGGAGGCGGCGCGCGCGGACGCCGCCGCGCTGGCCGCGCTCCGCGACCGTTCCGGGCCGGCCCCGGCCCGGGAGCCGCGCCCGTCTCGGAAGGCGCTGTTCCGGACGGCCCGCACGGGGGCGCCCGAGGAGGCGCGGCGGGCGCTGACGCTGCTCGCCGAGGAGCACGACGAGACGGCGGGCGGCGTCCCCGGGTTCGGCGGGCTGCTGGCCGACCTGATCGGCGGCTCTTCCCCGCGGGTGCGCCTGCACGCCCACCGGATCGCCCGCCGGGTGCTGGACCGGCCCGCCTACCTGGAGCGGACGGCGCTGCTGCTGGACGATCCGCGGCCCGACGTCGTCCGCTCGGCGGTCCGGACGCTGGCCCACGGGGGCTGGACGCCGGCGGTCCCGGACCTGGTCGGGCTGCTCGCCGACGGCCGGCCGGCGGTGCGCCGGGCGGCCGCGGACGGCCTGGTGCTGCTCGGCGACGCGGCGGTGCCGGCGCTGCGGCACGCGGCCGGGCGGGCGCGCCCGGACCGGAGGCGTCTTTACGCGTCCTTGATGGAGAGGATCGCCGCGGCCCCTTGAACTCGGCCCCATGGGGCTGTACAACTGTATTGGAAGCTGAACAGTTGTATTGGAGGCACGCGGTGGCGGGGGACGAGGACCTGACGGCGAGGGCGCGCATCAGGGACGCCGCGCTCGAGCAGTTCGCCGCCCACGGCGTCAAGGGGACGACCATCCGCGGCGTCGCCGAGGCCGCCGGGGTCTCGCCCGGCCTCGTCCAGCACCACTTCGGGTCCAAGGATGGGCTGCGCGCGGCCTGCGACGAGTACGCCATCGACGCCCTCGTGACCAACAAGAAGAAGGCGCTCGACGGCGGGATGGGCGACCCCGGCTTCCTCGCGCTGGCGATGCGGACCGGGATCCCCGTCCAGCGCTACCTCGCCCGGGCCCTGGTCGACGGGTCGCCGGGCGCGGCCCGGTTCTTCGACGAGGCGGTCGCCTTCAGCGAGGAGATCCTCGCCGAGCCCGGCGACCTCCTGAACAAGCCGACCACCTCCGACCTGCGCGCCTACGCCGCCGTCCTGACCACGATGTCGTTCGGCGTGCTGGTGCTGCACGAGCACCTGCACCGCAGCCTCGGCGCCGATCCGCTGACGATGGAGGGCTACCCCCGGCTGGGCCGGGCGATGTTCGACATCCTCACCGACGACCTGCTCCCGCCCGAGCTGGTCGAGCAGGCCAGGGCCGCGATGGACCGGCTGCCGGGCGGCGAAGGGCAGGCGGACGAGGAAGGGCAGGCGGGCGGGTGATGGGCCCGCGCATCTCCACCTCGCACGCCGCGGCCCGCAAGGCCGACCCGGACCCGCCGGCGCCGCCGCGCCCCCGGTTCCCATCAGGTACGCGGCACGGCCGGCCGGCCCCCCTGCCCTAGCGGGCGGTCATGGGGGCGGCGGTCGCGTGCCCGCCGATCCGCTCCCCCCGAGACAAGAGGTCCGCCACCATGACCGCATCAGCGAACGACACGCCCATCTCCGTATCCGGCCTCGTCAAGACGTTCGGCCGCACCCGCGCCCTCGACGGCCTCGACCTGACCGTCCGCGCCGGCGAGGTGCACGGCTTCCTCGGCCCGAACGGCGCCGGGAAGTCCACCACCATCCGCGTCCTGCTGGGCCTGCTGCGCGCCGACGCCGGCACCGCCCGGCTGCTGGGCGGCGACCCCTGGAAGGACGCCACCGCGCTGCACCGGCGGCTGGCGTACGTGCCCGGCGACGTCACCCTGTGGCCCAACCTGTCCGGCGGCGAGGTCATCGACCTGCTCGGCCGGATGCGCGGCGGGCTGGACCCGCGCCGCAAGGCCGACCTGCTGGAGCGCTTCGAGCTCGACCCGAAGAAGAAGGGCCGCGCCTACTCCAAGGGCAACCGGCAGAAGGTCGGCCTGGTCGCCGCGCTGGCCTCCGACGCCGAGCTGCTCATCCTGGACGAGCCGACCTCGGGCCTGGACCCGCTCATGGAGGAGGTCTTCCAGGACTGCGTCCGGCAGGAGCGGCGGGACGGGCGCACCGTGCTGCTGTCCAGCCACATCCTGTCCGAGGTCGAGGCGCTCTGCGACCGGATGACGATCATCCGCAACGGCGTCGCGGTCGAGACCGGGACGCTCGCCGACCTGCGGCACCTGACCCGCACCTCCATCGACGCCGAGCTGGCCGCCCCGCCCAACGGCCTGTCGTCCCTGGCCGGCGTGCACGACATGCGGGTCGACGGCAACCGGGTGCGCTGCGAGGTCGACACCAGCAGGCTCGACGAGGTGCTGCGGCAGCTGGTCGCGACCGGCGTGCGCAGCCTGTCCAGCCGCCCGCCGACGCTGGAGGAGCTGTTCCTGCGGCACTACAAGGACGAGCTTCCCGCCGGCGCCGGCACCGGGGAGAGCAAGGAGTCCGTGCGATGACCGCGCTCACCGGAACCGGCGGGCTGGCCCGCCTGATCCTGCGGCGCGACCGGTTCCTGATGCCGGTCTGGGCGCTGTTCCTCGGCCTGCTGCCGCTCAACTTCGTGGCCGCGAGCGAGGAGCTCTACCCCACCGCCGCCGACCGGCTGAACTACGCCCGCACCACCGGGGAGTCCCCGACGTTCCTGGCGCTGTACGGGCCGATGCACGACACCTCTATCGCCGCGATCGTCGCGCAGCGCTCCGGGTTCATCCCGGTGATGGTGGCGCTGTTCTGCGCGCTGACGGTCGTGCGCCACACCCGTACCGAGGAGGAGGCCGGGCGGCGCGAGCTGCTCGGCGCCACCGTCCTCGGCCGCGGCGCGGACCTGGCCGCGGCGCTGCTGGTGACCGGCGGGGCCGCGCTCGCGATCGGGATCGTCCTGGCCGGCGGCATGACCGCGATGGGCATGCCCGCCGCCGGGTCGGTCGCGTTCGGCCTCCAGCTGACCCTGGCGGGCTGGGTGTTCGCGGCCGTCGCGGGCGTCGCCGCGCAGCTCTCCGAGGGCGCCGGCGCGGCGCGCGGCATCGCGATCACCGCGCTGGGCGGGGCGTTCGTGGTGCGGATGGCCGCCGACGTCGGCGGCGCCGGCAACGGGCTGTCCTGGCTGTCGTGGCTGTCCCCGCTCGGCTGGGGCACCCGCCTCCAGGCGTACGGCGGCGAGCGGTGGTGGGTGGCGGCCGTCCCCGCCGTGGCCGTCGTCCTGCTCGTCGCCGCCGCCGCGTACCTGACCGCGCACCGCGACGTCGGCGCCGGGATCCTGCCGCCCCGGCCGGGCCCGGCGGAGGCCGCGCCGTCGCTGCGCGGGCCGATCGGCCTGGCCTGGCGGCTGCACTCGCGCGGCCTGTACGGCTGGCTCGCCGGCTTCGCCGCGCTGGGCGTGGTGTGGGGCGGCGTCGCCGGGACCGTCCGGGACATGGTCGCCGACAACCCCGACCTGGAGGAGATCTTCGCCCGGCTCGGCGGCGGGACGGGCGGCATCGTGGACGTCTACTTCGGCACCGTCATGGGGATGATGGGCGTGATCGCGGCCGGGTACGCGGTGTCGGCGACGCTGAAGATGCGGTCCGAGGAGACCGCGCAGCGCGCCGAGCCCGTCCTGGCGACGGCGGTCGGCCGGGTCCGGTGGGCGGCCTCCCACCTGGTGTTCGCGCTGCTGGGCACGGCGCTCGTGCAGGCGGTCGGCGGCCTGGCCACCGGGCTGACGCACGGGCTGAACACCGGTGACCTGGGCGGGCAGCTGCCCCGGGTGACGGCGGCGGCGCTCGCGCAGCTGCCGGCGGTGTGGCTGGTCGCGGCGGTCACGCTGGCGATCGTCGGCCTGGCCCCGCGGTTCAGCGCGGCCGGCGGCTGGGGCGTGCTCGCCGTGGCGGCGGTCCTGACGCTGTTCGGCGGCGCGTTCCAGGCCGACCAGTGGCTGCTGGACGTCTCGCCGTTCACCCACATCCCGAAGCTGCCCGGCCAGGACGCGGAGCTCGCGCCGTTCGCCTGGCTGACCGCGCTGGTCCTGGCCGCCGGCGCGGCCGGGCTGGCCGGCCTGCGCCGCCGGGACCTGACCCTGGGCTGACCCGCGGCCGGCGCGGCGGCGGGAGGCGGGCGTCCGCCCCCGCCGCCGCGCAGCCCGCGAACCGGGGCTAGATCGTTGATGGGGGTTTGCGGAACCGGTCGCGGGCATGGCGAAGGGCGCCCATGATCAGTGTGTGAAGACAAACCTGGACGCCCTTCTGACCGCACTCTATGTCCATCTGGACGACCATGTC
>NZ_JBGNUR010000017.1:0-166423 GCF_041951345.1 Actinomadura sp. 21ATH | reverse complement strand
CCTCCGCCCGGTCCCCGCCCCGGCCACCCCGGCCACCCCGGTCCCGGCGGTGCCCGCACCCGCCGCGCCCGCCGCCCCGGAACCCGTGCCCGCCCCGGCGCGCGTGGTCCCGAACCCCGTCACACCGGTACCGGCCGCACCCGCCGCGCCGGAACCCGTGCGGACGATCCCGGCGCCCGCCGCGCCAGACCCCGTACCGGAACCCGCTCCGGCGGCGCCCGCGGCCGTGGTGTCCACGACCGTCCGGTCGATCGCGTTCCGGGAGCCCGTCAACGTCCCCGTGCCCGGGATCCCCATCGCGGTGGGGGTGCCGATCACGCCGAAGAGCGTCCGGAAGGCGCAGCGCAGGAGGCCGGCATGACCGCCGTGCCCGGTACGTTCCGCGCCGCCGTGGAGGCCAAGGACCTGGCCGAGATCACCCGGACGCTCGATCCCGCCGTCGAGTTCCGCAGCCCGGTCATGGTGAAGCCCTACCGGGGCCGGGACACGGTCACCACGCTGCTGGGCGTCCTCCTGGAGACGTTCGAGGACTTCCACTACACCCACGATCTGGCCGGCCGCGCCCGTACCGGCCCACCGGCCCAGGCGCTCGTCTTCGGCGCCCGGGTCATGGGCAAGGCCGTCCAGGGAGTCGATCTGATCACGTTCAACGAGGCCGGGCTGGTCGCCGACCTGACGGTGATGGTCCGGCCGCTGCCCGCGGCGATGACGCTCGCGCGGGTGGTCGGCCGGCGGATGGAGGAGCTCGCGGCACCCGCCTGACGAAGCGATCCGGGGGACGGGACGAGGGAACCGCCGAGCACACCGGCGGGCGCCCCGCGGCGCCCTGCCAGCAGGACCAGAGGCCACCACGGCCGTGAAGAGGGAAGCGAACGATGAGAAGCGAAGTGTCCCCGCGCGCAGCGCTGTCACCTGCCCATCGGATCGCCGCCGATCTGGACGCCTACCTCGGCGACCCCATGGACGACGGCGCCGGCCCCTTCTCGTACCGCGACATCGTCGAGGCCGAGGAGCGCGACGAGCTGCCCCGCGGCGCCGTCGAGACCGTCCGGGCCTGGGGGTTCCAGGAGTACCTCGTGCCGACCCAGCTCGGCGGCCGCCTCGCCACGCTGGAGGAGCTGTTCTTCGTCACCCGCGGCATCTCCCGGCGCAGCCTGACGATCGCCGTGATGTACGGGTCGGGCCTGCTCGCCGTCAACCCGGTCTGGATGTGGGGCGACAGCAGGCAGCAGAAGGTCGTCGCCGACGGCATCCTGCGCGGCGACCTGGCCTGCTTCGCGGTGTCGGAGGCCGATCACGGCAGCGACGTGATGTCCTGCGAGTCCGCGGCCGCCGGCGACGAGGACGTGCTGGTCCTGTCGGGCACCAAGTGGCCGGTCGGCAACGCCACCCGCGGCCGGTTCGTCACCACGTACGCCAAGACCGGCGCCCGGGACTTCTCCCTGCTCCTGGTCGACAAGGAGGAGCTCGACCCCGACACCTACACGGCGCTGCCGCCGGTCCGCACGCTCGGGCTGCGCGGCCACGACCTCAGCGGCATCGCGTTCGACCGGGCGCTGCTGCCGGCCGACACCGTCGTCGGCCGCAAGGGCGCCGGGCTCGTCCAGACGCTCAAGACGCTGCAGATCACCCGTACCGCCATCGCGGCCCTGTCGATCGGCACGATGGACGCGGTCGTGCGGATCGGGATGGAGTACTCGCACGAGCGCACCCTGTACGGGGCGGGCATCTACCAGATCCCGGTCATCCGCGACCATCTCGTCAAGACCCATCTGGACCTGCTGATCGCCGAGTGCACGGCCGTACCGGTCGCGCGGGCCCTGACCGTCGCGCCCGGGCGGCTCAGCCTGTGGTCGTCCATGGTCAAGTACTTCGTCCCGGTCATGGGCGAGGAGGTCGTGGCGAGCATCGGCGCCGTCCTCGCCGCGCGCGGCTACCTGCGCGAGGGCGTGGCGCACGGGGTGTTCCAGAAGCTCCAGCGCGACCACGCGATCGCGAGCATCTTCGAGGGGACCACCCACGTCAACCTGGCGAACGTCGCCGCGCAGCTCCCGTTCCTGATCGTCGACCCGCCCGAGCAGGAGCCGGCCGACGAGCTGCTGGACGAGCTGTTCTCCTGGACGCGCACCCCGCCGGTCTGGGAGCCCGACGGGCGCCGGCTCCAGCTCACCAACGAGGGCCACGACGAGATCGGCCGCCGCTTCGACGCGACCGTCGAGACGCTGCTGTCCACGGCCCGCGTCTTCGCGGCCCCCGACGTGGCCGCCGACCTGGCCGGGATCGTGTCGCGCATCGGCGACCTGCGCTCGGAACTGCTCGCCGGCGTGCGCGCCGACCCCGAGGACACCACCTCGGCGGCGGCCCTTCGGCGCGCCAAGAGGTACTGCGAACTCCACGCGATGGTGTCGGTCATGCTCACCTGGATCCACAACCACGCCGAGTTCGGCGGCTCGTTCGCCGACGGCGCCTGGCTGGTGCTCTGCCTGGAGCGGCTGCTCGAACGCGCCCACCCCGACACCGGCCTGTCGGAGGAGTACCTGCCCTCCCTGGAGAGCGTGATGTTCCGCTGCTTCGACGAGGGCCGCTGGTTCTCCCTCGTCGAGCTCGCCGACGGCGACCAGTCGATAGAGAGGCCGGGACGATGACCGTTACCGCCGCCACCGCCCGCCCCGCCGCCGCCGCCGAGCGCGGTTTCGTGCAGGTCGTCCGCGACAACGTCCGCGAGTACGGCAACGCCCGCGGCTTCACGTTCGTGTCCGAGGTGCGCGGCCCCGGCCGCACCTACCGCGAGGAGGACCTCGGCCTCGCCGACCTCGACCGCGGCGCCCGCGCCCTGGCCGGCCACCTGCACGGCCTCGGCGTCCGGGACGAGGCCGTCCTGCTCCTCTACCCCGAGGGCCTGGACTTCATCACCGCGTTCGTCGGCTGCCTGTACGCGCGCGTCATCGCCGTCCCCGCCCCGTTCCCCGACCTGGACGCGGGCCGTGCCGAACGCACCCGGCGCATCATCGACGACGCCGGCATCCGCTGGATCCTCACCGACTCCGCCCACCGCGAGATGCTCGAGACGTGGGTCGCGGCGTCCGGCCTGTCCGGCATCGTCCGCTGCCTGGCCACCGACGCCGACGTCACCGCCGACCCCGACGCCTGGACGATGCCCGAGTACGACCCGTCCGCGACGGCGTTCCTCCAGTACACGTCCGGCTCGACGAGCGACCCGAAGGGCGTGGTCGTCTCCCACGGCAACCTGCTCCGCAACGCGCAGGAGATCAACGCGCGGATCGAGGGCGGCGCGCACAGCGTGGGCATCGGCTGGGTCCCCCACTACCACGACATGGGGCTGGTCGGGCAGATCCTGCACCCGCTCTACATGGCGGGCCGGTACGTGCTGATGTCGCCGATCACGTTCATCAAGCGGCCCGCCCTGTGGCTGGAGCTGGTGGGCCGGCACCGGGCGACCATCATCGTGGGCCCGAACTTCGGGTACGAGCTGCTGCTGCGCCGCGTCACCGACGAGCAGGTGGCGGGCCTCGACCTGGCGTCCCTGCTCACCGTGAAGAACGGGGCCGAGCCGGTGCTGGCGGGCACGCTGGACCGGATGGTCGAGCGGTTCGGCCCGGCGGGGTTCCGCCGCGAGATCTGGATGCCGTGCTACGGCATGGCCGAGACGACGCTGCTGATCTCCGGCGCGCCGCTCGGCACCGGACCGGTGATCCGCGAGTTCGACTACACGGCGCTGACCCGGAACGAGGCGGTGCCCGTCAACGGCGCCGCCAGGGCCCCGGACCCGCGGACCGACGCGGGCGACGGTTTCGAGGGGAGCGGCACCCGCCGGCTCGTGAGCAGCGGCCGTCCCGTCACCCTGGACGTGCGCGTCGTCGACCCGGTCACGCGCGAGCCGCTGCCGGACGGCCGGATCGGCGAGATCTGGGTCGCCGGCGGCAGCGTCGCCCAGGGGTACTGGAAGCGGCCCGCCGAGACGCGGGAGATCTTCCAGGCCGTGACGGCCGAGGGGCGCGGCCCGTACCTGCGGACCGGCGACCTGGGCTTCCTCGCCGGCGGGGAGGTGTACGTCACCGGCCGGATCAAGGACCTCATCATCGTCAACGGGCACAACATCTACGCCCACGACCTGGAGGAGGCCGCCCGCGCCGCGCATCCGGCCGCCCGCACGTCCGCCGCGTTCTCGCTGGCGCTGCCGCCGGACCGCGGCCGCGAGCAGGTGATCATCGTGCAGGAGGTGATCCCGGGCGCGGTCAAGGAGATGGGGCTGCCCGAGCTGGCCGCGCACACCCGCGACGTGGTCGCGCGGACGTTCGGGCTGCCGGCCCTGAGCGTCGTGCTGTCCGGCCGCGGCGCGGTGCGGCGCACCACCAGCGGGAAGATCCAGCGCCGGCTGACCAGGCAGGACTTCCTGGAAGGGCGGATCAAGCAACTGGCCGTCGATCTCGAACCCGACATCGCCGCGCTGGAGCGGGCGGGCGTCTGAGGCGCCGTCCGAACCGCGGCCGCGGGGCCGTCCGTACAGAGCGTACGGGCGGCCCCGCCGCGTTGTGCGGGCGAGGTGGACGGGCAGGGGCATGACCGCCGCCGGTTTGGTGGATCTTGCCCTTTTTCAAGAGAATCCCGAAACTCGTTTACTAGTCACGCCATTGACTAGTAAGCTCTTGCACTACCTGGGATGCCGGACGAAGGATTCCGGCAGGGAGAGTGCGATCGATGGCGCTACGACACGCCGTTCTCGCGGCACTGCTCGACGGTGAGTACAGCGGCTACCAGCTGGCCAAGATCTTCGACATCGCGGTCTCGAACTTCTGGCACGCCGTGCCCCAGCAGCTCTACACCGAGCTGACCCGCCTGGAGAAGGAGGGGCTCATCGCCGGCCGCCAGGTCATCCAGCACGACCGTCCCAACAAGCGCGTCTTCACCGTCACGCCTGCTGGGATCGAGGAGCTGGAGCGCTTCGCCACACTCCCCGCCAAGCCCGGGATCATCCGCGAGGACCTGCTGGTCATGCTGCAGGTGGTCGAGCACGTCCCCGCGGAGGACGTCATCGCGCAGCTCGAAGAGCGCGCCCAGGCGGCCAAGGCCAAGGTCGAGCACTTCGAGCACACGCTGAAGCGGCTCCGGGGAGATCTCGACGAGGAGACCTTCCTCCTGTACGGCAGCCCCATCGGTCCCTACCTCACCTGTTTGCGCGGCCGTCGGTTCGAATACGAGAACTACGACTGCTACACGCGAACGGCACAGGTGCTGCGCCAGCGCGCGGCCCTCCAGGCCGAGGACCAGGAGTCGGCATGACTCCGATCTTCCCCTCCCGGCTTCCCCCTTCCCCCGACTCCCTGTCACCGACCTCCTTGCCGCCGCATGCGCTTGCGGCAGCGGCACACCTCGCCGGCGACCCCCTCGTTCCGACGCCCCGCGCGCGCCGGAACCGCGTCGCCGCGCCTCAGCCGAGGAGACGCCAACCATGTCGGCCGAACACCACTACATCGACAGGCCGGGTGAGGCCGCGGTCCTGACCGCCGTCCCCACCACCGAACAGCAGCTGGGCGAGCTGACCCTGCCCGCCGCGCACGAGTCCGTACCGCGGGCCCGGGCCTTCGTGCGCACCCTCACCGGCGCCCGCGGCGTTCCGCACGTCCGCGACGACGCGGAGATCCTGGTCTCGGAGCTGGTGACCAACGCCGTACGGCACGCCCCGGCCGGCGACCCGCTGCGCCTGCTCGTCCTGCGCCGCGGCACCTGCCTGCGGATCGAGGTGCACGACCCGAGCCCGGTCACGCCGAGCCTGCGGCGCATCGACCTGATGGACGAGACCGGCCGCGGCTGGTTCCTGGTGGCCGCCATCGCCGACCGGCACGGGATCGACCGGACCGACTCCGGCAAGTCCGTGTGGTGCGAGCTGATGGCCTGGCCGTCCGCCGGGACCCTCATCCCCTGACCGTCCCCCGCCGCCCCGGCGAGTTCCCGCGCGCCGGCGGCGAGGGCGGCCCGGCCCGACGGCCGGCGCCGCCGGTCCACGCACGCCCGAAACCGCCCGATCTTCCCCATCCGATCTTCCCCGCCCACCCTCCCCATCCCCTGATCTCCGAACGGCGCCGAGGGGAATCCGATGACCGTTGACTGGTACCGAGCAGACGGGCGACCCGCGACATCCGACGAGGCGCAGCGGCTGCTGCTCGACATACGGGGGCGCCTGCTCGCGCAGGACGTCATCTACGTGGGCAGCGAAGTGGTGGTCGTCTCCACCTGGTTCACCGTGATCGACCAAGGATTGGCTTCGAACGGAAGGCCCCTGCTATGGCAGACCATCGTCTCCGATATGACGACTCACGCCGACATCGGGCAGTACACGACGCGGGAGCAGGCCAGGCGGGGGCACGCCGAAGCTGTCGTACTGATCTCCAAGCGCCTGCGCCATCTCGCCACGAGATCGCCGGGCGAGGAAGACCTTCCGTGAGGATCGCCGCCCGCCGCCGGGCGGAGGCGGAGCGGGCGGGCAACGCCACGAGCGAACCGCACCTACCCGAGGACGTGATCTGATGGCCGCCCGACGCCGCGAGGTCGCGGCCCGCCAAGCCGCCGCGCACCAGGCCCACATGAAGACCGCGAAGAAGGCGGTCCCGCACAAGGCGCACCAGGCGAAGCCCCACGCCGTCCAGCCGAGGGCGCAGCAGGAGCCGCCGCGCAAGGACCCGCCCCCGCCGCGCCCGGCGCCGGCGAAGAACCCCCGCCGCCGCCCGATACGCCTGCGGATCACGGCGCTGCTGCTCGTCCCGCTGATGTCGCTGATCGGCCTGTGGGCGTTCGCGGCCGGCAGCAGCCTCGGCCCGGCGCTCGAGAAGTACGACTACACCAGCGCGTACGAGAAGATCACCCTGCCCGGCCTCTACCTGGTGAACCAGCTCCAGACCGAACGGCAGCTCAGCGTGGTCGCGCTCAGCACCCGCGAGCAGGCCGGCGGCAACGCCGGCGAGCGCCAGAAGCTCGGCGCGCAGCGGGCGCGGGTGGACGGCGTGCAGGCCGCGTTCCGCTCCTCGGCGCTGTCGCCCGAGGCCAAGGAGGCCGCCGACCCCAAGAGCCTGGAGCGGCTCGACGAGGCGATCAAGCTGCTCGACCGGGTGCCGAAGCTGCGCGCCGCGGTCGACTCCGGCGACGTCCAGACCCTGGACATCATCGACGGCTACAGCCTCACGCTCGACTCCATCGTGCGCGTCTTCAGCGGCCTGGTGATCGTCAACGACCTGGACATCTTCCAGCAGGGCCGCGCGCTGATCCAGCTGGGCAACGCCCGCGCGTTCGTGCTGCGCGAGGACGCGATCGTCACGGCCGCGCTGGCGAAGAACGGCCAGATGACCGAGGCCGAGCACCGCGCGTTCGTGCAGTCGGTCGCGCTCGGGCGCCGCGAGTTCGACGTGGGCATGTCCGACCTCAGCGCCGACGTGCGCGCGCCGCTGGCCAAGGTGGCCGCGACGCCCGCGTACAAGCAGTTCCGCCAGATGGAGACCGCGATCGCCGGCGCCGACGACAACCGGCTGCCCGCCGCGGCCGCGGACTGGCCGACGACGCTGCCGCGCCTGGAGCAGGCGTGGGGGCAGGCCGTCACGCAGTCGAGCCTGGCGCTGAACGAGCTGGCCAAGCCGATCGGGGAGCGGGTCGTGACGCGGCTCGCGGTCGCGGGCGGGTTCGGGCTGCTCGCGGTGGTCGCGTCGATCACGCTGTCGCTGCTGGCGGCGCGGAGCCTGTCGCGCGAGCTGCGCGGGCTCCAGCGGGCGGCGCTGCGGCTGGCCGAGGACCGGCTGCCGGGGGTGGTGGCCCGGCTGCGGCGCGGTGAGGAGGTCGACGTGCAGGCCGAGGCGCCACCGTTGATCATCGGGCGGACGACCGAGGTGGGCCGGGTCGGCGACGCGTTCACGCGGGTGCAGCGGACCGCGCTGGAGACGGCGGTCAGCGAGGCGCACCTGCGCAAGGGCATCAGCCGGGTGTTCCTGAACGTGGCGTGGCGCAGCCAGTCGCTGCTGCACCGGCAGCTGAACATGCTGGACGAGATGGAACGCAACACCTCCGAGCCCAAGGCGCTGGAGGACCTGTTCCGGCTCGACCACCTGACCACCCGCATGCGGCGGCACGCGGAGGGCCTGGTCATCCTGTCCGGGGCGTCCCCGGGCCGGGGCTGGAGCCGTCCGGTGCACGTGGACGACGTGCTGCGCGCGGCGGTCGCGGAGGTGGAGGACTACACCCGGGTCGAGGTCGTGGTGGTGTCCGCCCAGTCCGCGCTGATCGGCGAGGTGGTCGCCGACGTCATCCACCTGCTGGCCGAGCTGATCGAGAACGCCACGGTGTTCTCGCCGCCGCCGACCGAGGTGCTGGTGCGGGGCGAGATGGGCGCCAACGGGTTCGCGGTCGACATCGTGGACCGCGGCATCGGGCTGGACCCGGCCGAGATGGCCGCGCTGAACGAGCGGCTCGCCCGCCCGCCGGAGTTCGATCTCGCCGACAGCGACCGGCTGGGCCTGTTCGTCGTGGGCCGGCTGGCCGCCCGGCACGGGATCAAGGTGGCGCTCCAGCCGTCGCTGTACGGCGGCGTCAGCGCGGTGGTGCTCGTGCCGCGCAAGCTCATCGTGGACGTCGACCAGCCCGAGGACGAGGCGGTCGCGGGCGCGGCGGCCAACGGCGCCGCCGGCAACGGGACCGGTAACGGCAACGGCGGCGCGAACGGGAACGGGAACGGCACGCAGGAGCGCAGCCCGGTGATCTCGACTCCCGCCGAGCGGAGCCACTGGTCGCGGCCGGCGAAGACGATCGAGGCCGAGGTGTGGCGCAACCCGGCCGCCGAGCCGGGCACCGGCGGCCCCCCGGCCGCGCCGGGGAACGACGCGACGCTGTCGGCGCCGGTGCCGGAGCCCGGCGGGTCCGCCGCGCCGCCGATCGAGTCGCTGCCGCCGGTCGACGTGCGGCGCCCGCAGCCGCCGCCGGTGGCGGCGGAGCCGCCGCCGGGCCCGGCCGGACCGCCCGGATCGCGCCCGCGCGCCCCGCTGCCGCGCCGCGTACGGCAGGCCAACCTGGCCCCCGAGCTGCGCAACGCGGCCCCGCCGCCCCCCGCGGCCGCGACCCCGTCCGAGCCGCAGCGGCCCATGTGGGAGGACCGTTCGGCGGAGGCGTCGCGCGACCTGTTCGCCTCGCTGCAGGCGGGCTGGCTGCGCGGGCGCGACGAGGACGAAGGACCGTCGGGGAACAACGGAAGAGATTGGAGAAAGTCATGACCCAGCCGGGAGTGACCGCCGAACTGGGCTGGCTTCTGGACGATCTGGTGGACCGGGTCCCCGACGTGCTCAAGGTGGTCGTGCTGTCGCGCGACGGCCTGGTCATGGGGTCGTCCCGGGACATCGGGCGCGAGGACGGCGAGTACCTGGCCGCGCTGGCGGCCGGGTTCCACAGCCTGGCGATCGGCGCGCAGCCTCATCTGGAGTCCGGCGAGATACGGCAGACGATCGTCGAGATGGAGAAGGGCCTGTTCTTCGTCGTGCCGGCGGGGGAGAACAGCTGCCTGGCCCTGCTGAGCGGGGTCGGCGCGAACGCGGGCCTCGTCGCGTACGAGATGACGATGCTCGTCAAGCGCGTCCACCGGCAGTTGTCGACGGGCCTCAGAGCGGGCGGACCGGGATCAGGGTGAACCGGAATGGAACCGCACGGTGCGCGCAGGGAGCGGTGGATCGACGAGGCCGCGGGGCCCATCGTCCGCCCCTACGCGATGACCCGTGGCCGGACCCGCCCGGTCGGCGAACCGCTCGACATCGTGGCCATCATCGTGGCGACGGGCCGCGCTCCCGCCGAGCGCATGCGGCTGTCCCGCGAGCAACGCCGCCTGCTGGCGCTGTGCCGGCGGCCGCACACCATCGCGGATCTGGCCTCCGACTCGGGCCTTCCGCTGGGCGTGATCCGGGTGCTCGCCGGGGACCTGCTGGACCAGGGACTGGTCGCCGTGCAGCAGTGGACCCCGCCGACCGCCCAGGTCGACCAGAACCTGCTCAGGAGGGTGCTCGATGAGCTCCGTGCGCTCTGATCCCCACGAAGACCCGCACCATCCGGAGGAGGCACGGCCGGACGGCCCGCGGGTGGCGCTGAAGATCCTGGTGGCCGGCGGCTTCGGGGTCGGCAAGACGACGCTGGTCGGCGCGGTCAGCGAGATCCGGCCGCTCCGTACCGAGGAGTCGCTGACCAGCGCGGGCGTCGGCGTCGACGACCTCGGCGGGGTGGAGACGAAGTCGACGACGACGGTGGCGATGGACTTCGGCCGCATCACCCTGCGCGACGGCGTGGCCATCTACCTGTTCGGGACGCCGGGCCAGGAGCGGTTCTGGTTCATGTGGAACGAGCTGTCGCGCGGCGCGCTGGGCGCGGTGGTGCTGGCCGACACGCGGCGGCTGACGGCGAGCTTCGCCTCGATCGACTACTTCGAGCGGCGCGGCACGCCGTTCGTGATCGCGGTGAACTGCTTCGACGGCGCCGACCGGTACGACCAGCCGGAGATCCGGACGGCGCTGGACGTCGACCCGCAGGTGCCGGTGATCCTCTGCGACGCGCGGCGGCCGGGGTCGGCGAAGGACGTCCTGGTCAGCCTGGTCGAGCACGCGCTGCGCTCGGCGTCGCAGCACAGCGGGAGCGGGGGAGGGGTACCCGTCGGATGACCCCGGGCATGCCGGTGGCGGGCCGCGCCCATGCCGCGGCCCGCCGGAGCCGGAGGATCAGCTGTTGGGGCAGGTGTTGCGGTACTCGGAGATGTCGCCCGTGGCACGCGGCGGCGGGCACAGGAACTGGTCGTAGCGGGTGTCGTCGTCGATGTAGCGCTTCATCCAGCTGATCATGTACTTGGCCATGGTCGTGTTGGAGAACTGCGGGAAGAAGTGGCTGGCGCCGTCCAGCTCCAGGTACGCCTTCTCGCGGGCGTTGCTCAGGCTGTTGTAGAACGGCGAGGAGTGCGAGGCCGGCGAGGCGACGGTGTCGGACTCACCTGCGATGATCATGGTGGGGGTGCGGACCTCGGGCCAGCTCTTGTCGAGGTTCCACGCGGCGATCGGGATGGCGGCCTTGAGGGAGGTGCGGCTCTTGGCGGCCTCCAGCGAGCCGCCGCCGCCCATCGAGTGCCCGGCCACGGCCAGCCGGGAGGTGTCGATCCGGCTGCGGACCGAGCTGCTGCGGGTCAGGTAGTCCAGCGCCGCGAGGAGCTGCTGGCCGCGCTGGGCCGGCTGGTCGAGCCGGGTGTTGGTCTCGATCCCGAAGACCACGAAGCCCTGCGAGGCCAGGCGCGGGCCGAGCCAGTCCAGCGTGGACCAGGACGCGGTGAAGCCGGGCACGATCGCGATCGCGCCGAACGTCCCCTCGCTGGTGGAGGTCGGGTAGTAGATGACGCCGCCGCCGAAGCCGGTGACGCCGAGGCCGGACACGCTGGTCTGGGAGGTGGCGAACGGGCCGCGGGCGGCGGTGACGCTCGACTCGGTCGGTGCGGGCCCGCGCTCGTACGGGTTCGCCGCGCTCGCCGGCGGCGCGGTGAGCAGCCCGGCGATCAGGGCCGCGCCGGTGCCCAGGAGCCCGAGGTACGTCCGTCGGCGTCCGGGTGACGTCCTGCTGAGCATGATGCTCCTTCCACTGAGGGGCGGGATGGCCGTCAGTGTGTTGCGGGAGCGTCCCGTCGGCATCGGTGAAACCGCCGGTCCTCCGCGCCGGGCGGGGCGCGGGTGTGACGCGCGCGGGGCGGGGCGCCGCCGGACGGTGATCGTTCACATGGGGGCGGTGCCGTCGCCGCGGCCGGGGCCGCCGCGCAGCCCGGGGGCGAGCGCGAGCGTCACCGCGAGGGACAGGACCGCCATCGCGGTGATGGCCGTCGCGGGGGAGGTGTGCTGCGCGATCGTTCCGGCGACGGCGGCGGCGGCGCCCTGCATGGCGAGCATTCCGGACGCGTGCAGCCCGAGGGCCTGCCCCTGCATGCCGGCCGGTGTCAGCGCGACCAGGCGTTCCTGGAGGAGGAGCGTCGTGCCGAAGCCGATGGACGCGACGGCGGCGGCCGCGGCGGCCAGCGGAAGCGGCGGGTGCAGGGCGAACACCAGGTACGGGGCGGCGAGCAGCAGGTAGAGGTACCGGGAGAGCGGGCCGCGCCACGCGGGCGGGAGGAAGCGGCCGGCGAGCGCGTCCCCGGCGAGCATCCCGGCGGCGGCCAGCGCCAGCAGGACGCCGGCCCGGTCCGGCGCGTACGGGACGAACAGCGCCTCGGCCCCGACGACCAGGCCGTTCGGGAGCCAGAGCGCGAGGTAGACGTACCGGCGCGGCGGCGACGACCACAGCGTCCGGTTGACCCGCCACGTCTCGGCCACCGACGGCCGCCCCCCGGCGCGCGGCGCCCGCCGGGTGAGGCCGAGGCGGGCGGCGCACGCCCCGGCCAGGTGCAGCGCGGCGCCGGCGAGCAGCGTCCCGCGCGGGGAGAGGACCGCGACCATGGCCGCCCCGGCGGCGAACCCGGCGATCTGCACCGTTCCGGCCGACATGTTGAACACCGAGCGGCCGAGCAGGTAGCCGCCGGGCGGCAGGATCTCGCTGAGCAGGCCGTACCGGACCGCGCCGGCGACCGACGCGACCAGGCCGAGGAACAGCACGGCGGCGAGCCCGGCCCAGCCCGGCAGCCCGGGGACGGCCAGCACGGCGGTGCCGGCGGCCGCGGCCAGGGCCAGCCCGGTGGCCGCCGCGCGCGGCGGCAGCCGGTCGGCCGCCGACAGCAGCGTCGCCGCACCCGCCAGCTGGACGAGCGAGGGCCCGAACATACTGAGGGCCGACAGCAGCGGCGAGCCGGTCGCGGCGAAGACGAGCGTGCTCAGCGCCAGCCCGGCGACCGTGACCGCCGCCCCCTGGAGCGACGCCGCGACGAACAGCGGCGTGAACTCGGGCGATCGGAACAGCGCGCGGTACCCGCCGGGCGGCGAACCAGGACCGGCGGCCCGGCGGGCGGACTCGTGCGGTGGCGGGGAAGGGGTGGCCGGCGAGGGGTCGGGTGGGGGGGAGGGGTGCATGCGAGGAGTGTCGTGATCAGGGCCGCCTGGCCGTTAATGTTTCGCGGGGAGGCGAAACGATGGGGCTGTGGCGGGTCGACGCGGACACACTCGCGCAGGCCAGGTTCGTGGTCTCGCCGCTGGCGGAGGCCACCGCCTGCCTGATGGCGTTGCGGCGGGGCACCGCCGCCCATCCGGGCGAGCGTGCCTGGCTGGACGCGCACCTGCCCGCGTACCGCGCCCGGCTCGCCGCCGACCCGGTCGCCGCGCTGGTCATCGAGTGCGCCGTACGGCCGCGCTACCTCGCCGACTTCTTCACCCCGACGCCGCTGGGGGAAGGGGACCCCTCGTTCGAGGAGGAGGTGGCGCGGGTCCGGGCCTTCTCGCCGGACGAGGCGCGCGGGCACCTGGCGACGGCCCTGGACGGCCCGGTGCCGGACCGGCTGCGCGGCGCGGACCCGGCCGGCGCGGCCGCCGGGCTGCTGGAGTGGGTGTGGGAGCGGGCCGTCCTCCCGTACTGGGAGCGGCGCCGGCGGATCCTGGAGGCCGACACGGTCGCGCGGACCGCCCGGCTCGCGCGCAGCGGCTGGGCCGAGGCGGTGGACGACATCCTGCCGGAGATGCGCTGGCTGGGTTCGGGCCGCTTGCAGGTGAGCCTGCGCGACTACCCGCCGCGCGACCTCCGCGGGGTGCGGCTGATGTTCGTTCCGGTCACCCGCCGGCGCGGCTGGGTGTCCTGGGAGGAGCCGGACCGCTACGCCGTCGTGTACCCGTGCTCCGGCATCCTCGCCGAGCCGCCGGCCCCGCCCCCGCGGGCCCTCGCCCGGCTGCTCGGCCCGGCCCGCGCGGGCGTCCTGGTGCTGCTGGCCGCGCCGCTGAGCACGACGCAGCTCGTGGCGCTGACCGGGCAGGGGCTGGGCTCGGTCGGCCGGCACCTGCGGGTGCTGCACGACGCGGGACTGGTACGGCGCCGCCGCGCGGGCCGTTCGGTCCTCTACTCCCGGACGGCCGCCGGGGACGTTCTGGTGCGGGCTGTTGACAATCCGGAGTGACGTGGCGCACATTGGCTCCGAAGCGAATTCTAGAAGCCGCCTCTAACTCTCCCGCAGCTCCCGGTGAAAGGCCGCGCCCATGAGGCTTCCCTACGCGCGCGAACTCGACGAATACCCCACCGGCTCCCGCCGCATCAAGATCCTCTCGATGGCCGTGCTGGCCATCCTGATCGGCTCGTACGAGGCGCAGATCGCCCCCGTCGTCCCGCTCCTCCTGGACGACTTCGACATGAGCCTCTCCACCTACGGGGCCGTCTCCGGCGCCGGCGCGCTGTCCGGCGCGATCGCCTCGATCATCGGCGGGCGGCTGGTCGACGTCGTCGGCCGGGTCAAGCTGCTCGTCCCGCTGATGATGGTCACCGCGCTCTGCTGCTTCGGCATGACGCTCGCCGACTCCGTCGGGGAACTCCTCGTCGCCCGCGTCGCGCTCGCGTTCGTGGACGGCATGGCCATCGCCGGCACCGCCCCGCTCGTCCGCGACTTCTCCCCGCGGATGGGCCGCGCGCAGGCGTTCGGGTTCTGGACCTGGGGGCCGGTCGGCGCCAGCTTCCTGGCCTCCGGCGTCGCCGCCTGGACGCTGCCGATCTTCAACGACGCGTGGCGCTCCCAGTTCATCATCATGGGCGTCGTCTCGCTGGTCGTCTCGGTCGTCATCGCGGCGAACATCGCCGACCTGTCGCCCGAGCTGCGCGCCCAGATCCAGCAGACCGAGGAACGTTCCAAGCAGGTCGTCGCGACCGCCCGCCCGCCCCGGACCCGCGACCTGTTCGCCCACCGGCACGTCTGGGCGCACGTCGTCGGGATCTCGTTCTGGCTCGTCCTCTACATCACGCTCGTCCTGTACGGGCAGACGATGCTCGCGCACACCTTCGAGATCAGCGCGGCCAAGGCGTCCTCGATCATGTCGGCGTTCTGGATCCTCAACCTGGTGTCGCTGATCGTCGTGGGCCGCCTCTCCGACCGGCTCCAGCTGCGCAAGCCGTTCGTGGTCGGCGGCACCCTCGCCACCATCGCCTCCGCCGGATACCTCGCGTTCCTGATGGGCCGCGAGTCCGCGTCCGTCCCCGAACTCATGATCACCGGCGCGCTGATCGGCGCGTCGATGGGCTTCGCGTACTGCCCCTGGATGGCGAGCTACTCCGAGGACACCGAGGACATCGACCCCAGGCTCCAGGGCACGGCCTGGGGCATCTTCGGCTTCCTCACCAAGGGCATGGCCGTCGTCGCCCTGATCGTCATCCCGCGGGTGGTCGAGGCCGCCGACTGGCACGTCTGGCTGCTGGTCGCGCTGTTCTGCCTGGCCCTGTTCATCCCGCTGGTGTTCTTCTTCAAGGGCCCGTGGACGCGTCAGGAATTGGCGGCCGAGGCCCTGCGCCGCGAGCCGCGCCCCCTGGAGGCGCGCGACTGAGGACGGGAGCCCCCGGCGCGCGGGGCCGCGCGGCGCGGCTCCGCCGCCGCCACCGGCTCGCCCGACGGGGCGCGGGCGCCGGTGATCCGGGCGAGTTCCGGGTCGCCGGCGCCCACCCGCACGACCTTCGGCGCGATCCCGGCCGCGACCATCAGCCGGTCCATCTCGCGGCGCTGCTCGGGCAGGACCAGCGTCACCACCGTCCCGGACCGGCCCGCCCGCGCCGTACGGCCGCCGCGGTGCAGGTAGTCCTTGTGGTCGGCGGGCGGGTCCACGTTGACGACCAGGTCCAGATCGTCCACATGGATGCCGCGGGCGGCGACGTTCGTGGCGATCAGCACGTTCACGGACCCGGTGCGGAAGCCCTCCAGCGTGCGGTTGCGCTGCGACTGCGTCTTGCCGCCGTGCAGCGCCGCCGCGGACACGCCCCTGGCCGCCAGCTTGCGCGCCAGCCGGTCGGCGCCGTACTTCTTGGCGACGAACATGATGACCTGGCCGTCGCGCGCCGCGATCCGCACGGTCGTGTCGAACTTGTCGGCCTCGGCGACGTGCAGCAGGTGGTGCTCCATCGTGGTGACGGCACCGGCCGGCGGGTCCACCGAGTGGACGACCGGGCCGTCCAGGTAGCGCCGGACGAGCCGGTCGACGTTGCCGTCCAGCGTCGCCGAGAACAGCATCGTCTGCCCGCCCGGCTTCACCAGGTCGAGCAGCCGGGTGACCTGCGGCAGGAAGCCCATGTCGGCCATCTGGTCCGCCTCGTCCAGGACGGTGATCGCCACATCGTCCAGCCGGCAGTCGCCGCGCTCGATCAGGTCGGTCAGCCGTCCCGGCGTCGCCACCAGGACCTCGGCGCCCTTGGCGAGGTCGTTCGCCTGCCGGTTCAGCGACAGGCCGCCGACCACGGTCGCCATGCGCAGCCGCACGGACGCGGCGTACGGCTCCAGCGCGGCGGTCACCTGCTGCGCCAGCTCGCGCGTCGGCACCAGCACCATCGCCAGCGGCTGCTTGGAGCGGGCGCGCCTGCCCGCCGTGCGGGAGATCAGCGCCAGCCCGAAGGCGAGCGTCTTGCCGGAGCCGGTACGGCCGCGGCCGAGGACGTCCCGGCCGGTCAGCGCGTCCGGGAGCGTCGCGCCCTGGATCGGGAACGGCTCGGTCACGCCCTCCCGGCCGAGCGTGGCCAGCAGTTCGGCGGGCATGTCGAGCTCGTCGAAGGAGGCGGCCGGCGGCAGCGCCGGCGCGGAACGGACGGGGGTGGCGACGTCGCCGTGCGACGGCCGGGAAGCGGCCGCGGGGCGGCGGCGGGAATTACGGGGCATGCGTGAGGACCTTCCTCGGAACGGCACGTTTCGAGGAGTGCTCCGCGGCATGCGAAGAAGCTTCAAGAACGAACCAGGGAGACGGCGGACGGCGGGTGCTCAGCCGGTCACGTCGTCCGGGACAGGGAAAAGCGGCGGCGCCGCGGCCGGCCCCCCCCCCCCCCCGCCGCCCTGAGCCGCTCAGGCGGCGACGATGTTCTCGGCCTGCAGGCCCTTCTGGCCCTGCGTGATGTCGAACGACACCTTCTGGCCCTCCTGCAGCTCACGGAAACCGTTGCCGACGATCGCCGAGAAGTGAGCGAAGACGTCGGCGCCGCCGCCGTCCTGCTCGATGAAGCCGAAGCCCTTTTCGGCGTTGAACCACTTCACAGTGCCAGTGGCCATGTGCGTCTCCTTTTGGGTCGGTCCCGTCCCACACCTTGTGGACCGGGGTTGCCGCGATCTGTCCCATCCGGAGGATCCAGAAAACAAAAATGCGCCTGAGGTGGGACCTGCAGGCGCACACAAGAGTCTATGGGAACCGCAACTGGCCCCTACGTTAGCACACGGTGACGGGTGCCCGCGAGAAGGCGTCGTCCAGGTCAAGAAATCCGGATCCGGGCCCGGATGTCCGAGAACCATCGCATACTGGACACATCATGCGATCTCTTCCCTCCGCCGGCAGGCGACACCTGCCCACCAGCCCCTTCGCGCCCCCGCCCCCCGCTCCGCCGGTCGAGTCCTTCTCGGTCCAGGACCTCGTGACCCACGACAAGTACGGCCTCGGCCGCGTCGTCACCGTCGAGGAGGGCACCGCCGTCCTCATCGACTTCGGCGAGCAGCAGATCCGCATCCCCGCCCCCTACGCCAAGCTCACCAAGCTCTGACAAGCCGAGCCTCCGGCCGATCGCGCCCCTCGAACGGCGGCGCCGCCGGAGAGGTTCCTCCGCATCACGACTCTCCGACCCAGGCAAGCATCACGTAGCGCATTGGACTAGTTGCTCAGAGTAACCGCGTGTGTAGGGTTCGAGACGCCGGGCCGCAGGGCCGGGCGTTCCGGAACCACTTCACCCGTGGGGGAAGAACGTGAGCCAGCCCAACGCGGCGACGATCGCGCATTCCGGACCGGTGGTGCCGTTCGCGGGCCTGCCATTGCCGGCGCTGCTGCGCCGGCGTTCCCAGGAGTGCCCCGACGCCCTCGCCGTAAGGGACGGGTCGGCGCGGCTCACCTATTCCGAGCTCGTCGAGGAGGGCCATCGCCTCGCCCGCCACCTCGCCGGAGCCGGCATCGGACGCGGGGACCGGGTGGCGTGCGCGCTGCCCCGGGGCGTCCTGGCCGTGGTGGCGCAGGTGGCACTGCTCGGCGCCGGTGCGGTGTACGTCCCGGTGAACGCGAGCTATCCGCAGGGCCTCCTGTCGCGCATGCTGGCCGACCTGGACGTACGGCACGTGCTGGCCCTGCGCGAGCAGAGCCTGGCGGGCATGGGGGCGGAGCGGATCGACCTCGACGATCCGGCCGTGGCGGCGGCCATCGCGGCCCAGCCCGCCGACCCTCCAGGCGAGGACCCGCCTCTGGGCGCGGTGGCCTACATCATGCACACCTCGGGCACCTCCGGCCGTCCCAAGGCGGTGGCGATCTCGCACGGCGCCGCCTCCAACTCCATGCAGGCGTACGCGCAGCGCCACCCGGATCCGATCGGCGTGTACGCCGTCATCTCGTCGTTGACGTTCGACGGCGCCATCGGAGGTGTGTGGTGGACGCTCCTGTCAGGCGGCACGGTGGCCATGCTGCCACCCGACACCGCGACGGCGATCGACGAGCTGGTCTCGCTCCTGTCGGGGGGTGACGTCAGCCACACCATGGTGACCCCCTCGCTGTACCGCAGCATCCTGCCGGCGATCGCCGGGCCCTCACCGGCGCTGCGGCAGCTCATGGTCGCCGGCGAGCCCTGCGACCGGCAGCTGGTCGCCGACCACCACCGGCGCATGCCCGGTGTGGAGCTCGTCAACATCTACGGCCCCACCGAGACGACGGTGTGGTGCTCCTCGGCGACGCTGCGCCCGGACGAGGACGTGACCGTGGGCACCGCGCTGGCCAACACCGAGCTGCTGGTCGTCGGCGCGGACGGCGGCATCGTTCCGGACGGCGAGCTGGGCGAGGTGTGCGTCGCCGGCCCGAACGTGGGCGAGGGCTATCTGGGCGACGACGAGCTGAACAAGGCCCGGTTCGTCGCGCACCCCGCCGACGCCGGCCGGCGCGCCTACCGGACCGGCGACCTGGGCCGGTGGCGCGACGACGGCCGGCTGGAGCTGCACGGAAGGATCGACGAGCAGGTCAAGGTCCGCGGCTTCCGGGTCGAGACGGAGGGTGTCGCCGCCGAGCTGCGCGCCGTTCCGGGCGTGCGGGACGCCGTGGTCGCGTTGCGTTCGGAGCAGCTGGTCGCGTACGTGGTCCCGCAGTGGGACGAGCGGTCGGTGGCCGCCGAGCTCCAGCGCTCCTGGAACGTCCTGTACGGCGAGCTCGACCACAGCGACGAACTGGTGGGCTGGACGAGCAGTTACACCGGCGAGCGCCTGCCCGAGGCGGAGATGGACGAGTGGAGGGCGGCGACGCTGGCGCTGGCCCGCGAGAACGGAGCCCCGCGCTCGCTGCTCGATCTGGGGTTCGGCACCGGCATGATGCTCACCCGCCTGGCGCCCGACTGCGAACGCGTCGTCGGGCTCGACCCGTCGCCGGTGGCCATCGAGCCGCTGCGCGCCAAGATCGCGGAAATGGGGCTGCACCAGGTCGAGCTGCGTACCGCCGACGCGGCCGACACCGCCGGGCTGGCGGGCTTCGACCTGGTGCTGTGCAACTCGGTGGCGTTCTACTTCCACGGCGCCGGGCACCTGGCCAAGGTCATCGCCGGCGCGCGCGCCGCCGCCGCACCGCACGGGAGGGTGATCCTGGGCGACCTCAAGGACCCGAGCCTCCAGGACGCCCTGCACGCCGCGGTGGTACTGGCCAACGCCGACGGGAACGAGCCGGTCGCGGCGCTGCGGCAGCGGTGGCGGCGCCGCGTCGAGCTGGACCCGTACCTGCTGACGGACCCCCGGTGGTTCACCCGCACCCTGTCCGGCTGCCGGGTCGAGGTCCGGCCCCGGCGCGGCACCGCCCGCAACGAGATGAACGACTTCCGCTTCGACGTCGTCATCACGCCGGAGCCGGACGAGTACCTCGACGTCCCGCGGTGGCGGCCCTGGCCCGGCGGGCTGGACGCGCTGGCCGGCCTGCTCACCGGCCGGGAGCCGATCGGGCTGACGCGGGTGCCCAACCGGCGTACCGCGGGGGCGTGCGCTGTACGGGCGCGCCTGACCGGCCAGGACGGCCAGGACACCGCGGCGTCGCTGCGGCGGCTGGCCGCCGCGGCCGAGGACGCCGCCGTGCACCCGGAGGAACTCGCCGCCATGGCCGCCGAGCGCGGCTGGGAGGTGCGGTTCTCGCGGGCCGCGGGCTGGCCCGACGGCGAGTTCGACGCCGTGTTCACCCGGCCCGCCGCCGGCGGCGCGGCCAGCGGGGCCGCGCCCGCGATCCGCTGGCCCGACGGCCCGCGCGACGGCGAGCTGATCGCCGAGCCGATCCACCGCCAGGTGGTCGCGACCGCCACCGACCGGCTGCTGCCCCTTCTGCGGGAACGCGCCGAAGACAGGCTCCCCGCTCACGAGCGTCCCGCCGCCTACGTCATGCTCACCGAACTGCCGATGGGCGTGCACGGCAAGGTCGACCATTCGGCCCTCCCCGGCCCGCCCAGCAGCCGCTCCGGCCTCAGCGCCGGCTACGCGCGCCCGGTCCTGCCGATCGAGCAGCGCATCGCGCGGGCCCTGGAAGAGATCCTCGGTATCGACCGGGTCGGCCTGCACGACGACTTCGTCGAGCTCGGCGGGGACTCGCTGCTGGCCGTCCGCCTGACGACCCGGCTGAGCGAATGGTTCGGCCTGAGCCTGCCGACCCGGGTGGTCTTCGACGAGCCGACGGTCGCGCGGCTGGCCGCGCTGATCGCCGATCGGGGCCCCGGTGACGGCCGGGGCGGGGGCGGCGCGGCGTCGCTCGGCGAGCGCCTGCCCCGGCAGTCGGGCCGGCTGCCGCTCACCCCGCCGCAGGCGTTCCAGCGGGAGTTCACCGCCCGGAGCGGCTCCAGCCGGGGGACCGGCCCGCTCGTCCTCCTCCCGGTCCGGTACCGCATCCGGGGGCCGATCGATCGAGCGGCACTGGAAGCGGCCGTGGACCAGACCGTCGCCTGGCACCCGGCACTGCGCACCTCCGTCCACCTCAACGGGAGCCCGGAGGACGCCCATCAGTTCGTCCACCCGCCGGCCGGCGGGATACTGCGCACCCTCGACGCCTGCGGAGCCGACCCCGACGCCGTGCTCCAGGCGTTCCATGAGTCCAGCCCGCTGGATCTCGCGGCGGGCGACGTCTTCACCGCCGAGCTGGTCCGCGTGTCCGAGCAGGACCATCTGCTGTCCCTGCGCCTGCACAACTTCGTCGGCGACGCCACCTCCCTGGCCATCGTGGAGGAGGAGATCGGACGCCGCTACCGCGCGCTCCGGGCCGGTCGCGTGCCCGCCGGCATACCGCGGTCGGACTACGCGGCCCTGTCCACCCGGCGCCCTCCCGTTCCCCGGCCGGAGGACCTGCGGTACTGGAACCGCAAGCTCGACGGCTGCGCACCGGTCGAACTGGTCCCGGGCGGGACCATCCACCACACGGCCGGTCACCACACGAGCGCGCAGAGCCTGATGGTGCCGGCCGGGCCGGCCCGCTCGTTCCTGCGGCTGGCCCGCGCCCAGGGCGTGACGTTCGCCGGCGCCGTCTACGCGGCGTTCTGCGCGATCATCGCCGCCGATACCGGCGATCCGGACACGCGCGTCCTGGCCGTCAACTCCGTCCGGTCCGACTCCCTCGCGCACACGGTGGCCGCCATCGCCGACATGGTGCTGCTGCGGCACCGGGTGCGGCCGGAATCCCCGGTCGCCGAGTCCCTCACGGCGGCGCACCAGGAGATGCACCAGGCTCTGCGGCACGACAGCGTGTCGCTGTTCTCCGCTCACACCCGTCCACCGGCGCTGGAACGGCTGCTCGCCCGCTCGCAGTTCATCTACCTCGACGTGCTGCCGCCCGTGTCCGGACTGCGGCTGGAAGGCTGCTCGACCGAGCGCTTCGACCAGCTGGACCAGGACTTTCCCGGGCCCTACGACATCGCCGCGCATCTGGGCCTCCTCGTCCGGCCCGAGGGGGACCGGATCCGCCTGGCGGCGGCGTACGACACCTCGTACGCCCCGGCCTCCTACGTGCGCGGCCTGCTGGAACGGATGCGGGACATCATCACGGCATGCACCCGGGCGGACTCCCCGCCGCTGGCCGCGCTCGCGGAACCCGATCCCTGGCTGGCCCGCCTGTGGAAGGAGCGCGGCCCCGGCCCGCACGACTAGCCCGCCGGCAGGACGCGCCGCCCTCGCCGTTCCGGCGGCCTGCCGAGCCGACCGCCACGTCCGCCGATGGCGGTGCCGGCGACATCGCCGGCACCGCCCCCGACCGGGTCCGGGTGAGACCTGATCGACACCAGCCGCCAGTTCACCAAGCGCGCCCCGGCCGGACCACGGCGTCCGGCGCACCGCGGCTCCGCCGCCGCGGCCACGCCCGCCCGGCGCTGGGCGGCCACCGTCGCGGTGTGTCTGGGCCTGCTCCTGATCAGCGTCGACGGGACCGTCCTCACCGTCGCCATCCCCGACCTGCAGCGTGACCTGGAGCCGTCGACGGCCCAGGTGCAGTGGACCGTCGACGGTTTCGCGGTGGTGATGGCCGGCACCGTGCTGGCCGCCGGCGCCCTCGGCGACAAGGCGGGCAGGCGCGCCGCCTTCCTGACCGGCCTGCTGATCTGCGCGCTGGCCTCCACGGCCGGGGCGCTGGCCGACGCGCCCGCGTACGTGATCGCCGCCCGGGTGGTCATGGGCGCCGGCGCAGCGCTGGTCATGCCGGCCACACTGTCCATCATCATCGACCTGTTCCCCGAGCCGCGGCTGCGGCGCCGGGCCATCACCGTGTGGACCGCCGTCTCGGGGATCGGCGGGCTGCTCGGCCCGGTCCTGGGCGGCTGGCTGGTGGAGCTGTTCTCCTGGCGCTCCGGCTTCTGGATCAACGTGCCCGTCGCCGCCGTCGCCATCGTGCTCGCCGTTCGGCTGGTGCCCGAATCGCGCGACGCCGACGCCGCCCCGCTGGACTACCCCGGTACGGTCCTGTCCACGGCCGGCCTGAGCCTGCTGGTGTGGGCGACGGTCGAAGGGCCCGGCCACGGCTGGGGCAGCCCGCCGGTCCTCGCGGCGTTCGCCGGTGCCGCCGTACTGCTGGCCGCCTTCTTCGCCTGGCAGTCCCGCTGCCGGTCGCCGATGCTGCCGCCGGCGCTGCTGCGCCCGCCGCGGATCGCGTTCGGGCTGGCGGCGATGGCGCTGGTCTCGTTCATCGTCTTCGGGCTGATGCTGATCCTCACCCTCTACATGCAGAGCGTCCTGGGCTACACCGCGCTGCAGTCCGGTGTCCGGTGCCTGCCCGCCTCGGTCGGCATGGTCGCGGGATCGGCGATCGCGCTGCCGCTCATGGGGAGGATCGACGACCGCCTCCTGATCCTCGCGGGCAACGCCGTCCTGGCCGCCGCGCTCTGCGTCCTGGCCACCTTCACCGCCCGTACCGAGTACGAGGCCCTGGCGCTGTTCCTGACGCTGCTCGGCGTCGGTGCGGGCATCGTCCTGGCCATCAGCACCGAGATGGTCATGAGCGCGTTCCCCGGACGGCACGCCGGACTCGGGTCGGCGCTCAACGACGTCACCCGCCAGGTCGGCCTGGCCCTGGGCATCGCCGTCCAGGGCGCGGTCCTCACCAGCACCTCGACGCACCGGCTCCGCGAGGTCAGCGGACGCATCCCGGGCGACGCCGACGCCAACGAGATCCTCGCCATCTCGGCACACCGGCCCGGCGCGGTCCCCGCGGCCACCGTGACCGCGGCCAAGGACGCCTTCGTCACGGGCATGACCCAGTGCGCCACCGCGGGCGCCATCGCCATGGCGGCGATCACCGCCCTGGCGGGATGGCATCTGATGCGCACCCGTACCGTCCCCGCCGCGGCGGCGCCGCCGCGGTATCGGTGGCCGCGGGAGCTCGCGCGCATCCGCGCCTCGTTCCGCGTGCAGGCGATGCACCGGCCGGACGGATGGCACCTCACGCTCGCGCTGCGCGTCCGCAGGCCCGCGCTCCTGGCCGTGACCACCCTCACTGTGTTCGCGGTACCGTGCCTGCTCAAGCGCCGGCGACGGTACGCCTGCGTCCCGCCCGTGCCGCGCCGGCGCGCCAGGGCGGCACGGGTCCGGGGCGGGAACGGGTCGGGAAAGGCCGCTTCTAAGGGTGTCGGTCGGCGGGCCTAGGGCCGGTACGGGGTGCCACTGCTCGGAGCATGATGTTCGGTCGTAGCAGGCGGGTGGGGCGGGAGTGCTCCATCGCCTCCAGGAAAGCGTCCGCCAGCAGCCTGTCCTGGCCGGCCTTGTGGACGACGCGCCGTATCGCGGCGGTGGCGATCCTGACGGCCGGTGTCGAGCAGGCGGCCGGGTTGAGGAGCCCGTCGAGGAGGACGTTGAGCTTCCAGGCGCCGCGGGTGATGCGGCCCGCGCCGGCGTAGAAGCGCTCCACCAGGTCGTCGGTGCCGTCGTCGAGGCACTGCCGGAGGTGGAGGGCGAGCTGGGCGGCGATGATGATGCCGGTGCCGTAGACGGGGTTGAGCGCGCAGAGCGAATCGCCCGTCGACAGCATTCCCTGGGGGTGGTGGCGGACCTTGCCGTAGAGGCGGTGATGCCCCGCGGCGAAGTGGTAGGTGGAGATGGGGCCGATCGGCTCGGCGTCCCGCACCGCCTTGGCGGCCTCGTCGGGGAGCAGGTCGCAGGCGTACTCCAGGAACTCCTGATCGTCGACCGGTGGCCGGGTGTCGCCGTAGCAGGTCTGGGAGAGCACCCAGGTCCGGTGCTCCTGGGCGGCGAGGACCAGGCCCCGCCTCGTGTCCTGGCGGGGCGCGACGAAGGTGTAGCTGACCGGGGGCCGGACGGTGGGCATGCGGAACGTGCGGCTCGCGTAGCGGACGCCGACGGACATCTTCTGCTCGCGCGGGCGCGGGTAACCGAGGTTGTCGAGCCAGGCGCGGCCCCGCCCGGCGCGTCCGATGGCGTCGACGACCAGGTCCGCCTCGATGTGCTCCGGCCGCGGCGCCGGCGTGTCCGAGCGGATGACCTGGACGCCGGTCACCCGCCTGCCTCGGGTGTCCGGCACCACGCCCGTCACCTGGCACTCGCTGATGATCCGTACGCCCGGCGTGCCCGCCACCCGCTCGCGCAGATGGTGCTCCAGGAACGGGCGGCTGGCCGACACGACCCGCCGGTCGAGGGAGGGCCGCCAGGTGACGCCCAGGACCTCCATCCACATGTCCCTGGCCGAGGTGTGGTGGGCGCCGTTGGCGACCAGTTCCTCCGACAGCCCCGGGCACAGCCGCTCGAACACGTCGTCCAGGCGGAACAGGGCGTGGACGTGGGAGCCCTGCGGTACGCCGCGCCGGGCCGCCATGGCGTCGTCCAGCCGGTCCCGCTCGATGATCGTGACATGGCGGTACCGGCCGGCCAGCGCGCACGCGGTGAGCAGGCCGGCCATGCCGGCCCCGCACACCACCGCGTGATCACCGTGCGTCTTCACGGCGCTCTCCTGCCGCCCGCCCGCCGAACTCGGGCACGCCGAGGGCCGGAGCGGGCGCCGGGACCTCCTTCGGCGCGGGGTCGAGCTCGTAGAACTGGCGGACCCAGCGGCGCCAGGCGGCGATGCCCTGGTCGCCGTCGGCCAGGCGCGGGCGGTCGAGGAAGGTCTTGTGCGTCCAGATGACGATGTCGTCGCGCAGGCCGCGCTGCACCCAGCCGTCCACCGCGCGCGCGACACCCGCCGCCAGGACGCGCCGGGCGCGCGGGCTCGCGAAGGCGACCATGCCCTCCGGCTCGATGGCGGCGCTGGTGCTCACGCGCAGCCGCACCGACCCGCGCCCGGCCGGCGTGGCGGCGATGACGAGCCGTACGCGCACCGGCCACCGGACGGGTTCGAAGTCGATGACGAGCAGGCCCATGCCCCAGTAGCGGAAGCTGAAGTGGACCTCGACCGGCGGGCGCGCGGGGAGCGTGACGACGCTGGCGCGCAGCGTCCCGCCCGCCCGGTGCCCGTCGGTGGTGAAGCCCTGCATCACCTCGGGCCGCACCGCCTTGTGGACGTGGGTGAAGTGGCCGAGGTCGACGCTGTTCTCGCCGACGTCGTTGAGCCGTATGCGCTCCAGGTACGAGGTGTGCACCGGGTACGGGTAGGCGCCGGGCATGTCGTCGGGCTCCCACTGCGGGCCCAGGCCGGCCGGGTGCCGCCAGGCGAGCACCAGCCCGCCGACCTCGCGGGACGGCCATGACGTCAGGCTGATCTTCGGCGGCTTGGCGCCGTTGCCCGTCGCGGTGCACGCGCCGCCGGGCCCGAAGGCGAAGCCGTGGAACGGGCAGACGATCTCCTCGTCCCGCACCCGGCCGCCGTAACCCAGGTGCGCGCCGAGGTGCGGGCAGTACGGCGAGATGACCTTGATGTCGCCGCGGCCGGTCCGGTAGACCACGAGCTCGCGTCCGCCGATCTCCGAGCGGGCCACCCGGCCCGCGGGGACGTCCTTGCCGAACGCCACCGCGAACCAGCCACCCGGCGTCTCCTCTTCCGACTCGGGACGTGCCACCATGCCGTCTCCTCATCCCCGGTTCAGCTCCGGTAGACCTGCCGCCCTGAGGCTTTGCTACTCTCTGTAAGACTCTATCACTCAAAGTTACCGAGTGGGGGTCCGGTCCTCGCGGCGCACGGCTTCCCCGCGGCCACGGGACGCGAGCGGCTCACGTTCCGGCGGCCAGGCCGCCGGCCGGTCGAAGGAGCACCTGCATGCTTCGTTCAAGAGGACGCATCCCTTCCACTGCGGACGGCATCCCCCGGGCGCCGGGGGGCCTGCCCTTCGTGGGCCATGGCGCCCGGCTGCTGCGCGATCCGCTGGGCTTCCTGAGCTCGCTGCCCGGGCACGGCGACCTCGTCCGCGTCCGGATCGGCCCGTCCCGGGTCATCGTCGTCTGCGATCCGGGCCTGGCCCGGAAGGTCCTGCTGAACGACCGCGCGTTCGACAAGGGCGGGCCCCTCGTCAGCCGCGCCCGGGAGGTCGCCGGCAACGGCCTCCTCACCTGCCCCCACCACGAGCATCGGCGGCAGCGGCGGCTGATCCAGCCGGCCTTCCACCGCGACCGCATGCCCGGCTACGCGCACGCGATGAGCGCCCGGGTCGCCGACACGATCGCCGGGTGGAGGAAGGGTGAGGTCATCGACGTGCCGGCGGCGATGTACACGCTGGCGGCGACGATCACCGTCGAGGCGATGTTCTCCAGCGACCTGCCGCCGGCGGCGATCGGCACGGCGATCGACGATCTCACCACCATCGTCCGCGGGATGCTCCCCCGGATGCTGAGGCCCGCCCTGGCGGACCACCTGCCGACGCCCGGCAATCGCGGCTACCGCCGGGCCGGCGCCCGCCTGCGCCGGCAGCTGAACGACATCATCGCGTCCCGGCGGGCCGACGGCACCGACCACGGCGACATGCTGTCGGCGGTACTGGCCGCCTGCGATCCGGACGGCGCGGGCGGGCGGCTCAGCGACGCCGAGGTCAGCGACCAGGTTCTGACGATCTTCGGGGCGGGCACCGAGACGACCGCGGCGACCATGGCCTGGGCGCTGCACCTGCTCGCGCGGCACCCCGAGGTCGAACGCCAGGTCCACGAGGAGGTCGACGCGGCCCTCGCGGGCGCCCCGGCCGCCCCCGGGCACCTGCCCCTGCTGCCGGTGACCGGGAACGTCGTCACCGAGGCCCTGCGGCTCTACCCGCCGATATGGATCGCCACCCGTACGCTGACCTCCGGCACGCGCTTCGGCGGGCACGATTTCCCGCCGGGCACCGTCTTCGCCTACAGCCCCTACCTCCTGCATCACCGGGCCGACCTCTACACCGATCCCGAACGGTTCGATCCCGCGCGCTGGGACGGGGACCGCCCCCGACCGCCCCGCGACGCCTACCTTCCCTTCGGGGCGGGCGCGCGCAAGTGCATCGGCGACCAGTTCGGGATCATGGAGGCCACGCTCGCGCTGGCCACCATCGCCGGCCGCTGGCGCCTGAGATCCCTGCCCGGCCCCGCCATCCGCCCGGCCACCGGGATCACCCTCTCGCCCCGCCGCCTGAGGATGCGCGTCACCGCCCGGACGAGCGGAACACCGGCCTGACCGGCGATTACTTACCGTGATGCATTCTCTGCGGTAGGTAATAGTCGCTGGTGGGGGTGGCCTTCCTGGCATGGCGGCCCGTGGACTCCGCCGCGCCGGCGTACCAGGGTTACCGGAGGGCCCGCGCGATCCGCGGGACGGGTCTCGGGACAGCACCCGGCCTTAACGACAGGAGGTCAGGACCGTGACAGGCACACCCACCGGCGGCGGTATCGCGGTCGGCCCCGAAGACAGGTCGCCGCAGCGTGAATCGGTGCTGGCGGCGCTCCTGGCCGAGTTCGAGTCCCGCTGGCCGGCCGGGGCGACCGGGCTGGCCGGCATGCACCGGTACGCGATCACTCCTCCGGGCAAGCTCGTCCGGCCGCAGCTGGTGGTCTGGTCGGCGCTGGCGGTGGGCGGCGAGCTGGCACGGGCGCTTCCGGTGGCCCTGGGGTTCGAGGCCGTCCACACCGGCAGCCTGCTGCACGACGACCTGATCGACCGCGACGACGTGCGGCGGGCGCGCCCGGCGGTGCACGCGGCGTTCGGCGCCGCGCAGGCGATCATCGCCGGCAACGCGCTGTTCTTCGAATGGTTCGTCGCGCTCGACCGGGCGGCGCGCCACGGAGCGCCGGCCGAGGTCATCGTGGCGGTGCTGCGCGAGCAGGCGGCGGCCGGAGCGGCGGTGTGCCACGGAGCGCTGGCGGAACTGGAGCTCAGCGGCGCACCGGACCAGCCGGTGGAGGCGTATCTGGCGATGGCGCGCGCCAAGACGGCGGTGCTCACCCGGGCGGCGTGCGTGGTCGGTGCCCTGCTGGGCGGCGCCGGAGCCGCCGAGACGGCCTCGCTGGCCGACTTCGGCGAGTTCTACGGCATGGCGTTCCAGATCCGCGACGACCTGCTGCCCTACGTGCCCCCGGGGGACCCGGCCGGCGGCGGCGCGGGGAAGCCCGCCGACAGCGACCTGCGCAACCGGCGCCCGGCGCTGCCGCTGCTGCTGGCCTGGGAGCACGCCGGCGACGACGCGCGCGCCCGGTTGCGCCGGGCCATGGACGAGGACGACCCGGCGGCGGCCGCCGCCCAGGTGCGGGCCGTCCTGGACGAGACCGGGGCGCTGCGCCGCGCCCGCCTGCTCGGCGACGAGTACCTGCTGCGGGCGCGCCGCGCGCTCACGGCACTGCCCGCCGGCTGTGCGCGCACCGAGCTGGCCGCCATGACCCACCACATCGCATGACCACCGGCCGTACCCATCGCCATCGTCAGGCAGGAAAGGACACCCGCCATGCGTACTTCGCCCGATGCCGTCCCGGACGCACGGCGGCCCTGCTCCGCGGCCGCGAACACGTGGGCGGGCATGGGAAGGACGGAGCTCAAGGTGTTCTGCCCCGTCCCGCTGAAGACCCACCCGGTCACCGACGACCTGGACGACCACGCCGGGCGGTGGGCCCTGGAACAGGGGCTCTACCGTGAGGGCGACCCCCGGCTGCGCATGCGCATCGGGTACTTCATCGGCGCGGGGACGCCCTACGTCACCGAGGAGTTCGTCCGGGCGTTCGCCTGCTACAACATCTGGGGGATCCCGTGGGACGACCACCTGGACCGGCTCTCCGCCGATCCCGCCGCGCTCATGGCCCATGTGGCGGAAGCGAGCCGCGTCTTCTCCGAACCGGGGTGCGTGCCGTCCCCGGAGGACCCCTGGCTGAACGCGATGCGCGCCAGCCTCCAGCGGCTCGAGCGGATCCTGACGCCGGCGGGCTACGAGTCGTTCTGCTCCACGAACCTGGCCTGGTTCCACGGCCAGCTGTGGAAGTACGCGCTGCAGCTCCGGGCGGAGCCGCCGAGCATGGGCGAGTGGCTGCGCATGCGCTGGGCGAAGCTCGGCACCGGGATCCTCGCGGCCACCACCTGCCCTCCCGCCGGGCACCCGATGGCGGCCGACGTCATGGCCGAGCCGGCGATCCGGGCCTTCACGCACGCGACGCTGCTGGCCCCCGGCTTCCTCAACGATCTCGCGAGCCTGGCCAAGGAGACGCCGACCGCGCAGGCCCCGCTCAACCTGGTGTCCGTGCTGTGCCGCATGTACGGCATCGGCGTGCCGGACGCCGCGCTGAAGGTCATGGACCTGTACGAGCGCATGACCGGGCTCGCGCTGCGGCTGCGCGAGCGGCTGCTCGCGGACCCGCGCCCCGCGGTGGCGCACTACGCGCTCGCGCTGCCCCAGTGGCTGCCCGCGGCGCTGCACTGGAGCCTGATCAGCCCCCGCTACCTCGAACGCGACGGCGGCGGCGACGGCCGGCCGGACCTGGAGTCCCCGCCGCTCGTTGTGTCGGACACGCCCACCGTCTGGGACCCGCAGGACCTGGCCCCGCCGCCGTACCCGGAACTCGCCTGGATGTGGGCGCAGGAACACGCCGGTGAGGCACCCCCTGCCTCAGGAGAGGGCTTCAGCCTCCTCTAGGGAGAGAGATGGCGTCGCATGGTGGCCGGCGGCCGTCCGCCGCCGACCGGTTCTCGATCGCGATGCTGGCCTTCTTCATGGTCATCGCCTTGACGATCGAGCTGTACTTCATCGTCCATCACCGCGACATCCGCCAGCGGACCGACCTCGTCGCCCGCCTGTACGAGCTCTACGGGCGGGGCGACGAGGGCTATTACGGCCGCGGGTACGTGGCGCTGCCCGTGGCGTTCACGACCCTCAACGTCTTCGTCACCCAGCCGCTCAACGCCCTGCTGATCTGGGCGACCGTGCGCCGCCGCCGCTACCGGCATCCCCTCCAGCTCATGGTGTCGGCGTACATGTCGGCCTTCGTGCTCCTCTACCTCTGGGTCGCGCACGTCTCGGGCTACCAGGGGATGCCGGAGAAGACCTTCTCGGGCTACGCCATCGTCTACGCGCCCCAGATGCCGTGGCTGCTGGGGTACGCGTACCTGGGGCGGCGATCCTTCACGGCGCTCGTCCGGAATCCCGCGGATCGCGGAGACCCCTCGCCCTGAGACCCCTCGCCCTGAGACCCCTCGCCCTGCGAGTGGCGGCCTGTGAGCGGCGGCTCCTCATCGGGAGCGCATCGGGCGGCCTTAGCGCGGTTCCAGGGTGATCTCGACCGGCTGGTCCGGGGTCACGGACAGGGCGAGGCGGGGCCTGATCGGGGGTGCGCCCTCGGGCCGCCGGAGCACGGGACGGCAACGCCGCAGCAGGACGCTGAGGATGAGGGACGCTTCGAGGTAGAAGAGATTCTGGCCCAGGCAGGAGTGGTGGCCGGCGCCGAAGCCGAGGAACGGGAACGTCTTCGGGTGTCGCGCGCGCCGCTGAGCGACCGCCCGATCGGAGAAGCGTTCGGGGTCGAAGCGCTCGGGATCGGGCCACACCGAAGGCACCCGGTGCGCCAGGTACGGGCTGACGACGACATGCTTCCCGGCCTTGATCCGCACTCCGTCGATGACGTCGTCCTCGCGGGCCCTGCGGGGGAGGATCCAGGCGACGGTGTAGACCCGGAGCAGCTCGTCGAGCAGCATCCGGGTGAAGGCGAGCCGGCGCAGCCGCTCCAGTGTCGGCTCTCCGGTGCCCACCACCTCATCGATCTCGGCGTGGAGTCGTTCGGCGAGGTCGGGCCGCCGGTCGAGGACCACCCAGAGCCAGTTGAGCGCTTCCGCGGTGGTCTCGGTGCCGGCCACGATCAGGCTGACCAGCTCGTCGCGGATCTCCCGGTCGCTGCGGCCGAGCCCGGCCAGCATCGAGGCGATCCCCAGGTCGGCGTCCGCCTCGCGCCGCACCCGCTCCACGATCGGCATGATGGTGGCGTCGGCGGCGGCGACCGCTCTGCTGAAGGACCGGTCTCCCGGGAGAGGGATCCATCGCGGCACGCCCGGCGCCGCCAGCCGGGGGAGCAGGGCGGTCCTGGCGGTGCGCACCGCCGCGCCGATGCTCCCGCCGATGCTGTCGGCGTCGGCGGTCGTGACGGCGTCGCCGAAGAAGATCCGGCTGACCGTGCGGTGGGTGATCCGCGCCATCTCGGTGTAACCGTCGAGCGCCCGCCCGTCCGAGCCGCGCCGGACCAGGGCGGTGACGGCCTCGGTGACGACGGGACCCCACCGGGCGTAGGCGCCTGTCACGTTCCGTCCCGAGAAGGTCGGCTGCAGGGCGCGGCGGGCCTCGGCGTGCCGTGCGCCCTCGCCGGAGATGCCGTACCCCACCAGCAGGCGGCTCACCGGCTCGCACATCATCTCCTCACGCCGGTAGTTCCCGGCGTTGTCGCGCAGCACATGGTTGACGTGCTCGGGCCGCGTGATCAGGTAGGGGCGGAACAGGCCGAGGTTCACCTCGGTGATGGCGCCGTCGCGCTCGTCCACGATCTGGGTGAGCGCCTGGAGCGGGTCCCGGACGAGCCGGCGGGCGATGCTGCGGAGAGGGACGGTCTCGGCTCTGCGCCGGGGGTCTCCGTGGGAGGACTGCCCGGATGCGGTGGCGGACGGCATGGGGTGCCCCCTCGGTGAGCGGCGATCACCTGCCCGGATCCGGTGATGTCCGGGCCTTCCGACCACCCCAGTCTAACACAGAGTGTAATGGATCTTTTACTCTGCGTTATTATCGGCGGTGAGTGGGGCGAAGGTTCAGCGGCGGGGGCGGTCGGGCTGGATCCGTAGGGCGGTGATGACCGTGGCGAGCATCTGGTAGTGCTCGGCGAGCATGCACAGTTCGACGCATTCGGGCTCGGTCAGGTGGGCGCGCAGTTTCGCCCAGGTGGCGTCGTCGAGGTCCTTGTCCTCGTGGAGGGCGTCCACGGCGGCCAGCAGGGCGCGCTCGCGGGGCGTCCAGCCTTCGGCGGCCGGGCCTTCGGGGACGCGGTCGAGTTCCGTGGGGGTGAGGCCGGCGCGGCGGCCCAGGCGCGTGTGGTGTTGCAGCTCGTAGCGGCAGTCGCGCAGGTGGGCGACCCGGAGGATCACCAGCTCGCTCTCCCTGCGGGAGAGTTCGCCGCCGGGCATGAGCGTGCCGGCGAACAGGAGCCAGGCGTGGAACATGCGGCGGCGCCGGCCCAGCGTGAGGAACAGCTTCAGCGGTTCCGTGCCCGCGACGCGGCCCGCCCCTTTGGAGAAGAGGTGGGTGAAGAGGCCCACTTCGGCGCGGCGGCCGGGGCGTACGCGCGGGGCGGTCACCGTTCCTCCGGCTGGGCGGTCGTGAGGGGGGCCTTCTCGTCCCTGGCTATCCGCAGCGCCTCCTTGAGGTTCCGCTGCACGGCGATGTCCATGACGGGCTGGGCGAGCATCCGGATGGGGAGGACGCCCGCGACCCACCACGGAGCGACGATCCGCCTGGAACGCCATGCGATGCCCCTTTCCAGGGCGTCGATGCCGACTTTCAGGGGGGTGACGCCGGTGATGGCCGTACGGGAGCCGGTGAGGGCGGTGGCGGCCCGGGTGCCGAAGCCGCGGTGGGTCATGTCGGTGTCGAGTTCGGCGAAGTAGGCGACTCCGGCGCGGGCGCCGTAGGGGCGCAGTTCGGCACGCAGCGTGTCGCC
Organism: Actinomadura sp. 21ATH; assembly: GCF_041951345.1. NCBI lineage: Bacteria > Bacillati > Actinomycetota > Actinomycetes > Streptosporangiales > Thermomonosporaceae > Actinomadura > Actinomadura sp. 21ATH. Next base: position 132,744 of record NZ_JBGNUR010000017.1, on the reverse strand, counting down.
GAGCGCCTCGACCGCGGCCTTGGAGGCGCTGTAGGCGCCCAGCAGCGGGATGTGGACCGCCGCCGCCAGCGACGCGACGGCCAGCGCGTACCCGCGGGGATGGGCGATGTACGGCCCGGCCGCGCGGAGGGTGTTGTACGTGCCGAGCACGTTGACCGCGAGCGTGCGCTCCATGACCGCGGGGTCGCCGCCGACGATCGGGAGCTGAGCGGCCACCCCGGCGTTCGCGACCACGACGTCGAGCCGCCCGCCGAGCGCGGCCGCGGCGAGGGCCGTGGTCTCCTCGACGCGGTCCCGGTCGGTCACGTCGCACGGCCACCAGGGGGCGTCGCCGCAGCGTGCGGCGACGTCCGCCAGCGCTTCCTCTTCCAGGCCGGCCAGCGCGACCCGGGCGCCGCGGTCGTGCAGCCGTCCGGCGAGCGCCGCGCCGATCCCGCGCGCCGCCCCGGTGATCAGCACCCGCCGCCCCGTCAGGGAGGGCGTCCGTCCGAATATGTCCAGGATCACGCCCGGTACGGTACACCTTTCCACCATTCAGTGGCAGGGTCCGTTCCGGTCGATCAGGCCGTGGCGGTGGCCTCGATTCGGCGTCGGACGAGGGTGAACGACAGCAGGACGCCGGTGGCGGCCGAGAGGCAGTGGCCGAGGGTGGAGTAGTCGGGGAGCCAGCCGTACCAGCCGGCGGCCGTCAGCGGATAGAAGACGGCGATGAGCGCCCAGGGGATGCGAACCCATTTCGGCAGCAGGCAGGTGACCGCGCCGATGGCACCCAGGGAGCCGAAGCTGACGCCGTAGTCGAGGTCGCGCCTCACCTCGTCGGGGTAGCGGCCGGAGGAGGTGGCGAGCAGGACGACCGCCAGGACGATCAGCGTCACGGCCACATGGGTGATCGCGAAGACGGAGACGGCGCGGAGGAAGCCGAGCCGGTACTCCAGGTAGCCCAGGCAGACGGCGATGCCGAGGCCGATGACGAGGATGTTGTCGACGACGGTGCCGGAGGTGTCGGCGACCAGCGCGCTGGCGACCAGCCGGAACGGGGCCGTCCACGTCATGTCCGCCAGGTTGGTGCTGATCGCGCGGAGGACGTCGTCCCTGGCCGCGGCGGACAGCACGTGGAAGACCGCGACGTGCGTCGCCAGGAGGAGGGCCAGATACGCGGCCGTACCGCCGGCGCGCCTCACGGGGCGGCCGCCGCGCCGGTGATCTTCATGGGCGGCAGGATAGCGGCCGGTTCGGCGGCGCCGCGGCGGGTAGCGCACCACCATGTCTGCACGGACGGTCGTGATCACGGGAGCCAGCGGCGGGATCGGGCGCGCGGCGGCGCGGGCCTTCGGGGAGCGGGGGGACCGGGTCGCGCTGCTGGCCCGCGGGAAGGTCGGGCTGGAGGCCGCGGCGCGGGAGGTGCGCGCCGCGGGCGGTACGGCGCTGGTGCTGCCCGTGGACGTCGCCGACTTCGAGGCGCTGGAGGAGGCGGGGCACCGGGCGGAACGGGAGCTGGGGCCGGTCGACGTCTGGGTGAACGTGGCGTTCAGCGCGCTGTTCGCCGAGTTCGGCGACATCAGGCCCGCGGAGTTCAAGCGCGCCACCGAGGTCACCTATCTGGGCTTCGTGTACGGGACGAAGGTCGCGCTCGACCTGATGCGGCCGCGGGACCGGGGGACGATCGTCCAGACGGGCTCGGCGCTGGCCAAGCGGGGGATCCCGCTCCAGTCGGCGTACTGCGGGGCCAAGCACGCGATCCAGGGGTTCCACGAGTCGCTGCGCACGGAGTTGATGCACGACGGCAGCGGCGTCCGGACGACGATCGTCCACATGCCGGCGGTCAACACGCCGCAGTTCGACTGGGTGGAGTCGCGGCTGCCGGAGAAGGCGCAGCCGGTGCCGCCGATCTACCAGCCGGAGGTGGCGGCGAAGGCGCTGGTGTACGCGGCCGACCATCCGGAGCGCCGCGAGTACTGGATCGGCGGCAGCACGGTCGGGACGCTGCTCGGGAACCGGCTCGCCCCGAGCCTGCTGGACCGCTACCTCGCCAGGACGGGCTTCAGGGCGCAGCAGACGGGCCGCCCGATCGACCCGGACCAGCCCGCCAACCTGTGGGAGCCCGCCGACGGCGAGGGCGGCCGCGACTACGGGGCGCACGGCGACTTCGACGACGATTCCCACTCCAGGTGCTACCAGATGTACGTGGCCCGCCACCGCGCCGCCGTCACCGCGCTAGGGGGCGCGGCCGTCGCCGCCGGGGCCTGGCTGCTCGGACGCAAGGCGGGGCGCGCTCTCTAGCAGCGTTCGGCTGCCATCCCCCTTTGCTGCCCGTTTTCCGGCCGGGGACGGTAGGGGCCCGAAACGGCGGGTAGGCGAGGTCACGCGGAGTACACGGCCGCCCGGACGTGGAAGGGAGACGAGAGATGGCAGCGACCAAGGTCGCCGACTACCTGCTGCATCGCCTGCGTGAGTGGGGGGTGGAGCAGGTCTTCGGCTACCCGGGCGACGGGATCAACGGGATCCTGGCGGCCTGGAGCCGGGCGGGCGATCAGCCGCGCTTCGTGCAGGCCCGGCACGAGGAGATGGCGGCGTTCGAGGCCGTCGGGTACGCCAAGTTCACCGGCCGGCTGGGGGTGTGCGCCGCGACGTCCGGGCCCGGCGCGATCCACCTGCTGAACGGCCTGTACGACGCCAAGCTCGACCACGTCCCGGTGGTCGCGATCGTGGGCCAGACCAACCGCACCGCGATGGGCGGCTCGTACCAGCAGGAGGTCGACCTGCTGTCGCTGTACAAGGACGTGGCCAGCGACTTCGTCCAGGTCGTGAACGTGCCCGAGCAGCTGCCGAACGTGCTGGACCGGGCGATCCGGGTGGCGATCGCCGAGGGCGCGCCGACCGCGCTGATCATCCCGGCGGACGTGCAGGAGCTCGACTACTCGCCGCCGCAGCACGCGTTCAAGATGGTGCCGTCCAGCCTGGGGATCGACTGGCCCGAGGTGAGAGCGGACGACCGGGCCATCCGCCGCGCGGCCGACGTGCTGAACGCCGGGGAGAAGGTCGCGATCCTGGCCGGGCAGGGCGCCCGCGGCGCGGCCGCGGAGCTGATCGAGGTCGCCGACCTGCTGGGCGCGGGCGTGGCCAAGGCGCTGCTGGGCAAGGACGTGCTGTCGGACGAGCACCCGTTCGTGACGGGCTCGATCGGGCTGCTGGGGACGCGGCCGAGTTACGAGATGATGATGGGCTGCGACACGCTGCTCATGGTCGGCTCCAGCTTCCCGTACACGCAGTTCATGCCGGAGCTGGACCAGGCGCGCGGCGTGCAGATCGACAACAACGCGCGGCAGATCGGGATGCGGTACCCGTTCGAGGTGAACCTGGTCGGCGACGCGGCCGCGACGCTGCGGGCGCTGATCCCGCTGCTGGAGCGCAAGACCGACCGGAGCTGGCGGGACTCGCTGGAGTCCAAGGTCGAGCGGTGGTGGGAGACCGTCCGCATGGAGGCGCGGGTCGAGGCCGACCCGATCAATCCGATGCTGCTGTTCCACGAGCTGTCCGAGCGGCTGCCGAACGACGCGATCGTCACCGCGGACTCGGGGTCGGCGGCCAACTGGTACGCCCGGAACCTCCGCTTCCGCGGCGACATGCGGGGCTCGCTGTCGGGGACGCTGGCCACCATGGGCTGCGGCGTCCCGTACGCGATCGGCGCCAAGATCGGCAACCCGGACCGGCCGGTGATCGCGATGGTCGGGGACGGCGCGATGCAGATGAACGGGCTGGCCGAGCTGCTCACGATCAAGCACTACTGGGAGGACTGGCTCGATCCGCGGCTGGTCGTGGCCGTCCTGCACAACAACGACCTCAACCAGGTGACCTGGGAGATGCGCGCGATGTCGGGGTCGCCGAAGTTCCCGCAGTCGCAGACGCTGCCCGAGCTGGACTACGCGGCGTTCGCGGCGTCCCTGGGCCTCCAGGCGATCTCGGTGAACAAGCCCGAGGAGATCGGGCCCGCGTGGGACCGGGCGTTCGCGGCGGACCGGCCGACGGTGCTGGACGTGCGCTGCGACCCGGACATGCCGCCGATCCCGCCGCACGCGACGTTCGAGCAGGCCAAGGCCACCGCCGAGGCGCTGATCGGCGGCGACGAGGACCGCTGGGGCGTCATCAAGAAGGGCGTCAGGACGAAGATGCAGGAGTTCCTGCCGCACCGCGACCAGTCGTGACCGGTGCCGCCGCCGGCGGCGCGGATCCGGCCGTCGACGCGGTGGAGGCGGCGGCGTACACCGTTCCCACCGACGTGCCGGAGGCGGACGGGACGCTCGCCTGGGACTCCACCACGCTGGTGCTGGTGGAGGCCAGCGCGGCGGGCGTGACCGGGCTCGGCTGGACGTACGGGCCGCCCGCCTGCGCCGCGCTCGTCCGCGGCGAGCTGGCGGGCGTGGTCCGCGGCCGGGCCGCGCTGGACGTCGGAGGCGCGTGGGAGGCGATGGTCCGCGCGGTCCGCGACGACGGCCGCCCCGGCGCGGTCGGGTACGCGATCTCCGCCGTGGACGTGGCGCTGTGGGACCTGAAGGCGCGGCTGCTCGGGCTCCCGCTGCACCGGCTGCTGGGCGCGGTGCGCGAGCGGGTGCCGGTGTACGGCAGCGGCGGCTTCACCACCTACGACGAGGAGCGGACCGCCACGCAGCTGGGGGAGTGGACCTGCCGGCTCCGGATCCCCCGGGTGAAGATCAAGATCGGCGAGTCGCGGGGCACCGAGACCGGCCGCGACCTGGAGCGGATGCGGCTGGCCAGGGAGGTCGTCGGGCCCGCGGTCGAGCTGTACGTGGACGCGAACGGCGGGTACTCCCGCAAGCAGGCGGTCCGCGTCATGCGCGAGGCCGCCGATCTGGACGTGCGGTGGCTGGAGGAGCCCGTCCCCTCCGACGACCTCGCCGGGCTCCGCGAGGTCCGCGGCGCGGTGCTCCCGGACGTCGCGGCCGGCGAGTACGGGTACGACCTCGCCTACTTCCAGCGGATGTGCCGGGCGGGCGCGGTCGACTGCCTCCAGGCCGACATCTCCCGCTGCGGCGGCATCACCGAATGGTTCCGGGCGGCCGCGGTCGCCGCCGCGCACGGGCTGGAGATCTCCGGCCACTGCGCCCCGCACCTGCACGCGCACGCGGCCGCCGCGACGCCGGGGTTCCGTCACCTGGAGTGGTTCCACGACCATGTGCGGATCGAGTCGATGCTGTTCGACGGCGTGCTCGACCCGGCTGGCGGCGCGGTCGTCCCGGACCCGGACGCGCCCGGCCTCGGCCTCGCGTTCAAGCGCGCCGACGCCGAGCCGTACCGCGTGTAGGGCGGGCGCGGTCAGCCCGGCGGCGCGGGGCGGACGGCGATCAGCGCGATGTCGTCGGTGCCGTCGGAGCCGAGCCTGATCAGCAGCTCGTCGCAGAAGACGTCCAGAGGTGCGCGGGCGAGGGCGGCGGCGTGCTCGCGCAGCCTCTCCAGCGCGCGGTCGAGCGATTCGGCGCGGCGCTCGACGAGGCCGTCGGTGTACATCAGCACGGTCGAACGGGCGGGCAGCGGCGTGCGGGCGGTCCGGCGCGGCAGGTCGAGGCCCGTGCCGAGCAGGAGGCCGCCGCCGGTGTCGAGGTAGCGGGTGCGGCCGTCCGGCAGGACGAGCAGCGGCGGCGGATGCCCGGCCGCGCAGTGGGCCAGCTCCCAGGGGCCGCCGCCGGAGCCCTTGAGGACGGCGTAGACGCAGGTGGCGGTGGTCTCCTCGGACAGCGTCCGGTTCGCCGTGTCGAGGTGCCGGACGACCTCGTCCGGCGGCTCGGGGCGCACGGTGGCGATCCCGCGCAGCATGCTGCTCAGCCGGCTCATGACGGCGGTCGCGGCGATGTCGTGGCCGGCGACGTCGCCGATGGCCAGGGCGACGTCCCCGCCGGGCAGGACGAACGCGTCGTACCAGTCGCCGCCCACCTGGGCGGTGATGGCGGACGGGGCGTAGCGCGCGGCGATCTCCACGTCCCCGGCCTCGGGCAGGACGGGCAGCAGGGCGTGCTGCAGGCGCTCGGCGATGCTGCTGGCCCGCTCGTACAGGGCGGCGTTCTCGATCCGGAGCGCGATCCCCCAGGCCAGGTCCTGGAGGTAGGCCAGGTCGCTCTCCTCGTACGGCGGCGTGGCGTCGCGGCGGCTCACGGTGAGGGCGCCGAGGACGTCGCGGTGGGCCCGGAGCGGCGCGATGACGGCGCTCCTCGCGCCGAGCCGCGCGAACGCCTCCGCGTAGCGGGCGTCGAGCGGGCTCTCGCCGTCCTCCGGCGCCGGCACGCCGGAGAGCAGCAGCGGGCCCGCGCCCCGCAGGGCCCTGGCCAGCGGGCCCCGCGCGGTCTCCGACAGCTCCGCGAGCGGGCCCTCGCGGACGTCGCGGGACGGCACGCGGCCCTCCCGCGCGGCGACGACCGCCCGGCTCACCCGGCCGTGCTCGCCGAGCAGGTCCACCGCGCACCAGTCCGCCAGCCGCCGGGTCAGGATCCGGCCGACGCTCCGGAGCCCATGGGTGAGGTCCTGGGCGCCGCTCAGCGCGCGCTCCACGTCGGTCAGCAGGGAGAGCCGGTCCAGCGCGGAGAGGTACGAGCCCGGCCCGTACCGGGGCGTCGCCGGCTCGACGGGCGGCGGCAGCGGCGCGTCCGGGGGCCGGCGCGCCTCCTCCAGGCCGGTCCCGGCGGGCTCGTCGCCAGGGGCGGCCGGGGGCTCGGGTACGGCGGTGCGCGGAACGAGCCGGGCGACGAAGATGGTGCGCCCGTCGTCCATCTCCTGGCTCTGGATGAGCAGCCGGACCGGGATCTGCCGGCCGTCGCTGTGCAGCGCGGGCAGGGGCACCGGCCGGCCCAGGATGCGGGGCCGGCCGGTGAGCAGCAGCGAGGTGAACGCGGCCATGTGGCGCTCGCGCAGGTGTTCGGGGATCAGCACGGTGAGCCGCCGGCCGACGAGGTCGCCGGCGTCCCAGCCGAGCAGGTCCGCCGCCGCCTCGTTCACCGCGATGATCAGGTTCCGGTCGTCGATGGCGACGGCCGGAAGCCGGCTGGCCCGCACCTGGTCGGTGCTCCAGGGCGTCAGCTCCAGCGGGGTGGTGGCCGGTTCGCGGGGCAGCAGCGTCCACGCGGTGGGGCGGGCGCCGCCGAGCTGGCCGATGATCTCCTCCAGCAGCCAGTGCAGGAGCGCGGGGCTCTGCGGGAGCGCGGGCCGGGTCAGGAACTGCTCGCTCCTGGCCGCCTCCTCGGCCAGCCCCAGGACGCGGCGCAGGGTGCGGACCGCGGGCGCGGCGCCCGCCGGCAGCGCCAGGGTCAGGGTGCGGACGTCGGCGTCGGACGGCTGATCCTTCGCCGCGGCCGCCAGGCGGGCACTGATCAGGTTGTTCGTGTCGTGCGCGGTGTGGAGGTCGTCCGGCCGCCCTCCGAGCGGCTCCCCGGCGGCCGACGCGAGCAGGGCCTCCCGCATCAGGGCGTGCCGGTGCTGCTGGGAGGCCAGGCACAGCGCCCACGGCACGTCGACCAGCTTCACATCGCGGTGGTCGCCGCGGGGGGCGAGGACGGGTCCCCAGCCGGGCGGCGCGGCGGACGGCGGCGCGGGCCGCGGCTCGCCCAGCTCGAACCACACCGTCTTGGCCCGCGCGCCGATCTCGACCCCGTGCCGGGACGCCAGCCGCTCGATCATGTAGAGGCCGCGGCCCGTGTCGGCGTACGGGTGGCGGCGCCGCGGCGCCAGCGCGCAGCCCGGGGCGCGGTCGGCGACCGCCGCGCGGACATCGTCCCCGGAGGCCCGGACCGACACCTCGGTCTCGGTCCTGGCATGCAGCACCGCGTTGGTCATCAGCTCGCTGACCAGCAGCGCGGCCGTCTCCACCGGGTCCGGCCCGGCGTGCCCCGCCAGGGCGTCCCGCACGAACCGCCGGGCCGCCCCCACGCTCTCCGGCCGCGGCGGGAACAGCCGCCGCGCCTCCCGCACCCCCTCAGCCCCCTCGCTCCCGCTCATGCGTCCAGCAGCACCTCGGCCATGTGGACGGGGCGCGCGGACGTGCCCGTCTCGATCCGCGTACGGCAGGAGAACCCGCCGGCGAGGATCCGGGTGCCCTCGTCGGCGCCCCGCACGGCCGGCCGCAGGCCCAGCTCGGCCGCCCCGGCCGAGATGTCGTAGTGGCCGCGCTCGAACCCGAAGTCGCCCGCGAGGCCGCAGCGGCCCACGTCCAGGACCCCGGCCCGCACGCCCGCCTTCTCCAGGATCCCGCGGTCGGTGCCGTACCCGAAGCGCACCTCGCCGTCGACGCGGGCCCGCAGGTCCCGCCGGAGGTCACGAAGTCCCATGTCCGCCGCCTACCCGGCAGGCGCGCGTCCAAGCCGCAGGTCAGAGCGCCGTGCGGTGGGCGCGGGCCCACAGGGCGTTCCAGCCGCCGGCCGGCAGCCAGCCCGCCGGGACGCGCAGCCCGTCCGCGTGGACCCGCTCCCAGAACGCGCCGGTGTCGGCGCCCAGCTCGCGCGCGTCCGGGAACGCGCGCTGCCAGGGGCCGTCCTCGTCGCTCAGCGCGGTCGCCGGGAACCCCGGCACCGTGACCTTGCCGGGCGGTGCGACCGGGACCTGCCCGTCCGCCGCCGGGCCGCAGGTGACGGTCACGACCAGCGCGCACAGCAGCGGCTCCGCCGTCCGCCGGGACACGGCCGCCGCGATCGCCGGGTCGCCGCCGGCCACCAGCCGCCCGATCGCCGCGCGCAGGCGCAGCGCCACCAGGTTCATCGAGTACGCGGGCGCGACCGCCCGCGTCCGGACGAGCCGGCGCAGCGACCCCGGCAGCGGCGCGGCGCCCAGGAGGAGCGGCAGGTTCTCGAAACGGTCGCGCAGCGCGGGGTCGAGGGCGTCCACCGCCGTGCGCAGCGGGCGGACCGAGGTCAGCGTCCACAGGTCGACGAGGTCGAGGCCGCCGTCGCCGAGCGCGTTGCGGACGGCGTTGGCCAGCGCCGCCGGGCCCAGCCGCCGCAGCCGGGTGAGGGCCGCCTCGGGCCCGGCGTCCGAGCCCGACAGCACGGCCAGCGCGCCGCCGGCCGCGTCCGTGACCTCGGCCGCCCACGCCTTCTCCGCCAGCCCGCCGAGCACCGGGCCCGCGTCCTGGAGCAGCCGGGGCCGCGGGCGCCGCCGTACGGGACGTCCCGGCGGCGGCTCATCGGCCGCCTCCTCGGCGGGCGGCTCCGGCTCCTCGACCGTCGGGGGGATGGTGGCGACCCAGGCGCGCAGCCGCTCCTCCAGGCGCTCGTCGACGGCGGCGTTGAACCGCGCCGCCAGCTCGGTGATCTGCCAGCCGCGGGCGGTGGGACGGGCCGGTGCCAGCTCCAGGTTCACGAAGATCCGGCCGTCCTCGCCGGACAGCGCGGCAAGCCCGATCCGGCCCTTCTCGGCGTTGTCCAGGTAGTACGGCCCGGCGATGCAGTTGCCCATGTAGCCGGCCCACTCGGCGACCGTGCGTGCGCCGCGCGCCAGCCGGAACGTCCCGCCGGTGCCCGGTACGGCGGTGCCGTCCACGGCGGCCAGCGCGGCCGGCACGGGGAACCCGCCGCCGAGCGCCGCGGTGATCTCGGCCCCGGCCCGCAGGCTCGCCACGAAGTCCGGCCAGGTCCGGGCGCCGCGCGCGGGCGCGCCGCCCAGCGCCACCAGCTGCGCCGCGCCCGCCACCGCGCCGGCGACCGAGTCGAGCGGCGGCTCCAGCGGGTCCCGTTCCGCCGGCGGGTCGGGGTCCAGCCACGGCGCCGGCCGCTGCGGGTCGATCCCGGCGGCCTCGTGCCCGTGCAGGCGGGCGAGGGCGTCGACGAGGTCCGCGCACCACAGCAGGTCGCCGGTCACCTCGGACGCGTGCTCCCTCGCCCCGGCGGGCGGCCGCTCGCCGAGCACGTGCTCCGCCCAGGCCGCGAGGCGGTCCCAGTCCTCACCTCCGCGGCCGGGCGCCAGCCCGGACGCCGCGCGCCAGCCGTCCACGCTGTAGCCGCCCCAGGACCGCAGGACCGCCGCGGGCGCCCCCGACCTGCCGTCGAGCAGCGCCGCGATGTGCTCGGCGGTCAGCTCGGCGTAGTCGCGGGCGTGCGCGAGCCGCAGCTTGACATAGGCGGCGAACCCGGGCGTCCCGGGTCCCTTCTTCCATTTGCGGCACAGCTCGTGCACCGGCGTGACGGGACGGGCCGCGAGCCCGGTCAGGCCGGGGACCTTGCGGCCCGCGCGCCGCGCCCAGCCGCCCGGGACCTCGGCGTCGGCGGCGGCCAGCAGCGCGGCGCACCGGGCCATCCCCTCCGCCACGCCGTGGTCGGCGACCGCCACCGCGGTGTGCAGCAGCGCCGTGGCCGCGAACGCGTCCTCCAGGACGCGGTTGAGCACGCAGTACCAGTAGGAGTCGGGCGGCAGCCAGCGCGCGGCGGCGGCCAGCGTCGGCTCGGCGACGCCCAGGTGGAGGCGCAGCGCGTCCAGGGCCAGCTCGTCCTCGTGGTGCGAGCGGCGGGCGCGCAGGTCGTCCAGCCGGCGCCGCCTGCCCTGGGTCGCCAGCAGCCGCTCCCGCCGGACCCGGGACCGGTGGCGCTCGGCGGTCCGCTCCCACAGGTCCTCGATCAGCTCCGCCCGCCGCCGCCGGGGTACGGGTCCCAGCGCCCCGCGCAGGTTCGCGGCCAGGACCGAGGGCAGGCCGCCCGCGATCGGGTCGGCGCCCTCGGGGGCGGTCAGGGCGAGGATCCGTTCGAGCTGCTCGGGGCCCAGCACGTCGCTGGCCGCCGTCGCCAGGTGCAGCGCCGCCCACCGGCCCTCGGCGATCGCGGCCGCGGCGGCCGTGCCCACAGGCTTGGTGACCGCCGGCCCGAACAGCGCCACCAGGAAGCCCGCCCGCGCGCCCAGCCGGTCGGCCTCCGCCAGGCCCAGCACCTTCAGGGCCGCGAGCACGGCGTCCCGCTGGTCGCCGCGGGCGCCCTCCAGCCGCGCCGAGCGGAACCCGCCGCCCAGCGCCACGCCGGCCCCGGCCGCCACGACCCCGCCGGCCCGGACGAGCCGGTCCAGCTCGGCCACCGCCTCCGCCGCCTCCGCCTCGGAGGCCGCCGCCGGGCCCAGCGCCACGGCGGCGCCCGGCGCCGCGCCGCCCTCGTCCGCCAGCCGTACCGGACCCGCCGGCCGGGAGGCCCAGGCCGCCAGCCCGGGCGCCGCGACCACCCCTCCCGCCAGCCGAAGTCTCATGGCGCACATGATGACCGACCCCGCCGTTCCCCGCCAAAGGGATATGGCCCCGCCAAAAGGGATATGACACGTCCGCTTTCGCCGGGTGAGGACGGAATTGTTGGAGTGACCGCGTGGCGGCTGGGGTACGGTGTGCTGCCGTGGGGGCGGGAGACCTGGTCGGCTTCTCCGCCGATCGTGTTCCTGGGGGTGCCGCAGCCGCGTGGTGTACCGGCCGTCGATGGGATCCGTGCGGGCGCGGGTCTCCAGATCGTTCATGGGGCGCTTCCAGCACCCCGCCCAGGTCGTGGTCACCGGCTTCCTGCTGGCGATCCTCGCCGGCACCGCGCTGCTGTCGCTGCCGGCGTCCACCGACTCGGGCGAGCCGGCGCGGTTCCTGGACGCCCTGTTCACCGCCACCTCCGCCGTCTGCGTGACCGGGCTGGTGGCGGTCGACACCGGGACGCACTGGTCCACCTTCGGGCATGTGGTGATCGCCGCGCTGATGCAGGTCGGCGGGCTCGGGATCATGACGCTGGCCACCCTGTTCGCCGTCGTCGTGTCCCGCCGGGTCGGGCTGCGCGCCAAGCTGGCGGTGCAGGCCGAGACCAAGCAGCTGCGGCTGACCGACGTGCGGCGGCTGGTCCGCAACGTGGTGATCTTCAGCCTGGTCTGCGAGGCGATCGCGACCGTGGTGCTGGGCGTGCGGTTCATGACCGAGTACGGGCAGCCGGCCGGCCGCGCCTTCTACTGGGGCGCCTTCCACGCCGTGTCCGCGTTCAACAACGCCGGTTTCGCGCTGTGGCCCGACAGCCTCACCCGGTACGCCGGCGACCCCTGGATCTGCCTGACCGCCGCGATCGCGGTGATCGTGGGCGGGCTCGGCTTCCCGGTGGTCTTCGAGCTGGCCCGCGGCTGGCGGCGCCCGGCGGCCTGGTCCATCCTGACCCGCGTCACCCTCGGCATGACCGCCGTGCTGCTGGCGGTCGGAACGACCATCCTGACGCTCAGCGAGTGGAGCAACGCCCGCACGCTCGGCGCCCTGTCGTCCGGCGACCGGCTGATGGCCGGGTTCTTCGCCGCCGTGATGCCGCGCAGCGGCGGGTTCAACACCGTCGACACCGGGCAGATGCGCCCGGAGAGCCTGCTGGTCACCGACGTGCTGATGTTCATCGGCGGCGGCAGCGCCGGGACGGCCGGCGGCATCAAGGTCACCACGTTCGGGCTGCTGGCGTTCGTCATCTGGGCCGAGCTGCGCGGCGAGACCCGGGTGAACGTGGGGCACCGCCGGCTGCCGGAGGGCACCCAGCGGCAGGCCGTCGCGATCGCCCTGATGGCCGTCGGGTTCGTGGTCACGGCCACGTTCGCGCTGCTGGTCATGACCGAGCACAGCCTGGACCGGGTGCTGTTCGAGGTGATCTCGGCGTTCGCGACCGTGGGGCTGTCGACGGGGATCACCGCCGACCTGCCGACCGCCGGGCACGCGCTGCTCGTCGCGCTGATGTTCGTCGGCCGGATCGGGCCCCTCACACTGGGAACGGCGCTGGCGCTGCGCGAGCGCACCCGCCGGTACGAACTACCTGAGGAGCGACCCATCGTTGGCTGAGATCGGAAACGACCCGGTCGTGGTGATCGGGCTCGGCAGGTTCGGCACCTCGCTGGCCCTGGAGCTGGCCCGGCGCGGCACCGAGGTGCTGGCCATCGACAACCGGCCGAAGATCGTCCAGAGCCTGGCCGGCCGGCTGACCCACATCGTCACCGCCGACGCGACCGACGTGGACACGCTGCGCGAGCTGGGCGTGGCCGACTTCTACCGGGCCGTGATCGCGATCGGCGGCGACCTGGAGGCCAGCATCCTGACCACCTCGCTGCTGGTCGAGCTGGACATCGACGACATCTGGGCCAAGGCGGTCAGTCGCCAGCATGCCCGCATCCTCGAACGCGTCGGCGCCCACCACATCGTGCTGCCCGAGCAGGACATGGGCGAGCGCGTCGCCCACCTGGTCAGCGGCCGGATGCTCGACTACGTCGAGGTCGACGAGAACTTCGCCCTCGTGAAGACGCTGCCGCCCAAGGAGATCGTCGGCGTCCCGCTCGGCGAGACCCGGCTGCGCGGCAAGCACGGCGTCACCGTCGTCTCGGTCAAGCGCCCCGGCGAGGACTTCACCTACGCCTCCACCGAGACCGTCCTGGAGTACGGCGACGTCATCCTCATCGCGGGCCCGATCAACAAGGTCGAACGCTTCGCCGACCGCGCCTGACCGTGGCCACCGGTCACGCGGCGGGCAAGGGGGTGACGGCGAGGGCGGCCTTCCGGCGGACGCCGTTGACCGTGACGGTGACGGCGGCCGGGCCCGGCCGGAGCGCCCTGAGGCGGCCGGTCGCGGGGTCCAGGCGGAGGTTGCCGGTGGTGCTCCAGTCGGCGGTCATCGGGTAGGCGAGCGGCACGGCGCGGCCGCCCTGGGTGATCACGGCCGAGACGCGGGCGGTCGTTCCGGCGGGCATGGCGGCGGGGGCCGCGAGCGCCAGGGCGTCCACCCGCGGCCGGACCTCGGCGCGCAGCCAGCCGGGCGCGCGGGCGGGGGACGTGCCGAACAGCGTCCAGCCGGCGTCGGCGCCGCCGCCGGTGAACGCCCGGACGCCGTCCAGCCGGGACGCCCGGAACGCCGGTCCGCGGGCGTCCAGCATCGCCGCGCCCTTGCCGGTGGCCGTGCGGAACGCCGAGAGCCAGTGCCGCAGGAGCGCCGCCTCCCTCGCGTCGGCGGTGCCGTGGCCGGCGACGATCACCGAGTGGACGGACGGGTCGCGGCGGGCGCCGGCCAGGGCCCTCCGCACCATCCGGAACTGGCGGAACGCGCCGGCCCGGTAGGTGCCGGCGGAGGAGTCCAGCAGCACGAACCGGGTGCCGCCGCGGTCGAACGTCCGCCACGGCCGCCCGAACGCCGCGCGGAACGCCGCCGTGCCCTCGCGCTCGCCCGCGACCACGCGGTACGGGACGCCCAGCGCGTCCAGGGCCCTCTTCGCCGCCGCCGGGTCGGCGGCGAGGCCGCCGCCGAGGCCGTTGACGAGGAGGAGATCCGGCCGGGCCGCCGCGATCTCGCGGAGCGCGCGGGGCGACGGGCCCGACACCATCGCGAACCGCCGCCTGCCGGGCGCGAGGGCGCCGTCCTGGACGACCAGCGGATCGGCGACCGGCGGCACGGGCGCGGTCCCGGCCGGCAGGGCCGTCCGCTCGCCCGCGACGTCGACCGTCACGGCCGCGGAGGCCGCGGGGCCGCGGGGCGTCACGGTGATGGCCGTGGCACCCCGCTCGACGGTGACCTTCGAGGCGTCGTAGGACAGCCGCGCGTCGGACGGCGCGATCGGCGCCGTGTGGCCCTCGCGGTCGTACCCGACGATCCCGAACGTGTCCGGGCCCTGGCGGACGGCGGCGATCCGGTCGAGGCGGCCGAGCACGGTGAGCCGGTACCGGCCGCGCGCCGCGCCCCGGCGGGCCGTGATCTCGACGGGACCGGGGCCGGAGCGGCCGGTGGCGCGGTACGTGCCGTTCCGGCCGACACGGCCCCGGGAGGCCAGCCAGCGCGGCGTCCCCCGCGCCGGGCCGAGGGCCTCGTCGTGGCCGTGCGCCGCCAGCCGGCGGGTGAGGCCGGGGAAGACGCGGGCCGAGGCCGCCTCGATCGTGAAGCCCCTGAGGCGCCCGCTGCCCTCGGCGAACAGCCCGATGCCGTTCGGTACGCGCCGTTCCGCGCCGCCGGACGGCCGGTTCTCCAGCCGGGGGCGGGCGCGGCCGGGCGCGCGGGCCAGGAGGGTGGACGAGCCGCCGCCGTCGAGGTTGAGCGCGTCGTCCGCGCCGGCCTCCCGCATCAGCCGCGCCAGCTCGGCGAGCGTCGCGCCGCGGCTGGCGGCCTGCCGCCCGTCGACCGTCATCAGCAGCATGCGGCGCCCGCCCGCGGTGAAGCCCGCCGCGGTACGGGGATGCCGGGCCGGGTCGGGCAGCGCCGGGATCCGGCCGTCCTCGACGAGGATCTGGCGGCCCCCGACGGCGAGGAGCGGTGCGCGGCCGGACGAGCGCGGGCGGTGGCGCAGGCCGACCGGGTCCCCGGGCTTCAGGGAGCGGAGGGCGGCGCCGCCGTTCTCCACCAGGACGAAGCCGTCCGCCGGTACGGGACCGGAGCCCGGCCGCCGCCCGGACGTGACCGCGGCGACCCGGCCGTTCACCACGAGCACCTCGGTCGTGCCCGCCGCGCGCGGGCGGGCCCCCCACAGCGGGGTGTAGGCGCCGATCCCGTCGACCCGGTGCGCGTTGAGCCGGTCGAGCCGAACCCGGCGCCCTCCGGGCAGGAGCACCTCGCCGTCCAGGACGATCCGCGCGATCTGGCCGAGGCCGCCGGCGCCGATCCCGGCCGTCGCGGTCGACCGGCCCGGCGCCGCCGACTTGACCAGCCCGCCGCCCGCGACCGCGGGGCCCTCGGGCGCCCCGGTCCGGCCGATGTCGAAGAAGTCGCCGTTCACGGCCGCGATCGCCCCGGCCCGCCCGGCCTGCCGCGACAGCGGCTCGACCGCGGAGACCGTGCCCGGCGACAGGTACCCGGCGCGGACCCGCCCGGTGAGGTCCACGGTGAGCAGGTCGGCGCGCAGCCAGCCGCCGGGCGAGAGCCGCTCGAACGAGGTCAGCGTCGTGCCGGGCCCGACCCGGCGCGTCCTGCGGTCGGTCTCCAGCGGGCCCGCGCCCGAGTCCGCGGGCGCGGGGACGGCCGTGGCGGTGACCGCCAGCAGCGCGATCAGGGTGGGCGCGAGCACAGCCCCAGGTAACTGGAGCCGCGCCCGCCGTGGCCGCGCCCCGGGCAACGGGTCCGGAAAGATCGTCCCAAGGGGTGGCCGGCGGCGGTCAGCGGGCCGTCCCGGCCAGCTCGGTGAGCTGCGCGAGCACCTCCGACGCGGTCAGCGGGTCGAGCTCGCCGAACGTGCGCCCCGTCTCCGTCCGGTAGCGGTACCGGACGGGGCGCTCGCCGATCCACACGTGCTCCAGGACCTGCTCGGGAATCCCGTCGATCATCCCGATCGAGATGCCGGGATCGAGGTCGACGACGACGAACAGCCCGCCCGGCACCGGCCGCGAGGTCCAGCCCTGACTGCCGCCGTCGCCGGGCGCGCCGCGCTCCCAGCCGTGCCGTTCGAGCCGGACGACGGCGCCGCTCGGCACCGTGATGCCCTCGAACCGCTCCAGGCGCCCGGCCGCCCGCTCCTCCCCGGTGAGGACGTGCACCGTGCGCCCGAGCTGCGGGAACGGCTGCAGGATCTCGTAGTCGGCGAACACCTCCCCCCACGCGGCCAGCGTCGCGGCGTCCAACTGCACCGGATGGGCGATCCGTACCTCGGCGGCCGCGGGCAGGTCGTACGGCTCGTCGTGCACGTCGGCGTACGTGCGGTCCTCGGCGATCCGGAACGCGGTGGTCGTCCCGGCATGGTCGGCGAGCCACACCAGCCGCCGGGCGATGTGGACGATCAGCGGATGCCCGGCGAAGTACGTCCCGAACTCCGCCGCCGTCCACCGCCGCTGCCCGACCATGGCGGCCTCCAGGCGCGTGACCTGGCCGGCCGCGACCGTCCGGACGTCCTTCTTGAGGGCGGCGAACCTCGCGTACGCGGGCTCCGCCAGTCCGGCGTCGTCCCTGGCGCCCGGCTTCGGCAGCGACTTGCGGCGCTTGCCGGATCCGTCGGTGACGTACGGCTTGAGGGCCTCGTCGAACCCGACGTGGAAGCGCCGCGGCCCGTAGTCGAGCGTCAGGCCGCCCGACGCGTCCAGGCCGAAGGACGGCACGAGGCGGTCGCCGAGCCGCTCGGGCGTCAGGCCCAGGTCGGCGGCGATGCTCTCCACCTTCTCCTGCGCCCGGGCCCTCAGCCCTTTGAACCTCACCTTCGTGGCGATGCCGTGGAGGTGCATCAGGGCCACCTCGGTGCCGATGGCGGCCAGCACGTCCAGGCCCTTCTCGGCGAGCTTGTGGCCGCCCTCGCCCGGCCAGTCGCGGATCACCGGGGCCAGCCGCCGGACGGTTCCGTCGTCGCCGAGCACGCCCAGCTGCACCAGCGCCCAGCCGTCCTTGGGCGGCCCGCCGTTCAGCCGCCACCAGCGGAACACCGCCCAGGAGAAGCCGGCGAGCGATCCGGGATCGCAGACCTCCTTCACCACGTCCAGGCCCGGGTAGGTCCGGCCGTGCTCGCACATCGCCATCATCGTCAGGACGTGCCGGGCCGAGTCCACCGGCAGCGCGCGCTCGCGGTCGCGCAGCAGGACGCGCGGCAGCCTGGCCGCGTCCGCCCACGGGCCCGGCTTGGGGATCACCGCGGGCAGCCGGCTCGTGGGGCCCTCCGCGAGGAACGCCCCGGCCGCCGCGGCGGCGGCCCCGCCGGCGCGCTCCCACGGTGGCGTGACCAGAAGCTCAGGAAGGTCGGCGGGCGCGGCCTCCTTGACCTTCCCGGCCTCGTGGGCGGTGCCGGCGGCGACACCGGGATGCGCGCCCACGTGGGCGCGGAGCAGCTCGCCCGCGATCCCGGCCGCCTTCGAGGTGCCCGCGGCGGCGGCGCCCAGCAGCCGCAGCGCCCGTGCCGGGAACCGGTCCATCGCCTCGACCAGCAGGGGCGGCACGTGCCGGTGCTCGATCCGGTCGAGCAGCATCCCGAACGCCTTGTCCGACGGCAGCAGCGCGAGCGCCTCCAGCGGCACCTTCAGGTCCTCGGCCCTCTGGTGCGGCCGGTCGGCCGCGGCGTCCAGCAGCGGTGCCGCGGCCGGGCCGAGCCCCTCCATGACGGTGGCGAGCAGCCCCCGGTCGGCGTACAGCGCCCATCCGGGAGCGCGGCCGAGCGCTTCGAGGTGCCGCCCGGAGCCGAGCGCGCACAGCAGCATCCACCAGTAGCGCGACTCCTCGCCCCGCTGGGACGGGGGAGCCGCGCAGCACTCCTCGACCCAGTCGAACCGGTCCGGTACGAGGTAGGAGACCACCACCCGCTGGATCGGCGTCTCCCGGTGGGCGGCGAGGCCCTCCACCGCCTCCGCGTACTCGCGGTCGCCGGCCCGGGCGAGCAGGCCGCGGAGCAGCCGGCCGTCGCGGCGGCCCGTCCACCAGTGCGGCCGGCGGTCGCCCGCCTCCAGGTAGCGGACGTTCCTGAGCGTCGAGCGTCCCCCTGCCTGCGTGTGCACGGGGGCCATGACGCTCAGTTCCGCGAACGCGCGGGCGGCGAAGGCGAGCCCGTGCTCCGCCGCCCACGTCCTGACCGGCCCGCCCGCGCCCGCCGCCTGCTGGAAGGGCAGCGCGGCCATCACCACCGCCGCGCCGGCCGGGTCGGGCGCGCCGGCGAGGTACGCCCTGGCGCGCCGGGCGAGGTCGGGATCCTGGTCCGGATCGCCGAGCACCGGCTCGACCGCGTCGTCCCAGCCGGCCGGGCGCTCCGCGGCGGGGCCCGCGGAGATCTCCGGTACGGGGATGCCGCCGCGCCGGGGATGCAGCTGGGCGCGCCAGGACTCGGGCAGGACCAGCGCCGTCTCGTCGATCATGGCGGCACCCTAGTGGCCGGGTATGTCGGACAGGCCGCTAATCGGGACGCAGCACGCTCCGGTCGCCCAGCTCGAACGTGACGCGGAATCTCCGGTACGTGATCCGCCACCCGTCCCCGGTGCGCGCCCAGCGGTCCTCGTACTCGCCGAAGCACTCGTACGTCAGCCCCTCGGCGGGACCGGCCCCGGCGTGCATCACCCGCCCGTAGGTGAACGAGCGGGCGGTGTCGCCGTCGACGTGCACCCGGTGGTTGCCGAGGAGGTGCTGGGACGGCCCGCAGCCGCCCAGGTGCCGCCGGACCCGCGCGACGATCGCGTCCGGCCCGTTCGCGCCGTAGCCGCGGGCGTCCGGGGTGAACGCGGCGCCGAGGGCGGCCCAGTCGCGGGTGTCCAGGGCGGTGGCCACGCCGCACAGCGCGTGGACGATCGCCTCCCGGTCGCCGCTCACCGGGCCTCCTCCCGCCGGAAGCGGGTGGCGCCGGGGAAGTGGGAGGCGAGCAGGTCGGGGGATTCGGCGCGGCCGTCCAGCACCCGGTTGGTCCGGCCGACCGCGCGCCAGCCGGCCTCGGTGCGGCGCAGCGTCCAGTGGTTGGCGGTGGCGCGGCGGAGGGTGAAGCCGTCCGGAGTGTTGACGATCATGAGGGTGTAGGCGACGGCGGTGGCCTCGTCGCCGTCCAGCGTGATGTGCGGCGGGCCGGGGAAGTGGGCGCAGCCGCCCTCGATCCAGCCCTGGTGGTTGCGGGACCT
Source organism: Actinomadura sp. 21ATH (assembly GCF_041951345.1). Classification (NCBI taxonomy): domain Bacteria; kingdom Bacillati; phylum Actinomycetota; class Actinomycetes; order Streptosporangiales; family Thermomonosporaceae; genus Actinomadura; species Actinomadura sp. 21ATH. Next base: position 113,249 of record NZ_JBGNUR010000017.1, on the reverse strand, counting down.
GACCATCTTCGCGATCTGGTCCCGGCCCTCCATGTAGATCTCGTCGACGTCGTACACGCCGTCCGGCTCCCACAGCTCCGCGACCTGGTCGGCGCAGCCGCTGTCGACCAGCGGGCCGTACGAGAGGATCAGCTTGGTGATCGCCTGCTCGTCCTCGACGGCGCGCAGCCGCCGCTCCAGGCCGGCCAGCCGCCGCTCGACCGCGTCGCTCATCGCGCTTCCTCCCGCTTCTCGCCGAACGTGAGACCGTGCTCGTCCGCCAGCTCCCGGAGGGCGGCGAGCTGCTCGCAGTAGTGGGCGGCGGAGTCGGACCGCAGCCGCACGCCCGCGATGGTGGCGCCCGCGTCCCGCAGCCGGCCGAGCGCCCGGCCGGCCCGGCCCGCGTCGCCGATCGGGTCGAGCGGGCCGTCGGGCCCGAGGACGACGTCGAAGCCGTCCGGCAGGTCGGTCCCGGCGAGCATCTCCGCCATCGTGTCGAGCGGCAGCCCGAACGGCACCCAGCCGTCGGCGCGCGCGGCCCGGCGCAGGGAGCGCGCCGACCGGCCGCCGATCCAGATCGGCACCCGCTCCTGGACGGCGTGCGGCTCCACGACCAGGCCCTCGTAGTCGTAGTACGCGCCGTGGTGGCTCGGCATCCGCTGCGACAGGGACCCCTGGAGCGCGGCCAGGGCCTCGTCCGCCCGGGCGCCGCGGTCCTTGAACGGGGCGTCCAACAGCGCGAACTCCTCCTCCAGGCTGCCGACGCCGAGGCCGAGGACGAGCCGCCCGCCGCTGACGCGGTCGAGGGTGCCGTACCGCTTGGCGATGGCGAGCGGGTGGTGGTAGCCGAGGACGAGCACCTGGGTGGCGAGCCGGATCCGCTCGGTGCGGGCGGCGATGTAGCCGAACGTGGCGAGCGGGTCCCAGTAGACGCCGCCGCGCCGCTCGGCCGCCTCGGCGGGGACCGCCACATGCTCGCTGCAGGTGACGTGGTGGTAGCCGAGCCGGTCGGCGGTCTCGGCGATCAGGCCGATCTCCTCGATGCCGGCGGCGCGCTCCCACTCCGCGTTGCCCGGGGGCGGCTGGGCCACCACCGGGGTGACGATGCCGATGCGCATGCGTCGTCCCTCCCTGTCCGTGCACGCCGTGACAGCACGCCGCGTGCAAGAAAACATTCTAACGATCTTCAGCCGGACGGCCGGTGGCTCGTGGTGCGGCTGAGGATCCTGGCAAGACCAACTCCACCTGCTGGAACTCAACCTCTTCCATCAGGCGCCGCGGGTTGCTAGGTTCCGATTAACAAGAATTCATTTCAGTCAGTGGGAGCTGTGATGAGCGAGCAGACGATGGAACCGGCCGTCGGCCGTGACACCACCCCTCCGTCGATGGTCGAGCGAATCTCCCTGATCCTGGACGCCTTCAGCGGCCGGTCGGCCCGGCTGACCCTGGAGGACGTAGCCAGGCACACCGGTCTGCCCCGTTCCACCGCGCACCGGATCCTGGACCAGCTGGTCCGGCAGCGCTGGCTGGAGCACAACTCCTACGGCTACGGGCTGGGCCAGCGAGCGCTCGGTCTCGGTGGCCGGGACGGCGGCCACGGCAGGATCCGGGAGGCCGCCGCGCCGCTGCTGCACGAGCTGCAGATCACCACCGGGCTGGTGGCCCACCTGGCCGTGCTGGACGGCGCCGAGATCTACTACCTGGACAAGATGGGCGGCCGGTACGCCTCGGTCGTGCCGTCCCGGGTCGGCGGCCGCGCCCCGGCCCACTCCACCGCGCTGGGCAAGGCGATGCTGGCCTGGCTGGAGCCCGAGCAGGTCGAGGCCAGCCTCGGCGCCGGGCTCAGCCGGCTCACCAGCCGCACCATCGGCGAGTTCAGCACGCTGCACCAGGAGCTGCACCGCATCCGGCAGCGCCGCGGGCTGGCGTTCGAGCGCGGCGAGTCGTTCCCCGGCATCGCCTGCGTGGCCGCCGCGATCCGCGGCCACGAGGGGCCGGTGGCCGGCATCTCGCTGGTCGGCGACATCCGCACCCCGCTGGAGAACGTCGCGCCGCTGGTGGCGACCGCCGCGCGCGAGGCGTCCCAGGAACTGTTCCTCGGCCCCGCCACGGCCCGGCGCCCGCGCGCCCGGCGCGGCACCTGCGCCGCGCCGGCCACCGACTCCTCGTGGTCGCCGGAGACCCTCAACCGGCTGCTGGCGATGGACGGGCGCGGCGACTGGATGTGAGAGGTCGCGCGGCGTCAGCCCCACCGGTCGCCGCGCGACCACGGGTAGGGGGCGATCGGGCCGTCCGGCTCCTCGATCCCGAACCGGCTGCGGAAGAAGATCATCGGCCGCTCGCGGTTCTCGCCGTCCTGCCGGCCGGTCTCCGCGAGCGGCGTCTCGACCGCCAGCACCCGGCCGATCACCACGTCATGGTCGCCGGCGCGGTGCACGTTCTCGATCCCGGCGTGCACCCGCAGCAGCACCTCCGGCAGCGACGGGGTGCCCCAGGGCGACACCTCCCAGTCGAGGTCCTCGTACTTGCGGCCCTTGCTGGAGCCGAAACGCGAGCACAGGTCGCGCTGGTCCTCGCCGAGCACGTTCACGCAGAACCGGCCCGCCGCCCGGATCCGCGGCCACGAGCGGCCGCGGTGGTCGGCGCAGAACAGCACCAGCGGGGGCTCCAGCGACACCGACGTGAACGACTGGCACGCGAAGCCCACGGGCTCGCCGCCGTCCTCCATGCCGGTGACCACCGTGACGCCGGTGGCGAACTCCGCCATCGCCTTGCGGAACAGGTCCGGCGTGGGAGGCGGGCCCGGCGCCACGGCGCCGGGGTCTGCGGTGAGCGCGGGCTCGGCTGACATGTGTCACCTCGGTTGCTCTCTGCGGGCCGCGGTGTGCGAACGGGAGGCACGTGCGACGTTGCCACGACGGTAGGTCGCGGCCCGTACCGCCCGCGTGACGCGATCCCGATGAGTGGAACCCGCCGCGGGGCGGGCGCCGTGCGGCGTGCCCGTCCCGTCCGGCCCACCCCGACCCACCTCCCGGAGCGGAGCCGCGTCCCGCTGATCGGGATCCGGTCCGCCGACTTGGACGAGCGCTTGATTACCTTCGGGTACGCCACCCATAGTGCCCCACGAAGGTGCCCATCCCCCGAAGAGCTGAGGGACCATGACCACGGAGCTGACCTACGAGTCGACGTTGCGCGAACTCGCCACCGACAAGGGCGTGCTGCGTTACCACGAGGCCGGCGAGGGCCCGCCGCTTCTGCTGCTGCACGGTTCCGGCCCCGGAGTGACCGGCTGGCGGAACTTCCGCGGCAACCTGCCGGTGCTCTCCCAGCACTTCCGCTGCCTCGTCCTGGAGTTCCCGGGGTTCGGCGTCAGCGACCCGACCGACGAGCACCCCATGCTGGCCGCGCCCGGCTCGGTGATCCGCTTCCTGGACGGCCTGGGCATCGACCGGGTCGACGTCATCGGCAACTCCATGGGCGGCATCGTCGGCACCAACGTGGCGCTGGCGAACCCCGAGCGGATCGGCCGGCTGGTCACCGTCGGCGGCGTCGGCCGCAACATCTTCAGCCCGGGGCCGGGCGAGGGCATCAGGCTGCTGATGGAGTTCACCGAGGAGCCCACCCGCGAGCGGCTGATCCAGTGGCTGCACTCGATGGTGTACGACCCGAAGATGGTCACCGAGGAGCTCATCGAGGAGCGCTGGGAGCAGGCCACCGACCCGGCCACCCTCGCCAGCGCCCGGAAGATGTACAGCAAGGCCGCGATGGCCTTCACCGCCAAGTTCCAGGCCGAGTCGGACACGCCGCCGTACTGGGCGATGCTGCACAAGCTGAAGGCCCGCACCCTCATCACGTGGGGCCGCGACGACCGGGTCAGCCCGATGGACATGGTCCTGGTGCCGATGCGCACCATCCCGGACGTGGAGGTGCACATCTTCCCGAACTGCGGCCACTGGGTGATGATCGAGCAGAAGGAGGCATGGGAGCACGCCGTCCTGGCCTTCCTGACCCGTAAGGACGCCTCATGACGAAGGACTGGGACGCCGAGTACGACCTCGTCATCGTCGGGAGCGGCGGCGGCGGCATGACCGCCGCGCTCAGCGCCGCGGACGCCGGCCTCAAGCCCCTGATCGTCGAGAAGAGCGCGTCGTACGGCGGCAGCACCGCCCTTTCCGGCGGCGGCATCTGGATCCCCAACAACCCGACGCTGCGCAAGGCCGGGCACGACGACAGCCGCGAGTCGATCCGCGCGTACCTGGACAAGCTGACCGACGGCAAGGTCCCGGCCGCGCGGCTGGACGCGTTCGTCGACCACGGCCCGGCCACCATGGAGCTGCTGCACAAGAGCAAGTGGATGCGGTTCTTCTGGGTGAAGGGGTACGCCGACTACCACCCCGAGTACGAGGGCGGGCGACCGCGCGGCCGGTCGATCGAGGCCAAGCCGTTCGACACCCGCAAGCTCGGCGAGGACGAGCAGTACCAGAAGCCGAACCTGATGAAGGGCCCGATGGGCCTGTGGATCACCGCGAAGGACTACCACGACCTGGCGATGGCCAAGCGGACCTGGGCCGGGCGCCGGATGACGCTGGTGGCGGCGTGGCGGGTGGCGTCCAACTCGATCCGGCGCCGGCACATGGCCACCACCGGCCGGGCGCTGATCGCCCGGCTGCGGATGGCGCTCAAGGACGCCGGGGTCCCGCTCTGGCTGGAAACCCCGATGACCGAGCTGGTGCACGGCGAGGACGGCGCCGTGACCGGCATCGTGGTGACCGGCCCGGACGGGAAGGCCAAGCGGCTGCGCGCCCGGCGCGGCGTGCTGCTGGCGACCGGCGGCTTCGACCACAACCAGGAGATGCGCGACCGGTACCTGCCCGAAGGTGGGCGCGACAACTTCGCGATGGGCGCCGTGGAGAACACCGGCGACGGCATCCGGATCGGCGAGCAGGCAGGCGGCACGCTGGACCTGATGGACGACGCCTGGTGGATGCCGGCCGTCCGGCACCCGTCCGGCGCGATCATCCCGCTGGTGTCCGAGCGCGCCATCCCGCGCCAGGTGATCGTGTCGGCGGACGGGAAGCGGTTCACCAACGAGGCCTCGCCGTACGTCAACTTCGTGCACGACCAGCTCGCCGGCGGGCACGTCCCGGCCTGGTTCGTCATGGACTCGGTCACCCGGGCCCGGTACCCGTTCGCGCAGATCCTGCCGGGCGCCAAGATCCCCGGCCGGTTCTACAAGGCCGGCATCGCCTTCGAGGCCCCCACGCTGGCCGAGCTGGCGGACAAGATCGGCGTACCGGCGGACGCGCTGGTCGAGACGGTCGAGACGTTCAACGGGTACGCCCGCGCGGGCAAGGACCCCGAGTTCGGCCGCGGCGAGAGCGCCTACGACCACTACTACGGCGACCCCACCCTGAAGAACCCCAACCTCGACGTCATCGACACCGGGCCGTTCTACGCCTTCCGGCTGGAGGTCGGCGACCTCGGCACCAAGGGCGGGCTGGTCACCGACGAGCACGCCCGGGTGCTGCGCGCGGACGGCTCGGTGATCGAGGGCCTCTACGCAACCGGCAACACCTCGGCCGCGGTCATGGGCAACGAGTACGCCGGCCCCGGCGCCACCATCGGCCCGTCCATGGTGTTCGGGCACATCGCCGCGCGGCACGCCGCGGGCCGTGCCGCCGAGGGCGGGGCGGCCGAGGGCGGGACGACCCGAAACGGAGAGGCAGCAAACAGGAAATGACCGGTCCGGCATCGCTCAAGGCGCGCGTCGTCGATGTCGTGCGCGAGACCGAGGACGCGCACACGCTCGTCCTCGAACCCGCCGAGGGGGACGCGGACCGGTTCTCGTACCGGCCCGGCCAGTTCCTCACGGTCCGGGTCCCGGCCGGGGACGGCTGGGCGGCGCGCTGCTACTCGCTGTGCAGCTCGCCGATCGTCGACGAGCGGCTCAAGGTGACCGTCAAGCGGGTCGCGGACGGTGTCGGCTCCAACTGGATCTGCGACAACGTGACCGAGGGCGACGTCCTGGAGGTGCTGCGGCCCGCCGGGACGTTCACCCCCCGCTCGCTGGACGAGGACTTCCTGCTGCTGGCGGCCGGCAGCGGCATCACCCCGGTGATGTCGATCCTGAAGTCGGCGCTCGCCGGCGGCTCCGGGAAGGTCGTGCTGATCTACGCCAACCAGGACGAGCGGTCGGTGATCTTCGCGGCGGAGCTGCGCGCCCTGGCGGCCGAGCACGCCGACCGGCTGACGGTGGTCCACTGGCTCCAGTCGGTGCAGGAACTGCCCACGGGACCGGCGCTGCAGGCCCTCTGCCGGCCGTACACCGACCACGAGGCGTTCATCTGCGGGCCGCAGGCGTTCATGGACCTGTCGGTGGCCGCGCTGAAGGGCCTGGGCATGCCGAACGCCCGGGTGCGGGTGGAGCGGTTCTTCTCGCTGGCGGGCGACCCGTTCGCGGCGCAGGTGGAGACCGCAGAAGACACAGCGGCGGCGTCCGGCACGGACGGTGCGGGCGACGAGGACGCCGCCACCGTCGAGGTCGAGATGGACGGCGCGACCACGACGCTCACCTGGCCCCGCGACCAGCATCTGCTCGACGTCATGCTGCGCGCCGGGATGGACGCGCCGTCCTCCTGCCGGGAGGGCTCCTGCGCCGCCTGCGCCTGCGTGCTGGTGGAGGGCGAGGCGACCATGGACGCCAACACGGTGCTCGACAAGCAGGACCTCGCCGACGGGCTCGTCCTCGCCTGCCAGGCGAAACCGGTCAGCGACCGGCTCAAGGTCAGCTACGACGGCTGACGCGACACAGACTCCAGAAACCCCAGGGGAGACAGGCGATGACCGTGCCGAACAAGAACGGCGTGCTCGACAAGATCATGGAACGGGCCGCGGAGCTGCGCGAGCTGGGCCCGGTCAACGAGTCGCTGGGCCGGCTCGACGACAAGGCCGCCAAGATGCTGCGGGACGCGGGCATGATCCGGATGCTCCAGCCGAAGAACCACGGCGGCCTGGAGACGCATCCGCGCGAGTTCGCCGAGACCGTCATGGGCATCGCCGCGCTGGACGGCTCGTCCGGCTGGGTGGCCGGCATCGTCGGCATCCACCCGTGGGAGATGGCGATGGCCGACCCCAAGGTGCAGGAGGAGATCTGGGGCGAGGACCCGGATGTGTGGATCGCCTCGCCGTACGCGCCGATGGGCATCGCCCGGCCGGTGGACGGCGGCTACGTCTTCAACGGCCGCTGGCAGTTCTCGTCCGGCACCGACCACTGCGACTGGATCTTCCTGGGCGCCTTCCTCGGCGACAAGGACGGCAAGATGGCCATGCCGCCGACCTCGCTGCACATGATCCTGCCGCGCTCGGACTACACGATCGTCGAGGACTCGTGGAACGTCGCCGGGCTGCGCGGCACCGGCAGCAAGGACATCATCGTCAAGGACGCGTTCGTCCCCGCCTACCGGACGATCGAGTTCAACAAGGTCGTCGAGGGCATCCAGCCCAAGGAGGCCGGGCTCACCAACACGCTGTACCACGTGCCGTTCTCGTGCGCGTTCCCGCTGGGCATCACCTCCGCGGTGATCGGGATGGCCGAGGGCGCGCTGGCGCACCACCTGGCCTGGCAGCGCGAGCGGGTGCAGATCACCGGCACCAAGGTCAAGGACGACCCGTACGTGCTGTACGCGATCGGCGAGGCCACCGCCGAGATCCAGGCGTCGCGCGCGGCGCTGCTGGAGAACGTCGACCGCATGTACGACAAGGTCGCCGCCGGCGAGGAGATCACCTTCGCCGAGCGCGCCGCCGGCCGCCGGATCCAGGTCCGGGCCGCCTGGCGCGCCGCGCACGCCACCACCGAGATCATGATGCGCTCGGGCGGCAACGCGCTGCGCGACACCAACCCCATCCAGCGGTTCTGGCGGGACGCCCACATGGGCCTGGCGCACGCCATCCACGTGCCCGGCTCGGTCTACCACGCCTCCGCCCTCACCGACCTGGACGTCGAGGTCCCGCAGGGCCCGATGCGCTCCATGATCTGACCGCCCGGCCACCGCACGACCCCGACGACTGAAGGAGTCACAGTGACCCACCTGAAAGGGCTCGGCTATCTGAAGGTCCAGACGCAGCACATCGACCGCTGGCGCGAGTTCGCGGTCGAGGGGCTCGGGTTCGCCGAAGGCAAGGGCGCGAACCCGGACGGCCTGTACCTGCGCATGGACGAGCGCCGCTCCCGCCTCCAACTGGTGCCCGGCGACACCGACAGGGTGCTGGCGATCGGCTGGGAGGTCCGCGACCAGTACGCCCTGGCCGCCGTCCGCGAGGCCGTGGAGAAGGCCGGCATCGAGGTGACGGCGCTGACGCCCGAGGAGGCCGACGAGCGCGACGCCGAGGAGGTCATCGCGTTCAAGGACCCGGGCGGCACCCCGGTCGAGGTGTTCTTCGGCCCGGTGCTGGACCACAGCCCGCTGCTGACCGGCAACGCGCAGAAGTTCGTCACCGGCTCCATGGGCATGGGCCACGTGGTGCTGCCGACGCCGAACTTCGCCGAGGTCACCACGTTCTACAACGAGGTGCTCGGGTTCCTGCCGCGCGGTGCGATGAAGGTCGGCCCCGGCGTGCGGATCCGCTTCATGGGGATCAACCAGCGCCACCACAGCCTGGCCATCTGCCCCGCCCCGCACGACGGCGCCCCCGGCCTCGTCCACCTGATGGTCGAGGTCGACACCCTGGATGCCGTCGGCATCGCGCTGGACAAGGTCAAGAAGAAGGGCTTCTCGATCTCGTCCACGCTGGGCCGGCACACCAACGACAAGATGGTGTCGTTCTACGTGCGCGCCCCCGGCGGCTGGGACGTGGAGTACGGCTGCGAGGGCATGCTCGTCGACGAGACCCACTACACCGCCGAAGAGATCACCGCCGACAGCTACTGGGGCCACGACTGGTCCGGCTCCGAGCCGCTGGCCGCGTTCACCCCGCCCGGGAAGTGATCGGGTGAGTCAGCGCTCATCGGTCGAGCCCGTCGCCGCCGCCGACGTCGACGGGTTCGACCACGAATGCGACGTGCTGGTCGTCGGCTTCGGCTGCGCGGGCGCCGCGGCGGCGTACGAGGCGGCCGCGGCCGGCGCGGACGTCCTGGTGCTGGAGCGGGCGAGCGGCCCCGGCGGCTCGTCCGCGCAGTCCGGCGGCGAGCTGTACCTGGGCGGCGGCACCGAGATCCAGAAGGCGTGCGGCTTCGAGGACGACGCCGACAACATGTACGCCTACCTGGAGGCGGCGCTCGGCCCCAACGCCGACACCGAGAAGCTCCGGCTGTACTGCGACGGCAGCGTCGAGCACTTCGAATGGTTCAGGGCGCGCGGAGTGCCGTTCGAGCCGTCGTTCTTCGACAAGCCGACGTGGATGCCGTTCACGAACGACGGGCTGATGTGGCTGGGGGAGAACTCCTGGCCGTACAACACCGTCGCGCGGGCCGTCCCGCGCGGCCACCGGCCGCCGGCGGCCGGATTCGGCGGCAACGTGCTGATGGACCGGCTCGTCGCCGCCGCCACCGAGGCCGGCGCCACCACCCACACCGACGTCCAGGCAACCAACCTCGTCCTGGACGGCGACCGCCGGGTCGCCGGGGTGGTGGCGCGGAAATACGGCAAGACCGTCACCTACCGGGCGCGCAAGGCGGTCGTGCTGACCACCGGCGGGTTCGTCGACAACGAGGAGATGCTGGCCGACCACGCCCCGCTGCTGCTGGGGCACGGGAAGGTCAGCGACGGCCTCGACGACGGGTCCGGGATCCGGATGGCCACCGCGGCCGGCGCCGCCACCCGGCGGATGTCGGTCGTCGAGATCGCCCTCACCGCGCTGCCCGCCATGGTGTGCCGCGGCATGCTGGTGGACGCCCTGGGCCGCCGCTTCCTCAACGAGGACGTCTACCCGGGCCACTGGAGCGTGCACGCCGTCAAGCACCAGCCGGGCCCGTACTGGACGATCATCGACGAGGAGGGGTACGAGGACATCCCCGAGGCGGACCGCTGGCAGATGCGCCCCTCGTACGTCTGCGAGACGCTCGCCGAGCTGGAGGAGTCGCTCGGGATGCCCCCGGGGTCCCTGGAGGCGACGGTCGAGACGTACAACCGGTACGCCGAGAAGGGCGAGGACCCGTACTTCCACAAGGACCCGAAGTGGCTGCGGCCGCTGCGGTCCCCGTTCGCGGCGGTCGACCCGCGGATGGGCTTCTTCGGGTCCGGCGCGGGCGAGGGCAAGGGCACCGGCGCGGCCGGGTTCACCCTCGGCGGCCTGCACACCACCGTGGACGGCGAGGTCCTGAACAACTCGGGCGTCCCGCTGCCCGGCCTGTACGCCGCGGGGCGCGCCGCCTCCGGCATGCACGGCGAGGGCTACGTCAGCGGGACGTCCCTGGGCGACGGCACGTTCTTCGGCCGCCGGGCCGGCCGCGCCGCCGCCGCACTGCAGGAAACCTGAGAGGAACCGAATGAAGTACGCCGTCCTGCTCCCCGTCGCCGCGGGCGTCACCGCCGATCCCGAGTGGATCGGGGCCTACGCGCAGCACGCCGAGGCATGCGGTTACGAGTCGGTCGGCGCGGTCGAGCACGCGGTGGTGGCCAGCGGCTACTCCAGCGTCTACCCGTACGACAGGTCCGGGAAGATGGAGCTGGCCGACGACCTCGACATCCCCGATCCGCTGGACCTGCTGGCCTACCTGGCCGGGCGGACCCGGCGGATCGGGCTGGCCACCGGCGTGCTCGTCCTTCCCAACCACCATCCGGTGGTGCTGGCCAAGCGGCTGGCCACCATCGACGCCCTGTCCGGCGGCCGGCTGCGGCTGGTGGTCGGCATGGGCTGGATGCGCGAGGAGGTCGAGGCGTGCGGCGGCGACTTCGACGCCCGCGGCCGCCGCGGCGACGAGCAGCTCCAGGTCCTGCGCAAGCTCTGGGCCGACACGGCGCCCGCCGGCGCCGACCACGACGGCGAGTTCTTCCGCTTCAAGGGCGCGATGAGCTACCCGAAGCCGGTCCAGGAGGGCGGCGTGCCGATCCACGTCGGCGGCCACAGCAAGGCCGCGGCGCGCCGCGCCGGCCGGTACGGCGACGGCCTCCAGCCGCTCGGCGTCGCCGGCGAGGAGCTCCAGGCCCTCGTGAAGCTGATGCGGGAGGAGGCCGAGAGGAACGGCCGCGACCCGGACGCCCTCCAGCTCACCCTCGGCCACGCGTTCTCCGCCATCACCCCGGAGAAGGCTGACAAGCTCGCCGCCCTGGGCGCCGACCGGCTCGTCCTGCGCGGCAACCCCACCAAGGACCTGAACGAGGCGAAGGACGAGCTGTCGGCCTGCGCCGAACGCCTCGGCCTGAGCGGCTCATGAGCCTGGGAGTCGTGGACCGGGTCGCCCTCGGCGACCTGGTCGCCCGCTACGCCCTGTACACCGACCGCCGCCGCATGGACGACCTCGCGGGCCTCTTCACCGAGGACGCGACCCTCGTCCTGCCCGATCCGCCGAAGGAACTGGCGCCGGCCCGCGCGTTCACCGGACGCGCGGAGATCGCCGCCTCGTTCGCCTCGCTGGACGCCGTCCCCCTCACCTTCCACGCCCTGGTGGGCCAGGTCTTCGACGCGGGACCCGGACCGGACACGGCGGCCGGCGAGGTCGCGTGCGTCGCGCACCACCTCACCGAACGCGACGGCAAGCCGTCCGACCTCGTCTGGCACCTCCGCTACACCGACGCGTACCGCCTCGACGAGGGCACCTGGCGGATCTCCCGCCGCGAGCTGGCCATCGACTCGATCGAGACCCGACCCGTACGGAGGTGGCGCCATGGCTGACCGCCGGACCACCGTGGTCACCGGCGGCGCGCTGGGGATCGGCGGCGCGATCAGCCGCCGCCTCGCCGCCGGCGGCGACCTGGTCATCCTGAACGACATCGACCCCGAGGCCGCCGCCCGCACCGCCGCCGCCATCACCGCGGCGGGCGGCGACGTACGGGTGGTCCCCGGCGACATCGTCGAGGACGCGACCGTCGAGGCCGTCACGGCCGCGACCGGGGGCCGGATCGACGTCCTGGTCAACAACGTCGGCGACTTCCGCCCGGCCGCCAAGAGCTTCCAGGACAGCACGCCCGGCCAGTGGCAGCGCCTCTACGAGCTCAACCTCCTGCACGTCTTCAAGCTGACCCACGCCCTGCTCCCCACCATGATCGAGCAGGGCTCCGGCAGCATCGTGAACAACTCCACGGTCGAGGCGTTCCGGGGCATCCCGCAGCACCCGGTGTACGCGGCGTTCAACGCGGGCGTCTCGGCGTTCACGCGCAGCCTCGCGGTCGCGGTCGGCCGCCACGGCGTCCGCGTCAACGCGATCGCCCCGGACCTCGCCAACACCGAGCAGACGCCGGTCGAGTGGATGCGGCGCGGCTACGACGAGGGGCTGGAGCACACCTGGGTCCCCCTCGCCCGCTTCGGCGAGCCCGACGACTACGCGGCCGTGGTCGCGTTCCTGGCGTCCGACGACGCCCGCTTCGTCACCGGCCACACGATCCCGGTCGACGGCGGCACCCTCGCCGCATCCGGCTGGTTCGTCCGCGCCGACGACCGGGGCTGGACCAACCGCCCCCACCGCGCCTGACCCCGGCGCGAGCGGTCAGCGCTCCCGGAAGAAATTCCCCCGGCCCGGCCGGTTCACTGCGTAATCGCCGTTCTCGCCGCGGTGGGGCTCGTCGAGCCCCGTCGCGATGTCATTGCCGCTGCACGTGCCCACGACCGCGTAGCCCTCCCGACGGCGCTGCACTCGTCCATCGAGGACGCACGCTGATCCCGCGAGCGAGCCCAGCAAGGCACGGTTTCGCAGCATTCGCGAATCGTAGGCGGCGCGCCGGGCCGGAGGGTCTTCGCTGAGGTGGCGACGGCGCGCCGCCGTGTCAGACGTCCGCGTGGTGGCAGGCGACGTGGTGGCCGGCGGCGGCCTCGCGGAGGACCGGCTCCTCCTCGGCGCACCGGTCGGTGGCCAGGGGGCAGCGGGTGCGGAAGCGGCAGCCGGACGGCGGGTTCAGGGGGGACGGGGGCTCGGTGTTCTCCCGCGCCGCGCCGGCGGCCCCGTCCGTGTCCGCCTCGGGGACCGACTCCAGGAGCAGCCTCGTGTACGGGTGCCGGGCCTCCTCGGCGAGCGTCGCGGACGGGACGACCTCACAGACCTTGCCCAGGTACATCACCATGATCCGGTCGCTGATGTTCTTCACCACGGCCAGGTCGTGGGCGATGAAGACCATGCTGAGCCCGTACCGGGACTTGGTCTCCTCCAGCAGGTTGAGGATCTGCGCCTGGACGGAGACGTCCAGGCTGGAGACGGGCTCGTCGCAGATGAGGACGCGGGGGTCCAGCATCAGGGCGCGGGCGATGCAGACGCGCTGGCACTGGCCGCCGGACAGCTCGTGCGGGCGGCGGTCCCAGACGGTGGCCGGGTCGAGGCCGACCGCCCGCAGGACCTCCTCGATCCGCGCGCGGTCCGGCCTGCCGCCCCAGACGGACGGGCCCTCGGCGACCAGGTCCTTGACCTTGCGGCGCGGGTTCAGGGCGGCCACCGGGTTCTGCAGGATGATCTGGAGCCTGCGGCGCTGCTCGCGGAGGGCCGCGGGGGACAGGCCGGTCAGCTCGGTGCCGCCGAACGCGACCGAACCGCTCGTGGGCGGCGGCAGCTGCATGACGGCGCGGCCCGCGCTGGTCTTGCCGCAGCCCGACTCGCCGAGGATGCCGAGCGTCTCGCCGTCCAGGAGGTCGAAGCTGATCCCGGAGACCGCGTGGACCTTCTGGCCGCCGCCGGCCGGGAACTCCACGACGAGGTCGGTCACGGTGAGGACGCGGTCGCCGTCCGGGCGCATGTGCGCGGTGCCGGTACCGGCCATCAGGCACCTCCATTGGTGACGGGGTGGTGGCAGGCGAACGAGTGGCCGCCGGCACCGCCCGGATCCGGTACGAGGACGGGCAGGTCCGTGCGGCAGTCGTCCGCCGCGTACCGGCAGCGCGGCGCGAACCGGCAGCCGGGCGGCAGGGCGGCGATGTCGGGCGGGGTGCCGTCGATCGCCTGGAGCGTGGTGTGCGGCGGGTCGCCCAGCCGCGGCACCGAGGCGAGCAGGGCCTCGGTGTACGGGTGGCGCGGGCTCGCGAACAGCGCGCCGGCGGGGGCCAGCTCCGCCATCCGGCCCGCGTACATGACCGCGACCCGGTCGGCGCGGCCCGCGACGACGGCGAGGTTGTGGCTGATCAGGATGATCGCGGTGCCGAGTTCGGACTGGAGCCGCGCGAGCAGGTCCAGGATCTGCTTCTGCACGGTCACGTCCAGCGCGGTGGTGGGCTCGTCGGCGATGAGCAGGGACGGCTCGCCGGCCAGCGCCATCGCGATCACGACGCGCTGGCGCATGCCGCCCGACAGCTCGTGCGGGTACTGGTCGAGGCGGCGGCGCGGTTCGGGGATGCCGACGAGGGCCAGGAGCTCCTCGGCCTTGGCGCGGGCGGCGGCGCGGGACAGGCCGCCGTGCTTGCGCAGGCTCTCGGTGAGGTGCCGGCCCACCTTCTTGACCGGGTTGAGGGCGGTCGAGGGGTCCTGGAAGACCATGCCGGCGCCCGTTCCCCACAGCTTGCGCCGCTCGGCCTCGGGCAGCGCGTGCACGTCCTTGCCGTCCAGTACGGCCTTCCCCGTCACGGTCATCGTGGGGCCGGTGGAGTACAGGCCCATGACGGTGCGGCCGAGGACGGACTTGCCCGATCCGGACTCGCCGACGATGCCGAACATCTCGCCGCGCCCGACGGTGAACGAGACGCCGTCCACCGCGCGCACGGTGCCGCGCTCGGTGCGGATCTCGGTGCGCAGGTCCTCGACGGACAGGAGGGGCCCCTGCTCCCGGGTGCTCTGTTCCATGGATGCGCTCCCTTTCGCCGCGGGCACTAGAGCTTCGCCTGTCGGGGGTCCCAGCGCTTCCGGGCCTTCTCGCCGATCAGGTTGAACGCGAAGACGGTCAGGAAGAGCGTGACGCCGGGGACGAGCACGATGTGCGGGTGCTCGGAGAACGCGTTGTTGTCCTGCCCCTCGGCGATCATGTTGCCCCAGGACGGGGCGGGCGGCTGGATTCCCAGGCCGAGGAAGCTCAGCGACGCCTCGGCGACGATCAGCACCGACACCATGACCATGCCGTACGAGGCCAGCGGCAGCGCCACGTTCGGCGCCAGCTCGCGCAGCATGATCCGCCACTTGGACGCGCCGAGCGCCTGGGCGGCCAGCACGAACTCGCGCTGCGCGAACGCGAGGGTGTTCGCGCGGGCCATCCGGATCATGCCGGGCAGCGCCAGCAGCGACAGCGCGATCGAGATGTTGCGCAGGCTGGGCTCCAGCACGGTGCCCAGCGCGATCAGCAGGATCAGCGGCGGGACGGCCAGCAGCGCGTTGGTGAGCACGCCGACGGTCGCGTCGGTGGCGCGCCGGAAGTAGCCGGCCGCGATCCCGATCGCACCGCCGACGATCATGCCGATCAGCACGGCGGCCAGCGACACCACCAGCGACGAGCGGGCGCCGTACACGATGCGTCCGAGCAGGTCGAGGCCGAAGTTGTTGGTGCCGAGCGGGTGCGCGGTGGACAGGTCCGGGACGGCCATGCCGGGCGAGTTCAGCGTCCGGACGATGTCCTGGTGCTCGCTCATCGGCAGCAGCGGCGCCGCGATCGCGGCCGCCACCAGCGTGATCAGCCAGATCGCGCACAGCCAGAACATCAGGTCGAACGAGGCGCCGAACCGGGCGCGGCCCAGGGCGTTCAGGCCCCAGTACGAGGCGCCGAGCCCGGCGACCACCGCGACGACCTGCGGCCAGCCGGAGCCGGCGAGGACGGTGACCGACAGCCCGGAGACCACCAGGCCGGGGACGGCCGCGGCCAGGCCGGGCCACGATGTACGGCGCGGGGCCGCGGGGGACGGGGACGCGGTCGGTGGAGGGACGGTGAGGGTGTCAGACATGGGCCCGCCTGATTCGTGGGTCGAGACGGCCGTAGGACAGGTCGATCAGGGCGTTCACCAGGACGTACAGGAGCGCGATGACCAGCACCGCCCCCTGCACCATCGGGACGTCGCCCTGGTCGGCCGAGCCGATGATCAGCGAGCCCATCCCGGGGAGCGCGAACAGGTACTCCACGATCACCGTGCTGCCGACCAGCCGCCCCATGCTGATGCCGAGCAGCGTGATCAGCGAGAACGAGGACGGCCGCAGCGCGTCCCTGACCAGCACGTGCAGCGGCGACATGCCCTTGGCCCGGGCGGCGAGGATGAAGTCCTCGCGCAGCGTGGTGATCAGGTCGCCGCGCAGCACGCGGGCGAACGTTGCGGTCTCGGCCAGCGCGATCGTGAGCGCGGGCAGGAACGCGTGGTGCAGGTTGGGGCCGAGGCCGTCGCTGATCCGGGCCCATTCCAGCCGGGGGAACCAGCCGAGCCCGTTCGCGAAGACGGCGATCAGCAGCATCCCGCACAGGAAGCTGGGCACCGACAGCACGCCGAACGTGCCCGCGCTGATGATCCGGTCGACCCGGCCGCCGGAGTTGTAGGCCGACCACATCGCGAGCGGGACGGCCGCGACCAGCGCCATCACCAGCGCCATCAGCGCCAGCTGGACGCTGACCGGCAGCGCCGCCCCGATGCGCTCGGCGACGTCGCTGTAGGGCGGCAGGAACGAGTCGCCCAGGTCGCCGGTGACGGCCGAGCCCACCCATTCGCCGTACCGCACCGGGAACGGGTCGTTCAGCCCCATCTTCTCCCGCTGCGCCTCGTACTCGGCCGGGGCGTGCCCCTCGCCGAGCACGACCACGGCGGGGTCGCCCGGCATCAGGTCCACCAGGGCGAACGTGCCGACGCTCACGATGAACAGCACCAGGACCAGCTCGCCCAGCCGCTTCGCCAGGGTCCGCGCCTTGCTCGTCACGGCGGTCACCTCCCCTCTCTCGCCGCGGGCCCGGTCATCGGGCGATCCAGGCGTCGTCCAGCAGGACCATGGCGTTGACGGTGCCGATCACGCCCCGCACCTCCTTCTGCCAGGCGAGCAGCTCGGGCTGCGGGCCGAAGACCAGCGCGGGGACGTCCTCGTTCCAGCGCCGCTGGATGCGGCCCATCACCGCGCGCTCGGCCTCCGGGGTCTCGGCGCTCTGCAACTCCTCGATCAGGCCCGACATCTCGGGTGAGGCGGGCATGCCGAAGCGGGCGTTGCCCTTGGTGTGCAGGGTGGCGTACATCCGGCCGAACGGTCCCGCCTCGCGCCAGCTCATGCCCCAGCCGGCGATGTCGTAGCTCTTGCGGACGGCGACCTTGGCGGTCTGGTCGGCGATCGAGCGGACCAGGTCCAGCTCGACGTCGAAGCCGACGTTCTCCAGCATCGCCTTGACCGCGAGCGCGGTGGTGCGGGAGGCGGGGTCCTGGCCGTCCAGCCAGCTGACCTTGCCGTCGTACCCGCCGGCCTTCGCCTCCTTGAGGAGCCGGCGGGCCTTCTCCGGGTCGTACGCGAGCGGCGGGGTGCCGGTGTGCCAGGTGGAGAACCTCGGGAAGATCTCGTTGGACGCGAGGCTCGTGGTCCCCGGGTAGGCGCGCTGGTAGATGACCTCCGGCTTGATCGCGTGGAACATCGCCCTGCGCACCCGGGCGTCGGCGCCGGGCCGTCCGGGGGCGGAGTTGATGACCCCGACGTTGCCGAGCGCGACGAGGTTGTAGAAGCCGTGGAAGCCGCCGTCCAGCGCCTCCTGGGTGATGACGGGGTCGCGGAAGAACGCGGCCTGCGTCCGCCTGCTCTTGAGGGCGTCCAGCGCGGCGTTCGGGTCGTTGACGTACACGACGCGGACCCGGTCGAGGTTGGGGCGGCCGTCCCAGTAGTCCTCGCGCGCTTCGAGGACGGTCTCCTCCTGCGGCTTGTACGAGCCGAACGTGAACGCGCCCGCCCCGACCGGGGTGAACTTGCCGCCCTTCTCCGCCGACCTCGCGACGATCATCCCGGCGCCGCCGGCGAGCACGTACCCGAACGTCGGCCACTTCTTCGCCAGCCGGAACACGACGGTGCCGTCGTCGGGCGTCTCGGTGGCGGTGACGTTCGCCTTCCAGAGCGCCGCCTCGTCGCCGCCGTTCTTGACGTACCGGTCGATGCTCCACTTGACGGCCTGGGCGTCCAGCGGCTTCCCGTCGCTGAACGTGACGCCGTCGCGGAGGGTGAGCGTCCAGCTCCTCCCGTCCTCGCTCACCTTGAGATCCTTGGCGAGCTGGGGTTCGAGCCTCCCGGAGGCGGTGTCGTACCGCATCAGCACGTCGTAGACGGCGGCCAGCTCTATGCCGCCGGTGGAGCCGGCGACGATCGCGTCGGCCGGGTCGAGCAGCCCCTCCTCGGAGTAGGCGCTCATCGTGAGCGTGCCGCCCTTGACCGGGCCGCCGCCGTCGCCGCCCTCTCGGCCGATCATCCCGATCTTGTACTCGTTGCGGGGCCCGTCCGGTGCGGCGGTGCCGCCCGCGCCCTTCCCCTCGCCCTGCCAGGCGCACGAGGCCGCCAGCAGAGCGGTGACGAGAAGGCCACCGATGAATCGTGGCCGTCTGCTGCCGAAGGTGTTCACATTCCTCCCGAGAACCGCCGCCAACCGCGCTTCGGTAAGGCCGGAACGACATAAACAGCGCAGACCGCATCCGGGAGCGGCAGTCCCACTGACTGAGACCTGCGTCACTCCACCGCCGCGGTTGCGGCCATGTTCGCTGGTGGAGCACTGCGTCTGCGGAAGGGAACGCGATGGCCGGCGGTTCGGGGAACACGGCGACGGGCACGCTGCCCGCGGACGAGCGGGCGGGCGCGGCCCCGGTCACGTTCGCGGAACTGGTCGCGGCGCGCTCCGCGGACGACCGGACCGGGCTGTGCTTCGAGGACGACACCTGGACGTGGCGCGAGGTCGTCGCCGAGGCGCGCCGCCGGGGCGGGCTCGCCCGCGAGCTCAGCGCCGACGCCGACGGCCCCTGGCACCTCGGCCTCTTCCTGGAGAACGGCCCGGAGCATCTCTTCTGGCTCCTCGGCGCCGCCCTCGCCGGCATCCCCGTCGTCGAGCTGAACCCGACCCGGCGCGGCGCCGAGCTGGCCCGCGACATCGGCTTCACCGACTGCGGCGTGGTCGTCACCGAGACCTCGCGGTCACCGCTGATCGACGGCCTCGTCCCGGACGTCCCGCTGCTGACGGCCGACGCGGACGCGTACAAGGAACGCCTGGCCGCCGCCGCGCCGCTGCCCGAGGACGCCCCCGCCGTCAGCCCGGACACCTACTTCTCGCTGGTCTTCACGTCGGGGACCACGTCCGCGCCCAAGGCGGTCATCTGCAGCCAGGAGCGGCTCGGCCGGATCTCCCTCCAGCAGCGCGACCGGCGCGGCCTCACGAGCGACGACGTCTTCTACGTCGTGATGCCGATGTTCCACTCCAACGCGATCATGGCCGGGATCGCGCCCGCCGTCGCCACCGGCGGGCGGCTCGTCCTGCGCCGCAGGTTCTCCGCCTCCGGGTTCCTGCCGGACGTGCGGCGGTACGGCGTCACGTTCTTCAACTACGTCGGCAAGCCGCTCAGCTACATCCTGGCCGTCCCCGAGCGGGACGACGACGCCGACAACCCGCTCAAGATCGCGTTCGGGAACGAGGCCGCCGAGCGCGACATCGCCGCGTTCGGCCGCCGGTTCGGCTGCCAGGTGATCGACTCGTACGGGTCCAGCGAGGGCGAGATCCGGCTCAACCGCGTCCCCGGCACGCCGCCCGGCTCGCTCGGCGTGGCGCCCGAGGGCACCGCCGTCGTCGACCCCGACACCATGGAGGAGTGCCCGCCCGCCCGCTTCGACGAGCACGGCTCGCTGCTGAACGGCGACGAGGCCATCGGCGAGATCGTCGACAAGACCGGCGCCGCGCGCTTCGAGGGCTACTACAACAACCCCGAGGCCACCGCCAAGCGCGTCCGCAACGGCTGGGTGTGGTCGGGCGACCTGGCGTACCGGGACGAGGCCGGCTACTGGTACTTCGCCGGCCGCGACAGCGACTGGCTTCGGGTGGACGGCGAGAACTTCGCCGCCGCCCCCGTCGAGCGGCTGCTCGCCCGCTTCGACGCGTTCGACGACGTCGCCGTGTACGCCGTACCGGACGAGCACGTCGGCGACCAGGTGATGGCCGCGGTGGCGCTGGTGCCCGGCGCGTCCTTCGATCCCGCCGCGTTCGCGGCGTTCCTGGACGCGCAGCCCGATCTGGGCACCAAGTGGGCGCCGAGGTACGTCCGCGTGGTGACCGAGCTGCCGCGCACCGCCACCAACAAGGTGATCAAGCGGCCGCTGCGCACCGAGGCGTGGAAGACGGCCGACCCCGTCTACAGGCGAGACGGGGCCGGCTACACGCTCCTGAGCTGAGACGGGCCCGCGCGGCGCCCGCCGGGCGCCGCGCCGGCCTCCGGCGTCAGCATCCGTCAGCTGCTCGGCGGAAGCATCCGCTTCATCGCCGCGTGCGCGCCCGCGACCTTCTTCGCGCGCGGGAAGCCGCCGCGCTTCTCCGCCGCCTCCAGGTTGCCGCCCGCGACCCACACCGGGCCGTCCGCGATGTGCTCCAGGCCCTCGCGCGCGACGTCGTCCGGCTCGGCCACGTTCAGGCCGGGGATGTCCATGTTGAGGCCGGCGCGTTCCATCGCCGGGGTGCGGGTCACGCCCAGCACCAGCTCCAGCACGTCCACGCCGTGCTCGCCCAGCTCCAGCCACAGCCCCTCGGCGAAGATCCGGCCGAACGCCTTGACCGCCGAGTAGACGCTGATCTGCGCCTGCCCCATGAATCCGGCCATCGAGCCGACCAGGATGATCCCGCCCCGGCCGCGCTCCTTCATCAGCGCGCCGAAGTGCTGCGTGATCGCGAGCTGCGCGGTGATGTTCAGGTCGATCACGTCCTGGAAGCGCTCCAGGTCGCCGGTCACGAACTCGTGCCCGTAGCTGTTGGCCCCCGCGTTGTAGATCATCAGGCCGACGTCCAGGCCGTCGGTGACCGCCCGGATCGCCTTCAGCGGCTCCGGCGCGATCAGGTCCAGCTCGATCGTGCGGACCTCGGCGCCCGTCGTGGCCCGCACCCGCTCGGCGGTCTCGTCCAGCGGACCGGGCTTGCGGGCGATCAGCACCAGGTTCAGGCCCGCCTCCGCCAGCCGCATCGCGAACGACGCGCCGACGCCCTCCGAACCGCCCGCGATGACGGCCCAGGGCCCGTACCGGTCCTTATCGATCATTCTTCTCCGTCCAGATCCGGCGTCCACCGGACGCCGTTGATGTGCGATCCGCCGTCCACGAACAGCGTGTTGCCGGTCAGGTAGCGGGCCCCCTCGCTCGCCAGGAAGAGCACCACCGGCGCGATGTCCTCCTCGGGATCGCCCAGCCGGCCCATCGGGTTCGCCGCGTCGGCGGCCGCCTCGATCTCCGGATGGGCCGCCGCCATCCGCCGGAACGCCGCGCTCTTGGCGCCCGGGCACACCGCGTTCACGACCACGCCCGTGGGCGCCCACTCGCGCGCCGCCGTACGGGTCAGCGTCCGCAGCGCCTCCTTGGCGGAGTTGTACTCCAGCGTCCCCATGTGGGCGTTGACCCCGTTCAGCGAGCACATGTTGATCACGCGGCCCCAGCCGCGCGTCTTCATGTGCGGGAACGCGGCCTGCATCGCCCACAGGGGGCCGTAGTAGCCCATCGCGAAACCGCGTTCCAGCTGCGCGTCGGTCTTGGCCTCGACCCGGCCGACGGTGCCCGCGCCCCAGGCGTTGTTGACCAGGACGTCCACCCGGCCCCACGCCTCGACGGCCGCCGCCACCATGGCCTCGACCCGCGCCTTCACGGTCACGTCGGTGGCCACGAAGAGGGCCTCGGCGCCGAACTCGGACTCCAGCTCCTTCGCGACCCGGCGGCCGCTCTCCTCGTTCAGCTCCGCGACGACCACCTTCGCCCCGGCCGCCGCGAACCGGCGGGCCACGCCGCGCCCGATGCCGTCCCCGGCCCCGGTCACGACCGCGACCCGCCCCTCCAGTTCAGCGTTCATCCGATCAGTGCTCATCGCCTCGCGTCCGCTCGGCGCTTCGCGGGCGGCTCAGTGGTCATGGTCGGGGCGGTCCGTGACCTCGGCGCCGTAGGACGGGGTCGCCTCGTCGAGGATGGGGAGGCGGCCCTCCGCGGCGGCCCTCGCGATCGACTCCCGCAGCGCCGGGCACGTGGTGTGGCGGTCGGCCGGCGGGGCGGCGCACAGGACCATCGCCTGCGCGCTCCACTGGATGCTCGTCTGCTCCCAGCTGGACTTGCGCGCGAGCACGGCGGCGCCGCACCGCGCGCAGTCCACCTCCGTCATCGGCACCCCGGGGGCGGCCTCGGCGAGCCGCTCGTCCTGCCGCACGCTCATGCCGAACCGGCCGCTTCCCTCCGGGCCAGGTTCTCCTCGACCTCGGCCTGCCACGCCTCGACCGGGCGGGTGGTGTCGAGCTCGTGCTCGAACCGCGCCGTCATCTCCGGGTCGATGTCCGCGACGTCCACGTAGAACTGCTCGTACCAGCGGCGCAGCTGGTAGACCGGGCCGTCCTCCTCGCACAGCAGCGGGTTGTCGATCCGCGCCTTGTGCTTCCAGATCTCCACGTCCTGGTTGAAGCCGGTCAGGATGAACTTCGACATCGTCCTGGCCATCTGGTCGGCCGCGTCGCCCGGCAGCACGTCCGAGCGCTGCGCGATGATCCCCGACATCAGGACGAACGAGTTCTCGTCGATCGGGTAGTGGCAGTTGAGCAGCACCGACTCCAGGTCGAAGCCCTCGTAGTGGTACGTGAGCTCGTCGATCATGAAGGACGGGCCGAAGTACGACGCCACCGAGCTGTTGCCCAGCAGCTTGGGCCCCTTCCCGCCCTTCTGGCCGCTGTCGGGGCGAGATTTGCCGTTCATGACCTGGGTGGCGACGTGCCCCTCGAAGACGTTCTTGAAGTACGTCGGGAACGACTGGTGGATGTAGAAGAAGTGCGCCATGTCGACGACGTTGTCGATCACCTCGCGCACGTTGGTGTGCACGATCGTCTCGTTCCAGACCCAGTCGGTCCAGTCGTCGCGGGTGGCGCCCGGGATCAGCGGGATCGCCTGCTCCGGCAGGGGCGGGTTGCCCTCAGGGTCGTTCCAGACGAACAGCATCCCGTCCTGGTCGAGCGTCGGCCACGCGCTCGTCCGGGCGCGCAGCGGGACCCGGCGCGAGTACGGGATCTTCTTGCAGCGGCCGTCGCCGCCCCAGCGCCAGTCGTGGAACGGGCAGGCGATCTCGTTGCCCTTGACCGTGCCCTGCGACAGGTCCCCGCCCATGTGCCGGCAGTAGGCGTCCAGGACGTTGAGCTTGCCGTCCTCGCCCTGGAACACCACCAGCTTCGTGCCGAAGGCGTTGATGGTGTGCGGCTTGCCGTCCTTGAAACCGCTGGACAGGCCAATGCAGTGCCACCCGCGGGCGAACCGGGTGGGGACCTCCTCCGCCTCGATGAGGCGGACTTCGTCGGTCTCGGCTGCGGTCACGTGGATCATCCCTTCCAGGGGAGGGTCTTCTCAGGATGAACGCTAGGTCGTGGAGGGCCGAATCGGCCTCCCCGTCCCATTGGCCGGGACGGTCTCCCCGCCGGGACGCCATGGGTGATCTGCTGCAATGGTAAGGAGAGCACCATCGGGAATCGGAGCGGCCGGATGAGCAACCAGGTCCAGGCAGCGGTGCGCGAGCTGCTTCCGCAGCTGGCCGAGCGGGCCAAGTCCGTCGACGAGAAGGGGCGGATCCCCGACGACAGCATCCGCGATCTCATCGGATCGGGCCTGTTCCGGATGCTCCAGCCGCGCCGTTTCGGCGGGACCGAGACCGATCCGTCCCGGTTCTACGAGGCCGTCCGCGCCATCTCCGGCGCCTGCGCGTCCACCGGCTGGGTCGCCGGCATCCTCGGCGTCCACTCCTGGCATCTCGGCCTGTTCCCCGAGTCCGCGCAGCGCGAGGTGTACGGCCGCGACCAGGACACGCTCGTCTGCTCCTCGTACGCCCCGGTCGGCCGGATCACCCCCGTCGAGGGCGGCTACGAGGTCTCCGGCCGGTGGGGCTTCTCGTCCGGCTGCGAGTTCGGCTCCTGGGCGCTGCTCGGCGGCCTGGTCGTCGGCGCCGAGGGCAAGCCCGTCGACTTCATGACGCTGCTCGTCCCGCGGCAGGACTACGAGATCCGCCAGGTGTGGGACTCGATGGGGCTGCGCGGCACCGCCAGCGACGACATCGTGATCGAGCGGGCGTTCGTGCCCGAGCACCGCACCGTCCGCAACTTCGACCAGGCCCAGCTGCGCACCCCCGGCCGCAAGGTCAACCCCGGCCCCCTCTACCGGATGCCGTTCGGGACGATCTTCACCTCGGCCGTCACCGCCTGCGTGATCGGCGTCGTCGAGGGCTGCTACGAGTCGTACGTCGAGCAGATGCGCGACCGCATCCGGCTCAGCCTCGGCGGCGGCCGCTTCGTCGAGGACCAGTTCGCCCAGGTGTCGGTGGCCCGCGCCGCGTCCGAGATCGACGCGGCCGCGCTCCAGACCGACCGCAACATCCGCGAGATGTACGAGTTCGCCGTCAAGAACGAGACGATCCCGATGGAGTTGCGGCTGCGCGCCCGCCGCGACCAGGTCCGCGGCACCGAGCGCGCCATCGAGGCCATCGACATCCTGTTCAAGACCGCCGGCGGCAACTCGCTGCACCGCGGCCACGCCCTCGAACGCGCCTGGCGCGACGCCCACGCCGGCAGCCTGCACGTGGCCAACGACGTGGAGCGCGGCCTGTCCATGTACGGCCGCGGCGTCTTCGGCCTCACCGTCGAGGACAACCTCGTCTGATGGCGCCCGCCGGGGGATTCGACGAGGAGTACGACGTCGTCGTCGCCGGGGCCGGCGCGGCCGGTGCCGCCGCCGCCCTCGCGGCCCGCGAGGCGGGCGCCCGGGTGCTGGTCGTGGAGAAGTGCGACCCCGGCACGGCCGGCGGCAACACCCGCGTCAGCGGCGGCGGCTGGTTCGTCAACGCCGACAGCGCCCGCGCCGAGGTCTTCCTGCGCAACCTGAGCGCCGGCTTCCCCGTACCCGACGACGTCGTGGCGGCCTGGGCCCGCGAGACCGCCGCCGTCCCGGACTGGATGCGCCGCCTGGGCGCCGACGCGAAGACCAACCCCCACTTCCACGTGGGCCCCGAGTACGACGACATCGAGGGCAGCGACTGCTACGCCGGCATGGAGACCGTCGGCGGCCGGATGGGCGACTTCCTCCTCTACGACTTCCTGCTGTCGGCGCTGAAGGAGAACGGCGCCGAGGTCCGCTTCTCCGAACCGGCACAGCGCCTCCTCACCTCCGGCGGCGCGGTGACCGGTGTCGAGACCCTCCGCGGCGGGCGCCCGTTCCGCATCGGCGCGCGCGGCGGCGTCGTCCTGGCAACCGGCGGCTTCGAGGCCGACCCCGGCATGGTGGCGAACTACCTGCGCGTCACCGGCCACGTCACGTGGGGCTCGCCGTACACCACCGGGGACGGCCACCGGATGGCGCAGGACGTCGGCGCCGACCTGTGGAACATGAGCAACATGATGACGATCGTCGGCGTCCCGACCGGCGGCGGCCGCGGCCACCTCCTCGCGCTCTGGCACGCCCAGAACTACGTCTTCGTGAACGGCCAGGGCCGCCGCTTCATCGACGAGAGCGCCCGCAACAAGCACGGCCACGTCCTGCGGAACGGCTACTACGAGCACTTCCCGCTGCACCCCCTGTACCTGGTGTTCGACGAGCGCGTCCGCGCGGCGGGCCCGATCGTCCCGAGCCCCGAGTCGCTGCCCGTCGGCTGGCCGGTCCTCATGGACGGCCACGCCTGGAGCCCCGACAACTCCGCCGAGATCGCCAAGGGCCTGATCCACCGGGCGGACACCATCGAGGACCTCGCCGCCCTCATCGACGTGCCCGGCGACCGGCTCGCACGCACGATCACCGCGTACAACGAGTCGGCCGCCCAGGGCCGCGACGACGCCTTCGGCCGCCGCCCCGCCACCCTCGCCCCGGTCTCGCAGCCCCCGTACCACGCGGTCCGCTGCCACCCGCTCCTCGGCTGGAGCAACGGCGGCCCCCGCCGCGACGGCCGCGCCCGCGTCCTGGACACCCGCGGCACCGCGATCGGCGGCCTCTACGCCGCCGGCACCGTCAGCTCCACGTACGGCTTCCTCAAGGACGGCGGCTTCCACATAGCCGACGCCCTGGCCTTCGGCCGCGTCGCCGGCCACGAGGCCGCCACCCGCGCCGGCACGTGATTCTGTCCGACCCCCGGAGCACAATGGGCCGCTGACAGGGATTTCGCACCGGCACCGGAGGAACCATGCGCAAGCTCATCGAATCGACGTTCGTGACGCTGGACGGGGTCATCTCCTCGCCGGAGAAGTGGGGCTCGCCCTACTGGGACGAGGAGCACTCGGGATACGGCGAGAAGCTCTTCTCGGCCTCCGACGCCCTCCTGCTGGGCCGCGTGACCTACGAGGCGTTCGCGCAGGTCTGGCCGCAGATGGAGCAGGAGGAGGGCGACTACGCCTCCCGCATGAACGCCCTCCCCAAGCACGTCGCCTCCCGGACCCTGAAGCCGGACCAGGCCACCTGGAACGCCACGATCATCGAGGGAGACGTCGCCGAGGAGGTCGCCGCGCTCAAGGAACGGCCGGGCAAGAACATCCTGAAGTACGGGACCGGGGAACTCGACCGGACGCTCCTGGAACACAAGCTCGTGGACGAGTACCACTTCTGGGTGTTCCCCGTCGTCTCCGGAAGCGGCGAGCGCCTCTTCGACGGGCTCGGCACCACCCACCTGAAGCTGGTGAGGTCCACGCCGTTCGCGTCCGGCATCGTCGTCCACGTCTACGAACCGAAGCCGTAGCCCCGGGCGGGATCCGGGAGGACGATGGGGCATGGCGCAGAGGCCCGCCATCCCACGCGAAGGCCCACCATGCCGCCGCGCGGCTCAGGCGGATCGCCCGGGACGGCTACGAGGGGTCGTCCTGGGAGACGGTCGACTGGAGCCACCGCATCTCGGAGCCATGAGGCCGCGGGGCCTCGGGCTCCGGGTCGTCCTCCTCGCCGAGGACGGCTTCGGCCCATTCCGCGATGTCGTCGATGTCCGGCGGGTCTCCTCGTGCGGCCACGATCGTCACCTCTCCGGTCGATGAGCCGACCGTACAACAGGAGCTACCGCCGCGGGCGCCACCGGTCGCGGCGGTCGCACCCGTCCGTCCAGCGGTCCCAGGCGTCCTCCCGTGAGCAGCGCCGGTCCCGGCGCCTCTCGTCGCGGCCGGTGGCGCGCGGTGCGGGCGAGGTCGCGCGGGGCCGGACGGTCGCCGACGGCTTCGGCGTGGACGTGGGGCGGCCCACGTCGAGCGTCCCGGAGTACAGCGTGACCGTGCCGTCCACCGGCACCACCGAGCCGGCCGGCGGATCCTGCCGTACGACGACGCGCTCGGCGCCGCGACCCGCACTCTTCTCCACCAGCGAGCGGAATCCCGCCGTCCGCATCGTGTCCAGGGCCTCCTGCGGGGCCCGGCCCACGACGTTCGGGACCTGCACTTTCCCGGACGGCACCGCGACCGCGCCACCGTCCGGCGCCGTGCCCGGCCCGCCGCACCCCGCCAGAACGAGCACGGCGCCGAGAACCCCCACGGCGACGCGGACGCGCATGCGAACTCCCCTGTCCGGTCGGCGGCACCGGGGCGGGGAGCTCGCCTCTGATGCGCTGGAACGTTCATGAGACGTACGAGGCCCGAAGCCCGTTCACATGGGCGGCGGATCAGTACCCTGGCGGCAGACATTGATGTTCTTTTGCGTGTTCAGCCCGGACGGCCGTGCCCTGGCCGGCGGCAGTTTCGACAACACCGTACGGCTCTGGAAGGTCGGCTGATCCGGCCGCAGGGACGCCCTACTCGCCGCCGCACCCGCAGCCGCCACCGCAGGAGCCGCCGTCGCCGCCGCCTCCCGACAGCCGCTCGCCGCGCACCAGCGTGTCGATGATCGCGCCGAGGAAGAACGCGCCGAAGGCGCTGATGATGGTCAGCCAGCCCGGAAACCCCAGGAGGCTCCCCGCCACGACCGCGCCGACAAAGGAGACAAAGACGATCAAGGCCCGACCTCCTGGATCACTGCCCTCGCGTCCAGCCTGCCTCGCGCACCACGTGCCGTCCATGGCCGTCGCGAGTCCGGCCCGCGACCACGGGGTGAACCGGACCCCGGCCGCAGCGGAGGCTTTGTCGAAGGGTGAGGCCCGTGCCCCGGGGTGGGTGGGCACGGGCCTCGGGTCTTCTCGTCAGCAGGTGGGCTGCGGGGCGCGGCCCCTGCGGAGGGCCTCCACGTAGGCGAAGGCGTCGTTGTACGAAGCCTCGATGACGCCGCGGTGGTCGGCGCCCTCGTAGTGGTTGTACGTGATGCCCTTGTAGCGGCTGCAGAGGTCCTTCACGACGGCGTCGGTGGCCGGGGTGGAGACCTGGGTGTCGGCGGCGCCCTGGACGACGAGGGTGGGGACCTTGAGGGTGAGGCCCATCGGCTCCTGGGTGCGCAGGTAGGCGGTCAGGGGGCCGAGGTCGGCGTCCGGCTTGAAGACCTTCTCGGGGGCGAGGGTCCTGCTCATCTCGGCGAGCTGGGCGTTGCAGGCGGTGGTGCGGCCCGCCTTCAGGATGGCGGCGGCCTCGCCGGTCAGGAGGCCGTCGACGTCGAGGGACGGGTCGGCGGCCTTCGCGCCGTTCAGGATGATGAACAGGAACGACATCGCGGCCCCGGCACCGGGCCGGCCGGTACGGACGTAGTCGGGCGTCTGGCTCGTCATGGAGCCGGGCGCGAGGGCGACGGAGCCCTTCAGGTCGACGTCCTTGGGACGCTGGCGGGCGGCGGCGGTGAACAGGGCCGCGTGGCCGCCCTGGCTGTGGCCGATGACGAAGTAGCCGCGGCCGACGCGGCGGTCGACCGCGCGGGCGGCGCGGACCATGTCGATCGCGGTGTTGGCGGCGCTGGTGCCGTTCATGTACGGGTGCCCGCCCGGGGTGCCGAGGCCCTCGTAGTCGGTCTGGACGACGGCGTAGCCCTTGGCCACCCACTTGTCCAGGTACTTCTGGGTGATGGAGAGGTAGCCGTGCGCGGGGCCGTCCGGGGTGTCCTGGGACGGGGCGCAGAGGTCGGCGTTGCCGGTGGTGCCGTGCGTCCAGGTGATCACGGGGTGGCCGCCGGGCGGTGCCGGGGTCCGGGGGAGGGCGACCGTGCCGGTGACCTTGATCGGCCTGCCGGTGACGCCCTCGGAGACGTAGGTGACCAGGTGGTTCGCGCGGGCCGATGGCAGTGCCGCCGCGTTGGTGAGGGGCTGGACGTTCAGGACCTTCCCGCGCTGGCCGGGGGCGGCCTGGGCGGGGGCGGCGAGGGCGGTCACGGCGGTGGCCGCGGCCGCGATCGCCAGGAGCTTCTTCATGCGCTTTCCTTCATGTCCTGGACGGCGCGGTAGGCGAACGCCATGCCGGAGCCGATCGGGATGCCGGGGCCCGGGTAGAACGGGCCGGTGAACGAGGCCGTCGTGTTGCCCGCCGCGTACAGGCCGGGGATGGCGGCGCCGGAGGCGTCCAGGACGCGGCTCTCGGTGTCGGTGCGGAGGCCGCCCTTGGTGCCGAGGTCGCTCAGGACCATCCGGGCCGCGTAGTACGGGGGCCGGTCGACGGGGACGAGGCAGGGGTTGGGGCCGTCGTTGCCGGCGGCGAAGAACAGGTCGTACGGGTCCTCGCCGCGGTGGAAGTCCTCGTCGACGCCCTTCTCCGCGAAGCCGTTGAAGCGTTCCACGGTGGCGGTGAGGGCGTCGGCGGGCAGGTTCAGTTTCCCGGCGAGTTCGGGGAGGGTGCCGGCCTTGACCCAGGTCCCGGCTTCGAGGTGGTCGGCCGCGGCGGCGCCCGGGAGGGCGATGGCGGGCAGGCGGCCCTTGGACCGGGAGTCGAAGATCAGGTGCGCCGGGACGTGGCCGTTCATGGCCCGGCCCGCCTGGTCGTAGGGGAGGGACTCGTTGAAGAAGCGGCGGCCGGTGCCGTCCACCATGAGGCCGCCGCGGAAGCCGAGGGTGAACGAGGCGCGCCCGTCGGGGTCGACGGAGCCGGGGCACCACCACGCCTGGTCGAACTGGGCGGTGGCGGCGCCGATCCGGACGGCGGCGCCGATCGCGTCGCCGGTGTTGCCGCCGGGGGCCATCGTCCAGGCGGCGCCGCCGGGCAGGTCGCCGCGCATGGCGTCGTCGTTCTCGTAGCCGCCGGCGGCCAGCAGGACGCCGCGCGCGGCGCGGATGCGGGTGCCGCCCGCCTCGACGCCGGTGACCCGGCCGCCCTCGACGATCAGGCCGGTGAGGGCAGTCCCGGTGCGGACGGTGCCGTTGCCGCTGTTGAGGAACGCCAGCAGGAGGCGGCCGATCAGGGCGCGGCCGCCGCCGAGCGGCTGGTCCGGGTCGTGGCCGAGGCCGGGGCGGTCGCGCTCGACCGGCGGGCGGACGAGGGCGGCGGACTCGCCGAGTTCGGCGATGGGGAGGTCCAGCGGCATGAAGGAGCGGCCGAGGTCCAGCCGGCCGGGGGCGGCGTAGTAGTCGGGGAAGGGGCTCCACTTGAACTCGATGGCGGGGTCGCGTTCCAGGAACTCCACGACCTGGGGCGCGGCCTCCAGGAACGCCTCGCGGTGCGCCTCGTTCTCGTCGCCGAGGAGGGCCCGCAGGTAGGTGCGGGCGTTCTCGGTGGAGTCGTCGAGCCGCGCGCGCTCCTGCACCTGCGTGCCGGGCAGCCAGATGGAGGCGCCGGAGTAGGCGGAGGTGCCGCCGAGCAGGTCCGTCTTCTCCAGGATGAGGGTGCGCAGCCCGCT
The DNA here is from genome assembly GCF_041951345.1 of Actinomadura sp. 21ATH. Taxonomy (NCBI): domain Bacteria; kingdom Bacillati; phylum Actinomycetota; class Actinomycetes; order Streptosporangiales; family Thermomonosporaceae; genus Actinomadura; species Actinomadura sp. 21ATH. The sequence goes on along the minus strand of NZ_JBGNUR010000017.1, from coordinate 82,333 downwards.
CGCCGCCGCCACCAGGGCGCCGGTCATCGCCCCCGCGCCCGAACCCGCCACCACCACGTCGAACGTGTCGTCCCAACCCATGCGCTGTCCTTTCAGGTCTCGGCGGGTACAGGCAAGCGCAACGGACGGCCGGGCGGAACTTTCCATCCCACTCACCGGTATCGGGAGGACGCCGGGTGACCCGGGGATCTATGTATTGTCATGACGTTGGTGGAAGTGAACGGGGGACATCGTGCCGAGGATCGCATCGGCCCGGCCGGCGGCCGAGCCCAGCTCTCCCGAGCAGCACGATCGGCGCGAGCGGATCCTCCGGGCGGCGGCGCGGATCGGCAGCGACAAGGCGTTCGAGCGCGTCCAGATGCACGAGGTGGCCAAGGCCGCCGGGGTGGCGATCGGGACGCTGTACCGCTACTTCCCGTCCAAGACGCATCTGTTCACGGCGGTGATGGCGGCGCAGGTGGACCGGTTCCGGGAGAGCGTGCGCCCGGCCGGGCCGGACGTGTCGCCCGAGGACGCCGTCGGCGACATCCTGGTGCGGGCCAGCCGGGAGCTGCTGGCCAGGCCGATGCTGGCCAACGCGATGCTCCAGTCGTCGAACACGGCGGGGTACGCGACCGTCGCCGACGCCATCAAGATCGACACCTCGTTCCGGGAGATCGTGCTGGAGGCGCTCGGGATCGAGAACGCCACCGTCCAGGACGTCACGCTGGTGCGGCTGATGATGCAGTGCTGGTACGGGGTGCTCCAGTCGAGCCTCAACGGGCGGGCGTCCCTGGCGGACCTGGAGGACGACATCCGGCTGGCCTGCCGGCTGCTGCTGGCACGGCGCTCCAACGCCCCGTCCTGATCAACGGGACGGTCCGGCCGGGCGGCGGAGGGCGGACTGTACCGTTCCGCCATGAATCGCTTCGATGGTGCGCCGTCCCGCTTCGGTAATCACAAAGTGCTGCTCACCGGTGCCGCGTCGGGCATCGGGCGGGCCACCGCGATCCGGCTGGCGGCGGAGGGCGCGCACGTCTTCGGCGTCGACCGCGCCGAGGAGGGGCTGAAGGAGACCGCGGCGGCGGTGGCCGGGCCCGGGACGTTCACCTTCCGGACGACCGATGTCACCGACGAGCCTGCGGTGATCGAGACCGTGCGGGAGGCGGCGGCGGAGCTGGGCGGCATCGACGTCCTGGCGAACGTGGCCGGGATGCACCGCACGACCCCGATCGCGACGCTGTCGGTCGAGGACCTGCAGGAGCTGTTCTCGGTGAACCTCGTCGGCACCGCGCTGTTCTGCCGCGAGGCGCTGCCGCACCTGCCCGACCGGTCCGGCGTGATCGTGAACGTGTCGTCGCTGTCGGCGACGCAGGGGAACCCGTTCATGAGCGCGTACGCGGCGTCCAAGGCGGCCGTGCTGGGGTTCTCGGTCACGCTGGCCGCCGAGGTCAGCGGGCGCGGCATCCGGGTGGTGACGGTGTCGCCGGGGTCGACCGACACCCCGCTGGTCCGGTCGGTGGCGTTCCCGGAGGGGGCCGACGCCGGCTACTACGCCCGCCTGCTGGCCCCGCTGGGCGTCGCGACGCCGGAGCAGATCGCGGGCACCATCGCGTACGCGGCCTCGGCCGACGCCGGGTACCTCACCGGCGCCGACATCCGGGTCGACGGCGGCGCGCACATGTGAGTGCGGCGGCCGCCTCCCCGCGCCGGAAGGCGGCCGCCCCGCCGGCCTACTTGGGTCGGACGTTCGTGGTGCCCGTGTCGTCCAGGGCGGCGACGCTGTACGCGGCGTACGTGCGGTGCGGCTCGCGGCCCTCGAAGTACGGCGACAGCCGGGCGCCGAACTCCTCGACCGTGAACACGCCCTCCTTGGCGGTGAACTTCTGCTCGACGGTCGGGGCGGCCATCAGCGCGACCATGTCGCCGTACACGACGAAGACCTGCCCGCCGATGTTCCCGGCGGCGGGGGAGGCCAGGTAGCTCACGAACGTCCCGACGCGCTCGGGGGCCATGGCGTCCAGCCCGCCGGGCGCGGTGCCCTCGGCGAACGACGCCTCGGTCATGGCGGTGCGGGCGCGCGGGCAGATGGCGTTGGCGCGGACGCCGTACCGGGACAGGCCCTGGTTGGTGGACAGGGTGAGCGCGACGATGCCGGCCTTGGCGGCGGAGTAGTTGGGCTGGCCGGCGCTGCCGAACAGGAACGCCTCGGACGAGGTGTTGATCACCCGGCCGTAGACGGGGCCGCCGGCGGCCTTGCTCGCGGCGCGCCAGTGGACGGCGGCGGCGCGCGAGACGGACGCGTGCCCCTTGAGGTGGACGCGGATGACGTCGTCCCAGTCGGACTCGGCCAGGTTGAACAGCATCTTGTCGCGGAGCACGCCGGCGTTGTTGACCAGGATGTCGAGCGAGCCGAAGGTGTCGACGGCGGTCTCGACGAGCCTGTCGCCGAGGGACCAGTCGCCGACGTCGCCGGTCACCGCGACGGCCTTGCGGCCGAGGGCGCGGATCTCGGCGGCGACGTCCTCGGCCGCCGGGCCCACGTCGTTGACGACCACGTCGGCGCCCTGGGCTGCCAGGGCGAGGGCCTCGGCGCGGCCGAGCCCGGCGCCCGCGCCGGTGACGATGGCGGAACGGCCCGCCAGGGTGAGGTCAGCGTTCATCGAAGGCTCCCGAAAGTGATCGCGATGGGGCATCGCAAACTAGTATGTATTCTAGTTTTCTGCTGGCCAGGGTCCCGCCCAGTGGTCAGCGAGGCTCCGGTCAGTGGTGATGACCCACTCAGCGGGACGGCCCGGAGCGCGAGTGAGAATGAATTCTAGTCTTCGCTTTCCGGACTCCCCGCCGGCCGCCCGGCCGGCCACCATCGAGCGATCTGAGGCGGACATGACCATCGGACTGACCCAGGAGCATCGCGACCTGCGCGACGCGGTGCGCGCCTTCGCCGCCCGGCACGTGACCGCGCAGGCCGTCCGCGCGGCCGCGGACGCCGGCCGGGACGCGGTGCCCCCGTTCTGGACGGGGCTCGCCGAGCAGGGGCTGCTCGGCCTGCACCTGCCGGAGAAGGCGGGCGGCGGCGGCTTCGGGCTGGTCGAGCTGGCGGTGGTGACCGAGGAGCTGGGCCGCGTCCTGGCTCCCGGGCCGTTCCTGCCGACCACGCTCGCGGGCGCCGTCCTCGCCCGTGCCTCCGACCGCGGGGCAGGTCACGAGACCCATCTGGCAGGGCTCGCCGAGGGCACCGTGATCGGCGCGGTCGGGCTGCGGCCCGGCGGGCTCGCGCTGGTCCGCGACGGCGGCCGGACCACCGTGCGCGGCGCGTACGAGCCGGTGCTCGGCGGCCAGATCGCCGACCTGTTCGTCCTCCCGGCCCAGGACGGCGACGCCACCGCCTGGATCGTGCTGCCGCGCGAGGCGCTCCAGGTCGTCGACATGCTCAGCCACGACCCGACCCGGCGCCCGGCGCGGGTCACCGCGGACGACGTGCCCGTACCGGACGGCGCCGTGCTGGCCGGCCTGGACTCGCAGGACGTGCTGGACCTGGCCGCCGTCCTGTTCGCCGCCGAGGCGTCCGGGATGGCCGACTGGTGCACGACCACCGCCGCCGAGTACGCCAAGGTCCGCGAGCAGTTCGGCCGCCCGATCGGCCAGTTCCAGGGCGTCAAGCACCGCTGCGCCCGGATGCTGGCGCGCGCCGAGCAGGCCCGCGCCTGCGCCTGGGACGCCGCCCGCGCCCAGGACCCCGGCACCGGCCCGGGCGAGGCGTCGCTGGCCGCCGCCGTCGCCGGGGCGATCAGCGTCGAGGCCGCGTTCGCCGTCGCCAAGGACTGCATCAACACCCTCGGCGGCATCGGCTTCACCTGGGAGCACGAGGCCGGCTTCTACCTGCGCCGCGCGCAGACCCTGCGCATCCTGCTCGGCTCCACCTCCCGCTGGCGGCAGCGCGTCGCCCGGCTGACCCTGGACGGCGTCCGCCGCGAGCTGGGCGTGGACCTGCCGCCCGAGGCCGCCGCGATCCGCGCGGACGTCCGCGCCGAGCTGGCGCCCGCCAGGGAACTGGTCGGGGCCGAGCGCACCGCGTACCTCGCCGAGCGCGGCTACACCTCCCCGCACCTGCCCGCACCGTGGGGCAAGGGCGCGGACGCGGTCACCCAGCTGGTGATCGCCGAGGAGCTGAAGGACGCCGGGCTGCGCCCGCACGACATGGTCATCGGCAACTGGGTGGTGCCGACGATCATCGCGCACGGCTCGGCGGAGCAGCAGGAGCGGTTCCTGCCGCCGTCGCTGCGCGGCGACCTGGTCTGGTGCCAGCTGTTCAGCGAGCCCGGCGCGGGCTCCGACCTGGCCGGGCTGTCCACCCGCGCCGAGAAGGTCGAGGGCGGCTGGAAGGTCACCGGCCAGAAGGTGTGGACGTCCATGGCCCGCCAGGCCGACTACGGCATCCTGCTGGCCCGGACGGACCAGGAGGCCCCCAAGCACAAGGGCCTGTCGTACTTCCTGCTCGACATGTCCGCGCCCGGCATCGACATCCGGCCGCTCAAGGAGCTGACCGGCGAGGCGCTGTTCAACGAGGTGTTCCTGGACGGCGTCTTCGTCCCCGACGACATGCTCGTCGGGAAGCCCGGCGAGGGCTGGAAGCTGGCCCGCACGACCCTGTCGAACGAGCGGGTGAACCTCGGCAGCGGCTCCTCGCTCGGCAGCGGCGGCGAGGCGCTGCTGGAGATCCTGGCCGCCGACCCGGACGGCGTGGACGCCGCGCGCCTCGCCGAGCTGGGCGACCTGCTGTGCGAGGCCCAGTCCAACAGCCTGTTCGGGCTGCGCACCACGCTGCGCTCGCTGGCCGGCGGGCAGCCCGGCGCCGAGGCCAGCATCGGCAAGCTGCTCGGCGGCGACCACATGCAGCGCGTCTGGGAGACCGCGATGGACTGGACCGGGTACCCCGCCGTTTGCACCGACAACACGGTCGGGGAGGGTGGGGGCGTCGAGGGCCGCGACATCACCTGGCGCTTCCTCAGCTCGCGCAGCATGACGATCGCCGGCGGCACCACCGACGTCCAGCTCAACATCATCGGTGAGCGGTTGCTGGGCCTGCCCCGCGACCCCGAGCCGGCCGGGAGGAGATGAACGCCATGACGACGTCGGTCGAGCTCAACGCCGCCGCCACCGACTCCGGCGTGGACGCGGCGGTCGCCGCGGCCCGCCGGGTGATCGCCGGGCTGGTGCGCGCCGGGAACATGTCGGGCGCCGACATGGACGACATCGCCGCCCGGCTGGACGCCGTGGCCGACGAGCTCGACCGGCACGCCCCCGACCTGGAGGAGCGCCTGGTCGACATGTGGCGCGGCGACGGGATCACCCGGCACGAGGCCGTCACCGGCCCGGAGAACCCGATCGCCCCGCCGCTGGTGTACGAGGGCGGGGACGACGGCTCGATCGAGAGCGAGGTGACCCTGGACCTGCCGTACCAGGGGCCGCCGGCGAGCGTGCACGGCGGCGTCTCCGCGCTGCTCCTGGACCACACGCTCGGCGTCGCCAACTCCTGGGCGGGCACCGCCGGGATGACGGCCGAGCTGACGCTGCGCTACCGGCGCCGCGTCCCGCTGTTCCGGCCGCTCACCGTGACCGGCCGGCAGGTCGCCGTGGACGGCCGCAAGATCCGTACCGTCGGCTCGATCTGGGCGGACGGCGAGGAGTGCGTGACCGCCGAGGGGCTGTTCATCGCCAAGGACCTCGGCCGCCCGCGCTGAGCCCCCGCCGCCCCGGTGAGATGATCTCGCATGCGAACGAGACGTACGACCATGTGATCGTCTCACCGGGCGCGGTGTGATGGGGCCATGACCAACGCATCCGTGACCAGCGCACCGATCCTCGTCCTGGGCGGCCGCGGCAAGACCGGCCGCCGCGTGGTGGCCGGGCTCCGCGACCGCGGCCTGCCCGTCCGGGCCGCCTCCCGTACCGCCGTGTCCCCGCCCGCGGGAGCCCGCTTCGACTACGCCGACCAGACGACCTGGGGCCCGGCGCTCGACGGCGTCCGGGCCGTCTACCTCGTCCCGATGCTCGAGTTCGTGGACGCGGCCACGGTCGCCGCGTTCGTCCGGCGGGCCGCCGGGGAGGGCGTCCGGCGGATCGTCCTGCTGTCGGCGCGCGGCGAGGATCACGAGGCCCATCCCCACCAGGAACCCGTCGAACGGGTCGTCCGGGAGTCGGTCCCGGAGTGGACGATCCTGCGCGCCGCCTGGTTCGCGCAGAACTTCAGCGAGGACTTCCTCCTGGAGCCGGTCCTGTCCGGGGAGCTGGCGCTGCCCGCCGGCGAGGGGCGCGAGGCGTTCGTCGACGCGGGCGACATCGCGGACGTCGCCGTCGCGGCCCTCACGGACGCCGCGCACGCCAGCCGGGTGTACGAGCTGACCGGCCCGGAGGCGCTCTCCTTCCGTACCGCCGCGGACCTCATCGCGAAGGCGTCCGGCCGCGAGGTCCGCTACACGCCCGTCGACCGCGCCACCTACGCCCGCGCCCTGGCCGGGCAGGGTTACCCGGACGAGGTCGTCGAGGTCGTGGCCGACCTGATGGAGACGATCGGCCGCGGCGCGGGCGAGGCGGTCGACGACGCCGTGCCGCGGGTCCTGGGACGCCCCGCGCGCTCGTTCGCCGACTACGCGGAGGAGGCGGCGGCCGCGGGCGCGTGGAAGCCCGGCGCGGCTCAGGGCTGACGGGCCTCGGCGAGCACGGCGCTGGGGGACCGGCCCCGGACGCGCTTGAACGCGTTGCTGAACGCGAAGCCGTCGGAGTAGCCGACGCGGCGCGCGACCGCCGCCACGCTCGCCCCGCGCTCCCGCAGCATGTCGGTGGCCAGCGTCATGCGCCACTCGGTGACGTAGGCCATCGGCGCCATGCCGACCAGCTCGGTGAACACGCGCGCGAACGCCGCCCGCGACATCCCGGCCTCCGCCGCCAGCGTCGCGACCGTCCACGGCCGGCCGGGCTCGTCGTGGACGGCGCGCAGCGCGCTCCCGATGCGCGGGTCGGCCAGCGCGCGGTACCCGGCCGGGGGCTCGGCCTCCGGCCGGGCGAACCACGACCGCAGCGCCTTGACCAGCAGCATGTCCAGCAGCCGGTCCAGGACGATCTGCTGGCCGGGGTCCACCCGGGTGGTCTCGACCGCCAGCAGCGCCGTCAGCGGCGCCAGCTCCGGCCCGTCCGGGACGATCACCAGGTCCGGCAGCGAGTCGAGCAGCCGGTCGCCGACGTCGCCGCGCAGCGGGTACTCGGCGAACAGGAACGTGTCGGCGCCGGCCGCCGCGGTGCCGAGCCCCCAGGTCCGCGGGCCGAGGACCAGGCCGTCGGCGCCCAGCGCGGGACCGTCGCCGACCGTGTGGCAGGTGCTCTCGTCCTCGATCACGATCCCCACCGGGGTGGCCGGATCGTCGGCGACGGTGAACGGCCGGGTGCCGCGGACCAGCGCGATGTCGCCCTTGCGCAGCGGCACCGGCGCCGCGCCGTCCAGAGTGATCCAGGCGTCGCCGGTGAGGACGGTGGCCAGCGCCAGCGGCACCGGCCCGATGAAGCGGAGGCTCCAGGGCGGCTCGACCAGCGAGCGGCAGAACACCGCGCCGCGCGTCCGGACGCCGCCGAGGTGGTCGTCGAGAAGGTCCATGGCGGCCGGGCCTAGTCGCGGGTGCGGAGGGCGGCCACGGACTCGACCAGGCCGGCGCGCTCCAGGGCGTCCAGGACGTCCTCCAGCGTCTCCGGCGGGTTGCTCCGCGAGTCGACGATCTGCTGCACGCAGGCCCAGATCACCCGGTCGTCGAAGTCGATCTGGTCGAGGACGAAGTCGTCGGGGCTCTTGGCCTCCACGTTCCACGGCGCGAGCATGTCGGCCGGGAAGTCCCGCAGGTTCGAGGTGACGATCAGCTGCGCGTGCGCCTTGATCGCGGCGGCCAGCACGTGCCGGTCCGCCGGGTCGGGCAGCTTCAGCGCCTCGATCAGCGGCTCGTGGCCCTCGACCAGCACGTCGGGGACCGCCCGGTTCATCAGGGCGCGCAGCCTCCACAGCTTCTCCACCGGGATGTCCGGGCGGTTGGCGGCGAGGTTGTGCTGCATCTCGTCCAGGATGGCGTTGGACCACTTGGCCTGGACGAGGCCGGACTGCGCGATGCGGATCAGCATGTCGCGCTGCGTGTTGCCGTACAGCACGCAGGCGTCGTAGACCACCACGAACGTCACGGCTAGATGCCCAGTTCCTGGCCGAGGTCGGCGAGCTCGTCGGCGGCGGCGCGGCCCTGCGCCTCGGTCTCGCGCTTGTAGTCCATGAGGTCGTCCCACCGGACGCGGCGGTGCCGGCCGACCAGCTTGAACGGGATCGTGCCCGACTCCAGCAGCCCGATCAGGTACGGGCGGGAGACGTTCAGCAGGTCCGCGGCCTGCTGGGTGGTCAGCTCGGCGTGCGACGGCATCACCGACACGCCGCGCCCGGCGGCGGCCTGGGAAAGGATGTAGGCGAGCAGGCTGACGGCCTGCCGCGGCAGCACCAGCGCCTCCTCGCCGCCGATCTCGGCCTGCACCCGGATGGTCTGCTCGTCGGGGTTGCGCTGGAGGTACGCCTTGATCCGCTGGACGGCCCGCGCGGCCTGCTCGGAGTCGATCGCCCCGGGCTCGATCCGCCTGACCTGGATGTCCGCCATGCCTCCCCCTCGCTCCGCCAAGCCGTCCCTCTATTCGCAGTATGCGAAACAAACGAAGCGAACGCAAGACACCGCGGAACCTTCATGCGGGAGCGCCCCAGGCAAACATCGAACAAACTTTCGAATGAGGCGGCCCCGGCGGGACGTGCCGGGGCCGTGCCGCGCCCGCGTCAGAGGACCGACTCGACCTCTTTCCGGATCACCTTGCCGGTGGCGTTGCGCGGCAGCGGAGCCGTGGTGATCTTCCAGCGGGACGGGACCTTGAAGTACGACAGCCGCTCGGCCGCGAAGTCCGCCAGCTCCTTCTCCGAGGCGGCCTCGTCCATGACCACCACGGCCGCGACCTCCTGGCCGAGGTCCCGGTGCGGGGTGCCGACCACGATGCACTCGCGCACGCCCGGGTACTCGGCCAGCACGTTCTCGACCTCGGCCGGGTAGACGTTCTCGCCGCCGCGCAGGATCAGGTCCGAGCGCCGGGTGGTCAGCCGCAGCCGGCCCTGCTCGACCATGCCGATGTCGCCGGTGTGCAGCCACCGGTCCGCACGGATCGACTTCCCGGTGGCCTCCTCGTCGCGCCAGTAGCCGAGCATGACGTACGCGCTGCGCACGCAGACCTCGCCCTCCTCGCCCTCCGGGAGGGGCCTCCCCTCGGCGTCCCGGATCTGCACCTCGACGCCGGCGATCGGGCGGCCCAGCGTCCCGGGCGACTCGGCGAGGTCCAGCGGGGTCGCCGCCGACACCGCGGTGCAGGTCTCGGTCAGGCCGTAGCTGTCCACCAGCGCGTCCCGCGCGGGCGGGAACGCCTTGCGCAGCCGCTCCTTGAACGCGGGCGACGACGGCGCCGACGCCAGCGCGAACCCCCGCAGCGACGACAGGTCGTACTTGGAGACGTCGCCGTGCTCCATGATCCGGTTCGCCATGGTCGGCACCGCGCCCCAGTGGGTGACGCGCTCCCGCTCGACGAGCCCCAGCACCCGGTCGACGTCGAACGCGCCCTCGTACAGGATGACCGCGCTGCCGGTCGCCAGCCGCGGGACGGCGAGGTTGTGCAGGCTCGCGATGTGGAACAGCGGCAGCGCCAGCAGGTAGCGGTTGTCCGCGGGGGAGCCGGGCATGCCGAACGCGGCGGCCATCGCGTCGTTCAGCCGGTGGTACTCGATCACCGAGGCCAGGTTGCGGTGGGTGTGGACGGCGCCCTTGGGCCGGCCGGACGTCCCGCTGGTGTAGAGGATCACCGCGGGGTCGTCCTCGGCGGCGTCCGGGACGGCCAGCTCGGCGTCCGGGTAGCGGGTGCGGGCGGTGGCGGCGATCTCCTCGACCGGCAGCACGGCCGGCCCGGCCGGCATCCGCGCGGCCCGCTTGGCGTCGGCGAAGACGACCTTCGGCTCGGTGTGGCCGAGCGCGTACTCGATCTCGGGCCGGGTCCACCAGGCGTTGTAGCCGACCGCGATCGCGCCGGTGGCCACCGTGGCCCAGAACGCGACGATCCACCCGGCCGAGTTCGCGGCGTTGATCGCGACCCGGTCGCCGGGGCCGACCCCGTGCTCCTCGCGCAGCAGCGCCGCCAGCGACGCGACCAGGGCCGCGTGCTCGGCGTAGCTCAGCCGGTCCCCGGCGGTGACGATGTAGTCGGAGTCGCCGTACCGCACGGAGCGGGCGAGCACCTCGCCCAGGTTCCGGGAGCGCCCGGCGAACACCGGGATCCGGGCGCCCAGCACCTCCTCCTCGCGCAGCTCGAACTCACCGCCGGGGCCCGTCAGCCCCTGGATGATCTCCATCGCCGTCATGGCCATGAGCTCCTTCGCCTCGCCGGGTGTCTCCGGGCGCCTGCCCGGGCGCTCATTGTCGTTCCCGAATCCGGCTCTGATCAGGACTTCCCGCTGAGTGAGACCGCCTCAGGCGGCCCCGGAAACGCGCCTTACTCCCGGTGAGCGGGACTGACTCTATTGGGTGTGGCAGGTCACATCACCATGGGCGTTCACCGGGACGGATCACCGGCCGCCCACCCATCCACGCACGTCATCCGCGTATTCGCGCGCGCCAACACCGGGAGAAGCATGGGATTCCTCGACGACAAGGTCGCGATCGTCACCGGCGCCGGGCAGGGCGTCGGGCAGGGCATCGCGCTCGCGCTCGCGGACGAGGGCGCGGCCGTCGCCGTCCTCGGCCGTACGGAGGCCAAGCTGACCGCCACCTGCGAACTGATCGCCGAGCGGGGCGGCACGGCCGTGCCGTTCGCCTGCGACGTGTCGGAGCTGGAGGCGGTCCCCGGCCTGGTTGACGAGATCGCCGGCCGGCTCGGCGGGATCGACGTCCTGGTGAACAACGCCTACTACGGGAAGTACGGCCCGCTGCTGTCGATGAGCGACTCCGACTTCCAGAAGGGGTTCCGGACCGGCCCGTTCGCCGCGTTCGCGTTCATGAAGGCGTGCCACCCGCACATGAAGGAGCGCGGCGGCGGCCACATCGTCAACCTCGTCACCTCCGCCATGGTCCGCTGGGACCCCACCACGTACGGCGCGTACGCGGCGGCCAAGCAGGCGCTGCGCTCGCTGACCCGTACCGCGGCGGCCGAGTGGGGGCCCGACGGGATCCGCGCCAACTCCATCGCCCCGCACGCCCTGTCTCCCGGGCTGAAGTGGTGGGCGGAGACCAACCCGGAGGCGGCCGAGGAGTTCCGCAAGACGATCCCGCTCGGCTACATCGGCGACTGCGAGGAGGACATCGGCAAGGCCGTCGCCGCGCTCGTCTCGCCGGCCATGCGCTACCTGACCGGCGCCACCGTGCCGCTCGACGGCGGGCAGGCGTTCTTCGGATGACCCGGGCCGCGGAGGCATCCCGGCCCGCGCCCCCCGCCAGCTCATTTCCACCCCCACCACGCCGCCGGGCGGCGGCCGGTGAAAGGAGTACGACCGGATGAAGGTCGACAAGACAGGGCGCCTCGCCGCGGGCGCGCTGGCCCTCGCGCTGTTCTCGACGGCGTGCGCGGCCGAGCGTTCCGGCACCGTCGGGCTGCCCGACCAGCAGGGCGGCGGCGGGAACGCGGCCGCGGGCGGGAGCAGGACGTTCGGGACGCTGCCCTCGCCGTGCGGCAAGGGCGACGCCAAGGGCGCCACCGACCAGGGGATCACCGACAAGGAGATCACCATCGGCTTCGGCGACGACCGCGGCTTCCCGCAGGCCCCGGGCCTGTCCAAGGAGATGGGCGACGCCGTCAAGGCGATGATCGACTGGTGCAACGAGCAGGGCGGCATCAACGGCCGCAAGATCAAGGGCAACCAGTACGACGCGGCGATGACGCAGTCGGTGAAGGTCATGCAGCAGTCCTGCAAGCAGGACTTCATGATGGTGGGCCAGGGCTTCGCGATGGACGAGGCCGCCGAGCAGTACCGGGTCGGCTGCAGGCTGCCCACGGTCGCGGGCTTCGCCATCGGCCCGAACGTGACGATGGGCCCGATGAAGTACGAGGCCCTCCCGTACCCGGTGGACCTGCTCAACATCGGCGGGATCAAGATCGGGAAGGACAGGTTCCCGGCGTTCAAGGACAAGGGCGACCTGCTGCTGTCCACCTCGCCCGCGGTCACCACCGGCACCAACAAGATCGCCGCCGCGATGAAGAAGAGCGGGGTCGAACCGCTGAACTGCGGCGTCCGGCTGAACGACAAGGGCGAGAGCAACTACATGCCGTTCGCCCAGAAGATCAAGGAGTGCGGCGCCGAGGTGCTGTGGACCTCCGACTCGCCCGACCCCGGCCAGTTCAGCCTGCTGGAGTCGATCGAGCGGGCCGGCCTGAAGCCGAACTACCTGTTCGAGGCGACCTGGTACAGCAGCGCGGTGTCGGGCTGGAACAAGGCCGGTGCCGGTGACAACATCCACATCGGGATGATGTTCCAGCCGTTCGAGAACGCGGCCAAGGTGCCGGCGGTCAAGCAGTACATGGACCTGGTGAACGCCCAGAAGGGCAAGGTCGCGCTGCTCGGCATGCAGGCCACCTCCTCGTTCCTGCTGTGGGCGCAGTCGGCCCAGAAGTGCGGCTCCGACCTCACCCGGCAGTGCGTGATCAACGAGCTGTCGAAGGTGCACGAGTGGACCGGCGGCGGGCTGCACGCGCCGTCCGACCCGGGCAACAACAAGCCGGCCTCCTGCGCGTTGATGGTGAAGCTCAACGGGAGCAAGTACGAGCAGGTCCACCCGAAGAACGCCGGCGAGTTCGAGTGCGGCGCGGACTTCGTGATCGAGACCGACCCGAAGACCTGGGGCACGAAGCTGAACGGCGACCGGATCGCCACGACGTTCCTGACCGACGACATCATCAAGCCCCAGTCCTGACCGCCGCGGCGGCGACCAAAGGCGCGATATGACGACATTCCTGACGTACACGATCCTCGGGCTCGTCCTGGGCGCGGTGTACTCCATCGCGGCGTCCGGGCTGGTCCTGACCTACAACACCTCGGGCATCTTCAACTTCGCGCACGGCGCGCAGGCCATGTTCGGAACGTTCCTTTTCTGGCAGTTCACCAAGGGCTGGGGCTGGCCGGTATGGCTCGCCGCCGTCGTGGTGATCGGCGTGGTGGGACCGGCCATGGGCGCGGCGCTGCACGCGGTGATCATGAAGGGGCTGCGCGACACCGCCGACGTCACGAAGATCATCGTGACCGTGGCGGTGATGCTCGGCGCGGTCTACCTGGCGCACTGGGCCTGGAACCCGGACGAGACCCGCACCGTCGACATGTTCTTCGGCGCGGACGCCAAGCTGACCGTGGCCGGGGTCGTGATCCGGTACCACGAGATCGTCTGCCTGGTCGCCGCCGTGGCCATCGCCGTCGGGCTGAGGGTGCTCTTCACCCGCAGCCGGATGGGCGTGGTGATGCGCGGCTCCGTGGACGACCCCGACCTGCTCCGGCTCAACGGCCACGACCCCGAGCGCGCGGCCATGCTGTCCTGGGCGCTCGGCTCCACCCTCGCGGTGATCGCCGGCGTGCTGGTGGTCCCGATCAGCGGCGGCGCGCTGGAGGCCAACGCGCTGACGCTGCTGGTGATCGACGCGTTCGCGGCGGCGATGTTCGGCCGGCTGCGCAGCATCCCGCGCACCTTCGTGGGCGCGATGGTGCTGGGCCTGGCCGCCACGTACGTGCTGGCCTACCTGCCCTCGGCGGGCACGCTGACCGGCAACCTGCGGGTCTCGCTGCCCATGATCATCCTGTTCGTGGTGCTGGTGGTGCTGCCGCAGGACCGGCTGCGCGGGGCCGCGATCCGGACCCGCGAGCGCTACCGGGCCCCGACCGTGCGGTCGGCGGCGGTCTGGGGCGCGGTGCTGGTCGGCGTCGTGTTCCTCTACAGCCTGCTGCTGGAGGACTCCGGCGTCACCACGCTGGCCCTCGGCATGACCTTCGCGATCATCGCGCTCTCGCTCACCGTCCTCACCGGGTACGCGGGCGAGCTGAACCTGGCCCCGCTGTCGTTCGGCGCGATCGCCACGATCGTCGCGTTCCACTTCGGGATCCAGGGCACCGGGCTGGACGCCCGGCTGAACGTCCAGGGCGTGCTGCTCGCGGTCGCGTTCACCGCCCTGGTCGGCGGGCTGGTGGCGCTCCCGGCGCTGCGCCTGCGCGGGCTCTACCTGGCGCTGGCGACCATGGCGTTCGGTGTCTTCCTGTCCAACATGGTGCTGCGCGACACCACCGAGCACGAGCTGTTCGGGATGAAGTTCACGATCTTCCCGGACGGCGCGCTGGTCGTGCCGCCGCTGAAGATCGGCCCGCTCGACCTGCGGAACGGCACCACCGCCCTGATGACCGCGACCGTGCTGTTCGCGGTGCTGGCCGTCGGGATCGCGGCGCTGCGCAACAGCGGCTACGGGCGGCGGCTGGCCGCCATGAAGGACAGCCCGGCCGCCTCGGCGATGCTCGGCCAGAACCTGGTCCGGCTGAAGCTCAGCGTCTTCATGATCTCCGCGGCGATCGCCGGGCTCGGCGGCGTGCTGATGTCGTCGGCCACCGGCTCGGTCGCCCAGGAGACCTTCATCATCACCGCCAGCCTGGGCCTGGTGATGATGACCGTGGTCGCCGGCATCGGCTACATCAGCGGCGCCCTGATCGGCGGCCTGATGATCGGCGTCGGCGCGCACGTGCTGGTCGGCACGTTCACCGACCTGGCGCTGGAGCACGAGGCGGCGGCGCCGATCTACACCGCGCTCGGCAACCTGGTGCTGGTCGCGACCGCCCTGGTCGGGATGGGCGTCGGGAAGAACCCCAGCGGCTTCGTCCACGACATCGTCGAGTCCTACCGGGGGCTGCGCGCGGCCAAGCCCGTCCTGTACGGCGGCGCCGCGCTCGGCGTGCTGCTGTACGCGCTGGCGCTGGCGGACGTGATCGGCGCCTGGACGTTCGCCATCGCCGCCCTCTGCGTGATCATGCTGCTGCCCGTCGTCGGGCGGATGGTCCTGGAGGAGGGCCGCCGCCGCGCGACGCCGCTGGCGCTGGTGGGCGTGGACGAGCCGTACACCGACGAGCTGCGCGCCCGCCTCGACCGCGAGCTCGGCCTGCCCGTCACGCACCGGCCCGTGCCGATCCCGGCGACGAAGGGAGAGGCCAGTGTCACCGCTTGAGACGCCCATTCTCGAAACACGGGGCATCGTCGTCCGCTTCGGCGGCAACACCGCCGTGAACGACGTGAGCCTCACCGTGGCCGAGGGGCAGATCACCGGCCTCATCGGTCCGAACGGCGCCGGCAAGACGACGATGTTCAACACGATGACCGGCCTGCAGAAGCCCGACTCCGGCCGGGTGCTGCTGGACGGCGCCGACATCACCCGGCTGTCCCCGGCCAAGCGCGCCCGGAAGGGCATGGCGCGCACGTTCCAGCGGCTGGAGCTGTTCCTGTCGCTGTCGGTGCGCGACAACGTCCGGGTGGCCGGCGACATCCTCAGGACGACGACCCGCAAGCGCTTCGACCTGGACGCGCGGACCGACGAGATCCTCGAACGGACCGGGCTCGCCGACATTGCGGACCGCGACGTGTCGGACATCCCGATCGGCCGCGCCCGCGTCGTCGAGGTGGCCCGCGCGCTGATGACCTCGCCGCGCGTGCTGCTGCTGGACGAGCCCGCCTCCGGCCAGACCGAGGCCGAGACCGAGGCGTTCGCGGAGATGCTCACCGGACTGGCGGCGGAGGGCCTGGCGATCTGCCTGGTCGAGCACGACCTGCCGCTGGTCATGAGGCTGTGCGCGACGATCCACGTCCTCGACTACGGCGCCCTGATCGCCTCCGGCAGCCCCCAGGAGGTCCAGGAGTCCCCCGAGGTCATCGCCGCCTACATCGGAACAGCGGAGGCCGCGTCATGACGAAGCGAACCGAGATCAAGGGGGTCGAGGGGGCGAAGCCCCCAGCGGGGGGCGCGGGGGGCGCCCGCCTCGGGTGCGGGGGGAGTGGGGGGTCGCCCCCCCACACGGAAGCAGAGCCGCTGCTCGAACTGGCCGGGATCAGGGCCGGGTACGGCGCCATCGAGGTTCTGCACGGCGTGGACCTGGCGCTGCGGCCCGGCTCGCTGCTGGCGCTGCTCGGCCCGAACGGCGGCGGCAAGTCCACCACGATGAAGGTCTGCGCCGGCCTCATGCCCGCGACCGGCGGGGAGCTGCGGTACGCGGGCCGCGCGGTGAACGGGGTCTCGGCGCAGGAGGCCGCCCGGCTGGGCGTGTGCTCCGTTCCCGAGGGCCGCGGGATCTTCCCGAACCTGACCGTGCGGGAGAACCTGTGGGCCGCGACCGGCACCGGGGCGCGGCTGGAGGACCTGGAGGAGAAGGCGTACGCGCGGTTCCCGGTCCTCGGCGAGCGGCGCACCCAGCTCGCCGGCTCGATGTCCGGCGGCGAGCAGCAGATGCTCGCCCTGGCCCGGGCCCTCGGCACCGATCCGGCGGTGCTGCTGCTCGACGAGCTGTCCATGGGGCTGGCGCCGATGATCGTCAGCCGGATGTACGAGACGGTCGCCGAACTGGTCGAGGGCGGCCTGTCGGTGCTGGTCGCCGAGCAGTTCGCCCGGGCGGTGCTGCCGATCGCCGACACCGCCGCGCTGATGCTGAACGGGCGCGTGGTGGCGGCCGGCGACCCGGACGCGATCGAGGACCGGCTGTCCAGCGACTATCTAGGAGGTTGACGGGATGCTGACCGAGGAACGGCGCGCGCGGTTCAAGGACGACGTGGCGCGGCAGAAGCTGAAGACCGACCAGGGCAAGTACGACGGCGCGCTGCGCGTCGCCGGCGTGCTGCTCATGATCACCGGCGTGGTGGGCGCGTTCGTCTGCTACAACAACTCGCTCGCGCAGGACGACCTGCGCAACGTCGGCTCGTTCCAGGTGATGGCCACCGCGTGGGCGGCCGTCACCGTGATGGGCGCCGCGCTCTACCTGGCCGCCGCGGTGGCCCGCGTGCTGCGGCTGTGGCTGCTGCGCCAGCTGGTGGAGTCGCAGCAGCAGGCCGACCGGCTGGCCGCCGCCCTGGAGGGCAGGCCCTAGCCCGAGGGGCCCGTCAGCCCCCGAAACTCCCGATCAGCGGGATGGCCGGCATGTCGGCCATCCCGCTGTTTTAGCGTCGAGGCCGCCACCCGTTCGGGTGTGCCAACGGAAGGACCCCACACGTGACCGAGTCGACCCGTACCCGAAACGCCCCCGATGTCTTCGCGCCCGCGAAGCTCGGGCCGGTGACGCTGCGCAACCGCGTCATCAAGGCCGCCACGTACGAGGGGCTCAGCAGGAAGAGCCTGGTCACCGACGAGCTGATCGACTTCCATGTCCGGCACGCGGCCGGCGGGGTCGGCATGACGACGGTGGCGTACTGCGCGGTGGCGCCGGAGGGGCGCACCGACCGGCGGCAGCTCCAGTGGACCGACGAGTCGCTGCCCGGCATGCGGCGGCTGACCGAGGCCGTGCACGCCGAGGGCGCCGCGGTGTCGGCGCAGATCGGGCACGCCGGGCCGGTCGCCAACCCCAAGTCGAACGGCCTGCCCGCGCTCGCGCCGGGCCGCTTCTTCCACAAGACCACGACGAGCTTCACCAGGGCCGCCACCCACGACGACCTGCGCCGCATCGTCAAGCGGCACGGCGTCGCCGGGAAGATGGCGATCGAGGCGGGCTTCGACGCCGTCGAGATCCACTTCGGCCACAACTACCTGGCCAGCTCGTTCCTCAGCCCGAAGATCAACCGCCGCAAGGACGAGTACGGCGGCTCGCTGGAGAACCGCGCCCGCTTCGCCCGCGACATCGCCCGCGAGGTCCGGGACCGGGTCGGCGACCGGATCGCGATCCTCGCCAAGCTGAACATGGACGACGGCGTGCCCGGCGGCTTCTGGCTGGACGAGGCGATCCAGGTCGTCAGGTGGCTGGAGGAGGACGGCTCCGTCGACGCCCTGGAGCTCACCGCCGGCAGCTCCCTGCACAACCCCATGTACCTGTTCAAGGGCGACGCCCCGCTGCGCGAGTTCGCCGGGGTCATGCCGCAGCCGGTGAAGCTCGGCGTGCAGCTGTTCGGCAAGCACGTGCTGAAGAGCTACCCGTACGAGGACGCCTACCTCCTCAACGACGCCAGGCAGGTCCGCGCGGAGACGAAGCTGCCGCTGGTGCTGCTCGGCGGCATCACCAACAAGCGGACGATGGACCTCGCCATGGAGGAGGGCTTCCAGTACGTGGCGATGGCGCGGGCGCTGCTCCGCGAGCCCGACCTGATCAACCGGCTCCAGCAGGACCCGGACATCGAGTCGCTGTGCATCCACTGCAACAAGTGCATGGTCGCGATCTACGGCGGCACCCGCTGCGTGCTCGTCCCGCAGCCGGCCTGACGCGCGCCCGGGAAGCAGAGGGGAGGGCGAGAGTGCGCAACGAGACGATCGCGGATCTGCTGCTCGCGAGGGCCGGCGACGGCCATCCCGGGCTGCGCGACCGCGAGCGGACCTGGACCTGGGACGAGGTCGTCCGGGAGAGCGCCGCGCGCGCGGACCTGGCCCGCGAGCTGCGGCGCGACGGGCCGTTCCACATCGGCGTGCTGCTGGACAACGTGCCCGAGTACGTCCTGTGGCTGGGCGCGGCGGCGCTGTGCGGCGCGACGATCGTGGGGATCAACTCCACCCGGCGCGGCGCGTACCTGGAGCAGGAGGTCCGGCACACCGACCTCCAGCTGCTGGTCACCGACGCGGCCGGCGCGAAGCTGCTGGACGGCCTCGACATCGGCGTCCCCCGCGACCGCTTCCTGCTGATCGACGACGGGTCGTACCCGGAGCGGGTGGCCCGGCACGCGCTCGCCCCCGGCCGGGTCCCCGAACGCGACCCCGAGATCACGCCGGAGACGCAGTTCCTCCTCCTCTTCACCTCCGGGACGACCGGCGCGTCCAAGGCGGCGCGCTGCTCCCAGGGCCGGCTCGCCGAGCTGGCCCGTGACAACAGCGCCAAGTACGGCCACTCGCGCGAGGACGTCGCGTACTGCCCGATGCCGCTGTTCCACGGGAACGCGCTGATGGCGCTGTGGGCGCCGATGCTGTCGCTGGGCGCGACGATCTGCCTGACGCCGAAGTTCTCGGCGTCCGGGTTCATGGACGACGTCCGCTTCTACGGCGCGACCTTCTTCACCTACGTGGGCAAGGCGATCGCGTACGTCCTGGCGCAGCCGGAGAGGCCGGGCGAGGGCGACAACACGCTCACGCACGCGTTCGGGACGGAGGCGTCGCCGGGCGACAAGAAGGAGTTCCTGCGCCGCTTCGGCTG
Organism: Actinomadura sp. 21ATH; assembly: GCF_041951345.1. Classification (NCBI taxonomy): domain Bacteria; kingdom Bacillati; phylum Actinomycetota; class Actinomycetes; order Streptosporangiales; family Thermomonosporaceae; genus Actinomadura; species Actinomadura sp. 21ATH. Next base: position 62,928 of record NZ_JBGNUR010000017.1, on the reverse strand, counting down.
CCCGCTCGTCGAGGGGTACGGCTCCAGCGAGGGCGCCGGCATGATCAGGCTGTCGAGGGACGCGCCGCCGAGCGCGTTCGGCGTCCCCGCCCACGACGGGGTGCGGATCGTCAATCCGGAGACCCGGGAGACGTGCGCGCCCGCCGTCCTGGACGAGCACGGCCGGGTCGCCAACCCGGAGGAGGCGATCGGCGAGATCGTCGACGTGCACGGCGCCGCCCGGTTCGAGGGCTACTACAAGAACCCCGAGGCCGACGCCGAGCGCGTCCGGCACGGCTGGTACTGGACCGGCGACCTCGGCTACCTCGACGGCGCCGGCTTCCTCTACTTCGCGGGCCGGTCCGGCGACTGGATCCGGGTCGACTCGGAGAACATCTCCGCGCTGCTGACCCAGGACGTCCTGCGCCGGCACGGCAAGGTCCTGGACGCGGTCGCGTTCGGCGTCCCGGACCCGCGCTCGGGCGACCAGGTGATGGCCGCCCTGGAGATCCCCGAGGGGGTCGGCTTCGACGACCTCGGCCTGCCCGCCTTCCTGGCGGAGCAGGCGGACCTCGGCACCAAGGGCACCCCGCGCTTCGTCCGCGTCTCGCACGGCCTGCCGACGACCGGGTCCGGCAAGCTGAGCAAGAAGCAGCTCCAGCTCGAAGGCTGGCGGTGCGACGACCCGGTCTACCGGTGGGCCGGCCGGGGCGCCCCCGCGTACACGCTGATGACCGAGGAGGACAAGGCGGCGCTGCGCGAGGAGTTCGCGGCGAACGGCCGCCTGCGCTTCCTGCCGTGACCTCCCCGCCCCGCTGAACACAGAAAGGGCCTCCATGGATCTGCGAGAGTCCGCGGCGCATCAGGAGTTGCGCGCGGAACTTCGGGCCTATTTCGCCGAACTGCTGCCGCCCGACGTCCGCCGCCGCGCCGGCGAGGAGGGCGTCGGCGGCGACCACTTCCGCGAGATCGTCAAGATGCTCGGCAAGGACGGCTGGCTCGGCTACGGCTGGCCGGTCGAGTACGGCGGCCAGGGCCGGTCGATCGCCGACCAGTACGTGTTCTTCGACGAGGTGCAGCGGGCCGGGCTGCCGTTCCCGTTCGTCACCGTGAACACCGTCGGCCCGACGCTGATGAGGTACGGGACCGAGGAGCAGAAGAAGCGGTTCCTGCCGGGGATCCTGGCCGGCGACATCGTCTTCGCGATCGGGTACACCGAGCCGGACGCCGGCACCGACCTGGCCTCGCTGCGCACCCGCGCGGTCCGCGACGGCGACCGGTACGTGATCGACGGCAGCAAGATCTTCACCAGCGGCGCCAACACCGCCGACCACATCTGGCTCGCCGCCCGCACCGACCCGGACGCCCCCAAGCACAAGGGCATCTCGATCATCACGGTGCCGACCGACGCCGAGGGCTTCTCCTGGAGCCCGATCCAGTGCGTCGGCGGGATGGTGGTCACCGCCACGTACTACAGCGGCGTCCGCGTCCCGGCGGACAACGTGATCGGCGAGGTCGACGGCGGCTGGCGGCTCATCACCACGCAGCTCAACCACGAGCGGATCGGGCTGGCCGCGCTGGGCGGCCGCATGATCAAGCTGTGGGAGGACGTCGTGGACTGGGCCCGCGAGAACGGCGTCATCGACCTGCCGTGGGTGCGCCAGGACCTCGCCCGCACGTACGCCAAGCTGGAGGCGATGCGGCTGCTCAACTGGAAGATGACCGCCACCGTCCAGGCGACCGGCGAGCTGTCCGGCGCGCAGGCGGGCGCGACCAAGACGTACGGGACCGAGACGCACATCGAGGTGCAGCGCACGCTCACCGGCATCCTCGGCGCGGCCGGGCGGATCCGGCCGGAGTCGCCGGGCGCGGTCCTGTACGGGCAGATCGAGCAGCTGTCCCGGCAGGGCATCGTCAACACCTTCGGCGGCGGCGTCAACGAGGTGCTCCGCGACATGGTCGCCACCCAGGGACTGGGCATGCCCCGGGCGAGGCGGTCATGACCGAGGCGGCGCCCGGAACGGGCCGGGACATGGACTACGAGAGCAGGCTGAAGGCGTTCGAGGGCCGCGAGCTGGTCGCGCCGCGCCCCGGCCAGGACCCGGTGAACGTGCCGATGATCCGGCACTGGGTCGAGGCGATGGAGGACGCGAACCCCGTCTACCTGGACGAGGACGCGGCCCGCGCCACCGGCCGCGACGGGATCGTGGCGCCCGCGTCGATGGCGCAGGCGTGGACGATGCGCGGGTACGCGGCGTCCGTCCGGCCGGACGAGGGGACCAGGACGGTCGGCGACGAGCTGACCGACGTGCTCGCCGAGGGCGGCTACACCTCGGTCGTGGCGACGGACTCCGACTTCGAGTTCCACCGCGAGCTGGTGCCGGGCGACCACATCAGCGTCCAGGAGGTCGTGGAGTCGATCTCCCCGGAGAAGAAGACCGGGCTGGGCCTGGGCCGGTTCGTGACGACGGTCCGGACGTACCGCGACCAGGACGGCGAGGTCGTCGCCACCCAGCACTGGCGGCTGCTGCGGTTCAAGCCGAAGCCTCCGGAGGAGGCGGCGGAGAAGGCGAAGGAGCAGGAGAAGCCGAAGGCGCTGCGGCCGCGGCCGGCGATCAACCCGGACAACGCGTTCTGGTTCGAGGCCGCCAAGGAGCACCGGCTGGTGATCCAGCGCTGCTCGGCCTGCGAGACGCCCCGGCACCCGCCGGGCCCGGCCTGCCCGCACTGCGGGTCGTTCGAGTGGGAGGCCGTCGAGGCCGGCGGCCGCGGCCACGTCTACACGTACGTGGTCAACCACCACCCGCGGCACCCGGCGTTCGACTTCCCGCACGTGGTCGCGGTGGTCGAGCTGGCCGAGGGCACCCGGCTCATCACCAACCTGATCGGCATCGAACCCGCGGACGTCGAGATCGGCATGCCGGTCGTCCTGGACTGGCTCGACGCGGACCCCGAACTCACGCTTCCGGTGTTCCGGCCGGACACCGGGCAGGAGGAGCGCTGATGGACTTCACGCTTGGCGAGGAACTGGAGGCGGTCCGCGACCTGGCGCGGCGGATCCTCACCGACCGCACCGCGCACGAGCGGCTGCGCGAGGTGGAGGCGAGCGCCGACCGGGTCGACGAGGCCCTGTGGCGCGAGCTGGCGCGGGCGGGCCTGCTCGGCGTCGCGCTCCCGGAGGACGCCGGCGGCGCGGGGCTCGGCGTCCCGGCGCTGGGCGTGCTGCTGGAGGAGCAGGGCCGGCACGTCGCGCCCGTTCCGCTGTGGCCCGCGCTGGTGGGCGCGCTCGCGCTGGCCTCGTACGGGACGGACGCGCAGCGCGAGGACCTGCTGCCCGCGCTGGTGGACGGCTCGGCGCGGATCACCGTGGCGCTGGAGGAGTTCGGCCCGCAGGACCCGGCCGAACCCCGTACCGCGGCGGTGCCGGACGGCGGCGACCGCTGGCGGCTGACCGGCGTCAAGGCCGCCGTCCCGAGCCCGGCCGGGGCGGGGCACGTGCTGGTCTCGGCGCGCCGCGAGGACGGCCGCACCGGGCTGTTCCTGGTCGAGTCGAGCGCGTCCGGCGCGAGCTGGGAGCGCACGGAGACGACCAGCCGCGACATGGCCGGCAACCTGACGCTCGACGGCGCGCCCGCCCGGGAGGTCCCCGGCGAGGGCGCCGCGGCCGGGACGGTCGACCTGGCCAGGATCGCGCTGGCCGCCGTGCAGGTGGGCGTCGCGGACGGCGCGCTCGGGCTGTCGGCGTCGTACCTGCGGGAGCGCGAGCAGTTCGGGCGCCCGCTGGGATCGTTCCAGGCGGTGCTGCACCAGCTGGCCGACTGCTACATCGAGATCGAGGCGATGCGGGTCTGCGTGTGGCAGGCGATCTCGTCGGTCGGCGCGGACGGGCGGGCCGACTCCTCGGCCGTGCTGGTCGCCAAGTGGTGGGCCGGCGAGGGCGGGCTGAACGTCGTCCACCGCGCCCAGCACCTGCACGGCGGCATCGGCGTGGACGTCGACTACCCGGTGCACCGCTTCTTCCTGTGGGGCAAGCAGATCTCCGGGACGCTCGGCGGCGCCTCGTCCGACCTGGCCCGCCTCGGCGACCGGATCGCGGACGGCCGCGCCGTCGAGGGGAGCGTGGCGTCGTGACCGTCGTTCCCGCGACCCGGCGGTACGAGGACGTGGCGGTCGGGGACGCGCTCCCCGAGCTGGAGATCCCGCTGACCCGTACCCTCATCGTGGCCACGGCCCTGGCCAGCCGCGACTACCAGGACGTCCACCACGACCCCGGGCTGGCCCAGGAGCGCGGCTCCAGGGACGTCTTCATGAACATCCTGACCAGCAACGGGCTGGTCGACCGCTACGTCACCGGCTGGGCCGGGCCCGCCGCCGTGGTGAAGCGCATCAAGATCAGGCTGGGCGCCCCCAACTACCCGGGTGACACGATGGTGCTGACCGGGACCGTGACGGCCAAGGACGACGACGCCCGCCGGGTCGAGATCGAGATCCGCGGCGTCAACGCGATCGGCCCGCACGTGACCGGCACCGTGGCCCTAGTACTCCCGGAAGGGAATGATCAGTGAGCGGCGTGCTCCCCGGCGCGGCGGCGATCGCCGGCATCGGCGCCACCGAGTTCTCCAAGGACTCCGGCCGCAGCGAGCTGCGGCTGGCCTGCGAGGCGGTGCTGGCGGCGATCACCGACGCCGGGCTCGAACCGTCCGACGTGGACGGGATGGTGACGTTCACCGCCGACACCAGCTCCGAGATCCACATCGCCCGCAACCTGGGCATCGGCGAGCTGAAGTTCTTCTCCCGGATCGGGCACGGCGGCGGCGCCGCCTGCGCCACCGTCCAGCAGGCGGCGATGGCCGTCGCGACCGGGATCGCCGACGTGGTGGTCTGCTACCGGGCGTTCAACGAGCGGTCCGGGACGCGGTACGGGCTGGGCCAGGCCGACCGGCCGATGGACGTCAGCGCCGACCGCGCCGCGTACTCCTGGATGACCCCGTACGGGCTGTCGACGCCCGCGCAGTGGGTCGGGATGTTCGCGCAGCGGTACCTGCACGAGTACAAGGCCACGACCGAGGACTTCGGCCGCGTCGCCGTCGTGGACCGCAAGCACGCCGCGACCAACCCGAACGCGTGGTTCTACGAGCGGCCGATCACCCTGGAGGACCACCAGGCGTCGCGCTGGATCGCCGAGCCGCTGCGCCTGCTGGACTGCTGCCAGGAGAGCGACGGCGGCCAGGCGCTCGTCGTGGTGTCCGCCGAGCGGGCCCGCGACCTGCCGCACCCGCCCGCGCTGATCTGGGGCGCCGCGCAGGGCTCGGGCAACGACCAGCACATGATGACCAGCTACTACCGGCCGGAGATCAGCGGGATCCCGGAGATGGGCCTGGTCGGGCGGCAGCTGTACGCGCAGAGCGGCCTCACCCCGGCCGACATCGGCGCCGCGATCCTGTACGACCACTTCACCCCGCTCGTCCTGCCGCAGCTGGAGGAGCTGGGCTTCTGCGCCCGCGGCGAGGCGAAGGACTTCATCGCCGACGGGCATCTGGAGATCGGCGGGCGGCTGCCGTTCAACACCAACGGCGGCCAGCTCGGCGAGGCGTACATCCACGGGATGAACGGCATCGCCGAGGGCGTGCGGCTGGTCCGCGGCACCTCGGTGAACCAGCCCGGCGAGATCGGCAGCGTGCTGGTCACCGCCGGGACGGGCGTCCCGACCAGCGGGCTGATCCTGGGGGTCGACCGATGACCCCGGCGGGGGAGTGGAAGGGGCGCGACCTCGGCACCCGCACGGTCGCGTACGAGGACCGCGACGCGATCCTGTACGCGCTCGCGGTCGGCGCGCGGGCGACGGACCTGGACCTGGTGTTCGAGGAGCGGATGCAGGTCCTGCCGACGTTCGCGCTGACGCTGGCGCAGTGGGCGCCGGACGCGCTCGGCTCGGCCGGGGCGTTCGACGTCACGACCGCCGTGCACGGCTCGCAGCGGCTCCGCGTCCGGGAGCCGCTCCCGGTGTCGGGGGAGCTGGAGCTGTCGGCGCGGGTCGCGGAGGTCTGGGACAAGGGGCGTGCCGCGATCTTCGAGGTCGCGGTCGAGTGCGCCTACTTCGAGGCGGTCTGGTCGCTGTTCGCGCCCGGGTGCGGCGGCTTCGGCGGGGAGCGCGGGCCGTCGTCCGGGAAGCGGCCGGAGAGCGCCCCCGACCTCAAGATCGCCGTGCCGACCGCGCCCGACCAGGCGGCGCTCTACCGGCTGCTCGGCGACCGGCACCACATGCACATCGACCCGGAGGCGGCGAAGGCGGCGGGGATGCCCCGGCCGTTCATGCACGGCCTGTGCACGCTGGCCGCGGTCACGCTGCCGCTGGCCCGCGAGCTGGGCGCTGATCCGGCCGCCCTGCTGGAGCTGGACGGCCGGTTCGCCTCCCCGGTCTTCCCCGGCGACGCGCTGGACGTCGCCGCCTGGCGGGACGGGGACCCCGTACTGGGGGAGACGGTGCTGTTCGAGGCCGCCGTGGGGGACACGACGGTCATCTCGGGCGGCCGGGCGCGGTTCAGCCCTTCTGCTTGACGACGTAGCGGGCGGGGACCTCGCCACCGCCGTGGACGGCGAGGTCCGCGCCCGTCACGTACGACGCCAGGTCCCCGGCCAGGTACAGGCAGGCGTTCGCCACGTCCTGCGGGTCGGCCATCCGCTCCATCGGGATCAGCGCGCTGGTCGCCGCGCCGCCGTCCGTCCCGTAGTTGTGCGCGGCGGCCTCGGTCAGCACCAGGCCGGTGGTGATGTGGTTGATCCGCACCTTCGGCGCCCACTCCAGCGCCAGCGCCTTCGTGAACGCCAGCAGGCCCGCCTTGGCCGCGGTGTACGCGGCGGTGCCCGGCTGCGGGTCGACGGCCGACACGCTGCCGATGTTGATGATCGACCCGCCGGTCTCCTGCGCCTGCATGATCCTGTTGGCGGGCTGCGCCACGTAGAACGGCGCCAGCAGGTTGAGCTGCACGATCCGCTCCACGAACCGCGGTGAGACGGTGGCCGAGTCGGCGTCCGGGGAGCCGCCGGCGTTGTTGACCAGCACGTCCAGCCGGCCGCCCAGCAGTCCGGCGGCCCGCTCCACCATCTCCGCCGCCGCGTTCGCGTCCCGGATGTCGGCGGCGATGAAGTGCGCCTCGCGGCCGCCCACGGACGGCGGCGCCTCGGGCTCGTTCCGGGCGGACACCGCGACCTCGGCGCCCGCCGCCAGGAACGCCCGCGCGATCACCGCGCCGATGCCCTTCGTGCCGCCGGTGACGAGCACCGCCCGTCCGCTGAGGTCCACCACCGTGTTCAACGCGTCTCCTACGTGCAGCTTCGGCGTACAACGACCAGCGCCGCGACCCTAAGCGCAGTCGGCCCCGCCGCGGGCGGCGAGTACCGGTCACCGGGACGGTCTACCCAGCGGGGTGCGGCGCGGTCCACCATGGTCACTTATGAGCGAGCAGGAGCTGACGATCCCGCGGGTGCTGGCCCGCGCCGCCACCGCCGACCCGGGCGCGGAGGCGGTCGTGGACGGCGCCGTCCGGGTGACGTACGCGGAGCTGCGCGAGCGCGTGCGCGAGGTGGTGGCGGCGTTCGCCGCCGCCGGTATCCGGCCGGGGGACCGCATCGCGATCTGGGCCCCCAACAGCCTGCGGTGGATCGTGACCGCCATCGGCGCGGCGTGCGCCGGCGCGGCCATGGTCCCGCTCAACACCCGCTACAAGGGCGAGGAGGCCCGCGCGCCGCTGGCCAGGTCCGGCGCCCGGACGCTGTTCGTGGTGGACGGCTTCCTCGGCATCGACTACCCGGCCCTGCTCGGCCTGGACCCGGCGACGGGCGCCGTCCCCGGGCTGCCGGACCTGGAGGCCGTGGTCACGTTCAACGGCGCCGCGCGGCCGGGCGTGACGGCCTGGGAGTCCTTCCTCGAACGGGGCGCCGAGGTGCCCGTCGAGGACGTGGCCGCGCGGATGGCCGCCGTCCGGCCGGACGACATCGCCGACATCCTGTTCACGTCGGGCAGCACGGGCGTGCCGAAGGGCGTCCTGTCCACGCACGAGCAGAACATCCGCACGTTCGAGGCGTGGGCCGGGCGCACCGGGCTGCGGCGCGGCGACCGGTACCTGATCGTCAACCCGATGTTCCACAGCTTCGGGTACAAGGCCGGCGTGCTCGCCTGCATGCTGAGGGGCGCCACGATGGTGCTCCAGGACGTCTTCCAGGCCGAGGAGACGCTGCGGCTGGCCGAGGCCGAGCGGATCAACGTGCTGCCCGGGCCGCCGACGATCTACACCTCGCTGCTGGAGTCGCCGGACCGCGCCAAGCGCGACCTGTCGTCGCTGCGGCTGGCCGTCACCGGCGCCGCCGACGTGCCGATCGCGCTGGTACGCCGGATGCGCGAGATGTTCCCGCAGGTCGTCACCGCGTACGGGCTGACCGAGTCGACCGGCACCGTCACCGTCTGCTCGGTGGACGACGATGACGAGGTCATCGCGAACACCTCGGGCCACGCCATCGAGAACGTCGAGGTCGTCGTGGTCGACGGCGAGGGCGAGCCGGTCCCGGCGGGCACCGACGGCGAGATCCACGTGCGCGGCTACAACGTGATGCGCGGCTACCTGGACGACCCGGCCGCCACCGCCGAGGCGATCAAGGACGGCTGGCTGGTCACCGGCGACCGCGGCCGGCTGGACGAGCGGGGCAACCTGACGATCACAGGCCGGTCCAAGGAGATGTTCACCGTCGGCGGCTTCAACGTCTACCCGGCCGAGATCGAGAACGTGCTCGCCCGGCACGACGCCGTGCTGGAGTCGGGCGTCACCGGCGTCCCGGACGAGCGGCTGGGCGAGGTCGCGCGCGCGTACGTCCGCGTCCGCGCGGGCCGTACCGCCACCGCCGACGAGCTGATCGACCACTGCCGGGAGCGGCTGGCCAACTTCAAGGTCCCCCGGGAGATCGTCTTCGTGGACGACCTGCCGAAGAGCGCCGCCGGCAAGGTCCAGCGCGCCGCCCTGAAAGACCTGTAACCCCTGGTCGACTCGTGGCGTGTTCCCCTCCAGCCCGCGGGCTGGAGGGCAACACGCCACGAGTCAACGGGGAGGGGCGTCAGAGGGCGGCGGCCACGCGGGCGCGGTGCTCGGGCCTGGTGCCCCAGGCCGAGGTCAGGGCGCGGGCCTTGCGGATCCACAGGGACGGGTCGTACTCATCGGTGTAGCCGATGGCGCCGTGCACCTGGAGGGCGACCTTCGCCGCCTTGTACGAGGCGTCCGACGCGGCGACCTTGGCGGCCGACACGTCCCGCGCGAACTCCGGCGTCCCGTACGCCAGCGCCGCGCCGAACAGCAGCGGCCGGGCGAACTCCAGCTCGACCAGCACGCCCGCGAGATGGTGCTTGATCGCCTGGAACTCGCCGATGGGGCGGCCGAACTGCTTGCGGGTCTTGGCGTACTCGACCGACACGTCCAGCAGGGCGCGGCCGATGCCGATCTGCTGGGCGGCGCACATGAGGACGCCGAAGTCGTACGCCGCCCCGGCGGCCGCGCGGGCCGCGTCCCCTTCGGCGAGCGCCTTCCCAGGCGTGACGCGGAACAGCCGCCGCGCCGGGTCCAGCGGCTCGGCGACGGGGCGCGCCTCGGCCGTCCCCTCGCGCACGGTGCCGTCCGCCCCGTCCGCGACCAGGACCAGGCCGGCGGCGGCCGCGTCCAGCGCGTACGGGACGGACGGCGGCAGCGCCAGCGAGACCAGCGCCTCGCCCGCGGCGATCCTCGGCAGCCACTCGGCGCCCGTGTCGCAACTCGGGCCGGCCTTCGCCAGCAGCTCGGCGGCGGCCAGCGTCTCCACGATCGGCCCGGGGACGGCGTGCTTCCCGAGCACCTCCATCGCGGTGACCAGCTCGACGGGGAGCGGCCCGGCGCCGCCGTGCTCCTCCGGCACGGCCAGCGCGAACACCCCGGCCTCGGCGACCGACGACCACAGCGCCAGGCCGGGGCCGGTCTCGCCGCCGCCCCAGACGCGGATCGCCTCCGCCGAGCCCGCCTGGGCCAGCAGCTTGTGCAGGGTCTCGCCGAACAGCTTCTGCTCGGCGTCCAGGACGAACCTCACCGTGCCCCCCTCGGCAGGCCGAGCAGCCGCTCGGCGATCACGTTCAGCTGGATCTCGTTGGTGCCGGCGTAGATCGGGCCGGCCAGCGAGAACACGTAGCCCTCCAGCCAGGCCGAGTCGAGCTCGCCGTCCGGGCCGAGCAGGTCGAGCGCGGTCTCGTGCAGCGCCACGTCCAGCTCCGACCAGAACACCTTGTTGAGGCTGGCCTCCGCGCCGATGTCGTCGGTACGGGAGATCGTCTCGAAGCCCTTGAGCCGGTACGCGCGGGACCGGATCCAGGCGTCGGCGACGCGGTCGCGCAGCGCGGTGTCGGACGGCTCGGCCCGCTCCCGCCACAGCGCGGCCAGCCGTTCGGAGGCGGCCGTGAACCGGCCCGGGCTGCGCAGCGTGAGGCCGCGCTCGTTGCCGGCCGTCGCCATCGCGACGCGCCAGCCCTGCCCGGCCTCGCCGATGACGTCCGCGTCGGGGACGAACACGTCGTCCAGGAACAGCTCGGCGAACGCCGGCTTGCCGTCCAGCCGGCCGATGGGCCGTACGGTGACGCCCTCCGCGTCCAGCGGGAACATCAGGTACGTCAGGCCCTTGTGGCGCTCGGAGTCCGGGTCGGAGCGGAAGATGCCGAAGCCGCGGTCGGCGAACGCCGCGCGCGAGCTCCACGTCTTCTGCCCGTTCAGGAGCCAGCCGCCGTCGGTGCGGGTCGCGGTGGCGCGCAGCGCGGCCAGGTCGCTGCCCGCGCCCGGCTCCGACCACGCCTGCGCCCAGATGACCTCGCCGGCCGCCATGGGGGGCAGGACGCGTTCGAGCTGCTCGGGCGTGCCGTGCTTGAACAGCGTGGGGGCCAGCAGGTTGATGCCGTTCTGGCTGACCCGGCCGGGCGCCTCGGCGGCGTAGTACTCCTCCTCGAACACCAGCCATTGCAGCGGGGACGCGCCGCGCCCGCCGTACCGCTCCGGCCACGAGATCACCGACAGCCGGGCCTCGCCCAGCGTCCGCTCCCAGTCCCGGTGCGCCGCGAAGCCCTCCTCGGTCTCCAGCGACGGCAGCGGCTCGGCGGGGACGTGCTCGCGCAGCCATGCCCGAACCTCGGCCCGCAGCTCCCGCTCGGCCGGCCCGAACTCAAGATCCATCCTGTGCCCGCCTTCTCTGACGCAGCCTTCTTTCTAACAACTGTTTGGTAGAGTAACCGAGACGGCGCGGGAGAGACCCCGGCAGGGTCCCGTTCAGTGGACACCGGCGGGCCTCCAGGGCCACCCCGCTCCCGGCCAGTGGGATTGGAAGCGGCGTTTCCCGGCGGGCGTCCGTAGCGTCGCTGCCATGCTGACCGAGGAACGGCGCCGCGAAGCCGCCGACCGCCTGTGGGCCGCGGAGCTGGAACGGCGGCCGATCGACCCGCTCATCGAGACCTACCCGGGCATCGACGTCGTCGACGCGTACGAGATCCAGCTGCTCAACATCCGCCGCAGGCTCGCGGCCGGCGGCGCGGTCAAGGGGCACAAGGTCGGGCTGTCGTCCAAGGCGATGCAGCAGATGATGGGCGTGGACGAGCCCGACTACGGCCACCTGCTGGCCGACATGGAGCTGCGCGAGGACGAGCCGGTGCTCGCGAGCGAGTACTGCCGCCCCCGGGTCGAGGTCGAGGTCGGCTTCGTGCTGGGCGCCGACCTGCCCGGCGAGGACTGCACCGAGGCCGACGTGCTGGCCGCCACCGAACGCGTCGTCCCGTCCCTGGAACTGATCGACAGCCGGATCGCGGACTGGCGGATCAAGCTGGCCGACACCATCGCCGACAACGCCTCCTCGGCCGGCTTCGTGATCGGCGAGGGGCGTTCCCCGGCGGGCCTGGACCTCAAGGCGATCGACGCGACGCTGTACCGGGCGGGCGAGACGGTCGTGTCCGGCCGCTCCGACGCGGTGCTGGGCGACCCCGTCATCGCCGTCGCCTGGCTGGCCCGCAAGGTCGCCTCGTTCGGCGTCCGGCTCCAGGCGGGGCACGTCGTGCTGCCCGGCTCCTGCACCCGCGCGATCGACGTGGCGGCCGGTGAGACCTACACCGCCGACTTCACCGGGCTCGGCTCGGTCTCGCTGACCTTCAAGTGACCCCTGCCCCCACAACCACTGGAGTGATCATGGCGGTGACCGCCGCGATCGTCGGGCCGGGCAACATCGGCACCGACCTGCTGTACAAGCTGATGCGCAGCGAACGCATCGAACCCCGCTACATGGTGGGCGTCGACCCCGAGAGCGAGGGCCTGGCCCGCGCCTCCCGGCTCGGCCTGGAGGCCAGCCACGAGGGCATCGACTGGCTGCTGTCGCGGCCCGAGAAGCCCGACCTGGTGTTCGAGGCGACCTCGGCGTACGTGCACCGCGCCGCCGCGCCGCGCTACCGCGAGGCCGGCATCCGGGCGATCGACCTGACCCCGGCCGCCGTCGGCCCCGCGGTGGTGCCGCCCGCCAACCTGCGCGAGCACCTGGACGCCGACAACGTCAACCTGATCACCTGCGGCGGCCAGGCGACGATCCCGATGGTGTACGCGGTGTCGCGGGTCGTCCCGGTCGAGTACGCGGAGATCGTCGCCTCGGTGGCGTCCGACTCCGCCGGCCCCGGGACGCGCGCCAACATCGACGAGTTCACCCGGACCACAGCCAAGGGCATCGAGACGATCGGCGGCGCCGAGCGGGGCAAGGCGATCATCATCCTGAACCCGGCCGAGCCGCCCGTGATCATGAAGGACACGGTGTTCTGCTCGATCCCGGAGGACGCCGACCAGGACAAGATCGTTCAGTCGATCAGGGACGTGGCCGCCGACGTGGCCGGGTACGTGCCGGGCTACCGGCTGCGCGCCGAGCCGCAGTTCGAGGAGCCCTCCGCCGTCAACGGCGGGATGGCCCGGGTCGCCATCTTCCTGGAGGTCGAGGGCGCGGGCGACTTCCTGCCGCCGTACTCCGGCAACCTCGACATCATGACCGCCGCCGCCACCCGCGTCGGCGAGGTGCTGGCCGAAGAGATCGAGAAGGGGCAGAGCTGAGATGACCGACGTGAGCAGGCCCTACTCGGACACGCTGGACATCCGCGTCACCGACTCCTCGCTGCGCGACGGCTCGCACGCCAAGCGCCACCAGTTCACGCTCGACCACGTCACCTCCGTCGTGGCGGCGCTGGACGACGCCGGCGTCCCGGTCATCGAGGTCACCCACGGCGACGGGCTGGGCGGCTCGTCGTTCACCTACGGGTTCTCGCACACCGACGAGCAGGAGCTGATCAAGGCGGCGGTGAAGACCGCGAACCAGGCCAAGATCGCGTTCCTGATGCTGCCGGGCGTCGGCGTCAAGGACGACATCCGCGAGGCCGCCGACAACGGCGCGTCCGTCTGCCGCATCGCCACCCACTGCACCGAGGCGGACGTCTCCATCCAGCACTTCGGCCTGGCCCGCGAGCTGGGGCTGGAGACCGTGGGCTTCCTGATGATGTCCCACTCGCAGCCGCCGGAGGTGCTGGCGAAGCAGGCCCGCATCATGGCCGACGCGGGCTGCCAGTGCGTCTACGTCGTCGACTCGGCCGGCGCGCTGATCCTGGAGGACACCTCCGACCGCATCGCGGCGCTGGTCGCCGAGCTGGGCGACGACGCGCAGGTCGGCTTCCACGGCCACGAGAACCTCGGCCTCGGCGTCGCCAACAGCGTCGCCGCCGTGCGCGCGGGCGCCCAGCAGATCGACGGCTCGGTACGGCGCCTCGGCGCCGGCGCGGGCAACACCCCGGTCGAGGCGTTCGTCGCCGTCTGCGACAAGCTCGGCATCCGCACCGGCGTGGACGTCTTCAAGATCGTGGACGCCGCCGAGGACGTGGTCCGCCCGGTCATGGACTCCGAGTGCCTGCTCGGCCGGATGGAGATCATGATGGGGTACGCCGGGGTCTACTCCAGCTTCCTCAAGCACGCCGCCCGGCACGCCGAGCGCTACGGCGTCTCCGGCGCCGAGATCCTGGTGCGCGCCGGCGAGCGCAACCTCATCGGCGGCCAGGAGGACCAGCTCATCGACATCGCGCTGGAGCTCGCCGCCGAGAAATAGCCCGCTTACCTGCGGAAAACCTGGAATCCATGCGTTCCGCCGGGCCGGTGGTGAATGATCACCTGCACACGGCTTCCGTTCACTAGGGGTTTCAGGCATGTCTTCGTGGGCCGGACGGCTCGAATCGGCGAACGCTTCGCGGCAGCGGCAGGAGGAAGGAGAGCGGCAGGCGGTCGCCGCCATGGAACGGCTCCGCGAGGGCGACGTCGGGGCGGCCCGGGCGCTGCTCCGCCGGGCGGTCGACGAGGCGGGCGGCGGGGCCGCCAACCGCGCCGCCGCCATGCTGGCCACGCTGGAGCTGGCCGAGGGCGACCCCGAGCAGGCGGACGAGCTGCTGGAGCACGTGGCGGCCGGCCCGGACCTCGCCGACGGCTTCGTCGCCGCCCTGCAGCGGCACCTGATCGCCGAGGGCGAGCCGTACCATCCGGTGCTCGGCTGCCTGGTCGACCACCTGCGGCTGGGCGGCGAGACCGGGCTCGCCCGGTACGAGGAGGCCGCCCGGCACCCCGACCCGGCGGTGTCCGCGCTCGCCAAGGTCATGCTGGCGCACGCGTACACCCTGCTCGGCGAGCCGCGCCCGCGGATCGCCGCGCTGCTCGCCGAGGCCGCGGCGGCGGGCGACCCGCGGGCGCTGTCGTACGCGGCGCTGCTGTCGTGGCTCGTCCGTCCCGCGGCCGATGCCGCCGGGACCGTCGCGCTGCTGCGCCGGGCCCGGACCGAGGGCGAGCCCGCCCTGGCCGCCTGGATCGCGTTCGCGTGCGGCGCGGCGCTGGCGGACCGCGACCCGGACGAGGCGCGGGCCGCGTACGAGGCCGCCGCCCGCCACCCCGGCCTCGCCCCCGCGGCCGCCGCGGGGATCGACGGCATCGCGGCGGCCGACGCCGCGGCCGCCGGATACCGGCGCGCGCTGGCCGCCGCGGACCCGGACGGCGGCGAGTACGCGGAGCTGCTGAGCGCCGCGGTCGGCGCGCTCGTCGACGCCGGCCGCCTCGCCGAGGCCCGCGCGCTCCAGGCGTCGGCGTCCGGCGAGGGCGTGCACGTGGACGTGCTGATCGGCTGGGACCTGTACGACAAGGGCCGGCTCGACGCCGCCGCCGAGTGGTTCCGCGCGGCCATCGCGTCCGGTGCCGAGGAGGGCTTCGCGGGCGAGAGCGTGGGGCGCGCGTGCGTCCTGCTGGGCCGGGTGCTCGCCGCGCAGGGCGACCCCGCCGGGGCCGCCCGGCTGTGCCGGCGCGCGATCACGCTCTTCGAGCGCCGCCGGGCGGACGGCGACGAGGACGCCGCCGGCCTGATCGCCGAGGCCGCCTGCGACCTCGGCGGCCACCTGGCCGCGGCCGGCGACGAGACGGGCGCCCGCGAGGCGTACGAGCGGGCCGCCGAGGGCCCGGGGCTCGGCCGGCTCAGGGCGCTGGAGCGGCTGGGCACCGCGACCCTGAACCAGCGCGCCCTGCTGAGGCTGCACGACGGCGACCGGGCGGGCGCGCTGGAACTGCTCGCCGAGGACTACGGCGCGGCACCGCTCGCCGAGCTGCACGTCGCCCTCTTCGAGGACGACCTCGCGGCCGTCAGGACGCTGCTCGGGAACGCCGCCGGCACCGCGCACGCGGACGCCGCGGGGGAGATGGCCGCCCAGGCCGCCGTGGAATGGCTCCGCACGGGCCGGGACGGCGTCCGCGCCCTCTACGAGGCGGCGCTGCCCGCGCACGCGGCCGTCATGTGCGGGACCCTCGGCCCCGAGCTGGAGCGGGCCGGCGACACCGAGGCCGCGATCGAGGTGCTCGAACGCGGCGCGGCCGCCGACCACCCGGCGGCCCTGGGCTGCCTCCGCGGCCTGCTCGCGCTGCTGGAGTCGCGGCCGGACGCGCACCCCGCGCTCGAACCGGCGGCCCGCCGGGCCGTGGCGAGCGGCGACCCCGAGACGATCGGCGCCGGCGCCCGGGCCCTGGGCGACCTCTGCGCGGGCAGGGGCGACCTCGCGGCGGCCAAGGGGCACTACCGGCTGGCCCTGGAGCACGCCAGGCCCGAGTCCGAGCCCGCCGTCCGCGCGCTGTACGGCGTCACGCTGCACGAGCTGGGCGAGACGCGCGCCGCGTACCGGGAGATGGAGGCCGTGCTGGCGAGCGGCGACACCGGCGCGGTGCTGGCGGCCGGGCTCCGGCTGGGCGAGTGGCTGGCGCGGGACGGCGCGTTCGCCCGCGCCGCCGAGGCGTTCGGCGCCGCGGCGGCCGCCGGGCAGGCCAACCGGGACCCGAGCGAGCGCGAGGACGAGCATCACCAGACGGCGCTCAACAGCCTGGGCGCCGTGGCCGAGGACGCCGCCGCGGGCGGTGACCACGCCGTGGCCGTGCGCGCGCTGCACCTGGCCGCCGCGGCCGGCGCCCCGGCCGACGCCGCCAGGATCGCCGGAGAGTACGCGTCCGCCGCCGAGCAGAGGGGCGACAGGGAGACCGCACGTCTCTACCGAGAGGGCGCCGCGGCCTTCCCGCCCACCACCCCGCAGCCGACCCCCCACCCCACCCCCGCCGCTGACACCGATGACACCGAACCCGCCGGGGATGACTTCGAGCGGGCCTTCGAGTTGGAGGCGGACGGGGATCTCGCGGGTGCGATCGCGGCGTTCGGGCGGGTCGCCACCACCGGTGCGGGCGACCAGGCCGAGATCTCCGCCAACAACGTGGTGGCGCTGGCGGTCCGCGCGGCCGAGAACGGCGCGCACGAGGCCGCGGCGCACGGGTTCGCGAGGGGCGCCGAGGCCGGGCTCTACCCGGACGTGGTGTTCCTGGTCTGGGAGGCCGCGCTGCGCGCCACGGCCGCGGGCGACGTTCCGGCGGCGCTCGCGTACTACGGCACCGCGCTCGGGCTCGACGCGGGCCCGGACGGGCCGGACGCCGAGCTGGTCCGCGATCTGGAGGACGCGCGCGCGATCCTGCCGGCGCCGCGTCCCGAGCTGGAGGAGCTGTACGGGGCGCTGCGCGGCGACGATCCGGCGGCCGTGCGGCCCGCGCTCGAGGCGCTGCGCGGCACCGAGCACGCCGGGGCCGCGGCCGCGACGGTGATCGCCGTGTCCCGCGCCCGCCGTTCCGGCGACCGGGACGGCGCCCGCGCGCTGCTGCCACCGGTCGCCGAGCTGGCCCCGCTGGAGCAGGCCGCCGTCGCCTGGGACGACCTGGGCGACCTGCTCGACGACCCGGCCGCCGCCGTCGAGGCGTACCGGAACGGCGCCGCGATCGACCACCCCGCCGCGTACCCGGCGCTGCGCAGCCTGTGCTGGGCGCTCTACGCGGACGACCGCCTCGACGCCGCCCTGGAGGCCGCCGGGCGGGCCCTGGCGACCGGCGACCCGGAGACGGTGGCGCTCGGGCACCGCGTCCTGGGCCGGGTCCGGATCGAGCGCGGCGACCCGGAGGGCGGGGTACGGGCGCTCCGGCAGGCGCTGGAGCCCGCCGGTACGGGCGACCTCGCCATGCGGATCCGCCTGGACCTGTCGGAGGTGCTGCACGAGCTGGGCGACGACGAGGCCGCCGCGGCGGAGGCGCGGCGCGTCCGGGACGAGTCCGGCGACGAGGAGCAGGTCGCCAAGGCCGACTCCTACCTCGGCGACATCGCGTACCAGGGCGGCGACCTGCCCGCCGCGCTGGAGGCGTTCGGCCGCGTGGCGGTGCTGGAGGCGGACGAGGACGCGGGCGCGCGGCTCGCCGACATCGTCTCCACCGCGGTGAACAACGTGATGGCGATCGCGATCGAGGCGGGCAAGGCGGGCGACCGCGCGACCGCGGTCCGGGGCATGGTCCTCGCCGCGCGGGCGGGCGCCGGCGACGGCCCGGCGGACGCGGCCCGCCGCGTCGCGTCCATGGTCGGCGACGGCGACGGGGACGCCGCCGACGCGTTCCTG
Source organism: Actinomadura sp. 21ATH (assembly GCF_041951345.1). NCBI lineage: Bacteria > Bacillati > Actinomycetota > Actinomycetes > Streptosporangiales > Thermomonosporaceae > Actinomadura > Actinomadura sp. 21ATH. The sequence goes on along the minus strand of NZ_JBGNUR010000017.1, from coordinate 44,891 downwards.
TCGTCCCTGATCGGCGTGGACCCCGAGCACGACGACGCCGTCCGCGAGGCCCTGGACGGCGCCGCGCCGCGGGGGCTGTCGCCGGAGCTCCAGGCGATCCTGGACGAGCATGAGGGCGAGGACGGCTCGCTGGCCGAGCCGCTGCTCCAGATGATGCGCGACCACGCCGGCACGCCCGACGCGGCCGAGACGGGGCGGCGGATCATCCGCACGGCGCGGATGACGGCCTCGTACGACTCCGAGCAGGCGATCGGGATCCTCCGCGCGGTCGCCGAGTTCGGCGACCCGGCCGAGGCCGCCACGGCGTACGACGACATCGGCGACCTGTACGGCGAGCTGGACGACCTGGCCGCCGCGATCGAGGCGTACCGCGAGGGCAGCGAGATCGACCATCCGGCCGCGCTGGCCCCGCTGCGCAGCCTGCTGATCGCGCTGATGGAGGCGGCGGACCACGACGGCGTCGCCGAGCACGCGCAGCGCGCGGTGACCAGCGGCGACCCCGAGACGGTCGCGGTCGGCTACTGGCTGTGGGGCGACTCGCGCAAGCAGCGCGGCGACACCGACGGGGCGCGGCGGCTGTACGGGCAGGGCATCGCCGCCGCGGACGCGGAGCTCGCCGCGCGGATCCGCCTCGATCTGGCCCGCACCCTGCGCGACCGGGACGAGACCGGCGCGGCGCGCGCGGAGCTCGACCTGGCCGCGGCGGCCGGCGAGCCGGACGTCCGCGCCCGGGCGGACGCCCTGCTGGGCCAGTGGGCGTTCGAGGACGGTGACCTGGCGGCCGCGGCGGAGGCGCTCGGCCGGGTGGCGGCGATGGACCCGGACGGCGAGGACGAGGACGGCCCGCTCGCCGAACTCGTCGAGTCGGCCGCCGGGAACCTCGTGGTCGTCTCGAACAAGGCGTACTCCGAGGGGCGGCACGAGGTGGCCGTGCGGGCGCTGACGCTGGCGGCCCGCGCGGGCGACCCCGATCTGCCGCTGCGCGTCGCGCACCGGCGCGCCACCGAGCTGACCGGGGACGGCGACCGCGCGGCGGCCATGCTGTACGTCGAGGGCAGCGTGCGGTTCGGGCCCGGCGAGCCGGACCCGGACCGGGAGCTGGAACTGGCCGCGCTCTTCGCCGAGGCGGAGCAGCCCGCGAAGGCGCGGGAGATCTGCGAGCGGCTGGCCGGCCACCCGGACGGCAGGGCGCGGCTGCGTGCGCTGAGCACGCTCGTCCAGCTGCTCGGCCGGTACGGCGACGACGCGGAGCTGGCGGCGGCCACCGCCCGGCTGAACGGGGCCGCCGCGGAGCTGGGCGTGGACGAGCCGCGGCTCGCGAGCGTGTTCGGCATGATGCAGTCAGACCGCGGCGACCCGCGCGTCGGGCTGCGCCTGCTGCGGGCCTCCGCCGCGTCCGGCGAGCCGGGCGCGGTCTGGGCGCTCGGCGACGCGCTGGTGGACGCGGGCGAGCACGCCGAGGCGCGGGAGGTGCTGGCCCCGCTGAGCGGCGCCGAGTCGCGGTTCGGCCGGATGGCCCGGGTCACGCTCGGCCGGAGCTACCACGACCAGGACCCGGCCCGCGCCCGCGAGCTGTACCTGGCCGCGATCGACGCGCCCGGCGAGGAGAACGCGGTCGCCGTCGAGCTGGCCAGGATGTACCTCGGCTCGCTGGCCAAGCGCGAGCGCGACTGGCCGGAGGCGCTGCGCTGGTACCAGGCGGTGATCGACACCGAGGGCGGGCGGCAGCGCGCGATGGCCGCCGCGCACCTCGGCGAGCTGGCGTACTGGCTCGGCGACCGGGACGGCGCGGTGCGCTTCTACGAGCGCTGCCTGGAGGTCGGCACCGGCGACGCCGAGCTGCTGGGCGAGTCCGCGTACCGGCTCGGCGAGCTGCGGTACGGCGCCGGCGAGGTGGACCGGGCCCGCGGGCACCTGCGCGACGCGCTGGCCTCCGGCCACGAGGGCTTCGCCGAGCAGGCGCGGGTGCTGCTGGCCAAGCTGGACGGCTGAGGCGCGCGGCGCCTTCCGCCGGTCTCAGGGCAGGCGGAAGGCGCGGCGCTCCCCGCGGCCGCGGTCCAGCGCGACGTGGACGGTCCGGTGCCGCAGCTCGTACACCGCCGACCAGCGCGTGTGCGGCTGCGCGACCTCCGCGAGCAGGCCCATCGCGCCGTCCGGGTCGAGGGCGCCGCCGGTGCCGCGCATCCGCGCGGCGATCGCCGAGTAGCGCTCGTCGGAACGCCTGGCCTCCTCGCCCGCGCCCGTCAGAACGAAGTTGGTCATGGCGTGCCAGGCGCCCGCGCCCCGCACGACGCGGAGCCGGCCGTCCACGTACTCGACGGCCGCCGACCGCCCGGCCGCGTCCGCGACCAGGTAGTGCAGGGCGGGCTCGCCGGGCTCGAACGCGACGTCGTACCGGCCGAACACGGCGAGCGCCTCGTCGACCGTGCGGGCCTGGTCCAGGACGAGCCGCTGGATCCGGACGCTGCCGACGGCCGGTCGCCCGGCGGTGCGCGGCGGCCGGGCGCCCGGCACCTGCGCCATGCCGACGGCGAGCCCGTGCCGGTTCATGCCGTCGAAGGGCAGCACCGCGGCGCGCAGCAGCCTCCGCCGCAGCGCCGGATCGGTGGTGATCCTGGCGGCGTCGGCACCGCCGATCCCCAGGTACGAGATATCGACCAGCGAGATCGAGTCGCGCGTCCTGAGGATCATCGCCGGATTGGCGGCCCAGTCGAAGTTGCGCCCGAACAGCGGCCCGCGCGGGCCGTTCGCGGCGACGAACAGCGAGCAGGCGAGCGGCCTGGCCGTACGCGGCGGGGCGGCGGCCGGGCGGAGCGGGTCGTACGGCGCGTACAGGGTCATCTCCAGCAGCGGATGCGCCGCATCCAGCACGCGCAGGGTGGCGAGGCTGCGCCGCTCGTCCGCGGTGAGCCCGTCCCCGCCCCCGCCCCCGTCCCGGCCGGTCCAGGCGAGGACCGACAGCGCGACGGCCAGCGCGGCGAGCACGGCACCGATTCGGGAACGCCCCATTCCCTCGCTCTAACATCGGCCGGCGCGCCCGGCAAGGCCGATAACCGGTTGCTCGCCACATATGGCCGTTGCCACCCTTTCCGTATGTCCACTTTTCGCGTCACCGCAGAGCGGCTCACGATCCACCCGCACGGCAATGCCGACGCCCTCGAACTGGCACAGGTCGGTCTCTACCGGGCGGTCGTCGCGAAGGGGCAGTACCGGACCGGCGACTGGGCGCTCTACATCCCCGAGGGCGCGCTGCTCCCGGACGGCCTGATCGCCGAGCTCGGCCTCACCGGCCGGCTCGCGGGCCCGGAGAAGAACCGGGTGAAGGCGGTACGGCTGCGCGGGGAGCTGTCGCAGGGCATCGTCTGCCTGCCCGACGCCGTCAAGGACGTGGACCTGGCCGCCGAGCCGGACCGGGACTACGCCGCCGAGCTGGGCGTGACCAAGTGGATCCCGCCGGTCCCGGTGCACATGGCGGGCGAGGTCGTCCCCGCCCCCGACCTCCTGCGCTGGATCGAGATCGAGGACATCAAGCGCTACCCGGGCATCTTCGAGCCCGGCGAGCCGGTCGTCGCCACGGAGAAGATCCACGGGTCGGCCTGCCTGTTCTCGCTGGTCGGCGAGGAGGGCTTCGTGTCGTCCAAGGGCTTCGGCTCCAAGAACCTCGCGCTGGCGCACAACCCCAAGAACCTCTACTGGCGCGCCGTCGAGACGTACGAGGTCGCCGCCGCGGCCCGGCGCGTCGCGGCGAAGTACGGCGCGACCAGGGTCGGGGTGTTCGGCGAGGTCTTCGGCCGGGGCGTGCAGGACCTCGCGTACGGGGCCAACGCCACGGGCGAGCGGGTCGGCTACGCCGTCTTCGACATCGCCGTCGCGGCCGGCGACGAGCCGAGGCGCTGGCTGGACCCGGCCGAGCTCGCCGAGACGCTCGACGAGGTCGGGCTGCCCGCCGTGCCCCGCCTGTACGAGGGCCCGTACGACGAGGCGGCGCTGATGGAACTGGCCGCGGGCCGGGAGACCGTCTCGGGCACCGAGGCGCACCTGCGCGAGGGGCTCGTCGTCCGTCCCGCCACCGGCCGCCGCAGCGACATCCTCGGCGGCCGCGCCATCGCCAAGTTCGTCTCCCCCGCCTACCTCACCCGAAAGGGCGGCACCGAGTACGAATGAACGATGACAAGGACGCCCCCGGCCGGGTAGAACCCATACGGTTCGGTTTTCAACCAGGTTGGGGGCGTCATGGTCGACGTGGCCGCGATCGAGGCGGAGCGGGAACGGCTGAAGCGGGTGCACCTGCGGGAGGAGCGGCCGCCGAGTTCGGCGCGGGGCCTGCACCACATGGCGCTGCTGTCGTCCGATGTGGAGCGGACGATCCGGTTCTACCAGGACCTGCTGGAGTTCCCGCTGACCGCGATCTTCGAGAACCGCGACTACGCGGGGTCCAACCACTTCTTCTTCGACATCGGGAACGGCAACCTGCTGGCCTTCTTCGACTTCCCGGGGCTCGACCTCGGGCCGTACGCGGAGGTGCTCGGCGGCCTGCACCATGTCGCGATCTCGGTGGAGCGGGCGCAGTGGGAGCGGCTGCGCGCCAAGCTGGACGCGGCGGGGGTCGAGTACCTGCTGGAGAGCGAGGTCTCGATCTACTTCCGGGATCCGGACGGTGCCCGCCTCGAACTGCTCGCCGATCCGCTCGGCGAGATGTACGGCGACCAGGTGGGCTGAGCGCCCCGTTCACCGGCGGTCGTACATCACTTGGAGCATCTCCCGGGCCGCCCGCACGGGTGACGGCCCGACGTCGTCGCCCAGCGCGCCGCTGAGCCACAGCTCGGCGAAGCCGTGCACGATCGACCAGGCGGCGACCTCCATCATCGGGGCCCGGTCGGGGTCGTCGACCTCCGCCCGCGCGCCGCGCGCGAGGATGGCGCTCGCCGCCGCCCGCCCGGCCGCCACCTCGGGGTCGTCGGCCCGGTACAGCGTGGGCCGGAACATCACCTCGAAGTAGCCCCGGCGCTCGGTGGCGAACCGCACGTACGCCGTCCCGACCTCCAGGAAGTCGTCGCCGGCCGCCGCCAGCGTGTCCGCGAACAGCCGGTAGCCCTCGGCCGCGACGGCCGTGAGCAGCCCGGCCTTGTCGCCGAAGTGGTGCGCGGGCGCGGCGTGCGACACTCCCGCGCGCCGCGCCAGCTCGCGCAGGCTCCAGGTGGCCGTCCCCGAGTCCGCGATCGCCTCGACGGCGGCATCGATGATCGTCCGCCGCAGGTTGCCGTGATGGTAACCGCTGATGGTTCTCACCTCCGGTCGAATCTTACCATTGACAAGTTCAGGTGCGCGGAGGCAATCTGGTCAATGTCAAGTTCCGGTTGAAAGGACATGCCATGCCGACAGTGCCCTGGGCCCGGCTCGGAACACCCGACCCCGGCACCGAACCGGTGGTCATGGCGTCCCGCTTCGAAGTGCGGTCGCTGCGCCACGTCCCCGGCTTCCTCGCCGACTCGATGCGCCTGCTGCTCCAGGCCCGCCGCGCCCCGGGCGCCCTCGGCGTGTCGCTGAAGGCGCGGCCGCTGCGCCGCACGTTCTGGACGCTGTCCGCCTGGACCGACCGGAAGTCCCTGTACGCGTACGCCGGCACCGCCCCCCACAAGCCCGCGATGGCGCGCCGCCGGGAGGCGATGAGCGACTCCACGTTCGTCTTCTGGACGGTCCCGCCCGACGCCCTCCCGGTCTCCTGGAAGGAGGCCGAGCGCCGCCTCAACGAACAACGCCACGGCGACGCTCCCTCGTGAGGGTGTGTCAAAGGCCATATGGGGGAGTCTGACCGATCGGCCAGGTTTGACCGTTCGGTCAGTTAGCGTGGAAGGCATGGCGCGTGACAGGCGGGGTCAGATCCTGGACGTCGCGGCGGGGCTCTTCGTCGTGACGGGGTTCAAGGGCACCTCGCTCCAGGACATCGCGAACGGTGTGGGGTGCTCGAAAGCCTCGCTGCTGTACCACTTCAGCGGCAAGGACGCCATCCTCACCGAGCTGCTGGGGCCGGCGACCGCCGAGCTGGCCGAGCTGGACGCGCGGCTGGCGGCGACGCCGGCCGAGGAGTCGGTTCCGGCGGCGGTCGAGGGGTTCGTCGATCTCGTGCTGCGGTTCCGCCGCGAGGTCAAGATCCTGCACGACGACCTGGAGCAGATGTTCCAGCACCCGGCGCTCGGCGACGTCCACGAGATGGTGGACCGGCTGGTCGACGCGCTCGCGGGCCGGTCGGCCGAACCGGCCGCCCGGATCGCCGCGGCGATGGTGCTCGGCGGCGTGGCCGTCGCCGGCGCCCGGGCCGGCGAGACGGCCGACCTCACCGACGAAGAGCTGCGCGCCGTGCTCGTCCGCGGCGCGCTCCGCACTCTCGACCACTGAAGGATCTTCTTCCCCATGGCCACACTGCTCTACCGGCTAGGCCGCGCCTCGTTCCGCCACCGGCGGCTGGTGCTCGTCCTGTGGATCGTCCTGCTGGCGGCCCTGGGCGGGGCGGCCGCGGCGTTCAAGGGCTCGATGTCCAGCGACTTCAGCATTCCCGGCACCGAGGCCCAGCGCGCCATGGACGCGCTGGGCAAGCAGTTCCCGCAGGCGTCGGGGGCGACCGGGACGATCGTCGTCGCCGTCCCCAAGGGCGAGACGCTCGCCGCGGCCGACAACAAGGCGGCCGTCCAGGGGCTCGCCAAGGAGGCGTCCGCGCTGCCGGGCGTGGTCGGCGCCGTCGACCCGTTCCAGGCGGGCGCGGTCTCCCAGGACGGCCGGCACGCCCTGATCCAGGTGCAGTTCGAGAAAGCCGCCGCCGACCTCACCGACGCGCAGCGGACCGCCTACGAGGACTCCGGGAAGACCGCCGAGGCGGCCGGGCTCCAGGTCGAGCACGGCGGCGAGGTCGCGCAGGCCGAGCCGCACGTCGGCGGCACCTCCGAGGCGATCGGGATCGCGGTCGCCGCGGTGGTGCTGGTCGTCACCTTCGGCTCGCTGGTCGCCGCCGGGATGACGCTGCTGAACGCGCTGGTCGGCGTCGGCGTCGGGATGGCCGGCCTGTACGCGCTGACCGGCGTGGTCGACATGAACAGCACCGCGCCGATCCTGGCGCTCATGCTGGGCCTGGCCGTCGGCATCGACTACTCGCTGTTCCTCACCTCCCGCTACCGGCAGAACCTCGCCGAGGGGCTCGAACCGCAGGAGGCCGCCGGGCGGGCCGTGGGCACCGCGGGCTCGGCCGTGGTCTTCGCCGGCGCGACCGTGGTGATCGCGCTGGCCGGGCTGTCGGTCGTCGGGATCCCGTTCCTGAGCGTGATGGGCCTGGCCGCGTCCGCGACCGTCGCCGTCGCGGTGCTGGTCGCGATCACGCTCCAGCCCGCGCTGCTCGGCTTCGCCGGGCCCCGCCTGACGCCCGGCCGCAAGGGCCGCAAGGGCGAGGGCAGGCACGAGGGCGCCGCGAAGCGTAAGAGGACGCCGTTCGGGTTCCGGTGGGCGTACGTCGTGACCCGGCACCGGGTGCCGTTCATCCTGGCCGGCGTGCTGGCGCTCGGCGGGCTGGCCTACCCGGTCACCCAGATGCACCTGGCCCTGCCCGACGCCGGCTCGTCCGCGGAGGGCTCGCCCGGCCGCGAGGCGTACGACCTGATCAGCGAGGGCTTCGGCCCCGGCTTCAACGGCCGGCTCGCCGCCGTCGTCACCGGCGGCTCCAAGGAGGCCACCGCGCGGGCGGCGCAGCGGGCCGCCACCGAGATCAAGGGCATCGACGGTGTCGTGGCGGTGACGCCACCGCAGATCAGCCCGTCCGGCACGGCCGCGCTGCTGAGCGTCGTCCCGGAGAGCGGCCCGTCCGACCCGGCCACCGAACGGCTGATCCACGACATCCGGGACGGGACCGCGGACATCGGCGGCGTCGAGCTGACCGGGCAGACCGCGCTCGGCGTGGACGTGTCGGAGAAGCTCGCCGACGCGCTCCCGGTCTACCTGCTGCTCGTCGTCGGGCTGTCGGTGCTGCTGCTGATGCTGGTCTTCCGGTCGATCCTGGTGCCGGTCAAGGCCGCGCTCGGGTTCCTGCTCACGGTCGGCGCCACGTTCGGGATCACCGTTCTGGTCTTCCAGGAGGGGCACCTGGCCGGGCTGCTGGGTGTGGACAACCCCGGGCCGCTGATCAGCTTCCTGCCCATCCTGCTGATCGGCATCCTGTTCGGGCTGGCCATGGACTACGAGGTCTTCCTCGTCTCCCGGATGCGCGAGGACTTCACCCACGGCGACACCGCCCGGCAGGCGACGATCTCCGGCATGGGGCACGGCGCCCGGGTGGTCACCGCCGCCGCGCTGATCATGATCGCGGTGTTCGGCGGGTTCGTCCTGATGGACGACGCGATCATCAAGTCGATCGGGTTCGCGCTCGCCGTGGGTGTCGCGATCGACGCGTTCGTGGTACGGATGACGATCGTCCCGGCCGTGATGTCGCTGCTGGACCGGCGCGCCTGGTGGCTGCCCCGCTGGCTCGGCCGCGCGCTGCCCGACATCGACATCGAGGGCGAGAGGCTCCGCGCGAGGCTGGACGAGGAACCGAAGGTCCCGGCCCGTGTCTGACCAGCAGGTGTTGACCGAGCCCGTCTGAGAGGTAGGCCATGTCGCAGACCGCACGCCCCAAGGGAATGGACTCACCGCTCGTCCCGAAGATCCTCAAGTTCGCCTCCCGGGCGAACGTGGAAGTCTACCGGATCACCGCCGGCCGCGTCGGCGGCAAGTGGCGGATCGGCAGCGCGTTCCCGAAGGGCGTGCCGGTCTGCCTGCTCACCACCACCGGCCGCAAGACCGGGCGGCGGCGGACGCAGCCGCTGCTGTACCTGCCGGACGGCGACCGGATCGTCCTGATCGCCTCGCAGGGCGGGCTGCCGAAGCACCCGATGTGGTACCTCAACCTGCTGGCGCAGCCGAACGTGGTGATCCGGGTGCGCGGCGACCTGCGCCGCATGCGGGCCCGTACGGCCGACCCCGCCGAACGGGCCGCGCTGTGGCCGCGGTTCGCCGCGATGTACGCCGACATCGACCGCTACCAGTCGTGGGCGGGCCGCGAGATCCCGCTGGTGATCTGCGAGCCCGCCGGGTGACGGGGGCGGTCAGACGAGGCTCAGCGCCTCCAGGTCCCGGACGGCCGCGCACGAGCGCGCCGCCATGGCCAGGAACATGCGGTCGCCGCGCTCGGTCGGCGTCCCGTACACGCAGCCGAGCACGGTGATCAGCGGCCCCTGGAGGGTGCCGAAGCGGTAGTCGTCGAAGCACTCGTCCAGGCCGTACCCGGTGACGCCGTACGACGCGAGGGCGTCGTGGTAGGCCGCGACGAGCGCGCGCTCGTGGGCCGCGCGCTCGGCCGGGCCCATGCCGGTGCCCAGGAAGAACGCCAGGTCGCGGGCGGGATGGCCGAGGCTGAGCGTCTGCCAGTCGACGGCCGTCACGCCGGTGCCGGGCTCCGGCGGGAAGATCAGGTTGTCCAGCCGGTAGTCGCCGTGGACGAGCCCGAACCGCCCGGCCCGGCCCAGCACCCAGGGGCCGATGACCTCGGCGATCTCGCGCAGCGTGCGGACGTCCCCGCCGTCGAGGTCGCCCGCGAACCGCTCGGCGAAGGTGTCGACGGCGGGGCCGAAGATCTCGGCGAGGGAGTCGGCGTCCTCCTGGCCGACCGCGTTCAGCCACGGCAGGTCGAGCAGCGTGGGGTCGCACCAGCGCGGGCCGTGCAGCCCGGCCAGGTTGGTGACGGCGTCGGCGGCGCGGGCGGGCGTGCAGCCCGCGAGCTGGTCGCCCTGCGCCGCCGGGTGGAGGTCGTCCAGCAGCAGGACGAAGCTCGTGTGGTCGTCGCTCGCGGCGCTGTAGTGGCAGCGCGGCGTCCGTACGGCCACGGTCGCGGCGACGTCCCGGTAGAAGGACACCTCGGCCCGGTACGCGGGCGCGAGGAAGGAGCGCGCGTCGGTGTCCTCGGCCGCCAGCTTGGCGACGAGGGTGCGCGGCACGCCCGCGCCGCCGTCCAGCCGGAGCCGGTAGCACGCGCCGATCTGCCCGGATCCGACTTTCTCGTACGCGACCGCCGTGACCGGCGCGCCGAGCGCCTCGCCCAGCCACTCCGGGGTGAGCTCCTCGGGCCCGTCGACAACGCCCGCCGGCGCCATCAGAAGCGCCCGGGGTTGAGGCTCGCGGGCTCCTTCGCCAGGCGGGCGGGCCTGACCTCGCGGTACGCGGCGACGACCGGCGCGACCTCGGCCGGCGTCACGCCGTGCAGGATGACGCCGTCCGCGCCGCCGTCGAACTGGCGGAGGACGGTCCGCGCGCACTTCTCGGGGGAGCCGGTCGCGGCGGCGGCCAGCCACTCGTCCGGGAGCAGCCCCGCCACGTGCTCCAGCTGGTCGGGCGTGGCGATCGCGTCGAAGGCGCCGGGGAAGCCGGCGACCAGGTCGTCGGCGCGGAAGGCGGCCAGGACGGCCGGGTCCCAGCCGTTGACCCGGATCATCAGGTCGCCGTACCCCTGGAGGTAGGTGGCCAGCCGGCCGACGAGCTTGCGGAGGCGGGCCTCCTCGTCGAGATGGTCGCCGACGGTGGCCAGCACGGACCAGACGCGGACGCCGGCCGGGTCGCGGCCGGCCTTCTCCGCGCCGCGGCGGACGGCGGCGACCGAGCGGGCGAGCGTCTCGTCGGTGAAGAAGGTGTGCAGGACGACGCCGTCGGCGATCGAGCCGGCGAACTCCAGCGTCCGCTCGCCCATCGCGGTCAGCATGATCGGGATGTCCTCGTCGAACGCGGCGTCCTGGCTGAGGTACGGGAAGTCGCCCGCGGGCCCGTGGTGGTCGACGACCGGCTCGCCGTGCCAGAGCCGCCGCATGATCCCGATGAAGTCCGCGAGCTGCGCCGACGTGACCCGGGGGACGCCCATGACGTCGAAGAGCATGTCGAAGCCGCGGCCGAGGCCGAGCGCGAACCGCCCGCCGGTGAGCCGGTGCATGGTGGTGGCGAACGTGGCGGTCAGCAGCGGGTGCCGGGTGTTGTGGTTGGTGGCGGCCGTCGCGATCCCGATCCGCTCGCTCACGGCCCCGGCGGCGCCGGAGAGGGTGGCGGCCTCCTTGGTGGTGAAGCGCTCGGAGAGGAAGACCGCGCCGAGGCCGGTCCGCTCGCCGGCGCGGACCTGGTCGAGGAGGTCGCGGGGGGTGCCGGAATGGCCGGCGAGTCCGTAGAAGCCGAGCTCCGGAAGATCCATGGGACCAGGATTCTGAATGCCGATGCCCGCCCGCAAGGGGCGCGGGCGGGCAATTTGGACAGGTGTCCGATCGGCTGTCTACTTGGCGAGGCCCCCGTGCTCGTGGCCGTGGCCGTGGCCGGTGGCGGCCTTCGCGGCGCCGGCCGTGCGGGTCTCGGGGCCGGGCAGGTCGCGGCTGTAGGCGTAGGTCAGCGTGGAGTGCGCGATCGCGCCCATGTTCGCCGTCAGCGCCCGCTCGTCGATGTTCGACAGGTCGTCGCACGCCTGGTGGTAGCACGGGTCGTACGCCTGGCCCGCGGTCCCGCCGAACAGCTCGGCCTCGCGCTCGGTCTTGATCCCCTCGGCGCCGGTGAACAGGCCGCCGGCCGGGATGCCGACCGCGATGAACGGCCCGTAGTCGGAGCGGCCGGTGAAGTCGGTGCCGACATGGCCGAGGCGGAGCGTGTCGAAGTACTTCTCGAAGGTCTTCTCGATCTCGTCCGATCCGGGCGGCCCGGCCGGGGCGCCGGTGGCGTCGGAGTCGTCACCGTCGTAGATGCCGAACATGTAGTTCGGCGAGGCGACCATGTCGTAGTTCAGGTAGAGCGCGATCCTGTCCCGCTCGGCCTGCGGCAGGGTGCCGACGTAGTGCTCGGCGCCCAGCAGGCCCAGCTCCTCGGCGCCCCACCAGGCGAAGCGCAGCTTGTTCTTCGGCGGGAGCTTGCCCATCTGGACGGCGACCTCCAGCAGCGCGGCGCTGCCCGAGCCGTTGTCGTTGATGCCGGGCCCGGCGAGCACGCTGTCGAGGTGGGCGCCGCTCATGACGGTCCTGTTCGGGTCGCCCTTCCTGGACTCGGCGAGGACGTTCCAGGTGGGCCGGATCTCGCTGGCGGTGTCGGTGCGCAGCCGCACGGTCGTGCCCGCGGGGGTGGCCAGGTCCTCGCCGGTCGTGAAGCTCGCGCCGACGACCGGGATCGTCACGCCGGGCTCGTTGAGCGTGCCGACGAACGCGTCGGTACGGCCCGGCTGCCCCTCGTTGAAGATGATCGCGCCGGCCGCGCCGGCCGCCATGGCGTTGCGGGCCTTGACCTCGAAGTCGCAGGTCCCGCGCTGCATCAGCGCGATGTTCCCGGCGGTGAAGCCGGCGAAGTCGGCGGCCTCGCACCCGCTGCTGGAGCTGGGCGCCGGGGTGGGCGGCAGGGTGAGGTCCACGCCCTGCACGGCCGCGGTGACGTCGCCGGACCCGGAGTAGGTCATGGTGGCGAAGTCGCCGAGCGCGCTGCCGTCCGGCGGGGTGGGGGCGTACACCTTGGGGTCCGGTGCCGTCTGGTTCAGCACGGCGTTCGAGTTCTCCTGGAAGAAGGGGAAGTCGAACTGCTGGACGGAGACGTTGTAGCCCGCCGCCTTGAGCTTGTTCGCGACGTAGTCGCGGGAGGCGGCGTAGCCCGGGGTCCCCGAGGCGCGCGTCCCGCCGTTGGCGTCGGCGATCTTCTGGAACGCCTCCAGATGGCGCTTGGCGTTCGGCGCCTTGATCGATTGGAGCACGCGCTGCTGCTGTCCGGCGTCCGGGTCCGCGCCGGCGGGCGATGCGAGTGCGAGGGGAAGGGCGAGCACCGTGGCCGTGGTGACGGCACGGAACACGCCCCGGCGAGTCGATGGCATGGTCGGCTCCTCCGAAGGAGATCGCGAATGAACCCCCGAAAACCGCAGATATCGGAAGTTAGCCATCGAATCGGCCGAAAGAAAGCCCGCCAATGAGGCCGATACCGGCCCGTGTCCGGCCGTGTCCGGACTGGTCCTTGAACGCCGTCCCGTTCCGGCCCGGCCGCTAGTCCAGGTACACCGTGATCGCGTCGATCAGGCCCTCGCGCGCGTCGTCCAGATCGGTGAACGTGGTCAGCCGGGACTGGTCGTACAGCCCGCGGACCGCGCCCGGGACGAACCGCCGCGCCCGCCGCAGCCGCTCGGGCGCCACGTCCATGCCCTCGAAGAGCGACTCCCACAGCCGCGTCCAGGTCGCGTCCGCCCGCCGCAGCGCCGCGACCGTCGCGGGGAAGAGCCGCTCCAGCGTCCCGCGGTCGCGCGGCAGCGCGAGGCGGAGGTTCTGGACGGCCTGCGCCACCGGCGAGTCGTAGGTCCGCAGCAGGGTGTCGACGATCGCGGCGACCCGCTCCCGGGGCGCCGCCCGGCCCGGAAGGGCCTGCTCGAAGAGCGACTCGGCCTGGACGAGGCAGTGCTGGAGCACGGCGGCCCACACGCCGTCCACGTCCCCGAACTGGTGCTGGATGGTGCCCCAGGTGAGCCCCGCGTCCTGGGCGATCCGGTTGGCGCTGGCCGCGTCGGGACCGCCCGCGGCCAGCCGGTCGACGGCCGCGGCGAGGAAGCGCCGCCGGGTCTCCAGCCCCCGCCGGTTCAGCCGGGTCCCTTGCGCGCTGTACTCCACGAAGGATCAGCCCTTCAGTTCCTCTTCCAGCCAGGTCATGCCGCGGGTACGGGGGGCGAGCCGGACATCGCCGAGCAGCGCCGCGCGCCGCTCCGCCGCGGCCTCGACGGCGGCCGCGGCCTCCGACCCGGCGTCCTCCAGGAACCGGCACACGATCGCGCCGTCCCGGTCCTGGGCCCAGCCGCCCACGATCCGGCCGTTCCACCACACCGTCGGGCCGACGTTGCCCATCCGGTCGAACAGCTTCGGCCCGTGCTCGCCGAGGAACCACTCCCGCGCCCGCCAGCCCATCGGGGTCGAGTCCAGCGCCGGCAGCAGCGCCGCCCACGGCCCGGGCTCCGGCACCGGCTCCAGGTCGTCGGCCAGCACCAGGCCCTCCGCGCCGCCGTCCAGGGCGACCTCGGCCGTGTCCAGCGCGGCCAGCGCCTTCGCGGTCCGCGTCTTCGTCCACCCGGTCCACCACTGGAGGTCGCCGGCGGTGGCCGGGCCGTACGCCCGCAGCCAGCGGCGGGCCAGCTCCACCTCGGCGGCGCCGGTCTCCCACTCCGCCAGGCCGCCCGGGCACCACAGCTCCAGCGGCGACCAGCGGTACTGGTGCGAGGTCCACGAGCCGCGCGGCCGGCCCCGCACGGCGCGGCCCTGCGCGGCGAGCAGCAGCAGGACCCGGCTGGCGACGTTCTGCCGGCCCTCGTACTTCTTGCCCTTGCTCAGCACGATCTGCGTGCCGAGCAGCGGATCGCCGGCCGCCAGCTCGGCCGCCGTCGCCTCGCCCCGCTCGGCGAGCGCCTTCTCGGCCGCCGCCTCCGCCTCGTCCAGCCAGCGTTCGGGATCGGCGCCGCCGACGCCCGCCTCGGCCAGCATCCCGACCAGCTTGCGCCGCTCCCGCTCGGCCACCGCCCGCGAGCACGCGGCCTGGACGACCGGCGCGACGTCCAGCGCGGTCACGAACACGGTGCGGCGCATCGCCAGCAGCCGGAGCAGCGTCCGGTCGTCGTAGAGGGCGCGCTCCACCGCGCCCAGATCACCGCCCGCCATCCGGGCCAGCGTGCCGAGGTACACCGATGACGGATCGGTGGCGTGCACGGTCACCAGCGACCGCGCCACCTCGGCCGGGTCGGCGGCCGCCGTCCCGGGTGCGAGCCGGTGCCGCGCCCCCAGCCGTGCCCGCCGTTCCATGTCGGAAATCGTCCGCCGCATCGTGCCTCCCGGCGGACAGGTTAACGCCGTCAGCCGGTGTCTCGTGACGGCCTTCCGGGGCGGGCCTTCCAGCCGTCGTCCCCGCTGTCGTCGGTCCGTTCGGCCTCGCGCACGCCCTCCTCGTCGGGCGGCAGCGTGTCGGGGTGGTCGGAGCGCACGCCCGGCACACCCGTACCGCTGACGGGCGCGCCGGCGTCCCGCTCCGGCTCTTCTTCCTCCGTACGGCGATGGTTCATGGCCTGCCCCGTACCCGGTGGCCCGATCTCCATTCGCGGCCCCCGCGGCGCGCGTGTTAGCGCTGGTCATCGGCGGGTAGCCGTACCGGCATGAGTACTCCAGAGGAGAACGCCGCCAAGACCGACAAGACGGACCAGGTCGTGATGCGGCCGGGCGGCGACCCGGACCGGGACGCCGACCAGGAGCCGCGCCGCGACCCGGACACCCGCCCGGCGGTCGGCGCCGAACTGCAGGACGCGATGGAGCGCGCCGAAGTCGACCGCGACGACCTCACCGGCGAGCGGTAGCTCACCGTCCGGGGGCCGGGAGGCGGCGGTGCCCGCGGAGCCGGTCGAGCCGGCCGAGCACGGGCGTGGACGTCAGGCCGTGCAGGCAGACCGACCCGACGACGGTGAACGCGACGACCGCCCACAGCGACTCGGGCGCGACACCGAAGTCGGCCTGGCCGAGCGCGAAGGCGACGTAGAACAGCGAGCCGACGCCACGCACGCCGAAGAACGCGATCACCCGCCGCTCCCGGCGCCCGGCCGGCCCCCCGTACAGCGCCGCCCACCCGGCCAGCGGCCGGATCACCAGCAGCAGGAGCAGCCCCACGGCGGCCCCCTGCCAGGTCAGCGCGGACAGCCCGCCGGTCGCGACGAACCCGCCGAGCAGGAGCAGCAGCCAGGCGGTGAGCAGCCGCTCGACCTGCTCGATGAAGCCGTGCAGCACGCCGTGGTAGCCGTGGGAACGTTCCGCCGCGCGGATCGCGCAGGCCGTGGTGAAGACGGCGACGAAGCCGTACCCGTGCAGCACCTCGGCGATCCCGTACGCCAGCAGCGTCGCGGCCAGCGCCACGAAGCCCTCGTTGCGCTCGGCGAGCCGCACCGGCCGCTCGGTGCCGAAGAACAGCCGGCCGAGCAGCCATCCCACGACCAGGCCGACCACGACCCCGGCCGCGGTCGCGTACGCGAAGTCCACCGCGACCAGCTTCACCATCCCGCCCGCGCCGGCGACGGCGATCGCCGTCCAGACCAGCGGGAACGCCAGCCCGTCGTTCAGCCCCGCCTCCGAGGTGAGCGCGAACCGGGCCTCGTCGTCATCGTGCTCGGGGTCGTCGGTGGGCTCGCCGACCCGCACGTCCGACGCGAGCACCGGGTCGGTCGGCGCCAGCGCCGCGCCCAGCAGCAGCGCCGCCGCGAGCGGCCAGGCCAGCAGCGCGTGCGCGGCGCCGGCGACCAGCAGCGCCGTCACCGGCAACACGATCGCCAGCAGCCGCGCGGTCGTTCCCCAGGTGCGCAGCCCGAACGGCCGGTTCAGCGCGAGCCCGGCGCCCATCAGCGAGACGATCAGCGTCACCTCGGTGAGGTGCTCCAGCCCCGCGCGCTGCCCGACCGGGTCGGGCGCGGGCAGGTCCAGCGGCAGCGCGTACAGCAGCAGCCCGGCGGCCAGGAAGAGGACCGGCAGCGACACCGGCAGCCGGTCGATCAGGCCGGGGAGCGCCGCGGCGAGCAGCGCGGCGGCGCCCGCGATCACGAAGACAAGATCGATATCCCCCACGCCTGACCGACTGCCCGGAGCGCGGCGCCCGAATCATCCGTCCCAGGGGATTCGCCGGATGTCGGAGGCATGATCGACAATGCGGCGGCATGGGATGGATCGGTATCGCGACCGGCCACGAGGTGACGGTCGAGGGGACGCTGCGGCCGGAGGTGGCCTGCCGGACGGCGGCGGGCCGGGTGCTCGCGAAACTGCCCGCCAAGGTGCGGAAGGACCCGGACGCGATCCGGCTGGCCGCGCTGTGCGACCGGCTCGGCGAGCGCGCCCGGGACGTGCACGACCGGGTCGAGGCGTGGATGGTGCGGTCGCTGCCCGTCCCGGCCGGCCTGCCGGCGGCGGTCTGGGACGACCCGGTGTGGCGCGAGACGCTCGGCGACCTGATCGTCGCGCCCGTCGTGGACGGCGCGCCGGACCTCACCCGGTGCGCGCCGCTGACCGGGCCCGGCTGGGCGGAGGCCGAGGCGTTCGCGATCCCGCACCCGGTGCTGCTCGGGGACTCGCTCGACGCCTGGCGGCGGCGCGGCCTGGACCAGGCCGTCGAGCAGGTGCACCGGGAGATCTGGACGCGTCCCGCCGGCATGGACCGGACGGTCGCGCTCGTGGACGCCTTCGGGTACCTGGACGCCCGGTTCGAGAGCGGCGCCGCGTTCGAACGCCGCGTCCACGAGCTGGGCGGGCGGATCAGGGGCCGCGCGGCGCGGTTCACCGTCCGCGCGCCCGAACCGCTCTCGATCGAGATCGACCTCGACTACCACGGCCCGATGAGCCCGGTCTACATGTCCTACCTGGCGTTCGCCGCCGGCGGCCGGGAGATCGGCGACATCGCGTGGTCGGAGGGCGTGCGGATCCTGATGGGCCTGTACGGGGCCCGTACCGTGGACGAGGACGGGCCGGTGCTCGACGCGGCCGAGGTGTACTCGTACTACTGCGACGGCCATCGCGGCGAGCCCGGCACGGCCGCGCCGCCCGCCGACCTCCGGCTCCCGCCGCGCGGGGCGCTGCTGCGCGCCGGAGCCGTGCTGCCCGGCCCGCCCGCGCCGGGCGGCGGCGAGGACGCCTGCGTCGCCGTCCGCTACGAGCACGCCGTCCTGGACGCCCCGGTCGTCAACCTCGTCCGGCGTGCGGCCGTCGAGGGCGACAAGGCCGAGATGTCCCTGTACGACCTGGACCCGGTGGCGGAGACCGGCGCCGGGACGGTGGAGGCGGACCTGCTCGGCTTCCTCCCCGCGGCACTGCACCGGTACCCGGCCCACCGCGCCCGCGCCCTCGCCGCCCAGACCGAGCTGCGCGCCGCCCGCGACCTGGCCGCCCGCAAGCCCGGCCTCGCGCGCACGGCCCTGACCGGCGCCGGCGACGCCCTGGAGGCCGGCGCCCCCGAACTCCTCCCGCCGTTCTACGACGAGTGCGCGCGCATCCTGGCCGACGCCGGCAGCAGCCGCTTCGCCTGCGCCTTCTTCGAGAAGGCCCGCGCCGCCGAGCGGGCACACGCCCTGCCGGTGGACGAGGCCGAGCTGGTGGCGGTGCATCTCGCCGCCGGGTCCGACGCGGTCGGGCCGCCCACCCTCAAGGCGCACGCCGGCCGGCTGGCCGCCCGCCATGCCCCCGCCGGCGCGTACCGCTGGTTCCTGCGGCTGCTCACGGAATGGTGCGAGGCGGGCGAGGACTACGCGCTGGTCCTGGCGGCCGGGTGGCCGGCGGCGGCGAAGGCCGCGGGGCACACGCCCGGCGGGCCGGACGACGAGCGGGCCGTACGGGCGCTGCTGTCCCACGGCTGCATGGAGTCGGCGCCGCAGGCCCTCTGGACGTTCGTCCTGCCGCTGCTCCGGGGGATGGCGCCGGCGGATCCGGAGATCGGCCGGGCCGTGCTCGGCGTGCTGCCGCTGCCCGCGAAGGACACCCCCAAGGCCAAGGGCGCGGCGGTGTCGCTGCTCCTGGCCAATCTCGCCGGAACCGGCCTGCACGCTCCGTTCACCGGGGTCACGGGTGCGCGGGCGCAGGAGTGGCTGGGCCGTTTCCTGAGGCTGTACGCCGGGCTCACCCTCCCCGTCGCCGGTCTCGACGACCTCCTGCGCGGCGCCGGGGCGGCCCTGCGTGCCAACGGGCTCACCTGCGACGACCATGCCGCGCTGCTGGACGACGACGACCACAAGGTCTACGACTTCCAGGAGACGGACACCGACTTCGCCCTGCTCGACCTCCTCGTCGGCTGCGGCGTCCCGGTCGAGCGGCCGCGGCTGCTGCACACGTTCAAGCTCCACGACTGGCTCGCCGGTGGCGGCGGCTCCGACCTGTCCGCCCTGGCGGCGGACCCGGACTGGGGCCCGGTCCTGCGCGACGCGGTGATCGGCGACATCACCGCCCCGCTGCACGTCAGCCTGCCCGCCCACCCGAAGGTGACCGCACCCGAGACCGTACGGGCCCTGACCGGCACCCCCGGCACGGCGGGCATCGTCGCGGACATCCTCGCCGCGCACGCGGGGCGCGTCCCCGAGCAGGGGCTCCCGGACGTGCACGCGGCGCTGTGCGACGTGGAGCGGTTCACGGCCGGCGGCGTGCCCGCGTCCATGCTGGAGAGCGTCCGCGCGATCGTGACCGGAGCCGACCCGGTCCGGGCGCTCGCGGCCGCGCTCAGCGGCGGCCTCCTGGACGAGCTGGAGCTGCCGGCCCTCTCCGCCGGGCACGTGCGCAGCATGAGCGACTACATGGAGGAGAGCGGTCGGGACCTGCTGCTGATCGAGGCCGGGCGGCTCTGGGACCACCGCTACCGCGCCGCCGTGGTCACGCCCGAGGGCGTGGGGCCGGCCCAGTGCTTCGGCACGTACGACTTCTACGACGACTCCGCCAACGTCCGGACGGAGGCGCGCGACCTCTACGACCGCTGCCTGATCGTCACCGGCGGCCGGGTGACCGTCGTGGACCACGGCGGCCCGCACTGCCCGCACGATCCGGCCGGCGGCGCGCACCCGGCCGCCCGCCGCACCGAGCCCGCCGACGGCGAGCGGGTGACCTTCCCCGGCGGGGCCGCGGCAACGGTGTGGCGCGGCGCGGGCCGCACCATCGAGCTGCGGGACGCGGCCGGCCGGACGATCGGCCGCTACGTCCGCGGCTGGGGCCGCGCGCCCGAGCACTCCGGCGCGAACGTCATCGGCTGGGTGAAGCGCCACCGCTACGCGGTCGGCACGGCCCTCGTCCCGCCGCCGGGCTGGTGGACCGCGATGGAGCCGCGCGACCCCGGCGGCTCGCGCGCCCTGCGCGCCGTCGGGGACGCGACCGCGCGCCGCCTGATCGACGTCGCGGACACGGCGCTGAGCGCCGAACTCCTGCGCGTCATGGATCCGAACACCGGCTTCCGGGAGCAGGACGCCCGTTTCGACGAGCTGTCCGGACGGCTCCGCCCGCTGCTGCCCGAGATCACCGACGAGGCGCTCTGGCAGGGCGTCACCTCCCTCGTGTGGACGGCGATCGAATGCCGCGAGCGCGCGTCCGCCCTGCTGGAACGGCTGGACCTCGGCTCCTCTCCGTACCTGCGGCCGGCCCCCGCCGTCGCGGCCCCGGCCGTACCGCGCGACGAGCCCGGGGAGGAGCCGGACCCCGGGCCCGATTCACCGTACGAGCGGATCGTCCACTTCGCGCGGGCGGGCGCCCGGCGGCCGTTCGACAGGTCCGTCGCGAGCTTCGACGCGGCCGCCGTCCGGGGGATCGAGAACAGGCTGGGCCGGCTGGGCGCGGCGGTCCTGCACGCGGCCTGGTCCGGCGGCGGCCGGGCCGCGCTCGCGGCGCTGGCGGAGGTCCCCGACCTCGTCCGGACCGACGGCACCTGGCACGTCGCCCGCCTGCGTCCCGCGCAGGAGACCGGCGACCTGCGCTCCGGCCACGGCCCCATCGCCATCGCGGTGGTCGGCGAGCAGGAGCCGGTGGACTACTACTACGCCAACACAGCGCTCCTCTACACCCCCGGCGGCCCCGATCCCCTCCTGTTCCTGCGCAACCGGGTCGTGGAGGTGCGGACGTGCCGCGGCTGGGGCGATCCCGGCCGGCTCGGGCAGGCGGTCGGGCTGCTCGCCGGGAACGGCCCGCCCGCCCTCGACCGCGAGGCCACGGCGGCCGCGTTCGCGAAGGCGACCGGCCTGACCGCCGCCCAGTGCCTGCTCCTGCTGTCCACGTCCGCACGGGACCTCTCCTGGCCGGACGGCTGGGCGCGGGGCCGCGCCGCCGCCCTGACCCGCGGCGACGCCGAACGGGCCCGCGCCCTCAACCTGACCGAGGCCGACCTGCGGGCGGCGGCGCTCACCCTGGAGGCGATGGCCACCGTGGACGAGGCCGTCGAGGTGGTCGAGCGGCTGATGCCCGCCGACCCGGCCGACCTGTGGCGCACCGGCCCCGACCTGGACGGCGCGGTCGCCTACTGGACCGGACGGCGCCCGCCGCTCGCCCCGCTCACCGGCGAGCAGTGGGTCACCCTCGCCGCCGGCGCCGAGGACGCCCTGCCGGCCGTGATCGCCCTCCTCGGCGAGCGCCCGTCCGTACCGCCGCCCGGCCACGTCGCGGAGGCCGCCAAGCTGCTCGGCGACCGCCTCCCCGCGGACCACCCGGCCCGCACGACCGTCGCGGCCCGCCTCCGCGACCTCCGCGAAGCCTTCGCCGACCCGGCCACCGAGGTGCCGATCGCCACCGGGATCACCTCGGTGGACGCCCTCGAACGGCTCGCCGGCGCGACCGCGTCCCACCTCCCGGACGGCAGGCTCGCCATCGGCGACGCCCTCACCCTCGAACCGGCGGGCGACGGCTACCGCGTCCACCTCCGCCCGGCCCGTTTCACGGATCTCGACGCCCTGGCCCCCGCTCTCCGCCGCGGCGGCGCGGCGAACGCCGCACTGGTGGCGGCCGACCTGCGCTTCCTCACTCGATGACGGGGTGGTGGCAGGCGATCCAGTGACCGGCGGCCAGCGGGCGCATCAAGGGCTCCTCCTTCGCGCAGCGGGCGTCGGCGCGGGGGCAGCGGGTCCGGAAACGGCACCCGGACGGCGGGTTCAACGGGGACGGCGGCTCGCCGCCGACCGGGTCCTCCTCGGCGGCGGGGAGGCGGAGCGGGCCCCGGGGGACCGACGCCAGCAGGGCGCGCGTGTACGGGTGGGCCGGGCGGTCGACGAGGTCGGCGCTCGGGGCCAGCTCGCAGGTCTTGCCCAGGTACATGACCAGGACGCGGTCGCTGATGTTCTTGATGACGGCGAGGTCGTGGGCGATGAAGACCAGCGTCAGCCCGTACCGCGCCTTGAGGTCCTCCAGCAGGTTGAGGATCTGCGCCTGGACGGAGACGTCGAGGGCGGAGACGGGCTCGTCGCAGATGACGACCTCGGGTTCGAGGGCGAGCGCGCGGGCGATGCTGATGCGCTGGCACTGGCCGCCGGAGAACTCGTGCGGGCGGCGGCCGGCGGCGGTGGCCGGGTCGAGCCCGACCGCCTCCAGGGCCTCGTCGACGCGGGCCGTGTCGCCGTTCATCGTCCCCCACACGCGCGGGCCCTCGGCGACGATGTCGCGGACGCGGCGGCGCGGGTTCAGCGCCGAGATCGGATCCTGGAAGATCATCTGCAGCCGCTGCCGGGTGCGCCGCAGGGCCTCGCCGCGCAGCGCCGTCAGCTCCTGCCCGTTCAGCCGGACCGAGCCGGCGGCGGGCGGCGGCAGCTGCATGATCGCGCGGGCGGCCGAGGACTTGCCGCAGCCGGACTCGCCGACGATGCCGAGCGTCTCGCCCCGCGCCACGTCGAAGCTCACGCCCGAGACGGCCCGCACCGTGCGGCGCCGTCCGGCCGGGAACGCCACCGTGAGGCCCTCCACGCGCAGCACGGTGTCCGTTCCGTCGGCGCGCAGATGCGCCGTTCCGCTACCCGCCATGCGGGACGCTCCCTTCCAGGTCGGCCGGCTCGGTGGGGGTGCCGGCCGGGTACCAGCAGGCGTAGGAGCGCCCGGCCGTCTCGGTGAGCGGCGGCTCCTCGGCCGCGCAGCGCTCCCGGGCGAACGGGCAGCGCGGATGGAACCGGCAGCCGGCCGGCGGGTCCGCGAGGTCCGGCGGGCGGCCGTCGATGACCTCCAGCCGGGTGTGGCTCGGCGCCGCGAGGTCGGGCGCGGCGCGCAGCAGCGCCTCGGTGTAGCGCATCCGCGGCGCGGTGAACAGCGCGTCCGCCGGGCCGCGCTCGACGACCCGGCCCGCGTACATGACGATCACCTCGTCGGCGTGCTCGGCGACCACGGCCAGGTCATGGCTGACCAGGACCATCGCCATGTCCCGCTCGTCGCGCTCGCGGTGCAGCAGCCGCAGGATCTGCTTCTGCACGGTGACGTCCAGCGCGGTCGTGGGCTCGTCGGCGAACAGCACCTCGGGGTCGCACGACAGCGCCATCGCGATCGTGACCCGCTGCCGCATCCCGCCCGACAGCTGGTGCGGGTAGCCGCGCAGGACGCGGCGCGGCTCGGGGATGCCGACCGAGGCGAGCAGCTCCTCCGCCCTGGCGTACGCCGCGGAACGGCTCATGCCCCGGTGCACCCGCAGCGGCTCGGTGACCTGCGTGCCGACGGTCCGGACGGGGTTGAGCGCGGTCATCGGGTCCTGGAAGACGGCGGCCAGCCGGGTGCCGAGGACCTCCCGCATGCCTTCGGGGCCCACGTCCGTGAGGTCGCGCCCGTCCAGCCGGACGCGGCCGGACCGCTCGACGCCGCCGGGCGGGAGCAGGCCGAGGACGGAGCGGATGAGCATCGACTTGCCGCTGCCGGACTCGCCGACGATCGCGAGCGTCCGGCCGCGTTCGAGGGTGAACGAGACGCCGTCGACGGCGCGGACCGGGCCGCGCTCGGTGGCGAACGCGGTGCGCAGCCCGGCCGCTTCGAGCAGCGGCGCGGGGCCCTCGCGGGGCACGGCCGGGACCGCGTCCTCCAGGACGGGCCGGGCCGGGCGCCGCCGCACCCGCTTCACCGGCTCCAGGCCGCTCTGCCGGTAGCCGGCCATCTCCTGCAGCCGGTCCCCGACCAGGTTGAACGCCAGCACGGTCAGGAACATCACCGCCGACGGCGCCAGCACGGTGTGCACGGCCGTGTCCATCGTGCTGCGGCCCTCGTTGATCATTCCGCCCCAGGTGGGGGTGGGCGCCTGCACCGACAGGCCGAGGAACGCCAGGCTGCCCTCGGCCACCACGATCACCGCCATGACCGTGAACGCGTACGAGACGGCGGGCATCACCACGTTCGGGCCGATCTCCCGCCACATCACGGTGCCGCCGCGCGCGCCCAGCGCCCGGGCGGCGGTGACGAACTCGCGCTGCGCGTACGACAGCGTCACGCCGCGGATCAGCCGTACCCACGCGGGCGCGCCGAGCAGGCCCAGCACCAGCAGGATGTTGCGGACGCCCGAGCCGGCGAACGCCACCACCGCCAGCGCCAGCACCAGCGCGGGGAACGCCAGCACGATGTCGTTCGCCGTCATGATCGCCCGGTCGGTGCGGCCGCGCCGGTAGCCGGCCAGCAGCCCGAGCGGCCCGCCGACCAGCAGGCCCAGCAGCGCGGCGCCGATCCCGACGCCGAGCGACACCCGCGCGCCGTGCACGATCCGGCTGAGCATGTCGCGGCCGAGCCCGTCGGTGCCCAGCGGGTGCGCGGGGCTCGGGCCGGACCGCGGCTCGCCGGCGAGCGTCGCGTCGTAGTGGGGGAGCGGCAGCACGTCCGCGGCCAGCGCCGCCCCGACCACCAGCACGATCCACAGCGCCGCCAGCCGGAACCCCCAGCCGAGCCGCCTGCTCTTCTTCTTCCGTACGGGACGGTCAGGACGCATGGCGGATCCTCGGGTCGAGGGCACCGTAGAGCAGGTCGATGCCGAAGTTGACCAGGACGTAGCCGACCGCGACGACCAGCACCCCGCCCTGCACCACCAGGTAGTCGCGGGACAGGATCGCCTCGACCAGGAGCCGGCCGACGCCGGGCAGCCCGAACAGCGTCTCGATGATGACCGCGCCGCCGATCAGCGCGCCGAGGTTCAGCCCGACCACGGTCACCAGCGAGATCGTGGACGGGCGCAGCGCGTGCCGCCACAGGATGCGGCGCGGCGACAGCCCGCGGGCGCGGGCCAGCGTGATGTAGTCCTCCTGGAGCGTGGCGATCAGGTCGGCGCGCAGCAGCCGCGCGTACACCGCCAGCTGCCCGGCGGCCAGCGTGACCGCCGGGAGCAGCATCGACCGCAGGTTCTCCAGGGGGTCGGTGCCGAACGGGGTGTACCCGGTGGCGGGCAGCAGCGGCCACCGCACCGCGAAGATCATGATCAGCACGACTCCGGACACGAACACCGGCGTGGACAGCAGCCCGAAGCTCGCCGTGGTCAGCGTGCGGTCCAGCAGCCCGCCCGCCCGGCGCGCGGCGGCCAGCCCGGCCGGGATCGCCAGCCCGAGCGAGATCACCTGGGAGAGCAGCAGCAGCTCCAGCGTCACCGGCAGCCGGCCGGTGAGCGACTCGGCGACCGGGATGCTGGAGATGTAGGAGGTTCCGAGGTCGCCGGTGACCGCGCCGCCCAGCCAGTCCAGGTAGCGGCTCCAGAACGGGTCGTCCAGGCCCAGGTCGTTCCGCACCTTGGCCAGCGCGGCCTCGTCGCCGCCGTACCCGAGGATCTGCACCGCCGGGTCGCCGGGCAGCAGCGTGATCATCCAGAACGCCAGCACGGTCACCGCCAGCAGCACGAACAGCAGCTGCGCGCCCCGGCGCAGTGCCACCAGGGCCATTACCGCTGGATCCAGATGTGCTCGAAGCGGTGCGTCGCCGTGCCCTGGAGCGGCTTGCCGACCCCGCCGCCGGGCAGCTCGTACTGCCGCAGCCCCTTCACGGTGCCCTTGGCGATCACCGCGCTGGTGGTGAGGTGGTCGACCCAGATGAACGGCAGCAGCTCGCGCAGCCGCTTCTGCACGGTCGCGTACGCGGCCTTGCGCGCGGCCTCGTCGCCGCTGCGGCGGCCCGCGTCGAGCGCCGCGCTGAGCTGGTCGTCCTTGAGCCGGCTCATGTTGATCGCGATCGAGCCGACCGGCTGGACGAACCGCGAGTGCAGCCAGGAGTACTCGCCGTCCGGGTCGGGCTGCGCGAACTGCGTCCAGACGATTGCGCCGTAGCTTCCCGTCAGCGCCCGCTGGATCAGGTCGGCCTGGTCCGCCTGCCGGATGGTGATCTCCATCCCGGCCTTGTTCCACATGTCCTGCACCAGCTCGGCGTTCTGCATCGACGACTGGTCGGGCACGGTGAGCAGCTCGACCTTGACCGGGCCCTTCTCCTTCTCGTACTCGGCGACGAGCGCCTTGGCCCGGTTCGGGTCGTACGCGGGGTAGCCGCCGGGCGCGTACCACTTGGAGTCGGGCGACCAGGGCCCGTCGGCCGGCTTGGTCAGGCCGGACCGCAGCGTCTTGATGAACGCGTCGCGGTCGGTCGCGTGCGCCATCGCCTTGCGGACGCGGAGGTCGTCCAGCGGTGCGGCCGCGGTGTTGAGCATGAACGCCAGCTCCGGCACCGACATCCCGGCCGCCTGGTGGACGCTGTAGGCGCCCTGCTCGGCGAGCTTGGAGAACTTCACGATGTCGTTGTCGCGCTGGGTCGCCATCGCCATCAGGCCGCCCGACTCCAGCGTCTGCGCCCGCGTCTGGAAGTCGGGGAGGATGCGGAACTCGATCTGGTCCAGGTACGGGAGGCCCTTGCGCCAGTACTCGGGGTTCTTCTTCACGATGAACCGGTTGTCGGGCGTGTAGCTCTGGAACACGAACGGCCCGGTCCCCACCGGCGTCCGGCTCGCCTTCGCCGGGTCGGCCAGCGACGCCTTCGGGATGATCATCCCGACCTGGCTCGCCAGCGTGTTGGGGAAGCTCGCCCAGGGCGTGTTCAGGTGGATCTGGAGCGTCATGTCGTCCAGGACCTCGATGCCCTGGAGGGGCGCCAGCACGGCGGCGGTGAGCGCCGACGCCTTCTGCGCGTCCAGGTTGGCCTTGACGACCTCCGCGTTCAGCGGCTCCCCGTTCGTGAACGTGATGCCGGGGCGGAGTCTGATCGTCCACTGGGCGGCCTTCTCGGCCGGCTTGATCGATTCGGCGAGCAGCGGCCGCCACCGGCCGCTGGAGTCGATGGCGGTGAGCGTCTCGATGACGGTCCCGGCCATCGTGTACGTCTGCGGCGCGAACGAGTCCTTGTTCGGGTTGAAGCCGTTGGCGTCCGCGCCGACGCCGTACACCAGGCGGCCGCCCGGTACGGGGGTGCCCTCCGGGCCGGTCCCGGCGGCCGGCGTGCCGCCGCCGCCCGATCCCGAGCAGGCCGCCGCCGTCGCGAGCAGCGCCGCGCACATCCCGATGGCGGCGGCCCGCCGCCTCGCTGTCGTGTGTCTCACGCGCGCCCCTCTCGGCGGAGTGATCAGCGTCACGATTTTGGGCGATAGTACTATCGGCGAACCGTGATGGGAATGCCTTGACCGAACCGGATTCGTGCTTTATATACGCGGGTTTCAGGGGCGGTACGCTTATCGGTGAAATCGCCTACGGACCACCTACCCGGGGGCCTCTTCAGGGGGATCCATGCCAGACGTGACGATGAGCCGGCGCGAGGCCAAGGACCTGACCAGACGCCGGCTGCTCGCCTCCGCCCTGCGGATCCTCGACACCGAGGGCGAGGCCGGGCTGTCCACGGGCAACGTCTGCCGCAACGCCGGCATCGCCCAGTCCACGTTCTACGTGCACTTCCGCAACATGCAGGACCTGCTCCAGGCCCTCGGCGAGGAGGCCGGCCGGCGCACCGGCCCCGTCGTCCGGGAGGCGCGCCGCCGCTCCAGCGCCGCGCCGCACAGCGCCGAGCGCCTCCGCGAGGCGTTCCGCGTCCCGCTGGAGATGATGTGCGGCCACCCGGAGTTCTTCCGGCTGAGCGTCCGCGCCCGCTACGACCGCGCCTCACCGCTCGGCGACGCGGCCCGCCGCCGCGCCGCCGCGACCCGCGCCCAGCTGGTCGAGGACCTCGTCGCGGCCGGCCTCCCCGGCGGCACCGACACCGAGCGGGCGCGCCTGGAGATGGTCGCCGACGGCGTCTACGGGCTCACCGAGACCATGGCCACCGGCCATCTCGAAGGCCGCTACCCCGACCTGGAGGAGTGCATCGACGTCCTCGTCGCCTTCTTCGCCGGCGTCCGCGCCCAGCTCCTGGCCGCCGGCTAGCGCCCCCGGAAGCGCTCCAGCAGGCAGAGGCGCATGATCAGCAGGAGCTCGGCGGCGTCGCCGGTGCAGGTCTCCGAGGCGATGAGCGCGCTGATCGCCTCCAGGTCCGCCGGCGCGGCCGCGGCCATCGGCCGGTCGAGCAGGCGGCCGGCCGGATTCCGGTACGGCCCGTGCACCTGGATCCACGACGCGAACGCGATCGCGACGTGGCGCCCTGACGGGGTGGCCCGGAAGTGCTGGGCATGCGCGGTGTCGTACGGCGGCGCGATGCGCTCCAGGGTGCGCGCGTCCAGGAACTCCTCCCCTCGCGGGAGGGCGACGCAGCCGTGCGGCGGCAGCGCGGTGAGCGGATGGGTGACGCGGCTCCTCCGCGCGGTGCGCTCGGGCACCAGGACGCGCCCCGCCCGGCGCCACGACGTCACCGAGTGCTCCGCGCCCGCGGTGACCAGCCGGTCCGGGGAGGCGAAGGCGAAGTCGCCCACCCTGACGTCATGGTCCCGGCCGCGGGCGACGACCCGGCCGGCCTCCGGGTCCAGCAGGACGATGTCGAGGTCCCGCGCGGCGACCAGCCCGGTCGCGGGCTCCACCCCGATCGCGAACGACCACAGGCTCTCCAGCCCCAGCTCCGCCGCGCCGATCTCGTGCCGGGTGCCGCCGTACGGCGGCGGGAACAGGTGGATCGCGCGGAAACCGGCGG
Organism: Actinomadura sp. 21ATH; assembly: GCF_041951345.1. Lineage (NCBI taxonomy): Bacteria > Bacillati > Actinomycetota > Actinomycetes > Streptosporangiales > Thermomonosporaceae > Actinomadura > Actinomadura sp. 21ATH. The sequence goes on along the minus strand of NZ_JBGNUR010000017.1, from coordinate 16,344 downwards.
CCACCAGGCCGCCGGGACCGAGCCTGACGCAGCCGACCTGGCCGGAGAAGCCGGGATCGTGGAGGAGCTCGCGCTCGCCCGCCGTGTAGCGCACCAGGCTCCCGGACGGGTTCCCCACCACCGCGACGACCGAGTCACCGGTGTGCACCAGATCGCACCAGGAGCGGTTGAGCTCGATGCCGGTCGTCTCGTACCGGGCGAGCGCGCGTCCCGAGGGCAGCTCGAACTCGGTGAGGTGGTGGACCGGCCGGTGGTCCCGGGTGGCGACGGCCGACACCGCCATGCGCGTGCCGTCGTGCGAGAGGGCGTACTCCTCGATCTCGCCGTCCACGTCGATGTGGAGCGGTCCGTGCGCGTCGAGCCCGGCCAGCGCCGCGGCGGCCCGTTCCGGGCTGAACCGCCGCATGCGGTCGAGCAGGTCGCCGTCGCGAGGGCGCCAGCCGTCGATCGGCCGTACCGCCGCGATCGCCTCGGCCGGCGGGAGGTCCAGCGCCAGCCGCCACAGCTCGGGCCAGGCGCGCTCGGCGGCGAGCCGGCCGGCCAGGTACGCGCGCTCGCCCGCGCTCATCGCGGCGGCGCCGGTTCCCCGCATCAGGGCCGCCGCCAGGCCCGGGCCGTGCGCGGCCGCCTCGCGCATCCGGGCGCGCAGCCGGGGCGAGGCGGTGGAGTACGCGCCCGCCAGCGGTGTGCCGTCCGGGACGTCCTGGCCGGTCAGCAGGAGGAGCGCGGCGCGATCGGCCGGGCCGTCCGGCAGCAGCCCGCGCTCGGCGCAGGCCGCGAGGACGAGCGCCCGCACCTGCTCGGGCGTGCGGTCCGCGAGCGCGGCCGCGCAGAGATCCGCCGGCGCGGCGGTCCCCAGAGCGAGGCGGCTCATCCGGTGGAGGCGCCCGTCGCCGTCCGGGGGCGCGGGGCGGCCGAGCGCGCGGAGGAACTCCCAGAGGTCCTCGGACGGCTCGTCCAGCCAGGCCCGCCAGGCGGATCCCAGGGTCGCGCCGGCGAGCGCGGCCGGGTTGCGCAGCAGCTCGCCGACCAGGGCCCGCCTTCCCTCGTGCATGCCGGGCACCGCGCCCCACAGGAACCCGAGGACCGGCTCCTCCGCCTCGGCGCAGGCGCGGGCGGCCCCCGCCCGGACGTCCTCGTCGTCGTCGGCGAGCAGCCGCCCGATCTCCTTCTCGGCGCCGTCGCTCCAGTGCCCGGCCAGGACGCCGTGCAGGGCGGCGGTCGTCCACCGCGCGCGGCCGTGCTCCGCGATGAGGCCGTGCTCGCGGACGACGGCGCGGACCGCCGGATCGCGCTCGTCCGCCCACACCACCGCGACGAGGTGCCGGGCGTCCCCGCGCAGGGGGTGCGCGGCGTACCGGTCCTCGGTCGCCAGGCGGACGATTCCGGCCCAGGCGTGGCCGCCGCGCCGGGACGCCCCCAGAAGGGCGAGCCAGGCGCGCGGCCCGATCCTGGATCGCCTGCCGCCCCGTTCCTGGAGCGCGGACAGGCGGAGCAACGCCTCCGTACGCCACCGCCAGATCGCCATCCGGCCTCCCTGCGTGGATCTTATGAGCGGTCCGGGCGGGTTTCGCGGAGCAGATGCAGGGCGATCCAGGTCATCCAGCCCAGCCCCACCGTGACGGCGGCGCGTTGCAGCAGGCCGCCGTGGTCGACCAGGTCCGCGTTCTGGGAGAACGCGGAGCTGGAGAGCTGGAGCAGGACGACGAACAGGACGCCGGCGGCCGCGGAGAGCGCGGCGCGGGTGCGCGAGCCCGCGCGCAGGAAGCGCCGCGTGAAGACGAAGCACGCCGCGATCAGCGCGGCGAACCCGGCCAGCGAGAACGCGTCGTGCAGGATCCCCAGGGTCGTGTACTGGAGGTGGTCGGGCGTGCCCGGCGGATAGCCGCTCACCGGGTCCGAGCGGAAGAGCCCGGCCCCGATCAGGCCGGCGCCCCAGACGCCGATGAGCAGCGGGCCGAAGAGCGGCCCGCCGGCCGGCCGCGGGGCGCGCCACATCCCGGCGGCGAACGCGAGGGTCAGGCTCCCGGCCACGAGGAAGTTGGCGGTCTGGGTCCAGCCGTACTCGCCCAGCGCCAGCGAGCTGACCGGATGCCGGGTCGGGTCGTAGCCGGTACGGGTGGCGCCCTCGGCGAGGTAGGCGAGCGTGAACAGCGGGCCGGCGACGGCGCCGCACAGCAGCGGGACCTGGAGGCGTCTCATGATTGTCAACATAGGTTGACGCACCTCAGGTGTCAACTGTGGTTGACGGACGCTCAGGGTTTGCGGCCGGCTGCGCAGAAGAAGCCGATCTCGCGGTCGGCGTAGAGGGTGCTGCGGTCGGGACGCCATCGGGGGAGCGGGACGACGCCCGGATCCAGCAGTTCCAGGCCGTCGAAGAACCGCGCCAGTTCGGCGCCGCTGCGCAGGACCGCCGGGGTGGCGCCGCTGTCGTTCCACTGCTGGATGACCCGCCGCATCGCCTCGGTGTTGACGTCGCCGGTGGGGCAGGCGATGACCAGGTGGCTGCCGGACGGCACCGCGTCCATCAGCCGGCCGACGATCCGGTACGCCTCCTCGCCGGGGACGAACTCCAGGATGCCCAGCAGCGTGATGCCGACCGGCTTCGAGAGGTCGAGCGTGCGGCCGGCGGCGTGCAGGATCGCGTCCGGGTCGCGCAGGTCGGCGTCGATGTAGTCGGTGGCGCCGCCGGGCGCGCTGTTGAGCAGGGCCCGCGCGTGCGCCAGCACGATCGGGTCGTTGTCGACGTAGACGACGCGGCTCTCGGGGGCCAGCCGCTGCGCCACCTCGTGCGTGTTGTCGGCGGTGGGGATCCCGGTGCCGATGTCGAGGAACTGCCGCAGGCCCGCCTCGGCGACCATGTACCGGACGGCCCGGCCCAGGAACTCCCGGTCGGCGCGGGCCCAGATCACGACCTCGGGCATCGTCTCGTTGAGATGGTCGCCCACCTGCTGGTCGGCCGGGTAGTTGTCCTTGCCGCCCAGCCAGTAGTCCCAGACCCGCGCCGGATGCGCCACGGTGGTGTCGATCTCGATCTCCGGCTCCGGGCCGGGGCCGTGCGAACTACCGGTCATGGGGCCCACCTTCCGACGGTGTCCTCGGCGATCCGCCTAAGTCTGACCCGGTTCGTCGATTACCTGCAAGAGATCGGCACCGCCGGTCGGATTCCTACCAGGCCGCGAGCAGGTCCGCGCAGATGCCGGCCGTGGCCGTCGGCGGCCTGGCGTTCACCGACAGCCGGTCCAGGCACCGCTTGTAGACGACCAGGTCGGCCGGCTTGTCCAGGTAGAGTGCGCTGGTCAGCTGCTCCAGGTAGACGATGTCCGGCAGCGCCGCCTCGGCGAACCGCAGCATCGAGAACGGCCCGGTGAGCGCCGTGACCGCGCCGTGCCCGGCCGGGACGATCTGCACGGTGACCGCCGGCGACCGCACCGCCTCGATCAGCGCGTGCAGCTGGTCGCGCATGACGCCGTCGCCGCCGACCGGGCGGTGCAGCGCCGCCTCGTCCAGCACCGCCCACAGCTGCGGGGGATCGGACCTGCGGAGGATCTCCTGGCGGCGCATCAGCAGGGTGACCCGGCGCTCGACCTCGACGGCGGACGCGTCCGGATGCGCGAGCCCGATCGACGCCCGCGCGTACTCCTCGGTCTGGAGCAGCTCGGGGACGAACCGCGTCTCGTGGATCCGCAGCGTGCAGGCGGCCTCCTCCAGGCCGATGTAGACCTCGAACCAGGAGGGGAGGATGTCGCCGAAGTTGTGCCACCAGCCGGGGGCGTTGGCGCGGAAGACCAGGCCGAGCATCGTCTCGCGCTCTTCCCGGTCGTGCACGCCGTACAGCGTGAGCAGGTCGGCGACGTCGCGCTCCTTGAAGCCGACCCGGCCCAGCTCCAGCCGGCTGATCTTGGAGCCGGAGGCGCGGATCGCGTCCCCGGCGGCCTCCCGGCTGATCCCCTTGGCCTCGCGGAGCCGCCGCAGCTGGCCGCCGAGCAGGATGCGCAGGACCGTGGGGCCGCCGTGGCCCGGCCCCGCCGCCCAGGGATGGCCGCTCGGCTGGAGAGCGTTCACTTGTGCTCCTGTCGCGTCCTCGTCGCGGTGGAATGGCCCTGCGCACACTCTCTCACCGGAACGTGACGGATGGACCTCTCCCCGTGAAATTCTCTGCGGTATCCGGAGCGGTCAGCGCGAGCGGTGCCGCAGCAGCAGCATCGCGGCGTCGTCCTTGATCGGGCCGCCGACATGCTCGACCAGGTCGTTCTGCAGCCGGTCCAGCGCCTCCTGCGGCTCGACGCCGGTCGACAGCAGGTGGGACCGCTCGGCGAGCGGGTAGAAGCGCCCGGCGGCGTCGCGGGCCTCGATCACGCCGTCGGTGTAGAGGAGCATCTGGTCGCCGGGCCCGAAATCGACCTCGAACGGCGGCGCCTTCGCCGTGGCCATGTCCATCAGCCCCAGCGGCGGCGCGACGTCCGGCGGGTCCGCGGGCTCGGTCCGGCCGTCCGAACGGATCATCAGCGGCGGCGGGTGCCCGCAGTTCAGCAGCCCGGCCTTGTCGCCCGGGCCGATCTCGGCGAGCACGGCGGTCACGAACTGCTCCCCGGTCAGATGCCGGCTGAGCGCCCGCTCCAGCCGCACCGCGACGCCCGGCAGGTCGGGCTCGTCGTAGGCGGCCTCGCGGAACGCGCCGAGCACGACCGCGGCGGTCTCGACCGCGTCCAGGCCCTTGCCCTGGACGTCGCCGACGAGCACCCGCACCCCGTCCGGGGTGGTGACCACCTCGTACAGGTCGCCGCCGATGCGGGCGCGGGCCGAGGCCGAGGTGTACGAGACGGCCGCGTGGATCGGCCCCACCCGGCGCGGCACCGGCCGCAGCAGCACCCGCTGCGCCACCTCGGCGACGGTGCGGATGTCGCTCAGCTCGCGCTCCTTGCGCTCGCGCAGCTCGGAGGCCAGCATCGCGGCGGCGGTGACGCCGATGATCGACAGCAGCGCCAGGTAGGCGCCCCGGCCGCCGAGCGAGTTGTTGTACGCGGCGAGGGCCACGCAGAGGGTGACGGAGAGCAGGCCGATCGAGGCGGTGCGGCGCACGCCGCCGGCGAGGCTGGCGAACGCCGGCCCCAGCGACAGCAGGGGCAGGTAGCCCGCGCCGGGGCCGCCGAGGAAGTCGGCCGCCGCGATGACGCCCATCACGCCGTACGGCAGCCGGAGCAGGAGCCTGCCGTCCAGGCCGCCCGTTCGCAGCCTCACCCTGAACCCCCCAAGCCTTCCCCCCCGAGTGACGTACCGCGTCGATAAGAGATTAACGGCGCGGCCATTCCGTGTTCGCCACGCTATTGCGTAGGCGGCCTGAAACCGGCGTGAAACCGCGGTAATACCGGTCTCTCGCACGATCGGTGCCATGACGACCAACCCGCGACCGCTCGCCATCGAGGCCGCCGGACTCCGCCGCTCGTACGGCGGCACGGTGGTGCTCGACGGCATCGACCTCGCCGTCCCGCGCGGCTCGATCTTCGCGCTGCTCGGGCCCAACGGCGCCGGCAAGACGACCATGGTCAAGATCCTCTCCACCCTGATCGCCGCCGGCGGCGGCACCGCCCGGGTGGCCGGCCACGACGTGGCCGCGGAGCCCGACGCGGTCCGCGCCGCGATCGGCGTGACCGGCCAGTACTCGGCGGTGGACGGCCTGCTCACCGGCGAGGAGAACCTGATCCTCATGGCCGACCTGCACCATCTCGGCCGCGCCGAGGGCCGCCGCCGGGCGGCCGCCCTGCTGGAGCGGTTCGACCTGGCCGAGGCCGGCCGCGGGACCGCGGCCACCTACTCCGGCGGCATGCGCCGCCGGCTCGACCTGGCGATGACGCTGGTCGGCGAACCGGAGATCATCTTCCTGGACGAGCCGACGACCGGGCTCGACCCGCGCAGCCGCCGCGGCCTGTGGCAGATCATCCGGAACCTGGTGGCCGGCGGTGTGACGATCTTCCTGACCACCCAGTACCTGGCGGAGGCCGACCGGCTCGCCGACCGGATCGCGGTGCTGGACGGCGGCCGGCTGGTCGCCGAGGGCACCGCCGCCGAGCTGAAGCGGCTCGTCCCCGGCGGCCACGTCCTGCTGCGGTTCGCCGGCCCGGCGGAGCTGGAGGCGGCGGCGCGGGCGCTCGGCGCGGAGCGCTCCCTGCACGAGATACGGCGCGACGACGAGGCCCTCACCCTCCAGGTCCCCGGCACGGGCACGCGCTCCCTGCGGACGCTGCTGGACGTCCTCGACCGGGCCGGCACCGAGGCGGCCGAGCTGTCCGTGCACACCCCCGACCTCGACGACGTGTTCCTCGCCCTGACCGGGACGGCCGGAACGGGCACCGCCCCGGACGACAGCGGAAAGGCGGCCGCCCGATGAGCGCGCTCGGCCACGGCGTGACCGACTCGGCCACCATGACCCGCCGCAACCTGCGGCACGCGCTGCGCTACCCCGGCATGTCGCTGGCCACGATGGGGACGCCGATCATCCTCCTGCTGCTGTTCGTCGGCGTCTTCGGCGGCGCGCTGGGCACCGGGGTCGGCGGCGGCGACTACATCGACTACATCGCGCCCGGGATCATCCTGATGGGCGTCGCCTCGGGCTGCATGGTGACGTCGGTCTCCGTCTGCGTGGACATGACCGAGGGGATCGTGGCCCGGTTCCGGACGATGCCGATCGCCCGGAACTCGCTGCTGACCGGCCATGTCGTCGGCAGCATGATCCAGACGCTGATCAGCACCGCGCTGGTGGTGGTGGCCGCGGTCCTGCTGGGCTTCCGGCCGGACGCGAGTCCGGCCGAGTGGCTCGCGGTGGCCGCCCTGATCACGGTGCTGGCGTTCGCGCTGACCTGGGTGGCGGTCGGGATGGGGCTGAGCAGCAAGACGCCCGAGTCCGCGAGCAACACCCCGATGCTGATCCAGTTCCTGCCGTTCCTCGGCAGCGCGGTCGTCCCGCCGGACTCGATGCCGGCCGGGGTGCGCTGGTTCGCCGAGTACCAGCCGTTCACCGCCATGAACGAGACGCTGCGGGGGCTGCTCATGGGCACCCCGATCGGGAACGACGCGGCGATCTCGCTGGCCTGGTGCGCGGCCCTCGGCGTGGCCGGCTACGTGTGGTCCAAGCTCCTGTTCAAGCGCGAGCTGAGGGCCTAGCCGTCCTTGGGACGGGCGCGCAGCAGCTCCAGCGCGGCGTCCCGCAGCTCCTCCCGGCTCAGGCCGGCGTACTCCGACACCGCGCCGGCGTACGCCGGCCCGTCGGCGTTCCCGGCCGCCTCGCGGGCGCGCCACGACGCCGTGGTGGGCTGGATCGTCCGGGTGTACCGGAAGCGCTCGGCCAGCGCCACCAGCCGCACCCCGCCCCGGCGGTCGCCGCGCGCGATGTCGGCCAGCCCCAGCGCCAGCAGCAGCACGCCGCAGAGCGGGAACCCGGCGAACGCGGGCGTCGGGGTGAACATCAGCGGGCTGGCCAGCAGCCTCTCCAGGTCCCGCGGCAGCGCCTCGGCCGAGTCGCGGACGGCGTCCAGCCGGCCCGCGTGCGCGTGCGCGATCACGGCGATGGCGCGGACCTCCATCGTCCACGGGTCCCCCGGGGCGAAGCCCGCCAGCAGCGCGTCGCCGCCCGGCGCCACCCGCAGCGCGGTGCGCCACAGGGCCAGGCCCTCCTCGGTCTCGCCGCGGGACAGTGCGATCTCCGCCCGCACGGCGATGGCGAACGGCGCCGCGCCGTAGGTGTCGTCGGCGCCGTTCCGCCGCGCCTGCTCCAGCCAGTCGCCCGCCGCGTCGAGCCTGCCCTGCTGGAGCGAGGCCAGCGCCATCGACCACCGGATCGAGGCCACGTCGGGCAGGTCGCCGAGCCGTTCCAGCGTCGGCAGCGCGGCCAGCACGTGGCGTTCGGCCTCCGCGCCCCGCTCGGTCTGGAGGCACAGCTCGCCCAGCCGGGACCGGGTCATCACCTCCATCAGCGGGTTGCCGCCGCGCTGGAACTCGGCGAGCATCCGCTCGGCCGCCTCCAGCGCCCGTTCCGGCTCCCCGGCGTTCTCCCAGATGTGGCTGGTCACCGCCCAGGCGGCCCCGGCCATCATCGGATGCTCGCTCTCGCACATGCCGAGCAGCGCCGGATCCTCAGGGCCGCGCAACTCGGGTGACACGGCGAGCACGGTCGCCAGCGCCTTGGTGAGGGTGTCCGGCACGGCGGGCGGCAGCCGGCGCAGGGCGACCAGCGCGCGCACCGCGCGGGGCCCCTCGACGAGGAACGTGCTCAGCACGCACAGCGTCAGCGCCGTCCGGACGCACTCCAGCTCCGCGGGCCCGGGCCGGAACCGGGTCAGCGGTCCCGTGATCTTCGCGCACATCGCCGCGAGCCGGCCGTAGTTGGACTCGATGATCCACAGGGTGCCGAGCGCGGCGGCCACCGCCGCGACGGAGGCGGTGTCGCGGCGGTCCAGGCCCAGCCGCAGCGCCAGGAGGAGGTTGTCCTGCTCGGCCCGGTGCCGCGCGACGGCCGGGCCGGGCTCGCGCCCGAACAGCGGCTCGTCCTGGTCGGCCGTGAAAGCCCGCGCCCACGCCAGGAACCCGGCGGCCGCGGCGCCCGTCGCGCCCGCCTCCTCCCGGCGGGCCGCGCTGAACTCGCGCACGGTCTCCAGCATCCGGAAGCGGAGCCCCGCGCCGGTGTCGGCGACCGCCAGCAGGGACTGGTCCACCAGCCGTTCCAGGACCTCCGCCGCGTCGCCGCCGGGCACCACGTGCCCGGCCGCCGCCGCGGTGAACCCGCCCGGGAAGATCGACAGCGCGCGCAGCGCGGCCTGCTCGCGGCCGTCGAGCAGGTTCCAGCTCCAGTCGACGACGGCGCGCAGCGTGCGGTGCCGTTCCGGGGCGTCACGGGTGCCGCCGCGCAGCAGCGCGAAGCGGTCCTCCAGCCGCCGCGCGATCTCCGGCACGGTCATCGCGCGGATCCGCGCCGCCGCCAGCTCGATCGCCAGCGGGAGCCCGTCGAGCCGGCGGCACAGCGCGGCGACGGCGTCCGGCGGCAGCTCGGCGCCGGGCCGCGCCGCCCGCGCCCGCTGGCGGAACAGCTCGGCGGCCGTCGGCGCGTCCAGCTCCGGCAGCGGGTAGACCGACTCCGACGACAGGTCCAGCGGGGCCCGGCTGGTGGTGAGCACCCGCAGCTCCGCGGTCATCGCCACCAGCGCCCCGGCCGCCTCGGCGGCGCCGTCGACGACGTGCTCGCAGTTGTCCAGCACCAGCAGCGCCGGGCCCGGCCCGAGCGCCGCGACGATCCCGGCCAGGACACCGGCGCGCCGGGCGGGCCGGCCGGCCGCGGGGAGCGCGGCGTCGGCCGCGCCGAGCGCCGCGGCGATCTCGGGGACGACGTCCTCGTCGCGTTCCACGCCGGCCAGCGGGACGAAGTGGACGAGCCGCTGCTCGGCCGCCCGGCCCGCCGCGTGCGCGAGCCGCGTCTTGCCCAGGCCGCCGGGCCCGGTGATCGAGACGACCCGGGACGTGCGGAGCAGGGCCAGCACGGCGGCCAGGTCGGCGTCGCGGCCGAGCAGCCGGTTGGGCTCGTGCGGGATCCCGTAGCGGGCGGCCGGCTCCTCGGCGCGCAGCAGCTCCCCGTAGACCTCCCGGAGCGCGGCGCCGGGATCGGCGCCCAGCTCGTCGCGCAGTTCGCGGCGGTACGCGTCGTAGCGCGCCAGCGCCGTGGCCGGTCCCGCGGTGGCCGCCTCGCAGCGCAGCAGCCCGGCCAGCAGCTCCTCGTCCCGCGGCCGTTCCGCGACGAGGCCGGCGAGCGGGCCGGCGGCCTCCTCGTACCGTCCCAGCCGGGCCAGGGCGAGCGCGCGGGCGCGTACCAGGACGCGGTACGTCGCGGCGCGTTCCCGCCGCAGCGCGGCCAGCGGGTCGCCGGGACCTGCGCCCGCGGGATCCACGGCGCCCTCGGTGCCCGGTTCGGGCGGCCCGTCCCAGAGGGCGAGGCCCTCCTCGGCGTGCGTGAGCGCCCCCGCGTGGTCGCCGGCGCGCGAGCACCGCGCGCTCTCGGCCGCGCGCAGCAGGACGGCGGACGCGTCCACCTGGCCCTCGTCGAGCGCCAGCCGGTAGCCGGCGGGCGTGCCGGCGATGACGTCCGCGCCGAGCTGGGCGCGGGCGCGCGAGACGAGCACCTGGAGCGCCTTGGCGGGGTTGGCGGGCCGCTCGTCCGGCCAGAGGCCCTCGGCGAGCCGGGCGGAGCCGGCGCCGGTACGGAGGTCGGCGGCCAGCAGCGCGAGCAGGTTCCGCAGCCGCGGCCCGGCGATCTCCCGGCCCCGGAACGCCACCCTCGGCAGCAGGGTCAGCTCGGGCGTCACCGGATTAGACTAGATGGTGGGGTTCGGGACACTCGCCTGGAGTCTGCCAGGGGCAGGGAGCCGTCGTGGACGACTATGTCGTGAGCCTCATCCGTACCTGGGTCCCGGTCGCCGTCGGCGCCGGACTGACCTGGCTGGCCGCCGAGACCGGTCTCGTCCTGGACGAGGACGCCGGCGCGGCGGCGAGCACGCTGGCGGTGGCGCTCGTCATCGCCCTCTACTACGCGATCGCGCGCGCCATCGAGCAGCGCTGGCCGCGGGTCGGCCGGATCATGCTGGCGCTCGGCCTGCGCCGCACCCCGCGGTACGAGACCGTGCCGCGCTTGGCGGGGCAGGCGCCGCGCCCGCGGGCCGAGGGCTGAGCGCCGTCCCTCACCGGTCCGGGCCTCAGTACTTGCGGGCGCCGATCGCGCTCATCATCGTCGGCCAGGTGGCGTGCATCTCGCGCTTCCAGTAGCCCCAGGTGTGCGAGCCCGGACCGTAGAAGTTGGTGGTGAGCGGCACGCCGGCGGCCTTCGCCCGCGCCGCGAAGTCCTTCGAGGCGCGCTCGACCTGGGACTCGCTCAGGTAGCGGATGTCCCAGGGGGCGCCCTTGTTCTTGTCCAGCGGGCCCGGGTTGCCGTTGCCGGCCGACACGTGCACCCGGGTGGTGCGCAGCCGCGCCGCAAGGCTGGCCGGGTCGTGCGCGGCCCAGTTGGCGCGGTCGCGGTTCGGGTCGCCCCAGATCTTGCTCGCGTCCTGCCCGTTCGACGAGTTGATGTAGAGGAGCAGCGAGGGGATGCCGGGGGAGAGCATCGACAGCACGCCGCTGTAGGCGGCGGCGTACCGGTACATGCCCGGGTGCCGCGCCGCGTACGTGAGCGCGCCCTGCGCGCCCGACGACAGGCCGATGGCCGCCCGCGCGGAGCCGGCGCGGAAGTTGCGCTCCAGGAGCTGCCGGACCTCCTGGGTGTGGAACGTCTCCCACTTGGGGATGCCGCCCCGGCCGTCGTTGTACCAGTCGGTGTACGAGCCGTTGGCGCCCTCGGGCAGCGCCACTAGCACGTCGTACCGCGCGGCGACCTTGGCGATGTCGGTGCTGCGCGTCCAGGAGACGTAGGTGTCCTCGCCGCCGTGGAACGCGAACACGACCGGCCAGGTGCGGGGCGCCGAGGTGCTCCACGCCCGGGGCAGCAGCACGCGCACCTTCTGGGTGGAGCCGAGCGCCGGGGACGCGACGCTGATGTCGACCTGCCGCTTGCCGCGCCACTGCACGGCGGTGATCCGCGCGCCGTCGTCGGCGGCCGCGTTGAACGTGTTGCGGCCGGTGCCCGCGCGGCCGCCGGATCCGGAGCCGCCGGAGCCGCCCGCTCCCGCGTCGATGTCGGGCAGGGGGAGCGTGTCGCGGCCGGCCGGGGACGGCTGGGGGGTTCCCTTGGGGGAGCGCGAGGCGGGCGCGGCGAGCTGCCCGTCGGCGGTGGTGGAGGGCGTCGGGACGCTGTTCGCGCCGACGGCGTCGAACTCCTGCCACGGCAGCAGCACCAGCAGAGACGGTACGACGGCCACGGCCACGATCGTGCCGATGGCGATCGAGCGATCCACCTGTTTGCGCACTGCTCCCCACCTTTCAAAGCGCAAACATTACTGGCGAGTCGCCCCAAGCGATAGGAATTTGCTCATAACTGTCAGATATAGGTCATCAGGCCGGACCCATTGACGGGTCCGGCCTGCTCCGTTCCGCGTGCCAGGCGCGATGCGAGGCTCCGGCTCGGCCCCCGGGCGGGTGCCGGCTCGTGCCGGCTCAGGCGCCGGAGGTGCGGCCCGCCGTGCCGCTCTGCGCGGATCCGCCGCCGCGGACGGCCTCGGCGCGCGGGTCGGGAGTCTCCGTGCGGGGCCGGGGCCAGGCGTCGATCCTGGTCCGCCGGGGGTTGGCCAGAGAAGCGCTCGTCATTGTCTGGATCCTCCCTTCGTTGGTGCGTCATACCGTTCTAACGCGAATGGTCCGGAAACCTTCCCAGTGCGTTCGCCTGGATTCGGTAAATAGCTCTTTGCCATGATCCGGGTGCGATGCGTAATCCTTCCCGGTCGTCCCGGCTCGAAAACCCTTGGCGCCGGCGGTGTGACCGCGGTTACCGTCACGCTGATCGCCGGCGGTCGTCAACCGATCAACCGAGCAGCGAAGGAGGACGGCGCCATGACCACCACCACCCACAGGAACCTGGCGAACGTCCGCAACATCGGGATCATGGCCCACATCGACGCGGGCAAGACGACCACCACCGAGCGGATCCTCTTCCACACCGGCGTCTCGTACCGGATCGGCGAGGTCCACGACGGCGCCGCCACGATGGACTGGATGAAGCAGGAACGGGCCCGCGGCATCACGATCACCTCGGCCGCGACCACCTGCCGATGGCCGCTGGACGGGACGGACCACACCATCACGATCATCGACACCCCGGGGCACGTCGACTTCACCGTCGAGGTGGAGCGCTGCCTGCGGGTGCTCGACGGCGCGGTGGCGGTGTTCGACGGCGTGGCCGGCGTCGAGCCGCAGTCCGAGACCGTCTGGCGGCAGGCCGACCGGTACGGCGTGCCGCGCGTCTGCTTCGTCAACAAGCTCGACCGTCCCGGCGCGGACTTCGAGCGCTGCGTCGGCATGATCGCCGACCGGCTCGGCGCCGTCCCGCTGGTCGTCCAGCTGCCATTGGGCATCGCGGCGGACGGGACGGAGACGGGCTTCGGCGGCGTGATCGACCTGGTCGGGATGCGGGCGCTGGTCTGGCCGGCCGCGGCCGAGCCGGGCGACGCCTGCGCCGCCGTCGCGATCCCGGCCGCCCATACCGGGGCGGCCGCGCGCTGGCGCCGCCGCCTGATCGACACGCTCGCCGAGAACGACGAGGAGTTCATGGAGCTGTACCTCGCGGGCGCCGAGCCCGGCGAGGACGCGCTGCACGCCGCGATCCGGCGGCTCACGATCGCCCCGTCCGGCACCCGGTTCGCGCCGGTGCTGTGCGGGACCGCGTTCAGGAACAAGGGCGTCCAGCCCCTGCTCGACGCGATCGTGCGCTACCTGCCGTCGCCGCTGGACGTCGCGGGCGTCCAGGGCGAGGCGCCCGACGGCGGGCCGGTCGTGCGCCGGCCGGCGGACGGGGAGCCGCTCGCCGCGCTGACGTTCAAGATCATGAGCGATCCGCACCTGGGCCGGCTCACCTACGTCCGGGTCTACTCCGGCCGCCTGGAGGCGGGCGGCACCGTGCTGAACCCGATCAAGGGAAGGAGGGAGCGCATCGGAAAGGTGTACCGCGTGCACGCCAACCGGCGGGAGGAGATCGCCGCGGCGGGCGCCGGCGACATCGTCGCGGTCATGGGGCTCAAACAGACCACGACCGGCGAGACGCTGTGCTCCCGCACCGACCCGGTGATCCTGGAGTCGATGGACTTCCCGGCCCCGGTCGTCCACGTCGCCGTGGAGCCGCGCTCGCGCGGCGACCGGGAGCGGCTGGCCGCGGCCGTCCAGCGGCTGGCCGAGGAGGACCCGTCCTTCCAGGTCGACACCGACGCCGAGACCGGCCAGACCGTCCTCGGCGGCATGGGCGAGCTCCACCTGGAGGTCCTCGTCGACCGGATGAAGGAGGAGTTCGGCGTCGCCGCCGCGGTGGGCCGGCCCCGGGTCGCGTACCGCGAGACCATCCGGAGGCCGGTGCCGCGGACCGACTTCCTGCACCGGAAGCAGTCGGGCGGCAAGGGCCAGTACGCCAGGGTGCGGATCGCGGTCGAGCCGATCGCGGACGGCTACGAGTTCGTCAACCGGGTCACCGGCGGCCGCGTCCCGAAGGAGTTCATCCCCTCCGTGGACGCCGGCTGCCAGGAGGCGATGCGGTCCGGCGTGCTCGCCGGGTACGAGCTGACCGGCGTGCGCGTGACGCTGCTCGACGGCGACTTCCATCCCGTCGACTCGTCCGAGACGGCCTTCAAGTCCGCCGGGACGATGGCGTTCCGGGAGGCCGTCCGGCGGGCGTCGCCCGTGCTGCTCGAACCGGTGATGGCCGTCGAGGTCACCACCCCCGAGGAGTACCTGGGCGAGGTCATCGGCGACCTCAACGCGCGCCGCGGCCGGATCCGCGCGATGGGCGAGCGCGGCGGCGCCAGGGTGGTCGAGGCGGCGGTCCCGCTGGCGCGGATGTTCGGGTACGCCGGTGACCTGCGCGGCGCCACGTCGGGCCGCGCGGCGTTCACGATGCGGTTCGACTCGTACGCCGAGGCTCCGGAGGGCGCCGAGGCGTAGGCGGGGCGGGGCGCGCCCGCCCGGAGCGGATCCGGGCGGGCGCGCCGTCACACCGCGCCGCGGATCAGCAGGTCAGCGTCCAGGTGCACTCCAGCCGCACCCCGGCGGACGGGGCCTGGCGCGCGGTCGCGGCGCGCTCCGCCGCCGGACCGCCCGCCAGCCGGATCGCGATCTTGTCCTCGATGTCCTTGGGCGCGCCGCCGGAGTAGCCGTTCAGCACGACCGAGAAGACCAGCCGCCGCTCGGAGGCGTCCTTCACGTACCCGGACAGGGCCGTCACGCCGGTCAGCGTGCCGGTCTTGGCGTGGACGTTGCCCGCGGCGGCCGTTCCGGACATGCGGCTCCACAGCGTGCCGCCCTTCATCCGGTCGGGGTACCCGGCGATCGGCAGCGCCTGGTACCAGGCCGGGAACCACGTCTTGGCCCGCGCCTTGCGCAGCACCGTCAGGATGTCCTGCGGCGCCGTCCGGTTGGACCGCGACAGCCCCGAGCCGTCGGCCATCTTCAGCCGCGCCGCCGGCACCCCCTGCGTGGCCAGGTACCGCTCGACCAGCGGCAGCCCGGCCTTCCAGCTGCCCGACCCGGCCTTCTCGCGGCCGATCGCCTTCACCAGCGTCTCGGCGATGACGTTGTTGCTGAGCTTGAGGAACGGCGTCATCAGCTGCGACAGCGGCATCGAGGCCCGGGACGCGACCGGCGCCGCGCCGCCCGGCGTCCGGCCGCGCCGGGTCGTCCCGGCCACCTTCACGCCGTGCCTGCGCAGCGCCTGGCGGAAGACGTCGGCCGCGTACAGCGCGGGCTCGTCGACGGTGCGCAGGTTCGTCACGGCCCCGCCGTCGCCGGGGTACGAGCCCTTCACCACGATCGTTCCGGCGCCCTCCGGCCGCTCGACCGAGAGCGTGGAGTCGCTGCCGTTCGCGCCGGTGACCGCCCGGTTGTCGATCTTCACGGTCCGGGTCGGCGGGTCCAGCGCCACCTTGACCGGCTTCCCTGCCGCGCCCGGCTTCACGACCACCTTCACCGAACCGGCGTTGAACTCGTCGTCGGGCGCCAGCGTCAGCGCGGAGATCTCGGCGGCGTAGGCGTACTGGAGGTCCGTGGGGTCCCAGCTCGGCGGGGTGCGCTGGGCGTCGAACCAGGTGTCGTCGGCGACGAGGTCGCCGGTGACCCGCTTGACGCCCTTGGCGGCGACGGCGGCGGCGAGCCGGTCGTACTCGGCGGCCCGCATGGTGGTGTCGCCGGTGCCCTTCAGGTACAGGTCGCCGGCGACGGTGGCTCCGGCCTTCTTCGCGTACACGCCGGTACGGAACCGGTGGTCCGGGCCCAGCAGCGCCAGCGCGGCGGCGGAGGTGTGGATCTTCATGTTGGACGCGGGCAGCAGCGGCGTCCCGGGGTTCCGGGCGTACCGCACCTGCCCGGTCCGGGCATCACGTACCTGGACCCCGATCGCGGCTCCCTTGAGCCGCTGGTCGGCCAGGATGGCGTCCAGGTCGGCCTTCAGGCCGGACCCCTGGGCGTCCGTGCTCGGCGATGCGAGAGCGGGAGCGGCGGAGGCCAGCATGACGGCCGTTCCGCCGAGCAGCGCGGTGAGCGTACGACGCATGATCATGTCGAGAGCCTAGGGGGTCCGCGCGCACCGTGGCGAGCCGCATCCGCAGCGTCACCCGCCCGCCGCCCCCCCCCCCCCCCCCCCCCCCCCCCCCGGGGGGGGGGGGGGGGGGGGGGGGGGGG
>NZ_JBGNUR010000016.1:0-170087 GCF_041951345.1 Actinomadura sp. 21ATH | reverse complement strand
TCCCGGCGCACCGCCCCCGCCGCCGTTCCGGCCGATCGAAGGATCAGACAGCAACCATGCACGCGCTCATCGCCGCCGCCGTCGCCGCGCTCGCCCTGCCGCCCGCCGCCCCGGCCGTCCCGGGCGCCCCCGCGGTCCTCTCCCGCGCGCCCGGGCCGGACATCGGTGAACGGATCGCGCGGATCACGATCTCCCGCATGAAGGTGCGCGGCCCCGTCCGCGAGGGCGTGACGCGCCGGGTCCTCGCGCGCGGGATCGGCCACCACCCCCGTACGGCGATGCCCGGCGAGATCGGGAACGCGGTGCTGCTCGCCCACCGCACCACGTACAAGGCCCCGTTCCGCCGCATCGGGCGGATGCGCGCCGGCGATCGCGTCACCGTGACGGCGGGCGGCAGGACGTTCGTCTACCGGGCGTACGGGAAGCGGGTCATCTCGCCCCGCAAGACCAGCGTCCTCGCGCCCGTGCCGTTCCGGTGGGGGGCGGCGCCCCGGGAGAGCGTGCTGACGCTGATCAGCTGCCATCCGCCCGGCTCCGACCGCAGGCGGCTGGTCGTGCTGGCCAGGCTGGAACCCGCGGCGGGCACCCGGTGAACGGCGCGCCCCGTCCCGGCTGGGGCACCAAGCCGCTGCGCGCCATGACGTACGAGGAGCTGCACGACCTGCGCGCCGTCCTGACCCGCGAGACGCCTCCGGACTGCGCGCTGCTGCGCGCCATCGACAGCCTGCTGCCCGTCCCGGCACCTGTGCCCGTCCCGGCACCTGTGCCCGTTACGGCACCTGTGCCCGTTACGGTTCCCGCGCCCGCCCCTGCCGGGGACGAGGACGACGAGTCCGACGACTGGCTCCTCGACGGCTGACGCGGGAAGCCGGCGTCAGCCGAACCGGCCCGCCGCCGGCTGCGCCGACCGGTCCTCGCCGTTGACGGTGATCAGGTGCTTGACCAGCGACGTGAGCACGCTCTTGGTCGAGCTCCGGTTGCGCGCGTCGCACATGATGACCGGCGTCCGGTCGTTCAGGTCGAGCGCCTCGCGGATCTCGTCCGGCTCGTAGTCGTAGCCGTCGTCGAAGCAGTTGACGCCGACGACGAACGGCAGCCCGCGGCTCTCGAAGTAGTCGACGGCCGGGAAGCAGTCCGCCAGCCGCCGGGTGTCGGCCAGCACCACCGCGCCGAGCGCGCCGTGCGACAGCTCGTCCCACATGAACCAGAACCGGTCCTGGCCCGGCGTCCCGAACAGGTACAGGATCAGCCCGTCCCGGATCGTGATGCGGCCGAAGTCCATGGCGACGGTGGTGGTCGTCTTGCGGTCCACGCCCGAGATGTCGTCGACGCCGACGCTCTGCTCGGTGAGGACCTCCTCGGTCTGCAACGGCTTGATCTCGCTGACCGCGCCGACGAACGTGGTCTTGCCGACCCCGAAACCCCCCGCCACGAGGATCTTCACGGCGAGCGGCATCGCCGCCGCGTCGTTCCGGGGGGACGCGTCAGAGCGCCTCGAGTCCATGGAGCACTTCCCTGAGCAGATGTTCGGTCACGGTCGGGCTTTGCTGTTGCGGGCGCCGTACCGCGATGAGCCGGTGGGCGAGCAGGTCGCCGAGCAGCACCCGGACCACGACCAGCGGCAGCCCCAGCCGGGCGGAGACCTCCGCCACCGAATGGGGCCGCACGCACAGGTCGACGATCGCCAGGTGCTCGGGACCGATCTCGGGCGAGGACGCCGCCGGGGTCGCGACGGTCGCGATGATCGCGATCATCTCGAAGCCCTCGCCGCGGGTGCGCGGCCGGGCGCGGCCGCGGGTGAGCGCGTAGGAGCGGACGAGGGGACCCGCGTCCTCGTCCAGCCATTCGTTTCCGGGGCCGCTCATCGACCGTTCACGACCCCTCGTCGAACTCGATGTTCTCGATGCTCGGCTCGGCGACCGTCTCGTCCCGGCCGCGCCGGGTCCCGCGCTGGATCGACGACATCATCGAACGCAGCTCCTCGGGCGAGCGTTCGGCCCGCGACTCCGCGGGCGCCGGCGCGGGCTCGCCGCCGCCCGCCTCGTCGCGCAGCTGCGGCGCGAGGCTGGCCTGCCGGACCCGCTTGGGCAGGTCGGGCCGGCCGCCGCGCGACCCGGCGCCCCGGGACGCCCCGCCGGGCGGCCGGCGCAGCGAGCCGGGACCGCCGGTGGTGCGCCGCTCGGGCCGCAGCTCCTGGACGGGCCGCGGGGACCGCTCCGGCTGCGGCGGCGTCTCGGGCGCGGGCGCCGGATCGGGTACGGAACGGGGCGGCTCCCCGCCCGGCCGGCGGTGCCGCGCCCCGAACTGCGGCGCGTCCTGGATGCCGGCCGGCATGCCCGGCTGCTGCGGGATCGGGGCGGTGGGGCCGTTCGGTCCGTACGGCGGTGCCGCTTCGGGGATGGGCGGTTCGTGGCCGGGCTGGTGGCCCGGCTGGCCGCCCGGCTGGTTCGAGTGCAGGCGCAGCACCGCGCCGCCGGACCCGGCGGGCAGCGCGGCCCGCTCGTGGCCGCCGCGCAGCACCCCGGCGGGGACGAGCGCGTCCTCGCTGCGCCGGGTGAGCGCGAGCGGGGCGGCCTCCTGGAAGCCGTCGCCGTCGCCGTGCACCACGATGTCCTCGGGGATCAGCACGACCGCGCTCATCCCGCCGAACGGCGAGGTCCGCAGCGTCACCCGGATGTTGTGCCGCTTGGCCAGCCGGCCGACCACGAACAGGCCCAGCTGGGCACTGTCGGACAGGTCGAACTCGGGCGGCTCGGCGAGCCGCGCGTTGGCCTCGGCCAGGCTCTTCTCGTCCATGCTGAGCCCGCGGTCCTCGATCTCCATCGAGAAGCCGCGCGCCACGACCTGCCCGGTGACCTGCACGCTCGTGTGCGGCGGCGAGAACGAGCAGGCGTTCTCGATGAGCTCGGCCAGCAGGTGGATGACGTCCGCGACGGCCACGCCGGAGATCGCGGCCTGCGTCATCGGGGCCACCGACACCCGGGTGTAGTCCTCGACCTCCGACGCGGCCGCGCGGGCGACGTCGATGACCGCGACCGGGTTGCGCCAGCCGCGGCCCGGCGCCTGCCCGGACAGGATGATGAGGCCCTCCGCGTGCCGGCGCATGCGGGTGGCGAGGTGGTCGATGCGGAACAGGTCCTCCAGGTCGTCCGGCTCGCTGATCCGGCGCTCCATGGAGTCGAGCAGGTTGAGCTGGCGGTGCAGCAGCGTCTGGCTGCGGCGGGCCAGGTTGACGAAGACCTCGCTGATGCCGCGGCGCAGCCCGGCCTCCTCGACCGCGCCCTGGATCGCGGTCCGGCGGGCCTCGTTGAACGCCTGGCCGACCTGGTCGATCTCCTCGGTGCTGAACGACAGCGGCGGCGCCTCGGCGACGACGTCGACCTCCTCGCCGCGGCGCAGCCGGCGGATGACGCCGGGCAGCTTGCTGCCGGCCAGGTCGAGCGCCTCGCGCTTGAGGCCGTTCAGGTCGCGGACGACCGAGCGGGCGGCCCAGATCGCCAGGATGACCGACAGCACGACCGCGAGGAGGCCCAGCACGCCGGCCAGCGCCACCCGCAGGATGATCGCGTTGGAGATCGGCTCGGCCCGCTGCTCGGCGGCGGCGATCAGCGACAGCTCCAGGCCGCGCAGCCGGGTGAGGTTGGAGTCGACGGTGGTCTTCCACAGCACCGGGGCGTCGGCGCCGGCGCGCGGCAGCCGGGTGCTGTTGACGTAGCGGTCCTCCAGCGCGCGCAGCCGGCCGTACTGCGGGGTGCTGGTGACCCGGCGGAAGTACGTCCGGTCCTCGGTGCGCAGCTCGGGCGAGGCGATGTCGTACAGCGCCCGCTGGGTGCCCACCGCCTTGACGAACGCGGCGTGCTCGGCGCGGCTGATCCGGCCGGCCGCCAGCACGCCCGCGAGCAGCGCGTCCTCCTGCGAGAGCGCCTCCCGCGCGCGGGCCAGGGCGACCTGGTTGCGGGCGTCCTTGGCGACCTCGGAGTTGTTCAGCGTGGACAGCGTGCCCTGCAGGGTCCCGATGCCGCCGATCAGGCCGGTGTAGTCGGCGAACGCCTGGGCGCGCTGGGTGCCGCCGGTGTCGATGGCGTTGCGCTTGCCGGCCAGCCCGTCCAGCCCGCGGACGATCTCGTCCGCCAGCCGCCGGGTCGTCGCGGGCGCCGCGTCCAGCGCGTCCTTGTCACCGGCCAGCCGGCGGAACAGGCTCGCCTGCCGGTCGGTGACGAGCCGGGCGGCCTCCATCACGGCGAAGTCCGTGGGCTGCTTGCCGCCGAGATAGACCATGGTGGCCCGGCGTTCGGCCTGGAGGGTGCTGCCGAGCGCGCCGGACGGGTACTCGAAGTGGTCCTGAACGGTCTCGACGTTGCGCAGGTTGAGCCCTTCCCCGAGGGTGACGCTCGCCGCGAACGCCCAGAGGATGCTCAGCGAGACGAGCGAGACCAGGACCAGCGCCGTGACCTTGAATCGGACCGTACGGAACCGGCTCGTTCCGGTCCTTGGCCGTCGATGATTGCTGCGTGACCCCATGCCGCGGTCCCTTGATCGCACGAAGAAGGCTCTCTGTTAGCCGACGGTTACTGATCGCACGAGAGGGTACATGGCCGCGTGATCGTTTGCGGAACTTGTGGGGAGAGATCTGAATCATTGCGGTTCGGCCCACATGACGGGTAGTCGCGGGCATACAATCCGCGACCGTGATCTTTAAGAGCCAGCTCAAGCGAAGGCCGCCCGGCCCTCCCGGCCTGCGGCGCCCCCGTGCGGGCGGACGGCTGGCGGTCGCCGTGGCCGTCACCGCCGCACTGGCCGGGTGCAGCGACTCGTCGAACGCGACCCGCACGTCGCTCCCCCAGATCCCGGCCCAGCAGGTCATCGGCGCGACCGAGGGGCAGCTGAACCTCGTCGCGTGGACCGGGTACGCCGAGGACGGCTCGACCGATCCGAAGGTCGACTGGGTGACCCCGTTCACGAAGGCGACCGGCTGCCGGGTGCGCACCAAGATCGCCGACACGTCGGACTCGATGGTCGCGCTGATGAAGACCGGCAAGTACGACGGCGTGTCGGCGTCCGGCGACGCCAGCCTCCGGCTGGTGTACGGCGGCGACGTGGCCCCGGTGAACACGTCCCTGCTGACGAACTATCCCGACATCGCGGACTACCTCAAGGAACAGCCGTACAATTCGGTCGGTGGGCAGATGTACGGCGTTCCCCATGGTTACGGCGCCAACTACCTGATGTATCGCACCGACAAGCTGCCGCAGCCGCCGACGTCCTGGAACGTCGTGTGGGACAGGAACTCGCCCGCCGCCGGCAACATCACCGCCTACGACTCCCCGATCTACATCGCCGACGCCGCCCTCTACCTCAAGGCGCACCGTCCCGACCTGAAGATCAAGGACCCGTACGCGCTGGACGAGAAGCAGTTCGAGGCCGCACTGGACCTGCTCCGGCAGCAGCGCCCGAACGTCGGCCAGTACTGGCACAACTACGCCGACGAGCTCCAGTCGTTCATCGTCGGCGACAACCACGCCGGCACCGCCTGGCAGGTGACCGCCAACCTGGCCAAGGAGCAGAAGGCCCCGGTCGACACGGTGCTGCCGGTCGAGGGCGCCACCGGCTGGTCCGACACCTGGATGATCTCCTCCCGCGCCAAGCACCCCAACTGCATGTACCGCTGGATGAACTGGATCACGACACCGAAGGTGCAGGCCCAGGTCGCCCAGTGGTTCGGACAGGCGGCCGCCAACCCCAAGGCGTGCCGCTACACGGCCAGGGGATTCTGCGCGACGTTCAAGGTCGGCGACGCCGACTTCTACAAGCGCATCGCGTTCTGGAAGACGCCCGTGAGCAACTGCGGCGACGACCGGGGCGACGCGTGCGTGGAGTACGCCCGCTGGTCCCAGGCCTGGACAGAGATCAAGGGCTAGGAGGAAACCCGACCCAGCAGAACCTCAGCATCTCCCCTTCATCCCCCGAACGTGCGATGGCGCACGACAAGGAGAGCATTCCCGTGAAGTTCAGCTACGCCATGCTTCCCGACTACCCCGTCGCGGAGTCGCTGGCCTCCATCAAGCTCGCCGACGAGCTCGGGTTCCACGCCGTGTACGCGGCCGACGAGCCGTGGCACAAGGACCTGTGGCTGCTGTTCGCCGCCGCCGCCGCGCAGACCTCCCAGATCCGCATGGGTCCGAGCGTCTCGGCGGTCACCCTGCGCGAGCCGAGCCTGATCGCCCAGGCCGCCGCCACCCTCGACGAGCTGACCGGCGGCCGCGCCGACGTCGTCCTCGGCAGCGGCAACTTCGGCGTGCTGGCCCAGTACAAGATGGACTGGACCAAGACCAAGCCGCTCACCCGCGTCAAGGAGGCCGTCGCGGCCGTCCGCACCCTCCTGGACGAGGGCGCCATCACCCGCGACGGCGAGTTCTACTCCTACGACGGCCTGTTCACCTTCGCCCGGCCCGTCCAGGAGCACCTCCCCGTCAAGATCGGCGCGATGCGCGGGCCGAAGTCGTTCCAGGCGGCCGGCGAGCTGTCCGACGGCGTCCACCACGCGCTGAGCTACTCGCGCGGCGCGTACGAGTACGCCGTCGAGAACTTCAGGATCGGCGCCGAGCGGGCGGGCAAGGACTGGGAGTCGATGGACATCGGCGCCTGGGTCGTGTTCGCGACCGGCCCCGACTCGCAGGCGGCCAAGGAGGCGGCCCGCAGCATGGTCGGCCTCTACGCGTCCGCGATGCCGTCCGAGCAGTTGGAGCGCAACGGCGTCGACCCGAAGGACATGGAGCCGATCGTCGCCGCCATCGGCGCCGGCGACCTCGCCAGGGCCATCGAGCTGACCACCCCCGACATCACCGAGAAGCTCTCCCTGGCCGGCACCCCCGACGAGGTCCGCGCGAAGATCGAGCGCGAGATCGCCGGCACCGGCGTCAACCACATGATCCTCGCGATCACCGACGCCACCCTGGTGAAGCAGTTCACCGGCCGCGACGTCGAGAACGTCGCCGACGTGGACACCCAGCTCCGCCTGATCCACGACGAGCTGATGCCCGCGTTCAAGTAGGACCCCGCGCGAGGGGCCGGGCATGCGGCTTGCCCGGCCCCTTCCGCGTTCCGCCGGTCCGGGCCCGCGTGTCCACCGATCGGTGGACACGAGGTTCGACCGGTCGAGGCTGTCGGCGGAAAGGGCCGTCCGACCAGCATTGACGGCATGAGAGACCTAACAGTGCGGACGGCCCGGTGGAGCGCCGGACATCCGTGGCGCGCGATCACCGGCTGGTTCCTGTTCGTGGCGCTGTGCTTCGGGCTCGGCATGACCGTCGGCGGGAACGCCGCCACCACCGAGGACTTCCGCATCGGCGAAGCCGGGCGCGCGGAGGCCATGGCCGCCGAGGGCGGGCTGGGCCAGCGGCCCGTGGAACGGGTGCTGATCACCGCGCGTGCCGGCGCCCTCGACCCCGCCGCGGCGGACGCCGCCGCGCGCGACGCCACCGCACGGATGAAGGCGCTCCCCGAGGTCGCGGCGGTAGGCGCCCCCATCCGGTCCGCCGACGGCTCGGCGGTACGCGTCGACGTCACCATGAAGGGCCCGGAACTCGACGGCAAGAAGCACGTCGAGCCGCTGCGCGCGCAGACCGCCCAGGTCCAGGCCGCGCATCCGGGGCTCCGGATCGAGGAGACCGGGAGCCCGTCCATCAGCAAGGGCGTCGAGAAGCTGCGGGGCGACGACCTCGCCCGCACCGAGATGATCGCCCTGCCGGTCACCCTGATCACGCTGCTGCTGGTCTTCGGCTCGATCGCGCTGGCCGTCGTGCCGCTGCTGCTGGCGCTCACCTCGATCGTCGCGGCCGTCGGGCTGTCGATGCTCGCCTCGCACGCGTTCCCCGACTCCGGCGTCGGCACCAACGTGATCCTGCTGATCGGGCTGGCCGTCGGCGTCGACTACACGCTCTTCTACCTCAAGCGGGAGCGCGAGGAACGGGCCCGTTCCGGCGGCCGGCTCTCGTCCCGGGCCGTCGTGGAACTGGCCGCCGCCACCTCCGGCCGCGCGGTCGTGCTGTCCGGCCTCGCGGTCGCCGCCTCCAGCGCCACGCTGTACCTGGCCGACGACGTCATCTTCTCCTCGATCGCCACCGGCGCGATCGTCGTCTCGCTCGTCGCGGTGGTCAGCTCGCTGACCGTCCTGCCCGCGCTGCTGGCCAAGCTCGGCGAGCGCGCCGAACGCCGCCGGGCCGCGCGCGCCGGCCGGCCGCGCCGGGAACGCCGGGAACGCGCCGGCGGCGGCCGGATCACCGTCGCCATGCTGCGCCCGACCGCCCGGCACCCCGCCGCCACGCTCGCCGTCACCGTCCTGATCATGCTCGGCCTCGCCGCGCCGCTGCTGTCGCTCGACCTCACCGACATGGGCCGGGAGACCCACCCCCGCGACATTCCGGCGATGCGGTCGTACGACCGGCTGAACGCGGCGTACCCGGAGCTGAAGGCCATGCACCAAGTCGTCGTGCGCGCCGACCCCGCCCGTTCCGCCGAGGTCGCGGCCGCCCTCGACGGCCTCGCCGGGCGCGCGAAGAACGACCCGAACCTGGCCGGCACCGCCGAACTGCGCACCTCGCCCGACCGCCGGATCAGCCTCCTCGAACTGCCCGTACCGCACCATGTGAGCACGGACCGGGCCCGCACCTCCCTCGAAGCGCTCCGCGAGCGCCACGTCCCCGCCACCATCGGCGCGCTCGGCGGCGCCGAGACCGCGGTGACCGGCGACGTCGCCCGGTACGCCGACTACCCCGAGCACCAGAAGGGCAAGCTGCCGTTCATCATCGGCGCGCTGCTGCTGGTGACGTTCGCGATGACGGTCTGGGCGTTCCGCTCGGTCGTCCTCGGCCTGGTCGGGGTCATGCTGAACCTGCTGTCGGCCGCCGCCGCGCTCGGCCTGCTCGTGCTGGTCTTCCAGAACACCTGGGCCGAGGGACTCCTCGACTTCACCTCCACCGGCTCGATCGGCTCGCGCGTACCGCTGTTCCTGTTCGTGATCCTGTTCGGGCTGTCGATGGACTACCAGGTCTTCGTCATCAGCCGGATCCGCGAGAAGGTCCTGGACGGCCTGCCGACCCGGCAGGCGGTGCTGGAGGGCATCGGCGGCTCGGCGGGGGTCGTGACCAGCGCCGCGTTCGTGATGGTGACGGTGTTCGCGAGCTTCGTCCCGCTGCACATCATGGAGATGAAGCAGATGGGCTTCGCGCTGGCGGTGGCCGTCCTGCTGGACGCCGTCGTCATCCGGATCATGATCCTGCCCGCGCTGATGCTGCTGCTCGGCGAGCGCAGCTGGTGGCCGTCGCGCCGCGCGGCCGCCACCGCCCCGGCCGCTCCGGAAGCGCGCCCGCTGGAAGTAGGCTGACCCGCATGGATCTTCGGCCACGGCTCGGCGTCCGGGTCCCCGCCCTGACGCCGGGCCGCTGGTACACCGTCGTGTGGATCCTGTTCGGCCTGTGCCCGCCGGCCATCGCCGTCCTGGACCGGCCCGCCGCGACGGCGTACCCGGTGCTGGCGCTGCTCGCCGTACTCGCGCTCTCCCACGCGCTCCTCCGGGTGATCGGCCCGTACGCCTTCCTGTGCGTGCTCGCGGCCGGCGTGGGAGGAATGTCGTTCCTGCTCGGGGGCGGCGCGGCGATGTTCATCGTGGCCCTCCCCCTCTTCTGGATCCACTCCGGCAACGCGGGGCACGCGATCGCCTTCGTCAGCGCCGCCGCCGCGCTCACGTTCGCCGGCACGATCCGCTGGGACGGGGACACCCTCACCGGCAACGCCGTCTTCACCCTCCTCGGCTACGCGGCGGGCGCCCTCGTCGGCCTCTGGACGCACCGCGTCCTGCGGCAGCGCGACGAGCGCGCCCACCGCCTCGCCACCGAACTGGACAGCGCCCGCCGGCGGCTCGCCGAGGCGTACCAGCGGCAGGGCGCCGCCGAGGAGCGCGAACGGCTCGCCCGCGAGATCCACGACACGCTGGCCCAGGGCTTCGCCTCCATCGTCGTCCTGGCGGAGGCGGCCCGGGCCGACCCCGCGCACAGCGACCAGCGCCTGCTGTCCATCGAGCGCACCGCCCGGGACAACCTCGCCGAGGCCCGCGCGCTCGTCGGCTCCGCCCCGTCCCAGTCGAGCACCTCGATCGCCGCGGCGCTGCGCCGTACCCTGGACCGCTTCGCCGAGGACACCGGCCTCGCCACCACCGCCGAACTGGCCGAGATCGACTGCGACCAGCCGACCCGCGTCGCGCTCCTGCGCTGCACCCAGGAGTCCCTCGCGAACGTCCGCAAGCACGCCGCCGCCACCACCGTCGGCATCGTCCTCGCCCTCCACCCCCACGGCATCGAGCTGGAGATCACCGACGACGGCCGCGGCTTCGAGCCCGGCGCCGCCCGCGGCTACGGCCTGGAGGGCATGCGCCGCCGGCTGGCCGAACTCGGCGGCGAGCTCACCGTCACCTCCTCCGTCGGCGACGGCACCCGCGTCCACGCACTGATCCCGGCAGGTACCGCATGACCGAGCAGCCCCTCCGCGTCATCGTCGTGGACGACCACACCGTCATGCGCGCCGGCGTCGTCGCCCTGCTGGCCGCCGACCCCGCCATCACCATCGTCGGCGAGGCCGGCGACGGCCGGGAGGCGGTCGACCTCGTCCGGCGCCTCGCCCCGGACGTCGCCCTCGTCGACCTGCGGATGCCCGTCCTGGACGGCGTCGCGGCGACCGCCGAGATCGTCCCGACGGGCACCCGCGTGCTGATCCTCACCACGTACGACACCGACACCGACATCGAGCGCGCCGTCGAGGCCGGCGCCATCGGCTACCTGCTGAAGGACACCACCCGCGAGCAGCTCGCCGACGCGATCCGCGCCGCCGCCCGCGGCGAGACCGTCCTCGCGCCCCGCGTCGCCGAACGCCTCGTCGCCCGCATGCGCCGCCCCGCCCAGGTCCCGCTGACCTCCCGCGAGACCGACGTCCTGAACGCGGTCGCCGACGGCCTCTCCAACGCCGAGATCGGCCGCCGCCTGGTCATCGCCGAGGCCACCGTGAAGACCCACCTTCTCCGCATCTTCGCGAAACTCGACGTCAGCGACCGCACCCACGCGGTGGTGGTCGCCCTGGAACGCGGCCTCCTCGTCCGCTGAACCTCCCCATCGCCCTACTGCTCCCGGACCCAGGCGAGGAACTCTTCCGCGAGGCCGGGCGGATTGGCGGCCCTGGTGAGGCGGGCGACCGCCTCGTGGTACTCCAGTTCGTGGAGGAGCACGGAAAGACATGATCGTGCACCCTCCCTTTCCAGCCGCTTCCCCGGGCCGCTCTACCTCACCACCCGCTGCGGGCGCTTGTGAGACGCTGCGGGCGTTGAGGCGCCCGGCCAGAAGGAGCCCGCCATGAACGCGCCACGGTGGCAGCACGCCTACGATGTCTACAACCCTCACTCTCCTGAGTCCTGGCGTTCTCCCGCCCATCTGCTGGACGCCTACTCCGCCGAAGGCTGGGAGCTGGTCAGCCACGCGCACGACCGCGACTGGATCACGTTCACGTTCAAGCGCCCGCTGCCGGACGAGCGCGCCCCGGCGCGGTGATCCGTACGCTCACCAGGATGCGCATCGACCTGATCACCATCGTCGTGGACGACTACGACCGCGCCATCGAGTTCTTCACCGGCCCCCTGGGCTTCGAGCTGGTCGAGGACTCGCCGTCGTTCACCGACGACGGACGTCCGAAGCGGTGGGTCACCGTACGTCCGCCCGGCGCCGAGACCGGCGTCCTCCTGGCCCGCGCGGACGGCGAGCGCCAGACCGCCGCCATCGGAGAACAGGTCGCGGGCCGGGTCGGGTTCTTCCTCCGCGTGGACGACTTCGACGCCGCCCACGAGCGCATGACGGCGGCCGGTGTCGAATTCGTCCGCCCGCCGCGCACGGAGGACTACGGCAAGGTCGCCGTCTTCCTCGACATCTCCGGCAACCGCTGGGACCTCCTCGGCCCCGCCTGACACCGCCGGCCGCGGCGGCGGGGGCGTAAGTGGGTTTGAAGGGGGTTGTAAGGGGGGTCGGGGATCGTGGTCCTCGTTCGGGTGGGACGAGGAGGGTGCGATGGAGGCGGCGGTCGTTCGGGAGTTCGCGGCGGCGCGGGAGGAGGTGTACGCGGCGTGGACGCGGGCGGGGAGGTTCGCGCGGTGGTTCGGGCCGCGGATCTTCGCCACGCCCGTGGAGCGGGTGTCGCTGGACGTGCGGCCGGGCGGGGCGTGGGAGGCGACCATGGTCGGGGACGAGGGGTACGAGGTCACGTTCGGCGGCGTGTACCGCGAGGTCGAGGCGCCGGGACGGCTCGTGCTGACGTTGGGTGAGGGCGGCGGGCCGGTGTCCGTGGTGACCGTTCTGCTGGAGGAGCGGGGCGGGGTCACGACGATGCGGTTCCGGCAGGCCGGGGACGGGGCGGAGCAGGCCAGGGCGGGGTGGGTCGAGTTCTTCGAGCGGCTGGACGAGCACCTGGCCGTTCAGAGGACGTCGTCGAAGGACAGGCCGCGGCCGTGAGCGTACGCGGCGGCGAAGGCGGCCTCGCCCAGGGCGGCGGTGTGCTTCGCGGTGACGCGTTCGATGTCGCGGGTCTCGGACGGGTTGTACGTGCCGCCGTGCGCGGCGCGGGCGGCGGCGGCGAGGCCGAGCAGGCGGGCGCCCTCTTCGGGGGGTGAGGCGGCGGCCAGGGCCTCGACGGCGAACGCGGTCGTCCAGGGGTCGCCGACCTTGAGGGCGGTGGTGAACGCCTCGACGGAGAGGTCGCGGGCGCGGGCGGTGTCGCCGCGCTGCTCGTGGAGGAAGGCGAGTTCGGCGAGGGTGGAGGGGAGGAAGAGGGGCGGTTCGCCGTCGCGGGGGACGCCGTCGAGCATCGCGTCCAGGTGCCTCTGCGCCTCGTCGAGGCGGCCGGCGCGGCGGGCGGCGTTGGCGTACCCCATCCAGGCCATCATGCGGCCTTCCTGGTAGCCCTGCTCGTTCGCCAGCCGGAGGGCGCGGTCGCAGCGCTCCATCGCGGTCTCGTGGTCGCCGGCGTTCAGGGCCGTCCAGCCGAGCCAGGACATGCGGCGCACGGCGTCCGGCCACAGGCCCATCTCCTCGGCCAGCCGCAGGCCGTCGGTGAAGAGGCGGACGGCGCGGTCGGCGTCGCCGGCGCCTTCGGCGAGGGCGGCCAGCCATTCGGTGGCCTGGAGGCGGCCCCAGCGGTCGCCGAGGTCGCGGAAGATCCGCTCGCTCTCGGCGCCGGCGCGCTCGCCGGCCTCCAGGTCGCGCAGGGAGAACGCGTCGCGGGCGTGCCGGCTCAGCGCGGCGGCGGTGCCCCAGCGGTCGCCGATCTCGCGGAACGCGGCGAGGGCGGCGTCGTTCAGCTCCCGGGACGAGGGCAGGTCGGGGAGGCTGAGCGAGACGAACCAGCGGGCCCGCGCGCGGTCGCCGGGGTCGGTGAGGCCGTCCAGGGCGCCCTTCCAGTCGGTGTCGCCGCCGGTCAGGAGGGTGAACCCGGCGAGCCATGCGGCGGCGCGGGCCTGGTCGGGGCCGGGAGCGGCCGTGGACAGGGCGTGGGTGAACGAGCGGCGCGCTTCGGTGAGGCGTCCGCGCAGGAACCAGTACCAGGCGAGCGCGTTGACGAGCCGCAGGGCGCCGGGCTGGGAGGCGGCGTCGAGGGCGGCGCGCAGGTTCGCGGACTCGGCGTCCAGCCGCCGCATCCATTCCCTCTGGCCGGCCCCGCGCAGGTGCCGGTCCGCCCGCACGGCGAGTTCGGTGTAGTACGCGGCGTGGGCCGAACGAACCCTTTCCGTCTCGCCCGCGTCCTCCAACCGGCGCAGGCAGTACGCGGTGACCGATTCGAGAAGCCGGTAGCGCATCCCGTGTGCGCCGTCTACAGCGACGACCAGGGAACGGTCGATGAGCCGCTGCAGGACGTCGACCACGTCGACGTCCGGTTCACCGCAGACGGTCTCGGCCGCATCCAGGTCACAGCCGTCGGCGTGAACCGCGAGGCGCCGCAGTACGAGCCGTTCCTCGTCGCCGAGCAGCGTCCAGCTCCAGTCGATGACGGCGGCGAGGGTCTGCTGCCGGGCGGGCGCGCCGCGCTGGAAGCCCCTCAGCAGCCGGAACCGGTCGTCGAGCCGCGCGACGATCTCCTGGACGCCGAGGGCGCGGACGCGGGTGGCGGCCAGTTCCAGCGCCAGCGGGATGCCGTCCAGCCGGCGGCACAGCTGCGCGACCGCGCCCGCGTTGGCCTCGTCGAGCGCGAAGCCGGGCGCGGCGGCGGCCGCCCGCGCCTCGAACAGCCGTACGGCGTCGGTCGCGGCCACGGCCGGCAGGTCCGATCCGGCGGGGACGGCGAGCGCCGGGACGCCGTACAGCGTCTCGCCCGCCACGTTCAGCGGCTCCCGGCTCGTGGCGAGGATCCGCAGCCCGGGGGCGTCGCGCAGCAGCCGGCCGGCCAGCGCGGCGGCCTGCTCGATCACGTGCTCGCAGTTGTCGAGGACGAGCAGGAGGCGCCGGTCGCGCAGCGCCCCGGCGAGGTGGTCGAGGGCGTCGGCGGCTCCGGCGCGGACGTCGAGCGCGGCGAGCGCGGCCTCCGCCAGCGAGGCCGTGTCGGGCTCGTACGGCGCGAGCTCGACGATCCAGACGCCGTCCGGACGGCCGTCCAGGAGCCGCCTGCCCACCTCCAGGGCCAGGCTCGTCTTACCGACGCCGCCGGGCCCGGTGAGGGTGACGAGCCGCTCGCGGGCCAGCAGGTCGCGCAGCTCGGTGATCGCGGTGTCGCGGCCGATGAGGTCGCCGACGGAGGCGGGAAGGTTGGTCCGGGGCCGTTCGCGCGCGCCCTTCAGCTCGGGGGCCTGCCGCAGGATCCGCTCGTAGAGGGCGGCCAGTTCCGGGGACGGGTCGAGGCCGAGCTCGTCGGCGAGCCGCTCGCGCAGGTCGCCGTACGCGGCGAGGGCCTCGCTCTGCAGGCCGCGCTGGTAGAGGGACGTCATGTGGACGGCGCGGAGCCGTTCCCGCAGGGGATGCTCGGCGACCAGGTCGGCGACGTCGACGGGTTCGCCGGCGTCGAGGCGTTCGGCGGCGTGGGTCTCGACGGCCGCCAGCCGCGCCTCCTCCAAGCGCGCGATCACCGGCCGGAGGAACTCGGCGTCGGCGAAGTCGGCGTACGCGTCGCCGCGCCACAGGGCGAGCGCCTCGGCGTACCGGCCGGCCCCGGCGAGCCGCTCGAAGCGGGCGGCGTCGACCGCGTCCGGCGCGGCGGCCAGCGCGTACCCGGGGGCGCGGGAGACGACGAGGTCCCTGCCGCCCGGCTCGGCGTCCGCGAGCGCGCGCCGCAGCTGCGACACCCGTACCTGGAGGGCGGCCATGGCGTCGGCGGGTGGCCGGTCCCCCCACAGGTCCTCGATGAGCCGACCGGCCGGGACCACCCGGCCCTCGTGCGCGAGCAGATCGGCCAGCAGCAGGCGCACCTTCAGCCCGGGGATCGTGACGGCCTCGCCGGCATCGGTCCAGGTCGTGACCGGTCCCAGAACTCCAAAACGCATAAGAGGGACCTTAAGCCCGTTCAGGCGAGGGAGTCCGCGCGGGACAGGCAAGCGGTGGGGGTGAGGGTGGCGCCTTCGGCCAGTTCCGTTTGCAGGGCGTCGCCCAAGTCGGCGCTCAGGCGTGCTTCGATGCGGGACGCGTCGGCGCGTTCGGTTACGCCCGGAGCCAGGTTCCGTATGCGGCGGATCTCCGCGGCGGCCCCTAGGAAGCGGGCCGCGTCGGTGGAGCGGCCCTGGAGGCTGAGGACTCCGGCCAGCCCCTCCAGGGAGACGGCCATGACGCGCGGGCCGTCCGCGCGTACGGCGAGGCCGAGGTTCTCCCGGTAGAGGCGCACGGCCTCGGGGAGGTCGCCGCGCAGCTCGGCCGCGCGGGCCAGGCCCTCGTTGACGAGGGGGAGGAAGATGGGCGGCTGGTCGCCGTCTCCGGCCGGGAGGTCCTTGAGGATGGCGGTCAGGCGGGACTCGGCCTCGTCCGCGTCGCCTTCCCGGCCGGCGGCGAAGCCGAGAATGATCTCGGCGAAGACCTGGGACTGCCGGTCGGTCGAGCCCAGCACGCGCTCGGCGCACGCGCGCGCCTCCGCGAACTCGCCGAGCTGGAGGAAGACCCAGCCGAGGAAGGCGTACCCGGTGGCGACCTCCGGCCACAGGTGGAGGTCCTCGGCCATGGCGATGCCCTCCCGCTGGAGCCGCGCGGCGCGCTCGAACGCGCCGACCAGCTCGGCGTGGGCGGCCAGCCAGCCGATCGCCTGGAGGCGGCCCCAGCGGTCGCCCAGCCGCGCGAACATCCGGTCGGCGCGCTCGCTCAGGCTCTCGACCGCGCCGGGGTCGCCGCGCATGTGCGCGTGCATCGCCCGCATGGACAGCGTGGCGGCCTCGCCCCACGTGTCGCCCTGCTCGGTGAACGCCTCCATCGCCAGGTCGAGCAGCTCTTCGCCGGCGGCGGCCTCGTCGTACCGGCTCCCGCAGTACGCCAGGAACCAGAGAGCGCGCGCACGGTGGTGGGGGGAGGTCCGGGCGAGCCCCGCGACGGCCTCCCGGCGGCGGGCGGGCCAGCCGTCGCCGTCGCCCTGGAGGAGCGCGATGCCCTCGCGCGCGGCGGCGGCCCGGGCGCGGGCGGCGACGTCGCCTCCCTTCAGCAGGGCCGCGTCCAGCGAACGGAGCGCCTCGGCGAACCGGCCGCGCAGGAACCAGTACCAGGTGAGGGCGTTCGCCAGGCGCAGCGCGTGCTCGCCGTCCAGGGCGACGCGGAAGTTGGCGGCCTCGGTGTCCAGGAGGCGCAGCCAGCGGTCCTGGTCATGGCCGTAGAGGTACGGCTCGGCCCGTTCGGCCAGTTCGGTGTAGTAGACGTGGTGCCGCTGCAGGACGTCCTGGTACTCGCCTGCCTCCTGCAGCCGGTCCGTGCAGTACGCGGCGACCGATTCCAGCAGCCGGTAGCGGGGCCCGTCGGCGTGGTCGGCCGCGACGACCAGGGAACGGTCGACGAGCCGGGCCAGCAGGTCGAGGACGTCCTCGCCGTCTCCCGCGCAGACGGCCTCGGCCGCCTCCAGGGAGCACCCGCCGGCGTGGACGGCGAGGCGCCGGAGCACGGCCCGTTCCGGCTCGGACAGCAGCTCCCAGCTCCACTCGATCATGGCGGTGAGGGTGCGCTGCCGGTGTGGGGCGCCGCGGTGGCCGGTGGCCAGCAGGCGGAAGCGGTCGTCCAGCCGGGCCACCAGGCCGTGCACGCCGAGGGCGCGGACGCGCGTCGCGGCAAGTTCCAGCGCGAGCGGGATGCCGTCCAGGCGGCGGCAGAGGGTCGCGACGGCGGCGGCGGTGCCCGCGTCGAGGCGGAAGTCGCGCGCCGCGGCGGACGCCCGCGCGACGAACAGCCGGACGGCGCTCGACCGTTCCAGAACGGCCAGGTCGGTCTCGCTGCTCTCCGGCACGTCCAGCGGCGCGACGTTCCAGACGGTCTCGCCGGGGACGTCCAGCGGCTCGCGGCTGGTCGCCAGGACGCGCAGCCCGGTCACGGCCGCGAGCAGGCCGCGGGCCAGCTCCGCGACCTGGTCGATCACGTGCTCGCAGTTGTCGAGCACGAGCAGCACCGGCGGCCCGTCCAGCGCCTCGGCCAGCCGCCCGGCGGGCGTGCCGTGCGCCGCCGGGTCGTGGACGTCGAGCACGCGCATGATCCCGTCGGTGAGGTCGGCGGTGGTCGCGGACCGTTCGAACGCGGCCAGCTCCACCATCCAGACGCCGCCCGGCAGTGCCGTTCCGGCCGCGGCCTCGATCGCCAGCCGGGTCTTGCCGACGCCCCCCGGCCCGGTCAGCGTCACCAGCCGCGCCTCGTCCAGCAGGGCGCGGACGCGCCCGGCGTCCTCCTCGCGGCCGACCAGCTCGGTGGGCGGGATCCGCAGGTTGGTGGTGGGGCGGCCGGGGGCCGCGGCGGGCTCCCGCGCGGGTGCCGGCCCGGCGTCCTGCGCGAGGATCGACCGGTGCAGCGCGACCAGTTCGGGACCCGGGTCGAGTCCCAGCTCGTCGGCCAGCGCGGTGCGCAGCGACTCGTAGCTCGCCAGGGCCTCGCCCTGCCGTCCGGACCGGTAGAGCGCCCGCATGTGGGCGGCGCGGAGACGCTCGCGGAACGGGTGCGCGGCCAGCAGCTCGCCCAGCTCGCCGGCCAGGACGCCGTGCTCGCCCAGTTCGAGCCGTACCTCGGCGTGCTCTTCCAGGACGGTCAGCCGCAGCTCGGCCAGCCGGGCGGTCGCGGCCCGCGCGAACGGCTCGTCCGCGAAGTCGGCGAGCGCGTCCCCGCGCCACAGGCCCAGCGCCTCGGCGAACAGCGCCGCCTTGCCCGCGGGGGCGCGCGTGTCGCGGGCGCGGGCGGCGGCGGTCTGGAAGCGGTGCGCGTCGACCCGTTCGGGAGGAACGTCCAGAAGGTAGCCGGCGGGCCGGGTCGCGACGAGCGCGCGGGCGCCCGGCTCGGCGTCCTCGAAGATGCGGCGCAGCTGCGAGACCTTCGCCGACAGCGCGGCGGGCGGGTTGCCCGGCAGGTCCTCGCCCCACAGGTCGTCGATCAGCCGGTCGGCCGGTACGGGACGGCCCTCGTTCAGCAGCAGGTCGGCGAGCAGGGCCCGCACCTTCAGCCCGGGAACCGCGACGGGCGCGCCGCCGTCCGTCCAGACGGCCAGCGGCCCCAGCACCCCGAAACGCATGAGCGCACGATAGCGCCGGGCCGCGACTGGTCCGGCGAGTCGCCGTAAAGCGGCGCGAAACGGTCGGCAACCCGCCGTAAAGATCCCGTAAGACCCCTCGGGCATCGTGGTACTCGTCCACAGAGAGGGGGCGGAGATGCTCAGGATGGCGGTCATCATCGGCAGCACCCGCGACGGCCGGTTCGGGCCGACGGTGGCGGGCTGGTTCGCCGGCCACGCGCGCCGCCGCCCGGACCTCACGGTCGACCTGATCGACCTGGCCGAGGCCGGGCTGCCGGCCACGCTCACCGACCACGACGCGCCGGTCCCGGCGCCGGTCAAGGAGCTGGCGCCACGGCTGGCCGAGGCGGACGCGTTCGCCGTGGTGACGCCGGAGTACAACCAGAGCTTCCCGGCGCCGCTCAAGACCGCCATCGACTGGTACTACGAGGAGTGGCAGGCCAAGCCGGTCGCCCTCGTCTCGTACGGTCGCGAGTCGGGCGGGCTGAACGCCGCGGCGCAGCTCCGGCAGGTCTTCGCCGAGCTGCACGCGGTGACGATCCGGGACGGCGTCGTCCTCCCCCGCTACTGGGAGGACTTCGCGCCGGACGGTTCGTGGCCCAAGCCGACCGCCGAGTGCAACACCGCCGTCAGGACCACCCTCGACCAGCTCTGCTGGTGGGCCCGCGCCCTCCGGGACGCGCGCGACAAGACCCCGTACACCACCTGAACCACCACGAGATCGCCAAGGAGGCGGCCATGCGCAAGATCATCAACTCCACCTACATCTCGCTCGACGGCGTCATCGAGAACCCGCACCTGTGGACCTTCGACTACTTCGACGAGGAGGCCCAGGCGTACGCCCGCGAGCTGCTCTTCTCCTGCGACGCCCTGATCGCCGGCCGCGAGACCTACGAGGGCTTCGCGCAGGCATGGCCGAGCATGGAGGAGCAGACCGGCGAGTACGGCGTCCGGATGAACTCGATCACCCACTACGCCGTCTCCACCACCCTGGAGAAGGGCGCGTGGAACAACACCGTGATCATCAAGGAGAACGTGGCCGACGAGGTCCGCAAGATCAAGGAGCAGGAGGGCCAGGACATCGTCCAGTACGGCTTCGGGCAGCTGTCGCGGACGCTCGTCGAGAACGGCCTCATGGACGAGGTGCGGCTGTGGATCCACCCGGTGATGGTCGGCACCGGCAACGCCGCCGACCTGCTCACCGCCGAGGGGTTCTCGTCCAAGTTCGAGCTGGCCGGCACGACCACGTTCGGCTCCGGCGTGATCGTGGCGACCTACCGCCCGATCGCCGCCGAGAAGGACGCCTGACCAGGGCGGACGACCCGGCGCGGGAAATTCCC
This sequence comes from Actinomadura sp. 21ATH, assembly GCF_041951345.1. Taxonomy (NCBI): domain Bacteria; kingdom Bacillati; phylum Actinomycetota; class Actinomycetes; order Streptosporangiales; family Thermomonosporaceae; genus Actinomadura; species Actinomadura sp. 21ATH. The sequence goes on along the minus strand of NZ_JBGNUR010000016.1, from coordinate 150,003 downwards.
GGAAGAATGTCGTCCGGGATGTCGATCCGGCCGTCGTCTGTACGACGCGTTGGTGACGGGCGGGACGGACACGCCGTCCCGCCCATCCGCCTGAGAGGGAGACAGCGATGCGGTTCCTGATGATGACGACCGACGACGGCTCGGCCGGCGGCGCCCCGGACGAGAAGATGATGGCGGAGATGGGCGCCTTCATCGAGGAGCTGACCCGGGCGGGCTCGCTGCTGGCGACCGGCGGGCTGGAGCCGGGCGGCGTCCGCGTCAAGTCCGAGGGCGGCAAGGTCACCGTGATGGACGGGCCGTTCACCGAGGCCAAGGAGGCCGTGGTCGGCTTCGCGCTGGTCGAGACCCGGACCCGCGAGGAGGCCATCGAGCTGTCCAAGCGGTTCTACTCGATCGTCGGCGACGGCCAGGGCGTGATCAAGCAGGTCTTCGGCCCGGGGGACCCGTTCCCCGGCGAGTGACCGGCGGATGACCGGCGGATGAGCCCGGAACGCCCGGCCCCGCGCTTGCGCGCGCGGCCGGGCCGGTGCTCTGATCGTCCTCGTGACGACGGAGACCGGAACGGAGCCGGGGCCGGGGCCGGAGCCGGGCGACGCCGCCGGGACGCACCGGGCGGTCGACGCGGTCTGGCGGCTGGAGTCCGCGCGGATCATCGCCGGGCTGGCCCGGCTGGTCCGCGATGTCGGGCTCGCCGAGGAGCTGGCGCAGGACGCGCTGGTCACCGCGCTGGAGCAGTGGCCGGAGTCGGGCGTACCGGATAACCCGGGTGCCTGGCTCATGGCCGTCGGCAAGCGCCGCGCCATCGACCGCATCCGCCGCGACCAGACGCTCGAACGCAAGCTGGAGGAGATCGGCCACCGGCTGGACGCCGCGGACGGGTCCACCGAGGACTTCGCGGCCGTCCTGGAGGACGAGCCGATCGAGGACGACATCCTCCGGCTGGTGTTCACCGCCTGCCACCCGGTGCTGCCCACTCCGGCCCGCGTCGCGCTCACGCTGCGGATGCTGGGCGGGCTGGCCACCGACGAGATCGCGCGGGCCTTCCTCGTCCCCGAGAGCACGGTCGCGCAGCGGATCGTGCGGGCCAAGCGCACCCTCGCCGAGGCCGGCGTGCCGTTCGAGGTCCCGGCGGGCGAGGAGCGGGCCGGGCGGCTCTCCTCCGTGCTGGAGGTCATCTACCTGATCTTCAACGAGGGGTACGCGGCGACCGCCGGCGACGACTGGGTCCGTGCGGACCTGTGCCAGGAGGCGCTGCGCCTGGGCCGGCTGCTGGCAGGGCTCGCTCCCGGCGAGGCCGAAGTGCACGGGCTGGTCGCGCTGATGGAGATCCAGGCGTCGCGCACGCGCGCGCGTACCGGGCCCAAGGGCGAACCCGTCCAGATCCTCGACCAGAACCGCGGCCTCTGGGACCAGCTGCTCATCAGGCGCGGGTACGCGGCGCTCCTGCGCGCCGAGAAGGCCGCCGGCGGTGCCGGCACGCCCGGCCCGTACGTGCTGCAGGCGGCGATCGCCGTCTGCCACGCGCAGGCCCGTACCGCCGAGGAGACCGACTGGGAACGGATCGCCACGCTCTACGGCGTCCTCGCCCAGCGCGCCCCGTCCCCCGTGGTCGAGCTGAACCGCGCGGTCGCGGTCGGCATGGCGTACGGCCCGGAGAAGGGCCTGGAGGTCGTGGACGCGCTGCGCGGCGAGGCGTCCCTGAGGAGCTACCACCTGCTGCCCAGTGTGCGCGGCGACCTCCTCTACAAGCTGGGACGCTTCGCGGAGGCCAAGGAGGAGTTCGAGCGGGCGGCGTCACTCACCCGGAACGGGCCCGAACGGAACGTTCTGCAGGAGAGAGCCGCGGCAGCGGCCGCCAAGCAGGCGTGACGCGGCCCGGGCGACGAGCCTTCCGCTCGCGTCGCCCGGGCCGCGCGTTGGTGGGGCGTGCCGTCAGCAGTTCCCCTCGGTGGGCTTGCCCTCGAAGCGGTCGCCCAGGAACCTGGTCACGTCACCCGCGGCCAGCCAGTCCGTGGTCAGGTGCTCCGCCGGGTAGGACATGTTCCACTGCGTGGTGATCCCCGCCTTGCAGTACGCCGCCCGCGTGGCGTCCTCGGTCTCGTGCGGGATGATCTCCTCGAAGAAGCCGCGGTACTGGAAGACCGGGAAACCGATCTTGTACCGGGCGCCGGACGACGGGGTGCCGATGCCGACCCCGAGCTTCTGCCGGTCGATGATCTCGCCCCAGGTGACGCCGCCGGGGCCGCGCAGCGCATAGATCTGCTCCAGCGTCAGCCCGTCCTTGGAGAAGTTCTCGACCTTCGCGCCCAGGAACACCGCCAGGGTGCCGAACAGGCAGTGGCTCTTGACGTCCTTGATGGCCTTCTCGCCGTTCGCGTTCATCAGCTCGGTGAACGGCATCTCCGGGTACGCGGCGTTCAGCCCGACCAGGGCGTCGGCCAGGAACCCGGCGAACAGGCTGCCGTTCAGCTGCTTCGCGGTGATCTTCAGGTCACCCGGCACGCCGCCGGCCGCCGCGCCCGCCACGTTCAGCTCCGGCGCGTACGACGCGGCCAGCTGGGCGCCCCACAGGGAGGCGGCGCCGCCCTCGGAGTACCCGGCGATGCCGACCTTGCCGTCCGCCTTCAGGTCCCCGCCGGGGATCTGGCGCGCGGTGCGGACGACGTCCAGCAGCGCGTGCCCGGCGTTCGCGCCGACCATGTACGTGTGCACCTGCCCGTCAAGGTACCCGACCCCGTCGGTGGCGGCGACCGCGAACCCGGCCTTGAGGAACTCGGCGATGTTCGGCCCCTCGTAGTGGTCCACGTACTGGCCCGACATCTGCTTCGACAGCGCGCACTGGAGGCCCGACCCGGACGTGCCCGGGTTGAACGCGACCACCGGCCGCGACCCGCCCTTCGTCCACGGCGCCTCCGGCACGGCCACGAAGCCGGAGATCACGTTCTTCGCGCCCTTGTGGTCGGTCGACGCGTAGCGGACCTTCCACGCCTTCATCTTGATGTTGTGCGGCACGCCCGGCAGGGTCGTCGGCCGGCACGCCAGCAGCTCGCCGGGCGCGCCGGTGACCGCGCCCGGCGCCGCGTAGATCTCGGCGTCGGAGGCGGTGCAGCCGGCCGGCGCCCCCGCCGCGGCCGGGACGGCCACCAGCGCCGGCGCGAGCAGCGCGGCGCCCGCCGCCACCGTCGTCAAAAGCGTCCGTAGTCTCATCGCCACTCCAGGGGGTGGGGGTGAAAGCGAATGCTGATGACTGTCGCTCACTGCCACCGATCACTGGAATGAAGCCGTCTCACATGGAGCGGCCGCGTTTTAGCAACCGGCTCACAACGCGCGGTACGCACCGGGCGCGGACGCCGTTCCCTTTGCCGTGCGACGGCTTCACCGGAAAGATGGCGTGATGACACGACTGGCCGAGGTCGCTCCGGCGTTCGTCTCGATGGCCCACGAGATCGTCTGGTGCACGGTCTCGACCGTGTACGGGCGGGGGCGGCCCCGCTCTCGGATCCTGCACCCCATCTGGGAGTGGGAGGAGGGCGAGCTCGTGGGATGGGTCGGCACCACGCCCACCCCCGCCAAGCGCGCCCACCTGGAGCACAGCCCGTACGTCTCGTGCAACTACTGGTCGCCGTCGCACGACACGGCGCTGGCGGAATGCAGGGCGGAATGGGCGTTCGACGACGAGACCCGCACCAGGGTGTGGGACCTGTTCGTGAACGGGCCCGAACCCGTCGGGTACGACCCCGCCATCGTCCCCACCTGGGAAGGGCCGACGCAGCCGTCCTTCGCGGCACTGCGGCTCACGCCCTGGCGGCTGCGCGTCTTCCCCGGAACCGTGCTGATGGGGCAGGGCGGCGAGATCCTGACCTGGACGGAGGACGAGGCGTAAGAGGGCCCCAGAGCCCTTGGAGGCCGTACGGAGTGGCGTCACGGTGTGCGGCGGCGGGCTGGTAGGCATGACGGTGCCCCCGCCGACTTGGAGAGGACCGCTGATGATCGCTCTGCCGGACGTTCTGGACGCCGCCGCCCGCATCGAAGGACGGGTGCGCAGGACGCCCGTGATGGAGATCGACCCGGCCGGCTTCGTACCGCGCGGGTCGGCCCTGCCCGCGCGGATGTGGTTCAAGCTGGAGCAGACCCAGCACACGGGCTCGTTCAAGGCGCGCGGAGCGTTCAACCGCATCCTGGCGGCCGCGGCGGAGGGGACCGTACCCGGGGCCGGGGTCGTCGCCGCGTCGGGCGGGAACGCGGGCCTGGCGGTCGCGTACGCGGCGGCTCGGGCGGGGACGAGGGCCGAGGTGTACGTGCCGGAGACCGCGCCGCCCGTCAAGGTGGCCAAGCTGCGCGCCCTCGGCGCGGCGGTCGTCCAGGTGGGGGTGAAGTACGCCGACGCGTACGAGGCCGCCATGAAGCGCGTGGAGGACACGGGCGCCCTCTTCTGCCACCCGTACGACCAGCCCGCCATGTGCGCGGGCGCGGGCACGCTCGCGCTGGAGCTGCTGGAGCAGACCGGCGGCGAGGTCGACACCGTCCTGCTGGCCGTCGGCGGCGGCGGCCTCATGGCGGGCGTCGCCGCCGCGCTGGAGGGCCGGGCGACCGCCGTCGGCGTCGAACCGGCGAACGCGCCCACCCTGAACGCCGCCCTGCGCGCCGGCAAGCCGGTCGACGTGGACGTCTCCGGCGTCGCCGCGGACTCGCTCGGCGCCGGCCGGCTCGGCGAGATCGCGTACGCGGTGGCGGCCCGCACCGGCGTGCGGTCCGTGCTGGTGACCGACGACGCGATCACCGAGGCCCGCCGCCGCCTGTGGGACGAGTACCGGCTGGTGGTCGAGCACGGCACCGCCGCCGCCGTGGCCGCCCTCCGCACCGGCTCGTACCGGCCCCGGGCGGGCGAGCGCGTCGCCGTCCTCCTGTGCGGCGCCAACACCGACCCGGGCGACCTGGTGACCTGAGGGTCGCCGGCGGAGGGGTCGCCCGGCGTCAGGCGCCGGTGCGCGGGTTCACGAACTGGAGCGGCAGCGGCGGGGTGGCCGGGGCGCCCGGGGTGGCGCTGGTCAGCGGCCCCTGGCCGCCGCACAGCGCCTGCACCAGGTGCGCGCCGAGCGCGTTGTCGATCGCGTGCGGCAGCGGCACGCCCTGCCCGTCGAGCTGCTGGTACTTCATCAGGTTGATGCCGTACGCGATCTGCCGGCGGCCGTCCGGGCTCGACAGCGCCTGCGTCCCGGCGCCGAACACCGCGCCGTCGTGGCCCCAGAACCGCCCGCACGGCAGGTCCACCGCGTAGAGGCCTAGACCGTACTCCATGAGGGTGTCGCCGTTGGCGTTCCGCACCGGAACGGTCCGCCGCATCTCGGTCAGGCCGCCCTCGCCCAGGAGCCTGCCTCCCAGCAGCGCCCTGTAGAACGCGTTGACGTCGTCCATGGTGGAGACGAGCGCGCCCGCCGTACCGGCCCACGACATGTCGTAGACGCTGTAGTCGCGGGGCGGGTCGACGCGGCCGTACAGCGCCTCGTACATGCGCGAGTGCGGGCCCGTCACGCGGGACGAGGCGGGGAAGTACGTGTGCTTCAGCCCGGCCTTGCGGATGACGTTGCGGGAGATGTAGGTCTCGGCCTTGACGCCGGTCACCTTCTCCAGCAGCTCGCCGAGGATGACGTAGTTGGTGTTGGAGTACGACCACGCCGCCCCGGGGGCGTTGGTCGGCTGCCCCTCAACGCCCCACTCGATGAGCTGCTCTGGGCGCAGCTTGCGGAAGCGGTGCTCGTCCAGGCTGTCGGGCGACAGCTGCGCCCAGGACGGGAACGCCGAGACGACGTAGTCGGCGATGCCGCTGGTGTGGTTGAGCAGCATCCGTGTCGTGATCTGCTGGCCGCGCTCTCCGGGAACGGTGCCCGGCAGGTACTGGGCGATGGGAGCGTCCAATTGGACGCGCCCCTGCTCCACCAGTTGCAGTACGGCCGTCGCGGTGAACGACTTGGTGACGCTGCCGATGCGGTGCTCCATGCCGGACCGTACGGGACGCTTCGTACGGACGTCGGCGACACCGGCGGCCCCCTTCCAGGAGTCGTCGTCGCGGCGCACGGACGAGTAGAGCCCGTGCATGCCCGCCTGGTGGGTCGCCTCCAGGGTGATGCGGAGCTTGGCGTCGTCGAACGAGACGACCTGCGGATCGGCGGCGTGCCCGGGAACGGCCGGGAGGGCGAGCGCCATGGCCACCGCCACCGGCAGTGCCCTCGCGAGACGCCTGAACCGTACGAACCGCCGCGTCGCCATCCCGTTATCTCTCTATGCCCTCAGCCGACTTTCCGGACAAGACCATGGTGGCACCCCACCGCGGTTCTTGATCGACATCCTGCCAAATGTCACATGAATGCGACCACCCGGTCAGGAGATCACCAGGAGCAGGTCCCCGGCCTGCACGGGCGTCGTCCCCGGCACCGCCAGCCGGGTCACGGTCCCCGCCACCGGCGCGGTGATCGCGGCCTCCATCTTCATCGCCTCGATCGTCGCGACCACGTCCCCGGCCGCCACCGCGTCGCCCTTGCCCACCCGCAGCGTCACCGACCCGTCGAACGGCGCCGGCACCTGCCCCGGCTCGCCCGGATCCGCCCGCTCGACCGGCGGCACGTCCGCGGCCACCGCCCTGTCCCGTACCGACAGGGTGCGCAGCTGGCCGTTCACCGTGCAGATGACCTGCCGGAACCCCGCCTCGTCGATCTCCCCGACCGCCTCCAGCGCCGCCAGCACCCGCACACCGGGCTCCAAGTCGAACGCGACCTCCGCGCCCCTGCGGAGCCCGTACAGGAAGGCGCCCGTAGGCAGCACCGACAGGTCGCCGTATGCAGCCCGCGCCTCGTGGTACTCCTTGGCCGGCCCAGGGAACAGCAACCGGTCGAGCGTGTCGCGCACGTCCGGCCCCGCGAGCGCCTTCTCCTCGTCACCGGTCAGCTCCGCCCGCGCGGGCGCGTACTGCCGCCCCGCCAGCGCCCGGCCCCGGAACGGCTCCGGCCAGCCGCCGGGCGGATCGCCCAGCTCCCCGTTCAGGAACCCGACCACGCTGTCCGGGACGTCGTACCGCTCCGGATGCGCGGCGAAATCGTCCGGGTCGGCCCCCGCCGCCACGAGATGCAGCGCCAGATCGCCCACCACCTTGCTGGACGGCGTCACCTTCACCAGCCGCCCCAGGATCCGGTCCGCCGCCGCGTACAGCCGCTCGATCTCCTCGAACCGGTCGCCGAGCCCCAGCGCCACCGCCTGCTGCCGCAGGTTCGACAGCTGCCCGCCCGGGATCTCGTGCAGGTACACCCGCCCGGTCGGCGCCGGCAGCCCCATCTCGAACGGCGCGTACAGCTTGCGGACCGCCTCCCAGTACGGCTCCATGACCGTCAGCGCGTCCAGGTCGATCCCCGTCGCCCGCTCGGTGAAGTCGGTCTGCGCCACGATCGCCTGGAGCGGCGGCTGGCTGGTCGTCCCCGACAGCGGCGCCGCCGCGCCGTCCACCGCGTCCACCCCGGCCTCGATGGCCGCCAGGTACGTCGCGAGCTGCCCGCCCGCCGTGTCGTGCGTGTGCAGGTGAACGGGCAGATCGAAGCGCTCCCGCAGCGCCGTGACCAGCCTCTTCGCCGCCGGCGCCCGCAGCAGCCCCGCCATGTCCTTGATGCACAGCACGTGCACGCCCGCCTCGGCCAGCTCCTCCGCCAGCCGCAGGTAGTAGTCGAGCGTGTAAAGCCGCTCCCCCGGCGACGACAGATCGCCGGTGTAACACAGCGTGCCCTCGACGACGGCGTGCGTCTGCAGAACGGCGTCGATCGCGGGCCGCATCCGTTCCACGTCGTTCAGCGCGTCGAACACCCGGAAGATGTCGACGCCCGTCTTCGCCGCCTCGTTCACGAAAGCCCGCGCGACCGAATCCGGATAAGGCGTGTACCCCACCGTGTTACGGCCCCGCAGCAGCATCTGCAGGCACATGTTCGGCGCCGCCTCGCGAATGGCGGCCAGCCGGTCCCACGGCGACTCCCCGAGGAATCGCAGCGCCACGTCATAAGTCGCGCCGCCCCACGCCTCCAGCGACAGCAGCCGCGGCGTCGTCCGCGCCAGAACGGGCGCCGCCGCGACCAGATCGAACGTCCGCACCCGCGTGGCCAGCAGGGACTGGTGCGCGTCCCGGAACGTCGTATCGGTCACCGCGAGAGCCGTCTGCGCCCTCAGCCGTTCCGCGAAACCCTTCGCGCCCAGCTCCAGCAGTAGATCCCGCGAACCCTTGGGAAGCTCGCCCGCCGGAATCTCCGGCAGCTTGGTCGCCGGATCCAGATCCGTCGGCGCGTCCCCGTGCGGCCGATTCACCGTCACATTGGCCAGGTACCGCACCAGCCTGGTCGCGCGGTCCCCGCTCGACCGCGCCGTCAGCAACTCCGGATGCTCGGCGATATAGGCGGTCGTGACGCCGCCGCTCCGGAAATCGTCCTCGTCCAGAAGCGCCTGCAGGAACGGGATATTGGTCGCGACGCCCCGGATCCGGAACTCCGCCACCGCCCGCCGGGCCCGCCGTACCGCCTCCTCGAACGTCCGGCCGCGGCACGTCAGCTTCACCAGCATCGAGTCGAAATGCGGCGTGACCTCCGCCCCCGCATGCGTCGTGCCGGTGTCGAGCCGCACGCCCGCACCGCCCGGCGACCGGTACGCGGAGATCTTCCCGGTGTCGGGCCGGAACCCGTTCGCCGGGTCCTCCGTCGTGATCCGGCACTGCACCGCGAACCCGGAGACCCTGATCTCCTCCTGCGCGATCGCCAGCTGCTCCAGCGTCTCGCCGCCCGCGATCCGCAGCTGGCTCTGCACCAGATCCACCCCCGTGACCTCCTCGGTCACGGTGTGCTCGACCTGGATCCGCGGGTTCATCTCGATGAACACGTACTCGCCGGCCGAGTCCACCAGGAACTCCACGGTGCCCGCGTTCACGTACCCGATCTCGCGCGCGAACCGCACCGCGTCCGCGCACAGCCGCTCCGCCACCGCCGGATCCAGCCGCGGCGCCGGCGCGATCTCCACCACCTTCTGGTGCCGCCGCTGAACGGAACAGTCGCGCTCCCGCAGATGCACGATGTGCCCGCCCGCGTCGGCGAGCACCTGCACCTCGATGTGCCGCGGCCGCTCGACGGCCTGCTCCAGGAACACGGTCGCGTCCCCGAACGCGCTCTCCGCCTCCCGCCGCGCCGTCTCCACCGCCGCCGGCAGGTCCTCCCGCCGGTCCACCTTCCGCAGCCCGCGCCCGCCGCCCCCGGCCGCCGCCTTCACGAACAGCGGGAACCCGACCTCGTCGGCCGCCTCCAGCTCCCGCCCCGGCTCCGGCGTCACGCTCCGCAGCACCGGCAGCCCCGCCCGCCGCGCCGCCGCCACCGCCTCGATCTTGTTCCCGGCCAGCTCCAGCACCCGCGCCGGCGGCCCGACGAACGTCAGCCCGTTCCGCGCGCACGCCTCCGCCAGCTCCGGACTCTCCGACAGGAACCCGTACCCGGGGTACACCGCGTCCGCGCCCACCCGCAGCGCGGTCTCCACGATCCCTTGGACGTCCAGGTACGCCCGCACGGGATGCCCGTGCTCCCCGATCTCGTACGCCTCGTCCGCCTTCTGCCGGTGCAGCGAGAACCGGTCCTCATGCGCGTAGACGGCCACACTCGAGATCCCCAGCTCGTACGCGGCCCTGAAGGCCCGTACGGCGATCTCACCCCGGTTGGCGACGAGCACCTTCTGGATCACGGCGTAACTCCCAGGAGACGGTTGGTGTGCGAGGCCGCCCGCACGCACGACGGCCTCCCGGGCTCAACGTCGAGCGTTCCCCAACATAACCTCCGGCCACCGCCTCCCGACAGCCGCCCTTCCCTCCCGGGAACGCCCTGAACGGCCACCCCCGTCCTAACTAGACTCGACTGGCCCGTTCGCCTGGGAGGAGCCCGGTGTCAGACAGGGACTGGCAGCAAGAGGTGCTCTCCGAACTGAGCGCCCTGGACACTGGCCTGGTCCCCCCGACCCCACCCGCAGACAAACCCCCCGTAACCCCCCACCTGGAATTCCAGCCGCCCCCAGCCGCCGCACCGCCCGCCCGTCCACCGGACATCGACTCCTGGGCACCGCCGCCCGTACAACTCGCCAGCCGCAACCCGCACGGCGATCCGGCCCTCAAAAGGCTGGGCCGCGGCATGCGCAAGGCGCTCGGGGCGTCCGCCGGCACCGACCTCCGCGACCGGGCGGAACTGGCGGACCGCCTCGGCGCCCCCGTCCGCTCCTGCCGCCGCATCGCGGTGACCAGCATCCGCGGCGGCGCGGGCAAGAGCACCCTCGCGACCCTGATCGCCCGTACCATCCAGCAGCACCGCGAAGACCGGGTCCTGGCCATCGACGCCGACCCCGGCCTCGGCTCCCTCTCCTTACGCCTGGGCGTCACCCCGACCCGCTCACTCCACGACGTGGCCGCCACCCGCCCACGCACCTGGGACGAAGCGGCCCGGCACCTCTCGCGCACCGACACGGGCGTCTGGGTCCTGTCCGCCACCACGGCCGAAGGAACCGGCCGGGAACTGAACCTCCCGACCCTCCACACCGCCGTCGGCACCCTGGGCCGCTACTTCGCCGCCTCGATCATCGACTGCGGCCCGGGCCTCGGCTCCCCGCTCAACCGCGGCATCCTCGACTCCACCCACGCCCAGGTCTTCGTCGTACCGGCGACCACCGACGGCGCCGCAACGGCCCGAGCCACCCTCGACTGGCTCCGCACCAACGGCCACGAAGCCCTCCTGACCCGAACGACCATCGCCCTGGTGGCCCGTACCCCGGGCACCGACCTAGCCGCCGCCCGAGGCGTCCTGCAACCCCACGGCCTCCCGGTGACCCTCGTCCCGTACGACCGCCACCTCGCCGCCGGCACCACCATCGCCCCGGACCGCCTGGCCGAGTCGACCCACACCGCCATAACGAAACTCACCCTGCAGGCATTCACCCACACCCGCCCCGAGGGAACGCCATGAGCAGGGACTTCGTAGCCCTCCTGAAAGAGCGGCCGCACTTGGAGAGCATCACCACCGGCCTGCCGACCACCACCGAAAACGGCACGACCCAGCTCTACGACACCACGGGCCGCCTACTGGTCCACGTAGCAGCCCCCGTACAGGTAACGGTCCCAGGCGAGGTAGAACGCCTCCTGAACAACACGACCATCACCCCACCCATCTGGTGGGTAGAAATCAGAGCCGCCAGCAGCCCACCCGCAGCCGAACCCCTAGCCCGCGCCTACGCAGCCCAACTAGTAGCCCGCCACCAAGGTCTCATATGGACCGCCGCTACCCCACCTTGACCGCGCTACCGCACACGCTGGATACATCGCCCTGCTCTCAAGTTGAACCACCCGCGGGTCTCGGATCCCGCACCTGAGCCGAGCGACCTTGATCCAAGCTCTGCGCAGCTAGCGAATAGATCACACAGCATAGAAACAAAGGAAAGCACTTTCCAGCAGCAGGGACGCCGCCAGCCAAAAGCACGAAAGCCCTATTGGCGACACTGCGCCACCAGGGGAGGATCGCCAAAATAAGCGCAGAGACCTCGCTGATGGCGACAAAAGGTGTGCAGCCATGCCGTCCGACTGGAAACGCACTACCCTCACAGAGACGCGCAATCAATCCGTTGAGTCTAGAAAGCCTCATCAGCCAAGCGTCGCAATCGGTTCGCCACCGCTCCGCCGTCTACGTCTTCTTCACTGGCGCAGAGAGCATTTGCGAGAGCATACAGCTGGTCGGCCGGCAATAGCACCAACCCTGCATCGCGGTTGCGCAGCCAGATCTTGGTTGTTCGCCCTTCTCCAGACAGAAGGACCAACTGCGGAAGTATTGGTCCCGCTAGGCCTACCCGAACAGACCTCAACGAAGCCGAGGCAGCACGGAGGTCAAAGCAGCTGTTACGAAACACTCCACGCCGCCAAAGAAAAGTCCCTTCCAGCCAAAAAGTGCGCCTATAGGACGCAATCACCAGAGCCACCACAAATACAAGGAACAATACACAAGCGAGAACCAGTGAAACCGCCAGAAGGATATTACCCGACTCTAGAAGAATTGGAGTCATATAGGCGCCGAGCAGCACGAATATCACCGCAGCCATGAGATCGAATGCAAGCCACGCCCATCCACGCAGCCCAGTGCCCGTAGATAGGTCTATGCGCTCAGTCAAAGCAATTACCTCGATCATTAAGATAAGTGTTCATCATTCTCGCCTTTGCAAGTCGTCCACTTCTTCCATTAGTTCACTTACCATGTTCGTCGCACTCTCCAGCAGTTCACTGAAAGTGCTGGCCTCCACTCCAGATACGCGCACGAGGCTATCAAGGTGAGTCTCGGTTGCTCCTGCAATCGCCCGGTCGATCGTCTCCAGAATCGACTCAGCCAAAGCTCTGCTATTTGGATTACGGTAGACTCGCGGGTCGATCTGCAACCCCACCACCTGGCCGGTAGCAACTGCACTTACCGTGACGAGCCCATCATGCGAGGTCGCCATAAAACGCCGACTGGCCACCTCGGATAGAAGCTCCCTCATTCTCTGTGCCTGGTGAAACTCACCAGAGTCGGTCAGGCCCATCTGACGCTCCTTCTAAAACTAACCTATTGACTCGGTACAGGGGGTAAATAGAGCGCGCCCCCAGGTTGCATCACACCTCATAAGTACTTCGGGTCGTGGATAGAGGAGAATCCCTTGATTCCCTTCAGATCAGGCGCCGGCGGAGGCGTGATATTCTTAAGTTGCTGCCCCTTGATTAGGTTTTGCAGTGATTGAACAACCTTGTTCTGGTCGTCCAATTGGCGCTCTTGCAAGTTCTGCCGATTAATCAACCACTGGATCAGCGCTGCGATTATCGCTACGACTATCCCTACACCAACGGCCGCCCCTGTACTTCCTGTAATCAAGGCAGTTGCCAGTGCAGCCACTATTGCTGCCACCAGCGCGCCTGCCGCCTCACTGATCTTCTCCTTGGTATCTCTTTTTCCATTCTCTAGGATTTCAGCGGCAGCATTTAGTTGCCAGGATACGCCTCGCATGGCAGCTTGCTGAGTTTCCAGGTGTCGGAGCATCTTATGCATGTACTGGGTGAAGCCGTCTGGAACATCCCAGTTAGCGATCACTGCAGCCAAGTGCGTACGCACTTCTTCCATGTGAATGGTCATCTGATCCGAAGCCCGCCACCACTCATCTTGAGTAGGTTTGATCAGTTTGGGCTCGGGCGTGGTCAGCGGCCTGGCGAGCTGAGAGGGCGGCTGCTTGCCAACCATGCTGGCCGCTGCATCCAGCAACTCGATTCCACTGAGCTTAAGCAGGCTCTCGATACTCATCGAAATTTCCTTTTTCCAAGGCGGCGAACAGGGGCCTAACCGGACAGCTTCTTCTCAATGGCGCGATAGTTCTTGGCAATCTTCGACACCGCAGCACCAGCATCCCGCATGCCCACATAGGCAGCGTTCAACTGCTGTCCGAACTCTTGTCGCACTTGCTCATACACCTTCTCCATGCTGAAACGCAAGGGATTTTCACCGAAGGCGGCTGGATCGAGTCTCAGCACATCGATGCGCCGTCTTGATCCCAGAAGATCGTTAGCGACATTCGTCATTTGGTTACGACCAAGCTCGTCTAGCCTGTCGATATCACGAACCCAAAGCTCATGTTCCCCCATCTCGCCTCCTATATTTCGATGAAGATAATTGACACTGCTACCACACTATCCCAGTACGGCTATTGCGACCAGCCGAATACGCACGGCAAGGATCCACTGGCCGTACACCGCGACAGATAGCGTCCTCCATACCCGGAGCAATTCTGCTGGCCTTGCTTAATGCACTCTTCGGCACGACGAGGTGGACGGTCCGCGCTGGCGCCGACGACATGGGCGGCACCCCCCACCTCCCCGCCGTCATCGCAGACCTCTCAACATGAGCCTGGCCTAGCCCTGCGTAGGTACAGAATGCCAGATGCAGCCGCAACAAAAAGAGTGCCGATCACTGCTAGCACGGGAGGCCAGATAGTCCCGTTTGAGCCTTGCTCAATTCTCGGCTTTGGATTCACTGCTCGGGCGCTGAGCGTAGTCCTCGGACCTGCCTTGGCCAGGCGGTCGAAGCGTTCATATACAGGATTGGGGGCATTGGGCGGGATCTTGGCGGTTAGGGCGGTGTAGGGGATTAGGGCGCCGTAGCCTGTGCGTTCGTCCCAGCCCTTGGTGTCGACGTCGCGGGCGGTGTAGAGAAGTCGTTGGACGACCTCGCGTCCGGACATCTCCGGATAGCGTGAGCGGATCAATGCGACAAGGCCGGAGGTCAGCGCTGTTGCAAAACTTGTTCCGTTCGTCTTTCTGTATGTGCCGTATTTGCTCGCGACTCCTACGGACACTCCGGGGGCCGCCGCCATGACGGTGCTGCCCGGTGTGGTCTTTTTCCACGCGTTCATATCCGCGTCTAGGGCACCTACCGTCAGTACCCCGGCGCAGTTGGGAGGATAGTATTCAGAGCTTTTCGCTATCGCCAGGTTCCCGGCCCCGGTAACTATGACCACGTCGTGCTCGATCGCGTAGTTGATGGCATCCTGCGTTCTTGGGGGACATTCGGTTCCCGGAGTGCTTAGAGCGAGGTTGATGACCTTTGCACCGCGGTCGACCGCGTAGTGAATCTGCTTCTCGTAGAAGAAGGTCCCACCGACGACCGGGAGGATCCGGGTCTCAGGTGCGATACCGACAAGGCCGGTGCCGCCCCCCTGTCCGGCGATGGCGACAGCCATCGCCGTGCCGTGCCCCCCTTTCTCTGTGTCGATGTCTTGACGGCCGTCTCCCCGGGCGCCGGCGAGTTGCTTTCCCTTCAACACGACGCCTCTGAGTTCGGGTAGCCGCGCCTCTGCTCCGCTGTCGAGCACGGCGACGGTGACTCCTCGGCCCTTGCTCAAGGGCCAGACCTTTTCCTCTATCTCCCAGGCGGGGAACCACCACTGGTCTGGCCGTGGTGAGGGAGCCGCGGATACGGGGTGTCCGTACCCCAGGATCAGGGTTGTCGTGGCGCAGGTGGCAGCCAGCCTTTTGAGCGCTGTCGGCGTTCCCCACCTAGCCCTGAGGTGGCCTCTTCTTCCTTTCATGTCGGGTCTTCCGGCTTCCCGATCACGCGAGGTGCGATGTCGCGGTCCTCTGCCCAGACACTGTCGTCCTCGACCAGCCATGTCTGCCGCTCGGACTCCCTGCTACCGGGACTGCCGCCCGGCATCGGCCCGATCGGCGGGGCCGGTGATCCCCGACCTGTGTTCGGGCGAGCGACCGTTCCACCCCCTGTTGCTCCGGGCGTGGTGGGTGCCATCGCGCCGATCACACCATTTCGCGTTAGCGCACTCCCGCTGACGGATCGGCCGGAGCCTGGGGCGGGGCCCGTGCTCTTGCCGCCGGCACCCGGTGCACCCAGCACGCCGCCGGCGGGCATCATCGGCGGTACTCCCGGGAGGCCCGTACGGCCAACTCCTGGTAGCGGCGAGCCCACGGCCGGCCCCGAACGTCCGGGCACGGCGGCACCCGTACCGTTGAAGATTCCGTTCAACCCGCGAGGTGCGACCGGTGGCGGCACGCCTGGTACGCCCAGTCCTGTCGCGACGCCCGGGAGTTGAGAACTTCCACCTGGAGTGGGGAAGGCCCCTCCGGAACCAGATCCTGGGAGTCCTCCGAGTACCGGGGAATCGACAGCCGCGAGCTCGGACGGGCCGCTCCCGGCAACACGGGGTCCTTGTTCGAGGCCGTGAGGGTCGACAAGGTTCGGTTGGCGTTCCAGCCGGGGCGCTTCGGCGCCAGAGCCGCCTGCCACCCCTCCTGTACCGCCTGTCGTCCCGCCACTTCCGCTAGCGGTGGCCGTGCCGCCCGAGATGCCACCGCCGCCTGTCTCTGGGGGTTCAAGTTTGTCCTCCCCCGGGAGGTAGAGGGGGAGGGATTCTGGGATTTGGGCGTAGGCGGTGTTGAGGTCGGTGTTGACCTTGGCGAGGTGGGCTTGGGCGGCCTTGTCGTCTGCGAAGTTGGCCAGGGAGCCGTCGGGGCGGCCTGGTTTGGGCTGCTGCCAGGGGAGGTCTGGGGTGGTCTTGGGAGGGAGCGTGTTCGGCGCGGCCTGGACGACTCCGCTTGCTTGGGTCATCGCGGACTGGAAGGCGGCGCTGGCCTCCGCGAGGATGCCGGCGCTTTCGATCAGGCGTTTGAAGTCCCCCATGCCGAGTTCCTGCGCTTCGCCTTGCCACACCTCGCGGAGGCGGCCCACGTGCTTGGCCAGGTCGCTTTCGGCCTGTTTGAGAGCGGTTCCTGCTTGCGCGTAGGCCCGTGCCACCGCCGCCAAAGGCGTGGACTGGGCGCCCCTGAGGTGTGCGGCGACCGCGTCGTAGTTGTACTGCTCCGGGTTGCCCTTGCCCAAGGCTCCGGCTCGGATGTTCTGTTGCTGCGGACCGCCGCCCATGTCCTCTCCTCCTGTTTCGTGTACGGGCCCTACCTGGTGCGCCAGGGGAGGGTTGAGGGTGGGCCGGTGGTCGGGGGCTGGCCTAGTTGCTGGCCGGGGCGTCTGGCGGCGTCGTCGGCGGCTAGTTCTGCCTTGCCGTAGTTGGCGGCGCTTTGTTCTACGCGGCGGATGACGACCTCGTAGGACTGGATGTACGCCTGGACGGTGGCGAGCATGTTGCGGTGGGCGGTGGCCACCTTGGTGCCCATGCTCTGAGCCACGTCCCAGGTGCCGATCGTGCCGCAGTCGCCGTTCAGGGCCGTGAGCATGTACTGGAGCTTTGAGAGGTCTTGGCGCATTGCGGCGGCTACCTGGCGCATGCGGTCGCGTTGGTGCTCGACCGTGCCGGGGCGGCCCTTGGGTGTGGTCGTCGTGCCCGGCCAGGTGGTGGGGTCGTGCGGGTTGATCTGCGGGCCCTGGAACATGCCTGGGAAGAGCTTGTTCAGGTCGGGTTGCTGGTCCTGCGGTGCCACCGTTGCTCCTCCCCGTGTGGTCGGCGGTCAGGCCCAGAGGGCGGTGTTGGTCTTCTCGGCGCCCAGATGGATGTCGTGGGCGTCGCCGATGGAACGGCTCATGCCGGCGACGGCGGTGGCCATGCGCTGGGAGGCGGCCTTCCACTCGCGGGACTTCATCTCGTACGCGGTGCGGGCGTCGCCGTCCCACTCGGCCAGGTGGGTGCGGACCTGCGCGTCGAGGGTCTCGGTGATCTGCTGGTAGCGCTTGAGGACGTTCATGAAGTTCGCCTGCCCCTGCGACATTCCGCCGAAGTTCACGTATGTGCGGTCATGGGACATGATCTATTCTCCTTTGCCGGATTTGCGGATCAGCCGTTCACGACGCCCTTGAGTTGGTTGATGCGGCCGGTCTTCTCCTGTTCGGCGGCCTCGTACTTGACGCGGGTGTCGACGAGCTTCTGGTGGATCAGGTCGAGGTCCTTCATGACCTTGGTGAACTCGGTCTGGAAGAGCTGGAAGACCTGGGTGAACGCGGCGGCCGACTCGCCCTGCCAGGCGGCCTGGAGTTCGCCGTGGTGGCTCGTGAGCTGGCCCTTGACCTGGCCCATCTGGCCGTGGGCGTCCTGGACCTTGGCCGCGGCCTGCTGCATGTGCTGGCGATTGACCGATGACTGTGGGGCCATGATGCTCCTTCTTGGTTAATTGATCTTTAGGTCCGGTCAGGCGCTTTTGCCGGATCTGATACACGCACTGTGACAATGAGAAAGTACGAGAGTAGGGAGGCGACGGTTTAAGGGTCCACGCGAAGAAAAGGAACGAATTTCATGAGGCGCCGTCCGTTTTCTCACCGCCCACTCGCTGATCAGCCGAATCACCGGCACCCCCGGATTCGGTTCAGGGTTCAGGTGGCCGGAACCGGCCAAGTAGCGGCCTCCGACGCCAGGGTGGGGCCCGTCCGAAACAGGTTCAGCAGGTTCGCCGGAACGGGCGCCGCGGCGGTGGGTCCGTAGCCGAGTTTGGCGACGTCCTCGGGGGTGGCGACGGGATGGCGGACTCCCTGGTCAGTGAGGATCGAGTACGCCTGGGGACGCTGCCCCGGGACGGCGAGCGTTCCGGTGAACGCGCCGCCTCCGGGGAGGGTGACTTGGTCGAGACCGCCCGTCGCCCGGGGCGGCGCGCCCGGCGGCGAGCCGCCGACCGTGAAGCGGGCCTCGGTGGAAAACCGCGTGGTGTTGTGGTAAATGGCGCAGAGCGGATCGGCCGGTGTGTAGGCGACGATGCGCGGCGGCCTCTCTGGGAGCGCCCGGCTGTGCAGGTTCGTGCGGGACGGGCGTTCGCCGGCGGCTCCTGGAGGGATCTCGCGGGGCGGGCCTGGGGTGCCGGGGGCGTCGAGCAGGAGGCGGGCCTGGGTCTGGGAGATGCTCGACAGGCCGTCCGCGAGCTGGACGTACCAGCGTTCGGGCGTCCCGGCCACGGCGGCGACTCGGAACAGCTGGCCGATTTGGGATCGGTTCGCGGGGAGTCCCAGTCCGGGGATGCGCGGTGGGGCGAAGTCGGCGCCCTGCGGCAGGCCGTTCAGCCAGCGTTCGTCCACCGGTACGGGTGGCGCCGCGGTGAGGACGCGCGCGGCTCTGGGGGAGATCCGCAGGCGGGTGCTGCGCCAGATCAGCCAGGGCTGGGCGGCCGCCTGCACGAGGACGGCCTGGTCGTCGGTGAGGGGGCGGCCGCCGACGTCGCGGCCGCCGGCGAGGGTCACGAGGGAGCGGCCGCCGGTGGTGCGGACGCATAGGGACCAGGGCGGTTTGGCCGGTTTGCGGGGGTCGGGGAGCGTCTCGGGGGCTCCCGGGATGCCCGTCAGGGGGCCTCTGGCGTACTTGGCGAGGGATTTGGCGGACACCGATCTGGACTGGACGGTGCTGGTCGGCATCGCCAGGCGGGCCGAGGTGTAGTTGAGGAACGGGATCATCGTGCGGCTCTCGGCGCTGTAGGCGTACGTCGCGCCGGTCTCCTTCTCGATGATCAGGACGCCGGGACGTTCGAGGTTGCGGGCGCCGCCCTTGAACAGGAAGCCCGCGATGCCGAAGCCGGCGGCGACCAGGACGGCCACCATGACGCCGCAGATGGCGCCTACGCCGGTGCGTCTCATGGGCGATTCGGCGGCGCTGGGCTGCCCTTGCAGGAGTGCCAGGGCGACGCGCTGGGTCATCAGGCGGTGCGCCTGGTAGAGGTCCTTGCGCGTCTGCATCAGCCGGCCAGCCCGCGCAGCCAGGAGTAGAAGTTCAGGAGGCCCATGGCGAGGGGGAAGAGGCTAATGATTAGCATCAGGTCGGCGATGTCTCCTGCCCTGCCCCAGAAGGGGGACGGCTTGTGCGCCGGTAGGCGCAGAGCCATCGAGAGCGTCACCGTTGTGGCCAGAAGGAGCGGTACGACGACGGCGAGCAGTGTCGTTTCGGGCGCGGCGGTCGTGGCGGTGCGCAGGCTGAGGAGGGCCAGCCCGGCCAGGCCGCCGCACAGGAGCCAGAGGCGTTGCGGTCTGCCGTGAAAGACGCGTGCGCGCAGGAGGAGTACGAGGGACACGCAGAGGCTCATCGTTAGGGGGAGCCAGCCTCGTGCTGTCACCAGGAACAGCTGGGCCGCCAGGCAGACGGCCGCGACGGCGGCGACCAGTCCGGTGGCGAAGCGGTCCGCCTCGCGCGTGCGGCGCAGCAGGGTCGGGCCGTCGAACGTCTGGGCGCTGCGCAGTTCCTCCGCGTTCTCCGGTACGGGCGGCAGGGGCAGGCGGGCGAGCCTGAACGCGAGGGACGGGATGAGCGCCGTGAGGGCGAGACAGAGGGCGGCGGTGAATGCAGCGGCGCCTGCGGGAGACGTTCCGGAGGCTTCGACGATGGCGGCCGCGACGACGCCCAGAAGGGACGCGATGGCCATGCCCAGGAAGACCGGCAGGCCTCGGTGATGGCGAAGGCCGCGACGACCGCCGCCAGCGTGAGGGTGCTCAGGCCCGCGAGGTGGTGCGGGGTTCCGAGGTCGGCCAGCGGGACGGGGCGTGCGGGGATCAGCAGGCCGGTGAGGAACGCGTACGGCAGCGCGCTGTAGCCCAGGACCGCTCCGGCGCCCGCGTCGCCGACCGCGCGGGAGAGGACGACGCCGGCCAGGAGGAGTATCGCGGTGACGCATCCGGCGCCGGCGGCGGGGAGCGGCCACGGCGGTCCGGCGGCGGCCAGGGCGGCGGCGCCGGTGAGGAGGGCGGTGGCGGCGGCGAGCAGGCCGAACGTGCGCGTCGTCCCGGGGCGCCAGCGGTCGGGACGCTCGTTGATGCCGGTGGCGACCACGTCGGCGACGTCGTCGAAGACGACTTCGGGCAGCTGGGCGAGTTCGGGGCGGAAGTAGAGGAGTTCGCCGTCGCGGACGCCGAGCTCGCCGAGGGTGCGGGACTCGTCCAGCGGCGGCTCGTCCAGGCGCTGCAGGATCCAGCCGGCGTGCCATTCGCCCGCGCCGGGACGCGCGCGCCCGGCGGCCCGCAGGAGCGTGGGGAGCATGTGGGCGAGGGGCACGTCGGCGGGGAGCGAGAGGTCGAGGCGCCGATTCGGCGCGACCATGACCACCCGGCACAGCTCTTCTCCGGTCGACGTATTCACCGGCCCCGCAACCTCCATCCGGAAAGATCGATCGGCCGTCATCGGCGGCATGGCCCGGGCAGTCGAAAAGGATCATTAGCGCGTTCTGGATCAGGGCGCTGACCAGCGAGTTCGATGCAATTACCGGATCTTCGGCAAGCCACCCGGACACCGAACCCAAGGTGATACTTTGGCCCGTGTTCCGGGAGAATAGCGCGACGAGATTCCCCCGGGGAGAAGTTAGGCAAAATGCCAATATTTCTCCGTGTTGTCCAGTCCAGCGCCCCGACCTGGCGCGGGCTGACCAATGATCTTTACTGCGGAAATAAGTCCGGTTTCTTGGCGATCACGGCCGGGAGGCGGTTGTGGGAATCGAGGTCGTGCGGCGGCCGGAGCGGCGGACGCCGCCGCGGGTGCCCGAGGGCGAGATCGTGCTCGAACCGCCGCCCGAGGTCCCCGAGAAGGCCGGCCAGGGGTTCGCGAACGCCCTGATGTACCTGCCGATGGCCGCCGGCGGCGGGGCCATGGGGCTGATGTTCATGGGCGGGGCGGGCGGCGCCGGCGGCGGCAACCCGATCATGTGGATCGCGAGCGGGCTGTTCGTGCTGTCGATGGTCGGCATGGGGTTCGGCCATATGGGCCAGGGCGCGGGCGAACGCAAGCAGCAGCTCAACAGCGCCCGCAGGGACTACTACCGCTACCTGGACCAGGTCCGCGTACGGGTCAGGAACGCGGCCCGGCAGCAGCGCGAGGCCCTGGAATGGTCGGGCCCGGCCCCGCGGACGCTCTGGTCGCTGGTGCTGAGCCACCGGCTCTGGGAGCGGCGGCCCGCCGACGCGGACTTCGGGCAGGTGCGGATCGGCACGGGACGGCAGCGGCTCGCGGTCGAGCTGATCCATCCCGAGACCCGGCCGATCGAGGATCTGGAGCCGATGTGCGCGGGCGCGCTGCGGCGCTTCCTGCGGGCGCACGCGAGCGTCCCGGACCTGCCGGTCGCGGTGTCGCTGCCCGCGTTCTCCCGCATCGTGCCGACCGGCGACCCCGCGGCGGTACGGGCGATGCTGCGCGCGCTGGTGGCGCAGCTCGTCACGTTCCATGCGCCCGACGACGTCCGGATCGGGATCTGCGTCTCGCCCGAGCGCATGCCCGACTGGCAGTGGGCCAAGTGGCTCCCCCACTGCCTGCACCCCAGCGAGCACGACGCGGCCGGGCCGGTACGGCTGATGACGCATTCGCTCGCGGAGCTGGAGCGGCTGCTGGAGGAGGACCTGAAGGACCGGCCGCGGTTCAGCCCCGGCGCCGGGACGCAGGACCTGCCGTTCCACGTGGTGATCGTGGACGGCGGGACGGTCACCGCCGACGCCCATCTCGGCTCGGACGGCATCAAGGGCGTCTGCGTCGTCGATCTCGGCACGCCGGCCGGCGCCGCGCCGGACTCGACGATGCTGCGCCTCGACGTGACCGCCGGCGGGCTGGAGATGCTCGAACGCGACCACACCGGCAAGGACGTCGCCAGCCCGCTGGGCCGGCCGGACGCGTTCACGCCCGTCCAGGCCGAGGGGCTGGCGTTGCGGCTGGCCCCGCTGCGCGCGGGCGCACCGGACGAACCGGAGCAGAACGCCCTGGCGGGCGACCTCACCCTCACCTCCCTCCTGGGCCTGGACGACGCCGCGGCCATCGACGTGCGCGCGACCTGGCAGCCCCGGCCGCCGCGCAACCGGCTGCGCGTCCCGATCGGGGTGGACGCCGACGGCCGCCCGGTCGAGCTGGACATCAAGGAGTCGGCGCAGGGCGGCATGGGCCCGCATGGGCTGCTCATCGGCGCGACCGGTTCGGGCAAGTCCGAGCTGCTGCGCACGCTGGTGCTCGCGCTCGCGGTCACGCACTCGTCGGAGTCGCTGAACTTCGTCCTCGTCGACTTCAAGGGCGGCGCCACGTTCCTGGGCCTGGACCGGCTCCGGCACGTATCGGCGATCATCACCAACCTGGAGGAGGAGCTGCCGCTCGTCGACCGCATGTACGACGCGCTGCACGGCGAGATGATCCGCAGGCAGGAGCTGCTGCGCGCCTCCGGCAACCACGCCTCGGTACGCGACTACGAGAAGGCCCGCGAGCAGGGCGCGCCGCTCGCGCCCCTCCCCACCCTCTTCGTCGTCCTGGACGAGTTCTCCGAGCTGCTGTCGGCCAAGCCCGAGTTCGCCGAGCTGTTCGTGATGATCGGGCGGCTCGGGCGCTCGCTGGGCGTGCACCTGCTGCTGGCGTCGCAGCGGCTTGAGGAGGGCAGGCTGCGCGGGCTCGACTCGCACCTGTCGTACCGGATCGGTCTGCGGACGTTCTCGGCGATGGAGTCGCGCGTGGTGCTGGGCGTCCCGGACGCGTACGAGCTGCCGTCCCAGCCGGGCAACGGGTACCTCAAGGTGGACGTCACCGGCATGGTCCGGTTCAAGGCGGCGTACGTCTCGGGCGCGGGCGGCGACGAGCGGCGCGGCGCCGGGGACGGGACGGCCGGCGGCCCGCGCCGGCAGCGGCTGATCGTCCCGTACGGGCCCGGGTACGTGCGGCCGCGCTTCGAAGCCGCGCCCGAGCGAGGGGAGTCCGGGCCGCCCGCCGCGCCCGAACCGGCGGAGACGCTGTTCGGCACGGTCGTCGGCCGGCTCGCCGGCCAGGGCCCGGAGGCGCACCGCATCTGGCTGCCGCCGCTGGACGCGCCGCCCCCGGTGAACGCGCTGCTGCCGCCCCTGTCGGCGACCGCGCGGCACGGGCTGACGGCCGCCGGCTGGGAGGGCCGGGGCCGGCTCGCCGCCGTGGCGGGGATCGTCGACCGGCCGTTCGAGCAGCGCCGCGACCCGCTCTGGGTGGACCTGTCGGCCGCGGCCGGCCATGTCGGGATCGTCGGGGCGCCGCAGACCGGCAAGTCGACCATGCTGCGCGCGCTGATCGCGTCGCTGTCGCTGCTGCACACGCCCGAGGAGGTGCAGTTCTACTGCCTGGACTTCGGCGGCGGGACGCTGGGCCCGTTCGCCGGCCTCCCGCACGTCGGCGGCGTGACCAGCCGGCTGGACGCCGACCGCGTGCGCCGTACCGTCGCGGAGGTGTCCACCCTGCTGGAACGGCGCGAGCGCGAGTTCGGCGAGCGCGGCGTCGACTCCATCGCCACGTACCGGCGGCTGCGGGCGGCGGGCGCGGCGCCCGGCGACGGGTTCGGCGACGTCTTCCTGGTGGTGGACGGCTGGATGACGCTGCGCCAGGAGTACGAGCACCTGGAGGAGGTCGTCACCGACCTGGCGGCGCGCGGGCTGGGCTTCGGCGTCCACGTGGTGGCCACGGCGGGCAAGTGGTCGGAGTTCCGGATGGGGATCCGGGACGTGTTCGGCACCCGGCTGGAGCTCAAGCTCGGCGACGCGTACGAGTCGGAGATCGACCGGCGGCTGGCCGAGAACGTCCCGGCGGGCCGTCCCGGCCGCGGCCTCACCCCCGACGGCATGCACTTCCTGGCCGCGCTGCCGCGGCTGGACGGCCGCGGCACGGCCGGCGACCTGGCCGACGGCGCCGGCAAGCTGGTCGAGGCGGTCGCCGGGGCGTGGCAGGGGCCGGCGGCGCCGCCGGTGCGGCTGCTGCCGGACGTGCTGCCGGCCGCACGGCTGGCCGGGACGCCGCCCGAGCGGTGGCGGGTGCCGATCGGGATCGACGAGGACACGCTGTCCCCCGTGCGGCTGGACTTCGCCGCCGACCCGCACTTCGTGGTGGTCGGCGACACCGAGTGCGGCAAGACCAACCTGCTCCGGCTGCTCGCCGAGGGCGTGGTGGCGCGGCACCCGCCCGAGGAGGCGCGGCTGCTGTTCGTCGATTACCGGCGGTCGCTGCTCGACACCGCCGACACCGCGCACCGCGTCGGGTACGCCGCGTCGGCGGCGGCCGCCGCGCAGCTGGTGGACGACCTGGTGGACGCGCTGAACGACCGGCTGCCGCCCGCGGACCTCACGCCCGAGCAGCTGCGGCGGCGCTCGTGGTGGCAGGGCGCGGACATCTTCCTCTTCGCCGACGACTACGACCTGGTCGCCACCGCCGGCAACCCGCTGCTCCCGCTGCTGGAGCTGCTCCCGCAGGCCCGCGACATCGGGCTGCACCTGGTGCTGTCGCGGGCGATGGGCGGCGCCGCCCGCGCGCTGTACGATCCGGTCGTCCAGCGGCTCAAGGACATGGCGACACCGGCGCTGATCATGTCCGGGAGCAAGGAGGAGGGCCCGCTGTTCGGCGAGGTCGTCCCGGGTCCCCTGCCGCGCGGCCGCGGCACCCTCACCGACCGCCGCGCCGGCGCCCGCCTGGTCCAGACGGCCCTCCGGGACGAGTAGCGCGCCCGCCGGCCCGTCCGCGACGTCGACTCGTGGCGTGTCGGCCTTCCGGCGGGCGCGGGGCGCGGGAACACGCCACGAGTCAAGGCGGTGGGCGGCGGGGGTGGGCGCCGATCGTGCCTTGGACGGCGCCGGTCACGATCTCCGGGGCGTCCTGGACGGTGGGGGCGGGTGGGGCGGCGCGGCCGGGGCGCCAGCGCCGGCGGCGGCCCATGGGGAGGATCACGCCCGCGAGGGCGGCGAGGGCCGCGGCGGCGAGCGCGGTGCCGGTCACGGCCGCGCTGAGGGTGCGGGTGCGGGGATCGGCCGGTTCCGGAGCGGTCAGCGCGGCGGGGGCGGGCGAGGTCCGCGGGAGCGGGGCGGTCTCGCCCGGGATGACCGCCGTGACGGCCTGGACGGGGTTGACCATGCCGCGGCCGGTTCCCGCGCCGGCGTTCCCGTCGGCGGTCGACACGATGCGGTTCGCGACCTGCCGCTGGTTCAGGTGCGGGTGGCGCGAGCGTACGAGGGCGGCCGCTCCCGACACGTACGCGGCCGCATAGCTGGTGCCTTCCGCTTGCGGGTTGTAGCCGCCTCCAGGCCATGCCGTGGGGACGCCCTTGCCCGGGGCCGCCAGATCGACCCTTGACCGGACGCTAGAGCTCTCGGCGCGCGCGCCGTCCGGTCCCAGGGAGGCCACGGAGAGGACGCCCGGATAGCTCGCCGGGTAGGCGGGGCCCGCGTCGCCGCCCTCCTTCTCGACGTTGCCGGCGGCGGCGACGATCAGGACGTCCCTGCTCTGGGCGTACCGGACGGCCTCGGCGAGCTCGGGGCCGGGACCGGTCTTGATGGAGACGTTGACGACCCGGGCGCCGGCGTCGGCGGCGGCGCGGACGGCGCGCGGCAGGCGGGCGCCGCCGGTCTCGTCGCGGTCGGTGTCCTGCTGCTTGATCACCAGGAGGCGGGCGGCGGGGGCGACGCCGCCGGTTCCGCCGCCGAGGTCGCGGCCGGCGATCAGGGCGGCGACGCCGGTGCCGTGGCCGGCGCAGTCGCGGGTGCCGGTGCCGGTGAGGTCGGTGGCCTTCGCGACCCGGCCGGCCAGCATCGGGTGGGACGCGTCGGCGCCGCTGTCGATCACGGCGACGGTGGCGCCCCGGCCCGCGGTCAGCGTCCGGGCCCGCGGGAGGTCCAGCCTGCCCTCAGCCCACGACGCGGCGACCGGGCCCGGGACGCCGCGGGCGACCCGGCAGGGCGGGGCCGGGGCCGTGGCCCCGGCGGCGTGGGCGGGGATCTGCGGCAGCGCCAGTACGGCGCCGCAGATGAGCGCTCCGAGTCCGCGCACCGCCGTCTCCCGCCGTAGGGGGCTCTGCGGGACGACTGTACGACCGGTCCGGGCGGCGGGTCATGGGTTTCGCCGACGGGACGGGGAGGAGCGCCGTCCCAGGACCCAGCCGATGACGACCATGGCGGCACCGACCGCGATCCCGCCGGCCGCCACCCCCGCGATCGTGGAGACACTGTCGCCGTCGGCGAGCCGCCAGCCGACGTAGGCGGCCATGAAGAGGGCCCAGATCAGGTAGAAGGCGCCGAAGCTCCTGCTCCAGTACACGCCGCGGGACGGGGTCGCGGGGACCGCGCCGAGCGCGGCGGCCGGGCCGAGGTCGGCGGCCTTGGGGCGCTTGAAGTACTCGAAGCAGATCCAGGTGCCGCAGGGCTCCCAGCCATCGGGCGCGAGGCGCTCGGCCAGCGCGGCCCGGGACGCGGTGCTCGGGCGCACGGTCTCGCGCCGGTACTCCCAGCGCTGCGGGTCGGCCAGGTCGCGGCGGCTGACGAAGTGGGCGCGGCCGTCGACGCGCTCGACCTCCCAGCCCTGGTCGCCGAACTCGTTGAGGCGGTCCACCTCGTGGAACGCGTCGGCCGTCCACCGCCAGGTCTCGACGGCCGGGGGCACGGGCTCGGCGGCGGCGGAGCCGGCGAGGACGGCGGCGAACTCCTCGGGGGCACCGAACTCCTCGCGGGGGTCGGCGCCGGAGTCGGCGGCGTAGGCGGCGAGGTCGTCGACGGTGCCCGCGATCCGCTCGTCCGGCATCCCCTGGGCGCGGAGCCGCTCGGCGAGCGTGTCGAAGTAGTCGGTCATCGGGGGGCTCCCTTGGCGAGGTTGGTACGGACGGATTCGGCGAAGTCCAGCCAGAGCCGGGTCTGCTCGGCGAGGACGTCGCGGCCGGCGGCGGTGAGGCTGTAGTAGCGGCGGCCGGGGCCGCGCTCGGTGGCCCGGAACTCGGCCGCGACCAGCCCGGCCTCTTCCAGGCGGTTGAGGACGGGGTAGAGCGTGCCGCCCTTGATCTGGCCCATCCCGGAGGCGGCGAGCCGCTTCGCGATCTCGTAGCCGTAGCTCTCACCGGCGGTGAGGTCGGCGAGGACCAGCAGGTCGAGCACGCCCTTGAGCCAGCTGGCCCGGCGGTCGGGGGTCATGGCGTCCCTTCGGTGGTCGGCGGAACGATTTAGAAACTAGAGCAAGCTAGGTAGGAATGCAAACTAGCGGGCGCCGACGACTAGCCCGAAAAACACGAGCGGATACTCGGAATAGGGAATTCGATCTTGCGGTTGCACCATGTGAGACGCGCGAGGGATCGGGTATCCGAGTTCCCCGCGGTCCCCCGCACCCCCCTCGACACGGAGGTACGCCATGCGCAGCAGCATCCCCAAGGCCCGCACCGGCGGGCACAAGCACGTCCGGACCCACTCGCTCCGCGCCCTCGCGGTCGCCGCCCGGCTGGAACGCGAGCACGCCCCGGAGGGCCCGCCGGGCCACGACCCCGGCCGGGCGGCCGACCGCCCCACCCGGGGCACCCCCGACCCGGCCTGACCAGCACCGCAGAAGACCCCCGCGCCCGCGCGCCGGGGGTCTTCCGCGTTCCGGCGACGATCTCGAAACGGTGCGACCCGGACACGGCGACCCCGGCGGCGCAATAGTCTGGGGCGATCCAGGAGCCGTGTGCGACGAAGTGAGAGTGGTGTGACCGACACGACGATGCCGGACGCCCATCCGCTGCGGTCGGGCGATCCGACCACGCTGGGGGCGTACCAGGTCCTGGGCCGGCTGGGCGAGGGCGGCCAGGGCGCCGTCTACCTCGGCCGCCCGGCCGGCGGCGACCCGAACCGGCCGGCCGACCATGTCGCGATCAAGCTGCTGCACTCCGGGCTCACCGGCGACGACTCGGCGCGGGCGCGGTTCGTGCGGGAGCTGGACGTGGCCAAGCGCGTCGCCCGCTTCTGCACGGCGCAGGTGATCGACGCCGACCTGGCGGGCGACCAGCCGTACATCGTCAGCGAGTACGTGCCGGGCCAGTCCCTGCACGCCCTGGTCCAGGCCGAGGGACCGCGCACGGGCGGCGCGCTGGAGCGCCTCGCGATCAGCACGCTGACCGCGCTGTACGCGATCCACCAGGCCGGGATCGTGCACCGCGACTTCAAGCCGCACAACGTGATGATGGGCCCGGACGGCCCGCGCGTGATCGACTTCGGGGTGGCCCGGGCGCTGGGCGCGGCGGGCGAGACGCAGAACGTCGGCACGCCCGCGTACATGGCCCCCGAGCACTTCAGCGGGGCGGGCGTCGGGCCGGCCGCGGACATGTTCGCGTGGGGCACCACGATGGTGTTCGCCGCGACCGGGCGGCCCGCGTTCGGCAACGACGAGATGGCCGCGGTCATGCACCGCATCCTGATCGAGGACCCGGACCTCGGCGACCTGCCGTCGCCGCTGCGCGAGGTGGTCGCGGCGTGCCTGGCCAAGGAGCCCGAGCAGCGGCCCACCGCGCGGGAGGCGCAGGAGCAGCTGGTCGGCGCCGCCCCGGGCGAGGCGCCGGGGCCGCTGGCCGCGATGCCCGCGCCGCCGCCCCCGGCGCCGTTCGCGCCGGCCGATCCGCCCGCCGGGCCGCAGGCCGCCCCGCCCGCCGTGGCGCCGCCCGCCGCCGGGCCGCCGCGGATCGACCGGGTGACGTCGCCGCAGCCGTCCCCGTACGCGACGCCGCAGCCGCAGGGCGCCCCTCACCCGCAGCCTCACCCCCTGCCGCACGCTCAGCCGCAGCCGCACGCGTACCCCGCGCCCGCCGGCCCGACGCCGCCGCCCGGCGGTGGCGGGGCGAAGGGCGGCGGCAAGCGGCTGGCCGTCCCGCTCGCCGCCGCGGTCGCCGTGGCGGCGGTGCTGGGCGGCGGGGCGGTGTGGGCCGCCACCCGCGGCGGCGACGACCCGGGATCGGGCGGCGGCACGGTCGCCGGCCGGCCGGGCGGCCAGGGGCCCGCGGCGCAGGAGAACCGGCCCGGCGCGAGCGCCCAGGACCCGAAGGGCCACGGGGCCGAGCCGCAGAACTCCAAGAGCCCCGGCGCGAAGCCGGGCGGGTCGAAGACCCCCGGCAGGCCCGGCGGCGGGCCCGGGACGACCGCTCCCCCGGCCGGCGGGGGCGGTACGCCCGCCAAGGAGCCGCCGAACAAGTACACGCCCCAGAGCGCCTGCAACACCGGCGGCAAGGGCAGCGGCTACTACGTGCAGCGCTCCATCGCGGTGGCGGGCGGCCGGGCGTACCTGCTCTACAGCAACTCGTCGCGCAACAACTGCGCCGTGACCATGAAGACCAGGAACGTCGGCAAGGCGTCGGCGGTGTCGGTGTGGATCCAGGCGCGGGGCGGGAACAGGATCGGCGATGGCGGGTCGTACGCCTGGTACGCGGGGCCGGTGTTCGTCAGCGCGCCCGGCAAGTGCGTCCGGTTCGGCGCCGGCTCGACCGCCGCGCCGTACGGCAACTGCGGCTGAGCGGGCGACCCGAAGGCGCCTCGGCGGCCCGGCGTGCGGGCCGCCCGGGTCCCGCGGGTCGCGGGGCCGGATGGGAGGCCGGGCGCGGCTTCGGGGAGCGGGGCGCCCGGCGGTCGAAGGTCGGATCGGATCGGATCGGTCAGGTCGGTCTGCGGTCCGGATCAATCAGGTCGGACCGGAAATCGAAATAGGTCCGGGCCAGGTGGATCCGGGCCGGACGGTCCGGTCAGTTGGACGGCGCCGTGATCAGGTGGTCGAAGTCGCCGTCCTTGGCGCCCAGGATGAGCGCCTCGATCTCGGGCCGGGTGTAGATGAGGGCGGGGCCCTCCGGGTGGCGGGAGTTGCGCATCGCGATCCGCCCGCCGGGCAGTTCCGCGATCTCCACGCAGTTCCCCTGGGAGTTGCTGCGCCGCGACTTCAGCCAGCGGGCTCCCTGGAGTCCGGTGGCCGGCATGCCGTTGTCGTAGGCGTTGTTCCGCCGCGGGGGGTGGGGGGTGTTCTGTCCCTTGTCGATTCCGAGCATCATGTCTCTCTGAGGTAATCACCGAGAAGCTCGACGGTGCGCTCCGGTGTCGCACTGTCGACGCACAGGCGTTCCATCGCCTGCAAGTAGGTGTCGACGTCGTCGCGCTTGTCCAGGTACATCGCGCCGGTGAGGTTCTCGACGTACACCACGTCCGGCAGGTCCTGTTCGGGGAAGCGCAGGATGGAGAACGCACCGCCCTCGGCGGCGTGGCCGCCGAACCGGAACGGCATGACCTGGATGGTGACGTTGGGCAGCTTCGACATCTCGATGAGATGCTCGAACTGGCCCCGCATCACCTCCGGCCCGCCGATCGGGCGGCGCAGCGCCCCCTCGTCCAGCACCGCCCACAGCCTCGGGGCCTCCGGGCCCGTCAGCCGTTCCTGCCGCTGCATCCGCAGCCCGACGCGCTGGTCGATCTCCTGCTCGGCCGCGCCCGCGTTGCCCAGGCGGATGACCGCACGCGCGTAGCCCTCCGACTGGAGCAGGCCCGGGACGAACTGGAGTTCGTAGGTCCGGATCAGCGCCGCCGACTCCTCCAGGCCCACGTAGGTCTGGAACCAGCCGGGGAGGACGTCGTTGTAGCGGTGCCACCAGCCCGGGGTGTTGGCCTCCCGGGCCAGCTGGAGCAGCGCCTCGCGTTCGGTCGCCTCGACGACGCCGTACAGCGTGAGCAGATCGTCGACGTCTCGCTCTTTGAAGCTGACCCGCCCCAGCTCCAGGCGGCTGATCTTGGACTCCGACGCGCGGATGACGTAGCCGGCGTCCTGGCGGCTCACGCCCTTCGCCTCACGCAGGCGACGGAGCTGCGAGCCGAGCAGGATCCGACGTACCGTCGACCCAGTTCCCGGCGTCTCTGGAGTCACGCCCAACCTCCCGGCTCGTTGGCGGACAGCGATCTTCCCCGGCGGAGCCGGAGAGCTAAGTGTGCCACTGCGGTCCCTGTCCTGCGGATACCTCCGATCACCCGCGCGGGCACCCTACCGATCTTTACTGACGGGTTCGGATGCACGTGCATTGGGCCTTGCATTCGCACGCTACGATGCGCAGGATAACGCACGAGACTTCCGAGCCACGGCTGCACAACGAGATCACTCTGCGGGGTCCTGGGGAATGACGTCACGCCACGCGCACGACGACACGCGCTGGGGGGCTGCCTCCAGCGCGGAGCCGGCGGGCACACAGGACTGTGCCGGTCATTCGGTCCCCGTGCCCGAATCGCGTGACCTGCCGCACCGCCTCGATCTCGCCCTGCGCGCCCTGGTCGCGCTGACCGGACCGACCGTCTCGTTCACCGTGCTCCCCGAACCGGAATCGGTCACCGAGGCGCGGCACTTCGCGCTCACCCGGCTGGACGGCTGGGGCGGCTCCGCGCTGGCCGACGACGTCGGGCTCGTGGTCTCCGAACTCGTCACCAACGCGCTGCGGCACAGCGGCGCCCCCGCCTTCGCCCGGCCCCAGGCCGTCCTCGGCGACCGCGCCGACCGCTCCGGCTGCACGAACCACGGCCCCGCCGATCCGCTGGGCTCGGCGCCCGCGGCCATCCGGCTGCGGCTGCTGTACGAGGCGCCCTGGCTGCTGTGCGGGATCATGGACGCCAGCCCCGAGGCGCCGCGCCGCAAGGAGCCCGACTACATCGCCGAGACCGGCCGCGGGCTGCACCTGGTGGAGTCGTTCAGCATCCGCTGGGGCTGGTGCGGGCTGCCGCAGGGGAAGGTGGTCTGGGCGCTGTTCCGCGCACCCTAGCCACACCTGTGGCCGAGGTCGCAACCACCGGAGAGGGTAACGGCAGCTCCACGCGGGTATACGCCCATCCACAAATCGAGCGGAGAGGGAGTTTCGGTGGAATTCGCCGTCGCGCACCGGGAAGAGCAAGGGCTCACCGTAGTAAAGATCAGCGGTGAGATCGACGTCTTCACCAGCCCCCGCCTGCGCGAGCTGCTGCTGGAGATCATCGACACCGGCGCCGCGCACCTGGTGGTGGACCTCGGTGAGGTGACCTTCCTGGACTCCACCGGGCTCGGCGTGCTCGTCGGCATCTACCACCGGCTACGCGCCCGCGACGGGTCCATGTCGTTCATGGGAGTGAACGACCGGGTGCGCCGGGTCTTCCACGTCACCCAGCTCACCAAGATATTCGTGCTGCACCACTCCCTGGAGGACGCGATCGCCGCCCACGAGGCCGCGCAAAGCGGCGAAGCGACCGGCAACTCCCGCACCGCGAGCTGATCCTTCACCCCTCCCGGGCCCACCTTGGCCCTTCCCAGCCCTTCCCCGGGCCTTCCTCCCATCCCTCCCCTCCCACCCGTCCCCGCCTCGCCCCGCCTCGCCCCTCCGCGCCCGGCTTCCGCGTGCTCCCCGCCCCCGGACGACACCCGGCGGGCCCGCGAACCGGTACCGTGAGACAGAGATCAAGCCCCGCCGCCAGGGTGGCGCCGTCCTGTCCAAGCGCGTGCGGTGCTTTCACTGAACCGACCTCGATCGGACGGGAGCGCTCCGTGGCAGAACAGCCGCTGCACGAGCACACGCTCGGCAATGGCCTGCGCGTGGTGGTCTGCGAGGACCATGTCGTACCGCTGGCCGCCGTCAACATCTGGTACGGGGTGGGCTCGCGGCACGAGCGGGCCGGCCGTACCGGGCTGGCCCACCTCTTCGAGCACCTCATGTTCCAGGGCTCGGCCAACGTCGCCGAGGGCGAGCACGCCGCGCTGCTGGAAAGCGCCGGCGCCACGTTCAACGCCAGCACGTCGTTCGAGCGCACCAACTACTACGAGACGGTGCCCGTCAGCCATCTGGAGCTGGCGCTGTGGCTGGAGGCCGACCGGATGGGCACGCTGCCCGCCGCGCTCACCCAGGCCAACCTCGACAACCAGCGCGACGTGGTGAAGAACGAGCGCCGCCAGCGCTACGACAACCAGCCGTACGGCACCGCGTTCGAGCGGCTGTGCGCGCTGACGTTCCCGGCGGGCCACCCGTACCACCACACCCCCATCGGCTCGATGGAGGACCTCGACGCGACCACGCTGGAGGACTGCACCGACTTCTTCGGCACCTGGTACGCGCCGGGCAACGCGGTGCTGTCGATCGTCGGCGACGTCGACCCGGACGAGACGCTGGCCGCCGTGGAGCGCTACTTCGCCGGCATCCCGGCGGGCCCGCAGGCGCCGCCGTCGCGGCCCGGCGACCTCGGCCCGCTGGGCCGGATCAACGGCGAGGCGGTCGACGAGGAGGTGCCGTCGCCCGCGTACTTCGCGATGTTCCCGCTGCCGTCGGACGGCGGCGACGACGTCGAGGCGGCCGAGCTGGCCGTGGAGATCCTCGGCGGCGGCTCCGGCTCCCGCCTGTACGACCGGATGGTGCGCCGCGACGAGATCGCGACCGAGGTGTGGGCGGGCGTGACCCGGCTCGCCGGCGGCCCCTCGCTGGCCATCGTGGACGCGATCGGCCCCGACCCGGAGAAGATCGCCGCGGTGCTGGACGAGGAGCTGGCGCGCTTCGCCGAGCAGGGCCCGGACGCCGACGAGACCGCGCGCGCGACCGCGCAGGCCGAGCGCGGCTTCCTGGAGCAGACCGAGACGGTGACCGGCCTGGCGAACGCGCTGTCGCAGAACGCGACGCAGTTCGGCGACCCGGCCCGGGTGTTCACCGCGCCGGGCCGCGCGGCGGCGGTCACCGCGGGCCAGATCAAGGAGATGGCGGGCGAGTGGCTCAAGCCCGGCGCCCGCTCCGTCCTGACCTACGGAGGTACGGCGTCGTGAGCACCGATTCGTCCGGCCTGGCGCTGGCACCGCGCCCGACCCCCGGGCCCGTTCCCGCGTGGGCGTTCCCGGCCGGTACGGAGGGCGCGGTCCCCGGCGGCGGCCCCGCCACGCTGCGCTGCGACCTGCCGGGCCGCCGGCTGGCGGCCGTGCGGCTGGTGCTGAACGCGGGCGCCGGCCGCGAGCCCGAGGGCCTGGACGGCGTCGCGACGCTGGCCGCGCGGGCGCTGCTGGAGGGCACCGAGCCCGGCGGCGGCACCGCGCTGACGGCCGCGTTCGAGCGGCTGGGCGCCAGCCTGTACGCGTCCGCCGACCTGACCGCGCTGCGGATCGCGCTGGACGTGCCGGTGACCCGGCTCGGCGCGGCGCTGGAGCTGTTCTCCTCGGTGGTGCGCGAGCCGGCGCTGGCCGACTCCGACGTGCGCCGGCTCGTCCGCGAGCGGCTGGAGGAGATCGCGCAGGAGGACGCCGACCCGGGCTCGCGGGCGATGCGCGAGCTGCGCGCGGTGATGTTCCCCGCCGAGGCGCGGGCGGCCCGCCCGACCGGCGGCACGCCCGCGTCCGTCGAGGCGCTCGGCGGCGCCGCGGTGCGCGACTTCTACGGCTCGGCGGTCCCGGCCGAGGCGACCGCGGTCGTCGCGGGAGACCTGTCCGGCGTGGACGCGACGGCGGCGCTGAACGCGGCGCTGGAGGGCTGGACGGTGTCCGCCGACGTCCTCCGCACGCCCGACGCGGTGCCGCCCACGTCCGGGCCGCGGATCGTCGTGGTGGACCGGCCCGGCTCCGTGCAGACGTATCTGAGCATCGGGCACGGCGTTCCCAACCGCGCGCATGCCGACTGGCCGCTGCTGACGGTCGTGTCGCACGTGCTGGGCGGCGGCCTCACCTCGCGGCTCAACAGCGTGCTGCGGGAGGAGAAGGGCTACACCTACGGCGTGCGCGCCGGGCTGCTGCGGCTGCGGCACTGCGGCCTGTTCATCACGCAGGGCGCGGTGCACACCGAGGTCACCGCCGACGCCGTCGCGGACGCGCTCGCCGAGCTGCGCGGCGTGGTGTCGCGCGGCATCGGCGACGAGGAGTGCGGCGCGTCGGTGCGGGCGCTGGCCGACCGGGCGCCCGCCGAGTACGAGACGGCCCGCTCGGTCGCCGCCGAGCTCGCCGACGCCGCCGCCAACCACCTGGGCGCGGACTACCCGCGCCGCTACCTGGAGGCGGTGCGCGCCGCGACGCCGGACGAGGTGGCGCGGGCGTACGCCGAGCACGTCGACCCGGAGAAGCTGACCGTCATCGCGGTCGGGGACGCGGGGCAGATCGTGGAGCCGCTGCGGAACCTCGGGTACGCGCCGGTGACCGTCTCGGCGACGGAGGCCCCGGCCGAGGACGGCTAGCCCGTCCGGGAATCCGAAATAAGGCGCTCCGGTGATGTTTTGGGGACGAAGCGTCGCCTGCCGGAGTGAACCGATGGCATGGTGGATTCCGTCTGACCAAGCGGGCCCGCGTCGACGGGATCGGGCCCCGGTGTCGCGAGAGGGGAACGGCCAGTGTCCTACGGGCAGATGGCGGGCGGGTACGGGGGCGGGGCGCCCGGCGTCACGGTCGACACGGTCCTGTCCGAGCCGAACTGCCGTCCCGGCGGCGTCGTGGCCGGGAAGGTGCACGTCGTCGCCGGCCCGCAGCCCGCGGAGATCCGGCATGTGACGCTCGCGCTGATGCCGCGCATGCAGAACGGCTACGGCGGCGAGAGCGCCGGCCCGGAGGTCTACCGGGGCGCGCTCACCCGCTCGTTCCGGCTCGACCCGGGGCAGCGGCGCGACCTGGCGTTCTCGATCCCGCTGCCGTACGAGCTGCCGTTCACCACGGTGCTCGGCCGCGAGCTGCCCGGCTTCACGATCGGGCTGTGCACCGAGGTGGACGTCAAGGGCGCGGCCGACCCCGGCGACGTCGACCCGATCTCGGTGGAGCCGCTGAAGTCGCAGCAGTGGGTGCTTGCCGCCATCGCCCGGCTCGGCTTCAAGATCCAGAACGTGGCGTTCGAGCAGTCCAAGCTGGCCGGCGTGCCGCAGCAGCTGCCGTTCTTCCAGGAGATCCGGCTCGCGCCGCCGCCGCGGTACCAGGGGCGGTTCGGCGAGATCGGGCTGACCTTCGTGGCCTCGCCCCGGCACATGGCGTTCGTGCTGGAGGCCGACCGGCGCGACGGGGGCGGCGGCGACGAGTCGTTCGGCCGCTTCCAGGTCGAGCATCCCGAGGCCGCCGAGACCGACTGGGGCGCGAAGATCGAGCGCTGGCTCGGTGAGGCCGCGTCCCGGCCGCGCGCGCAGGGCTCCTTCCACTCTCCCGGCGCACCGCCGCCCGCTCCCGGTCCGGGCGCGGGCCACCACCACACGCCGCCCGGCGGGGCGCCGCTGCCGCCACCCGGCGGCCCGGCCACGTTCCCGCCGCCCCCGCCCGGCCCGCACGGCGCTCCGGCGCCCGCGGCCGCCTCGTACGGCGGTCCCGCCCAGTACGGGCAGTTCCCGCCGCCCGCGCCCGGACCGGGCCAGGGACCCGCGCACGGGCCCGCGCACGGCCCCATGACGCCGATGCCGCCGGCGCCCGCCGGCCCACCCGGGCCCGCGCCGGCTCCGTACCCGGGGCAGGCTCCCCCGCCGGGCGCGGGGCAGCCGTACCCGCCGCCTCCGGCCCACTCCCCGTCGTACCCGCCGCCCCCCGGCCACGGCGCGCCGCAGTACCCGCCGCCCCCCGGCTACCACGGGCCTTCCCACCACGGGCGTCCCCACCACGGGGCCGGCTGGGGCGCGGCCGCCGCGGTCGGCGGCGTGGCCGCCGCCGGTGTCGCGGGCGGGATGGCCGCGGGCGCGGCCGTCGACGCGTTCGGCAACGTCGTCGGCGGCGCGGCCAACGTCGCGGGCTACGCGGCCGGCGTCCCGATGGGCCAGTTCGGCGACGCGGTCGCGGGCTACGCCGGGAACGTCGCCGCCGACGCGGCCGGGCACGTCGCGGGGTACGCGGTGAACGAGGCCGCCAACGCCGTCGCGAGCGAGGCCGGCGGCGCGGTGGCGGAGGAGGCGGCCGGCGCCGTCGGCGAGATCCTCGGCGGCCTCCTGGGCGGCCTCTTCGGCTGACAGCCCCGAATTTTCGGGGGATTTGGACGGAGATCGGCCGCGCTCTCGGCCGGGACGCGGCCAGCCGGTTAGGGTCGGAGGGCAGCCGCCCCCCGAGGAGCTTCATGACCACCGTCGTCCTGGTCCTGCTGTGCCTGGCGATCGCCGGGCGCGAGCTCTACCTCGCCTCCGACAAGCGTCTCCCCCGCGCGCAGGCGGAACTGCGCGAGCTCCGGTCGCGGATCCACGAGCTCGGCAAGCGCCACGACGCGCTGCAGGCCGAGCTGGCCGAGCTGCGCGACACCCCGGCGATCACGATCCCGCAGCCGGCGGCGCGCGCCGAGGAGCCCCCGGCTCCGCCGGCGGAGCCGCCGCCCGGGTCGCTGTACGCGGCCGACCGGCCCCCGGCGGAGGTCGCCGAGCTGGCCGGCCGGGTCGACCGGCTGGAGGAGCGGCTCGGCGCCGTCTCGGCCGAGCTGGCCGGGGCCGAGCTCGACCGCGCCGCCCGGCACGCGCTGGCCCGCTCGCTGGACGCGGCCGAGCAGGTCGTCGGGGAGCTGCGGCGGGAGATGCTGGAACGCCTCGGCCGCGAGGAGGGCGTGGTCTCCGGGCTGCTGCTCAGCGAGGAGGGCGAGGCCGAGGCGCTGCTCGCCGACGCGTACGAGCGCTGCTCCGGCGAGTACGGCCTGCGCGTCCGCATCCGCGACCAGCGCTCGGTGCAGACGCCGGGCGGCGCGTTCTGGGGCACGTCGTACCACCTGTCGGGGCGGCGCGCGGACGCGCTGGCGGAGGAGCTGTTCACCTACGTCCGCGACCTGCGCGACCCGCACGACCCGTCGGCGCTGGCCGCACTGCTGGCCGAGCTGGCCCACCTGGCCGGCGGCGGGATCGCCCGGATCGGCGCGTTCACCGCCGTGCGCACCTCGACCGGGCTGGTGTGCGGGCTGCTGCCCGACGACGTGCCGGAGTCGGCCGAGCCCTGGGAGCCCGCCACCCGCATCCGCGAGCTGCCCGCCGATCTCCAGGCCGACCTGAGCTGGCTGTGCTGACGGCGTCCGCGCCGCGCTCCGCCCGGTGAGGCGGCCTCACCGGGCGGAGCGCGGCCGATGACCTCGCGGGCGCCTCAGGGCCGGACGAAGTGCGGTGTCCGCTCGTCGGCGCGGTCCACGGAGAACGCGAGCAGGCAGCGCGGCGTCCGCGCGACGTCGATCCGCAGGCACAGGCCGAGGCCCAGGCCCGGGTCCACGAACACGACGCGCTGCAGGGCGCGCAGGGCGCGGCGCGCCACCGCCCGCGTCTCCGGACGCAGCGGGTCGTGCAGGGTCGCGACCACGACCCGGCCCGCGTAGCGCCACAGCGCCGCCGCGTCCAGCACCCGGACCCCGGCCGCCGCCAGATCGGCGACGATCACCACCCCGCTGTCGTCCTCCTCGCCGGGCGGCGGCGCGGCGGGCGCGCCCGGCGCGGCCGGGCCGCCGACGGCGCGGTGGTAGCGCAGCGGGTCGAGCGTGTCGATGACGAACGCGCCCGCGTACGGCCAGGAGGCCCGCGGCCGCACCGCCGGCCCGGTGCCCGCCGTGCCCACCGCGACCGTGCGGGTGCGCAGCCGGGCGCTGAGGTCGAACGCCATGCCGCCGGCGTCCAGCCAGACCGGCACGCCGAGCTTGGCGGCGCCCACCTCGTCCAGCGTGCCGATCGTGCGCCACAGCTCGTCGGTACGGCGCGACAGCGTGGCCGCCATCCCGAGGCCGGGGAACGAGCCCTCCAGGACGGTCAGCGTCGCCCGCCACGTCGCGCTGGCGACGAACTCGGCCACGAACGTGTCCACCATCGTGCGGCGGCGGTCCGGGTCGTCCATCGGCCCGGCGGCGGCCCGCGGCTCGGGCGCGGTCCAGGCCGGGACGTCCGGGACGGTGTCCGCGGGCGACGCGACGGGCGGCGGGGACGGCGGCGCCACCGGCTGCGGCGGCTGGGACGGCGGGGCCTGGGGCGGTCGCGGGGCCTGGGGCGGTCGCGGCGGCTGGGACGGGGGCTCGGGGGCCGGGTGCTCCGGCTCGCCGCGCTCGCGCCGCTCGGCCGCGTCCCGCGCGGCGCGCTGCTCCCGCACCTCGCGGCTGCGCCGCTCGTACAGCTCGGCCAGCTCGCGCTCGCGCTGCTCGCGCCGCTCGGCGGCGGGATCGCGCCCGGGGCCCGCCGGGCCGGCCTGCTCCCCGGGCGCGGGCGATCCCTGGACGGGCACCCACTCGGCGGGCGGCGGCCGCTCGCCGGGGGGCTCCTCCGGGGGCCTGGGGGTCGGGGAGCCCGCCACGTGGACGTCGCCGTCGTGCGGTACGGGACGGGGCGTCGCGGGCTCGGGGGACTCGTCGCCCGGCTCGGGCGGCTGGGGGCTGTCGCGCGGACCGATTCTCACGTTCCCGATCCTCGGCCCTCGCGGTGATCCCGGCAAGCGCGCCCGCGCGTGCGCGGCCCCATCAGGCCGGGCGGGACGAGCCGAAGAGGGCGGCGCAGAGCGACTCCGGGCCGTCCGGGCCGCCGGCGGCGGGCAGCACGGTGAGCACCGGCCCGTCGCCGGCGCCGCCCGGGTCGAGCCGCAGCCGGACCTCGACCTCGCCGTCGGCGTGCGGCGGCGGCTCGCCGGCGCCCTGCGCGGCGGCGACGTCCTGGAGCCCCACCGAGACGGTCTCCGGCAGCTCGACGAACACCGGCCGCTCGCCGGCCGGGAGCTCGTCCAGCCACAGGCCGAGCAGGCGGGAGGCGAGGCCGTTGAGGAGCCGTCCCCAGGGTTCGACGAGCCGCTGCGGCACGTTCCGCGACTGGAGTTCGGGCAGCCCGAACCTGGCCAGGCCGCTGGTGGTGAACCAGAAGCCGTCCCCCGCGGGGGCGTGGGGCAGCAGGACCCAGTCGGTGAGCCGTACGGTGCCGTCCGGGCCGGGCAGCGACGCCTCGATGCGCCCGGCGTCCAGCACCTGCGGGGTGAAGACGTCGACGACCGGCGCCGCGCTCTCGCGGTCCGGGCCGGCCGTCCCGGCGACCGCGGCGGCGACGGTGCGGGCGGCCCATTCGTGGGCGGGCGGCCAGCCGGGCCGGTACGTGGCGCGCACGGCCAGCACGTGCGAGGCGGCGGCGATGCCGGCCAGGTCGCGGCGGGTGGCGCCGTACGCGGCGAGCAGGTCGGCCGGAAGCGGCGGGAACCCGGCGGCGGGGCGCAGGTCGAGGGTCAGCAGGGGGCTGCCGAGCATCCGCAGGACCAGGTCGCGGAGCGGGCCGGCGGGGCGGGCCGCGACCCGGTCGCGGGCGGCGGCGAGCGGGTCGGGTGGCGGCGCGGCGAGGGCGACCGCGTAGGTGGCCTCCAGCGTCTCCGGTACCGGCAGCGTCAGACTGGCACCCAACACCTAACCCCCGCCCTGGGAAGGGTCGCTCGACCCGTTCGGTCCCGCCTATCGATCATGCAGAACGCGCCGCCGGAAACTTCCTGTCGCCGGGGCGACAATCTGTTGCCGCCAGGGCAGGAAGCCGTGCACCCGGCCCGGCGCGGCCGGACTGGACGCCTCCGGGGGCCTTCCGGTGCACACGGAGCCCGAACTGACCGAATGCGGCAAACAGCACTAAGGGCACATTGACACCCCTGGCGTCCGGGCAGACGATCACGCCGCCCCGTTGTGATCCCCTGCCAGGGAGGCGCGATGACGCGCAGGCATGACAGGCACGACCGGCGCCGGATACCGCGGCGCCGACCGGTGGCCACATCCATCCTGGCCGCCGCGGCGCTCCTGACCGGAACGCTGGTGGCGGCCCCCGCACAGGCCGAGCCGAGACCCGCCGCCCCGCCGGGCGGCGTCGAGGTCTACGCCGGTGATCTGACCCCCGACCAGCTCAAGAGGCTGAACGGGATCGGGCTGGACCACGAGGAGGTCTCCTTCGGACGCTCCCAGAACGGCAAGACCCGCGTCGAGGTGGTGATGAACGGCGCGCAGGCGGGCGCCCTGGCCAAGCAGGGCATCCGGCTGGAGGTGAAGAAGGTCGGCGGCAGGGACGCCTCGCAGCGCGCCAAGGCCGCGCAGGCGCAGCCGGACAACGTGTTCCGCCCGTACAGCGGTGCCGGCAACATCCGCGAGGAGATCCTGAAGGTCGCCGCCGACCATCCGGGCATCGCCACCGCGGTCGACATCGGCCGGTCCCACCAGGGCAAGCCGATCACGGCGATCCGGGTGAGCAAGGACGTGGCGCGGCTGAAGGACGGCAGGCGCCCGGCCGTGATCTACCAGGCGACCCAGCACGCCCGCGAGTGGATCACCCCGGAGATGGTGCGCCGGCTGCTGCACCACTACGTGAACGGCTACGGGAACGACGCCGAGCTCACGAGGATCGTCGACACCACGGACCTGTGGTTCGTGCCCGTGGTGAACGTCGACGGCTACGACCTGACGTTCCAGGAGGGCTTCCGGCTCTGGCGCAAGAACGCCCGCGACAACAACGGCGACGGCCGGATCACCACCGGGGACGGCGTCGACCTGAACCGGAACTTCCCGTACAAGTGGGGCTACGACAACGAGGGCTCCTCGCCGCAGCCCACCAGCGAGACCTACCGCGGCCCGGGCCCGGGCTCCGAGCCCGAGACGAAGGCGCAGACGGGACTGTTCAAGCGGGCCAAGCCGAAGTACGTCCTGAACTGGCACTCGGCGGCCGAGCTCCTGCTGCACGGCGTCGGCTGGCAGTCGCTGACCCGCAGCCCGGACGACGTGATCCACGACGCGATCCTGGGCGACATCGACAACCCGGCCGTACCGGGGTACACGCCGCAGCTGGGCGCCCAGCTCTACACCACCAACGGCGACACCGACGGCGAGGCCGACAACCGGTACGGCGCGCTGTCGATCACGCCGGAGATGGCGACCTGCGCGTCCGCCGCCCGCTCCGACCCGGACGACGAGTGGCGGCCCGAGGACTGCGGCAGCGTGTTCGAGTTCCCGGACGACGAGGCGCTGATCCAGGCCGAGTTCCGGAAGAACGTCAACCTGTCGCTCGCGGTCGCCAAGTCCGCGCACAACCCGGACGAGCCGGTCTCGCCGGTCGGCCGCACGGCCCCCGACTTCGAGGTCGACAAGATCAACGCCTCGTACGGGACGTCGCAGGAGGCCGCGTCGGTGATCAGGCGGTCGCTGCACGCCAAGCGGCTGGAGTACCGGATCAACGGCGGCCGGGTCCGTACCGCCGGCGTGCACGAGTGGCGCGGCGGCGAGCGGTTCGGCGACGAGAACGACCACTACTACGCCGAGTACCGCGGCAGGATCACCGGGCAGCGGCCGGGCGACCGGGTCGAGGCGTGGTTCACCGGCTACAAGAAGGGCAAGCGGGTCGCCAGCGACAGGTTCGCGTACACGGTGCGGGACCAGGGCCGCGCCGACGTGCTGGTGGTCGCCGACGAGGACTACACGGGGATCAACCCGTCCTACCCGGCGGGCACGAACGCGCCCCGGTACGCGAAGCAGTACACCGACCTGATCAGGGCGGCCGGGCACCGGGCGCAGGTGTGGGACATCGACAGGGACGGCGCCCCGCACGACCTCGGCGTGCTCAAGCACTTCGACGCCGTGGTCTGGTACCTGGGCGACAACCGGCTCACCCAGGACCGGTCGGACGACCCGGTCCGCACCTACCTCGGCGACGTGCCCGACAGCCAGGTCGCCGACCGGGCCAAGGACACGCTGCTGTCGGTGCGGTCGTACCTCAACGAGGGCGGCAAGCTGCTCTACACCGGCGAGACGGCCGGCTACAACGGCCCGCTCAACCGGCTGAACGGCGGCGGGATCTACTACGGCCTGAAGGGGCATCCGGAACGGCCGTGCGTGGTCAGCGGCAACTTCCGCGACGACTGCGAACTGCTGTCGGACGACTTCATGCAGTACTACCTGGGCGGGTTCGACCGGGCCCGGGTGGGCGCGCCGACGGGCTTCACCGGTGAGGGACGCCCGTTCACCGGCCTGGACACCGATCTGGCCGGGACGCCGACCAACCCGCTGAACGAGGCGGGCGGCTACCAGGTGACGTCCACGGTGCTGCCGCCGGACCGGTTCCCGCAGTTCAGGAGCTGGAAGGCGGGCGACTACCTGGGCGCGGCCGGGCCGTACGAGCCGTTCGAGGGCGAGTGGTACATGGCCGGCCAGCACGCCGACAGCACGTACCGGCGGCTGACCCGGACGATCGACCTGTCGTCGGTCACCGCCGCGCAGGCGCCGGCGCTCCAGGCCATGCTGTCGTACGGCACCGAGGGCGGCTTCGACCACGTGATCGTGGAGGCCCGGACGGCCGGCGGCGAGGACTGGACGACGCTGCCGGACCGGAACGGCCGGACCCGCACCACCGTCCCGACCGAGTGCGAGGCGGGCTACCTGCTGGCCATGCACCCGCATCTCGGGCACTACCTGACCGGCGGGAACCCGTGCCGGAACACCGGCACGAGCGGGCAGTGGAACTCGTTCACCGGTGACTCGGGAGGCTGGGTCCCGGCGGCGTTCGACCTGTCGGCGTACGCCGGGAAGACGGTCGAGGTCTCGATCGCGTACGTGAGCGACCCGTTCACCGGCGGTCCCGGCCTGTTCGTGGACGACACCAGGGTGACCACGTCCGCGGGCGAGGTGGACGCCGAGGGCTTCGAGTCCGGCCTCGGCCCCTGGAGCGTCCAGGGCGCCCCGCCGGGGAGCCCTGGCAACACCGGCGAGTTCGTGCGCGACCAGGCGCTGATCGACACGGTCTCGGCCGTGGCGACCAGGGACACGATCACGCTCGGGTTCGGGCTGGAGCAGGGGAAGACCCGCGGCGAGCAGGAGGCGCTGATGCGCCGGGCGCTGGATCACCTGCTCGACTGACGCCCCTCTAGAAGATCTACCGGACCGCCAGGGCCCCGGCCGCCTCCACCGGCCGGGGCCCTCGGCGTCCGCGTGGCCTCCGGCTTGCCGGGCGGTGCCCCTTCCGTGGCGTGCGCGGCCGCATACGGGCCCTATATCGGGGCACTTGGGGTGAATGATCCAGAATCGCCGCCATTGTGATGGAGGACACGTGCATCGCTCGCAACCCGTAAGGAGCCATCGGGCGTCTTACTTACCAGGGAGCACCACCGACGCGTCCCAGCGCCCGATCGTTC
Source organism: Actinomadura sp. 21ATH (assembly GCF_041951345.1). Lineage (NCBI taxonomy): Bacteria > Bacillati > Actinomycetota > Actinomycetes > Streptosporangiales > Thermomonosporaceae > Actinomadura > Actinomadura sp. 21ATH. The sequence continues at coordinate 105,750 of NZ_JBGNUR010000016.1, read as the reverse complement.
AGAGCCCGCGACGTCCCGGAGAACGGGGTCGCCCTGGCAGAGGCGATCCGCGCACCGCCCCCGGCCCACCCTCCATGCGCGGCCGGGAGAACCCGCAACGGCCCGGCGGCCCGGCACGGCGATGACCGCCCACGGCATCCGCCCGCGCACCGGCGCCGAACCGCCGGGATCGGTGGAACGTACCCCACGACGGGGGGCGGCCCGATCCGCCCGGTAGCCCGCGCCCGCCGGCGCGCGCGAACGAACCGGCCCACCCGGGTCACGACCTTTCGGGGAGCGACGATGACCGCTGTCAGCATGCCGCGAGAACAGACCCCTGCCCCTGCGGCCACCACCGAGCGCTACGAGCGCGACGTGCTGCCGCTGGCCGACCCGCTGTACGCCAGCGCCGTGCGCATGACCCGCAACAGCGCCGACGCCGAGGACCTCGTCCAGGAGACCCTGACCAAGGCATACGTGAACTTCCACCAGTTCCAGGAGGGCACGAACCTCAAGGCGTGGCTGCACCGCATCCTCACCAACAACTTCATCAACACCTACCGCAAGCGGCAGCGCGAGCCCCAGCGCGCCGGCTCCGAGGAGCTGGAGCAGTGGCAGATCGCGCAGGCCGAGGCCGAGTCGGCCGGCTTCCGCTCCGCCGAGGCCGAGGCGCTGGACCGCATCGCCGACGGCCGGGTCGTGGACGCCCTGCGCGCGCTCCCCAAGGACTTCCGGGACGCCGTCTACCTCGCCGACGTGGAGGGCTACCACTACAAGGAGATCGCCGAGATGATGGGCACCCCCATCGGAACGGTGATGTCCCGCCTGCACCGCGGCCGCAAGCAACTGCGCGAGGCCCTCTCCGACCACCGCCGCGCCCACGTCCTCGCCGCCTGACCGTTCCGCCGGCCCCGGACCGGCGCCGGGGCCGTTCCGGCCCATCGCCCCCACTGCGATCCCGCGGTTCCCCCGTGACCGCGGGATCACTTGTTCCATCGATACTTTTTGTCACCGTGCCGCTACATTGAGCGATGACCCCGCCTCGGCCCGAGACATCCAGGAGTATCGATGCCGCATCTCGTCGCGACCGCGCTCACCGGCGCCGCCCTCGCCCTGCTGCCCGCCGAGGCGGCCGCCGCCGCGGCGCCCCCGGCGGCCGGGCCGCCCGCCGCGCCCGCCACGTCCCTCCGGCTCACCCTGACGCACCCCGACGGGGGCACGTCCGGCGCGCGCAGCGTGACCCTCCAGTGCGACCCGCTCGGCGGCACCCACCCCCGCGCCGCCCAGGCGTGCGCGGAGCTGGCCCGGTCCGGCGGCGAGATCGAGCGGGAGCCCGACCGGGACGCCGCCTGCACCATGATCTACGCACCGGTGATCGCGGAGGCGCGCGGGCACTGGCGGGGCCGGCCTGTATCGTTCAGGGCCGAATATGCCAACGACTGCGTGCTAGGTGCCCGTACGGGGGCAATCTTCCGTTTCTAAGCCGCCGTCCGCATAGGCGCGTGCACTCCGGGTAGAGCGCGTCCACGGGCCACCGCGCACCGGATGGGAGGTCGATCCACCCATGTCGCGAAGGATCAGCGACGTCATGACCGTCAACCCCCGGGCGCTGCCGCTGGACGCCACCCTGTACGAGGCCGCCCGGGTGATGCGCGACCTGGGAATCGGCGGTGTGCTGGTGACGTTCTCGGGCCGGTTGTGCGGGATGGTGACCGACCGGGACCTGGTCGTGCGCGGGGTGGCCGAGAGCCGGGACGCCGCGCACACCCCGCTCAGCGACGTCTGCACGGCCCAGCCGGTCACCGTCACCCCCGACGACGACATCGGCACCGCGCTGCGGCTGATGCGGGACGAGGCCGTCCGCCGGGTGCCGGTGGTGGACGACGAGAACCGGCCCGTGGGGATCGTCTCGATCGGCGACCTGGCGATGGCGGACGGGACGGCCATGGCGAGCGCGGACGCCCTCTGGGAGATCAGCAAGGCGCCGCCGAACTTCTGACGCCCACCGAGCGGTCCCCGGCAAGCCTGCCCGGTTCCGCCGGAAGGTCCCAGTATCCCGACAAAAGGGATACGGTCGAGCCGTGCAGCAGAATCCGTCCGTCCTCACCGACCAGCTCGCGGTGGAGATCGCCCGGCTGGGCATCGTCGGGGAGTCGTCCGACATCGGCACCCTGCACCGCACCACCGAGCTGGCCGCTCAGGCCGTCCCCGGGTGCGCGGGCGCCACGTGCATCCGCTGGGCGGTCCCGCCCGGCGACGGGGACGAGCGTCCCGAACCGCTGGCCTCGGCCGCCAGCCACCCCGACCTGGCCCAGCTGGTCGACCGGCAGCTCGCCCGCCGGCACGGCCCGGTCTTCGACGTGGTCCGGCTGCGCCGCGCGGTCGGCTCCGACGACATCCTCGCCGAGACCCGCTGGCCCGAGGCCATGAACGACATGCTGGGCCGGGGCGTCCGCTGCTTCTCCACGACCCCGCACATCCGGCCCCCCGTACTGGTCACGCTGACCCTGTACGGCGTGACCGCGGGCGCGCTCGCCCGCAGCCAGCACGCGATCGCGTCGCTGCTGGTGGCGCAGGGAAGCGCCGCGATGTCCAACGCGCTCCAGTACGACAGCGTCCACCGCACCGCCGTCCAGCTCCAGGAGGCCGTCGAGGCGCGGGCCGTGGTCGACCAGGCCAAGGGCATCCTCATGCACGAGCTGGGCTGCGACGCCGATGACGCGTTCGCCGAGATGCGGCGCATCTCACAGACCCGCCACGTCAAGCTGACCGCGCTGGCGCAACGCATCGTGGGCGACCAAGGACTCCACGGAACCACCGAAAAGCCCGATCATTCGATCGACTAGGTCCTTTACAAAAAACCGGCATAAGCTGCGCACGGCGGTCGCACCCTGGACCCCGCTGACCGGCACGGCCGGGTGTCACCGTGCTCTGGGACCGTAGGGAGCTCCCTTTATGCCCGACCAGCTCGAACCCGACAGCATCCTGCGCGAGATCACCGATCTGGACGCCCGGATCGGCGAGCTCAGGCAGGCCGCCGGGATGCCCGCGCCCGACCTCCGGGCGACCCTGGACGCTGCCCTGGTGGAGCTGGAACTGGCCCTGGAAGCGCTGCGGGCGCTGGGCGCCGACCAGTCCAGTTCGGCCGGCAGCTCGGCGGCCGCGGAGACCGAGCGGCGGGTGCTGCGGACCGTCTTCCAGGACGCCCCCGTACCGCTGTTCCTGATCGACCGGGACACCAGCGTGCGCCGCGTCAACCGGCAGGCCGCCGCCCTGCTGGGCACCTCCCCCGGCTACGTCTCCGGCAAGCAGTTCACCGCCTTCTGCGACCTGGCCACCCGGGCCGCGCTCCGCTCCCAGCTGGCGGGGGTCGTCCGCACGGGGCGGCGGCGGCGCGTGCCGGTCCGGCTGCTGGGCCGCGAGCGGCCGGTGGACGCGGTGGTTACGCTGGCCCGCGTGTGGATCCGCGGCGAGCCCGATCCGATGGTCGTCGCGGTGGCCGGCGCCGCCGCGGGCGCCGCGAACGGCGGCGCCGAGGACGCGGGCCGCCAGGAGCGGAAGGCCCCCGACCGCCAGGAGCGGGAGAACGCGGGCCGCCAGGAGGCCGCCGCGAAGCGGGAGGCCCCGGCCAAGGCCGCGCCGCGGGAGCCCGCGCCCGCCGCCGCGCCCGCGAACCCGCTGCCGGCGGCGCCGCGGGCCGACGAGGACGAGACCGTGGCGACGGTCGTGCACCGCATGGACGTGCTCGCCAACGCCGCCGAGCTGCTGATGGACGAGCCGGTCTTCAACGAGACCGTGGCGGTGCGCCGGTGCGCCCGGCTGCTGGCCGCCGAGCTGGCCGACTGGGCGATCGTCGATCTGGTCGGCGCCGACACCTCGCCGCAGGCCGCCGCCGTGCCGTGGCAGCCCGGCGACGCCGGCCCGCCGGACCCGGCCGGGGTGGGCGGCGGCCGGTTGCAGCGGCAGGTGGTGATGGGCCCGGACGACGAGCGTTCGGTGCACGCCGCCCAGATGATCGAGAAGCTGGACCCGGCGCCCGGGACGCTGCCCGCCTCGGTGTTCACCACCCGGCAGAGCACGCTGCGCCCGCACATCGAGGACCTCGAACTGCTCGGCACCGGCCCGGACGGGCAGCCGGTCTGCGGCACCATCGGCGCCACCACCACGATGTGCGTGCCGATCGAGGAGGGCGACCGCTGCCTCGGCACGATCACGCTGGCGAGCAGCGGCGAGCACGGCCCGTTCGATCTGATGGACCTGGCGGTCGTGCAGCGGCTGGGCCGCTACCTGGCGCTGGTCATCAGGGCCGCCCGGCTCTACCGGCGGCGCGCTGAGGTGGCCGAGACGCTCCAGTCGAGCCTGCTGCCAAGGCGGCTGCCGGCGATCCCGGGGGTGGAGGTGGCCGCCCACTACACGGCCGCCACCCACGGGGCGGAGGTCGGCGGCGACTTCTACGACGTGTTCCGTACCGGGGACGGCTGGGGCATGGTGCTCGGCGACGTCTGCGGCAAGGGCGAGGACGCGGCGGCGGTCACCGCGACCGCGCGGCACGGGGTCCGGCTGATGTCGCGCTGGCGGGACGATCCCGCCGAGGTGCTGAGCGCGGTGAACCACGCCCTGCTGGACGAGGACCGCTTCGTGACCGCCGTGATGGCGGGGCTGAAGCCGGGCGGGGACCGGGTGACGATCACGCTCGGCACGGCGGGCCATCCGCCGGCCCTGGTGGTGCGCGCGGACGGCGTGATCCGCACCGCGTCCCGGGGCGGGGTGCCGCTCGGCCTGTTCAACGACTTCGAGGCCGGGATCGACACCGTCGACCTCGGCCCCGGCGACACGCTGTTCCTGCACTCGGACGGCGTGCTGGAGGCCTGCGACCTGAACCGGCGGGAGTTCGGCCAGGAACGGCTGCTGGAGACCCTGGCCGGGACCGCGACAGCGTCCGTCCAGGAGATGCTGGACGCCGTGGAGCGGGCGCTGCTGGACTTCTGCGACGGCGACCTGCGCGACGACGTGTCGATGCTGGCTTTGCGCGTCCTGCCCCGCGAGCTTGCCTGACCGGTGCGGGCCTTACGCGCCTTACACTGACTAGATCCCCTTTTGGGGGGTATGTCGGGCTCATGAGGCCCAGCGACAACGCCCGTAACGAGACCGAGCACGAACGCCTCGACCGGCAGCTGATGGAGCTGCTGCAGGGGTTCCGGGTGGCGGTCACGGGCGTCCAGGTGCTGTTCGCCTTCCTGCTGACGGTGCCGTACGCGCCGGGCTTCGACGACGTGAACGCGGCCGGCCGGCGGCTGTTCTACGTGGCGCTGTTCGGGGCGGCGGTGGCCTCGATCTCGTTCATCGCCCCGGTGATCCAGCACCGGGTGCTGTTCCAGCTGAACCAGAAGCCGCTGCTGATCCGGCGGGCCAACCGGTTCGGGATCTTCGGCGCGGTGGCGCTCGCGGTGTCCATCACCTCCGCCACCACACTGATCATCCACACCCTGGTGTCCAACACCGCCGCCACCGTCACGGCCTTCGCGGTGGCGCTGTACTGCGCGTGGGCGTGGTTCGTCCAGCCGCTGCTCAGCCGCCGGAAGGCCGCCCGCGAGCCCCATGACGGCGGCACGGACCCGCAGACCGAGAAGCGGTCCGCCGGCGGCGACGGCACGTCCAGCCCGCACTACCGGTGACGGAACGGCGGCGCCCCCGGACGGGACCGTCCGGGGGCGCCGATCGTCGCGCCGTCAGTACGCCTTACCGAAGATCACGCGCTTGCCGTACGCGGACGGCCGCCCGCACTTGACGCACTCGCCGGTCTCCTCCGCCGCGTCGGCCGGGATGACCCGCGGGGTCGCGGCGGTGTCGGCCTTGATCTCGTCCTCGCACTCGGGCCGGCCGCAGTGGAAGGCCGTCGCCCAGCCGCCCTCGACCTGCCCCTTGAACGCCTCGAAGTCGTCGACCACGGCGGTGTGCTCGTCCCGGAACGCCTCGGCGCGGGCCAGCAGGAACGACTGGAAGTCGGCCAGTATCCCAGGCAGCAGCTCCGGCACCTTCTCCAGCGGGATCTGCTCCTTGCCCTGGCCCTCCTCGGTGGGCAGGCGCCGGACGACGGTCGCGACGCCGTTCTCCAGGTCGCGCTTGCCCAGCTCGATCCGGACCGGGACGCCGCGCATCTCCCACTCGTTGAACTTGAACCCGGGCGACAGCTGCGGCCGGTTGTCGTCCACGTGGACGCGGATGCCCATCATCTTGATCGCGTCGCCGAGCCGGCGGGCCTCGGCGGCGGCCTGCTCGCCCTGCTCCTTGCGCCCGATCGGCACGACCACGACCTGGTAGGGCGCCAGCCGCGGCGGCAGCACCAGGCCCTTGTCGTCGCCGTGCGTCATGATCACGCCGCCGATCATGCGGGTGCTCAGCCCCCACGACGTGGTGTGGGCCAGCTGGAGCTTGCCCGCCTCGTCCTGGTACTGGATCTCGAACGCCTTGGCGAAGTTGGTGCCCAGGTAGTGCGAGGTGCCGGACTGGAGCGCCCGGCCGTCCCGCATCATGCCCTCGATCGTGTACGTGCGGACCGCGCCGGCGAACCGCTCGCCCGGCGTCTTCTCCCCCGGCACGACCGGGATCGCGCCCAGCTCGCGGGCCACCGCCGTGTAGGCGTCCAGCGCCCACATCGTCTCGCGCATCGCGTCGGCCTCGTCGATGTGCGCGGTGTGGCCCTCCTGCCAGAGGAACTCGGTCGTCCGCAGGAACATCCGCGGCCGCATCTCCCACCGGACCACGTTGGCCCACTGGTTCAGCAGCAGCGGCAGGTCGCGGTGCGAGTCGATCCACTTGGCCATGTACTCGCCGATGACGGTCTCGGAGGTGGGCCGCACGACCAGCGGCTCCTCCAGCTCCTTGCCGCCCGCGATCGTCACCACGGCCAGCTCGGGGGAGAACCCCTCGACGTGCTCGGCCTCGCGCTTGAGGTAGGACTCCGGGATGAACAGCGGGAACACCGCGTTGTCGTGCCCGGCGTCCTTGATCCGCCGGTCCAGGTCGGCCTGGAGCAGCTCCCAGACCCGGTAGCCGTACGGCCGGATCACCATCGTGCCGCGCACCGGTCCGCGGTCGACCAGCTGGGCCTTGATGACCAGCTCGTTGTACCAGGCGGAGAAATCCTCGCTCTGCGGCGTCACACCTTCTCGACTCACCCTCCGAGCGTACTAACTCTCGACACCCCGCCAGGACGCATTCCCGCCGTACATCAAGGTCATCAACGCCGCCCGGCCCGAAGGCGGCCGCGCGGACCCGGCTGGCCCGCCGCGGACCCGGCGGCGGTCTCGCGTACGCGGAGGACGTAGGCGCGGGCGGCGATGGTCATGATTGCGGCCATGGGGAGCCAGGCCGCCGCCACCGGCCAGAACCGCTCCTCTTCGCCGGCGGCGAGCACGAGGGGGGTGAAGATGCCGCCGACGAGCAGGCCGCCGGCGAGGGCGAGGGTGGCGGCCATGCCCGGGGTCGGGTCCGCGGCGAGGCGGGCCAGGCGCCAGGCGCAGGCGGCCGCCGCGACGAGGGCCGGAGGGATGACGAGCAGGGCGCCGATGAGGAGCCGCGCGCGCATGTCGTCCGGGCCGGCGTCGGTCATCTGGGTCTCGCCCTCCGCCGCGATCTCGACCAGCCGGCCGCGCCAGAGGGTGCCGGTGATCCGGTCGCCCTCGCTGAGCAGTTGCAGGACGGGCTTCCTGGAGGTGTAGGCCGCCTCCCACCTGGCGCCGTGGGCGTCCGTCAGGACCGTGCGGTCCAGCTCGCCGCGCTTGCGCGTCAGGTGGACGGCGGCGACCGTGTACTGCTGCGTCCGGCGGCATTCGGTGGCCTCGAACGGCACGGCGGCCCCGGGCGGGCAGGGCGCCGCCGCCCTGTAGGCCCGCAGGTCGCGGTCGCCGCCCGGCGCCTCCGTCGCGGCGGCGAAGGCCATCCCTCCGGCCGCGGCGAGAGCGCCCAGAAGGATGAGGAGGGACATCACCCTGCTGCGCAGGATCCAGGGCGCGGAGGCGTGGGCCATGTCCCTATCGTCCCATTTGTAGATCTTGGTGGCGAACGGTTAACCGGGCCCTGACCGGCCGCGACGGAAAACCCCTTGCCTTCCGGCGGCCCGGCTTCGCAGACTCGGAGGCCGAGCGCGAGGGGGGAACGTGGGGCACGTCGAGGTCGGGCATGTCGAGTTCGTGCTGCCCGATGGGCGGATCCTGCTGGACGACGTGTCGTTCCGCGTCGGCGAGGGGGACGTCGCCGCGCTGGTCGGGCCGAACGGTGCCGGGAAGACCACACTGGTACGGATGATCGCCGGAGACCTGGCCCCGCAGGCCGGGACGGTCTCGCACAGCGGCGGGCTCGGCGTCATGCGGCAGTTCGTCGGGAACGTCCGCGACGAGTCGTCCGTGACCGACCTGCTCGTCTCGGTCGCGCCGCCGCGTGTCCGGGAGGCGGCGGCGGTGCTGGAGGCCGCCGAGCTGGCCATGATGGAGCGCGACGACGAGCCCGCGCAGATGCGGTACGCCAACGCGCTCAGCACGTGGGGCGACGCGGGCGGCTACGAGGCCGAGGTGCTGTGGGACGCCTGCTGCGTGGCCGCGCTGGGCGTCCCGTACGACCGGTGCCGTTACCGCGAGGTGCGGACGCTGTCGGGCGGCGAGCAGAAGCGGCTGGTCCTGGAGGCCCTGCTGCGGGGGACCGACGAGGTGCTCCTCCTGGACGAGCCGGACAACTACCTGGACGTTCCGGGCAAGCGGTGGCTGGAGGAGCGGCTCCGGGAGACGCCCAAGACCGTCCTGCTGATCTCGCACGACCGGGAGCTGCTCGACCGGGCCGCCCGGCGGATCATCACGGTGGAGGCCGGGAAGGCGTGGGTGCACGGCGGCGGCTTCGCCACGTACGCGCGGGCCCGCGCGGACCGCAACGAGCGACTCGAAGAGCTGCGCCGCCGCTGGGACGAGGAGCACGCCAAGCTCAAGGAGCTGGTGAACACGCTCAAGCAGAAGGCGTCCTACAACGACTCGATGGCGTCCCGCTACCAGGCGGCGCAGACGCGGCTGCGCAGGTTCGAGGAGGCCGGCCCGCCGGAGATCCCGCCGCGCGACCAGAACCTCAAGATGCGGCTGCGCGGCGGCCGCACCGGCAAGCGCGCGGTGATCTGCGAGGACCTGGAGCTGACCGGGCTGATGCGGCCGTTCGGCACGGAGGTCTGGTACGGCGAGCGCGTCGCCGTCCTCGGCTCCAACGGGTCCGGCAAGTCCCACTTCCTGCGGCTGCTGGCCGGGGACGATGTCGCGCACACCGGCGTGGCCCGGCTGGGCGCGCGGGTCGTGCCCGGGCTGTTCGCGCAGACCCACGCGCGGCCCGACCTGGAGGACCGCACGCCCTGCGAGATCGTCATGACCGAGCACGCGCGGCTGCGGAACGAGGCGATGAACGCCCTGGCCCGCTACGAGCTCCAGGTGTGCGCGGAGCAGCCGTTCGAGACGCTGTCTGGCGGCCAGCAGGCGCGGCTGCAGATCCTCCTGCTGGAGCTGGGCGGGGCCACGCTGCTGCTCCTCGACGAGCCCACCGACAACCTCGACCTGGCGAGCGCGGAGGCCCTCCAGGAAGGGCTGGAGTCGTACGAGGGCACCGTCCTCGCGGTGACGCACGACCGGTGGTTCGCGCGGTCGTTCGACCGGTTCCTGGTGTTCGGCTCCGACGGCTCGGTGTACGAGGCGCCGGAGCCGGTCTGGGACGAGTCCCGCGTCGCCCGCACCCGCTAGCCGGCTGGTCGGCCGGCCGGCCGGCTAGCCAGGGCGCACGTCCAGGTCGAACGTCACCTGGACGTCGTCGGCCAGCTTGAGCGCGCCGAAGAGCGCCGAGTACGGCTTGATGCCCCAGCGGGTCTGCTTGACCGTCGCCTCGCCCGTGACCCGGTCGCCGCCCGCGGCCCGCACGGACAGGGGCTCGGACCGGCCCATGACCGTCAGCTCCCCCTCGACGGTGAACTCCGCCGCCGTGCCGCGGACCCCCGTCGACCGGAAGGTGATCTCCGGGTACCGGTCGGCCTGGAGCACCTTGCGGAGGTTGGCGGTGATCTCACCGCGGTCCTGGTCGGACAGCGGCAGGACCCCGCCGGTCCCCTCCCGTACCTCCAGGCCGGCCACCGGCACCGTGATCTGAACGGAGGAGCCCTCGGCCGCGGCGCCGGCCAGGTCGTCCCCGGCCAGCGTCACGGTGCCGGACCAGCGCGCGGCCTCGATCACGAGGTCGTGGCCGGCCCGGCGGCCCAGCCCGCTCCGCCCGGTCCTGATCAGCAGCCGCCCGCTCGCCGGGCCCAGCTCGATCGTCGCCATGCGGTCAGCCTCCCGTCCGGAGCGCGCCGGGGTCAACGGCTCCGCGCGCCCTCCCGCAGCCGGGCCGGATCGATCTCGCGCTCGGGCATCCGGCGCAGGTACTCGTCCTCCAGCTGCTTCGTCCGGTGCGTGTGCTCCTCGAGCGCCTGGTCGGACGCGTGGCGCAGGGCGTCCAGGCGCGTCTCGCCGAGACGGCGCAGCTCCCGCAGCAGATCCTCGTCGCTGAGCACGGCCGGCTCGACTCCGTCGGTCGTCATCGTTCCCCTCTCCGAAGCCACCATGGTCGCGTCGTACCCGGCCGCACGGCCGCGAATCGGGACCTTCGTCAGTGAGTCGGCGGGCAGAAAACGGCCAGCGATCCGGGGCGCTTGCTGATGTGGACCGCCCGGGAGAGCGCGGTCAGCTCGCCGTCGCGGGCCACGCTGAGGTCGCCGTCCCGGGAGACCAGCTCCAGCGTGGAGCCGTGCCAGGCCCGGTAGCCGGGCGTCACGTGCAGGTGGCCCGCCAGGACGGCGGCCAGGGCGCGCAGGCGCGGCACGCGCGCGCCCGTCGTGACCATGCGGATGTCGAGCTGCCCGTCGTCCAGGTGCTCGCGCCAGGTGGGGGCCGGGCCGCGCGAGCCGTACGCGCAGTTGCCCACGAACGCCAGCCAGACCCGGCGCTTGCGGCCGTTCACGAGCATCGGCACCGGCTCGGAGTGGCGGAACGTCCGCAGCGCCGCCACCATCAGCGCGGGCCACTTGCCGAGCCGGCCCTCCAGCCGCTCGCGGCGCTCGACGAGCTCGGTGTACGCGCCGAAGCCGACGGTGTTCAGGAACACCATGCCCTCGGCGTCGCCGCCCGGGTCGTCGCCCCGGGCGATGAGCCCGAGGTCGACCCGGCCCAGCCGGCCGCCCCGGTACGCCGCGACCGCGTCGGCGACGGTCTCGATGCCCAGCGCGCGGGCGAAGTGGTCGAACGTGCCGCCGGGCACGGGCAGCAGCGGGACGCCGTGCCGCATGGCGGCGCGTGCGGCGGCGTTCACCGTGCCGTCGCCGCCGATCACGGCGAGGATCTCGGCCTGCCCGGCGGCCTCGTCGACGACCTTGTCCAGGTCCTCGTCCGGGCCGGGCCAGATGATCCGCGCGGCGGGCAGCTCGCGCTGGAAGACGGCGACGGCGCTCTCGGCGGTGCTCGGCAGCAGCGGCATGCCGGCCGAGCCCGCGGTCGCGCCCGCCCCGGCGTTGATCACCACGACCACGCCCTGCCCGTCACCGGTGATGGTCACCTTCTCGGTGGCGGTCCGGGTGATCCGCGCCACCGGCGGCCGGGCCGGCCAGACCAGCCGGGTGCCCAGCGCCGCGGCGGCGCCGATCCCGAGGCCCGCGAGCACGTCCCCCGGGTAGTGGGCACCGGTGTAGACCCGCGCGAACGCGACCGCCCCGGCCGCCACGGCGATCGGCGCCGCGACCGCCCGCGGCGCCTCCATCGCGACCCCCGTGGCGAACGCCGCCGCCGACGCCGAGTGCCCGGACGGGAACGCGTGCGAGGTCGGCAGCTTCCACCGGATCCGGATCGGCGGCACCAGGTCCACGACCGGCCGGGCCCGCCGGAACGCCTGCTTGCCCAGCACGTTCACCACCGGGCTCGCCACCGCGACCGCGATCGAGCCGCGCAGCGCCGCGCGCCGGAGCCGCGCCCGCCCGGTCAGGCTCAGCGTGCCGGCCGTGGTGAACCACAGCACGCCGTGGTCGGCCGACCGCGACAGCCGCGGCAGCACGTACTCCAGGCCGGGCAGGTGGGCCGCCGCGACCCGGTCGAACGCCCAGCGGTCCAGGCGGCCGAGTCGGCGCAGCGGGCCCTTGCGGTAGATCGACGGGGTCCGCCGGCGGTGCCGGTCGGACGGCGCGTAACGGGATGCATAACGAGATGCCAACATTACGCGCCGTGACCGGTTCGAGTGCGGATGGTGATGGGCCTGCATGTCGGGGGTATCCCCAGGAGGTCGGACATGATTCCCCAAAGATCTCAAAACGGGGGTCACATATGGGCGAACGTCCCTCACATAGTGTGGACTGCAATAGGCTTCCCGCATGAGTCACCCGGAACGGCTCAGCACCTCGGGTGGCGAGCCGGTCGGCGCTATCGCGGAGCATCCTCACATGAACGGACGCAGCAGCGAGTCGCTGGCCGAATTCGCCGCCCGGCACGGTCTGACCCAGAGCGCGGCGCGCCCCTCGCCGCGCAAGTACGTGCGGTCGCTGTGGCAGCGGCGCACGTTCATCTGGAACTTCGCCTCCGCCAAGACCGCCTCCACGTACACCAGCTCCCGGCTGGGCCAGCTGTGGCAGGTCCTCACCCCCCTCCTGAACGCCGCCGTCTACTACCTGATCTTCGGGGTGCTGATCGGCACCAACCGCGGGATCGACAACTACACGGCGTTCCTCATCACCGGCGTGTTCGTCTTCACGTTCACGCAGCGGTCGCTGACCGCGGGGGCCAAGTCGATCGGCAACAACCTGTCGCTGATCCGGGCCCTGCACTTCCCGCGCGCGTCGCTGCCGTTCGCGCACGTGCTGATGGAGCTGCAGCAGTTGCTGATCTCCATGGCCGTGCTGCTGGTGATCGTGCTGGCCACCGGCGAGCCGATCACCGTGCACTGGCTGCTGATGGTGCCGGTGCTGCTGCTCCAGCTGCTGTTCAACGTCGGGATCAGCCTGGCGATCGCCCGCGCGGGCGCGTTCGTCCGCGACATCCAGCAGTTGCTGCCGTTCATCACCCGGTCGTGGCTGTACTTCTCCGGCGTGTTCTTCCTGATCCCGCAGATGGGGCAGAAGTTCGCCGACAAGGGGTACGCCTGGGTGGGGCCGATCCTGGAGGCCAACCCCGGCGCGGTCTACATCGAGCTGATGCGGACCTCGCTGATGAAGAGCTTCCGCGAGGACCTGGTCCCGTACGACGTCGACTACACCAGGCTCTGGCTGTACGCCGTCGTGTGGGCCTTGATCGCCTTCCTCGGGGGTTTCTGGTACTTCTACCGTGCGGAGGAGAGGTACGGCCGTGGCTAAGGCGTCTCTGAAGGAGAAGGCACGGGTGTCCGGATCCGCGTCACAGCAGCCCGAGGTGGTCCTCGACCCCACCCGGGAGCCGATCGTGGTCGTGGACGGCCTGCACATCGTCTACCGCGTCTACAGCGGGGGCGGCGGCAAGGGCACGGCCGCGAGCGCGCTGCTGCGCATCGTGCGGCGGCAGAACCGGCCGCAGACGACCGAGGTGCACGCGGTCAAGGGCGTCTCGTTCGTCGCGTACCGCGGCGACGCGATCGGCGTCATCGGCACCAACGGATCGGGCAAGTCGACGCTGCTCAAGGCCATCGCCGGGCTGCTGCCGCCGGCCCGCGGCGCCGTCTACACCCAGGGCCAGCCGTCGCTGCTGGGCGTGAACGCCGCGCTGATGCGCGACCTGTCGGGCTCCCGCAACATCATCCTGGGCTGCCTCGCCATGGGCCTCAGCCAGGAGGAGACCAAGGCCAAGTACGAGTCCATCGTCAAGTTCGCCGACCTGAAGAAGGGCTTCATCGACTACCCGATGTCGACCTACTCGTCGGGGATGGGCGCCCGCCTGCGGTTCGCCATCGCGGCGGCCCGCACGCACGACGTGATGCTGATCGACGAGGCGCTGGCCACCGGCGACGCCAAGTTCAAGAAGCGCAGCAAGGACAAGATCGACGAGCTGCGGCGGGACGCCGGCGCGGTCTTCCTCGTGGCGCACAACCTGGACGTCATCGAGGAGACCTGCAACCGCGTCATCTGGCTCGACGACGGCCGGATGAAGATGGACGGCGACCCCAAGGAAGTCCTCCGCGCCTACACCGAGGCCACCGGGAAGTAGCGCCGCCGGAAAGAAGGCCCGCGCGCCTGCCGGGGCTCCTGAGCACCGAGTGACAGGAGTTACGCAGAGTTACCGATTCGTCTCTGGATGAGGCGTCCTTGCCGATCTACTTTCGAAGGTGAAGACCTTCGGGGGAGACCTTCGGCGCGAGGAGCACTCCCATGACGGATCGGCTCAGCAGGCGCGGCTTCCTGTCCTCCACGGCGCTCGCGGCGGGCGCGTACGGCCTCGCCGCCGGATGCGCCAGCGAGACCAGCGGGCCCCAGGCCAAGAACACCGGCGGCGCTCCCAAGGAGGTCTTCACCGCCCCCGGCAGGAAACTGAGCGGCTCCCTCAGCGTGCTGATGTGGAGCCACTTCGTCCCCCGCCACGACAAGTGGTTCGACAGGTTCGCCGCCGACTGGGGCAAGCGCGTCGGCGTCACCGTGCGGGTCGACCACATCAACACCGTGGACGTCCCGCGCCGGGCGGCGTCGGAGATCCAGGCCGGCAAGGGCCACGACCTGATCCAGCACATCGCGCCGTTCTCCCAGTACGAGCCGTCGGTGCTGGACATGGCCGACGTCGTCCAGGAGGCCAACCGGCGCTGGGGGCAGCAGCTGGAGCTGTGCCGCAAGTCCAGCTACAACCCCAACACCAAGCGGTTCTACTGCTACACCCCCGGCTGGTCGCCCGACCCGGGCGACTACCGCCGGTCGATGTGGCAGAAGGTCGGGATGCCGAACGGGCCCGGCAGCTGGGACGAGCTGCTGCGCGGCGCCGCCGAGATCAAGCGGACCACCGGCGTCCCGTGCGGCATCGGGCTCTCCCCCGAGACCGACTCCAACATGGCCGCGCGGGCGCTGCTGTGGTCGTACGGGGCCGCCGAGCAGGACGCCAACGAGCGCGTCACGATCAACTCCGACGCCGCCGTCGCCGCCGTGGAGTTCATGACGCGGCTGTTCAGGGAGGCCGAGACCGAGGAGGTCTTCTCCTGGGTCCCGGCGTCCAACAACCAGGCGCTGATCGCGGGCAAGTCGTCGTACATCCTCAACTCGATCTCCGCCTGGCGCACCGCTATGGGCACCAACCGGCAGATCGGCGACGACATCTTCTTCACCCCCGCGCTGCGCGGGCCGCGCGCCGCGATGGCCGCCCAGCACGTCATCCAGCAGTGGATCGTGCCGAAGCACGCCGGCAACCCCGACGCGGCCAAGGAGTTCCTGCTGCACTACACGGCCAACTTCCCGGCGGTCACGTACCACTCGGAGCTGTACGACCTGCCCGGCTGGCCGTCCCTGGTCCCGCAGCTGAACGGCTGGCTCGACAACGACCCGTACGGCGCCAAGCCCGCCAACAAGCTCAGCCTGCTGAAGAACGCGACGTCCTGGAGCGCCAACATCGGCTACCCGGGCCCGTCCAACCCGGCGATCGGCGAGATCTTCAGCACCAACGTGCTGCCCACCATGTTCGGCCGCGCCGCCCGCGGCCAGGTCACCGCGAAGCAGGCGGTGATCGAGGCCGAGGGCCAGATCAACAAGATCTTCGCCGCCTGGCGCAAGCGCGGCCTGGTGGGGGGCTGAGGGACTCCATGAGCGCCGTCGAAGTCAGAGGTCTGGTCAAGACGTTCGATGGGCATGTTCGGCGGCGGCGGGGGGCCGGTGATCAGGTGAGGGCCCTGGACGGGGTGGACCTTGCCGCCGCGGCCGGGGAGTACCTGGTGCTGCTGGGGCCGTCCGGGTGCGGGAAGACGACGCTGCTGCGGACGATCGCGGGGCTGGAGCAGCCGACCGGCGGCGAGGTGCTGATCGGCGACCAGGTGGTGAACGGGCTGCCGCCGCGGGTGCGGCAGGTCGCGATGGTGTTCCAGTCGTACGCCCTGTACCCGCACAAGACCGTCATGGACAACATCGTGTTCCCGCTGAAGGCCGAGAAGACGCCGAAGGACGAGCGCGAGAAGAAGGCGCGGTGGTCGGCGGAGCTGCTGGGGATCGAGCCGCTGCTGCGCCGCAAGCCGCGGCAGCTGTCGGGCGGGGAGCGGCAGCGGGTGGCGCTGGCGCGGGCGCTCGTCCGGGACCCGGCGGTGTTCCTGCTGGACGAGCCGCTGTCCAACCTGGACGCCAAGATGCGCGCGAGCGCCCGCGACGAGCTGCGCCGGTTCCAGGAGCGGATCGGCACCACGACGATCTACGTGACGCACGACCAGGCCGAGGCGATGGGGCTCGGCGACCGGATCGCGGTGCTGGAGCGCGGCCGGGTCCGGCAGGTGGGGACGCCGGCCGAGGTGTACGACGACCCGGCCGACACGTTCGTGGCCACGTTCATCGGCTCGCCCCCGATGAACCTGGTCCGGCACGGGGACGCGCTGGTCGGGTTCCGGCCCGAGCACCTGCTGCCCGCGGAGATCGTCCCCGGGGAGCGGGTGACGATGCCGCTCCAGGTGGACCGGATGGAGTACCTGTCGGGCGACCGGCACGTGTACGGGACCGTCACCGGCATCGGCGCCGAGACCCGGGTGATCGCCCGGCTGCCGGCGACGGTGACCGTGCCGCTGGAGCCGGGCGAGACGCACGGATTCGCGGTGGCGGAGGACCGGCTGCGGTTCTTCCACGCCGAGGAGGGCACCCGGACCGATCCCGTACGGATCGGGCCATGAGCGCGGCGGACGCGGGCACGGCGGGCACGGGGAAGGCGGGCGCGCGGCGGCGGGTCACGCTCGCGGACCGGGACGGGTTCCTGGCGTGGGCGATGCTGCTGCCCTCGGTCGTCTACATCCTCGCGCTGGTCGGGGTGCCGTTCGTGCTGGCGATCGCGTTCGCGTTCTCGGACGTCACGACCGGCGACCCGTCGTTCGACTGGGTGGGCTTCGGCAACTTCGACGCGATCTTCGGTGACCGGGTGTTCTGGCGGTCGCTGCGCAACACGCTGGTGTTCACGCTCATCTCGATGGTGCTGATCGTGGTGCTCAGCAAGATCCTCGCCAACATCCTGATCGCCGACTTCCGCGGCAAGTGGTTCGTCCGCTTCCTGGTGCTGCTCCCCTGGACGACCCCGGTGGCGCTGTCGACGATCTCGTGGCTGTGGTTCCTGGACTCGATCTACTCCCCGATCGACTGGGTGCTCCGCCACCTCGGGATGATCGAGGAGAACGTCGTCTGGCTGGGCGGCCCCGGCACCGCGATGGCCTCGGTCATCGCCGTGCACGTGTGGCGGCTCACCCCGCTGGCCGCCGTGATCGTGATGGCCGGGCTGATCGCGATCCCGCGCGACATCGACGAGGCCGCCCGGATCGACGGGGCGGGCTTCTGGCGCCGGATGTTCGAGATCACCGTCCCGCTGGCGCTGCCGGTGATCGCGGTGGCCGGGCTGTTCGGCGCGATCATGACGTTCACCGACATGACCGTCTCGTACGTGCTCACCCGCGGCGGCCCCACGCACGCCACCGACACGCTGGCGTCTTGGGCGTACTTCCGCGGCATCGAGGGCGGCGACGTCGGCCAGGGCGCGGCGATCGCGCTCTTCCTCTTCCCGATCCTGCTCGCGGGCGCCATCGCGATCCTGCGCGCCGTCCGCCGCCTGGGGGCGGAATGACCACCGACACCGCCGTGCTGCGCCGCAGGTACGCCCGCCGCCACGCCGCCGCCCGCTGCGGCGTGTACGGGGCCGCGATCCTGGCCGCGCTGGTCTGCGCGCTGCCGTTCCTGTGGAGCCTGGTCAGCGCGTTCAAGCAGAACCGGGACCTGTACAACCCGGAGAGCAGCCCGTTCCTGTTCAACGAGCCCGCGACACCGGACCACGTGACGTACCTGCTGAACGACACGCCGTTCCTGACGTTCGTGTGGAACACGCTCCTGGTCGGCCTGGCGGTCGTGCTGCTGACGCTCGCGCTGTCGCTGCCCGCCGCGTACAGCCTGGCCCGGCTGAACCGCCCGTGGGGCACCCCGATGGGCATCGCGATCTTCCTGGTCTACCTGGTGCCGCCGTCGCTGCTCTTCCTGTCCCTGACCCGCGTCGTGGTGGGGCTGGGCCTGGAGGACACGCTCTGGTCGATGATCGTCGTCTATCCGTCGATCACCGTCCCGGTCTCGGTCTGGCTGCTGATCGGCTTCCTGAAGGCCGTGCCGAAGGACATCGAGGAGCAGGCCATGGTGGACGGCCACTCCCGCCTCGGCGCGTTCCGGCGGGCCGTGCTGCCGCTGGTGTTCCCCGGCATCGTCGCGGTGGTCGTCTTCGCGTTCACGCTGACGGCGAGCGAGTTCGTGTACGCGCTGGCGTTCGTGTCGTCCAGCCCGACGATGGTCGTCAGCACCGGCGTCCCGACCCAGCTCATCCGCGGGGACGTCTTCTTCTGGCAGTCGCTCCAGGCGTCCACCGTGATCATGGCGGTGCCGATCGCCGTGCTGTTCAACCTGTTCCTGGACCGGTTCGTCACAGGCTTCACCATGGGCGCCGTCAAGACCTGACCGCACTGATAGGTATGGAGGGCACGCAGATCCACTGACGAGGAGGTCGCCATGCCCGGCAAGGCGCCGATGCCGTACGACTACCTGCCCGAGGTGCCGTCGTTCACCGTCACCAGCGACGACGTGGCCGAGGGCGAGCGGCTCTCGAACACGCACGTCTTCGACGGCTGGGGCTTCAGCGGCGAGAACAGGTCCCCGCATCTCGCCTGGTCCGGATACCCGCCGGAGACCAAGAGCTTCGCGGTCACGTGCTTCGACCCCGACGCGCCCACCGGCAGCGGGTTCTGGCACTGGGTCCTGTTCGACGTCCCGACCGAGGTGACCCAGCTGCCGACCGGCGCCGGGACCGCGGACCTCAAGGTCGGCGTGCAGGCCCGCAACGACTTCGGCGTGAACGCGTTCGGCGGCGCGGCCCCGCCGCCCGGCGACCCGCACCGCTACGCCTTCGCCGTCCACGCCCTGGACGTGGAGTCGCTCGGCCTGGACGCCGACACCTCCCCGGCCGTCGTCGGCTTCAACATCACCGCCCACACCCTCGCCCGCGCCGTCATCACCCCGGTCTACGGCTCCTGAACGCGCTCGCGCCGCGAGGCCGCCCCGCGGGGCGGCCTCGCGGCACAGCGGGCACCGAACGCTTCTTCCCGATGAACTCGGACCGTTCCTGAGGCCCTCGGGCGCCTCATCCGGTGGCCACCGCCAGCGCCCAGGCGATGTAGAGCAGGTTGACGGCCAGCCTGCCGGCCGTGCCCGCGGGCCGTTCCAGCATCCTGGGCCGGTCGGCCCGCGCGCGCCACAGCGCGTCCAGATGGGACGCCAGGTAGCCGGTGATCAGCGCGGCGGCCGCCCATCCGCCCGCCGCCCGGTGGACGAGCACCAGCCCGCCGGTCAGTATCTCCGCCGCCCCGCTGAGTGCGACGATCGTTCCGGGTCCCCTGATCCAGGCGGGGACCAGCGAGCGGAAGTAGCCGGGGAACACGAAATGCGCGATCCCAACGACGATCAGGAAGACGGCCAGCGAAACGGCGGCGAAGGTCTGCATGCCCCGACCCTCTCCCCCGCCGGCCCGCCGGGGCTTGAACGGAACGATCGCCTGGTGCTCGCCCCCGGGCTCACGGTGTTCTCGCAGAGCACGCCGTTCGCCGTCACCGAGCACCGGCACCCGGTATGGAAGATCGTCCTGCCGGCCGGCGGCCGCGCCGAGGTCCGCGTCCCCGGGGAGAGGCCGCTCGCCGCGCCCGGCGTGATCGTCCCGCCGGGTCTCGCGCACGCCTGCACGGCGGACTCCGGCTTCACGGCCCTCTTCGTCGACCCCTGGCTGCTGCCGCCCGGCCTGGGCCTGACCCCGCTCGACTCCGCGACCGTCCGGCACCTGCTCGGCACGCCCACCCTCGCCGCCGTGACCGGCCTCACCGGCCCCGGCCGCCCCCTCGACCCGCGCGTCGCCCGCGCGCTGGCCGCGTCCCCGGACGTCCCCCTGCCGTCCGTCGCCGCCGGAGTCGGGTTGTCGCCACCGCGCCTGCGCGCCCTCGTCCGCGAGTCCGCCGGCGTCCCCCTCGTCCAGCTGCGCCGGTGGGCCCGCCTCCGCACCGCCATCGCGGGCCTGTCCCGCACGACGGTCGCCACCGCCGCGGCCGCCGCGGGCTTCGCCGACCAGCCCCACCTGACCCGCACGGCCCGTTCCCTGCTGGGGCGCACCCCGGCGTCCCTCCGCCGCTGAACGAGCACCGCCTCGCTTCGATGCCCCTCCCCATGTCACGAAACCGCCCTGCACGCCCCGCCAGAGAACTGCCCGCCCCGTTCGGCCAGACGGCCTTCGACACCGACACGGGCGGCGTGTTGACTCGTGGCGTGTCTCTCTCCGGCGGCCTCAGGAAGAGGACGACACGCCACGAGTCAACACAGCGGTACGCCGACAGGCGGATCATGGTCGGGTATCGCCGACCCGCAACGTATTGGGTGTCCGGCGATTGGGTCGCGGGGTAGGCTCCGGCGTATGGAGTGTTTTGTCGCTGGGCGTCTCCGCCGCTGAGGGGTGGCTCCTTCCGAGCCGCACGATCCGGCCGGGCAGACGGGCTGCCCCGGCCGGGCTTGTTCGTACCCCTCGGACGAAAGGCACTTCTTCTCATGGACGTGCGTCCATTTCGGCCCGGTGACCTCGATCGACTGATCGCGCTGACGATCGACACGTTCGGGCCGTTCTACACCGAGTCGTTCCGCGGCATCGTCGGTGACGCGATCCTCGCGCATGAGCACGGCGACTGGCGCGGAGACTACCGCAGGACGGTCCCGGGCCTTCATGCCCCTGACCAGGGCAAGTACGTGGCCGTCGCGGAGGTCGGCGGTGCCGTCGCGGGCTACGTGGCGTGGAACGTCGACGTGGCGCGGCGGCACGGGGAGATCTACATGCTCGCCGTGGACACGTCGTACCGGCGCCATCATCTGGGGACGGTGCTCTGCGAGCACGCGTTCGCCGGCATGAAGGAGCGGGGCGTCGAGGTCGTGGAGATCGGTACCGGCGGGGACGCCTTCCACGCCCCCGCGCGGGCTCTCTACGAGAGTCTCGGCTGCGTCCTCTTCCCGGTCGCCGCGTACTACAAGCGGCTCTGACCGCGCAGGTGGGTGGGCGGCGTTCCGTCCACCCACCTGAGTGGCGCTCATGCCTTGACGAGGCGTTCCGGACGGGCCGGGAGGAGGGGCGTGCCCGCGAGGGTGAGGACGGCCGCGGCGGTGACCAGCCAGTACGCGGCATGCGGGCCCCAGCTGGGGACGATCAGGGTGACGGCCGCGATGCCGATCGAGGCGCCCAGCTGGTTGAGCATGTAGAGGAGCGAGCTGCCCTGCGGCACGAGCGGCGCGGGCAGGGCGCGGTAGAGGGAGCCCATCGTGGCGGCGCCGACGAAGCCGAGGCCGATGCCCGCGACGGTGGCGGCGAGGGTGGGCCAGAGCGGGCCCTCGGCGCGGGTCAGGGCGAGTGCGCCCAGCAGGGCCGTGAGGGTTCCCGTACGGACGATGCCGCGCGGGCCGTACCGCTCGGTCAGGCGGCCCGCGACGGGTGCCGCCAGGGCCGAGGCCACGCCGAACGGGGCGAGCAGGAGGCCCGCCGCGAGGGCGCCGTGGTCGCGCTGGTGGTAGAGGGGCAGCGCGAAGAGGATCGCGTACATCGCCAGGCCGGTCAGGCCCATGGCGATGACGCTCGCGGCGAAGCCGGGGCGGGCGAGCAGCCTGGGGTCGATCAGCGGGTCGGTACGGCGGAGGGCGTGGGCGGTGTAGGCGGCCAGGAGGACGGCGGGCGGCAGCAGGAGCCAGGGCGTGGTGCCGTGCGAGAGGGCGTGGATCAGCGCGGCGAAGCCGGGGGCGAGGAGGGCGAGGCCGAACACGTCGAGGCGGGGCGCGTTCCCGGGCGGCGGGGCGTCGCGCGGGAGGAACCGCAGCGCCCCGAGGAGGGCGGCCGCGCCGATCGGCAGGTTGATCAGGAACATCCAGCGCCAGCCGAGGGTGTCCAGGACGAGGCCGCCGACGACGGGCCCGAGTACGGGGCCGAGGGACAGGACGCCGGCCATCAGGCCCATGACGCGGCCCGCGCGGGCGGGGCCGGCGGCGCGGGCGAGGAGGACCAGGACGAGCGGGTCGAGGATCCCGGCGCCGATCCCCTGGACGACGCGGAACGCGATCAGGCCGGCCTCGTTCCAGGCGAGCCCGCACGCGAGCGAGGCGGCGAGGAAGAGGGCGAGCGCCCACAGCCACGGCCTCCTGCCGCCGTGCCGGGCGGCGATCCAGGTGGTGACCGGGATCGTCAGCGTGAGCGCGAGCAGGTAGGCGGTGGACACCCAGCCGATCGCGCCCAGCGAGGCGCCGAACTCGGCGGCGAGGGTGCCGGCCGCGGCGGCGACCATGGTCCCGTCCAGGATCCCCATGATCCCGCCGAGCAGGACCGTGCCGGTGATCCACCACAGGCGGTCGTCTCGTTCCATGAGCAGGTCCCCCAATCTAGACTGGCGCGTCTAAGTTAGGAGACTGGTGAGTCTTATACAAGTCCGACCGCAAAACCAGACCGGTGAGTCCAGATAGGATGCGCGGCATGGCTGAGCTGACCGGGCGGGGACGGGTCGACAAGCGGCGGGCGATCCTGGACGCGGCGTTCGCGGTGTTCGCGCGGGACGGGTACGCGCAGGCCGGGGTGGACGTGATCGCGGCGGAGGCGGGCGTGGCGAAGGCGACCGTCTACAACCACTTCGGCGACAAGGAGACGCTGCTGCGCGCGACGTTCGGCGCGCTGGCCGAGAGCGCTCTGGAACGGAACCTCGCCGCCGTGGAGCGGCTCCGGGAGAGCGGCGAGGAGCTGGAGGAGGTCGGCTTCCTGCTGGCGCGGTGCTACTGCGACGAGCGCTCGCGGGCGATGCGGCGGCTGCTGGCGGCCGAGGCCGGGCGGTTCCCCGACCTCCTCGACATCGTCCAGGGGCAGGTGGCCGACCGGGTCGCGCAGGCCCTCGCCGACCGGCTGGCGCGGCTGTCGCTGGCCGGCCGGCTGCGCACCCCCGATCCGCTGCTGGCCGCCGAGCAGTTCCTCGCGCTGCTCACCGGCCCGGCGGAGACCCGGTCGCGGCTGGGGACGCGGGACGTACCGGACGAGGAGCTGCGGGACGTGGCGAAGGCGGCGGCACGGACGTTCCTCGCCGCCTTCTCCGACGTCAGGCGGGCTTCCTGAGGACCTCGAAGAGCGACGCGATGCTGTGGTCGCGGTGGCCCTCGGTCACGGCCCGTTCGAGCAGGGCGTGCAGGGGCGCGAGCGACGTGTGGTCGACGCCGGCCTCCTGGAGGACGCGGCGGTCGTCGGCGGCGGCGTCGCGGAAGAGGCCGACCGACTGGGTCGCGCCCGTGTAGTCGCCGCCGTCGATCTCGGCGGCGAGCCCGGGCAGCACCTCGGCGATCATCTGCAGCCACTTGACCGTGTACGGGACGAGCGTGGCGGCGGGCAGGCCGCGGTCGGCGACGACGGCGGCGCCCTGGAGGAAGGCGACGAGCGCCGGGAGCAGGGTGGCGCCGACGGCCGACTCGTACAGTGCCGCCAGGTCGGGCGACTCCCCCAGGTGGACGGTGTCGCCGCCCATGACCTTCAGCGTTTCCTTGTGTTCGTCGAAGACCTCCTTGGGGCCGCCGTAGTACAGGAGGGTGTCCGGTGCCCCTACTGCGTCGGGCACGTTCTTGATGGCTCCGCCCAAGAAGCGGGCTCCGTGGCGGGCGGCCCATTCGGCGGCCTGCACGGCATCGGACGGGACGCCGCTGTTCAACGTGACCAGCGTGCGTCCTTTCAGTGCGGCGGCGGCCGGCTCCAGGGCCTCGACGGTGGCGCCGAAGGTGGTCAGGCAGGTGATGAGCAGGGGGCTCGCCGCCACGGCGTCCTCGATCGAGGCCGCGTGCGCGGCGCCCTTCGCGGCGAGCGGGGCCGCCTTCGCGGCGGTGCGGTTCCACACGGTCGTCGGATGACCGGCGTCGATGTACGCCTCGGCGAGCGCCCGTCCCATGGAACCGAGCCCGAGAACGGTCACCGGCATGAGGTCGCTGTTCACAATCACTCCAGTCGTTCGGTGTCCGTCCATGCTGGAGCCATTAGTGTTGGTTCGACAAGTACCGACAATTTTGTGGGGTACTGACATATAAGTAAGCGAGGGCGCCGATGAAGAAGAGGGCCTACACCTGCGGGCTCGACGCCGCCATCGATGTCATGGGCGGCAAGTGGAAGGTGCTGGTGCTGTGGTCGCTGGACGACGGGCCGCTGCGGTTCGGTGAGCTGCGGCGGTCGCTGCCCGGCATCAGCGAACGGGTGCTGACCCTGCAACTCCGGGAAATGGAGGCGGCCGGCCTGGTGCACCGGGAGGTCTACCGCGAGGTGCCGCCCAAAGTCGAGTACTCGATGACCGAGCTGGGCCGTTCCCTGCTAACCGCTCTGATTCCGCTCGGGGAATGGGGCGAGGCGAACATGAAGCACATCGAGGCCATTCCCGGATGACCGCCCCTGAGGCCGATAAAGGGGCGGCCGCCTGCGTCCGCTGCGGCGGCACCGTCGCCCCCGACGGCCACTGCTGGGACTGCGGTACGGCGCAGCCGGCGTTCCGCGCCCGGTTCGAGGCGAGCGTCCGCGGCGCCGCGGGCGTCAGCGACCGGGGCCTGCGCCGCGGCGTCAACGCCGACGCGATGGTCCTGGCCGCGGCGGGCCCGTGGACGGTCGGCGTCGTATGCGACGGCGTCTCCATGTCTCCGCGGGCGGACCGCGCCGCCCAGGTCGCCGCGGACGCCGGCGCCGCCGCGCTGTGCGAGGGCCTGCGCGCGGGCGCCGTCCCGGAGGACGCGCTCGCGGACGCCGCCGTGCGGGCGGGCCGCGCGGTCGCCGCCCTCGCCCCGTCCGTGAACGCCGCCCCCGCCTGCACCTATGTCGCGGGGATCGCCGGCCCGGACGGCGTCTGGGCCTGCTGGGTCGGCGACAGCCGCGCCTACTGGCTGCCGGACGAGGGCCCCGGCACGGCGCTCACCGAGGACGACACCGGCGAGCACGAGGCCCTCGCCGCCTGGCTCGGCGCCGACGCGGGCGAGCCGGCGCCCAGGGTGCGCAGCCACCGGCCGCGCGACCCCGGGACCCTCCTGCTGTGCACGGACGGGCTGTGGCGCTACCTGCCCGACGCCGGCTCGCTCCGCGCCGCGCTACCGTCGCCCGGCCTGGACGGCGCCCGCTCCCTGGTCGCGTACGCGCTGGACGCCGGCGGCCACGACAACGTCACCGCACTGGTCATCCCGGTCCGCCGCGACATCCTGCCCGGCTGACCCGAGGCTCAGGCGCGGGCCTTCTCGCGCTTCTTCCGCTGCTTCTCGACGAACTCCGTACGGCAGCCCTCGCAGCAGAAGCCGTACAGCGTCCCCTCCCACTCCAGGGTCGGGGCGGTGTCCAGGGGGACGAGCATGTCGCACATCGGGTCCCTGACCGCCTTGCCCTCGGCGTAGTCCTGCTGGAGGGGCTCGTTCATCATCTCGACGAGCGCGGCGGAGGTCTTCGCCTCCCCGCGGACGCCGATGCTCCCTTCGGGGACGCCGAGGACGTGCACCTGGACGTCGGCGTCCGGGTCCACCTCCACGATCCTGGACGTGAACGCGGCGATCACGTACTCGCTCGTGTCCTTCCGCCAGGGCCCGGGCACGTGCACCCGGACCATGTACGGGGCGGGGCCGCCCCGTTCGACGGCGCTCTCGCCGACCACCCACGTCTCCGGCTCGTGCACGACGACATGGAACCGGGAGGCGAACACGGCCCCGGAACGGCCGTCCAGCCCCTCCTCCGCGGCGGGGTCCCCGGTCATGCCGCGCAGCAGCGAGGAGGCGATCCGACGGCGCCGGGAGAGGTCGAGCCGGCCGGGCGGTACGAATATCTCGATGAACAGCATGCGCCCAGCCTGCGGAACCCCGCTGTCAACGGCCTTGCACGCCCCTTGCAGCCGGAAACGACCGGCTGGCGGGGGACGGCGGCGGCCTTAGCGCGGTGGCATGGGCGGACGAGGGCCCGGGCGGCCTTGGGTGCCCGCCCGGGCGCTGGACGCCCTGTTACTGCCAGGGGGACGCCCTGATTACTGCCAGGGGAAGGTGTCGGTGAAGGCGGGTTTGAGGTCGTCGAGCCAGACGGCCTCGGGGTCGTACTTGGCGAAGAAGGGCTTGCCGACCAGGTCGGAGTCGCGGCACTGGATGAAGTGCAGCACGAACACCTTCTGGCCGTGCAGCTCCAGCACCCCGTCCACGCAGACCTTGCCGGGAGTGGCCGACATCGACGGGCCCCGCACCGTGCGCGACAGCCCCGCCACGTCCTTGTAGGCGGTCCGGAACACCTCGTAGGCCTGGGCGAGGGGGACGGCGAAGTAGTCCTGCGGGCCGGTGTCACGCTCGACGAACATGTAGTAGGGGACCATGCCCAGCCGGGTCTGGGTCCGCCACATCGAGTTCCACACGGCCGGGTCGTCGTTGATGGTGCGGATCAGCGGCGCCTGGGTGCGGATGATCGCGCCGGTGTCACGGATGCGGCGCACGGCCTCGGTGACCACCAGCGGCTCCAGCTCGCGGGGGTGGGTGAAGTGGGCCATGAACGCCAGGTTCTTGCCCGCCTCACCAACCTGCTCGAACAGCCGCAGCATCGCCTCGGCGTCGGGGTCGGTGACGAACTTCTGCGGCCAGTAGGCCAGCGACTTGGTGCCGATCCGGATCGATTCCAGCTGCTCCAGCTCCAGCAGCGGCTCGATGTAGCGGCGCAGCACCGGCTCACCCATGATCATCGCGTCGCCGCCGGTGAACAGGATGCTGGTGACCTCGGGGTGGGCCAGGATGTAGTCGCGCAGCTGGGCGGTGTCGTCACCGGCCATCTTCAGATCCGGCTCGCCCACGAACTGCGCCCACCTGAAGCAGTAGGTGCAGTAGGCGTGGCAGGTCTGGCCCTGCTTGGGGAAGTACAGCACGGTCTCGTCGTACTTGTGCTGCAGCCCGGGGATCTTCCCGTCACCGAAGCTGGGGATGTTCAGCTCCATCTGCCCGGCCGGGTGCGGGTTGAGCCGCATCCGCACCGCGTGCGCGGCCGCCTCGATCTCGGCCTTGGGCGCCTGGCGGCTCAGCAGGTCCGACAACCGCGCGACATCGTCGGCGGGCAGCATGTCGGGCAGCGGGAACACCAGCCGGTAGATCGGGTCATCGGGCGCCGCCGACCAGTCGATCAGCTCTTCGAGGACGTAGGAGTTGGTCCGGAACGGCAGCACCGTGGCCACCGCCCGCGTCGCCAGCCGCTCGGCCGGGCCCAGCCCGGCCCGCCGGGTCAGCTCGTCCAGATGCTTCGCCGTGAAGGCGCGGAACTTGCGACCAGCAGATCGCACTGCGGGAGCCGCGTCGTTCACCAGTGTCACGTGTTGGATCTCCTTGAAGTCAGCGGGGAACGCGCCTTGGGGCGCGCGTCATCACGGACAGTGATCAATCAGGCCCAGGCCACCCCATTGAAGCGGTTGAACCATACTCATGCCGAATATCTACCCTCAAGAGGGTACAAAGAAGCTGGTCAACCACAGACCTGACAAATCGGGGTACGGACTGTGGATGCCCCATGCCCCCGGCCGATTACTCGAAGTGAGCCCGCGATGGGTCCTATGCTGAGGAACCGGTCACACGTAAGGGGGGCGGGTGAACGCGCCAGAGCACCAGGACGGCCCGGGTCAGGCCCCCGTGCTCGTGCCGATCCTGCTGGTCATCGCGGCCATCACGTACGGCACGTTCCTGCTGGAGCACTTCCTGAGCACCGATCTCGACAGCGTCAACGGCTACGTGAGCGAGCTCTCGGCGGCGAACCAGCCGTACCACGAGGTCTACAGCGGCGGTGACTTCATCACCGGCTCGCTGGCGATCACGGTCGCGGCGATCGCGCTGCTGACGCTGCGCCGGCGCCGGCGCTGGGCGGTGGCCGGCTGGATCTTCCTCGCGCTCTTCGGGACGTGCGCCATCGGCGACGCGGTGTTCCCGCTGGAGTGCGCGCCCAGCCTGGAGACCCGCTGCGCGCTGCTCGAACGCGCCGGGAACGTCGGCTTCTCGCACTCGTTCCACTCGGTCACCAGCAGCCTGGTGATCGTCTGCGGGGTGCTCGCGCTGCTGTGCCTGTCGATCGCCGCCCGCCGGTACGGCTGGTGGCCCGCCCTGGCCCGCTGGGGCTGGCTGCTGGCGCTGATCGAGACCGTCGTCGCGCTCGGCACGCTGCTGGCGATGGTGCTGGGCCGGTGGCTGGGCATCGTCCAGCGGTTCCAGATCTCCATCCTGTGCCTGGGGCTGCTGACCATCGCCTGGGCCCTGTACGCCGACCGGCGGCGGGCGCGGGCGGCGGACGGCCCCGGCGCCGCCCCCGTACCCGAGGAGGCGCACCGGTGACGGCGGCTCCGGAGACCGCGCCGGTGATCGTTTCCGCGGCGGGCGAACGGGTCCACGTCGTCGAGACCGGCCCGGCCGGCGGGCCCCGGCTGCTGCTCAGCACCGGGCTCGGCGGCGCCTGGTTCGACTGGGAGCCCACCGCCCGCCTGCTCGCCGAGGAGCACCGCGTGATCGCGTTCGACCGTCCCGGCCTCGGCCTCAGCCCCGCGGCCCGCACCGCGCCGAGCCTGCGCCGCGACGTCCGGATCCTGGCCGCCCTCGCCGAACGGGCCGGGCCCCCGGTCACCGTGCTGGCCCACTCCGTGGCCGGCTTCCACGCCGAGGCCCTCGCCCGCGTCCACCCCCGGCTGGTGAACGGCCTGGTCCTGGTCGACCCCAGCTACGAGCGCGCCCCCCGGTCCCGGCCGCGGATCTCCGCCGCGCTCGCCCCGGCGGCCACCGCGTTCGGCGCGCTCCTCGGCGCCACCGGGCTCGCCCGGCCGCTCGGGCCCGCCGCGCGCCGGCTGATCCTGCGCTACACCAGCGACCGCGACGACGCCGTCCCGGCCCGGACCGTCCGGCGGGTGTACGGGCGCGGCACCGTGATCGGCACGGCCCTCGCCGAGAACCTCGCGTACCGGGAGATGGCCGCCGATCTGAAGGCCCTGCGCGGGCGGCGGCCGTTCCCGGACGTGCCGCTGGCCGTCCTCACCGCCCTCGGCGACTTCCGCGACACCGGCCGGGCCGGCGAATGGACCGGCGGGCACCGCGAGCTCGCCGCGATGAGCCCGCGCGGGCGGCAGACCGTGCTGCCGCGCACCAAGCACATGGTCCAGCTCGACCGGCCGGACGCCGTCGCCGACGCCGTCGCGGAGGTGCTGGCATGAGGCGCCCGCTCCGTACCGCCGCCGTGGCCGTCCTGCTCGCCCTCGCGCTGACCGGCTGCGACGTGATGCAGCGGATCTCCGAGGGCGCGTACCGCAACGCCGTCGCCGACGGGACGGTCGCCGAGCTGGACCGGCGCGGGATCGCGATGGACCGCCGCCCCGACTGCCGGCTCGACGAGCCCCTCACCGACGCCACCGTCATGATCCGCTGTACGGGGCACACCGCGGCCGGGGCCCGCGTCGCCGTCTACGGCGAGACCGAGCGCGCCGACACCCGGCGGCCGCGCGAGGAGTACGAGATCAGGGTCGACGGCCGCGCCCCCATCCGCACGACCTGCCTCGGCGTCTCCTGCGGCACCGCCCGCTGACCCCAATCGCGGGCCATGACCAGGGAAAACCTGGCCCGGCGCGCGCATACGCCCGGCGCTCGGGGCGACGTTACGGCTGTGGAGATCACCCGTAAGAAGGGCACCGCCCTCGGCATCGCCGGCCTCGCCGTCCTCGGCGTGGTCGCGGCCGCCATCGCGTACGTGCTGCTGACCGGCTCCAAGGAGCTGCGCTACCCGACCCAGTCGGCGCTGCGCGGCGCCCTCGGGGCGACCGCCGCCGACGAGCTGCGCGGGCGCGGCATCCGGTTGCAGAAGGCGCTGAGCTGCCACGACCTGCCCGGCTGGACCAAGCTCAAGCTGCGCGCCGGCTGCTCAGGCAGCACCGCCGACAAGAAGACCGTCCAGGTCATCGCCACCGGCGAGGACGAGACCCGCGAGCACCACTACACGATCCTGGTCGACGGCCGGCCGGTGGTGGAGAACGCCCGCTGCCTCGGCGCCGACTGCGACGAGAAGGCCGGATAGCCGCACCGCCGCCTCCCGCCGGGTTCCGGCGAGGGCGACTGACGGAGCAGGGGCGGGGACCGCCTACGATGCGATGAGCTGCGTTTCCGCGGCACTCCCCGACCTTTCACCCTCCTGGAGTCGCCATGACCGGCACGGGCGAGCCGCGCCCGGCGCCGGGCCGCCCCGCGCCGGTCGCCGTCGACACGATGGGCGGCGACCATGCCCCGGACGAGATCATCGCGGGCGCGGTGGCGGCCGTCCGCGAGCACGGCGCGCGGCTGGTGCTGGTCGGCCAGGCGCCGCGGATCAGGCGCGAGCTGGACCGGCACGGGATCATGGGCGAGATCCCGATCGTGCACGCCGACGAGGCGCTGGACATGGGCGAGGGCGCGCTGGCGAGCTGGCGCAAGCCGCGCTCGTCGATCGCGATCGCCTGCCATCTGATCAAGCAGGGCCGGGCCTCGGCGCTGGTGTCGGCCGGGACCACGGCCGGGGTCGTGGCGACCTCCCGGCTGCGCCTGAAAGGCCAGCAGGGCGTGATGCGCCCGGCGATCGCGGTGACCCTGCCCACCCGGCCGCGGCCCACCGTACTGCTGGACTCCGGCGCCACGGCCGACGTCAAGCCGGAGACGCTGGTGCAGTTCGCCGCCCTCGGCACCGCGTACGCCCAGATCCTGCTGGACCTGCCCCGCCCCCGGGTCGGGCTGCTCAACATCGGCGCCGAGGCGGGCAAGGGCAACAAGGTCACCAAGCGCGCGCACGAGCTGCTGTCCGGCGGCCAGCACGGGATCGAGTTCGCCGGGAACGTGGAGGGCCACAACCTGCTGGCGGGCACCGTGGACGTGGTCGTCACCGACGGCTTCAGCGGCAACATCGCGCTGAAGACCATGGAGGGCACGGTGCGGATGGCGCTCGGCGAGCTGCGGGACGCCATGTCGGCGTCCCGTACGGCGCGGTTCGGCTCCCTCCTCCAGCGGCGCAGGCTGCTGGAGCTGCGCGACCGGCTCGACTCGGACACCTACGGCGGCGGCGTCCTGCTCGGCCTGAACGGGACGGTCGTCATCGCGCACGGCGCCGCCCGCGCGCGGGCGATCACCTCGGCCTGCCTGCTCGCCCACGACCTGGCGGCGGGCCGCATCGTCGACCGGATCCGCGAGCAGATCGCCGCGACCCGTACCCCGTCCCGGCTGGGCCGGCTCATGCACGGCGACCGCGACACCGAGAAATCGGACAAGTCTGAGAAGACCGAGAAGACCGAGAAGGCAGACAAGGCCGAGAGAGCCGAGAAGGCCGAGCGGCCGGAGAGGCAGGCCGCCGGGCAGCCGGAGGTCGAGACCGTGCGGGAAGAGGCGGCCCCCGTGGAGACCGACCTTTAGGTTCAAGCGTTACAGGGTCGCCCGGCCGCGCCGATAACCTTGGGGCATGCCCGATCCGCAACTCGTCATCGCCGCCCGGGTCCGGGCCGCGCTCAGCGCCGCCTTCGGACCGTCGTACGCGGACACCGACCCGGTCATCCGGCCGTCGCAGTTCGCCGACCTTCAGGCCAACGTGGCTCTGCCGCTGGCCAAGAAGCTGGGCCGCAAGCCGCGAGACGTGGCCGCCGACATCGTGGCCGAGCTGGACGTGGCCGACCTGACCTCCGCCGTCGAGGTCAGCGGGCCGGGCTTCATCAACCTGACGTTCAAGGACGAGTGGATCGCCGCGCAGGCCCAGGCCGTGCTGGCGGACGCGCGGCTCGCCGTACCGGTCACCGAGAACCGGCAGAAGGTCGTCGTCGAGTACTCCTCGCCCAACGTGGCCAAGGAGATGCACGTCGGGCACCTGCGGACCACGATCGTCGGCGACGCGATCGCCCGGATCCTGGAGTTCCTCGGGCACGAGGTCGTCCGCGACAACCATGTCGGCGACTGGGGCACCCCGTTCGGCATGCTGATCGAGCACCTGCTGGACCTCGGCGAGGAGGCCGCCGCCCGGGACGACTCCTCGGTCAGCGACCTGACCGCGTTCTACCAGGCGGCCCGGCGGAAGTTCGACTCCGACGAGGCGTTCGCCGACCGGTCGCGGCGGCGGGTGGTCGACCTCCAGGCCGGCGACCCCGAGACGCTGCGGCTCTGGCAGGTGCTCGTCGACGTCTCCAAGCGGTACTTCAACACCGTGTACGAGCGGCTCGGCATCACGCTCACCGACGACGACATCAAGGGCGAGAGCTTCTACAACGACCTGCTGGCCCCGACCGTCAAGGAGCTGGAGGACAAGGGGATCGCCACGGTCAGCGACGGCGCGCTGTGCGCGTTCCCGCCCGGGTTCAAGGGCCGGGAGGGCGAGCCGCTGCCGATGATCATCCGCAAGAGCGACGGCGGCTACAACTACTCCACCAGCGACCTCGCCACCGTCCGGTACCGCGTCGACACCGAGCGGGTCGACCGGATGGTCTACGTGGTGGGCGCGCCGCAGTCGCTGCACTTCCAGATGGTCTTCGCGGTCGCCCGGATGGCGGGCTGGCTGGACGACCGGACGGTCGCCGAGCACGCCGAGATCGGCAACGTGCTGGGCACCGACGGCAAGATCCTCAAGACCCGGGCCGGCGGCACGGTCAAGCTGGCCGAGCTGCTGGACGAGGCCGTCGAGCGGGCCGGGGTCGAGTACGACGCGATCCAGCGCGACGAGGCGTTCGACGAGGCCACCCGGGCCTCCATCGTCGAGATGGTCGGGATCGGCGCGGTCAAGTACGCCGACCTGTCGGTGGCGCGCGACAGCGAGTACATCTTCGACTTCGACCGGATGATCGCCTTCAAGGGCAACACCGGGCCGTACCTCCAGTACGCCGCGGCCCGGATCCGTTCGATCTTCCGGAAGGGCGGGCTCAGCCCCGACGCGGCCACCGGCCCGATCGTGATCGGGCACGAGGCCGAGCGGGCCCTGGCCCTGCACCTGCTGAGCTTCGGCGCGGCACTGGAGCAGGCCGCCGCGGGCGCCGAGCCGCACCGGCTGGCGAGTTACATCTTCGATCTGGCCTCGGCGTACACGACGTTCCACGAGAACTGCCCCGTGCTGAAGGCCCCGGACGCGGAGACCAAGGCGTCGCGCCTCGCGCTGTGCGCGGCGACGCTCCGCACCCTGGTCACCGGCCTGGAGCTGCTGGGCGTCCCGACGCCCGAACGCATGTAGGGCCCCGACCGGCCGGGCCGGGCGCTACTGCAGGTAGCCCTCGACCTGGCCGGCCGGGCGGACCCGGGCCTCGCCGGGGTCCTCGCCCGCGTCGATCCTGGCGCGGCGCTGCCGGAGCAGGTCCCAGCACTGGTCCAGGGCCACCTCCAGCTCCTGGAGGCGGCGGCGCTCCTCGTCCCCGGCCAGCTCGCCGCGCCGGTGCCGCTCGCGCAGCTCCTGCTCGTCGGTCACGTACTCGCTGATCCGTGCCAGGATCTGCTTGTCGTCCATCCCGAACCTCCGCGCATTCGTGGGTATACCAGGCGAAGCCCCCTCCCCATTCTGCTACGGGAAGGGGCCTCGCCGCCGGAACCGGCCCTCAGCCGCCGTTCGTACCCCGGCCGACGCTCTCGTAAAGAGGACCTTCGGCCCTCATCGGGCGTCCCGCCGGCGCCATGTCGGTCTTGGGCTCGACCATCGCCGCCGGCCGTGCCGCCGGTTCGGCCGTGCCCCGGGGCGCCGTGGCCGCGGACCGGGTGCCGGTCGTCCCGGACCCGGCGGCTGGTCCGGACGTCGCGGACGACGTCGACCTCCTTCCGGCCGACGACGACCTGTGCGCCGTGCCGGTGGACGAGCCGGCGGTCTTGCGCGCCGCCGTCGTCCGGGGCCGGGTCGTCGTCCGGGACGAGGTCGTGGACCGCGAGGTCGTGGACCGCGACCGGCTCGTCGCCGGCGACGTCTTGCGGGCGCCCGTGCTCCGCGAAGTCGTGCTCCGCGAGGCCGTACCGCGCGTGCCCGTGCTCTTGGTCCCCGAGCTCTTGGTGCCGGTGCTCTTGGCGCCCGTGCTCCGCGACGTCGTGCTCCGTGTCCCCGTGCTCCGCGAACCGGCGGCCCGGGTGCCCGTGCTTCGGGAACTCGTGCTTCGGGAACCCGTGCTGCGGGAACTCGTGCCCGTGCTCCGCGAGGTCGTGCCGGTGCTCTTGGCCGTGGCCTTGGCGGACGTGGTGATGGCCTTGGCCGCCTGGTTCATGGCCTTGGACGCGTCGGTCATCGCCTTCGTCGCCGTGGTCATGGCCTTGGTCATGGCCGTCATGGACCTGGCGGACGCCGTCGCCTTGGTGGCCACCGACTTCATCTTGGTGGCCGCCGTCTTGGCCTCGGTCGCCGCCTTGGTGACCTTGGTCGCCGCGGCCTTCGAGGTACGGCTGGTCGCCGCGCTCGTCCGGCTGCTCGTCCCGGTCGTGCTCTTCCGCGCGGTCGAGCCGGTGCTCGTGCGCGCGGTCGTTCCCGTGGTGCTCTTGCGCGCGGTGGTGCCGCGCTTGGCGGTGGTCGAGGACCGCGTCCCGGTGCCGGTGGTCCGGCGGGCCGTGGCCGTGGTCCGGCCCGAAGTGCTCCGCGAGGCCGCGCTGGTGCGCTTGGCCGGCGTGCTCTTGGACGTGGTCGACCGCTTGCTTTTCGTGCCGTTCGTACGCGCGGCCGTGCCTCGGCTCGACGTCGTACGCGATGTCGTCTTGGTAGGCACTGATCTACCCCCCGTGATGATCAGTTACGGGAGGTCTATTCCACAGAAAGCGACGCTCTACACACACAGGGTTTATCGAGGGATCAGACGCCCACCGGATGCCACACGGTTTTCGTCTCCAGAAACGCGGTCATCCGCGCCGTTCCGGGCTCCCGAGACCAGTCATCACCAGTGGGACGGAACACGCGCTTCAGGTTCTCCGCCGCGGCCTCCTCCAGCCCGCGCACGTCCTCGTCCCGCACGCCGGCGAGGTCGAGCGCGTTCACGTCCATGTGGGACGCGAGCCACGGCGCCAGCTCGTCGCGGCGGCCGGTGAGGACGTTCACGACGCCGCCCGGCAGGTCGGACGTCGCCAGCACCTCGGCGAGCGTGATCGCGGGCAGCGGGGCCGGCTCGGACGCGACGACCACGCACGCGTTGCCGGACACGATCGCCGGCGCCACCACCGACACCAGGCCGAGCAGCGGCGAGTCCGGCGCGACGATCCCGACGACGCCGGTCGGTTCCGGCGTCGAGAAGTTGAAGAACGGTCCCGCGACCGGGTTGGCCGAGCCGAGCACGGCGCCCAGCTTGTCGGCCCAGCCCGCGTACCAGACCCACCGGTCGACCGCCGCGTCCACCTCGGCGGCCGCCGCGGCCTTGCCGAGCCCGGCGGCGCGCAGCTCGTCCGCGAACTGCGCGCGCCGCCCCTCCAGCATCTCCGCGACCCGGTAGAGGATCTGGCCGCGGTTGTACGGGGTCCGCCCCGCCCATCCGCCCGCCGCCTTGCGCGCGGCCGTGACCGCGTCCCGGACGTCCTTGCGGGACGCCTGCGAGGCGTTGGCCAGGAAGCGGCCCTTGGCGTCGTTCACGATGTACGACCTGCCGGACTCGGAACGGGGGAACGCGCCCCCGATGAACAGCTTGTACGTCTTCCGCACGGCCAGCCTGGCGTCAGTGCTCATCGCCCCGCCTCCGCTCGGCGCCTCGCGGGCGCTCAAGGCGCCGTCTTCCCTCGTCACGCGTTCCTCGCTCCTCGGTCCGGACGACGCCCGCCCACTCAGACATTCAGGTACGCCTCCAGACCGTGCCGGCCGCCCTCGCGGCCGTAGCCGGACTCCTTGTAGCCGCCGAACGGCGACGCCGGGTCGAACTTGTTGAACGTGTTGGCCCACACCACGCCCGCGCGCAGCCGCTCGGCCATCCACAGGATGCGCGAGCCCTTCTCGGTCCAGACGCCGGCCGACAGCCCGTACGGGGTGTTGTTGGCCTTCTCGACGGCCTCGGCGGGGGTGCGGAACGTCAGCACCGACAGCACCGGGCCGAAGATCTCCTCGCGGGCGATGCGGTGCGACTGCGCGACGTCCGTGAACAGCGTCGGCGCGAACCAGAAGCCGCGCTGCGGCAGCTCGCAGGCCGGCGACCAGCGCACCGCGCCCTCCCGCTCGCCGATCTCGGAGAGGGTGCGGATGCGGTCCAGCTGCTCGGCGGAGTTGATCGCGCCGATGTCGGTGTTCTTGTCGAGCGGGTCGCCGACGCGCAGCGTGGCCATGCGCGCCTTGAGCCGGTCGAGCAGCTCTTCGGCGACCGACTCCTGGACGAGCAGCCGTGACCCGGCGCAGCACACGTGGCCCTGGTTGAAGAAGATCCCGTTCACGATGCCCTCGACGGCCTGGTCGAGCGGCGCGTCATCGAAGATCACGTTGGCGGCCTTGCCGCCCAGCTCCAGCGTGACCCGCTTGCGGGTGCCGGCGACCGACCGGGCGATCTGCCGTCCCACGTCCGTGGAACCGGTGAACGCAACCTTGTCGACGCCCTCGTGCTCCACCAGCAGCCGGCCGGTCTCGCCCGCGCCGGTGACGATGTTGACGACGCCCGGCGGCAGCTCCGCCTGGCGGCAGATGTCCGCGAACGCCAGCGCGGTCAGCGGCGTCGTCTCGGCGGGCTTGAGCACCACCGTGTTGCCGCCCGCCAGCGCCGGGGCGATCTTCCAGGCCAGCATCAGCAGCGGGAAATTCCACGGGATGACCTGCGCGGCCACCCCGACCGGCCGCGGGTCCGGGCCGAAGCCCGCGTACCCGAGCTTGTCCGCCCAGCCCGCGTAGTAGAAGAAGTGGGCGGCGACCAGCGGCAGGTCCACGTCCCGCGACTCGCGGATCGGCTTGCCGTTGTCGATCGACTCCAGGACGGCCAGCTCCCGCGAACGCTCCTGGACGATCCGGGCGATCCGGTACAGGTACTTGGCCCGCTCCCGGCCCGGCATCGGCCCCCAGACCTTGTCGTACGCGGCGCGCGCGGCGGCCACCGCGCGGTCCACGTCCGCCGCGGCCGCGGCCGCGATCTCGGCCAGCGTCTCCTCGCTCGCCGGGTTGATGCTCTTGAACGGCTCGCCGTGGCCGTCGGTGAACTCGCCGCCGATGAACAGCCCGTACGAGGGCCGGATGTCGACGACGGCCCGGGACTCGGGCGCCGGCGCGTACTCGAAGATCATCTCTAGTCCACCGTGAAGTAGTCGGGGCCGGAGTAGGCGCCGGTGGCCAGCTTGCGGCGCTGCATCAGCAGGTCGTTGAGCAGGCTGGACGCGCCGAGCCTGAACCACTCCGGGGTGAGCCAGTCGGGGCCGGCGGTCTCGTTCACCAGCACCAGGTACTTGATCGCGTCCTTGGTCGTCCGGATGCCGCCGGCGGGCTTGACGCCGACCTGCCGCCCCGTCCGGTCGCGGAAGTCCCGTACCGCCTCCAGCATGACCAGCGTGACCGGCAGCGTCGCCGCCGGGCTCACCTTGCCGGTGGAGGTCTTGATGAAGTCGGCCCCGGCCCGCATCGCCAGCCACGACGCGCGCCGCACGTTGTCGTAGGTGACCAGCTCGCCGGTCTCGAAGATGACCTTCAGATGGGCGTCGCCGCAGGTCTCCTTGACCGCGACGATCTCCTCGTACACCTTGAGGTAGTCGCCGGCCAGGAACGCGCCGCGGTCGATCACCATGTCGATCTCGCTCGCCCCGGCCGCCACCGCGGCCCGGGTGTCGGCCAGCCTGGCCTCCAGCGGCGCCCGCCCGGACGGGAACGACGTGGCCACGCTCGCCACCCCGATCCCGGTCCCCTTCAGCGCCTCCACCGCGACGCCGACCAGGTCCGGGTACACGCAGATCGCCGCCACCTTGGGCACGTCCGGGTCGCCGGGATCCGGCTGGGCGCCCTTCGCGCACAGCGCCCGCACCTTCCCGGGCGTGTCGGCGCCCTCCAGGGTGGTCAGATCCACCATGGAGATCGCCAGATCGATGGCCCGGGCCTTGGCCGTGGTCTTGATCGACCGGGTCGCCAGCCGCGCCGCCCGTTCCTCGGCGCCGACCTGGTCCACCCCGGGCAGCCCGTGCAGGAAGGCGCGCAGCTCCGCCGCTCCACCCACCTGGTTCAGAGTCTCCGTTGACACTCCTTCATTATTGCCTGCCCTTGGCGTCAGACCTTGACGGCCTTCCTTCGGCGGGCCGGCGGCGATCGCCGCATCGCTCCGGCTCGCCCAGGGGCTCGCTGCGCGATCAGTTTCTCACTGGCGCTCGAATCTGGCTTCGCACGCGATCGCAACGCTGTAGGTCCACACCACTTGAGCAGGCAAGCTGAGGTCAGTGCGGCAGGCGGCCCGGAGCGGCCGCACGCCCACTCTCGCGAACGCGTAAACGGTCAAGGGCCGCCCGCGCCGTTCCAGCCGGCGCGCCAGGAGGCGCTCTGGAGGGAGAACGTCCCGCGACCGTTCGGCCCGCGCCGATCGTCTCGCCAGCGCTTTTCCGGACTGTCGTATCCGGCCGGTAGCGTTCTGACCACGCTCAGGGACGCGAGTCGAAGGGAGCGATCATGAGGGACCCGGAAGTACGGTTCGACGGCCGGTTCAGCGGCCCCGGCGCCGAGGCGACGCCGTGGGCGGCGACCCGCGCGGTGCTGGAGTCCGCCCAGATGTTCTGGATCACCACCGTCCGCGCCGACGGGCGGCCCCACGTCACGCCCCTGGTGGCCGTCTGGGTCGATGAGACGCTGCATTTCAGCACCGGCCCGCAGGAGCAGAAGGCGGTGAACCTCACCCGCAACCCCAACGTCGTCCTGACCACCGGCACCGAGCAGTGGGACCGGGGGCTGGACGTGACGGTCGAGGGCACGGCCGAGCGCGTCACCGGCCGCGCCGCCCTGGAACGGCTCGTCGCCCCGTGGGCGGCAAAATGGGACGGCCAGTGGCGGTACGAGGTGACCGACGACGGCCTCGGCCACCGTTTCGAGCACGGCACCGGAGTGGCGCACGTCTTCGCCGTCCGGGCCGCCAAGATCCTCGCCTTCGGCAAGAACCCCTTCAGCCAGACCACCTACATCCCCACCTGAACGCGGGCTCGGCTAGTACGGGGAGGGGCCGCCGAACATCTCGCTCAGCTTCGGGGCCAGTTCCACGTCGCCGCCGAGTTTCAGGCGGCCGTCCATCAGGAGCACGGCCGGATTCGTGCGGCCCGACAGGGTGCGGAGGAAGTCGGCGCTGCCGGTGCTGACCGTCAGGGCGGGCTTGCGGGCCC
This sequence comes from Actinomadura sp. 21ATH, assembly GCF_041951345.1. Classification (NCBI taxonomy): domain Bacteria; kingdom Bacillati; phylum Actinomycetota; class Actinomycetes; order Streptosporangiales; family Thermomonosporaceae; genus Actinomadura; species Actinomadura sp. 21ATH. The sequence continues at coordinate 66,287 of NZ_JBGNUR010000016.1, read as the reverse complement.
GGCCCGTGCGGGCGCGGGCGCGGGCGTTCCGGACCTCGATGGTCCAGTAGTGGACCATTCCCGGGCGGGACAGCTGGAACTCCAGCTCGCCCTCGAATCCGGCGGCCGCGTCCGGGTCGTAGGCGCGGGCCATTCCGGCGAAGAAGAGCCGTTGCGCGCCGACACCGAAACGGCGTTCGAGTTGCGCGTCCGGGCGGTCGCCGACCAGGCGGTAAAGGCCCTGCCGTACGCGGCGCTGGCCGGCGGCGCGGGCCTCGTCCAGCGGCCGGCGGCGGTGCCGCGCGCCTTTCTCGGCCCGCGCGACCTCGGCGTCCTCGTCGATGCGGTAACCGCTCGGCAGCGTGCGCGGCGCCGCCCTGCGGGCGAGGGCCGCCTCGATCGCGGGGGCCAGGCGCTCGGCCTTCTCCGCCTCCCTTTCCTCGCGGCCTTCGGTGAAGCGCGGGAGCACTTCACGGCCGAACAGCTCCAGCGATTCGCAGATGTGCTCGTGCCGGTTGGGCCCGGCCTGGAGGACGAACGAGATCTGGTCGACGCCGACCGACTCGTAGCGTTCGATCAGCTCGGTGACCTGCGCGGGCGTGCCGACGGCGCCGCGGAGGGAGCCGATGTTGACGTTCAGCGCCTCGGCGTTGGCGATGATCTGGTCGCGGGAGAAGCCGCGGGCGGCCCGCCTTTCCTGGAACCGCCGCCACACGTCGGTACGGCCCGGATCGTGCGGTGTCGTCCCGTAGTAGTGCGCCAGCGCGAATCCGAAGAAGTGCGCACCGTCGATACCGCGGTCGATCGCCGTCTGCTCGTCCTCGTGCAGCATCATCGGAAGGACGACGGCGACGTTCGGATTGACCGAGAAGCCCGCCGGGACGCATTCCTCCGAGGCGAGCAGCTCGTAGTAGCTTTGCACCCATCTTCCGGCGTCCTCGGGCTCGATGAACGAGAACGCCAGCGCCCCGATGCCGTTCCGCGCCGCGAACTCGATGGTCTCGCGCCGCGAGCAGGCCACCCACAGCGGCGGATGCGGTTTCTGCACGGTCTTGGGAATGACATTGCGCGGCGGCATCCGCAGGTGCGCGGAGTTCCAGCCGGCGAACGGCTCCTCCACGAACATCCTCGTGATCGCGTCGATGGCGTCCCGCCACTGCTCCCGCTTCTCGGTGCGCCGGACGCCGAAGCCGCCCAGTTCGGCGGACGAACTGGACTCCCCCGTCCCGAACTCGACGCGCCCGCCGGACACCAGGTCCAGCGTCGCGATCCGTTCGGCGATCCGGGCCGGGTGGTTGACCCGGGGCGGCAGCTGGACGATCCCGTGCCCGAGCCGGATCCGCTCCGTCCGCTGCGAGGCCGCCGCCAGGAACACCTCGGGCGCCGCCGAGTGGCTGTACTCCTCCAGGAAGTGGTGCTCGACGGCCCAGACGGTGTCGAACCCCGCCCGGTCGGCGATCTCGATCTGCTCCAGCGCGTCCCGGTAGAGCCGCCGCTCGCCGCCCTCGTCCCACGGCCTGGGGAGCTGATGCTCGTAGAAGATCGAAAAGCGCACCGCACACCTCCCGGTCACCGCCACCCTCACCCGGACTGGACAACGCGTCAATAGGCGGTGGCCGGGGTGTCGGCGCCGCCGCGGAACGCGGCGGCGAACGCCTCCTCGCCCAGTACCGCCGTCGCCGCGGCCGTGATCCGGTCGACGTCGCCCCGCTCGGCCTCGGGGAGCGGGGCGCCCGCGCCGCGGCGGGCGGCGTCGGCCGCTCCCAGCAGCCGGGCGGCGCCGGCCGCGTCGCCGGTGAGGACGAGCGCGCCCGCGAGCCCCTCCAGCGAGAGGGCCACCGCGCGGGGGTCGGCCAGGGTACGGGCGATCTCCAGGGCGCGGCGGTGGTACGCGGCGGCCTCAGGGCCGTCCCCGCGCAGCTCGGCGGTGAACCCGAACTCGGCCAGCAGCAGATGCTCCCCGATCATGGACGACTCGTACTCGTCGCGGATGCGCGCCAGGTGGGCCGCCGCGGCGTCGAGGTCGCCCGAGCGGCGGGCGCCGAGCGCGAGCCCCATGAGCGCGTGCGTCTCGACGTACCGGTAGCCCTGCTCGGCGGCCATCCGCCGCGCCCGCTCGTGCAGGTCGCGGGCGCGTTCCCAGTCGTGCGCGAGCAGCGCCAGCCGGCCGAGGCCGGAGAGGCGCGCGGCGACCTCGTTCTGCAGGCCCAGCTCGCGGGCGATGCGCAGGCCCTCGTGCTGGCCGCGCTCGGCCGCCGCGTAGTCGCCCTTGATCTCCGCGAGGACGGCGAGCGGCGCCACGGTCTGGAGCTCGCCCCAGCGGTCGCCGATCTCCCGGAAGAGGGCCGCCGACCGCGGGCCGTCCGCGGCGATCGCGGCCAGGTCGCCGCGGACGAGCGCGAGCATCGCCTGGAGGCCGAGCGCGGCGGCGGTGCCCCAGGGGTCGCCGTCCTCGGTGAACAGCTCCCGCGCTCTGGCGTTGGCCTTCTCGGACGCGCCGGGCTCGCCGATGTGGAACAGCCCGTAGGCGTACAGCCAGGCGGCCCGGCCGTCCCGGACGGCGGCGATGTCCGCGCCGGCGGGCCGTTCCCCGGTCAGCAGCGCGAACGCCGCGTGCAGGACGCGGGCCTCGGCGGAGTCCGGGACGGCCGCGGCCACCGCCGCGAGGGCGCCGCGGGCCTCGTACAGGCGCCCGCGCAGCAGCCACCACCAGCTCAGGGCGCCGGCCAGCCGCACCGCCTCCGCCGCGGCCCGGCGGCGGACGGCCTCGTCCACCGCCGCGCGCAGGTTCGCGGCCTCGGCGTCGAGGCGGTCGAGCCACTCCCGCTGCCCGCCGTCGCGCAGCCGCGGCGCGGCGCGCTCGGCCAGCAGGAGGTGGTGGCGCAGGTGCCGGCCGCGCGTGCCGTCGAGATCGCCGGCCTCCGCCAGCCGTTCCAGCGCGTACGCGGCGACGGACTCCAGCAGCCGGTAGCGCGGCCCCGCCGCCCCTCCACCATCGTGACCAGCGACCGGTCGACGAGCCGGGTGAGCAGTTCGAGGACGTCCTCGGCGCGCAGCCCGTCCCCCGCGCAGACGGCCTCCGCCGCGTCCAGCCCGCAGCCGTCCGGGTGCACGGCGAGCCGCCGCAGGACGATCCGCTCGGCCGGGGCGAGCAGCTCCCAGCTCCAGTCGATCATGGCGCGCAGGGTCTGCTGGCGGGCCGGGGCGCCGCGCCGTCCCGTGCCGAGCAGCCGGAACCGGTCGTTCAGCCGCGCCGCCAGCTCCCGCACGCCGAGGGCCCGGACGCGGCCGGCGGCGAGTTCGAGGGCGAGCGGGATGCCGTCGAGCCGCCGGCAGATCTCGGCGACGGCGTCCCGGCCGTCGTCGAGCCTGAACCCGGGGGCCGACTCGGCGGCCCGGGCCGCGAACAGCCGCACGGCGTCGTCCTCCTGGAGCGGCTCCACCTGGTAGACCGACTCGCCCGGGATGTCCAGCGGCTCCCGCCCGGTCGCCAGGATCGTCAGCCCCGCGGCCGAGCGCAGCAGCGCCCCCGCCAGCGCGGCGGCCGCCTCCACGACGTGCTCGCAGTTGTCGAGCACGAGCAGGAGCCGCCGGTCGCGGAGCGCCGCGGCGAGCCGGCCGGCCGGGTCCGGCGCGCCGCCGTCCGCGGGCCCGGCCGCCATCTCGTCGCGGAGGCCAAGCACCGCCGAGACCTCCTGCGCCAGCTCCGCCGTTCCGCCGCGCCGGCCGGCGAACTCGACGAACCAGACGCCGTCCGGGAACGCGTCCCCGGCGGGCCCGGACGCGGCCTCCACCGCCAGCCGCGTCTTGCCCACCCCGGCCGAGCCCGTGAGCGTCACCAGCCGCGCCGCGCCGAGGAGCCCGGTGACGTCCTCCCGGCACCGGTCGCGGCCGATCAGCGCGGTGAGCGGGACGGGCAGGTTCGAGGGGGGCGGCGCCGGCTCGGCCGCCCGCTCGGGCGCCGGGGCGAGGGCCGGGCCGAGCGCCGGATCCTGGCGCAGGATCGCCTCGTGCAGGGCGGCGAGCTCCGGGCCCGGATCGAGGCCCAGCTCGTCCGCCAGGAGCGCGCGCAGCTCCGCGTACGAGGCGAGCGCGTCGCCCTGCCGGCCCGCCAGGTAGAGGGCCCGCATCTGGACGCCGCGCAGGCGCTCCCGGAGCGGATGCCGCGCCACCAGGTCCGCGAGCTCCCCGGCGAGCAGGGCGTGGTCCCCCGCGTCCAGCCGGGCCTCGGCCTGCTCCTCCAGGACGGCCAGGCGCTGGTCGGCCAGGCGGTCCGCGGCCGGCCGCACGAACTCCTCGTCCGCGAAGTCGGCGAACGCCGGCCCGCGCCACAGCGCCAGGGCCTCGCCGAGCAGCGCGGCGCGGGCGCGCGGGTCGTCCTGCGTGCGGGCCCGCGCCGCCAGCGCGCGGAACCGGTCGGCGTCCACCTCGTCGCCCGTCCCGCCGAGGTCGAGCCGGTACCCGGGAGCCTGGTGGACGACCCGGGACCGCCCCAGGAAGCGGCGGAGCATGGACACCTTCGCCTGGAGGGCGTTGGCGGGCCGGCCCGGCGGCCGGTCGCCCCACAGGTCGTCGATGAGCCGGTCGGCCGGCACCGGGCGGCCCTCGTGCACCAGCAGGTCGGCCAGCAGCGCCCTGACCTTCGCCTCGGGGATCCGGACCGGCGCCCCCTCGTCGTCCCACACCGCCAGGGGGCCGAGCACACCGAACCGCATGCCGGAAACCGTACACACGGCGCCGCCGCCCGCCCATCAGCGGGCCATCAGCGTCCCCGAAGCGCTCCCCGGCACCGTGTGTCCTGCCGGCGGCACCTCGTCGGCCGCATCGACAGAGGAGCACCACCGTGCACGTCCAGACGCCGGCCGCCGCCAGGGGCCGGACCACGCCCCGGGAGGACCGGCTGCCCATGTCCGCGCTGCTGGCGTTGGCGACGGCCGTCTTCATCACCAGCCTGACCGAGACGCTGCCGGCGGGCCTGCTGCCGGCGATGAGCGGCGACCTGGACGTCGGCGAGTCCGCCGCCGGGCAGCTCGTGACGATCTACGCGATCGGTACGGCCCTCACCGCCGTGCCGCTGACCGCCGCGACCGCGGGATGGCGCCGCAAGCGCCTCCTGCTGGCGACGGTCGCCGCGTTCGCCGGAGCCAACACCATGACGGCGCTCTCCAGCGACTACCTGCTCACGATGACCGCGCGGTTCGCCGCCGGGGTCGCGGCCGGTCTCGCCTGGGCGCTGCTGGCCGGGTACGCCCGCCGGATGGCGCCCGCCCGCCTCCAGGGCCGGGCGATCGCCGTCGCCATGGCCGGCATCCCCGTCGCGCTGTCCCTGGGCGTCCCCGCCGGCACGTTCCTCGGCACCGCGCTCGGCTGGCGGGCGGCGTTCCTGCTCATGACCGTCCTGACCGCCGTCCTCATCGGCTGGATCACGGTGGCCGTCCCGGACTTCCCCGGCCGCCCGAAGGAGGAGCGGGCGGGGGCGGCCCGGCAGCGCGCGCTCGGCGTCCCCGGCGTGGCGCCCGTCCTGGCCGTGACCCTGGTGTTCGTCCTGGCGCACACGATCCTCTACACCTACATCGCCACGTTCCTGGACGGCCTGGGCATGGGCGGCTCCACCGGCCTGGTCCTGCTGGAGTTCGGCGCCGCGTCCCTGGTGAGCATCTGGATCGTCGGCGCGCGGATCCACCGGCACCTGCGGGCGCTGACCGTCGCCGGCGTGCTGCTGGTCGCCGTCGCCGCCGCCGTGCTCGCGCTGGGATCCGGCAGCGCCGCCCTCGTCCACCTCGCCGTGGTGCTCTGGGGCCTCGGCTGGGGCGGCGCGCCCACGCTCCTGCAGACCGCCGCCGCCGACGCGGCCGGCGACGCGGGGGACGCGGCGCAGGCCCTGCTCGTCACCCTCTGGAACGCGGCGATGGCCGGCGGCGGCGTCGCCGGCGGCGTCCTCCTCGGCGCCTTCGGGACCGCCTCGTTCGCCTGGAGCGCGCTGGCGCTCCTCGCCCCCGTCCTCGCGATCGTGCTGGCCGCCAGGACGCACGGTTTCCCCGCCCGCAACGGCCGCTGACCGGCCGGCCCGCCCGATACGGAAAGGAATCTCGCCATGACCACCGCGACCCTCCACCCCGCCCTGCTCAGCCCCGCCGCGATCGGCGGCCTCGCGCTGCCGAACCGGCTGGCGATGGCGCCGATGACCCGCAACCGCGCCGACGCGGACGGCGTCCCCGGCGACCTCATGGCGGGCTACTACGCCCAGCGCGCCGCCGCCGGGCTGATCATCGCCGAGGCGGCCACCCCGAACCCCGCCGGGCTCACCTACCCCAACATCCCCGCGATCTACGCCCCGGAGCACGTGGCGGGCTGGCGGCGGGTCACCACCGCGGTACGGGAGGCCGGCGGCCGGATGTTCCTCCAGATCCAGCACGGCGGCCGGGTCGGGCACCCCGACAACAGCGGGCTGCGTCCCGTCGCGCCCTCGCCCGTCCCGCTTCCCGACACCGTCCACACCGGCGCGGGCCCGCAGGCGGCCGTCGTGCCGCGCGAGATGACCCCGGACGACATCCGCGCCACGGTCGCCGACTTCGCCGCCGCCGCGCGCAACGCCGTACGGGCGGGGTTCGAGGGCGTGGAGGTGCACTCGGCCAACGGCTACCTCCTGCACCAGTTCCTGGCGAGCGGCACCAACCGCCGTACCGACGACTACGGCGGCTCGGCCGAGAACCGCATCCGCTTCACGGTCGAGGTGACCCGCGCCGTCGCCGCCGCCATCGGCGCCGAACGCGTCGGCGTCCGGATCTCGCCCGGGGTCACCGCGAACGCGATCCACGAGGACGACCCCGGCGACGTCTACCCGGCGCTCGTCCGCGCCCTCGCCGAGATCTCCCCCGCCTACCTCCACATCGTCTACGCCGAACCGGACCGGCCGCTCTTCCGCACCATCCGCGAGATGTGGCCCGCGACCCTCATCGCCAACCCGAAGCTGCCGGAGGTGACCACCGGCCACGTCCTGCGCGAGTCCGGCCGCCTGGTGGACGCGGGCGCGGACGTCATCGCGCTCGGGCGCCCGTTCCTCGCCAACCCCGACCTGGTCGACCGCCTGCGCCTCGGCGCGCCGCTCAACCCCGTGCGGGACCGGCATCTCATGTACACGGGCGGCGCCACCGGCTACTCCGACTACCCGACGCTGGGCGCCGCGGCGGCCTGAGGAGGGAGCGGTGTCCGGAACCGGACAGCATGGCTGACGTGCGGCGGGGATGGATGGGTGTTGACGCGGCCGAGCGTTCAGTAGACCGTTCCATCCACCGCCGCCCGGCGGTCTCGGGGGTGACTCGTCGCACCGGTCCCACCCTGGAGGTGGCCATGAAGAGGAAGCTCTGCCCGGGCTTATTTGGAACGCTCCAAGCACGTTCGCTGGCCGGAACGCTCGCCTGCCTCACCGTGCTCGCCGCGGCTCCGGCCGCCGCCGGCACGAGGACCGCGCCGGTCCCCGTGCCGGCGGCGCTGGAGACGCCCGCGCTGTTCGACGACGACGCGGGCGGGAACGCCGACGGCGACGATCCCGCGATCTGGGCCCATCCCCGGGAGGCCGGCGCGGGCCTCGTGATCGCCACCAAGAAGGACGCCGGCCTGTCGGTGTACGACCTGTCCGGCCGCGAGCGCCAGGCCGTCGCCGCGCCGCCCGCGCCCGGCCCCGGCGACGCGCCGGGCCGCTTCAACAACGTCGATCTCCTCTACGGCGCCGGACCCGGCGGCGCGGACCTCGCGGTGGTCAGCGACCGCGGCCACGACCGGCTGCGGATCTACACGATCGACCCGCACGCGGCCCTGCGGGGCGCGCCGCCGCTGCGGGACGTCACCGCGGCCGGCGTGCCGTTCCTGTTCTCCGCCGACCAGTCGGAGGTCAACGAGGAGGCGACGGCGTACGGCCTGGCGACCTGGTTGGACCGTTCCACAAACCGGATGTACGCCATGGTGAGCCGAAACGACCACACCTCCGTGGCCATGGCCGAGCTGGTCAGCGCAGGCGGCCGCGTCGGCTACCGGGTGGTGGACGGCATCGACCTGCCGCACACCTTCACGCTGCCGGACGGCACCGCGTGGCGGCCGTGCGGCGAGCCCGGCGAGCTGCCGCAGGTCGAGGGGATGGTCGTCGACCGCGAGCGCGGCGTCCTGTACGCGGCGCAGGAGGACGTGGGCATCTGGCGCGTCCCGGTGCGCGGCGGCTTCGGCACCGCCCGGATCGTCGACCGGGTGCGCGAGTACGGCGTCCCGTGGACGTACGACGCCGCCGCCGACGAGTGCGTCGTCCACCGCGACGACGACCCCGGGTACGGCGGGCGCCACCTGAGCGCCGACGCCGAGGGGCTCACCATCTACTACGCCGAGGACCGCGAAGGCTACCTGCTCGCCTCCGGCCAGGGCGACGACACGTTCACCGTGTACGACCGCGAGCCCGGCAACGCGTTCGTCGGCGCGTTCACGGTCGCCGGCGGCCGGACCGACGGCGTGCAGGAGTCGGACGGCGCGGACGTGCTGAACGTCGACCTCGGCGGCCGGTTCGACGAGGGGCTGCTGGTCGTCCATGACGGCCGGAACACTCCCGAGGTCATCGGCCCGGACGGCGAGCCGCGCGCCAACACGAACTTCAAGTACGTGCCCTGGGACGCCGTGGCCGGGGCGTTCCCCGACGAGCTCACCGTCGATCCCGGCGGCTGGGACCCCCGCGACTGACCCCTTGAGGAGGATCCGATGTCCGTACCACGACGACGCTTCCTCGCCGGCTCCGGGCTGGCGATCGCCTTCAGCGGCAGCGTGGACGCGCTGTTCCGTCCCGCGGCCGCCGCGGCGGCGGCCGGCGCCGGCGACGCGCACGGCTACGGCCCGCTGGTGCCCGACCCGGACGGCCTGCTCGACCTGCCGGCGGGCTTCTCGTACCGGACGATCTCGCCGCAGGGGTCCCCGATCGGGGACACCGTCGTCCCGGGCGCGCACGACGGCATGGCCGTCTTCCGGGGGCGCCGGCACGGCACCTGGCGGCTGGTGCGCAACCACGAGCAGCGCGGCCCGGACGGCCGGGTCGCCGCGCCGCCGGAGCTGACCTACGACCCGGCCGCGCACGGCGGCACCACGACGCTGGAGGTCTCCAGGGACGGGGAACTGCTCGGCCACCACATCAGCCTGGGCGGCACCTTCGCCAACTGCGCCGGCGGGACGACCCCGTGGGGCACCTGGCTGACCTGCGAGGAGACCGAGGGCTTCGCCGGCGAGACGAGGAGCCACGGGTGGGTCTTCGAGATCGACCCGGCCGATCCGCGCCGCAACGCCGATCCGGTGCCGCTGAAGGGCCTCGGCCGGTTCTGGCACGAGGCCGTCGCCATCGACCCGGCGAGCCGGATCTGCTACCTCACCGAGGACGCGAAGGAGCCGTTCGGGCTGCTCTACCGCTTCCTGCCGGACGTCACCGCCAAGCGGTACGGGGCCTACCGGGCGGGCGGGCTCCTGCAGGCGATGCACGTGCCCGGCCTGCCGGACCTGTCGCTCGTCCAGGAGGCGGGGACGAGGTTCCGGAACGTGCGGTGGGTGGACGTCCCCGACCCCGAGGCCGCGAGCGAGTCCACGCGCATGCAGGTCGATCCCGTCACCCGCGGCGAGAAGCTGGAGAGCGCCTGGTGGGGGCGGAACTCGGCGTACTTCGTGACGAGCTTCGCCCGCGCCGCGAACGGCTCGCCCGCCGAGCACGCCGGGCAGGTGTGGCGCTACGACCCGCGGCTCCGGACGCTCGAACTGGAGCTGGTGTTCAAGCCGGGCGGGCGCTACGACTCCCCGGACAACATCACCGTGTCCCCGTACGGGGGCGGCGTGGTGCTGGCCGAGGACGGCGACGGGGAGATCTTCCTCGTCGGCGTCACCCGGGAGGGGCGGCCGTTCGCGCTGGCCCGCAACGCGCTCAACGACTCGGAGATGGCGGGGGTGGCGTTCTCTCCGGACGGCCGGACGCTGTTCGCCAACCGGTACACGCCCGGCGTGACCTTCGCCATCACCGGACCCTGGCACCGGCTGCCTCGCTGACGACCCAGGTAGGGACTGGAAGCGCTTTCAGAAACGACGTACGATCGGCACCGTACACGCTCGGAAAGCGCTTTCAGGGCCTTCCGGGCGAACCGACAGGAAGGTGCAGCGTGATGACGGAGCACACCACCGACACCGACCGGAACGACGACCGCGCGGCCCGCTGGGTCTCGCCCGATTTCGAGATCGTGGAGACCTCGCTGGAGGTCACGGCGTACTTCACCGCCGAGAGCTGATCGGTCCGCGATGCGGGTGCTGGTCCTCGGCACCGCGGCGGGCGGCGGTGTGCCCCAGTGGAACTGCGCGTGCCCGGGGTGCGCCGCCGCCCGTGCCGACCGGCGGCTGCGGCGGCGGCACGCCTCGATCGCGGTCGAGGCCGGGCCGGGGCGCTGGTACGTGGTCAACGCGACGCCCGACATCGGCGAGCAGATCGAGGCATGCCCGCAGCTGCACCCGGGGCCGGGACGCCGGGACACCCCGGTCGCCGGGGTGATCCTGACCGACGCCGAACTCGACCACACCCTGGGAATCTTGCGGTTGCGGGAGGCGTCGGGGCTGCGGATCGCGGCCACCGGCGCGGTGCGCGCGGCACTGGCGGACGGCCTGCGCCTGGACGCGGTGCTGGCCCCCTACGCCGGGATCTCCTGGACGGAGCTGCCCGAGAAGGCCCCCGAAGCGCTGGACGGCGGCCCGCTGGAGATCCAGGCCGTCCGGATGTCCGGCAAGCGCCCCAGGTACGCGGCCGAACTGGAGACCGCCGCCGGAGACGCCTGGGTGGTGGCGCTGCGCGTGCGCGACCGGCGGACCGGCAAGGTCCTGGTGTACGCGCCGTGCCTGGCCGCCTGGCCGGCGGAACTGGACGAGGCGCTCGCCGGCGCCGACTGCGTCTTCGCGGACGGCACGTTCTGGGACGACGAGGAGCCGCGCCGCGCCGGGTTCACCGGGCGGACGGCCACCGAGATGGGGCATCTGCCGATCAGTGGGCCGGGTGGCACGGCCGGGCGGCTGGCGGTGCTGCCCGCCGCGCGGCGTTTGTACACCCACCTGAACAACACCAACCCCCTCGTCGATCCGGACGATGCCGGGCACCGGCGGCTGGCCGCGGCGGGGATCGAGGTCGCCCGGGAGGGAACGGTGATCGAACTGTGAGCACGCCGGTACAGGTACGGGACGAGACCGACGCGAGGCTGCCCGACGCCGAACTGGAGGCGCGGCTGCGGGCGCTGGGCGCGGAGCGGTACCACCACCGCCACCCGTTCAACCTGCGCATGCACGAGGGGCTGCTGAGCCCGGACGAGCTGCGCCGCTGGATCCTCAACCGGTTCCACTACCAGCGGCACATTCCGGTCAAGGACGCGCTGATCCTGGCCAAGCTCGGCTCCCGGGAGCTGCGGCGCTCCTGGATCCGCCGCATCCACGACCACGACGGGAGCCCGGACGATGACGATGGCGGCGGCGCGGTCGGCGGGATAGAGCGCTGGCTGCGGCTGGGCGAGGCCGCAGGTCTGGACCGGGCCGCGCTGCTGTCCGGGGAGGGCGTGCTGCCGGGCGTCCGGCTGGCGGTGGACGGTTACGTCAACTTCTGCCGCAACGCCTCGGCGCTGGAGGCCGTCGCGTCCTCGCTGACCGAGCTGTTCGCCCCTGACCTGATGACGACCAGGATCGCCGCATGGGAGCGCCACTACCCGTGGGTGGAGGCGGAAGGGCTGCGCTACTTCCGGGTCCGGGTGGGCCAGGGCCGCCGCGACTCCGAGGAGGCGCTGGGGCTGGTGCACGAATGGGCGCGGACGCGGGCCGACCAGGAACGGGTGCTGGCCGCGTTCACGTTCAAGTGCGACGTGCTGTGGTCGCTGCTGGACGCCGTCGAGCGCGGGGAGGTGCGCGATGCCCGCTGAGCCCGCCGAGCCGTCGTGGCGGCCGGTGCTGGATCGTTCGGTCCTGCTGCGCTACGACCGGGTCCGCGGTACCGACCTGCTGCTCATGCCCGAACGGGCGGTACGCCTGAGCGGGTCGGGCGGCCCGATCCTGCGGCTGTGCGACGGCACCCGCACCGTCACCGACATCATCACCGAACTGGCCCAGACCTACCCCGGCGCCCCGCTGGCCGCCGAGGTGCCCGCCTTCCTGAACCGCGTCCGCGCCCATGGCTGGCTGCGATGACCACCGCCATCCCCGCCCCGTGGGCGCTGCTCGCCGAGGTCACCCACGCCTGCCCGCTGCACTGCCCCTACTGCTCCAACCCCCTCCAACTCGTCCGCACCAGCACCGAGTTGAGCACCACCGAGTGGGCGCGGGTGTTCGGCGAGGCCGCCGACCTCGGCATCGTCCAAGCCCACATCTCCGGCGGCGAACCCCTGCTGCGCCGCGACCTGCCCGCCATCGTCACAGCCGCCCACCAGGCCGGGATCTACACCCAGCTGGTCACCAGCGGCCTCGGCCTCACCCCCCAACGGCTGGACGAGCTGGCCGGCGCCGGGCTCAACAGCGTCCAGCTCTCCCTCCAAGACGCCCGCCGCCCCGGCTCCGACCTCATCGCGGGGCGCGAGTCGTACGCCGCCAAGGAGGAGGCCGCCAAGGTGATCACCGCGGCCGGGCTGCCGTTCGGGCTCAACGTCGTGCTGCACCGCCACAACCTCGACAACCTGCAAGAGATCATCGAAGTCGGCGCCCGCTGGGGCGCCGACCGCATCGAGCTGGCCAACACCCAGTTCTACGGCTGGGCCCTGCGCAACCGCACCGCCCTGCTCCCCACCCGCACCCAACTCGACCACGCCAAGACCATCGTCACCGCCTGGCGCGAACACCACACCACACCTGAGCTGGTCTGGGTGATGCCCGACTACCACGAAGGCGTCCCCAAACCCTGCATGGGCGGCTGGGGCACACGCTCGATCACCGTCGGCCCCGACGGCACCGCACTACCCTGCCCCGCCGCCTACGCCATCACCGACCTCGCGCCACCCAACATCCGCGACCACCCCCTGTCCTGGATCTGGACACACTCCCCAGCCTTCAACGCCTACCGCGGCACCGCCTGGATGACCGGCCCCTGCCGCGACTGCCCCCGCCGCGACATCGACCACGGCGGCTGCCGCTGCCAAGCCCACGCCCTCACCGGCGACGCCACCCGCACCGACCCCGCCTGCTCCCTGTCCCCCGACCACCACCTCGTCCACCAACCCGCCACCACCGCCGGCCACACCACACCCGCGTTCGTCTACCGGCGGCCGGGCGCGAGCTGACCCGCGCGACTTCTACCAAGCGCTCGCTTGACTCGGCGGGCTCCGGCCCGGCAGCGTGAGAGTGATCAGGAGGAGGGTGCGATGGCGCTGCTGGACGGGCTGCGGGTTCTGGATCTGACGATGTGGCGGCCTGGACCGTACACCACCCAGCTGCTCGCGCAGCTGGGCGCGGACGTGATCAAGGTGGAGCCGCCCGGCGGCGAGCCGATGCGGATGTTCCGGAGCCACTTCGACCTGCTCAACCAGCACAAGCGCAGCGTCGCGCTCGACCTCAAGGACCCGGCCGGCCTGGAACGGTGCCTGGAGCTGGCGCGGGACGCCGAGGTGTTCGTGGAGGGGTTCCGGCCCGGGGTGGCCGACCGGCTCGGCGTCGGGCACGAGGCGCTGCTCGCCCTCAACCCGGGGCTGGTCTACTGCTCGCTGTCCGGGTACGGCGCGCACGGGCCGCTGTCGGCGGTGCCCGGCCACGACATCAACTACCGGGCGTACTCGGGCTCGCTGCCCTCGGACGCCATGTCGCCGGAGACCGACGAGCTTCCGGTGGCGGACATGGGCGCGGCCACGATGGCGGCCTTCGCGATCACCGCGGCCTGCCTGAAGGCGCGCGCCACCGGGCTCGGGGACCGCGTCGACCTCGGCATGACGGACGTGCTGGCCCACTGGGTCGCGACCGTTCCAGAGGCGCCGAACGGGCCGGAGCGGGTGACCGGGTACCGGCCCGGCCCCGTGCCGGGGTACGGCGTCTACCCCACCCGGGACGGGCACGCGATCACGCTGGGCGTGGTGTCGGAGGAGCGGCTCTGGGCCGCCACCTGCCGCGCGCTGGACCTGGAGGAGCTGATCGGGATCCCGTTCGCCGACCGGATGGGCCGGGTCGCCGAGATCGACGCGGTGATCGCGAAGGCCGTGGCGGCGCTGGACCGTGACACGGCGATCGGCCTGCTGGAGGCGGCGGGGGCGCCGGTCGCGCCGGTGCTGGACCGGGCGGAGATGATGGCGCACCGGCACTTCCGGCACCGGCGGGTGATCGAGGACGGCGATCTGGGCTCGCCGGTGCGCACGGCCGTCCACCCGCCGCTGGGCCCCGGCCGCGTCGCCGAGCTGGACGAGCACGGCGGCCAGGGCTGGACCGGCTGAAAATTCGTACGGTTTGTCGCACCTGCCTGGCATCCTTGAAGCGTGAGCGCGCGTGCGATGCTGGTCGGCCGGTCGGCCGAACTGGAAGATCTAGAGGGGGCGCTCGCCGAGGCACCCGGAGCCGTCCTGGTGGGCGGCGAGGCGGGGCTGGGCAAGACCCGGCTGGTCCGCGAGTTCGGCGCCGCCGTCGAGGGGCGGGCCAGGGTGCTGGTCGGCGGGTGCCTGGAGCTGGGTTCGGACGGGCTGCCGTTCGCGCCGTTCACGACCGTTCTGCGCGGCCTCGTCCGCGACATCGGCATCGACGGGGTCGCGGGGCTGCTGCCCCGGGGCGCCGCCGGCGGGCTGGCGCGGCTGCTGCCCGAGTTCGGCGAGCCCGAGGGCGACGCCGCGTCCGGGCAGGAGCGGGCCCGGCTGTTCGAGCTGGTCCTGATCCTGCTGGAGCGGCTCGCCGACGAGGGCCCCGTCGTGCTGGTCATCGAGGACGCGCACTGGGCCGACCGCTCCACCCGCGACCTGCTGGCGTTCCTGATCCGCAACGTCGACACCGCCCCGCTGCTGATCGTCGTCACGTACCGGACGGACGAGCTGCACCGCACCCATCCGCTGCGGCCCCTGCTCGCCGAGCTGTCCCGGGTCGACCGGGTCCGCCGGCTGGAGCTGGCCCGGCTGTCCCGCGCGGACGTCGCGCGCCTGGTGACGGGCCTCCAGGGCGGCGAGCCGGCCGCCCGGACGGTGGAGGGCATCTACGCGCGGAGCGAGGGCAACCCGCTGTTCGTGGAGTTCCTGCTGGAGGGCGACTGCGACGAGCTGCCCGAATCGCTGCGCGACCTGCTGCTCGCGGGCGTCCAGCGGCTGCCGGAGGAGACCCAGGACGTCCTCCGCGACGCCAGCGGCGGCGGCACCCGCATCGAGCACGCGCTGCTGTCGGCGGTGTCGCGGCTGGACGACGCCCGGCTGACCCGCGTGCTGCGCCCCGCCGTCGCCGCGAACGTGCTGGTCGTGGACGGCGACGGGTACGCGTTCCGGCACGCGCTGATCCGCGAGGCCATCCACGACGACCTGCTGCCAGGCGAGCACACCCGCCTGCACACCCGCTACGCCGAGGCGCTGGAGAACGATCCGGGGCTGGTGCCGTCCGGGCGGCTGTGGGTCGAGCTCAGCCACCACTGGAACGCCGCCCACGACGCCACCTGGGCGCTGGTCAGCTCGTGGCGCGCGGCGGGCGAGGCGCGCAAGGCGCTGGCGTACGCCGAGTGCCTGGCGATGCTGTCGCGCGTCCTGGAGCTGTGGGAGCGCGTGCCGGACGCCGCCGAGCGGATCGCCGCCGAGCACGCCGAGGTCCTGGAGCAGGCCGTCGCGGCCGCCGACGACGCCGGCGAGTACGAGCGCGGCGTCAAGCTCGCGACCGCTGCGCTGCGCGCCATCGGCACCGGCGAGGGCACGAACGAGCGGCGCGCCGAACTGCTGATGCGGCGCGGCCGGATGTACCACCAGATGGCCCGGCCCGGTTTCGTCGAGGACCTCCAGGAGGCGGTCCGCTGCCTGCCGGCCGACCCGCCGACCGTGCTGCGCGCGCGGGTGCTGTCGGCACTGGCGCAGTACGTGCGCCTGACGACCGACATCCCGATGGCGCGCGAGGCCGCCGCCGAGTCGCTGCGCATCGCCCGGCGGGTCGGCGACGCGACCGCGGAGGCCGACGCGCTCAGCACGCTGTTCTGCGTGGACGTCGACTACGACGGCGGCGACTCGCTGCTGGACGAGGTGGAGGCCGCCGCGAACGCGGCCGGCAACCACCGGGTGCTCCTCCGGTTCGCTGTCATCAAGTCGCACTTCCTGGAGGGCGCCGCGCGGCACGAGGACGCCGTCGCGGTGGCGCGGCGCGGGATGGAGCTGGCCCGCGAGTTCGGCGTGGCCCGCACGCAGGGCGCGTTCCTCGGCATCAACCTCGCCGAGCCGCTGTTCTCGCTGGGGCGCTGGGACGAGGCGCTGACCGTCCTGCGGCAGTCGCTCGAACAGGAGCCGGCCGTCACCACCCGTACCTCGCTGCTCATCCTGGCCGGCGAGATCGAGCTGGCGCGCGGCGACGTGGAGGCCGGCTGCCGGCGCTTCAACGAGGCGCACGAGATCATGGAGTTCAAGACCCGCTGGCTGAAGACCCAGGACTACTTCGCCACCATCCGGCTGGAGGCCCGGGTCCACATGGCCGAGGGCCGGCCGGCGGAGGCGCTGGAGGTCATCGGCGGCGTGATCGCGAACGCCGGGCTGCCCGACGACGCCCGGTTCGCGTGGCCCGTCCTGGTGATCGGCGCGGACGCCTGCGCCCGGCTGGGCGAGGAGGCCGCCATCGGCGGGGTCCCGGCGTTCCCGCTGATCGAGGAGCGCGCCGCGGGGCTGTGCACGGTGAGCCCGTCGCAGGAGGCGCACCGGCTCACGTACGCCGCGTACGCCGCCCGGGTGCGCGGCGCGGAGACGCTGGCCGCCTGGGACGCCGCGGCCGCCGCCTGGCGGGAGCTGGAACGGCCGTACGAGCTGGCCGAGTCACTGCTGCGCGGGGCCGAGGCCGCGCTGGCCCGCGGCGACCGCGACGGCGCCGCCGAGCGCCTGGAACGGGCCGGCGAGGCCGCCCGCGGGCTCAGGGCGAAGCTGCTGTGCGACGAGATCGCCGAGCTGTCGGGCCGGCTGCGCCGCCCCGCGGACGCCGCCCCGCTCGGCCTGACGCCGCGCGAGTTCGAGGTGCTGCGGCTGGTGGCCGACGGCCAGAGCAACCGCGACATCGCCGCGGCGCTCTACATCTCGTCGAAGACCGCCAGCGTCCACGTCTCCAACATCCTGGCGAAGCTGGGCGTCACCAGCCGCGGCGAGGCCGCCGCCACCGCCCACCGCCTTGCCCTCTTCTAGAGGGCGGGTTCCAGAGGGGGCCGGAAAAGCGCTGACCCGGCGACGGGGGCACCCCTCCGGTCCCCGTCGCCGGGTCGACGAAATGCGGTGGCCCCCGCCCGGGATCCGCGTCAGCGCGGGACGCGCGCGACGCAGAAGACGGTCTGCCCGAACGGCGGGCGCACGACGCGCTCGATCCCGCGGGTCAGCGGGATTACGGTGCGGTCGTAGATCTTGACCAGCCGCGGGTCCGGGTAGCCGGCGCCGCCGCGGCGGACGGCGGCCCACCAGGCGATCCCGCCCAGGAAGTTGATCGGCTTGAGCACCTCCGGCAGCAGCCCGGCCTTGCGGACCGACGTCTTGAGGGTGTCGGGGGTGTAGCGGGTGACGTGCCCGACCTTGCGGTCGAAGTCCCCGTACAGCTGCATGTAGCCGGGCACCCAGATGACGATCCGGCCGCCGGGCTCGGTGACCGCGGCCAGGTCCTCCAGGGCCTTGACGTCGTCCTTGATGTGCTCCAGGACGTTCATCATGACGACCGTGTCGACCTTCTGCCGGATGTCGACGTCGGCGGGCAGTTCCAGGTCGAGGACCTCGACGTCGGGGTTGCCCTCGTACCGCTTGCGCAGCTCGCCCACGCAGTACGGGTCGTTGTCGCTGACCGCGAGGTAGTCGAGGCGGCCGGCGAACTGCTCGGAGAAGTGCCCGAGACCGGAGCCGATCTCCAGCAGGGACCGGCCGACGTGCGGTGCGACCATGTCGTACTCGTACTTGCGGTAGTTGCGCGCCTCGTCACCGCCGAGGTGGTTCTCCAGGGCGCCCTCGCCGGCGGCCGGCTGGACGAGCTCGCCGTCGCCCGCCGTGGGGGCCGCCGGCTGGCGCGGGCCGCTCCCGAGGAGGTTGACGAGGGTACCGGTGATGGACTTCTTCTGACCTGGTGACTGCATTACTTCCCGCTCGCTGGGTGCGTGTAGCCGCTCGCTGTTCTTCGGCTTGGCGTTCGCCGGACCGCGGGCCGGCACCTCTACGGGGCAGGCCGGTCTCTGGCGCAAGGTCGCGTCAGTCTACCCACAGCGGCCCCGGTGGCATGCCCCAGGCGCGCCATTTCGCCTCGCGGGCCGCCGCGCCGCGCAGCCGGACGATCACCGTCCGGTGAACTCGCGGGGCTGGCTGGACGGGCCGGCGCCGCCCATGAGATGCCAGGTCACATCGCCGTACCGGGTCGCGAACAGGTAGTCGCGGCAGGCGCGTTCGAGCGCGTTCGGCGGGCGGGTCCGGGCCGAACCGAATTCGTCCTCGGCGGCGGCGAGGAGGGCGGCGCCGAGCCGTTCGGGCGTCGCCCCGGGCAGCAGGTCGGCGAGCGCCGGGCGCGTCTCCTCGCCCGCGATGTAGCGGGCGGCGACGCCGTCGGGGACGACGTGGACCGCGGCGTGCGCGAGGTCGGCGTGCCGGGTGCGCAGCCGCGCGGTGCGTACGGACCCGTTCCGGAGCGCCGCGGCCGAAGGGCCGAGATCTTCGACGGCCGTGGCCACGAGCTTGCCGAGACCGGGCGGCGCCCCGGAACGGGGGTCCCGGCGGCGGGAGGTACCGCGCGGGAGGACGAGCGTGACGTTGAGCGTGCCAGAGCCGGTGTAGACCGCGGCGCCGCCGGTGGCCCGGCGGACGACGCGGACCCCGTCCTCGGCGCAGCCGGCCAGGTCGACGGCGCGGTCGACGTCCTGGAAGCGGCCCACGATCACGCTCGGGGCGTTCCGCCAGACGCGCAGCAGCGGTGCGGCGCAGCCGGTGCGCGCCAGCGCCTCGTCCAGCGCGAGGTGCCACGCCGGATCGCGTGCCGGATCGCGCGCCTGGTCGACCACCATGCTGAGCAACGCCGGGCCTCCCGCCCTCCTGGTTCCCCGCAACATACCCATGTCGCGGGGAGATCTCAGGCGGAGAGTTTCATATGGCGACACAGTGCATATGAGACGGTCAGCGGATCGTGCGGTGGACGCCCTCCCGCTCGCTGGGGCCCGGCTCGGCCGCGGCGATCCACGGGCCGGGGATGGACGGGTCCAGCACGCCCTCCTCCAGCCAGGTGAACTCGCCGCCGAGCACCTGCCTGGCGAGCTTCGCGTCGAGGTCGTCGGTGTTGCGCCAGAGCCCGTCGAACAGCTCCTCCACCCGCACGCGGGACTGCCGGCAGAACGCGTCGGCGAGCCGCAGGGCGGAGCGGCCGGGTGCCGTCGCGCCGGTCCCGGCCAGCGGTTCCGCGCCGTCCGCGGCGTCCGCCTGGGCGCGGACGCAGACGGCGCTCATCGCGAACAGCTCGGCGCCGATGTCGACCATGCGGCCGAGGAAGCCCTGCTTGTACTCCAGCCGGCCCTGCCAGCGTCCGGCCGCGTAGAAGGTGGAGCGCGCCAGCTTGCGCGAGGCCCGCTCGACGTAGCGCAGGTGCCGGGCGAGCGCGCCGCACTCGGCGTACGAGCCGGGCCGCTGCCCCGCGCCCGTCACCAGCGTCGGCAGCCAGCGCGCGTAGAAGCCGCCGGCGCGGGCCGCCGCCCGCACCTTGTCCTCGCGGGACGCCTCGGGGTCGATGATGTCGCCGGCCACCGCCAGGTGCGCGTCCACCGCCTCGCGGGCGATCAGCAGATGCATGATCTCGGTGGAGCCCTCGAAGATCCGGTTGATCCGCAGGTCGCGCAGCACCTGCTCGGCCGGGACGCCGCGCTCGCCGCGGGCCGCGAGCGACTCGGCCGTCTCGTAGCCGCGGCCGCCGCGCACCTGGATCAGCTCGTCGGCGACCCGGCAGGCCATCTCCGAGGACCACAGCTTGGCCAGCGCGGCCTCGATCCGGATGTCGTTGCGCTCGTCGTCGGCCAGCTGGCCGGACAGGTCGAGCATCGCCTCCATCGCGTACGAGGTCGCCGCGATGAACGCGACCTTGCGCGCGACGGCCTCGTGCTCGCCGACCGGGCGGCCCCACTGGACGCGCTCCCGGCTCCACTCCCGCGCGATCTTCGTGGCCCACTTGCCGGCCGCGGCGCAGATCGCCGGCAGCGACAGCCGGCCGGTGTTGAGCGTGGTGAGCGCGATCTTGAGCCCGGCGCCCTCCGTCCCGATCAGGTTGGCGGCGGGCACCCTGACCTGGTGGAACCTGGTGACGCCGTTCTCGATGCCGCGCAGGCCCAGGAACGCGTTGCGGTGCTCGACCGTGATGCCCGGCGTGGACATGTCGACCACGAACGCCGAGATGCCGCCCCGGTGGCCCTCCGACTTCGGGACGCGCGCCATCACGACGACGAGGTCGGCGACGACGCCGTTGGTCGTCCACAGCTTGACGCCGTCCAGGAGGTACGAGTCGCCGTCCGGGACGGCGGTGGACCGGAGCCGGGCGGGGTCGGAGCCCACGTCCGGCTCGGTCAGCAGGAACGCGCTGATCTCCCGGGCGCAGCGCGGCAGCCAGGTCTCCTTCTGCTCGGCGGTGCCGAACAGCTTGACCGGCTGCGGCACGCCGATCGACTGGTGCGCCGACAGCAGCGCGGCGAGCGCGGGGTTCACCGATCCGACGATCATGAGGGCGCGGCCGTAGTGGAGCTGGCCGAGGCCGAGGCCGCCGTACCGTTCGGGGATCTTCATGCCGAGCGCGCCGATCGCGCGCAGTTCCTGGATCACGCCGTCGGGAATGCGCGCGGTCCGCTCGATCTCGGCCGGGTCGATCTTGGTGGCGCACAATTCCCGGAGCCGCTCCAGGAACTCCTCCCCCTTCCGCCGCGCCGCCTCGTCCGGGCGCGGATGGGGATGGATGAGATCGAGCCGGAAGTCGCCCAGGAAGAGCTGTTTCCCGAAGCTCGGCAGGCGCCATTCGGCGTCCCGCGCCTCTTCGGCGACCTTGCGCGCGGCGCGCTCGTCCACGCCCGTGGCGGGGACGGCGGGGCTCTCGGCGGTCTTGCGGCTCGGCTCGCTCATGCTGCTTCTCCGTTCGCCTCAACCGCGAAGTTACTCCCCGGTCCGGGAGTTGAGCAGGCCCAGAACGGGAGCGATGTAATGATCTTGAACGAGGTTACGGGCGCCCTTTGCGGAATCCGGGAACGGAGCCGCCGCGGAACCGGAATCAGGCCGGAGAAGGACCGTTCCATCGCGCGTGCTCGCCGACGAATCCGACGTCCACCATGGACGAAAAGTGCTCCAATAAAGGGGAGTGTGGGCAAAGACCTTGACCGCGCGAGGCAGGAAAGGTTCGCTGTGCGTGATGGATGAGACACGGAGGCCGACGCTCATCGCCTCGGTGCAGCGGGCGCTGCGCCTGATGGAGGCGGTGGCGGCGCATCCCGGCGGTGCCCCGGCCAAGCAGCTCGCCCGCGAGGCCGCCCTCCCCCTCGCGACCACCTACCACCTGCTGCGCACGCTGGCGCACGAGGGCTACGCCACGCGGCTGTCGGACGGGCTGTGGGTGCTGGGCGACCGCGTCGAGTCCCTGCACGGGCCGTCCCGCACGCAGCAGGTGCTGGCCCGGATCCGCCCCACCCTGATCGCGCTGCGCGACGAGCTGGGCGCCGCCGCCTACTTCGGCATGCAGATCGACGACGAGATCCAGATCGTCGACGTCGCCGACGGCCCGCGCGCCCCGCGCGTCGACCTGTGGGTCGGCTTCAGCGACGCCGCGCACGCCACCGCGGTCGGCAAGTGCGTGCTGGGCCAGCTCAGCGAGGACCGCCGCCGCGACTACCTGGCCCGGCACCCGATGGTCGACCTGACCCCGCACACCATCACCGACCCCGCCCGGCTGCTCGGGCTGCTGCGCGAGCCCGGCGACGTCTCGATCGACCGTGAGGAGTACGCGATCGGCACCGGCTGCGCCGCCGTCCCGGTCAGCGACGCCACCGGCTCGGTCGTGGGCGCCCTCGCCGTGTCCGTGCCGCCGCGCAGGCTGCCGAAGGTGGAGGCGTCCGCGCACCGGATGCGGGCGACCGCCGCCCGCATCCAGCGCACGCTCAGCCTCACGATGGCCTAGCAGCCTCGCCCGGCCCCCGGCCTAGCGGCCCTTGAAGTCGGGCGGCCGCCGTTCCAGGAACGCGGCGATGCCCTCCTTGGCGTCCTCGGTCGCGGCCAGCCTCACCAGCTCGCCGAGCAGATGCTCCACCTGGTCCTCCAGCGGCCGCCCCTCGATCGCGAAGAACGCCTCGCGGCCCCTGCGCAGCCCGATCGGGCTCTTGGCGGCGATCGTGCGGGCCAGCTCGTCCACCCGGCCGTCCAGCTCGGCGCGCGACACCGCCTCGGTGACCAGGCCGATCTCGCGGCCCTCGGCGGCACTGATCTTCTGGCCGGTGTAGTAGAGCTTGAACGCGTGCTTCGGCGGCACGTTCCGGTTGATGATCGCCATGATCATCATCGGCCACAGCCCGACGTTCACCTCCGGGGTGCCGAGCGTGACGTCATCGGCGGCGATCACCAGATCGCAGGCCGCCGCCAGCCCGAGCCCGCCCGCCACCGCGTGCCCGGCCAGCCGCGCGATGATCGGCTTGCCCAGCCGGGGGAACGCGGTGAACAGCCGGTACGGGGCGCTCGCCCGGATCGCGTCCGGGTCGGCCACCGTCCCGTCCGCGCCCAGCCCGGCCAGGTCCGCCCCGGCGCAGAAGGCCCGGTCACCGGCGCCGGTGAGCACGATGACCCGTACCCCGTCGTCGGCGGACGCCCGGTCGAACGCCGCCAGCAGCTCGCCGATCATCTCGTCGCTGAGCGCGTTGCGCGCCTCGGGCCGGTTGAGCGTGATCCGCGCGATGCCGGCGGCCGCCTCGTACAGAACGGTCCCGTCCATGCCCCTCCTCGGCCCTCTCGGCCCCTCTCGGCCTCTCTATGGCGAAACGGAACGGCGGGCGGGGAATCCCCGCCCGCCGTCCGGCGAATCCTACGGTCAGACGCGCTCGATGATGGTGGCGTTGGCCTGGCCGCCGCCCTCGCACATCGTCTGCAGGCCGTAGCGGCCGCCGGTGCGCTCCAGCTCGTGCAGCAGCTTGGTCATCAGCACGCCGCCGGTGGCGCCCAGCGGGTGGCCCAGCGCGATCGCGCCGCCGTTGGGGTTGGTCTTCTCCAGCGACGCGCCGGTGTCCTTGGCCCACGCCATCGGCACCGGGGCGAACGCCTCGTTCACCTCGAAGACGTCGATCTCGTCGATCGTCAGCTTGCTCTTGGCGAGCGCCTTCTCGGTCGCGGGGATCGGGCCGGTCAGCATGTAGACCGGGTCCGAGCCGGTCAGCGCCAGGGTGTGGATCCGCGCCCGGGGGGTCAGGTTGTGCTGCTTGACGGCCTCCTCGGAGGCGATCAGCAGCGCGGACGACCCGACCGAGATCTGCGAGGCGACCGCGGCGGTGATGTCCCAGCCCTCGCGCAGCGGCTTGAGCCCGGCCATCTTCTCCAGGGTGGTGTCGGGGCGGGCGCCCTCGTCCTTGGTCAGCCCGGCCAGCGGGGCGATCTCCCGGTCGAAGTAGCCGGCCTCGATCGCCTTGGCGGCCCGCTGGTGGCTCTCCAGCGCGAACTTCTCCATGTCCTCGCGGGAGAAGCCCCACTTCTCGGCCATCAGCTGCGCGCCGCGGAACTGCGAGATCTCCTGCTGGCCGTACCGCTCGCCCCAGCCCTCGCCGTACGGGAAGGGCATGCCCTTCTCCAGCGCCATGGCGACCGACGAGCCCATCGGCACGACCGCCATCTGCTCGACGCCGGCCGCGACGACCAGGTCCTGGGTGCCCGACAGCACGCCCTGGGCGGCGAAGTGGATCGCCTGCTGCGAGGACCCGCACTGCCGGTCGATCGTCACGCCGGACACGCTCTCGGGCAGCCCGGCCGACAGCCACGCGGTGCGCGCGATGTCCAGCGACTGCGGGCCGACCTGCATGACGCAGCCCATGATCACGTCATCGACCGCGGACGGGTCCACCCCGGTGCGGTCGACGAGCTCCTTGAGCGTGTGCGCCCCGAGGTCGGCGGGGTGGACGTCCTTGAGGGCACCCTTCTTGGTGCCGACGGGGGTACGGACCGCGCCGACGATGTACGCCTCGGCCACTACGCCTCCAAGTGTGGGGTTGGATGGTTCCGTCCCGAAACCGAGTGTGATTCGGTCAGTCAGTATGAGATTACATCGCCTGTGATGCAACGCCCATATGACCTGCATCTCGCAGGGACGGCCACCACCAAGGTAGGCGGCGCCCGCGTCAGCGCTCCGAGGCGGTCCCCGCGAAGACGTTCACGTCGGCGTCGTCGCCGAGGGACTCGTCCGCCAGCCTCGACAGCAGCCGGGCCAGCTCCGGATGCTCCTCGGGCTCCCAGCCCTCCAGGTGGCGGGCCAGGCCGGCGCGGCGGGCGGCGACGAGCCGGCCCGCGACCTCGCGGCCCGCGGCGGTCACGGTGAGCTCCCCGCCGTGCCGCTCCACGAGCCCGTCCTCGACGAGCCGGTTCACGTACGGCCGGCCCTTCTCCTCGGGGACGCCCGCGCGCTCGGCCAGCGCGCCGCCCCGGATCGTCCCCTCCCGGGCGATCCGGCACAGCGCCCACATGCTGCCCGCGGGCAGGTCCACCTCCGCGATCCGGCCGAGCCGCGCGTACAGCTCGGCGGCCTTGGCGTCCTGCCGCATCAGCTCGCTCAGCGCGCGCTCGATCTCGTTCTGCGACGACCGGTACGTCGGCGCGCCCCCGAACCCCTCCCCGTAGTCCCGGGTGTGCGAGGTCGCCCGCAGCGGCACCTCCCGCAGGAACCACGTCAGCGCGAACCCCACCAGCACGATCGGCACCGCCCACAGGAACACCGTCTGGATCGACTCGGCGTACGCGTGGACGAAGTCGCCGCGGATCCCCGGCGGGAGCCGTTCCATGGCCTTCGGGTCGCCCTGCGCGGCCTCCGGGTCGAAGCCCGGCGGCACGCCGCGCAGCACGCTCTCCATGTTGCGCGACAGCTGGTGGCTGAAGACCGACCCGAACACGGCGACGCCGAACGAGCCGCCGATCTGCCGGAAGAACGTCACGCCCGACGTGGCCGCGCCGAGGTCCTCGTACGGCACCACGTTCTGCACGGCGATGACCAGCACCTGGAGGACCATGCCGAGGCCGAAGCCCAGCAGCGCGAAGCGCAGGCTCATCGAGGACGTCGAGGTGGTCTCGTCCATCCGCGAGCACCACCACAGCGCCACCGCGATGATCGGCGTCCCCAGCACCGGGAAGATCTTGTAGCGGCCGGTCCGGCTGATCAGCTGCCCGGAGCCGATCGAGGAGACCAGCATCCCGGCCATCATCGGCAGCAGGTGCACCCCGGACATCGTCGGCGTGACGCCGTGCACCACCTGGAGGAAGATCGGCAGGAACGTCAGCGCGCCGAACATCGCGAACCCGACCACGAAGCTGATCGCCGACCCCAGCGTGAACGTCGGGTGCGCGAACAGCCGCGGCGGCATCACCGGCTCGGCCGCGCGCCGCTCCACCAGCACCCACGCCACGATCAGCACGGCCGCGCCGGCCCCGAGCGCGATGATCTGCGGCGACACCCACGCGTAGGTCGTGCCGCCCCAGGTGGTCAGCAGCACCAGCCCGACCGACCAGCCCACGATCAGCAGGATGCCGAGGTAGTCGATCCGGTGCCGCTCCCGCCGGGACGGCGCGTGCAGCACCGCGGCGATCGCCGCCAGCGCGAGCACCCCGACCGGCAGGTTGATGTAGAACACCCACCGCCACGACAGGTTGTCGACGAACCATCCGCCGAGCAGCGGCCCCACCACGCTGGAGATCCCGAAGACGGCACCGAACAGCCCCTGGTACCGGCCCCGGTCGCGCGGCGGCACGACGTCCCCGACGATCGCGACGACCAGCACCATGAGCCCGCCGCCGCCGAGCCCCTGGAGGGCCCGGAACGCGATCAGCTCGCCCATGTTCTGCGCGATCCCGCACAGCGCCGACCCGATCAGGAAGATGACGATCGACGTCTGGAACAGCCGCTTGCGGCCGTACTGGTCGCCGAGCTTGCCCCACAGCGGCGTGGACGCCGTGGCGGCCAGCAGGTACGCCGTGACCACCCACGACAGGTGGTCGAGCCCGCCGAGCTCCCCGACGATCGTCGGCAGCGCCGTGGACACGATCGTCTGGTCGAGCGCGGCGAGCAGCATGGCCAGCATGAGCGCCCCGAGCACCACGTACAGCCGCCGCCCGGTGGGCATGCTCCCCGCCCCGACCGGCGCCTCTGTCGCCCCAACGCCCATGCCAAGCCCCCATGCCGTACGGCTACAGGGGACCCCTTACCCACCGCGACCGCGAGATCACCGGCCGCGGTGGGCGGCCCGTCTCAGCGCACGATGTCCTTGGCGACCTTCGCGGCGCCCGCGGCGGCCACGCCGCCGGCCAGGGCGACGGCGGCCGCGGCCCGCCACAGCGGCAGGGTCCTGCGGGAACGGAGACCGCTCGCGGCGTCCAGGGAGTCCACGACCAGCCCCATGCGGGCCCAGAGGACGCGGTCGGGGTCCTTGCTCAGCAGGTAGCCGGCGCCCAGCGCGATCTCGCGGGCGGCGAACATCCGGACCGCCAGGTCGCGGCCGCCGTCGGTGGGCTTGGCCGCGCCGAGGGCGCGGGCGCTGAGGCCGGGCGCGACGAGCGCGGCGGCGCCCAGGGCGATCCGGCCCCTGGCCACGTGCACCATCAGGTCGTCGACGCGGTCCCGCTTCTGGTCTTCCATCGCATCTGCCACGTCCGTGAGGTTATCCCCGCACCGAACGGAATTCGACCTCGGGGGTAATGCTTTCCTTACCCGCGGCCGGGGCGGCGCGCCGTCTAGGCTTCCAGGGGCGGCACGTCATCGAGCGGAAGGTGGCCATGGAAGGGATTCTGGCCCTGATCGTCGTCGCGCTGCTGGGGTCGTTCTGCATCCGGTGGGCGGCGGGGCGGATGCGGCTGCCGGTACCGGCCCGGGCCTCCGTGATCGTGGTGTTCGTGCTGGTGGTGCTGGCCCTCTGGGGGCAGTCCCTGGAGTGACCCCGGGGGCGAGGTACGGCAATTTCTCCCTTTCGCCGCGAACAAACCCCGCCGGCGGCGAGTCATAGCAGTTGAGACCGGCTTCGCACACCCCGGCGCCCCCGGCGGCGCGATCGTTCCCCGCACCGCGAGGCCGACCGGAGCCGTAGGGAGAGAGACGTGCCGCAACCGGCCACGATCGCCGCCGCCCCCGTCGCCCCCCACCTCCGGCGCCTCCTCGACTTCACCGAGCCCTCCCCCGACGACGTCTGCCTGGACGTGGCGCGCGGCACCGGCCCGATGCCGGACGCGCTCGGCCCCCAGGTACGGCACGTGACCGCGGTGGACGCGATGCCCCGGCGGCGCCCCGGCCCCGGCGGCCGCCGCATGGACACGGTCACGTTCGGCACCGGCCCGGTCCGCATCCCGAGCGGTCCCGACACCCCGCCCGAGGCCAGGACGACCATGGCGACGCGGGACGACATCCGCGTCCGCCGGCGCGGCACCCCCGATCCGGTACGGGTCCGCGCCGACGCGACCGCGCTGCCGTACCGCGACGGCAGCTTCACCCTGGTCACCGCCCGGTTCTCGCTCTACACGCTGGGACGTCCCGAGCGCGTGCTGCGGGAGCTGCTGCGGGTGTGCCGGGGCCGGCTGATCATCGCCGACCTCGTCCGCGGGAACCTGGCGCAGCCCGACCGGGACCGCATCGAGCGGCTCCGCGACCCCGACCATCCCGGCACCCCGTCGATCGCGGCGATGACCGAGCTGGTCACGTCGGCGGGCGCCAGCATCCGGCGGCTGGACGTGTTCACCGTCGAGCGCCCGCTGGAGCCGTGGCTCGCGGGCGCCCGCGACCCGGACGCCGCCGACCGCATCAGGACCGCGCTGCTGGACGAGGTGGACGGCGGCCCCCGTACCGGCGCGAAGCCCCGCGTCATCGGCGGCGAACTCTGGTTCACCCAGTCCTGGGCGCATGTCGCCGCCGAGCCCATCTAGGGTGCCCGGCGTAGGGTGAGCGCATGCGCGCCTGGGCGGTGGAGAAGCCGGGGCCGATCCAGGGTCGGCCGCTGCGTCCCGTCGAGCGCGCGGTGCCCGAGCCCGGGCCGGGCGAGCTGCTGATCCGGGTGCTGGCGTGCGGCGTCTGCCGGACGGACCTGCACGTCGCGGAGGGCGACCTGCCCGTCCACCTGCCGGGCGTCACGCCGGGCCACGAGATCGTGGGCGAGGTCGCCGCCGCCGGGGACGGCTGCCTGCGCGCGCCGGGCGACCGGGTCGGCGTGGCCTGGCTCCGCGGCACGTGCGGCGCCTGCCGCTTCTGCCGCCGCGGCGCCGAGAACCTGTGCCCCGCGTCCGTGTACACCGGCTGGGACGCGCACGGCGGGTACGCCGAGTTCGCGCTGGCGGTCGACGCGTTCGCGTACGCGCTGCCGGACGGGCTCGACGCCGTGCGGGCCGCGCCGCTGCTGTGCGCGGGGATCATCGGCTACCGGGCGCTGCGCCGGGCCGGGCTCCCGCCGGGCGGGCGGCTGGGCGTGTGGGGGTTCGGCGGGTCCGCGCACCTGGCGGCGCAGGTCGCGATCGCGGAGGGCGCCGAGGTGTACGTGTTCACGCGGTCGGCCGCGGCCCGCGAGCTGGCTCTGGAGCTGGGGGCCGTGTGGGCGGGCGACTCCTACACCGCGCCGCCGCGGCCGCTGGACTCGGCGATCACGTTCGCGCCGGTCGGCGAGCTGGTCCCGGCGGCGCTGCGGCGGCTGGACCGCGGCGGGACGCTCGCCATCGCCGGGATCCATCTGAGCGACATCCCGGTCCTCGACTACGAGCGGCACCTGTTCCAGGAACGGCAGGTCCGTTCCGTCACCGCCAACACGCGGGCGGACGGCGAGGAGTTCCTGCGGCTGGCCGCGCGGCTGCCGGTGACGGTCGCGACGCGCCCGTACCCGCTGGACGAGGCCGACCGCGCGCTCGCCGACCTCGCCGAGGACCGCTTCACCGGCGCGGCCGTACTCGTTCCTTGACCACGGGCCTTAACCACGGGCCTTGACCACGGGCCCTGGCCGATCGTCCCCTAGGTGCGGGGCAGCTCGAACCAGACGGCCTTGCCCGCGGCGGTGGGGCGGGCGCCCCAGCGGCTGGCGAGCTGGTCGACCAGGTACAGGCCGCGGCCGCCCTCGTCGGTCTCGCCGGCGCTGCGGATCCGCGGCAGCCGCATGTCGGAGTCGAACACCTCGACCCAGACCGCGTCGGCGCCGCGCCGCAGCCGCAGCCGGAACTCCTTGGTCGGCGGCTCCCGGCGGCCCAGGTCGGCGCCCAGGTTCCAGTCGTCCTCGTCGAACGCGTCCACCGCGTCGTCGAGATCGGCCATGGAGAAGTCGCCGGTGTTGAACTGCACCAGCGGCGGCCCCTCCAGCACCAGCTCGCGGCGCGGCGTCGGCGTCGCGGTGGCGTGCAGCACGACGTTGGTGACCACCTCGGACACCAGCAGGCAGGCCAGCTCGGCCTGCTCGTCGTGCATCCCCCAGGACGCGAACGCGTCGGCGGCCATCCGGCGGGCCTCCGACACCATGATCGGCTCGGCCGGGAAGGTGCGCTCCTCGACCGCCAGCTCCTCGCCGGCGGTGCGGATCACCACGATCGCCACGTCGTCGTTGATGTCGCCGGGGACGGCCTCGTACGCGGCGTTCGCGATCGTCTCCACGTCGCGGCCGGCGACCGCCTCGATCGCCGTGCGGACCAGCTCCCGGGACTCCTCGCGGGTGTGGTACTCGCCGTTCTCCCGGGGCCGCCGGTCGATCAGCCCGTCGGTGTAGAGGACGAGCGTCGTGCCCGGCTTCAGCTCGGCGGTCTCCTCGGTGAAGAAGATCTCGCCGCCCATGCCCGGGGCGCGCACCCCGAGCATCGCCCCCTCGCTCTCGAACGGCAGCTCGCTCACCTCGCCGTCGGTGATCACCAGCGGCGGGTCGTGGCCGGCGTTGGCGAACTCCAGCACGCGCGACCAGGCGTCGTACACGAAGTACGTGCACGACACCAGCGGCGGGCGGACCAGGTCGTCGCTGTTCCAGCCGGAGCTCATCCGCTCGGGGCGGGTCATCGTGCGCACCCACTCGTCGAGCTTGCGCAGGATCTCGGCGGGCGGCTTGTCGTCCTGCGCGAACGCCCGCAGCGCGGCGCGCAGCTGGCCCATCACGGCGGCGGCGCGGGCGCCGCGGCCCTCCACGTCGCCGATCACCACCCCGACCCGGCCGGCCGACAGCGGGATGACGTCGTACCAGTCGCCGCCGACCTGGGTCTGGATGCCGTGCCCGTGCGACTCCAGGGGGCGGGCCGGCTCGTACCGCCAGGCGATCTGCAGGCCGTCCGGGCGGGGCGGCCGCTCGCCGGGCAGCAGGTGCTTCTGGAACGCCAGCGCGGTCTCGCGCTCCTCCTCGAACAGCAGCGCGTTGTCGACGGCGAGGGCGACCCGGCTGGCGATGGCGCCGAGCAGGTCGCGGTCGAAGCCGTCGTAGTGCGGGTCGGCGCGGCGGGACAGGCTGGACAGCGCCATGCTCATCACGCCGAGCAGCTCGCCGCGCACCAGCAGCGGCGCGGAGATCACCGAGGTGATGCCCATCTCGTCGCCCAGCCGCTTGCTGGAGTCGGACGGGGCGCTGAACCGGTGCTGGACCATGTCCTCGACCAGCACCGCGTCCCGGCGGCTCATCGCCTTGGCGCTGAAGTGCCCCTCGGGGTACGACACCGGCTCGCCCACCGCGGCCCAGGTGCCGGGCGGCGGCTCCCAGCCGCCGGCGTGCCGCGACACCCGGCGGTAGAGCCGGTCGCCGCTGTAGAGGTCGATGAAGCAGTGGTCGGCGAACTGCGGCACCAGCGTGTCGGCCACCCGGCGCAGCGTCGTCTCCAGCTCCAGCGAGCCGCCCAGCCGCTCGCCGATCCGCTCCAGCAGGCCGTACCGGTCCTGCTCGCGCTGGTTGCTGCGGAGCGCCTCGCGGGCGAAGATCACGACCCCGTCGACGGCGCCGGAGGGATGGCGCAGCGGCACGGCGTGCGCCCGCGTGTAGACGGTGGTGCCGTCCGCGCGCAGGTTGCAGAACGTGCCCTCCCACACGTTGCCCTTGAGCACGTGCCGGGCGAGTTCGGTCGCCTGCTCGTGGTCCTCCTCGGCGATGCCCAGCGACAGCACCGAATGCCCGATGATGTCGTCGCCGCCGTGGCCGAACAGCTGCCGCGCGAACGAGTTGCCGTAGATGACGTTGCTGAAGCGGTCGCAGACGATGACCGCCATCTCCATCTGGTTGAGGACGGTCTCAGGCGGCAGGCGTGCGTCGAGCGGCGACTCCCCCCATCGCTTCATGTGCCCACCCTGCTCACCGAAGCCACCAGTTCACCCGACGGCACCGCACCCGAAAGCACCGCACCACACAGCACGAGACAGCAGCGCACCGGTCACGCCCTCACCGGACACGCGGCCGGAACGCCACACGTTCCTTCTTCGTATTGAACGACGAACTCACCGCCGGGATACGCGAGATCCGGGTCATGGTACGAAGATCTTCGGGAAAGTCCGCGGCGGGAACGGCGATGACCTGCTCACCGCCTGCTGACGAACACGTGCTCGGCGATGTCGCGCGGAAGTTCGGACCCCGATCCGCCGTCCTCGTCGTCACACGTCACCCGTACCCCGTCGTCGCTCTCCCGGAGGGTCACCTCCCGCCCCGGTTGTATCCCGATCTGCTTGAGTCTAAGCATCAGGTCGCTGTCGCCCTGGACCTGCTCGCTGATCCGGCGGACGACGGCCTGGGCGCCGCCGGCGGTCGCGACGGCGGTCATCACCGACAGCGCGGCCGGCTGCGGCTCCTCGCCGTGGCCGCCCAACTCGTCCAGCCCCGGGATCGGGTTGCCGTGCGGGCAGGTGGTCGGGTTGTCCAGCAGGGCGACCAGCCGCCGCTCGACCTCCTCCGACATCACGTGCTCCCAGCGGCACGCCTCGATGTGGACGTCCTCCCAGGGCAGCCCGATGACGTTCACCAGCAGGCATTCGGCCAGGCGGTGCTTGCGCATGACGCGGGTGGCCAGGCCGCGGCCGCTGTCGGTCAGCTCGAGGTGCCGGTCGCCCTCCACCCGCAGCAGGCCGTCACGCTCCATGCGGGCGACCGTCTGGCTCACGGTCGGGCCGCTCTGCGAGAGTCGCTCGGCGATGCGCGCGCGAAGGGGGATGATCCCCTCTTCTTCTAGCTCGAAGACCGTCCGGAGGTACATCTCCGTGGTATCGATCAAGCCGTGTGAGGTCACAGCTCCCTCCAGTCTTGTGGCCTCGAGTCTACTTCGCTCCACCTCTTCAGGGAGGGTTCGCGCGGATATCCCTGGTGTGGTGGCCCCCGGTACGGGTACGGAGCAACGCACCATGACCTCCGAAGATTCCCATGACGCCACCCCGTACCTGCCCGGTGACCCGGCGTCACGGACGGACCTCGGCGCGCTCGCCGAAGCGGCGGCGGGATGCCGGGGATGTCCGCTGTACGCGAACGCCACCCAGACCGTCTTCGGTGCCGGCGCCCCGAACGCCCGGGTCGTCTTCGTCGGGGAGCAGCCGGGCGATCAGGAGGACCGCAGGGGCGAGCCGTTCGTCGGCCCGGCCGGCAGGCTCCTCGACCGGGCCCTGGAAGAGGCCGGGATCGAGCGCGGCGACGTCTACATCACCAACGCCGTCAAGCACTTCAAGTTCAAGCGGCAGTCGGGCAAGCGCCGCATCCACGAGTCCCCGAACGTCCGCGAGACCCGTGCCTGCCGCCCCTGGCTGCTGGCCGAACTGCGCGCCCTGGAACCGGACGTGGTCGTCGCCTTGGGCGCCACCGCGGGCAAGGCCCTGCTGGGCTCCTCGTTCCGGGTGACCAAGCAGCGCGGAGAGCTGTTCCCGCTCCCCGACCTCGACCTGATCGGCACCCCCGCCGCCGCCGACCCGCCCGCCGAACGCGACTCCGCCCGCCTCTGCCTACTGGCCACGATCCACCCCTCGGCCGTCCTCCGCTCCGACGACCGCGAAGGGATGTACGAGGGCCTCGTCAACGACCTCAAGATCGCCGCCTCCGCCGTCGGCTGAGAGCCGGCCGACGCGGCGGGGCTCAAGGGTGCAGGGCCGTGCGGGTGTCGTACTTCAAGAGGGCCGGGACGCACAGGGCGGCCACCACCACCAGGATCGCGCAGGCCAGGCCGCCTCCCACCCAGGAGGCGGTGGCGCCGGCCATGGCCGCGGTGGCGCCGGCGCGGACGTCGCCGAGGCGGGGGCCGCCCGCGACGACCACGACGAAGACGCCCTGGAGGCGGCCGCGCATCTCGTCCGGCGCGTACGTCTGGAGCATCGTCTGCCGGAAGACCGAGGAGACCAGGTCGGCGGCGCCGCCGACCGCGAGCAGCAGGAGAACGAGCCACAGCTGGTGGGCGAGTCCGGCGGCGGCGACGGCCAGGCCCCAGGCGACGATGGACGCGACCAGCGCGACGCCCTGCCGGTGGACGCGGCCGATCCAGCCGGACACCAGGCCGCCGGCGAACGCGCCGAACGCGATCGAGGCGAAGAGCCAGCCGACCGCCCCCTCGCCGCCGAAGCGGGTCTCGGCGACCTCGGGGAACAGGGCGCGCGGCATCGCGATGCCCATCGCGATGATGTCGACGACGAACGACATCAGCAGCACGGGCTGGGTCCACAGGTAGCGCAGGCCCTCGATCACCGAGCGCAGGCCGGGCGTGCCGGTGACGTCGCCGAGCGGCGGGATGGGCGGCAGCCGCAGGGCGGCCCACAGGACCATGGTGAAGAGGACGGCGTCCAGCGCGTACGCGGCGGAGTAGCTCCACTGGGCGAGGATCACGCCGGCGAACATGGGGCCGGCCAGCATGCCGACCGTGCTGGCGGTGAACGACAGCGTGTTGGCCGCCGGGACGAGGGAGGTGTCCAGCAGCCGCGGGATGATCGCGGACCGGGTCGGCGAGGCCACCGCGAAGCCGGTCGCCTGGACGGCCACCACCGCCATGATCAGCCAGAGGTTCCCGAGCCCGAGGAGCGCCTGGAGGAGCAGGAGCAGCGTCGAGCCCCACATGACGCAGGAGGAGATGAACAGCAGCCTGCGCCGGTCCATGTGGTC
The DNA here is from genome assembly GCF_041951345.1 of Actinomadura sp. 21ATH. Classification (NCBI taxonomy): domain Bacteria; kingdom Bacillati; phylum Actinomycetota; class Actinomycetes; order Streptosporangiales; family Thermomonosporaceae; genus Actinomadura; species Actinomadura sp. 21ATH. Next base: position 31,900 of record NZ_JBGNUR010000016.1, on the reverse strand, counting down.
GGCGACCGCGCCGCCCCACAGCCCGAAGACGATCAGCGGGACGAGGTTGACGACGCCCAGCGCGCCGACCCAGAACGACGACCGGGTCATGTCGTACACCTGGACGGGCACGGCCACGGCGGTGACCTGGAAGCCGATGTAGGAGACGCCGTGGCCGAGCCACAGCCGCCGGAACGCTCCATGCCGCAACGGCCGCACATCGATCGCGACCCGCCTCACCCACTTCACGGGGAGAGTCTCTCGACCTTCCAGGTGTCGGCGCCGCCGGGGGTCGCCGCGGGTACGCGCCGGTAGCGGAGCCGGTCGTGCAGCCGGTTGGGGCGGCCCTGCCAGAACTCGACCGTCTCGGGGACGACCCGGAAGCCGCCCCAGAAGTCCGGCAGCGGCACCACGTCGTCATCGCCGCGCGCGCTGTCCGGGAGCGTGGCCGGGTCCGGCCAGCGGCGGGCCAGCTCGGCCCAGCCGGCCTCCAGCTCGGCCCGCCCGGGGATCACGGCGGACTGGTGCTCGCTGGCCCAGGCGCCGAGCCGCGAGCCGTATGGGCGGGTCCGGAAGTAGGCGGCCGACTCGGCCCGGGACAGTTCCTCGACCGCGCCGGCGACGATCACCTGCCGGTGCATCGAGTGCCAGGGGAACAGCAGCGAGGCCCGCGGGTTCTCGGCGAGGTCGCGGCCCTTCCGGGAGGTGAGGTTGGTGAAGAAGCGGAAGCCGTCGCGGCCGTACCCCTTGAGCAGGACGGTACGGACGCTCGGGACGGCCTCCGCCGAGGCGGTCGCGAGGACCATCGCGTTCGGCTCGGCCAGCGCGGCGAGCGCGGCCGCGTCGGCGAACCACGCGGCGAAGAGGTCGAGCGGGTCGGCGGGCAGCGCCGTCTCGGCCAGCTCCCCGCCCTCGTAGGTGCGCCGGAGCCCGGCGGGGTCCGGAATCGGATTGTCCACGGCGAACGAGCCTCTCACCTGCGCTTTGTGCATCTCAAAGGGACCTGGGTACTCATCGGTAGGAGCGACAAGGTTCAATGGCACGGCACCGCCTTATCACTATGGGGACGAAAGGCAGGACGACATGTCCGACTTCAAACCCGGTCTCGAGGGGGTCGTAGCCTTCGAGACCGAGATCGCCGAACCGGACAAGGAAGGCGGCGCCCTCCGCTATCGGGGCGTCGACATCGAGGATCTCGTCGGCCGCGTCTCCTTCGGCGACGCCTGGGGCCTGCTGGTCGACAACAGCTTCGACCCGGGGCTGGCCCCGGCCGAGCCGCACGTGCTGCCGGTGACGTCCGGCGACGTGCGGGTGGACGTCCAGAGCGCGCTGCCGATCCTGGCCCCGGCGTACGGCATGCGCCCGCTGCTCGACATCAGCGACGAGGAGGCCCGCGCCGACCTGGCCCGCACCTCGGTGACCGCGCTGTCGTTCGTGGCGCAGTCGGCCCGCGGCGTCTCGCGGCCGATGGTGCCGCAGTCCCGGATCGACGAGGGCGCGACCATCACCGAGCGGTTCATGATCCGCTGGCGCGGTGAGCCTGACCCCAAGCACGTCCAGGCCATCGACGCGTACTGGGTCTCCGCCGCCGAGCACGGCCTGAACGCCTCCACGTTCACCGCCCGGGTGATCGCCTCCACCGGCGCCGACGTCGCCGCGAGCATCTCCGGCGCGATCGGCGCGATGTCCGGCCCGCTGCACGGCGGCGCCCCCGCCCGGGTGCTGCCGATGATCGAGCAGGTGGAGCGGCTCGGCGACGCCCGCAAGGTCGTCACCGACATCCTCGACTCCGGCGAGCGGCTGATGGGCTTCGGCCACCGCGTCTACCGCGCCGAGGACCCGCGCGCCCGCGTGCTGCGCCGTACCGCCCGGGAGCTGAACGCCCCCCGGTTCGAGGCCGCCAAGGCCCTGGAGGACGCCGCGCTGGCCGAGCTGCGCGAGCGCCGCCCGGACCGTCCCATCGAGACCAACGTCGAGTTCTGGGCCGCGGTCATCCTGGACTTCGCCGAGGTCCCGACCGCGATGATGCCCGCCATGTTCACCTGCGGCCGTACCGCCGGGTGGGCCGCGCACATCCTGGAGCAGAAGCGCACCGGCCGCCTGGTCCGGCCCTCCGCCCGCTACACCGGCCCCGGGACCCGCGACATCAACGACGTCCCCGGCGCCGCCGAGACGCTCAGGCGCCGCGCCGCCTGACCCCCGTTCCCCGAACGCCCCGCGAGGCCCCCGGCTCCGGCCGGGGGCCTCGCGCCGTCCCGTCTCAACGCGCGGGCGGGCACCCGCCGGGCGTCGCGGGCGGGCGGCTGACCAGGCGGCCGCAGACCGCGACCATCTCCAGCCGGCCGTCGGGCGGGCGGACCGCCGTCAGCAGCACCGGCTTCTCCACGATCTGGTGGCCGACGGCGCGCGGCCCGAAGCGCAGCAGGCCGGTCGCGCCCTGCGGGAGCGCGCCCTCGCCCGGCTCGGTCAGCTCCGACAGGATCGCGGCGGCGGTCGGCAGCGTCCGGTCCTGGTCGCCGTAGATCCGCTCGGCGGCCCCGATCACCGCGCCCGCGGCGTCGTACCCGAGCGCGGCGTGCGTCAGGGACGGCCGCGCGTTCGCCGGGGCCTTCGCGCCGACCAGCTCGTCCGCCACCGGGCCGAACGAGCTGTAGAACACGTGCAGCGGCTGCCCGCCGACCCACGCCGGGTCCCACGCCTCGCGCGCCGCCAGCGGGCTGAAGAACAGCCGGATCGAGTCGGTGCGGCCGATGCTCGCGGCGTTGTCGCTGACGTACTTGGTGACCTCGTCGCCCGCCATCACGATCCGCCGGCCGCCGCACTCGGTGTTGGCGAGCTTGTTGACGAACAGCTGGAACTCGTCCGAACGGCCCGCGTAGTAGAAGATCTCGGCCGGCTTCGTGCACGCCTCCTGCACCTTCGCCGACACCTGGCTCGGGTCGGCGTACGACAGCGTCCGCACCTTGCCGGGCGCGAACGCGGCGGCGAAGTCCTGCGCCAGGTTCCGGCTGTACCGGTCGTCGCGGGTGGTGTCGAGGAAGACGTCCGCCGTCGTGGCCCGCACCCCGGTCTGACCGTTGCGGGCCCAGTGCGCGGCGTGCTCGGCCAGCCGCCGGTTCGGCGGGGCGAGCCGGAAGTAGTACGGCGAGAAGCGGCCCTTCGCCAGGCCCGTGCCGTCGAACGTGTTGGTCGTGCCGATCATCGGAAGCGCCGACTTGGCCAGCTCGTCGATGGCCTCCTGCGTCTGCCGGCGGCTCTGCCCGAACCCGACGACGCCCACGATCGTCGGATCGGCGGCGGCGAGCCTCCTGATGTCGCCCGCCACCGCGCGGGCGTACCGGAACCGGGAGCCGGTGTTGGCCAGCAGGATCCGCAGCCGCGGCCGGCCGCCGGCCGCGTTGTGCCGCTGCTGCGCGATCGACAGCCCCGCCATCTCCCCATGGTTGCCGGCGAGCAGGTCGGTCTCGGAGTTGCGGTTGGCCGGGTCGGTCGTCATCGGGCCCAGGTAGACGATCGTGACGTACGGCTTGCCGGACTCGACCACCTGGTCGTTGAGCGCCTCGATCCGCCGCTCCACGCCCCGGAGGCGGTCGTGGAAGACGTACGACCCGTCGCTGATCCCGATGCACTCGCCGTTGGGGGCGTACCGGACGGTGAGCGGCGAGCAGTACTGCACCGCCTGATAGGTGATCACCGACACGGAGGCGGCGAGCAGCGTCCCGGCCACGATCCACGGCACGGCCGGCCGGCTCGCCAGGGGCCGGCGGCGGCCGCGGTACACCGGCTCGGTGGACGCGCCGTCGCCGCGGCCCGCGTCCACCCGCAGCTCGCGGCGGGTGCCGAGCACGGCCACCCGGCGCCGCTCGTCCTCGTGGCCCGTCCACAGCGGGTTGCCCTGGGCGCTCTCGCGGACCCCGTCGAGGTCGGTCACGCTCTGCTCGCCCAGCGGTGCCCGCACGGCCAGCGCGAGCGTGCGGGCCTCGTCCCGCGAGCCGAGCAGCACCGCGACGACCAGCGGGTCGAACCGCTCCTCGGCGCGCCGCACCTCCTCCACCCGCTCGACGAAGCGGCGGCCCTGCGCCCGGTTCGGGTCGCCCTCGGGCAGCCGGTCGACCACCACGGCCGGGTAGCGGACCCGGGCCCAGGCGGCCCGCCACATCCCGCGCCGGTACGCCGCCCGCAGGTCGTGCAGGAACGCCGCGACCAGCAGCCGTTCCAGATCGCCGTCCAGCGGCGTGCCGGGGGCGGCCTCGGGCCGGTCGACGATCTCCAGCGCGAAGCCGAGGAACCCCGACGACCTGGCGTGCACGTAGCCCTGCTCGCGGGAGGTGAACCAGCGGTAGCGCCGTCCGCCGGCCCAGTCCCGGGTCCGCGCCGCCACCTGGACCAGCACGAACGCCAGCCCGGCCGCGCCCGCCACCAGCGCCGCCAGCAGGTCCAGCGTGCTCGCCGCGGTGGCGCTGACCAGCGCGATCAGCGCGACCCCGATCGGGGCCAGCTGGTCCACGTACGACAGCGCCGACGCCAGCCGGCCCTGCTGCCCGGGCCGCTCGGCCGGCACCATGATCCGCCGCCGGCTGCGGATGCCGCGGCCCAGCAGCGTCCGCCGGCCCGCGTCGTCCCCGGACGCCGCCCGCAGGTCGGCCGCCAGCCCCCACAGCTGCCGCTGCGCGTCGGAGGCGAACTGCCGGTCCGGCGGCCGGCCGTCCCCGGCCTGCGCCTGGTCCAGCCGCATCCGCCGCAGCTCCAGCAGCCACAGCAGCATGCTCAGCATCGGGAACCGCAGCCCCGGCTCGAACCGCTGCCGCGGCTGCGACAGCTCGTGCGACACGTGCCGCAGCAGCAGGGCCAGGTCGGTGAACGCGTGCGGGGCCGGCCGGCCCTCCCCGTCCACGCCGGACGTGATGTGGCTGACCGGGCCTGGGTCGTCCCGGCAGCGCTCCACCAGGCGGTGCGCCACCTGCTGCGCCTCCGCCTCGGTCCCGAACGAGATCAGCAGCGGCCGCAGCCGGTCGCCGGCCCGCACCCCGGGCCGTTCCCGGATCCGTTCGAAGAGGCTGACCAGCCCCTCGAACCGGTCCGCCCCCTGCGGCTCCGCATGCCCCGCGCTCACGCGGCACCTCCCGCCCTAGATCAAGCGCCCGCGCCATATAACCGGGCACTGACCGATCTTGGGAAGGTCCTTGCCATCATTGATGCTTGACTCCTCCCCTCAGGAAGAGGGGATTCCTGGCTCACGCCGGCCGTGGACCGGCGGCCCAGCGGCTCTTACACGATCAGCACCAGCCGGATTGAGACCAGCCCGGACCAGCATCATTCGGGCCGAAGGTGTACGCGGGGTGGACGAGGTACAGCTCACGGCCGTGCTTACGGGCCATATGGATCAGGGTTCGCTTGGTCGCGCCGATCGTCGCGTCCACCCCCTTTCTGCTGCGGAACGCTGCTGCCCTCGCGCAGCCACGCGAGACGGGCGCGGGCCTCGGTGAGCATTTCGTCCAGCCGTGCCAGGCCGCAGTTCTCGCCCTCGGCGTACGCCCGCTTCGACCGGGCCACGCACTCGTTCCAGATCCACCGGCACCGTGCCCACTCCGCGAGCAACGCGTCCTGGGCGGTCGACGACAGCCGGAGCCGGTAGGTGTGCCGGGCGTACCCGGCACTTTCCGCCCCTAGTGGTGTCGCCATGGTGTCAACTTAACACTAGCCTCGCTTTCATGGATGATGAAAAGCGCATTACGCTCAGGCTTCCCGGAGACCTTCATGCCTGGCTGGCGGCTCAGGCCAAATCCGCCCGGCGGTCCCTCAACTCCGAGATCGTGCACCGCCTCGAAAGCGGGCGCGACGACCTCTCCGCTACGGCTTCGGAGGGCCTCAGTGACCGATGACTTCGACGAGCCGCTTGAGGGTGACATCGGGCCCGCGCCCGCGGCGGCCGGCGGGGCCGGAGGGGCCGGGCCCGCGGCGGCGGACGCGGGCGAGGAGCTGCGGCGGTACGAGCGGGAGCGGGAGGCGCGGCGGCGCCGGACCAACGCGGTCGCCGGCCGGATCGCGGCCGTGTTCGTCGCGCTGCTGCTCGGCTTCCTGGCGTACGACTCGATCGCGACGGCCGTGGAGGCGCGGCGCCGCGGCGACCCGTGGGTCTACCCGCCGGCCGTGGTCGCGGGCGTCTGCCTGGCCGCGCTGGCGGTCCTGGCCCTGTGGACGGTCCTGGCCGCCCGGCGCGGCCGCAGGTGAGCCGGGAGGCGTCTCGGCATGTGGGCCCTTTCCATGATCCGAGCCCCAGGTCAAGTAGCCTTCTGCGGGTGACCGAGAGCGCCAATCCAGCCATTGCCATTCCCGCCGACCTCAAGCCCGCCGACGGCCGCTTCGGCTGCGGCCCGTCCAAGGTCCGTCCCGAGCAGCTCGCCGCGCTGGCCGAGTCGGGTGCTGCCTACATGGGCACCTCGCACCGGCAGAAGCCGGTGAAGTCCATCGTGGGGCGCGTCCGCGAGGGCCTGTCGGAGCTGTTCTCGCTGCCCGACGGGTACGAGGTCCTGCTCAGCAACGGCGGCACCACCGCGTTCTGGGACGCCGCCGCGTTCGGCCTGGTCCGGGAGAAGTCGCAGCACCTGACGTTCGGCGAGTTCTCCAGCAAGTTCGCCAAGGTCACCAAGGGCGCGCCCTGGCTCGCCGACCCGTCGGTGATCGCCGCGGACCCGGGCACCCACCCGCTGCCGCGGGCCGAGGAGGGCGTGGACGTCTACGCCCTGACCCACAACGAGACCTCGACCGGCGTGGCCATGCCGATCCGGCGGCCCGAGGGCACCTCCGCGGACGAGGCGCTGGTGCTGGTCGACGCGACGTCCGGCGCCGGCGGCCTGCCGGTGGACGTCAGCGAGACCGACGTCTACTACTTCGCGCCGCAGAAGTGCTTCGCGGCCGACGGCGGCCTCTGGGTGGCGCTCGCCTCCCCGGCCGCGCTGGCCCGGATCGAGGAGATCGCCGCGTCCGGCCGGTACGTCCCCGAGTTCTTCAACCTGAAGACCGTGGTGGACAACTCGGCCAAGGACCAGACGTACAACACCCCGGCCGTGGCCACGCTGCTGCTCCTCGCCGAGCAGATCGAGTGGATGAACGGGCAGGGCGGCCTGTCCTGGACCACGTCCCGTACGGCGGACTCGGCGCAGCGGCTCTACACGTGGGCGGACAAGACGTCGTACACCACGCCGTTCGTGACCGACCCGGCGCAGCGCTCGCAGGTCGTCGGCACGATCGACTTCACCGACCGGGTGGACGCCGCCGCCGTCGCCAAGGTGCTGCGCGCCAACGGGATCGTGGACACCGAGCCGTACCGCAAGCTGGGCCGCAACCAGCTGCGCATCGGCATGTTCCCGGCGATCGACCCGGCCGACGTCGAGGCCCTGACCGCCTGCGTCGACCACGTCGTCGAGCGCCTCTAGCAGCGGTTCCCTACGCGGCGGCGGGCACCGGCTCGCCGCCGCGTTCGGCCGTGCGGTGGCGGAGGAGGGCGCGGTCCCGGTCGGCGTCGGCGGGGGTGAAGCCGGTCCAGACGCGGTCGTCGACGTCCCAGGGGCGGGCGGTCGGCAGGAAGCTCGCGCGGGCCAGCACGCGGGGGCGGCCGCGGACGAGGCCGGCCTGGAGGTACGTGCCCTCGCGGAGCATGACCACGGTCGCGAAGCGGACGCCGGTGTGGCGCTCGGCCTCGCGGAACCAGCGCGGGTTGGACGCCCAGTAGAGGTTCTGGCCGGTGTCGACGGCGACGCACAGCGGGCTGAGCGCGGCGCGGGCCAGGTGGACGCGGCCGGGCCGGGCGCGGTCGGTCCAGGCCAGCGCGGCGCGGCCGGTCAGCGAGGCGAGCGCGGCGGCGATCTCGGTGGTGGCGCGGAGCCCGGCGAGCAGCTGGAAGAGCGGCTCGCTGTCGGTGGTGCCGGTGGCGGGGGGCAACGCGTGCAGGGCGCGCAGCTCGCCGGCCTCGATGTCGCCGTTGTGGGTGGCGATGATCCCGGGCGGCGGGCCGGGGACGACCAGGGGGCTGGCGTTGGCCAGGTCGTGCGGGGTGCCCTGCGTGGCCCAGCGGGTGTGGCCGAGGACCGTGGGGGACGCGTCGAGCGCGGGCAGCAGGTCCGGGTGCCAGACGCCGCCGAAGCCGCCGCGGCCCTTGACCACGCGGCAGCCGTCGTGGTGGAGGTCGGAGTACCGCTCGCCGGCGGTGCCCGCGGGCGCCTCTGGGCCGGGGGCGGCGGGACGGCCGGTGAGGAGGGCGATCCCGGCCGAGTCGCGGCCGCGTTCCTCGGCGAGCGCGCCCAGCACCACGAGCGCGTCCGAGGCCCGGCCGGGATCCCCGGCGCGGGGCGAGCGCAGCAACCCGAACAATCCGCACATGCTCGGTGAGATGCAGATCATCGGCGCCCGGTTCGAGCGTCCCGTCCGGGCGAATAAGCTCGGATCCGTGAATCGTGCGCCCCGCTGGCTGCTTCCCACCGTGCTGACCGCTCTGGTCCTGCTGGTGGTGGTCGGCGCGCTGCTCGGCTGAGTCCGGGCGGGCGGCGCCGGATCCGGCCACGCGGGTCGCGGCGGGGGTGCACGAGCGGGCGGGCGGGGAACGGGAGATGATCAAAGGATGTCGCTGCGTCCGTCCCGTGCCGGTGGCCGAGCCCTGTTCCACGGCGCCGCGGCGCTGGGCGTGCTGGCGGCCGGCGTCCTGTACGCGGCGCCCGCCGCGGAGGCCGACGACGAGGTCGCGTTCAGGATCACCGATGAGCGGATCACGGAGTCCAGCGGCCTCGCGGTGAGCCTGCGCCACAAGGGCGTCGTATACACCCACAACGACTCCGGCGGGGTCGCGCAGATCTTCGCGCTGGGCCCGGACGGGAGGACCCGCGCGGTGCTGACCCTGGCGGGCGCCGGAGCCCGCGACTGGGAGGCGATGGCGGTGGGCCGGGACGAGAAGGGCAGGCCGGCCGTCTTTGTCGCCGACATCGGCGACAACCTGGGCGGCGCCTGGCCGTACGTGACCGTCTACCGGATCCCCGAGCCCGCGCGGCTGCGCACCCGGACGCTGCGCGCGACGGCGTTCAGGTTCAAGTACGAGGACGGCCCGCGCAACGCCGAGGCCATGATGATCAACCCGCGGACGAACCGGCTCTACGTCGTCAGCAAGCTGTTCAGCGGCTCGGTGTACGAGGCGCCCGCCAAGCTGCGGACGGGCGGGTTCAACAGGCTGCGCCGGGTCGCGGACGCGCCGAGCATCGCCACCGACGCCGCGTTCTCGCCGGACGGCCGCACGTGCGTCATCCGCACCTACTTCGGCGCGCGGCTCTACGAGGCCGACGGCAAGGGCCGTCCCGGCAGGTCGCTCGGGTCGGTGGGGCTGCCCGCGCAGGAGCAGGGCGAGTCGATCACGTACGCGGCGGACGGCCGATCGCTGCTGGCGGGATCCGAGGGTTCCGGCCAGGCGGTCCACCAGGTGCCGCTGCCGGAGGACGCGCTGCCGCCGAGCCCTTCGCCGGCGGCCGGGCGGGACGGCGGGGACGAGGACGGGCGCCGCGAGTCGGGACCGGCCAGCCTCGGGCTGCTCTTCGCGCTCGCCATCGCGGTCGTGGTGGGTTACGGGCTCACCCGAAGAAGATCATGAGCAGAAGATCATGAGAGGCTTGAGCGCCGTGGAACATGAGCTGATCGGCCTGCGCGGGCCCGGCGGCCGGTGGCGTCCCGTCGCGGCCGGGCCGTTCACGCTGGCGGCGGTGGCGCTGGCCCTGCTGCCGATCCACCCGGTGTGGCTCTGGGCGGTCCTGATCGTCGCCGTGGCGGCCGTCCCGTGGCTGCTGGGCGCGAGCCCGGAGGCGCGCCGCCGGCGGCCCCGGCCGTACTGGCGGCTGTCGGCCGACGGGCTGGAGCGGATCGGGCCGGGCGGGCTCGGCATGGTCCGGTACGAGCGGTCCCGCATCGAGGCCCTCGCGATCACCACCGGCGACGGCGCGCTGACGGTCTTCCACAAGTTCGGCCGCGCGTCGGTCGGCACGCTCGACTCGATGGGCATGGAGCCGCTGCCGTTCTTCGTCACGGCGCGCCGGCTGGGCATCCCGATCCAGCTCCTGGACAGCGACGCCGCCGACCTCGCCGGGCCGCCCGGGGAGGGCCGGCTGGGCGAGCTGGGCATCACGTCCCCCGGCCACGAGGACGATCCGTCGTCGGTGACGCTGCGGCTGCCCCGCCACCACACCGCCGAGCGGCGGCTGCTCGACCAGGAGGCGCGGCTGCTGGCCGCCGCGCACGAGCCGCCCGGCGCGGCGCCGGGGACGCGCGCCAAGGCGGTCCGGCTGGCGACGCCGGCGCCGCTGCCGAGCCGCCGCCGGATCGCGCTGCTGGGCGGGCTGAGCGCGCTGCTCGGCGCGTTCATGATCGCGCGGATCGCGGTGGAGGGCACCGACGGGTTCGGGGCCCGGCTGGCGGCCGGCTGCTGGGCGCTGGCGGCGATCGCCGGGGTGCTGGCGGCGCGGCGGCGGCTGCTGACCTCGACCCGGGTGGAGTGGACGATCGGCGCCGGCCGGCTGCGGGTGAAGGGCCGCCCGGGCCCGCGCGACACGCTGGACATCCCGGCCGCCGACATCGCCGCGCTGGTCGTCGGCCCCGGGCTGCGGCCCGATCCGCTGACCGGCGAGCCGCGCCGCGCCGAGCCGGCGGTGCTGGCGTTCGACCACCGGCTGCGGCTGCTGGCCCGGCTGCCCGCGCACGGGCTGGACGCGTTCCAGCTGGCGCACGCGCTCGACGACCACGGGCTGCACGTGATCACTCCGGGCGCCCGGCCGCCGCGCGGGCCCGAGTACGGCCTGGAGGGGCTGCCGGAGATCTTCGCGCAGGTGCCGGGCGGCCGGCTCGTGGTCGCCGACGGCGGCCTGGGGTGGGCCGACGCGGCGGGCGACGTGGTGCTGCGGATGCCCGAGGACCGGATCGGCGGGATCGAGCTGCTGACGATCGCCGGGCACGCCTGGGTCCGGCTGTACGACTCCGACGGCGAGGAGTTCTTCGCGGCGCCGCTGTCGGCGCTGCGGATCGCGCGCACCGACCTGCGCGAGGGGGCGCGGCAGGCCGGGCTGCCGGTGACCGACGCCGAGTACGACGCGTACCTGAGCGCCGCGTTCCACTCGGCGGTGTCGACGCTGTCGGCGCCGCAGCAGGAGACCGTCCCGGCGCTGCCGGGCCCGCGCTCGGCGGGACCGGCCGCCGAGCCCGCGGAGCCGCCCGCGCCGAGCCCGATGACCGCTCCCGGCACGCTGCTGGACGCGACCCGGCGCTCGCGGACCGGCGCGTACGCGATGAGCGTGCTGCTGTGCGAGATCGTGGCGGTGCTCGGGGCGGTCTGGCTGGGCCCCGAGCTGGGCGGGTTCTGGGCCACGGCGAGCTGGTCGATGCCGGCCGGGGTGCTGATCGGGATCGGCGGCTACTGGGGGTACGACCGCGACCGCGCCCAGCTCCGCGTGTCGGACGCCGGGCTCGCGGTCGTCACCCGGCGCGGCCGGGTCGAGTGGGACCTCGCGCGCGACCGCGTCGGCGGCGTCGGCGTGGACGAGTCGTCCGAGCGGGCGCCGCGGCTGGTGGTGTGGAGCCCGGCGGGCCGGGTGCTGCGCCGGGTCGGCTTCCCGCCGGACCTGGAGGAGCTGCGCCGCGCCTGCGAGCGGCACGGGCTCCCCTGGGGCCCGCCGGACGCCGACCGTCCCGCGCCGCCGCCCCCGGAGCTCTAGAGCCGCCCCGGGGCGGGGCCCGGCGGAACGTCCTCAGGGCTTGGGCTCGCGCAGCGGCCACGTCCTGATCGACTCGTACTCGACCTGGGTGCGGCCCTTGGCGGGCAGCCGGCTCTCCATCAGGTGGACCGTGCCGGCCGTCCACTCCCGGCTCGCGAACGCCGACAGCGGCTCCAGCAGCGGCCGCACGTCGACGGGCGCGCGGCGGCAGCGCGCCAGCGTCAGGTGCGGCCGGAACGCGGGATGCTTGTCGGCCGCCGCCCCGACCCGGCGGCGGGCCGCCGACGTGGACGCCGCGAGCTTGACCAGGTTGCGGCGGTCGCCGTACAGGCCCGTCCACAGCACCCGGGCGTGCGCGCCGGTGCCCGGGAACGCGCCCGCGCCCGCGAGCGACAGCGTGAGCCGGTCGTGCCGGGCCACGGCCCGCTGGAGGCGGGGCAGCAGCTTGTCGAGCGTGCGGTCGTCGGTCTCGCCGACGAAGGTCAGCGTCACGTGCAGCAGTTCGCGGCGCACCCAGCGGAGCGCGGGCGTGCCGGCGCGGTAGGGGGCGAGGAAGGCGTCGAGCTCGTCGAGGACGTCCGGTGGCGGCACCAGCGCCACGAACAACCTCATGGGAACGTCCTGGTGGCCACCTCATCAGCTTTCCAGGTGGCACGCCGTCCTGTCACGCGGGTGCACCGGCCACTCCACCCAGGGTGACCGTTTTCGATCGCCGCGGGTCAGGACCCGGCGGCCGGCGCGGGGCGGCGCAGGGCGCGGCGGAGCGTGCCGCGCGGGGCGGCCAGGGCGCCGACGGCCAGCGCCGCCGCCAGCGCGATCATGCCGCCGAGCACGATGCTCATCCGCGGCCCGAACCGCTCGGCCATCCATCCGACCATCGGGGCGCCGAACGGGTTGGTGCCGAGGAAGACGAACATGTAGAGGCCCATCACCCGCCCGCGCATCTCCGGCGCGACGCTCAGCTGCATCGTGGCGTTGGCGGCCGTCGTGAACGTCATCATCATGATCCCGGTGGGGACCAGCAGCACCAGGAACGTCCAGTAGAACGGCATCAGCCCGGTGGCGATCTCCAGCACCGCGAACAGCGCGGCCGCGCCGACCAGCACCCGCAGCCGGGGACGGGTCGCGCGGCGGGCCGCCAGCAGCGCCCCCGAGAGCGCGCCGAGCGCGAGCATGCTGGACGCCAGCCCGAACGAGGACGCGTCGCTGTGGAAGACCTCGCGGGCGACCAGCGCCGTCGTGATCTGGAAGTTCATGCCGAAGGTCGCGACGAAGCCGACGAGCACGAGCACGAGCATCAGGTCGCGGCGGCCGCGGACGTACCGCAGCCCCTCGCGCAGCTGGCCCTTCGCGCGCTTGACGGGCTCGGACGCGCGCAGGTCGCTCTCGCGCATCGCGTACAGGCCGAGCAGGACGGCACCGAACGACGCGGCGTTCAGCAGGAAGACCGGGCCGGTGCCGAGCGCGGCGATCAGCAGCCCGGCCACGGCGGGGCCGAGCAGCCGGGCGCCGTTGAACGTGGCGCTGTTGAGCGCGATGGCGTTGGGCAGGTCGCGCTGCCCGACCATCTCCACCACGAACGACTGGCGGGTGGGGTTGTCGACGACCGTGGCCATGCCGAGGCCGAACGCGAGCACGTACACGTGCCAGACCTGCGCGGTACCGGTGATCGCCAGCAGCCCGAGGACCAGCGCCAGCAGGCCCATCGACACCTGGGTGATCATCAGGACCCGGCGCTTGGGGTAGCGGTCGGCGATCACCCCGCCCCAGAGGCCGAACAGCAGCAGCGGCAGGAACTGGAGCCCGGTGGTGATGCCGAGCGCGACGCCGCTGCCGCGGGTCAGTTCCAGGACGAGCCAGTCCTGGGCGACGCGCTGCATCCAGGTGCCGGTGTTGGAGACGACCTGCCCGGAGACGAAGAGCCGGTAGTTGCGGTTGCGCAGCGACCGGAACATCCCGCCGGTCCCCTTCCGCGTCAGGCCCGGCTGATCTTGTCCAGGATCGGTGCCGCTCTTCTCAGGATCTCCCGTTCCTCCGCCGTCAGCTCGCCCAGCCGCTGCGACAGCCACGCCTCCTTGCGGCGGCGCTCCTCCCCCAGCAGGGCGCTCCCGGCGTCCGTCGACCGCAGCACCACCTGGCGCCCGTCCGTCGGATGCGGGCTCCGCGCCACCAGCCCCTGCTCCTCCAGGAACGCGATCACGCGGGTCATCGAGGGCGGCTGCACCTTCTCGTGGTCGGCCAGCTCCCTCGGTGTCATCGTGCCGTGCCGCTCGATGGCCGCCAGGGCTGCGAACTGGGTGAGCGACAGCGGGCCGCCGGCGGCGCCGCCGGGACCGGGCGCCCTCAGCGTGCGCAGCCGGCGTGACAGCCGCGCGATCGAGATGCGCAGGTCTTCGGCCAGGCCCGGCGCCCGGGCCGGACCTCGGCGCTGGTTCGGTGGCGTGCTCATTGTCGTTCGCAGAAGTCATTGCTTTTGCTAACGATACGCCGCGGCGGCAAATTCCGCGACGGGTCGCCGGCGGGCACGACTTCACCCTCCAAATCGCTGGTGGGAACCCCTCGGCTCCAATCGTGCCATGCCCGCCGCGCCCGGGATCAGCCGACGCCCAGGGCCTCCTTGACCGGCTGCAGCGTGAAGTAGATGACGAACAGCACCGCGATCAGCCACATCAGCGGGTGGATCTCGGCGAACCGGCGCCGCACCGCCTTGATGGCGACGTAGCTGATGAAGCCGGCCCCGATCCCGGCGGTGATCGAGTACGCGAACGGCATCAGCACGATCGTCAGGAACGCCGGGATCGCCACGTCGAAGTCGTCCATGTCGATGCTCCTGATCTGCGTCATCATCAGGAACCCGACCACCACCAGCGCGGGCGTGGCCGCCTCGAACGGCACGATCGTCACCAGCGGCGCGAAGAACATCGCCACCAGGAACAGCACCCCGGTGACCACGCTCGCCAGCCCCGTCCGGGCGCCCTCGGCCACACCGGCCGCCGACTCGACGTAGGTGGTGTTGGACGACACCGAGCCCGCGCCGCCCGCCGCCGCGCCGACCGAGTCGACCAGCAGCACGTTGCGGATGCCGGGCAGGTTGCCGTCCTCGTCGAGCATCTTGCCCTCGGCGCCGACGCCGACGACGGTGCCCATCGTGTCGAAGAAGTCGGCCAGCAGGATCGTGAAGACGAACAGCAGCGCGGCCGTCACGCCGACCCGCTCGAACGAGCCGAACAGGCTGAAGTCGCCGAGCAGGCTGAGGTCCGGCTTGTCGACGATCCGGTCGGGCAGCGCGGGCACGTTCAGCTGCCAGCCGTCCGGGTTGATCTGCGGCTTGCCGTCCGGGCCCACGCCCTTGTTGTACGGGCCCGCCCCGACGATCGCCTCCACGATGATCGCCAGCACGGTGGTGCTCAGGATGCCGATCAGGATGCCGCCCTTGACCCGCCGGGCGACCAGCAGCACGGTCAGCAGCAGGCCGACCGCGAACACCAGCGTCGGCCAGCCGGACAGGCTGCCCGTCGAGCCGAGCTGCAACGGCACCGAGCTCTCCCCGATCACGCCCGGGATGCGCCGCACGAAGCCCGCGTCCACGAAGCCGATCAGCGCGATGAGCAGCCCGATGCCGACCGCGATGGCCGTCTTCAGCGCGGCCGGGATGGCCCTGAACACCGCCACCCGGAACCCGGTCAGCACCAGGATCGTGATCACGATGCCTTCGAGGACCACGATGCCCATCGCGTCCTCCCACGACATCCCGCTCGCCAGGGTGAACGCGACGACGGCGTTCAGTCCCAGGCCGGCGGCCATCGCGAACGGGTAGCGCCCGAACAACCCCATGACCAGCGTCAGGATCCCGGCCACGAACGCGGTCGCCGCCGCCACCAGCGGGATCGCGGCCCCCGGCTCGGTCAGGTCGCCGAGGAACTGGCCGTCGTCGTCGGCCACCGTCCCGATGATCAGGGGGTTGAGCACCACGATGTAGCCCATCGTGAAGAACGTGACCAGCCCGCTGCGGATCTCGCGGCCGACCGTGGACCCCCGTTCAGTGATCTTGAAGAACCGGTCCAGCCGGCCGGCGGGCTCGGGGCCGGGGCCCGCGGGTTGCTGCGCTTCATCGTTCGTGACCGTCACGGGCGCACTGTCCCAGACCCGGGCCCGCAGGTGAAAGCCTTGATCGGCACCGGTTCGGCAACGGATGGGTAAGAACGATCACACTCGCCGCGGAAATGTGCCACCTTCCGGACGCGCAGGTCCCGGGGCTCCCGACTACGCTGAACGCATGACCCGACCGCGCCGTCCCGACCCGCCGCCGCTGCGGACCAACGACGTCCGGGTCGCCGCCGCCGGCACCGCGGCATGGGCGGTCGCGCTGGTCGTGCTGCTGATCGCCGATCTGCCGGAGCACAGCCGGTGGTGGCTGTGGGTGTGCGTGGCCGGCCTCGTGATCGGGCTGTTCGGGACGTGGTACGTCCCGCGCCTGCAAGCGGGCCGCGAGCGGCAGCAGGCAACCCGAGACATCGACGCCTAGCCGCAGCGACTCCCACCCCGCCGCTTGCCCGCCACTCCGCCGGGTCGACTCGTGGCGTGTCTCTGTTCCGAGAGCGCCGTGAAGGGGGACACGCCACGAGTCAACATGGCGGGCGGCGGTCCTCAGGGCTCTTCCAGGTCGGATTCGGCTAGGAGGGCGGGCCGTGCGGCCGGGGTGCGGAGTATCGCTTCGGCCAGCAGGCGGTCTTCCCAGCGGGCGGTGGCCCAGGCCAGGGCGCGCGCCAGGCCTGCCGGGCCGGTCGCGTGGATCTCGCCGTCGCCCGCCTCCCACCAGGGCACGTCCTGGCCGTCCACGATGAGGGCCTCGTGGGCCGTGTACGAGGCTGGGGCGTGCGGGAGGACGGCGCGTACGGCGTCCGGCACGGGACGCTCCTCGCCCGCCGACTCGATCTCGCCGGGGATCTCCTCGCTGACCAGCGGCAGGCCCAGCAGCCCCGCGAGCCGCTCGGCCCGGCCGCCGGCAGCGATGACCAGCGGCTGACCGGTCAGCAGCGGCAGCGCGTCCGGCCGGTCGAGGACGAGCGCGTCGGCGGCCTCGGCCACCTCCACCTCGCCGTCCACGACCGCGCGCACGCGGTCCGGCGGATCCACCGCGTCCTGGGGGACGTCGGTGTCCGCGAGGGCCGTCCACAGGGCGCTCAGGCGCGCGCGGGAGACCGTACGGGACGGGTCCGCGAGGCGTTCCAGCAGCTCGCGCGGACCGCCGGGCTCGGCCAGCAACCCGTCCAGAGAGGTGCGCACGCCGAGTGCGAGGAGCAGCCCGCGATCCTGCGGTGCCCCGGGCGGTACGGCGTCGTACAGGCCCGCCAGGAGGTCGTCGCCGTCCCCGAGGTGGAACTCGCCGGGGCGGCGGCCGTCCAGCAGCGGATGCCCGCGCAGCCACCAGGCCGTGTACGACGGGACGGCCGCGCGGCGGCCGTCGTGCAGCGCCAGGTGCGCGGGCTCGACGATCGCGTTCCGCCACGGCGGCCGGGCCAGCAGCCGCAGCGCCGCGGCCCAGTCGTCGACCAGCTCCAGATCGCGGACGGCCAGGAACTCCGGGACCAGGGGCGGCAGCTCCTGCGGCGGGAGGCGGTCCAGGACGTCGCCGGCCCACTCGTCCTCGCCGTCGAGGTCCTGCGACTCGGCGCCGCCGGCCAGGCCCGACAGGTCGACGTCCTCGGCGCGGGCGAGCGCGAAGCCGTCCAGGACGCCGGCGGCGGTGAGCGGTTCCGGCCCCCAGCGTTCGACCAGCTCGCCGGCCGCGATGCCGAACGGGGCGTCATCGGCCATCAGGTCGCGCAGCGGGCTGGCGGGCAGCAGCAGCTCGCCGGCCGGGTAGAGGTCGCCGTCGTCGGCGGGCAGGGCCAGCTCGGCCAGCCAGGGCCGCTCGCCCGGGTCGAGGCGGGCGGCCGCGACCAGCCCCAGCACGGCCTCGGCGATCCCGTCGGGGTCGTCGGCGTCGAAGGAGTTCTCGACGGCGGCCCGCACGGCCGGGTCGGCGAGCACCTCGTGCGGCCCCGCCTCGACGGCGCCGAGGCGGCGCAGCAGCGGATGGACGGCGTCCGGGTGGACGAACCGCAGCCCCAGCGCGTCCAGCCGGTCCGGCTCGACGCCCCCGGACGCGATCAGCAGGCCGCGCGGGCCGCGGACGATCCGGTCCCTGGAGGCCAGCGGTACGGGCAGCGCCCCCAGCGCGTCGGTGGAAGCGCCGGTGAACGCCTCGTACAGCCCGTGCCACCACGCCGGCGGGCGGTCGAGCCCCGCGAGCGCGTCGACGACGTCGGCCGTCTCCATGCGGCGCACGCCGAGGGCGTTGAGGGCCTGGTGCCGTACGGGCCAGCCCGCGGGCAGCAGCCCCGGCAGGATCCCGGCGAGCAGGTCGGTGAGGGCGGGCGGGACGTCCACGGCCACCGCGTCCCGGGGCCGGATCCGAGCCCGCGGGTCCTCGGCGGCCGGCAGCAGCGGGGTCTCGGGCAGGCGCGCGAGGACGGCGCGGCGGACGCGGGCGTCCAGCTCGCCGGCCGCGACGGGCCCGGGAACGAGGTCGAGCAGCGCCGGCTCGGCGGGCAGGCCGCGCAGCAGCTCGACGTAGGACTCGGCGGCGCGCTCGACGAGGAAGTCGGTGAGCGGCCCGGGGGCGACGTGGCGGCGGTCGGGGGCCAGCGGGAACGAGGCGATCAGCAGCGCGGGCAGGCCGAGCCGCTCGTCGCTCGGCGTCGGCGCGTGGACCACGCCGGGCGTCCCGTCGCCGGGCGGCTTCCCGTTCCCGGGGACGGCCCAGCGGACCTGCCAGCCCGGCCGGGCCCGCTCCTCGGTCGGCCGGTCGGCCAGCAGCTCGGGCGGGGTGGCGCCGGCCGCCCCGGCGGTCCGCCACGGCACGCCGTCGATCACCACGGTGCCGGGGTCGCCGCCCGGCTCGGCGCGCAGCGCGCGGACGGGCGTGCCGCCGATCACGATCTCGACGTCCGCGAGCGCGGGGAGGGCGAGCAGGAGCGCGGGCCCGATCCGGTCGAGCTGCTCCCGCACGGACGCGGCCGCGGCCTCGTCGCGCAGCGGCAGCCGCACGACGGTGTCGTACCCCTCGGGGAGCCCGGCGGCCCCGGGGGCGGCGAACGGCAGCCGCAGCAGCGGGACGTGCCCGGCGCGGCGTTCCAGCTCCGCCGCGAGGGCGGGGACGCCGGCGGCCAGCTCGCGGGCGCGCTCGCGCGACCACGCGATGCCGGCATCGGCCGAGGCGATGGACGGCTCGTCGCTCACCGCCACCACGGCGGCGAACCCGACACCGAACCGCCCCACCATGCCCGCGGCGCCCGCCTCGCCCGGCCCGCCGGGGCCGCCCGCGTCGTCCCGCTTCGCGGACGCGCGCAGCGTCGACAGCGCCTCGGCCCCGGCGGCGTCGAGCGGCGCGCCCGCGTTGGCGGCCGTCAGGACGGGACCGTCCAGCGCCAGCCGCAGCCGGCCCGGGACGCCCGCGCGTACGGCCGCGTCGGCGGCGTTCTGCGCCAGCTCGATGACCACCCGGTCGCGGTAGCCGCCGAGCGCGAAGTCCTCTTCGGTGTTGGCGTCCTCGCGGAACCGCGCCGGGGACTCCGCCCAGGCGCGCAGCACCCGCTCGCGAAGCGACCTCGTGCCGAACGGATCGGTGGAAGTGATCTCGGTCACCCTCCGGGTGGTCAGCTGTGGCCCAGCGCCTCTTCGTCCGCGGTGTCGCGGGCCGGCTCCAGCGGGACGATGTCGAAGTCCAGCTCGTCCAGCACCGGCGGGCCGTGCTCGGACGCGGGCGGGATCACGACCGCCTCGGAGTGCGCGCCGCAGCCGTGGTCGGCCGAGACGACCCGGCCGTCGTCGGGCGCGTACTCGTTGGCGCAGACGCCGAACACCTGCCGCAGCTCCCCGGCCAGCAGCCAGAAGAACCCGCAGGTGGAGCACTGCGCCGGGGCCGCGGTCGCGATCGGGGCGCGCGGGCCGGCGATGCCCTCGTACCAGCGGGCGGCGGCCTCGTCGCGGCCCTCCCGGGACAGCACGCGGGGCCGGCCGAGGCCCAGCTCCCACTCGGCCTCCACGTCGGTCGAGTCGTCGACCTGCGTGTAGCCGGGCGCCAGCCGGACGTCGTCGGCGGGTGTCGGCAGCAGGTCGCCGGGGCCGAGGTCGCCGGGCCGCAGCCGCTCCAGCCACGGCACCCACTCGGGCGCCAGCAGCGCCTCGTCGCCGGGGAGCAGCACGCACTCGTCGACCGTCACGTTCTTGGCGCGGGCGGCGCGCGCGACGGTGACCGCCCAGCGCCAGCCCCGGTAGCCCGGATCGAGGCACTCGAAATAGTGCGTGACCACGCGGTCGCCTTCGGCCCGCAGGCCGAGGTGCTCACCGACCGGTGCCGGCCGCGCCGTCTCCTCCGCCGCCTCCCTGGCCAGGTCGACGGCGCCCGCGCAGGCGGGGTCGACGGCGGGGGGACGGGTTCGGCGCGCGGGCCCCGTGCCGGCGGCTCCGGTGGCGCGTCCGGTGGAGGTGCTGGGCTGACGGAGTGGGCTCACGCTCCAATTCTCGCCCATGGAACGGCATGGCCGTGCACACCACCCGCCCCTTCGGCACGGCTCGCCGCGGCGCGCCCCTCCCGGGCCCCTCCCGCGGCTCTCCGGAGGTGAGGCCGGGCGCCGCGCGGGAACGTACCAGCCATCGAGGGGGAGGGCCGGATTGGGACTGCGGTCGGGAGCCGAGGCGGCGGGGCGCTCCGCGCGCACCGCCGCGCGCGCCGTGCGCCGCGCGACCCACGCCGGCGGGGCGGGCCGCAGCGGCCTGGGCACGCTGATCGAGGGGACGGCGCTCAACTCCGCCGGGGACGCGATGGTCGCGGTCGCGCTGGCCGGGATGCTGTTCTTCGGCCTGGACGTGGCGGAGGCGCGCGGCCAGGTCGCCCTGTATCTACTGCTGACGATGGCGCCGTTCGGGCTGGTCGCGCCGCTGGTCGGGCCGGCGCTGGACCGGATGCGGCACGCCCGCCGGTACGCGATCGCCGGCACGTTCGCCGCCCGGGGCCTGCTGTGCTGGGGGATGGCGGGCGCCGTCCTGCACGGCGACGAGGTCACGTTCCTGCCGGCGGCGTTCGGCGTCCTGGTGCTGTCCAAGGCGTACGGGGTGCTGCGGGCCGCGGTCACGCCCCGCGTGCTCCCGGACGGGATCACGCTGGTGTCGGCGAACGCGCGGGCGTCGTTCGCCGGGCTGATCGCCGCCGCCGTCACCGCCCCGGCCGCGGCCGGCTTCGCCGCGCTGGCCGGCGCCGACTGGCTGCTGCGGCTGGCCACGGTGCTGTTCATCGCGGGCGCGGTCCCGGCCCTCCGCCTTCCCCGGCACGCCGACGTCACAGAGAGCACGGAGGGTCCGGAGGGCGCCGCGGAACGGCGGGAGGGCGGCGGGGAACGGCCCGCGCGGCGCCGGTTCCGGCTCTGGCGGCCGCCCGGCCTCGGTCCCGCGGTCACGGAGGCGATGCTGGCGAACGCGGCGCTGCGCGCGTTCTCCGGCTTCCTGGTCCTCTACCTGGCGTTCCTGCTGCGGGAGGACCCGTTCGAGCCCGTCTCCGGCAACGCGGCGCTCGCCCTGCTGGCCGCGGCGGCCGGGGCGGGCGGCCTGGCGGGCACCGCGCTCGGCGCGCTCGCCAGGAGCCGGGCGCCGCGCGCGATCGTCCTCAGCACGCTGGCGTTCGTGACCGCGGCCGCCGCGGCCGCCGCCCTGTTCTTCGGGCTGTGGACGGCACTGGGCGTCGCGGCCGCCGCCGGGCTCGGCCAGTCGCTCGGCAAGCTGGCGATGGACGCGGTCGTCCAGCGCGAGATCGGCGAGGAGGCGCGGTCGTCCACGTTCGCCGTCACCGAGACCCTGCACCAGCTGGTCTGGGTGCTCGGCGGGCTGCTCGGCCTCGGCCTGTCGATCGTGGCCGGCGGCCGGGCGGCGATGACGGCCGTGGCCGCGGCGCTCGCGCTGGCCCTGGCCGCGACGATCAGGGGTGCAGGTCGTCGGCGACCGCGCGCAGCACGGTGGCGATCTTCTTCGCCTCGGCCGGAGCGGGATGCTTCCCCCGGCGATAGGTGGTGGAGATCCCGTCGAGCAGCTTGATGAGGTCCTCGGTGATCAGCACCATCTCGTCGGGCTTCTTGCGGCGCTGCTTGGCCACCGACTTCTCCACCGAGGGCAGCGTCTCCAGGACGCGCACCGACAGCGCCTGCTGCCCGCGCCGGCCCTCGACCACGCCGAACTCCACCCGCTGCCCCGGCTTGAGCCCGGAGACCGCGCCGGGGAGCGCGGATGAGTGCACGAAGACCTCACCCCCGTCGTCGCGGGTGAGGAAGCCGAATCCCTTGTCGGCGTCGTACCACTTGACCTTGCCAGTGGGCACGGGAGACCTCGTTAGCTCTCGTCCTGAATTGGGCTAAAGATTAGTGCCTCGCCGCGAACCGGTGAACACGCCCGCGGCTGCGGGCGACCTGTGCGAGCCAACGGACAGAAGCTACCGGCGCGAGCGCCTTCCGGCACCCGGATTTCCACCGGAAGCGGGCTTTTCACGCAAGATCGCAGGCCGGCGGCACGGCTGCGGCGCAGGCGGCGATCAAGGGGCCGGTACGGCGCCGCCCTCGAACCCGCCCAGCCACCCCGGGAACGCCCACAGGTCCGGCAGCACGACGTCCGCGCCGTACTCGGAGAGGGCGGGCCCGTCGAACGGCCCGGTCGCCACCCCCACCGCCACGGCCGCGGCGGCCCGGGCGGCGTCCACGTCGCCGGTGTGGTCGCCGACGTACGCGCCCACCCCGTGCAGGCGCAGCGCGGCGCCCTTCTCCGAGCCGAACAGGCCGCCCACGACCTCGTCCACCGGGAGCCCTAGGTGGCGGACGGTGCGCTCGGTGTCGACCTGGTTCTTGCCGGACACCACGACCACGCGCGCGCCCCGGTCCCGGACGGCAGCCAGCGCCTCCGCGGCACCGGGCATCGCCACGGTCGCCGGGATCGCGATGCCGGGGTACAGGGCGCGGTAGCGGTCGGCCATCGCCGGGATCTCGGCGGACGGGAACCAGTGCGCCAGCTCGGCCTCCAGCGGCGGCCCGATCCGTCCCACGACGGCCTCGACGTCGATGCGCACCCCGGTCTCGGCGGCGAGCGCCGCGTACACGGCGCCGATCGCCCGGCGGGTGTCGGCGAGGGTGAGGTCGAGATCGAATCCGATGGCCGTGCCGGGGGCCCCGGCCGGGGCGGATCCGTTGTTTCGCGTGACGTCTGGCTCCAGCACGCTCCACAGGGTAAAGGGAAGGGTATGGCGGTTCTGCCACGCGCGGGAGCGGGGCGCCCGGAACGCTCCGGGCGCGTACGAACCCGCGCTCCCCCGGTAGTGGCGATGCGACGGGATCCGAGTAGGAGAGCGCGGGCTTGCTGCCGAAATACCCGGGTCCCCCGCCGTGAACCTTGCCACCAGGGAAAACGCGCGGCTTGAATGGACCACGGCAACGCCAAGCAGCTGAGTACCCCGGACCGTCCCTGTGTCCCGTCCCGTCCCGTCCCCCGCCCGACCCGGAGAGAGAGGGCGCCATGGCCGACGAACGCGTAGCCCCCGAGAAGCCCCCCGCGCAGGAGGGCGCGACGACCGGCACGACCGCCGGAACGACCACGAGCACCAGCACGAGCACGGGCACGGCCGCTGCCACCGGCGGCGGCCCGCCCCGGCGCGGCTCCCGGCGGGCGCGGCCCGGCGGGGACGCCCTCACCGCGTACCGCAAGCGCGCGGCCCGGGTGCTGGCCGCGATCGTCTCCCTGATCACCACGCTGGTGGTGGCGGTGCTCGCGGTGCACATCGTGTTCGTGGCCTTCGAGGCCAACACCGGCAACGACCTGGTCAGCACCACCGCCGGCTGGGCCGCGGACCTCGCCTGGCAGTTCGAGGACGTCTTCAAGCCCGCCGACCCCAAGCTGGAGGTCGCCGTCAACTACGGGCTCGCCGCGCTGGTCTACCTGATCGCCGGCCGGATCGTCACCGGCCTGATCCGCCGGCTGGCCTGACCGGCCGCGTACCGGCCGGGCGGCGACCGCCGTCCGGCCGCCGCGGTCCGCTCCCGACCGTCCCGGCCGCCCCGGCCGCCCCTGGGGCCGGTCAGCCGTCCCGCAGGTCGCGCCCCGGGAAGCGGACCCGCTCGAACGGCCACGCCGTCGTGACCCACTCCCGGACGAACTCCTCCAGCTCCTTCTCCACGCTGGAGTCCTCCTCGTCGGCCCGGACCCAGAACACCACCACGGCGTCGCAGTTCTCCTGGCCGGGGACGTCGCAGGGCGCGACATGGATGCGGCCCAGCTGCCGCTCCTCGTCCGGGGTCATCACCACGTAGCTGAACGAGCGCCGCAGCTGCCCCTCCTTCTGCAGCCAGGCGACGTCGATCAGCGCCTGCTCGAAGGTGAACTCGCTGTCCGGCCACCCCCACTCGGGCCCGAAGCGGCCCTCCAGCCGGTCCAGGCTGCCCATGACGGCGCCGTAGTCCTTCACGACGTCGTGCACGGTGATGGGGCGGATCCGGAAGCGCGGCCCGGCGACCAGCGTGGGAACGACGAAGTCGTCCGGCAGGAAGGCCCCGCGACCCCCCTTCCGCGGCGATACGAACATCGTCGAACCCTTCCGGCGACGCCCCCTCCGGCGTTGGGGGCGCGGAGCCATGAACTTTAGTCGCCCGGACCCGGGTGCGAGACGCATCACGAATTCGGGCGCGCCGGGCCAGCGGCCCGGAAGCCCGGACGAACATGCCTTACTGTTCTTGCGGAGGAACACACGACCATGACGACATCCACGCGCGAGCGGATCGTGAGCGAGTCGCTTCGGCTGTTCGCCGACCGCGGCTACGCGGCGACCTCGGTCGCGGAGATCGAGGCCGCGGCCGGGCTGTCGCCCGGCGCCGGCGGCCTGTACCGCCACTTCCGCTCCAAGGAAGAGGTGCTGGCCTCCGCCATCCGCGAGCACATCGAGCGGACCCGGCGGCAGATCAGCGACGTCCTCGAACACGCCAGTGCCTACGAGGAGCGGCCGCTGGAGATCCGGCTCCGGATGACCTGCCAGGTGGGCCTGGCCAAGATGCGCGAGGAGCAGGACCTCGTCCGGGTGCTGTTCCGCGACCTCGACCAGTTCCCCAACCTGGTGGCCGAGATGCGCGAGGGGATCGTCAACCCGCTGTACGACGGCATCGCGACCTGGCTCTCGGAGCAGCCCGAGTTCCAGGGCGTGGACGAGGACTGGCCCGCGATCGCCTCGATCCTCGGCGGCGCGGTGGTCAACTACTGGCTCGCCAACGAGTCGATGTACGAGCCGCCGTCCCGGATCGACGAGGACCGCTTCGTCGCGAGCTGGGCGCGGCTGGGCCTCGGCCTGCTCCACCTGGACCGCGCGCCCGCCACCTGACCCGGAAAGGGTTTTCCCGCCCGCCAGTTAGCCCACCTCGCATCGGGTACTCCTACGGCTCTTACGCTGAAGGGTGCGTCCGGCGGGACACGGGCGATCGCTCGCGAGGTTGGGAGAGGGATGGAAACGTTCGCGGACTGGCTGCGCGCACGCGATGACGGGGCGTTGCGCGACCTGCTGTCCGCGCGGCCGGAACTGGTCACGCCCGTCCCGGCCGACCTGACCGCGCTCGCCGCCCGCGCCGCCACCCCGGCCGCCGTCTCCCGCGCCCTGGACCGCCTCGACCGGTTCACGCTGGCCGTCCTGGAGGCGCTGCTCGTCCTGCCCCGGCCGCTGCCGCCGGAGGCGCTGCCCGAGGCCCTCGACGCGTCGCCCGAAGAGGTGGCGGAGGCCGTCGAGCTCCTCGGCCGGTACGCGCTGATCTGGGGGAACGGGTCGTCCAACGTCGCCCCGGGCGTCCGCCAGGGCCTCCCGCACCCGGCCGGGCTGGGCCCGCCCGCGCAGGAGGCGTTCGCCGGTTACACCACCGAACGGCTCACCGCGCTGATCACCGATCTGGAGGGCGCGGAGCCCCGCGGCTTCCCCGACGCCGCCCGCCTCCTCGACCGGCTCGCCGCCGCGCTGGCCGACCCCGAGCCGCTGATCGAGGACGCCGGCCCGGAGGCCAGGACCGCCCTCGAACAGCTCGCCTGGGGCCCGCCCGTCGGCCGCGTCGCCGACGCCCGCCGCCCCGTACGGGTGGACACCGCCGCCACGCCCGTCGAGCGGCTCCTCGCCCGCGGCCTGCTGGCCGCCGAGGACGACCGCACCGTCTCGCTCCCCCGCGAGGTCGCCCTCCACCTGCGCCACGGCCGCCTGTTCCGCGACGTGCCGGCCCGGCCGCCGGCGCTGACGGGCCGTACCGAGGGGATCGGGACGCCCGACCTGGCCGTCCGGACGGCCGCCGGGGAGGCGTTCACCGCCGTCCGGCTCACCGAGGAGCTGCTGGAGCGCTGGGGCACCGACCCGCCGCCCGTCCTGCGCAGCGGCGGCCTGGCGGTGCGCGAGCTGCGCGGCGCCGCGACGCTGCTGGACGTGGAGGAGTGGCAGGCGGCGCTGTTCGCGGAGGTCGCGTACGCCGCCGGGCTGCTGACCCGCAGCGGCGACCTGGACGGCGAGTGGCTGCCGACGCCCGCGTACGACCTGTGGCTCATGCGCGACACCGCCGGCCGCTGGACCGAGCTGGCCCGCGGCTGGCTGAAGACCGATCGCGCGCCCGGCCTGGCCGGGGAGCGCGACGACCGGGACCGGCTGATCAACGCGCTGAGCGAGGCGGTGGTGCGGACGGGCGCGCCCGCGACCCGGGCCGCGGTCCTGTCCGTCCTGGCCGACGCCGAGCCGGGGCTGGCGGTCGACGCCGAAGCCGTCCGGACCCGGCTGGCCTGGCGGCATCCGCGCCGCGCCGGGCCGCTGCGCGACCGGCTGGTGGACTGGACGCTGCGGGAGGCCGCCGCGCTCGGGATGACGGGCTTCGGGCAGCTGGTCCCGTACGCCCGGGACCTCGCGGAGGGCGGCGACCCCGAACCCGGCCTGGAGAAGTACCTGCCGGAGCCCGTCGACCGGATCCTCATCCAGGCCGACCTGACCGCCGTCGCGCCCGGCCCGCTGGTCACCGAGCTGGCGCGGGAGCTGGCGCTGGCCGCGGAGGTCGAGTCCACCGGCGGCGCCACCGTCTACCGCTTCACGCCCGCCTCGGTCCGGCGGGCGCTGGACGCGGGCCGTACCGCGTCCGAGGTCACCGAGCTGCTGGCGCGGCACTCGGCGACGCCGCTGCCGCAGCCGCTCACGTACCTGATCGAGGACGTGGCGCGCCGGCACGGGCACCTGCGGGTGGGGGCGCTCAGCTCGTACGTCCGGACCGACTCGCCCGCGACGCTCGACGAGATCCTCGCCGACCGCCGCTCCGGGGCGCTGCGGCTGCACCGGCTGGCGCCGACCGTGCTGGCGTCCGGGCTGGACCGGGCCGAGCTGCTGGAGGCGCTGCGGCAGATGGGGCTGGCGCCGGTCGCCGAGTCGCCCGGCGGCGGGATCATCGTGACCCGGCCGGACGTGCTGCGCGCCGACCCGCCGCCGACCGCGGAGATCATGCGGGTCCGTCCCGGCGGCGAGCCCGCCGACGACTCGATGATCGCCGCCGCGGTGCGGGCGCTGCGGGCCGGCGACGAGGCCGCCCGGCACGGCGCCGAGCAGGCCCGTCTACGCACCGGCGAGCCGCCGCCGCGCTCCCCGGCCGCCGCGACCGTCGACCGCCTCCGCGAGGCCGTGACGCGGGGCGTCCGGGTCTGGATCGGCTACCTGGACCAGCAGGGCCGCTCGTCCAGCCGGATCGTGGAGCCCGTACGGGTCGAGGGCGGCTTCCTCACCGGCTACGACGCCACCAGGGCCGCCGTCCAGCGGTTCGCGCTGCACCGCATCACGGGCGTCGCCGAACTAGAGAATGAATGATCACGTATCCGGTCGAACCAACCGATAGCCTGCGAAGTCCAAGGTTCCAGGGACGTCGACGGGGAGGTGGCCCATGAGCGGACCCGGCTGGAACGACCCGTACGGCCAGGGCTGGAACGACCCGAACCAGGGCTACGGAGGATACGGCGGTCACGGCGCGCAAGGCGGCTACGGCTACGGCCCGCCCGGCGTTCCCAACAGCGGCGGCGCCCCCGGATCGACGATCGCCGCGCTGGTCTGCACCAGCGTCGCCACCGCCATGTGCTGCAACATCCTGGCGATCCCCGGCATCGTGACGTCCGCCATGGCCCTCAACCGCCACAAGACCGACCCGCGCTCGGCCCGCTCCCTCACCATGTGGAGCTGGGTGATCTTCGGCGTGGCGATGTTCGTCTATCTCGCCGCGATCATCGTGGCCGGCGTCATCGATGCCAGGACGCCCGACTACTACGACACCAGCGGGATCTGACCGGGAAGACGCGCCGTCCTCCGGGCGTTGGTAAGGGAAGCGCCCGTCCCGCCGCGATACCGTGCACCTTCTGAACGGGCCTGCCACGACTCCTGATGGGGGCTGCCTCCGTGCCCGACGGACCGCTGATCGTCCAGTCCGACAAGACCCTGCTGCTCGAGGTCGACCACATCCTGGCCGCCGAGTGCCGCAAGGAGATCGCGCCGTTCGCCGAACTCGAACGCGCGCCCGAGCACATCCACACGTACCGGGTCACCCCGCTGGCCCTCTGGAACGCCCGCGCCGCCGGCCACGACGCCGAGCAGGTCGTCGACACGCTGCTGAAGTTCTCCCGGTACCCCGTACCGCACTCCCTCCTGGTCGACGTCGCCGACACCATGGCCCGCTACGGCCGCCTCCGCCTGGAGAAGGACCCCACGCACGGCCTGGTCATGCACACCTCCGACCGGTCCGTCCTCGAAGAGGTGCTGCGCTCCCGCAAGGTCAAGGGCATGCTCGGCGAGCGCGTCGGGGACGACACCGTCGCCGTCCACCCGTCCGAGCGCGGCGCCCTCAAGCAGGCCCTCCTCAAGATCGGCTGGCCGGCCGAGGACCTGGCCGGCTACGTCGACGGCGAGGCGCACCCCATCTCCCTCGTCGAGGACGGCTGGACGCTGCGCTCCTACCAGCGGGACGCCGCCGACGCGTTCTGGCACGGCGGCTCCGGCGTCGTCGTCCTCCCCTGCGGCGCCGGCAAGACCATCGTCGGCGCCGCCGCCATGGCCCGCGCCGCCGCCACCACGCTCATCCTGGTCACCAACACCGTCTCCGCGCACCAGTGGAAGCAGGAGCTCCTCCGCCGCACCTCCCTCACCGAGGACGAGATCGGCGAGTACACCGGAGCCAAGAAGGAGATCCGCCCGGTCACGATCGCCACGTACCAGATCATGACCACCCGCCGGAAGGGCGCCTACGCCCACCTGGAGCTGTTCGACGCCCGCGACTGGGGCCTGGTCGTGTACGACGAGGTCCACCTGCTGCCCGCGCCGATCTTCCGGATGACCGCCGACCTCCAGGCCCGCCGCCGCCTCGGCCTCACCGCCACGCTCGTCCGCGAGGACGACCGCGAGGGCGACGTCTTCTCCCTCATCGGCCCCAAGCGGTACGACGCCCCCTGGAAGGACATGGAGTCGCAGGGCTGGATCGCGCCCGCCGACTGCGTCGAGGTCCGCGTCACCCTCACCGACTCCGAGCGCCTCGCGTACGCCACCGCCGAGCCCGAGGAGCGCTACCGCTTCTGCGCCACCACCGAGACCAAGACCCGGCTCGTCAAGTCCCTCGTCGACCGCCACCGCGGCGAGCAGACCCTCGTCATCGGCCAGTACATCGACCAGCTCGACGAGCTCGGCGACCTCCTCGGCGCCCCCGTCATCAAGGGCGAGACCCGCGTCAAGGAGCGCGAACGCCTCTTCAACGCCTTCCGGGCCGGCGAGATCGACGTCCTGGTCGTCTCCAAGGTCGCCAACTTCTCCATCGACCTTCCCGAGGCCACCGTCGCCGTCCAGGTCTCCGGCGCGTACGGCTCCCGGCAGGAGGAGGCGCAGCGCCTCGGCCGCCTCCTCCGTCCCAAGTCGTCCGGGCAGACCGCCCGCTTCTACGCCGTCGTCGCCCGCGACACCCTCGACCAGGACTACGCCGCCCACCGGCAGCGCTTCCTGGCGGAGCAGGGCTACGCGTACCGGATCGTCGACGCCGAATCCATCTGAGAACGCTCGCTCACTTCCGCCGCCCGAGCGCCTTGGCCCGCGCGTACGCCCACCCGGCGAGCACGGCGCCCACCACGGCGGCGGCCACGTAGAGGGCGAGCACGGCCGCGTCCCCGCCGGGCA
Source organism: Actinomadura sp. 21ATH (assembly GCF_041951345.1). Classification (NCBI taxonomy): domain Bacteria; kingdom Bacillati; phylum Actinomycetota; class Actinomycetes; order Streptosporangiales; family Thermomonosporaceae; genus Actinomadura; species Actinomadura sp. 21ATH. Next base: position 1,921 of record NZ_JBGNUR010000016.1, on the reverse strand, counting down.
GGCCGCCCAGCAGCCCGGCCTCGCCGTCGAGGACCTGCCGGGCTCCTCCCTGCACGCCCAGTGCGACGAGCAGCATGCCCACGATCTGCCAAGCGTCGAACCTCATATCCGCTCCCTCCGTTACAATGCACTTGCATGGCAATAGCGCGGCGACAGTGTTGCAATGCGCTTGCATGGCAACGAGGGGAGTGAGATGCCGAAGGTCGTGGACCACGACGCGCGCCGGAGGCGGCTGGCGGAGGCCGTGTGGACGCTGACGATCCGCGACGGCCTGGCAGGCGTGACGCTCCGCAAGGTCGCGGCCGAGGCCGGGGTGTCGATGGGCCAGGTCCAGCACTACTACGCCTCCCGGGAGGACCTCGTCGCCGACGCCGTCGCGCGCGCCGTACAGGCGGTCAACGCCCGCATCGAGGCGTCCGTCCGGAACACCGCCGGGACGGACGGCGAACCGGACGCGGAGACGATCCTGCGCGAATGCCTGTACGCCGTCCTCGCCCGCGACGAGGAGGGGATGCGGTTCCTGCGGCTCTCCGTCGCCGTCCTCGGGCAGGCCGTCTCCGACCCGTCCATGGCCACCGTGCTGCGGCCGGGCGACGACGGCCTGGTGACCTTCACCGCCGGCCTCATCGCCACCGCCCGCAACGACCGCGGAGCCGCCCCCAGGGACGACGAACGCATCGCCGCCGACATCTGCTGGACGCTCGCCACGGGCCTCGGCGTCGATGTCGCCCTCGGCTACCGCACTCCCGGCAACGCCCAACAGGTCCTGGACCACCACATCGACGGCATCCTCGGAAGACCGTAGGCCGGCGTCGCATTAGGAACGGGCTCTTCCTCTTTCGTGCCTATCGTTCAAGGCATGGACGCGGTGCCCCGGCCGGGGCGCCGGCCGGCTGAACTGAGGAGACGCAATGATCCTTGTCATCGGGGCGACCGGGCACTTCGGGCGCGAGACCGTTCAGGCCCTCGTGGACGCGGGGCAGCGGGTCCGCGCCCTCTCGCGCACGCCCGAATCCGCCGGGCTGCCCGCGGAGGTCGAGGTGGTCGGCGGCGACCTGACGCGACCCTCCACGCTCGCCCCCGCGCTCGCGGACGTGACGCGGATGTTCGTGATCCTCCCGTACGGGATGGACGCCGCCCCGCTGCTCCAGGCCGCCACGGAGGCGGGGGTGCGCCGGATCGCGTTCCTGTCGTCCGGCGCGGTCGTCGACGGCCCCGCGGCGCAGCCCGACGTGATCGCCGCCTACCACCAAGGGGTCGAGGAGGCCGTGCGGGCGACCGGGGCGGAGTGGACGTTCCTGCGGCTCTTCTTCCCCGCCATCAACTCGCTCTCCATGGCGATGCAGCTCAAGGACGGCGACATCGTGCGCGCCCCGTACGGCGGCGCCACCAGCGCCCCCGTCCACGAGCTGGACGTCGCCGACGTCGCCGCGGCGGTCCTCACCACGGACGGCCACGCCGGGCGCGTCTACGAGCTCACCGGGCCGGAGTCCCTGACTCAGGCGGAGCAGGTACGGATCCTGGGCGAGGCGCTGGGACGCGAGCTTCGCTTCGAGGAACTCGACGCCGGGCCGGTACGGCAGCAGATGAGCCGGTTCATGGACGGCGACTTCGTCAACGCGCTCTTCGACCTGATGGAGGCGACCGCCGGCAAGCCGGCGCACATCGACGGCAGCGTGGAACGGATCACCGGCCGCACGCCCCGGACCTACGCTCAGTGGGCCGCCGACCACGTCGCCGACTTCAGCTGAACGAACCTGCCACGCCAAATGACCCCGACCCGGAGAAATGAGAAAGGCCCCGCCACTTTCGTGGCGGGGCCTCCCCCTAATAAATGTCCGGCGGTGTCCTACTCTCCCACACAGTCTCCCATGCAGTACCATCGGCGCTGAAGGGCTTAACTTCCGGGTTCGGGATGGGA
>NZ_JBGNUR010000015.1:172709-182593 GCF_041951345.1 Actinomadura sp. 21ATH | reverse complement strand
AACACTCGATGGCCACGGGGCGGTCCGGTCACCAATGAACCGAACCGATAAAGGCACTGGCTTTTAACACGCTGTTGAGTTCTCAAGAAACGGACACCCACCGCGCCCGACCCACTCTCGCAGGCCCATACTCCGGGGCAACCCTTCTAACTTACCAGGCGATTCTCGTCTGTCAAGTTGATCCGGTGAAGATCGTTTCGACGGTTGAGAGTCTCCCAGTCCCCACACATCATCGTCCGACGCATCCGAAGAGCGCCGACTCAGATTCGTAGGGTTCGCCCACCGGGCCGGCCACCTTGCGGCGTCCTGCATCCCGTCTCGGACTGACCAGACCATCGTACTACAGGCCGAGCGAGGCTCGAACCGGTTTTCTCCGGGCTGGTCCCCGGGGCCGTCCGCCTGTCGGCGTCCCGCATCCCCTTGGGCATGGACGACTTTAGGAGGGCCGCCGTGAAGCGTCAAATCGGGGATCCGCTGGGATACGGTTCGCTTCATCCTGCGTTCGGGGAGGTCCGCTTGCACACGAGCGCCGTGGTCCGTTCGGCGGAGCGTCTGGTCGTGGCGGCGACGATGGGACCGGCGGGGCACCACGTGCACGCCTGGCGCCTCACCGTCGTTCCCGGGCTCATCGAGGTACGGGCCGACGCGGACAGGTTCCCGGCCACCGGCGACCCGACCGGGCGGCGGCTTCATCTCAGCTGCGGCGCCGCGCTCGTCAACCTCCGCCTCGCCGCGGCGCAGCTCGGGTACGAGGCGGTGGTGCGGCCGCTGCCGGACGCGGAGCGCCCGTCGCTGCTCGCGGTGGTACGGCTCGCGGGCAGGCACCGCGTCACGCGGGCGGAGCGGCTGATGTACGCGGCGACGCTGCGCCCCTTCGCGCCGGGGCGGGTCCATCAGGTGCCGCGGTTCGCCGAGCTTGCGGAGGTGGCCCGGCTGGAGGGGGCGGTCCTGCGCCGGTGCGCGGGAACGGCCGTGCTGGCCACGCGCGGCGACTCCCCCGCGGACTGGCTTCGTGCCGGGCAGGCGTTGCAGCGCGTGCTGCTCGGTTCGGCGGCGTCGTTCCGGTACGAGCCGGAAGCCGGGGAGCCGCGCGAGGCGCGGCGGGTCATCGAGCCGGGCGAGGTGCCGCAGGTGTTCCTCGACGGACTATCCGAGACGGCGGTAAGCGGACAGCACGAACGACAGGGGCACCGGGAACGGGTCGGGTAGGTCCGCGAGGCGCCGCCGCAGCTCCTCGGGCGCCACGTGGTGCGCGCTCGGCCCCATCGCCACCAGGGTCGCGGCGTCGTCGTGGCTCAGGAGCGCCTCGGTCTCCAGGTCCTCGCGGGTCTCGGCGGTGAAGTGGCCGGCGAGCGCGGTGTCCATGCGTTCGGCCTTGCGCTCGTCGACGGACAGCAGGCCGAGCGCGCGCACCAGGGTTCCGAGGTGCCGTTCCGACGGGGTGACGGTGTAGAGGATCCCGCCGGGCTTCAGCACGCGGTGGAACTCGGGGGCGTTGCGGGGCGCGAAGACGTTGACGACGGTGTCCGCCGCGGCGTCCCGTACGGGAAGGGGCCGCCACAGGTCGGCGACCACGGCGCCGGCGCGGGGGTGCGCGCGGGCGGCGCGGCGGGCGGCGTGCTTGGAGATGTCGAGCGCGAGGCCGGCCGTTCCGGGGGAACGGTCGAGGATGGCCTTCAGGTAGTGGCCCGTCCCGGCTCCGGCGTCGAGGACGAGCGCGTCCGTGCGGGCGGCGCGTTCGGCGAGGCGCTCGGTCAGGACGCCGAAGTGGCCCGCGCTGAGGAAGGCGTCCCGCGCGCGGACCATCTCCGGTGTGTCGGCGGTGCCGGGCCGGGCGTTCCCGGACAGCAGGTTGGCGTAACCCTGGCGGGCGACGTCGAACCGGTGCCCGGCCGTGCACAGCAGCGCCCCCGCGTCGAGCTTCAGGCGCCCGGCGCAGACGGGGCAGGACAGGTGTTCGACGACGTCCGCCAGCATCCGTCCATCATGGCGGGTCAGCGGCGCAGCGGCGCCGGCGGGCGGGCGGCCTCCGGCAGCGCGATCGCCACCTTCAGGACGCCGTCGCGGTAGTGGGTGGTGAGCGTCCCGGCGTCGGCCCCGGCCGGCAGGGTGATGACCTTCCGGTAGAGGCCGTACGGGATCTCGGTGCGGGTACGCGCCCTGAAGTCGTCCCGCCGGATCGCCTTGATCTCGACGGTGCCGCCGTGCACGGACACGTCGATGTCGCGGTCCGGGTCGACCCCGGGCAGGTCCGCGCGGATGACGTACACGCCGTTCTCGACGTAGTCCTCGGCGCGGATGGGCCGGCCGGCCTGGCGGAGGCGGGCGAGCGGCGCCGACCGGGCGATGCGGTCCAGCGTTCTCATCGGTCGCTCCTCCCTGACGGGGTGCGTCCATCGGACTCCCGCCGGGAGCGGACGTCCAGGGGCGGCGTCCGTTTCCGGTCAGGCCCCGGCGGGCGCGTCATGCCTGGGCGCGACGCTGCACGTCCTCCATGTCCAGCTCGCGGACCTGCTCGATCACGTTCTCCAGCGTCGCGGCGGGCAGCGCGCCGGGCTCGGCGAACACGATGATCCCGTCGCGGATGGCCATCAGCGTCGGGATGGACGAGATGCCGAAGCGCTGCGCCAGTTCCTGCTCGGCGTCGGTGTCCACCTTGGCGAACGTGATGTCGGCGTGCTTGTCGGCGGCCTTCTCGAAGACCGGCGCGAATCGCTTGCACGGCCCGCACCATTCCGCCCAGAAGTCGATCAGGACGATGCCGTCGCCCTGGGCCACCTCGTCGAAGTCGTCCGCGGTCAATGTGACCGTCGCCATGTCGTCATCTCCTCGTTCGGGGTATCGGTGGGGTAGAGCGGTGCCCGCCTCCGCAGTATTCCCTGTCCGGGAATCACCGGAGGGCTTCCGTACGTTGTGCCTTCAGGGAGATCGCACCGGAGAAGGGTCAGGATGACTGCAACCCGTACCAAGGGCGACAGGGTCGACGCCCCCGACAAGGACCTCGTCGGGGCCTATCTCGACCGGATCGGCCGTACGCCGCTGCTCGACGCGGTGGAGGAGGTCGACCTGGCGAAGGCGATCGAGGGGGGCCTGTACGCCGAGCGGCTTCTGGAGGAAGGGAAGCCGCCGGAGGGTGTGACGCCGGAGGAGCTCGAGGAGCTCGTCGCCCGGGGACTGCGCGCGAAGCGCCGGTTCGTCGAGGCCAACCTGCGGCTCGTCGTATCGATCGCCCGCAAGTACCCGACCGATTCGCTGCCTCTGATCGACCTCATCCAGGAGGGCAATCTGGGGCTGATGCGCGCGGTGGAGAAGTTCGACTACCGCCGCGGATACAAGTTCTCGACGTACGCGACCTGGTGGATCCGGCAGGCGATCGGCCGCGGCCTGAGCCACACCGCGCGGACGATCCGGCTGCCCGTGCACGTCGAGGAGGAGCTGTCGCGGCTGCGGCGCGCCGAGCGGCAGCTGAGCCGCGACCTGGGCCGCGAGCCGAGCCGCGAGGAGCTGGCCGACGCGGTCGGCGCCGCGCCCGAGCACGTCGACGAGCTGCTGCGCTGGCGCCGCGATCCCGCCAGCCTCGACGCGACCGTCGACGACGCGGGCGAGACGCCGATGGGCGATCTGCTGGAGGACCCGGAGGCGGTGACGCCCGAGGCGGAGATCGTCGCGCTGGACGACCTGGAGGGGCTGGCGCGGCTGCTGGAGCGGCTGCCCGAGCGCGAGGCGGCGATCCTGCGGGCCCGGTTCGGGATGGACAGCGGGCAGCCGCTGTCGTACGCGCAGATCGGCGCCCGGTACGGGCTGAGCCACAACCGGGTGCGGCAGATCACCGACCGGTCGCTGCGGCGGCTGCGGCAGCTGGCGGTCGACGTCGATCCGGGCGGGCACCGCACGCTTCCCGGTCCGGCGGCGCCGCGGCGCGCCGAGGGCGACGCGGAGCGGATGCGCGGCCGGCGGCTCCACGAGCCGGCGCGGCAGGCGCGCCCGGCGCGTTCCAGGGCCGCCTGACCTGGTTCTCCCTAGGATTCCGCCGAGGGGGACGGCCCGGTGCCGGGCCGTCCCCCTCGGCATGTACGGCCTTATCGCCGACACGGCTCATAGTGAGGCGCGAACCGTGCCATAACCTGGCGTCGTCCAATCAGTACGTGTCCAGTCAGAACGTACGGCCCACCCGTCACCGACAGTTCGCAGGGTAGATCTCGACATGTCCATGAACACCACGGGCGATCTCGACGCCTGGCGCGACCTCCCCGCCCTCCAGCAGCCCGCGTGGGACGACCCGGCCGAGGTCCGGGCCGTGACCGCGGAGCTGGCCAAGCAGCCCCCGCTGGTCTTCGCCGGCGAGTGCGACCAGCTCAAGCAGCGGCTCGGCGAGGTCGCGCGCGGCGAGGCGTTCGTGCTCCAGGGCGGTGACTGCGCGGAGACCTTCGAGGGCTCCAACGCCGACGCCGTCAAGAACAAGCTGAAGACCCTGCTGCAGATGGCGGTCGTGCTCACGTACGCCGCCAGCGTGCCGGTGGTCAAGATCGGCCGGATGGCGGGGCAGTTCGCCAAGCCGCGGTCCAAGCCGACGGAGACGCGCGACGGCCTGGAGCTGCCCGCGTACCGGGGCGACGCGGTCAACGGCTTCGACTTCACGCCGGACGCGCGCCGCAACGACCCGTGGCGGCTGCTGAAGGCGTACCACGCCTCGGCGGTGACGCTGAACCTGTGCCGGGCGTTCACCAAGGGCGGCTACGCCGACCTGCGGCAGGTGCACGCCTGGAACCGGGACTTCGTGGCCGCGAGCCCGGCCGGGCGGAAGTACGAGACGCTCGCGGGCGAGATCGACCGGGCGCTGACGTTCATGAAGGCGTGCGGGGCGAACCCCGACGAGTTCCACGGGGTGGAGTTCTACTCCAGCCACGAGGCGCTGCTGCTGGACTACGAGCGGGCGCTGACCCGGATCGACAGCCTCAGCGGGCTGCCGTACGACGTGTCGGCGCACCTGGTGTGGCTCGGCGAGCGGACGCGGCAGCTGGACGGCGCGCACGTGGAGTTCCTGCGGCACATCCGCAACCCGATCGGGGTGAAGCTGGGCCCGACGACGTCGGCCGACGACGCGCTGGCGCTGATGGACCGGCTGAACCCGGACGGCGAGCCGGGCCGGCTGACGTTCATCACCCGGATGGGCGCCGGGAAGATCAGGGACGCGCTGCCGCCGCTGATCGAGAAGGTGGAGCGCAGCGGGTCGCCGGTGGCGTGGATCTGCGATCCGATGCACGGGAACACGTTCGAGGCGCCGAGCGGGCACAAGACGCGCCGGTTCGACGACGTGCTGGACGAGGTGACGGGCTTCTTCGAGGTGCACCGGGCGCTGGGCACGCATCCGGGCGGCATCCACATCGAGTTCACCGGCGACGACGTGACCGAGTGCGTCGGCGGCGGCCACCAGATCGACGAGGGCGACCTGTACCAGCGGTACGAGACGGCCTGCGACCCGCGCCTCAACCGGGGCCAGTCGCTGGACCTGGCGTTCCGCGTCGCCGAGCTCTACCGCAAGACCCAGTAGCCGGGACCCGGGTAGCGCAGGGCCCGGTCAGTACGGGCGGGCGCCCGCGGCGAGGCCGCCGCGGGCGCTCAGACCTCGACCTCGGCCCAGACGACCTTGCCGCCGGTGACGGGGTCGGCGCCCCAGTCGCTGGCGAAGCGGTCGACGATGAACAGGCCGCGGTGCGACTCGTCCAGGGGGCCGGGGACGGTCAGCCGCGGCATCTGCGCGGCCCGGTCGCGGACCTCGATGCGGACCCGGCCGTTGCCGCGCAGCAGCCGCAGCTCCAGCGCGGTGCCCGCGTGCAGGACGGCGTTGGCGACGAGTTCGGCGACGATGGCCGTCACCAGCTCCTCGCGCTCCATCAGCGCCCAGGTGCGCATGGTGCGGGCGGCGAGCCGGCGGGCGTACTCCACCGCCTCGGTCTGGGGGGCCGCGCGCAGCGTGGTCTCGGTCATGGCGGCGCTATCCGGCGCTCGCGTCGCTCGCCCCGCTGGCCCCGCCGATGAGGAAGCGGTCGAGCCCGGTGGTGCGCAGCACGTTCTCGACCCGGCCGTAGGCGCCGGTGACCGTCAGCTCGGCGTTCTGGGCCTTGGCGTGCTTGTAGGCCCGCACCAGCACGTTCAGCCCCGAGGAGTCGCAGAAGTCCACGGCGGTCAGATCGACCACGACCTCCCGCTCCCCGGCGTCGATCAGCTCGGTGAGCCGTGCCCGCAACTCCTCCGAGGAGTGCAGGTCGATGGAGCCGCGCGCGGCGATCGTCGCGCGGCCGTCCTGTCGTGTCGTGTGCAAGGCAAGCCCCACGCCACCCCACCTTACCGATTGTTGAGCTCCATCATGACGCCCGGAGGACGATGAGGGCAACGTCGTCGCCGGAGGGCTCCGGCCCGAAATCGCGCACCGCCCGCTGGATCCGGGCGGCCACCGCGCCCGCGCTGAGCCCGGTGCATCCGGAGAGCAGGCGTTCCAGCCCGTGGCCGTCACCCAGCAGCCGCGCCCCCGAGCGCCGTTCGGTCACCCCGTCGGTGACGCACAGCAACACCTGGCCGCGCTTCAGCTGTACGGTCTCGGTCCGGAAGTCCACCCCGTCGAACACCCCGAGCAGCGGCTGCGGCGAGGAGGCCTCGGTCACCCTACCGTCCGGGTCCAGGATCAGCGGCGGCGGGTGGCCCGCGCTCGCCAGCTTGATCGACACGCCGTCCCGGCGGGGCCGGGGCGCGATCTCGCCGTGCAGCAGGGTCAGCAGCCGGCCGCGCTCGCCCTCGGCGAGGATCAGCCGGTTGAGGCGGGCGAGGACGTCGGGGACCGACAGGTTCTCGGCGGCCAGGATGCGCAGCGCGTGCCGCGCCAGCCCGGTCACGGCGGCGGCCTGCGGGCCGGTGCCGCACACGTCGCCGATCGCGAACCGCCAGCGCGCTGAGGCCGCGGTGGGGGCGCCGGGCCCGGCGGTCTCGAAGACGTCGTAGAAGTCGCCGCCGACCTCGCTGCCCTCCCCCGCCGGCTCGTACACCACCGCGACCTCCAGGCCGGGGATGTCGGGGATGGCGGGCGGCAGCAGGCTGCGCTGGAGCGCGCTGCTCATCGTGGTCTGCTCGGAGTACAGGCGGGCGTTGTCGACGGCGAGGGCGGCGCGGCGGCTCAGCTCCTCGGCCAGCTCGATCGCGCTGCGCGGGAAGCGGTCGCCGGGCGGCCGGCCGATCACGATGGTGCCGATCCGGCGGCCGCGGGCGATCAGCGGGAAGGCGTAGGCGTGGTCGGCGGCGGTGGCGCCGGCGGCGGCGCGCACGTCCGGCGGGGCGGTGGCGAGCCCGTGCCAGGGGCCCGGCGTGTCCATCGGGGGCGCCATGTCGGCGTGCTCGAGCAGCTCGCGCAGGGCGTCGGCGCGGGTCTCGTCGGCGTGCCAGACGTAGGCGAGCCGGGCGGCGCCGGAGTCGGCGACGGTGTAGACCGCGCACCAGGTCGACAGCCGGGGCACCACCAGCTGGGCGACCAGGGCCATGGTGCGCTCCTGGTCGAGGGTGCCGGCCAGCAGGTCGCTGGCCTCGGCGACGAAGCTCAGCCAGCCGCGCCAGGAGCGTTCCAGCTCGCCCACCCGGGCCTTCTCCAGGTTGAGCGACATCTCGTCGGCGATGCGGCCGAGGCGGGCGGCGGCGGCCTCGTCGAACCGGCCCGGGGTCGACGACAGCGCGACCACGACACCGGTCAGCCGGCCCTGCGCCTCCAGCGGCGCCGCGGCCAGCGACCGGGCGTGGAGGGCGGCGGCGACCGGGTCGGAGGTGTCGGAGGACACCCAGGGCGTGCCGGCGCGGGCGTCGGGGCCCAGGTTGACCACCGACAGGTCGCCGAGCTGGACCTCGGCGGGCAGGCCGGCGGCGGCGCCGAGGACGAGCCGGCCGTCCCGCTCGGTGAGCAGCACGGCGGCGGCGTCGGCGTCGAGGACGTCGCGGACGGTGGTGACGGCGGTCTCCAGGGATTCGCGGGCCGCCGGGGAGCGCAGCATCCGGTCGCCGCCGGCCGGCAGCCCGCCCGCCGGGTCGGCGCCGTCGGCGGCCGCGCCGTGCCGGCCCCGGGCGGCCAGGCCGTCGCGGTCACCGCGGTCACCGCGCAGGCTTCTGCGGCCGCGCCCGGCGCGTCCCGCGCTGCCGGGGTGGTCGCGTGAGGCGGAGGCGGTGCGGGCGCCGCTCCCCTCGCCCGCCGGGGCGGCGCCGGAGCGGATCCCGTCGAGGCCGGCGGACTCGTCCGTGCCGCCGGCACCACCAGGGCCGCCGGGGCCGTTGGAGCCGGCCGCGCCCTCCGACGACACGCGCGGCGACCCGGTGCCGTTCGCGGCGCCGGGCCCGGGCAGGCGGAACCAGACGCCCTTGGTGCGGCGGTCGTAGGTGACGCCCCAGGACGCGGCCAGCCGGGCGATCGAGGGCAGCCCCCGGCCGCTGGAGGCGTTCATCCCGGGCATCGCGATCGAGCGGGTGGGGTGCAGGTCGCGGACCTCGACGAGGATGTCCCCGTCGTCGGTGCGGCGGCAGGCGACCTCGAACGAGGTCCCGGCGTAGGTGACGGCGTTGGTGGCCAGCTCGCTGGTGGCGAGCACGGCGTCGTCGGCGGCCTCCTCCATGTCCCAGTCGGCCAGCACCCGCCGGACGAACTGGCGGGCGTCCGCCACGGAGGTCGCGGCGGACGGGAAGGTGGCCGACACCGTCTGCCGTTCCAACAGTCGTCCCTCACTCACGCGTTGTTCTCCCGGGTCTGGCTATCGTGACAGACTGGTCGACCACTCGGCCAGGAATGCCCGGCAGCCAGCGGGAGTGCCCTGGCCGCGCCGTCCCGCGCGACAGACGGTAACACGAACGCTACGATCCGCCCCCGCGGCCTCGGTGTCCTCGGGAGCCGGTCCCCGGGCCGGGGGCCGACGTAGAGTACAGGTGCGGCCCCGGACAAGGTATCCGTGTATCCGTGGTTTCCGTATACCCATATCGCGGGCCAGGAGGATGAAGAGCATGCCCCGTACCGCGTCCAGCACCCGTCGTAACGGAGGGTCGTTCCGTGACACCACACCCCGCTACAGCGACGCGGACCTGGCGCCACTGCTGAAGGCGCTCGCCGCGGTCCGGGACGGCAAGGCCCGCGCCGAGCTCGACGTGCCCGGTGAGGGCGCGGTGGCCGAGGCGGCGGCGATCCTGGAGGAGATCCGGGAGAACGGCGAGCAGCTGACGTCCGGGCTGAGCCGGGTGCGGCGCGAGATCGGCCGGGAGGGGCAGCTGCGCGGCCGGATCGCCCCGGGGACGCTCAAGGGCACCTGGGCGACGGCGGTCGAGGACGCCAACGCGATCATCGACAAGCTGACGGACCTGGCCACCGGCATGTACCAGGTGGTCGAGGCGGTGGCCCAGGGCGACCTGAACCAGCGGGTGGAGCTGCGGGTCGGCGGCCGCCCGATGCGCGGCGAGCTGCTGCGGATGGCCCGTTCGGTGAACGGGATGGTGGAGCTGCTCGACCGGTTCACCTGGGAGGTGAGCCAGTTCGCCCGGGAGGTCGGCACCGAGGGCCGGCTGGGCGGGCAGGCGTCGGCCCGCGGGATGACCGGCCGGTGGCGGGACGTGACCGCCGCGGTGAACGCGATGGCGGGCCGGCTGACCGACCAGGTCCGCGACATCGCCGAGGTGACCACGGCGGTGGCCGAGGGCGACCTTACGCGGAAGGTGACGGTCGAGGCGACCGGCGAGCTGCAGGAGCTGAAGCTCACCGTCAACACGATGGTGGACCAGCTGTCGGCGTTCGCCGACGAGGTCACCCGCGTCGCCCGCGAGGTCGGCACCGAGGGGCAGCTGGGCGGCCAGGCCAACGTGCGCGGGGTCAG
>NZ_JBGNUR010000015.1:0-172610 GCF_041951345.1 Actinomadura sp. 21ATH | reverse complement strand
GCGGGGTCTGGAAGGACCTGACCGACAACGTCAACTCGATGGCCAACAACCTGACCACGCAGGTCCGCGGGATCGCCCAGGTCACCACGGCGGTCGCCGAGGGCGACCTGGGCAAGAAGATCACCGTCGGCGCGCAGGGCGAGATCCTGCAGCTGAAGCTGACGGTCAACCAGATGGTCGACACGCTGTCGGCGTTCGCCGACGAGGTCACCCGCGTCGCCCGCGAGGTCGGCACCGAGGGCCGGCTGGGCGGCCAGGCGCGGGTCCCCGGCGTGAGCGGCGTGTGGAAGGACCTGACGAACAACGTCAACGGGATGGCCTCGAACCTGACCTACCAGGTCCGCAACATCGCCCAGGTCACCACGGCGGTCGCGCAGGGCGACCTGACGAAGAAGATCACCGTGGACGCCCAGGGCGAGATCCTGGAGCTGAAGGACACCATGAACACGATGGTGGACCAGCTGTCGGCGTTCGCCGACGAGGTCACCCGGGTGGCCCGCGAGGTCGGTTCGGAGGGCCGGCTGGGCGGCCAGGCCACCGTCCGGGACGTCAGCGGGGTCTGGAAGGACCTGACCGACAACGTCAACTCGATGGCCAACAACCTGACCACGCAGGTCCGCGGGATCGCCCAGGTCACCACGGCGGTCGCCGAGGGCGACCTGGGCAAGAAGATCACCGTGGACGCGCAGGGCGAGATCCTGCAGCTCAAGGACACCATCAACCAGATGGTCGACACGCTGTCGGCGTTCGCCGACGAGGTCACCCGCGTCGCCCGCGAGGTCGGCACCGAGGGCCGGCTGGGCGGGCAGGCGCTGGTGCCCGGCGCCGGCGGCATGTGGAAGAACCTGACCGACAACGTCAACGGGATGGCGTCCAACCTGACCTACCAGGTCCGCAACATCGCCCAGGTGGCGACGGCGGTCGCGCACGGCGACCTGACCCGGCGGATCGACGTGGACGCCCAGGGCGAGATCCTGGAGCTGAAGACCACGCTGAACACCATGGTCGACACGCTGTCGTCGTTCGCCTCGGAGGTCACCCGGGTGGCCCGCGAGGTGGGCATCGAGGGCCGGCTGGGCGGGCAGGCCGAGGTCGAGGGCGTGTCGGGCACCTGGAAGCGGCTGACCGAGAGCGTGAACGAGCTGGCCGGCAACCTGACCACGCAGGTGCGGGCGATCGGCGAGGTGGCCAGCGCGGTCGCCACCGGCGACCTGAGCCGCAACATCACCGTCGGGGCGCGCGGCGAGGTCGCCGAGCTCAAGGACAACGTCAACCTGATGGTCGCCACCCTGCGCGAGACCACCCGGGCCAACGAGGAGCAGGACTGGCTCAAGACCAACCTGGCCCGGATCGGCGGGCTCATGCAGGGCCACCGCGACCTGATGCAGGTCGCCGAGCTGATCATGCGGGAGCTGACGCCGACGGCCAACGCCCAGTACGGCGCGTTCTACCTGGCCGACCACTCCGGCGAGGAGACCGAGCTGGCGCTGATCGCCGGGTACGGGGTGCGCAAGGGCCGGGCCGGGTCGGTGCGGTTCGGGCTGGGCGAGGGCCTGGTGGGGCAGGCGGCGGCCGAGCACCGCACGATGCTGATCGCCGACGCCCCGGCCGACTACATCAAGATCGGCTCGGGGCTGGGCGAGGCCGGCCCGGTGAACATCATCGTGATGCCGATCATGTTCGAGGACTCGGTGCTGGGCGCGATCGAGCTGGCCTCGTTCAGCCGGTTCACGGACGTCCACCTGGCGTTCTTCAGCCAGCTGATCGAGACGATCGGCGTCACGCTCAACGCGATCAGCGCCAACGCCCGGACCGAGTCGCTGCTGTCGGAGTCGCAGCGGCTGGCCCAGGAGCTCCAGGAGCGCTCGGACGAGCTCCAGCGCCAGCAGGGCGAGCTGCGCAACTCCAACACCGAGCTGGAGGAGAAGGCGGCGCTGCTGGCCCAGCAGAACCGCGCGATCGAGATCCAGAACTTCCAGATCGAGCAGGCCCGGCGGACGCTGGAGGAGCGCGCCGAGCAGCTGGCGATCTCCTCGCGGTACAAGTCGGAGTTCCTGGCGAACATGTCGCACGAGCTGCGCACGCCGCTCAACAGCCTGCTGGTGCTGGCCAAGCTGCTGTCGGAGAACCCGAGCGGCAACCTCACCGACAAGCAGGTGGAGTTCGCCCGGACGATCCACGACTCCGGCACCGACCTGCTGGAGCTGATCAACGACATCCTGGACCTGGCCAAGGTCGAGGCCGGGAAGATGGAGCTGCACCCGCAGCGGCTGGCGGTGTCCGGGCTGGTCGACTACGTGGACGCCACGTTCCGGCCGCTGGCGGTCGACAAGGGCCTGCACTTCGGGGTGGACGTCTCCCCCGAGGTGCCGGGGTCGCTGTACACCGACGAGCAGCGGCTGCAGCAGGTGCTGCGTAACCTGCTGTCCAACGCGGTCAAGTTCACCTCCGAGGGCGACGTCCGGCTGCGGATCGAGCGGGCGGGCGACATCAGCTTCACGCTGCCGGCGCTGTGGAACACCCCGGACGTGATCGCGTTCCGGGTGATCGACACCGGGATCGGGATCAGCGCCGACAAGCTCCAGGTGATCTTCGAGGCGTTCCAGCAGGCCGACGGGACTACCAGCCGCCGCTACGGCGGCACCGGGCTGGGCCTGTCGATCAGCCGCAACATCGCCCGGCTGCTGGGCGGTGAGATCCACGCCGAGAGCGAGCCGGGCCGGGGCAGCGTGTTCACGCTGTACCTGCCGGCGCAGTACTCCGAGCCGGACGGCCGGCGGCGCTCGGTGCTGCCGGACGAGCCGGTGCCGGCGGCGGTGACCGCGTCCGCGACCGACCCGGGCGGCGCCGCGGCGCCGCCCGTGGAGCCGGTCCTGCCGGCCGATCAGCCGGCGCCGGCCGGGGAGCGGCCCGAGGAGGCCGAGCCCGCGCTGACCGGGCTCCTGGACGAGCCGCCCGCCGACTTCCTCGACACGGTGCTGTCGGGCCGCAAGGTGCTGATCGTCGACGACGACGTCCGCAACGTCTTCGCGCTGACCAGCGTCCTGGAGGGCTACGGCATGGAGGTGCTGTACGCCGAGGACGGGCAGGCCGGCATCGACGTGCTGCACCGCAACCCGGACGTGGCGCTGGTGCTGATGGACGTCATGATGCCCGGCCTCGACGGGTACGCGACGACCGCCGCGATCCGCGAGATGCCGCAGTTCGCCGAGCTGCCGATCATCGTGATCACGGCCAAGGTGATGAAGGGAGACCGTGAGAAGAGCCTGGCCTCCGGCGCGTCGGACTACGTTCCGAAGCCGGTGGACGTGGACCATCTTCTGGACGTCATGCGCAACTGGCTGCAGCCGTCCATCGTCCGCTGACCATAGGATCACGCGGAACGATCACGCGGGGCCCGGAGCGATCGGAGAAGAGCAAGCGTGGACGACAAGGCGAAGATCCTGCTCGTGGACGACCGCGAGGAGAACCTCATCGCGCTGGAGGCCATCCTCAGCTCGCTCGATCAGGATCTGGTCCGGGCCCGGTCCGGTGAGGAGGCGCTCAAGGCGCTGCTGACCGACGAGTACGCCGTGATCCTGCTGGACGTCGTGATGCCGGGGATGGACGGCTTCGAGACCGCCCGCGACATCAAGCGCCGGCGCAAGACCCGCGATCTGCCGATCATCTTCCTGACGGCGGTCAACAGCGACCCCGACTACGCGTTCCGCGGGTACGCGGCGGGCGCGGTCGACTTCATCTCCAAGCCGTTCGACCCGTGGGTGCTGCGGGCGAAGGTGTCGGTGTTCGTGGAGCTGCACAACAAGAACAAGCAGCTGCGCGACCAGACGAACCTGCTGCGCGAGCAGGCGGCGCTGCTGCGCGAGCAGGCCGCGCTGCTGCAGGCCCGGCCGTCCACCGATCCCAGCCGGGAGCCGGGCACCGTGCCGGAGGGCGAGGCGCGGGCGGCCGCGGAGCTGTCGGCGCGGCTGGACGCCGTCCAGGAGCAGCTGGAGTCGGTGGGCAAGCGGGTGCCGGCGACGCTGCGGGAGGACTTCGCGGAGCTGGACCGCCGGGTGGCCGAGCTGCGCACGACCGTCACCGGCGACGAGGACCCGGCGGGCTGACCGCCCGGCCGGGTCCCGGTCGCGCCCGGGTCAGGAGGCGGGCTGGGCGGCCAGCTTCGCGCGGGCGGCGGCGATGCGGGCCAGCGTCCGCTCGCGGCCGAGGATCTCCAGGGACTCGAACAGCGGCAGCCCGACCGTGCGGCCCGTGGCGGCCACCCGGACGGGGGCCTGCGTCTTGCCCAGCTTGAGGCCCTGCTCCGCGCCGACCCGCTCCAGCCGGTCCTTGAGCTCACCGGCCTCCCAGGGGGCGTCCCGGTAGGCGTCCTCGGCGGCGGCGAGGATCTCGGCCGCCGGGCCCTTCATGGCCTTCTTCCAGGACTGCTCGTCGTGGGGCGGCTCGTCCAGGAACGCGAAGTCGACCATCGGCACGATCTCCGACAGCAGCGCGACGCGGGTCTGCGCCAGCGGCGCCAGCTTCGCGAACACCCCCATGTCCACCTCGAACGGGGCGCCCTCCAGGAACGGCAGGCAGGCGGCGGTGAAGTCCTCGACCGCCAGGGCCCGGATGTACTCGCCGTTGAACGCGCGCAGCTTCTTCTCGTCGAAGAACGCAGGCGAGGAGTTGACGTCCTCGATCCGGAACTCCTCGACGATCACCTCCCACGGCACGATCTCGCGGTCGCCGGACGGCGCCCAGCCCAGCAGCATCAGGTAGTTGCGCATGGCCTCGGCGAGGTAGCCCTCGTCCCGGTAGTCCTCCAGGGCGACCTTGTCGCGGCGCTTGGACAGCTTCTGCCGCTTCTCGTTCACGATCACGGGGACGTGCGCCCAGACCGGCGGCTCGCCGCCGAGCGCCTCCCAGAGCAGCTGCTGCTTGGGCGCGTTGGACAGGTGCTCCTCGCCGCGGACGACGTGGGTGATGCCCTGGCTCATGTCGTCCACGGCGTTGGCCAGCAGGAACGTCACCGAGCCGTCGGCGCGGGCGATGACGAAGTCCTCCAGCACGGCGTTCTCGAAGACGGGCTTGCCGCGCAGCAGGTCGACCACGGTGGTCTGGCCCTCGTCGGGCGTGCGGAACCGCAGCGCCCGGCCCGGCCCCGGCTCCAGGCCGCGGTCGCGGCAGAAGCCGTCGTAGCCCTTGTGCTGGTCACCGGTCCGGGCGATCACGTCGTCGCGGGTGCAGTCGCAGTAGTACGCGCGCCCCGCGTCGATGAGCGTGCGGGCGGCCCCGGCGTGCTTGTCGGCGTTGGCCGACTGGAAGTAGGGGCCCTCGTACTGCCCGCCGTCGATCCCGAGCCAGGCCATCGCCCGGATGATCCCCTCGGTCCACTCGGGGCTGTTGCGGGAGGCGTCGGTGTCCTCGATCCGCAGGACCAGCGTCCCGCCCGACTGCGCGGCCATCACCCAGTTGAACAGGGCGGAGCGAGCACCCCCCACATGGAACATCCCCGTGGGGGACGGGGCGAAGCGGACACGGATCGAAGACGTTGAAGACATGCCCCAAGCGTAGAACGCCCCGCAACCGGTTTGCGCCGAGCCATGCCCGGGGCATGTCCCCCGTCGTTCCCTGTCGTTCCCCGCGGCGTCAGGGCTTCCAGTGCGGGTCGCGGCCGGCCATGCCGAGGAGGCGGTCGAGCAGCGGCGCCGATTCCGGCACCTTCACCTCCGCGCCGAACGCCCCGTACCGCCGGCCCATCTCCGCGGTCGGCTCCAGCTCCTCGTACGCGGCCCGGACGAGGTCGTCGGGGATGGCTGGGTCCTGGCCGGTGGCGACGGCGAGGTCCCAGCCGTGCAGGACGAACTCGCCGAGCATCATCCCGCCGATGACGGCCGCCGGCATGCCGTCCGGGTCGCCGGTGAGGCTGGTGTTCCCCTCCCAGGCGGCCGGGTCGGTCCACGCCTCGGCGCTCTTGCGGGCCAGGTCGGCGTACAGGTCGGCCCAGCCGGCGTCCGCGGTGAAGTCGTGGCCCTCCGCGGGGCCGCCGGCGGGCGGCGGCTGCTTGCGGGCGGCGCCCTCGCTCCGGCCCGTCCAGAAGATCGTGTGGTTGAGCAGGGCCCGGACGTCCCACTCCGGGCACGGGGTGGGCCCGTCCAGCGCCCCGGCCGGGACCCCCCGCACGATCCGCGTCGCGGTCTCCGCCGCCGGCGGCATCATCTCCCGGAACTCCATGGCGAACTCCCATTCTCGATCATGTGTTCGAATGCGGGTCCAGGTTAGCCCGGCCGCCGCCCGGCGGTCTTGAAAAAACGCGACACGGGCTCCGCCGGCCCCGGAGTCGTAACCTGGGGGCATGGCCCGGACGATCCCGCCCGAGAGCCCGTCCGGCGTGCTCAACGCCCGCGCGGCCCGGGAGAGCTTCCAGGTCACCAGGACCGCGCCGCCGCCGGAGCTGGCGCCGTACGTCGACTACTTCTGGGTCCTGGTGTGGGACCTGCGCGGCCGCGAGCCCCACCGCCAGCGGGTACTGACCCGGCCCAGCGTGCACATGACGTTCACCGGCTACTGGACGGCCGGGACGACCCGGGACCGGATCGTCGGCGTGGTCCGCGACGAGTTCGTCGAGGAGATCTCCGGTGATGGGCGCGTGGTCGGGGCCGGCTTCCTGCCCGGCGGGTTCCGGCCGTTCCTGGGGGCGCCGGTGGCGGGCATCACCGGCCGGATGCTCGCCGTGGACGAGGTGTTCGGGCCCGTCGGCCGCGCGCTCGGCGCGGAGATCGCCGGGCTCCGGGACGCGGGCGCGGCCCTGGCCCGGCTGGAGTCGTTCCTGCTCGAACGGCGCCCGGCCGCGCCGGACCCGCAGGCGGAGCGGGCCGCGCGGGCGGTCGCGCACGTCGCCGCGCGGCCGGCGCTGGTCCGGGTCGGCGAGCTGGCCGCCGATCTCGGCATCGGGCAGCGCAGCCTGCAGCGGCTCTTCCAGGAGTACGTGGGGATCGGCCCGAAGTGGGTGATCCGGCGGTACCGGATGCTGGAGGCGGCCGAGCGGGCCGCGGCGGGCACCGGCGTCGACTGGGCGGAGCTGGCGGCCGAGCTCGGCTACGCCGACCAGGCGCACTTCACCCGCGAGTTCACCGCCGCGGTGGGCACCTCCCCCGCCCGCTACGCCCGGGCCCAGGACGGCGCGTGAGCGCGGCCGCCTGAGAAGATCGGCCCATGCCCCGGTCCCCCGAGTCCCCCGGCTCCGGCCGCCCCGCCGCCCCCGACGCCGTTCTCACCAGCCTGCCCGCGTTCCGGGAGGCGGCGGCCGCGCGGCTCGGCGCGTTCGCCCACACCACGGTCCCGGACGCCCCCGGAGCGCGCCGCGCCGGGGTGGTGCTGTGCGTGGTCGAGGAGGCGGGCGTCCCGTCGGTGCTGCTGATCAAGCGGGCGCCGCGGGGCCGGAACGCGGGCCAGTGGGGGCTGCCGGGCGGCCGGATGGACCCGGGCGAGACGCCCGAGCAGGCCGCGCTGCGCGAGCTGCACGAGGAGCTGGGGCTGGCGGTCGGGCCGGCCGAGGTGCTGGGGCGGCTCGACGACTTCCCGGCGGCGTCCGGGTTCGCGATCACGCCGATCGTGGTGGCACCGGCCGAGCCGGGGCCGATCGTGCCCAGCCCGGCCGAGGTCCAGTCCGTCCACCGGGTGAGCCTGGCCCGGCTCGCGGCCGGCGACACGCCCCGCTGGGTGCCCCAGCTGGGCGGCGGGGAGCTGCTGCAGATGCGGCTGCGCCCCGACTGGATCGTGCATCCGCCGACCGGGGCGATGCTGTGGCAGTTCCGCGAGGTGGTGCTGCTGGGCCGGGAGGCGCGGGTGGCCGACTTCCTCCAGCCGGACTGGACCCGCACCTGACCCCGCCCGCCGGCCCCTAGAACGTGCCGCCGTCCACCACGACGCGCTGGCCCGTCACGTACGAGGCGCCGTCGGAGACCAGGAACCGCACCACGTCGGCGACCTCCTCGGGCGTGCACACGTGCCCGTACGGGGAGGACGCGTCGACCTGCCGGATGTCCTCGATGCCGGTCGTGGCCCGGACCAGCCGCTGCCCCATGTCGGTGTCCACCAGCCCGGGCGCCACGATGTTGACGTGCATGCCGTTGGAGCGCTCCTCCTTGGCGAGCGTGCGCGCCAGCGCCTCCATGGCGGCCTTGCCCATCGCGTACGGGGCGCCGTTCGCGGGGTACTGGTCGGTGATCACGCTGGAGACGAACACGATGTCGGCGCGCTCGGACCGGCGCATGAGGGGCAGCAGCGCCGCGGTGAGGTGGTGCGGGCCGAGGGCGTGCACGTTCATCACCCGGGCGAGCTCGGCGGGGTCGGTGTCGGCGACGCTCTGGCCGCGGCTGGCGATGCCCGCGTTGTGCACGAGGACGTCCAGCCGCCCGTAGTCGGCCTCCACGCGGGCGGCGAGGTCCCGGCAGGCGTCGGCGGAGTCCACCGGCGCCGCGTACGCGCGGGGCGCCGAGTCGGGGGCGGCGGCCTCCAGATCGGCGACGGTCTTGCGCGCGGACTCCTCGTCGCGGCGGTAGCCGACGGCCACGGTGGCGCCGTCGGCGGCCAGGCCGAGGGCGATCGCCCGGCCGATGCCGCGGCTTCCCCCGGTGACCAGGGCGACGCGTCCGGCGAGAGAACTCATGGGGCTTCTCCTTCGAGGGGTGCGAGGGGTGCGGGGCGAGGGCGGGACGGGGCGTCCCCCATCCTGCCCTGCGCCCCCGGCTCCCGGGTAAGCGACCCCTGACCGAGATCAGCCCGCCGGGACGGCCTCGATGATCCGGTAGCCGGAGCCCGGCAGCGCGGGCGTCACCGACGCCGCCCGCAGCCCCGCCGCCGCCAGCAGCGCGCGGAACTCCGCCTCGGTCCGCTCCCGCCCCCTGAGGACGACCATCATGTTGATGTCGGACATGATGTTCGGCGCGTTCCCGGGCGTGACCACGGGCGGCATCACGAAGTCGACGAGCAGCACCCGCGCGTCCGGCCGCATGGCCCGGCGGCAGGCGGCCAGGATCGCCGCGGCACGCTCGTCGTCCCAGTCGTGGACGACGCTCTTGAGCACGTAGGCGTCGGCGCCCTCCGGGACGGACTCGAAGAAGTCCCCGGCGACGATCTCGCAGCGGCCGGCGACGCCCGCCTCGCCGAGGGTGCGCTCGGCGTCCGCCAGCCCGCCGGGCAGGTCGAACAGGATGCCGCGCGCCTCCGGTACGGCCCGCAGGATCGCCGCCAGCAGGGTTCCGCCGCCGCCGCCGAGGTCGGCGATGGTGCGGAAACGGCCGAAGTCGTATCCGTCGATGATCGCCGGGGCGACGTCGGCGGTGTGCTCGGCCATGGCGGTGTTGAACGTCTTCGACAGTTCCTCGTCGCGGTCGAAGAACTCGAACGACGACATCCCGAACAGCCGTTCCCAGGCCGGTTCCCCGCTGCGCACGGTCTCGGCCAGGTCGCCCCAGGACCGCCAGACCTCGGGCCCGCAGTAGAGCCGCAGCAGGCCGGCGACCGAACCGGGGCCGTCGCTCCGCAGCCCCGCGCCCATCGGCGCCAGCTCGAACAGGTCCGGATCCTCGTGCTGGACCACGATCCCCAGCGACGCGAGCGCGCGCAGCAGCCTGCGCAGGAACGGCGCGTGCGTGCCGGTCTCCTTCGCCAGCTCCGCGGCGCTGCGCGGCCCGCCGGCCAGCGCGTCCCCGAGGCGCAGCTCCGCGGCGGCGTACACGATCTGCGCCGGCATGTAGCCGAAGGCCAGGTCCAGAAGTGGTGATCGGGCCATGACCCGCTCCCTCCGTCATTTCCCCACGTCATGCGTACGGGAACGACGCTAGGCACCGATCGAGCGGACGTATTGGACAAATGCGACCCGGTTTGCCGTAACAGTACCGTGATCTTGCCGGTACGTAACGGACATTTCTAGTTAATCCCGTTAAATGAGATTGGTGTGGCTCCCAATTCCGATGCCGGAGGAGAGAACCGTGAAACGCACGGCGATCACCGTCACCGCTCTCGCCTTTTCCATGGCCGCGCTCACCGCGCCGCCGGCCGCCGCCGAACCGCCCGCGCCGCCCGGGAAGGCGGCCACCCTCGACCACCTGGCGGCCCTCACCGTCGCCGCCGAGGGATCGTCCACCGGCTACAGCCGCGAGAAGTTCCCGCACTGGAGCACCGTCTCCGGCGCGTGCAACACCCGCGAGACCGTCCTGAAGAGGGACGGCACGAACGTACGGACCGACTCCGGCTGCGCCGCCACCTCCGGCAGCTGGTACAGCCCCTACGACGGCGCCACCTGGACGCGGGCGTCCGACGTGGACATCGACCACATGGTCCCGCTCGCCGAGGCGTGGCGGTCGGGCGCGAACTCCTGGACGACCTCGCGCCGCGAGGCGTTCGCCAACGACCGCGCCAGCTCCCAGCTATGGGCGGTCACCGACAACGTCAACCAGTCCAAGGGCGACCAGGACCCGGCGGAGTGGACCCCGTCGCGCACGGCGTTCCGCTGCATGTACGCGCGCTCGTGGACCGACGTGAAGTACCGCTACGGCCTCAAGGTCGACTCGGCCGAGAAGCGGGCCCTCACGAACCTGGTCAACACCTACTGCTGACGGCCCACTGCTGCTGACGGCCTACTGCGGGCGGGGCCGGGGCCCGGCCCGGCCGGCCAGGTCGCCCAGCCAGGCGCCGGCCAGCTCGACGTGCCGCCGCGTCAGCCCCGAATCGGGTTCGACCGGGACCAGCAGGTGATCGCCGATCCCGGGCTCGGCGGCGATGCGGTCGGCGGCGTCCGGCTCGTCCTCGAACCAGACGAACGGCCGCCGCTCGACCCACGCCGCCACGTGCCGCGCCTTCCACGCGCCCAGCGTGCCGGCGCCGGCGATACCCGGGAAGCGCGGGATCGGGACGTACGGCAGCTCCGGCAGCCCCACCCGCGGGCCGATCCAGGTGTTGGCCTCGTCGCACCAGTAGCTGGCCCACGCCAGCTCCGCGCCCGCCGACCCGGCCAGGTCCAGCAGCATCCGGCCGTGCCCGGCGTCCAGCCACAGCCGGTAGGTGATGCCGTTGGGCGAGCAGCGGTGCCGCTTGTAGCCCCGGTGCGGCCGCTGGAACGGGTTGAGCACGCCATCGACGTCCAGCAGCACCAGCGGCGTCCCCATAGCGGAAACGTACGCCATGGCCGGGCGCGCCGCCACGCCGTCCGATCACCGGCGCGGGGGGCGGTGCTGACGCGGGCGGCGGGCTTCCGGCATTGTGGAACCATGTGCCGACTCTTCGGTATGACGACCGGGGGACCGCGGGTCCGCGCCACGTTCTGGCTGCTGGACGCGCCCCAGAGCCTGCACGCCCAGAGCCGCAGGCAGCCCGACGGGACGGGGCTGGGCTGGTTCTCGCTGGGCGACGAGCCGGTCCGGGACCGGGCGCCGATCGCCGCGTACGAGAACGCCGACTTCGCCGCCGCCGCGACGCACGTGCAGTCGCACACCTTCGTCTCCCACGTGCGGTTCGCGTCCACCGGGGAGGTGAACGTCCACAACGCCCACCCGTTCGACATGAACGACCGGCTCTTCGCGCACAACGGGGTCGTCCAGGGCCTGGACGTGCTCGACTCGTGGCTCACCGACGTGGACCGGGCCCTGATGGAGGGCCAGACCGACTCGGAGATGGTGTTCGCCTACATCACCGCGGAGATCCGCCGCCAGGGCGACACCACGGCGGGACTGATCTCCGCGGTGCGGCGGATCGCGGCGGAGCTGCCGGTGTTCGCGCTCAACATCCTGCTGGCCGAGTCCGGCCGCCTGTGGGCGCTGCGCTACCCCGACCCGAACGAGCTGTGGGTGCTGGCGCCCGACCTGAACGGCGGCGGGCACGCCCGGCACCTGGACGGCGGCCGCGAGCCCGGCCATCTGGACCTGGCGGCCGACCACCGGACCCCCGCCCACGTGGTCGCCAGCGAGCGGATGGACGATGATCCCGGCTGGCGGCTGATGGAGCCGGGCGAGCTGCTGGTCATCGACGGGCTGAAGGCGACCTCGCTGTTCCCGTTCGATCCGCCGGCCCACCCGCTCACCCAGGCCGACCTGTCGGCCAAAGAAGCCTCGTCGCAGGCTTGAGACGTCTGAGGAGACAGCTGAACATGGAGACCCGGCTCACCCTGATGGCCGTGCACGCGCACCCCGACGACGAGGTGCTCGGCACCGGCGGGCTGCTGGCCCGCTCGGCCGCGGAGGGGATCCGCACGGTGCTGGTGACGTGCACCAACGGCGAGGCGGGCGACGACTCCGGCGGGCTGAAGCCCGGCGACCCGGGGCACGACGCCGCCGGGGTGGCGCGGCGGCGGCTCGCCGAGCTGCGGGAGTCGGCCGGGCTGCTGGGGATCGAGCACGTGGAGCTGCTCGGCTACCGCGACTCCGGCATGGCCGGCTGGGACACCAACGCCCATCCGGACGCGTTCGCCAACGTGCCGGTGCGGGACGCCGCCGCGCGCCTCGCGGAGCTGATGGAGCGCTACCGGCCGCAGGTCGTCGTCACCTACGACGAGAACGGCGGCTACGGGCATCCCGACCACGTCCAGGCGCACCGGATCGCGATGGCCGCGACCGAGTCGTCGGGGATCCCGAGCAAGCTCTACTACACGGCGGTCCCGCGGTCCGGGGTGAAGGACATGATGGCCTACCTCAAGGAGGCGGGCGCCGATCTCGGCGACGTCGAGCTGCCGGACGACTTCGGCGTGCCGGACGAGCTGATCACCAGCGTGGTCGACGTCACGCCGTACGTGGACCGCAAGTTCAAGGCGCTGGAGGCGCACGCCAGCCAGGGCGACAGCATCTTCATGCTGCGCCTGCCCGAGGAGGCCCGGGTGATGGCGTTCGGGTTCGAGGCGTTCACCCGCCGCGTCTGCCGCGTGGACGCCCCCGAGAAGGAGGACGACCTGTTCGCCGGCCTGCGCGGCTAGCGGTCCGCCCTGCCCGCCCTGCCCGCCCTGCGCGGCTTCTCGCCGCCGCCGCGCGCGGCGGCGCGGTAGTGGTCGAGGACGTCCTGGCGCAGCAGGTCTCCGAACCCGGCGCGCTCCAGCCGCAGCGCCAGCCCCGCCGCGTCCGTCCCCAGGTCGGGCGCGGCGGCCTCCAGGCGCCAGTCGTGCGCGGCGAGCCGGGTGAGCAGGTAGCCGCGCCGGACCTGGTTCTCCGACAGCCGGAACGTCTTGAGGTAGGCGGTCCGGCCGGTCTCGGCGTCCACGATGGTCTCGCCGATGTGGTTCTCGCGGCCGGGGGCGAAGGCGGGCAGGAAGCGTCCCAGCGTGAAGCCGTTGAGGTACTGGACCTCCTGGAGCGTCCGGTCCGCCCCGAACAGCCCGGCGGCCATGACCTCGTCGTGGAACGCCGCCCACTCGTCCCGCCGCAGCTCCGCCTGGGCGCGCAGGTCCTTCAGGGAGCGGACGGCGGTGCCGTCGACGCGCACCGCCATGTCCCGGGCCGGGGCGCCCAGCAGGCCGTACTGGTAGATCTGCTCGCCGAACAGGTCGTGCACCAGCGTCGCGTGCAGGGCCCGGTAGTCGTCCGGATGCGGGACGACGAAGGCGCTGGCCAGCGCGTCGGCGACGTACACCAGGACGCCGCACTGGCCGGGATGGATCTCGAAGACCCCGAGCGCCTCCTCCAGCCCCGGCACGTGCAGGCCGAGGTAGGTCTCCTCGGTGCGCGGCGACAGGCCCCTGGTCAGGGCCCGCCGCGACCACGCCTCCCACATGATCTCCGGGCCGCCGAAGTGCAGAGCGAGGTAGCCCTCGACGGCCAGGTGCAGGGGCAGGAAGCGCAGCCGGTCCCGGGCGACCCGGCGCGCCATCCGGCGGCGCACCGTGATCGGCATGCACGGCGGCGCCGCGCCCCGGTCGTCGCGGGCCAGCAGCCGGGTGCCGTACGCGGCGGCGGGCTCGCCGGCGGCCTCCCACCTCGCGACGAAGGCGTGCGGGATGTAGGAGGTGTAGTACGTGCCGTCGCCGACGTCCACGACGGACGGGTCGTCGTAGACGCGGCGGTCGAGCCGCAGGTGCGGGACCGGCTCGTCCCGGACGAGCGGCACCAGCCGGATCGATCCCCAGGTCTGCGCGGGCCGGGTCGCCAGCCCGTCGGGCGTGAACGTCACGGCGCTCCTCCGGTGAAGCGGGCGATCCGCTCGTCCAGGTAGGCGCGGACGTCCGCAAGGCCGGTCCGGCCCTCGGCGAGGGCGGCCAGCTCGGTCAGGGTCGGCAGGTCCTCGGCGTCGCGGACGCCCGCGGTGGGCACCGTCGGGGCGAGCCGCCGCACGTCGAAGTCGCCGGCGTCGTACACCGGGTTCAGATGGGTGATCGCGACCTTCCGGTCCGGGTCGAGGCGGGTCCGCCACACGCGCAGCACCTCGGCGGCGAGCCCGGGCGGCGCGTTGTCCCAGCCGTCGGAGACGATGACGAGGCGCTCGGGGCCGGTGTCGAGGGCGTCCAGGATCCGCTCGCCCAGGGGCGTCGGGCCGTACGGGTAGAGCAGCAGCTCGTCGGTGCGGCCGGACGTCCAGAACGCGGTGTAGCGCTCCGCGAGGGCCTGCAGCAGGTAGTGGCAGGCCAGCGCGACCGCCAGGGGGCGGCGGCGCTTCTGCCCGGAGCCGGTGGCCGAGAAGCTGTCGTCCAGGACGGCCGCGACCCGCCCCCAGCGGCCGGCCAGCGGCCCGGCCGCCTTGCGCGCGGCGGTGCGCAGGGCGGTGGTCAGCTCCTCGCGGCGCTTGACGCGGTCGTCCAGCGGCAGCGCCAGCACGTAGGTGGCGAGCCTGGTGAGCGGCATGCCGGACAGGTCGGTACGGACGTTGCCGGCCTTGTCCGCGTGCGCGTTCTCCTGGAGGCGGAGCCGTTCGAGGCGGGTCATCCGCGGCTCGATGCGCTCCAGGAAGACCTCCCGCGGCACGCCGTGCTTGGCCGCGAAGCCCTCGGCGACCGTGTAGGGCAGGTCGTACAGGGCGGCCTGCTCGTAGTGGGCGCGCCGCCAGGTCTCGAACATCGGCGTGCGGTACGAGGCGCGGCGGTGCGGGTCGAACAGGAACGGCCCCATCTCCCCCTTCACGCGCAGGTGCGCGTGCCGGATCGCGCCCTTGACGCCGGCGCGGTACTTGACCGCGTCGAAGCCGGGGTCGGGGCGGGCGGCCATCCAGTCGCGCATGATCGCCCGGGTGCGGCGGTTGTTCACCCGCGCGCGGCGCAGGTCGCGGAACAGCCGCAGGACGCGGTGCTGCGGGAGGGCCTGGAGCCGGGCCGCGATCAGCCGTCCCTCCGCGTGCCGCCGCTCCGGGCCGGGCGGGTGCACGAGGAGGTTGCGGATGATCATGGCCGCGTTGTGGTCGTTGACGTCGAGCGCGAGCGCGGCGGCGTACAGGTCGCGGTAGCCCTGCAGCATGTACTCGTGCAGGAACTCCAGCGAGAGCGCCTGCTCGCCCTCGTCCTGGCGGAACTCGCGCTGCCCGGTCGAGGTGATCGCCGCGTTGACGAACATCAGCACGTCCTCGCAGGCGACCAGGTCGGCCTGTGTCTCCGGCATCGCTCCCCCGCGGTCCCGTGGTCCGGGTGCCGGCCGGGGAATGGGGGCGCGAGCAGCGAATCATCACTGTAAAGGTGGGTTCCGGAAGTCGCACCGGAGTCCCGCGGCCGGCATCCGCACCGTAGCACCCGGAAGCCGGGCGCATCCGCCCATTTTCCCGAGGTTCAGGGGCGATATGTTCCGAAATGCCAGACGTTGCCCTCCAGATCGCGGGCACTGTAGTCGCGCGAGCCGTAGGGCTTGTCGGCGAGCCCGATGACGATCTCCGCTCCGGCCGCCTTCGCGCGGTCGTGATGGGCGTCGGGATCGTCGACCGCGACGTACATCCCGGCGTTGCCGCCCCCTTCGCCGGCGCCCTTCCCGGTCTCGCCGAGCATGACGATCCCCGTGTCGTAGCGCATCTCGATGTGCACGATGCCGCCCGCGTCGTTCCTGGCCACCTCGTGCCTCTCGAAGCCGAAGGCGCGCTCCAGCCAGTCCATCGCCTTGACCGGGTCGCGGTAGTCGACGATCGGGTAGAAGGTGCGCCTGGTGCCGTCGGTCATGTCAGCCTCCCTGTTCGCTGGTGACATGCCCATGCTGCGGCGGTCCCGCGTCCCCCGTATTGGAAGAATGCGACCCGCGCCTGGCGGCGTCCCGCTCGGCGGCCAGCGCGCGCGTCTCGTCCGACACGGGCGCCGCCAGGATCGCGGTGACCACGTCCGTCAGGTAGCTGGTGAACAGGCGGTCGTCGGTGCGCGGGCCGGACCTCGCCCGGCGGCCCAGCTCGAGCGAGGCGTACAGGAGCGCGGTGAACCGCCGGTGCAGGCGGGCGGCGTCCGCCTCCAGGAGCGGCAGCACCAGCGCGCGCCAGCGGTACATGCTGTCGGCCGGGTCCTCCAGCGCGGCGGCCGGGACGATCACGTCCGGGCGGCCCAGGACGTCCGCCCAGATCTGCAGGAAGTCCCGGCCGCCCTCGCTCGCCAGGAGCGCGGCGAACGGCCGCACGAGCGCGCCGGCGAGCGCCCGCACGTCGTCGCGGCGGTCCGCCTCGTAGGCGTCGAGCAGGGCGTGCCGCCGCGCCTCCACCTCGGGCAGGTGGCGGGCGAAGACGGCGCGGACGATGCCGGCCCGGTCGCCGAAGTGGTACTGGACGGCGGTGGCGTTGCGCGCCCCCGCGGCCTGGACGATCTCGCGGAGGCTCACCGCGTCCAGGCCGCGCCGGGCGTACAGGTGCTGGGCGGCGTCCAGCAGCCGCTCGCGGGTGGTGGCGGTCACTCGTTCCCTACGGCGTGCTCCAGGACGGCGGCGTAGCGCTCGCGGGCCGCCGCGCGGCGGGTGGGCAGGTGGCCGCTCGGCCACAGGCCCTCGACCGGCTCCCGGTCGCGCAGCAGCTGCCGCGCGACGGTGATCTTGTGCACCTCGGTGGGCCCGTCGGCGATGGCCAGCGCCTGCGCGCCCAGCATCATCTGGGTGAACGGCATCTCGCCCGACACGCCGAGCGCGCCGTGCAGGTGCATGGCCCGCTGCACCACATCGTGGAAGACCTTGGGCATGGCGGCCTTGACGGCGGCGATGTCCTTGCGCACCTTCCGGTAGTCCTGGTGCTTGTCGATCAGCCACGCGGTGCGCAGCACCAGCAGCCGGAACTGCTCCATCTCGATCCAGCTGTCGGCGATCTTCTCCTGGGTCATCTGCAGCTTCGCCAGCGGCCCGAACCGGGTGTGCCGCGACACCGCGCGCTCGCACATCATGTCGAACGCCTTGCGGACCTGCGCGATCGTCCGCATGGCGTGGTGGATGCGGCCGCCGCCGAGCCGGGTCTGCGCGATGGCGAACGCGCCGCCCTCCTCGCCGAGCAGGTTGCCGGCCGGCACCCGGACGTTCTCGTACCGCAGGTAGCCGTGCGAGCCCTCCCGCTCGCCGCCGACGCCGACGTTGCGCACGATCGTCAGCCCGGGCGCGCCGGCCGGGACGATGAACATCGACATGCCCTCGTACGCGCTGATGTCGGGGTTCGTCACCGCCATCACGATGAGGAACTCGGCGTGCCGGGCGTTGGAGGAGAACCACTTCTCCCCGTTGATAACCCAGCCGTCGCCGTCGCGCTCGGCGCGGGTGGTGAACAGCGTCGGGTCGGCGCCGCCGTGCGGCTCGGTCATCGAGTACGAGGAGGAGATCTCGCCGTCCAGCAGCGGCGCCAGGTAGCGCTCCTTCTGCTCCTCGGTGCCGAAGTGGGCGAGGATCTCGGCGTTGCCGGAGTCGGGGGCCTGGCACCCGAACACCGACGGCGCGTAGCGGGAGCGGCCGAGGATCTCGTTCAGCAGGGCCAGCTTGACCTGGCCGTACCCCTGGCCGCCCAGCTCGGGGCCGAGGTGGCAGGCCCACAGGCCCTTCTCCTTCACCTGCTGCTGCAGGGGCCGCACCAGCTCCTTGAAGCGCGGGTCGCTCTTGTCGTACGGGTCGCCCAGGACCAGGTCGAGGGGCTCGACCTCGTCGCGGACGAACGCGTCCGCCCAGTCCAGCAGCTTCTGGTACTCGGGGTCGGTCTCGAAGTCCCATGCCATGGCGGCCTCCTCGGCGTCGGGCGGTTCTCCCCGCCGATAATGTGCCCACTCGAAGTATTAATGCAAGTGCATCACTGTTACTCTCCGGCACAACCGTCCGAGGGAGTGCGATCGTGCAGCAGCCGGCAGACATCGAGCGCGGGCTCGTGGACTTCGACGTGCTGGCCGCGTGGATGACGGAGCAGGGGCTGCCGGACGGGCCGTTCGAGCAGGTCGCGCTGCTGTCCGGCGGCACCCAGAACGTGCTGCTGCGCTTCTCCCGCGGCGGCCGCGAGTACGTGCTGCGGCGCGGGCCGCGGCACCTGCGCGCCCGTACCAACGACGTGCTCCGCCGCGAGGCGCGGGTGCTGGCGGCGCTGGACGGCACCGCCGTGCCCGCACCGCGCGTGATCGCCGCCTGCGCCGACGAGAACGTCATGAACGGCGCCGTCTTCTACCTGATGACGCCGGTCGAGGGGTTCAACGCCTCGGTCACCCTCCCCGAGCCGCACGCCTCCGACGCCGCGATGCGCCGCGAGATGGGCCTGAACGCCGCCCGCGCGCTCTCCGCGCTCGGCGCCGTCGACCACGAGGCCGTCGGCCTCGCCGGCTTCGGCAAGCCGGAGGGCTTCCTGGAGCGCCAGGTGGGCCGGTGGATGTCGGAGCTGGACGGCTACGGCGCCCTCGACGGCTACCCGGGCCCCGACATCCCCGGCCTGGAGCCGGTCGCGGCCTGGCTGGACGCCAACCGCCCCACCACGTGGCGCCCCGGCATCCTGCACGGCGACTACCACCTGGCCAACCTCATGTACTCCCCGGAGGGCCCGGAGGTGGCGGCGATCGTCGACTGGGAGATGTGCACGATCGGCGACCCGCTGCTCGACCTCGGCTGGCTGCTGGCGACCTGGCCCGCGCACGGCGACATGAGCGCCACCCTCGCCGGGCCGCTCGGCGACGCCGGCGGCCTGCCCGGCCCCGGGGAGCTGGTCACCGCCTACGCCGAGCGCGCCGAGGCGGCGCGGGGCCGCGACCTGGCGTCCATCACCTGGTACGCCGTGCTCGCCTGCTTCAAGCTCGGCATCGTCCTGGAGGGCACCCATGCCCGGGCGTGCGCGGGCAAGGCTCCCAAGGAGACCGGGGACCTGCTGCACGGCATCACCCTCGGCCTCTTCCGCCGCGCCGAGGCGTTCATCGCCGCCGAGGACGCCTGAGACCGGGCGGCCGGGCGGCTGGGAGGATCGGGGCATGGAGATCCGCCAGGGCGGCGCGGACGACGCGCCGGTGATGCTCGCGATGCTGGACGGCGCGGTGGCGTGGCTCGCGAGCCGGGGACGGACCGGGCAGTGGGGCGCCACGCCGTGGAGCACCGACCCGGCGCGCGCCGGGCGCGTCCGGGACATCGCCCGTACCGACGACGTCCGGATCGCGTACGCCGGCGGCCGCCCGGCGGGCGCGATGGCGCTCTCCGCCGGCCCGCCCCGCTACATCGAGCCGGTGGACGAGCCCGAGGTGTACGTGACGCTGCTGGTGACCGACCGCGCGCACGCGGGCCGCGGCGTCGGCAGCGCCCTGCTCCGCCACGCCCGCGAGGAGGCGCTGCGGCGCGGCGCCGCGCTGCTGCGGGTCGACTGCTACGCCGGGGACGACGGGCGCCTCGTCGAGTACTACACGGCCAACGGCTTCGCCCGGGACCGGACGTTCTCGGTCGACGGCTGGCCGGGGCAGCTCCTCACCCGGCGCCTCTGACGCGTTCCGGGGCGCCCGCCGCTACCGCGGCGCCAGGGCGCGGTGAGGGAGGGCGAGGCGGACGATCTCGGCGCGGGCGCGGCCCATCGGGACGGCGTCGCAGCGGATGCCGTACCCGGCCAGCTCGGCGCCCAGGCAGCGGGTGAACTGCGCGGCCGTGGAAGCGGCGCCGGGCGTCCGCCGCGCGCGCGGGAAGCGGACGCCGGCCGCGGGCTCGTCGGTGACGGTGACGATCGCGCCGGTACGGCGGCCGACCATCCGGCGGGCGACCTCCCGGGAGACCAGGAAGACGCCGGTCGCGTCCACCGCGAACGCGCCCGGCGGCTCGATCCCGGCGACGTTGACCAGCAGCCCGACCGGGCCGAGCTCGCGTTCGGCGCGCGCGACGGCGGCCTCGACCGCGTCGCCGTCGAAGACGTCGGCGGCGACGGCGATCGCGCGCTCTGGGCCGATCTCGGCGGCGACGGCGCGGGCGACGGCCGCGTCCCGGTCCAGTACGGCGACCCGTGCCCCGGCGGCGGCCAGGGTACGGGCGAGGGCGGCGCCGACGCCGCGGCCGGCCCCGGTCACCAGGGCGGCCGTGCCCGCGAGCGGGGTTCCGTCCATGCGTTCCTCCACCGGCAAGTTAGGTGAACCTAAGTTAGGTGTACCTAACCAATCCTGAAACCGGGGTGCGCGTCAAGAGCCGACGCGCCCGTCGCCCCGGGGACCTTTCGGCCCGTTGCCGGACATCTGGGAGGATCGCCCGAATGCCCCGATCCCGGATGGGAGGACGTACGACCCGTGAGTGATCTCCGTTCGGCCGCCGAGCTCAAGGACGTCGCCGACCCCGCCTGGCCCGAGCTGCGCGAGCTGCTGGGCCGCGCCGACGGGTACCAGACCGCCGAGATCCTGCCGGTCGATGAGGCGGCCGGGGAGGAGGCGCTGCGGCGGATCCAGGTGAGCGCCGGCTCGTACCTGGGCGCGCTGGCCCTGCACACCGGCGGCGTGCTGGTCGCCGGCGGCTGGGTGCGGGTGCTCGGCGGCGGCTTCCCCGAAGGCGGGCTGCCCAGCCTGGCCGAGGCCAACCCCGCGCTCGGGCGGCGCGGCGGCCCGGCGCCGCCGCTGCTGGTCGGGTACGACGTGCTCGGCGGCCGGTTCGAGGTGAACGGCTCCGATCCCGCCGCCGACGGCCGGCCGGGCGAGCCCGGGCAGGTGTGCTACTTCCAGCCCGAGAGCCTGGAGTGGAAGCTGCTGAAGACGCCGCAGCGCGTCTTCGGGCACAGCATGTGGCTGCGGTTCCTCATCCTCGGCAACCTCACCGACTTCTACTGGACGCTCCAGTGGCCGGGCTGGGAGGACGACGTCGCCGCGCTGCGCCACGACGAGGGCATGGGCTTCCACCCGCCGCTGCCGGCGCTGAACGGCGCCGAGGAGATCGCCGCCGCCTCCCGCAAGCCCGTCCCGGTCGCCGAGCTGTTCGCCCTGCACGAGGAACTGCGCGCCGCCGGCTGACACTCGCGTCGGATTCCTGCCAGCGCGCCCCGGCCCGCCTGGGCGAGGCTGGGCGCATGAGTCATCGCTTCCGGTTCGGGATCGTCGGCGAGTCGGTCCGCACCGCGGCCGAGCTGACCGCGCTGGCGCGGCGGGCCGAAGAGCTCGGGTACGCCACGCTGACGCTGCGGGACCACTTCGTCGCCGAGCCGTTCGGCGACCAGCTCGCGCCGATGCCCGCGCTCACCGCCGCCGCCTGCGCCACCCGCACGCTGCGGGTCGGGACGCTCGTCCTGGCCAACGACTACCGGCACCCCGTCCTGCTCGCCAAGGAGGCCGCCACCCTCGACCACCTGTCGGGCGGCCGCTTCGAGCTGGGCGTCGGCGCGGGCTGGCTGCGCGACGAGTACCTGCGGGCCGGGCTGCCGTTCGACCCCGCCGGGGTACGCGTGGAGCGCCTGGAGGAGTCGCTGCGGATTCTCAGGGGCCTGCTGAGCGGCGAGAAGACGACGTTCGCCGGAGAGCACTACCGGGTGGACGGCCTGACGGTCTTCCCCGCGCCCGTCCAGGCGCCGCCGCCCCTCCTGGTCGGGGCGGGCAGCCCGCGGATGCTCGGCATCGCCGGCCGGCACGCCGACATCGTCGGGATCCTGCCCCGCGCGCTGCCCGGCGGGACGATCTCCGAGGAGATCTCCGAGCGGATGCCGGACACCATCGCCCGCAAGGTCGACCTCGCCCGCGAGCCGGGCCGCGACATCGAGCTGAGCCTGCTCGTCTCCCCCACGTTCGGCCCCGACCCGCGGGCGTGCGCCGAGCGGGTCGCCCGGCGCCGCGGCTGGGACGCCGGCCTCGTACCGGACATGCCGACGCAGTTCCTCGGGCCGCCCGAGCACATCGCCGGGCAGATGGCCGCGCGCCGGGACCGCTTCGGCTTCACCTACTACCTGGTCTCCGACCGCGACATGGAGGCGTTCGCACCGGTCGTCGCCCTGCTCTCCTAGGCCGGGACGGGCCGCGGCTCAGCGGCCGGCCGGGCGCTCGCGGGCCAGCCGGCCGCCGGCGGCGCCGGCCCCCTCGACCCGCCACCCCGGCGGGAGGACGTGGTCGCCGTTCATGTCCACCACCGTCGCCGACGTGAACCGGGCGGCGCCGTCGAACTTCACCGCGCGGAACCCCGTCCCCCCGGAGAAGACGGCCCGGTCGAAGCTGACGTCGCCGCCGAAGACCGCGAGCTCGAAGTCGGCGCGGCCGTAGAAGGCGGCCCCGACGAACCGGGCGTGCCCGGTGAAGGCCGTCTTCCGGAAGTCGGCGTCCCCGGAGAACGCCGCCCGGCCGAACCTGGCGGTGCCGACCGTGCAGCCGCTCAGGTCGAAGTCGAAGAGGATCGCGCCGGTCAGGTCCAGCCCGATGCCCGACCAGGGCACCTCGGCGTCGCGCCGCAGATGGGCCGCCAGCAGCCGCTGCGCGGTGAGCCTGACGTCGCGCTCCTGGTGCCAGGACACCGTCGGCTCGGCGGACGCGGCCGCGACCGCGGCGCGCTCGCTCGCCGGCAGCCCCGCCAGCTCCTCCTCGCCGACGGTCGGCGGCGGCGGCGCGGACAGGAACGGCATCCGCAGGTAGGCGCAGATGATGTTGACGATGGTCTGCCGGTGGATCGGGTTGTGGTTGCCCAGCCGCTCCAGGGTGTAGAGCGCGGTGACGCGCACCGGGGCCTTGTCCGAGCCGAGCAGCTCGGCGGCCGCGTACAGCTCGGTGACCCGGCGCTCCCCCGCGTCGTGGTCGATCAGCGCGGTGGCGATCTCCTGGTGCCGCTGCCGGCGGAACGCCAGCATCAGCCCCACCGCCGCGCCGACCCCGGCCCCGGCGGCCAGGCCGGTCCGCACGGCCTCCAGCCGCACCCGCGCCCGATCCGCCGCGGTCGCCTTGGCATCGCGGGCCAGCACGTCGTTGGTCGTGCCCAGCATCCACACGGTCGTCACCCAGATCGCGACGCCCGCGAGGGAGGCCGCGACCAGCATCCAGAAACCCGCCGCGAGGGGCCGTACCCGCGGCCGCTCGTGCGCGTTACGCCGGGCCTTCGCCGCCCGCAACGCGCGCCGTACCGAACCCAGCACAAGGCACCACCCCGTCCCGCGTCACCGGCCGGGCCGTGCCGTGGAAGGGGCGTTGGAGATCATGCTGACGCGTCCTTTCCCGGAGCCGGCGTGCCAATGAGAACGATCATTCGCGGCGAGGGGGTTTCGGGGGCGCCTCCACCACTGATGCACACACCCTATTATTACCGACCGCGAACGATTGATTACCGACCGAAAGCAAAAGGTTGGAGGATCATGCCTGGTCAGAGCCCTGACAGCGGGCCTGACAACAGGGAAGTGGGATCATTGCCGCCGTCCGTAACCGGGCGAAGCCCGGGCGGTTCTCAGTCCTCGGGAACGACCTCGTCGGGCGACTTGTCGGCCCGCAGGCCCCGCCACGCGGGATGGCGGAGACGGCCGTCGCCGGTCCACTCGGCGTAGGCGACCTCGCCGACGAGCTTGGGCTCGACCCAGTGCGCGCCGCGGGCCTCGGGCGGCGGGACGGGGGCGGGCGCCGCGTCGCGTTCCAGGGGCGCCAGCCGCTCCGCCAGGTCGCGGAGCATGGTGTCGGTGAACCCGGTGCCGACATGGCCGGCGAACGTCAGCGGCCCGGCCGGCGCGTGGACGGCCAGCAGCAGCGCCCCGATCGCGCCCGAGCGGCGGCCCGCGCCCGGCGTCCAGCCGATGACGACGACCTCCTGCGTGCGGACGTTCTTGACCTTGGTCCAGCAGCGGTCCCGGCGGCCGGGCAGGTAGCGGGAGTCCAGCCGCTTGGCGACGATGCCCTCCATGCCCAGCCGGCCCGACTCGGCGAACGCGTACGCGAGGTCGTCGTAGCCCGGCGGCGTGTCCCACCGGCGCGCCGACAGCTCCAGGCCCATCAGCAGGTCGCGGCGCTCCCGGTACGGGCGGTCGATCAGCGGGGTGCGCCCGGCGTGCAGCACGTCGAAGACGATGTAGACGACCGGGTTCTCGGCGGCGAACGCCGCGATCCGCTCGGGGCTGCGGACGTGCATGCGGTGCTGGAGGGCCTCGAACGAGGGGCGCCCGGCGCGGAAGCCGACGATCTCGCCGTCCAGCACCGCCGGCCCGTCCACGGCCTCCGGCAGCTCCGCGAGCTCGGGCCACGCGGCGGTGATGTCGCGGTCGTTGCGCGACATCAGCCGCAGCCGCCCGCCGTCGAGGTACGCGACGGCGCGGATGCCGTCCCACTTCATCTCGGCGGCCCAGGGCCCCGAGGGCAGCCCGCCGGCGACGGCGAGCATCGGCCGGTACGTCGGCAGCGACCCCATGACCGACGACGTACCGGCGAAAAGGCCAGGTCAAGGCCACGACCGTCCCAAAAGATGGGCAGCGCGGAGATCGCCGGTTCGAGGCCGCCGGCTCGCCGCCCGGCGGCCTCAGCCGTCCTGGAGGTCCTCGGCCAGCTCGTCCACGTAGAGGCGTTCCGGCTGGAAGCGGCCCGTACGGTACGCGGCGCGGCCGACCATGTGCGCGGCGACCGGCACCGTGACGATCTGGAGGAGCGCCACCATTAGCACGGTGGTGAAGACCCCGGGGCCGGGGAAGTTCACCGCGACCGCGGCCAGGATCAGCAGCAGCCCCACGGCCTGCGGCTTGACCGCGGCGTGCATGCGGGTGAGCAGGTCGGGCAGCCGGAGCAGGCCGAGGGCGGCGCTCAGGGCGGCACCGGAACCGATCAGCAGGCACAGCGCGGTGACGGCGGTCACGCGTCCTCCCCGTCGCGGTGCACGAGGAAGCGGGCGATGGACACCGACCCCACGAACCCGACCAGCGACAGCGCCAGCAGCGAGGGCAGCGTCCAGGGTTCGCCGGTGGCGATGGCCTGGACGCCGAGGCCGCCCATCGTGATGGCCACCATGACGTCGAGCGCGACCGCGCGGTCGAGCATGGAGGGGCCGCGGATCAGCCGTGCGAGCGTGCAGGCGGCGGCCAGCCCGAGGGCGCCGGCGGCGATGGCGATGACGATGGTCACGAGTCCTCCAGGGCTCGGCGGTCGGCACGGGTGCCGAAGGCGCGGACGACCCGCGCCTCCAGGGCCAGCACGTCGGCGCGCGCCCTGGCGACCGCGCGGTCGCCGGAGCCGCCGAGGATGTGCAGGTAGAGCGTCGAGCTGCGGCGCTGCACCTCCAGCACGAGGGTGCCGGGCGTGGCCGACAGCGCGATCGCCATCGCGGTCAGGATGAAGTCGGACCGGGTCCGCAGCCGTACCGCGATGACGGAGTTGACGACGCCGCGCTCGGCGTGCCCGAACGCCTGCCACGCCAGCGGGCCCGCGCTGCGCAGCAGGTCCGCGCCGAAGCGGGCGGCGAAGCGGAGCAGGCCGACCGGGTGCAGCCGCAGCCCCGGGTCCAGCGGCGGCAGCGGGAAGACCAGGATGAGGGCGACGGACACCAGCACGCCGGACACGGCGTTGGCCAGCGAGAACCGGTCCCACATCAGCAGCCAGATCAGCGTGAGCCAGGCGACCAGCGGCAGCGGGATCACCCGGCGGCCGATCCGCAGCGTGGTCCTGGGCAGGTCGTTCACGGCGGTCCCTCCGGTGCCACCGCGCGCACGTACGCGTGCGGGCGGTCGAGTTCCCCGGCGGTGCGGCCGGTCAGGTCCACCAGCGGGCCGCCGCCGGCGGT
Source organism: Actinomadura sp. 21ATH (assembly GCF_041951345.1). Taxonomy (NCBI): domain Bacteria; kingdom Bacillati; phylum Actinomycetota; class Actinomycetes; order Streptosporangiales; family Thermomonosporaceae; genus Actinomadura; species Actinomadura sp. 21ATH. The sequence goes on along the minus strand of NZ_JBGNUR010000015.1, from coordinate 146,589 downwards.
GTAGGCGAGGCTGAGCGCGACCATGGCGACGGTCGCGCCGACCATCGCGGCCGGCAGCCGCACGGAGGCGCCCGCACCGCCGTCCTCGTCGTCGCCCTCATCGTCCTCGTCGCCTTCGTCGTCGCCCTCGTCGTCGCCGCTCTCCTCCGGTCCCGGCTCGGCCGGGGCCCGCCAGAAGACCTGGTTCCAGACCTTGACCAGCGCGTACAGCGTGAGCAGGCTCGTCACCACGGCCGCCGCGACCAGCACCAGCGCCAGCGGGCCGCCGTCCCGGACGCCCGCGTAGAGCAGGCCGAGCTTGCCGAGGAAGCCGGACATGGGCGGGATGCCGCCGAGGTTCATCGCGGGGACGAAGAACAGCACGCCGATCAGCGGCGCGGTGCGCGCCAGCCCGCCGAGCCGGAGCGTCGACGCGCTCCCGCCGCGCCGCTCGATCAGCCCGCTGACCAGGAACAGCGCGGTCTGGATCGTGATGTGGTGCAGGACGTAGAACACGGTGGCGGCCAGCGCGGCCACCGACCCCAGCGCCACCCCGAAGATCATGTAGCCGATATGGCTGACCAGCGTGAACGACAGCAGCCGCTTGAGGTCGACCTGGACCATCGCGCCCAGCACCCCGACCAGCATGCTGAGCAGCGCGGCGACCAGCAGCGTGGTGCGCAGCGCGCCGCCGGGGAACAGCAGCGTCTCGGCCCGGATCACCCCGTAGATGCCGATCTTGGTGAGCAGGCCGGCGAACACGGCGGTGACCGGGGCGGGCGCGGTCGGGTACGAGTCCGGCAGCCACATCGACAGCGGGAAGACCGCCGCCTTGACGCCGAACGCCGTCAGCAGCAGCACCTCCGCGGCCAGCGTGATCCCCGGCGGCAGCGCGGCGATCCGGCCCGACAGCTGCGCGAGGTTGACGGTGCCGGTGGCCGCGTACAGGACGGCGATCGCGATGAGGAACATCATCGACGACAGCAGCGCCACGATGATGTAGATGGTGCCGGCCCGGATCCGGCCGGCCGTCCCGCCGAGCGTGATCAGGACGTAGCTGGCCATCAGCATGATCTCGAACCCGACGAACAGGTTGAACAGGTCGCCGGCCAGGAACGCGTCGGCGACGCCCGCGGCGAGCAGCAGGTACGTCGGGTGGAACACCGACAGCGGGGTGAGCGGGCCGCGCTCGGCCATGTCCTGCCCGATCGCGTACACCATCACGCACAGGGTGACCGCCGACGACACCACCAGCATCAGCGCCGACAGCCGGTCGGCGACCAGCGTGATGCCGACCGGCGCGGCCCAGCCGCCGAGCCGGGCGACCAGCGGCCCGGACCGGTCCGCCTCGGCCAGCAGCGCGATCGCGATGCCCAGCACGGCGGCCAGCACGGTCACGCTGATGACGCGCTGCAGGCCGGGATGCCGGGGACCGAGCATGATCTTGATGCCGGCGGCCAGCAGGGGCAGCAGGACCGGGAGCGGGACGGCCTGGTTCACCGGGCGCCTCCCGTGCCGTCGGGTCCGCGGCCGCCGGTATCGGGCGCGCCGGCGCCATGCGCGCTGCCCGTGCCGTCCGTGTCGTCCGTGTCGTCCCCGTACAGCGTGGGGTCGTCGACCGCGCGGCGCTCGCGCTCGGCGCGGATCCGCTCGCGCAGCTCGGCGCGCGCCCGGCGGGCCTCGCGGCGTCGCTCCCGGCGCAGCCTGCGGAACTCGCGGCGCTGCGCGCGGATCTGCGCGAGCAGCTCGGACCGCCCGCGCGCCACCCGCCGGTCCTCGACGTCGTCGCGGACGTCGTCGTCGCCGCCCTGCCGGCCGGAGCGGTAGGCGATCGACAGCACGAACGCGGCGGACGCCAGCGAGATGACGATCGCGGTGAGGATCATCGCCTGCGGCAGCGGGTCGCTCATCGGCCGTCCGGGATGGACGCCGGGCGGCGCCTTCGCCAGGATCGGCGCCCGCCCGGCCTGCCCGCCGGCGGTGAGGATGAGCAGGTTCACGCCGTTGCTCAGGACGAGCACGCCGACCAGCAGCCGGCTCAGGGTGCGCTCCAGCAGCAGCGTGACGCCCGCCGCGATGAGCACGCCGCCCGCCGCGGCCAGCGTGACCGACGCGTTCACCGGCCCGACTCCTCGTCCGCCGCCCGGTCGGCCTCGGCGCCCAGCGAGCCCAGGATGTCCATGATCAGGCCGAGCACGATGAGGTAGACGCCGAAGTCGAACACCAGCGAGGTCGTCATGTGCACCTCGCCGAGCAGCGGCAGGTGCACGTCCAGGGAGCCGCTCTCCAGGATCTCGCCGCCCCACAGCAGGCCGCAGAACGTGGTGCCGGAGGTGACGACCATGCCGGCGCCCAGCAGCAGCCCGACCTTGACCGGCGCCGCCTCGGCCAGCTCGAACGGCCCGCCGGCCAGGTAGCGGATGGCCAGCGCGAGCCCGGCCACGATGCCGCCGACGAACCCGCCGCCGGGCGCGGAGTGCGCGGTGAACAGCAGGTACAGCGAGTACAGCAGGACGGTGTGGAACACCAGCCGGGCGACGACCTCGATGACGATGGTGCGCCGCTCGGCGGCCAGCGTGTACGCGGCCGCGGCCAGCCAGTTCGGCTCGCGGTAGTCGTCCTCGTCCTCCTCGGTGGTGTCGGTGCCGGGCGGCGACATGCCGCGCACCGACCACACCGCGGTGCCCGCCGCGGCGTCGGCGGCGCGCGGCCACGGCGCGCGCCGGCGGCGGGCGAACACCATGCTCGTGACGCCGAGCGCGGCCAGCGCGATCACCGAGCTCTCGCCCAGCGTGTCCCAGGCGCGCATGTCGACCAGCAGCATCGCGACGATGTTGGAGCCGCCGGCCTCCTCGGCCGCGGCGGGGTACCCGCCGGAGATCGGCTCGGCCTGCCGGGCCCGCGCCGCCAGCAGCGTCAGCCCGGCGGCGAGCAGCCCCGCCAGGGTCCCGACTGCCACGTGCAGACGGCGCCGCCACCGCGCCGTACGGGAGTAGCCGCGCGGCAGCTGGCGCAGTACCAGGACGAACACGACCAGGCTCGCGGTCTCCATCAGCAGCTGGGTGAGCGCGAGGTCGGGGGCGCCCTGGAGTGCGAACAGGACCGACACGCCGTAACCGGAGGCGCCCGCGAGCACCACGGTCTGCGCGCGGCCGCGGGCGCGCACGGCGGCGACCGCGGCGGTCGCGGTCAGCGCGGCCACCATCAGCTGCGGCAGGCCGTCCCACCACCGCCAGGGCCCCCCGCCCGGCCACGGGATCCCCGCCACCACCACGGCACCGGCGAGCAGGACGGCGGTGACCAGGATCGTCTCCAGGTACCCGGGCAGCGAGCCGCGCTGGACGGTCCCCGTCACCTGGAAGGCGGTGTCGTTCAGCCGCCGCATGATCCGCCGGTAGACGGCCTCGGGCTCGGCGGGCGCCAGCCGCCGGTGCAGCCGCCCGGCGGGCCCGCCCGCAAGGAACAGCGCCACGCCGCCCACCAGGGTGACGGCCGTGAGCAGCAGCGCGGCGCCGAACCCGTGCCACGCCGCCAGGTGGTAGCCGTCGCCGCCCGGGTACGGCTCGGCCTCCCGGACGAGCGGCGCGTGCATGGGCGAGGCCAGCAGCCCGAGCGCCACCCCGGCCGCCGACAGGAGCGCGGGCGGCAGCAGGAACAGCGCGCCCGCCGGCTCGACCGGCGTCCGTTCCCGCGCCTCCCGGGCGCGCCCGGCGAACGCCCCCCACACGAACCGCAGGCTGTACGCGGCGGTGAAGGCGGAACCGATGACGAGCAGCGCCAGGAGCAGGGGCCGCCCCCCGATGAACGCCTCGTACGCGGCCTCCTTGCCGGCGAACCCGAGCGTGGCCGGCACGCCCGCCATCGAGGCGGCGGCGGCCACCGCGATCGCGCACAGCACCGGCGCGGACCGCGCGAGCCCGCGCAGCTCCCGCAGGTCGCGGGTGCCGGTGGTGCTGTCGATGATGCCGACGACCATGAACAGGGCCGCCTTGAACAGCGCGTGCGCGAGCAGGATCGTGAAGCCGGCGAGCGCGGCGACGGCCGTCCCCTCCCCCAGCAGCACGATCATGAAGGCGAGCTGGCTGACGGTGCCGTACGCCAGCAGCAGCTTCAGGTCGTTCTCGCGCAGCGCCCGCCAGCCCGCGAGGACCATCGTGGCGGTGCCGAGGACCAGCACCACGGGCCGCCACACCGGAGCGGCGGCGAACGCCGGCGCCAGCCGCGCCACCAGGAAGACCCCGGCCTTGACCATCGCGGCGGCGTGCAGGAACGCGCTCACCGGCGTCGGCGCGGCCATCGCGGCGGGCAGCCACAGCCCGAACGGCATGATCGCCGACTTGGACAGCGCCCCGGCCAGGACCAGCACCAGCGCCACCGACACCGCGGTGCCGCCCGGCGGATCGGCGACGATCTCCGACAGCCGGAACGTGCCGGCCTCCTGGCCGAGCACGACGAGGCCGACGAGCATGGCCAGCCCGCCGAAGGTGGTGATGACGATCGCCTGGGTCGCGGCGCGGCGGGCGGCCGCCTTCTCCGCGTCGTACCCGATCAGCAGGTACGAGAAGACCGTCGTCAGCTCCCAGAACACGTACAGCAGGATCAGGTCGTCGGCCAGGACCAGGCCGAGCATGGCCGCGGCGAACGCGATCAGCTCGCCGGCGAACGCGCCCAGCCCGGGCTCGTTCCCGGCGAAGTAGCGGCCGCAGTAGGCGACGATCAGCGCGCCGACCCCGCCGACGATGAGGACCATCAGCCAGGCGAGCGGGTCCGCGCGCAGCGCCAGGTCGAGGTGCAGGCCGGGGATCCAGGAGACCGTCTCGACCCGGTCGGCGCCGCCGTCCAGCCACGGGCCGAGCGCCCACAGGCCGGCCGCCGCGGGCACGAGCGCGAGCAGCGGGAACGCGCCGCGCCCCAGCCACCGCACCAGCGGGGGCGCCAGCGCCGCGGCCGCGCAGTGCACGGCGAACAACACCAGCATGGCACCCCTGGGTGACTGGACAGTGGCTTACAGTGATCAGAGATCACACTAGCCGTGCCCCGTTCGGCCGCCCCTCACCCGCCCCGCGTGACACTCCGCCACTTCCCGCGGTCACTTCATCGCTGTCACTTCATCGCTGTCACTTCATCGCGGCGATGGACCTGCGGACCCGGCGCAGGTCGCGGAGGCGGTGCTCGTACGTGGCACCGGCGAACAGCAGCGCCGTCCCGGTGACCGCGATCGGCAGCCAGCGCGGGCCGTCCCCGACCAGGTCGGCGAGGGCGGGACCCAGCTCGTGCGCCGCGTTCAGCACCAGCACGGCGCCGCCGAGCAGCAGCGGCGCCTGGAGGCGGTACCGGGCGCCCGCGAGCGTCACCGCGAGCGCCGCCGGCGCGAGCAGCAGCGGGCGGGCCGGGCCGCCGCCGTACCAGGCCGCGGCGAGGGCGGGCACCAGCGTCAGCGCGAGCGCGGCACCGTAGGCGGCCCAGGAGGAGAGCGCGCCGTCCCGGCGCCGCGCCCACCGGCCGCCGAGCAGCCCGAGCACGGTCACCGGGGCCGTGTACGCCTCGGGCGCGGTCACCCCGGCGGCGCCGAGCCGCAGCCACAGCGCCAGGAGCAGCAGCATGGCGGCGGCCCACCCGGCGTGCCGGCGGTCCGGGCGCAGCGCGGTCGCGAGGGCGAGCAGTCCCGCGCAGGCCAGCCCCGCGCTCGCGTACGGGACGCTCGCGAAGGTCAGCGCGGTGCCGGCCGCGGCGGCCGCGTACGCCGCGGCCTCGGTCGCCAGCCCCGGCGCGCGCCGCCACCGGCCGGTCTCGCGGGCGCCGTACGCCGCGAGCGCCGCGACCGCGAGCGCGGTGAGGCCGGCGAGTTCGGCGCGCAGGCCGGCCGCGAGCGCGCCCGCCACGGCCAGCCCCGCGAACGCCAGGACGGCGGCGGCCGCCGCGCCCGACCGCGCCGGCTCGCCGCGCGCGGCCGGCGCGCAGCCGGTGGCGAGCGCCGCGATCCCGGCCGCGACGGCGAGGGTCGCGACGGTCGAGGGGAGCGCCCAGGCGACGGCGTACGCGGCGGCCGGCAGCGCCGTCCCGGCGGCCGCGAGATCGGCGCCGCGCGCCAGGGCGGCCCGTACGGCGAGGGCGGCCAGGATCCCGCAGGCCAGGGCCAGGCCCGCCGCGTACGGGAGCCCGGCGGCGAACGGCAGGAGCACCGACGCGGCGGGCACCGCGATGACTGCCGCCCGGTGCGCGGCACGCCCGCCCAGCAGGCGGGCGGCGGCGACGGCCGTCAGCGCGGCGAGGACGGCCGTGGCCGCCGCCGCGGGCGCGACCGGATGCTCCGCCGGCACCGGAAGCGCCGCCGACCAGGTGCCCGCCGTCCAGCCGAACGGCGCCGCCAGGGCCGCGGCGAGTCCGGGCAGGTGCGGCAGCAGCGCGATCCCGGCGGCGGTCCCGGCGAAGGCGAGCACGACCGGCCGCGCCTGCTCGCGCGCCCGCACGCCGGCCATCGCCGCGGTCAGCCCGCCGATGGCGCAGACGAGCGAGAGCTGATCCGCGTGGCCTCCGGTCATGGCGAGGGCGGCGCACCACAGCACGAGCCCCGCGGCGTCGAGCGCGTGCGCGATCCACGGGCGGCGGCCGGCCAGCAGCGCGCCCGCGCGGACGGCGAGCACGGCGACGGCCACGACGGCGAACGCCGCGTACCGCGCGGGCAGGTCCCCGGCCAGCGCGACCGCGGCGCCCTCCGCGCCCACGGCCAGCGCCGCCGCGCCCGAGGCGGCCGACGCCACCGGGGAGTCGCCGCCGCGCAGCGCGCACAGCACGGCGGCGAGCGCGAGGACCGCGAGCACGGCCAGCGTCGCGGCCGGGTCCGCGAGCGACCAGGACACGGCGAGCGTCGCCGTCCACAGCGCCGCTCCCCCGGCCGCCGAACGGTGCGCGGCCGCCCGCAGCGCGAGGCCGGTGGTGACCGCGACGAGGAACGCGAGCGCGGCCCAGTAGGGAAGGTCGGCGGCGAGCGGTACCGGCGCCACCGCGACCGGGACGGCCACCTGGGCGACGCCGAGCGCGCCCGGCCGGCCCTTGTGGACCGCCGCGGCGCCGACGGCGGCGAGCGCCGCGAGCCCCAGGACCGGCAGCAGCATCGGCTGGTCGGTCCACGCCGTCCCCGGTGCCAGCGCGCCGCGCGCGCCCGGCGGGGCGCCCGCCCACGCGTCGGCCAGCCAGCCGTACGGGCCGAAGAGCGCGGGGAACAGCGCGTCGCCGAGCGGCAGCGGGGCCAGCGCCGCCAGCAGGTAGGACTCGCCGAGCGACGGCGCCGCCGGGCGACCGGCCCGCTTGCGGGACCAGGCCGTCGCGGCGGCCGGCAGCGCGGTGAGGGCGAGCAGCAGGGCCAGCGCCTCCGGCCCGGAGAACGCGGCGTACCCGATCGCGGTCAGGGACACCGCGGCCGACGCGGCGTCGAGCGCCGCGGCCTGGACGGGACGGCGCGCGCGCAGCGCGGTCCCCTTCAGACCGGCGCGGGCGAGCGCGAACATGACGCCCAGCAGGATCGTCCGGCCGGTACGGCGGGACCCGGCGACGGCGCGGGCCAGCGCGGGCGGCGGCTCGCCGGGCGGCAGCGCCACCAGGAGCGCGAGCGTCCGGATCCCCAGCAGCGCGAACGGCAGCGCGAGCGGCGGCCATCCGTACGCGGCCCACGCGAGCACGGCGAGCGTCCCCGCCGCCAGGACCGCGCCCGCCGCCGACACCGCCTGCGCGACCGCCGTGCGGGCCGGGCGCGCGAACGCGAGGAACGCCGCGGCCGGCACCGCGGCAGTGATCAGCGCGGTGGCCGCGTCCATGACCGACCAGCCGAGCGCGAGCACGGCGGTGTAGGCCGCGGCGCCGCTCAGGATCGGCGCGGCCGGCACCGTCCGGGCGCGGGCCGCGAGCGCGAGGAGGGCCACCGCGACGGCGAGCGGCAGCGCGATCCACGCCTCGTGCGCGACGCTCACGGCCGCGGGCAGGGCGGCCGCGGCCGCCACCGCGAGCACCAGGCCGAGCGTGCGGGTGGCGCGCGCCGGGACGGCGGCCGACGCGGCGGCCGCCGCCGCGAGGACGAGCGGCGTGGCGGGCGAGCCGTTCCAGGACCAGAACGCGTGCGGGTTCGCGTACGCCGGCGGGCCGGCGCCGTCGTGGCGCCAGAACGCGTCCGGACTCGCGAACCACCCGAAGGGCGCGACGAGAGCGATGGCCAGCCCGGCGGCGACCCAGGCGACGGCCACCGCCAGCGCGCCCAGGCCCGCGGCCGCCAGCCCCTCCCGCAGCCGTTCGGGCGGGCGTGCGGCGCAGGCCAGCAGCAGGCAGGCGGCCCCGGCGTACGCGGCGACGGCCCAGCGGGGATCGGGGAAGGACGCGGCGAGCGGCGCGGCGACGGCGACGATGGCGCACGTACCGGCGACCGCCGCGGCGAGGGTGCGCAGAGTCCTGTCGCCGGTGGCCCACGCGCCGGCCGCCGCGACCGCGACCGCCAGGACGAGCACGGCGGAGGCGCGCAGCGCGGCGCCCGGCGTGCCGGCCAGGAGGGAGGCGGCCAGCGCGGTCGCGATCCCGCCCGCGCCCGCCGCGATCCCGGTGGCCGCGGCGACCGCGCGGACCGGCGGGGCCGCGGCGCGGTGCCGGACGAGCAGGTCGAGCGCGGCCGTGAGGATCAGCGCCGCCGCCGCGCCCGCCGGGGTGGGGCCGGCCGCGACGGCGGCGAGCGGGAGCGGCGCCTGGGCGAGCGCCAGCGCGGCCGGGGCGGGCAGCCGCAGCGGCGCGTACCGCGCGTACCCCGCCCACGCCGCGGCCAGCGCGGCCGTCGCGGCGGCCGCCGCCCAGAACCCCGATGCGCCGCCCGTGCCGGGCAGGTCGACCTCGTCGGGCGCCGTCGAGCCGCCCGCCACCGCGTTGGACACGGCCATGTACGTGAGCGGCACGAGGACCAGCCCGATGAACGCGACGGTCTCGGCGGTCGAGCGCAGGCCGCGCCGGACGAGCGGCCACGGCGCCGCGAGCGCGCCGGCGGTCACCGCGGCCAGGATCGCCGCCCGGATGCTCAGATGCCCCCAGCTCACCACCGTGAACACGATCGCGGCGATGCCGAGCAGCAGCCCGCCGAGGAGCAGCAGCAGGTTCTGCACCGCGTGCCGGGAGAGATCGCGCCGCGCGCCGGCGGGGGCGGGCACAGGGTCGGGCGCCGCCGGGACCGCGACCTTCGCCCGTGCCCCTTCTTCCTCCCTCTCCCGCTCCCGCTGCCTCTCTCGCTCCTGCCGCTCAGCCCACGCCCTCGCCTGGTCCAGGAGAACGCGCAGTTCCGACCTTCGCGCCAGCAGCCGTCCGCGCCGGGCGTCCAGCCGCGCCAGCTCGGCATCGACGCTCCGGATCTCCTCGTCGATCCGCCACAGATCGATCTCGATCACCTCGCAACGGCAGGCGGGGGACTCGTACGGTCCCATATGTCCGTTGCGAATGCGTGCGGTTCGCCGCCGGCCCCGGTCAGCCGCTCGCCGGACAGCGTCCCGACGACGCGGCCGTGCTGGAAGACCGGCGCCCGGTCGCACCGCCTGGGCCTGGAGCGGCTCGTCCCGGCGGTGCGCACGGCCGCCGCCGTGCCGGCCCGCGAGCCGGCCCGCGGCTAGCCGACCGCCAGCTCGCGGGCCTCGGCGGCGGAGCGCGGGGCGGGCGGCCCGGCGCGGCGGGCGGCCAGCAGCGAGCCGAGGATCTCGCCCGCCCGGACGGCGCCGTTGGACAGCAGCGACGAGGTGATGCCGTGCGTGTGCTCGGTGCCGCCCTGGAGGTAGATCCCCGCGCGCACTCCCGGCACGGTCCTGATCCGGTAGTCGCGCTCCACCCGGACCCGGCCCCGCTCGTCCCGCTCGCACAGCCCGGCCGCCGGGCCGAGCAGGCCCAGGACGTCGTACGGCCGGTAGCCGGTGGCGCAGATCACGACGCCGGAGTCCAGCTCGTGGCGCTCGCCCGTGGGCAGGAACTCGTACGTCGTCCGCACCCCGCCCGGCCTCTCGCGGACCTCCAATACCCGGCAGGCGTTGAGGATCCGCAGCCGCTCCCGGCCCCGCACCTTCTCCTGGTACGAGCGGCGGTACAGCTCTTCGATCAGGTCCAGGTCGACGACGGAGTAGTTGGTGCCCCGGTGGTAGTCCAGCAGCCGCTCCTTCACCTCCTCGGGCGCGCCGTGGAAGTCGTCGACCGCCGCCGGGTCGAAGATCCGGTTGGCGAACGGGCTGTCGTCGGCCGGGCTGTAGCCGTACCGGGCGAAGATCGCGCAGACCTCGGCGTCCGGATACGCGCGGTGCAGGTGGTCGGCGACCTCGGCGGCGCTCTGGCCGGCGCCGATCACCGTCCAGCGGGCGGGCGGCGGGCCGTCGTACTCCGCGAGCCTGGTGAGGAGGTCGCGGTTGTGCCAGACCCGCTCGGACGCCTCGACGCCCTCGGGCAGCGACGGCCGGAGCCCGCCGCCGATCACCAGGTCGCGGGCGCGCAGGACGCTCTCGGCGCCCGAGGCGTCCCTGACGGTCACCGCGAACCCGGTGACGCCGCCCTCGCCGTCCACGCCGTCCACGCCGTCCTCGACAGGGGCGGCGGAGACGGCCTCGGTGCCGTACCGCACGAAGTGGCCGACCCGGGCGGCGGCCCACGACAGGTAGTCGTGGAACTCCACCCGGGTCGGGAAGAAGGTCTTGTGGTTGATGAAGTCGACCAGGCGCCCCTTCTCCTTCAGGTAGGAGAGGAAGGTGAAGCCGCTGGCCGGGTCCCGCAGCGTGACCAGGTCCTTGAGGAACGACACCTGCATGGTCGCGCCCTCGATCAGCATGCCCCGGTGCCAGCCGAACCGGGGCTGGCGCTCCACGAAGACCGCGGACAGCCGGTCGGCGGGGGCGGCCCGCGCGTTGTGCTCCTCCAGCGCGACGGCCAGGGCGAGATTGGCCGGGCCGAAGCCCACGCCCACGATGTCGTACGGTCGGTCACCCGGCTGGGTCACGGGGAGCCCCTTCTTAGGTAAGGCTAAGCTAACACTCCTCACCTAAGCACCGGGTGATCAGGACGGTCAACGCCGGACGCCCCGGCGATCGGGGGATCGCCGGGGCGTTCGCGGGTCGTTCTCGGACCGTTCCCGGATCCGGGCCGGGCCCGTTCCGGGCGGGGGTCAGGAGCCGAAGGGCTGCGGCTTGCCGCGGTTGCCCTTGCCCTTGCCCCACTCCAGGACCTCGTACTTGAGGCCGTTGATGTGGCCCTCGCCGGTACCGGCGTTGTACTTGCTCTTCGGCTTCTCGCCGTCCAGCAGGTACCGGAAGGTGTAGGTGTCGAGGTCGAGCATCACGCCCCTGTGAGAAGGCTCACCCGGGCCGCGGTCGCCCACGAAGCCGGTGACGCTGCGGCCGTTGGCGCTCACCTTCACCTTGGTGTGCATGGGCCAGCTCGGGCTGGCGAACAGGCCCTTCTGCATCGGCTTGCCGCCGGCGGGGGCGCCGGTGTCGCCGTTGACGCCGGAGCCGTCGTCCCAGAAGTAGGACGCCTTGGTGGTGCCCGTCAGGAGGGCCTTCTTCTCGACCTTCTTCCGCGCCGGCTCGTCGGCGTCCTTCGCGGCCGGCTTGCGGGCCGCCTCGGCCAGGCTGCGGGCCTTGGCCGAGTCGTTCTTCTCCGTGGAGTCCTTCTGCGCCATCGGCGACTGCGACGGCGTCTTCTGCTGCTGAGCGGAGTCATCACCGCTGGCGGCGGCCACACCGGCCACCAGCATGCCTGCCAGGCAGGTACCGGTCACACCGGTCAGGGCAACGTTGAGCGCTCGCTTCTGCATGAAAGTCCTTTATTCGGCGGTCAGGGATGCCGTTTCGCGCAGGGACAGGGGGAGTCCCGTTGGGTGCGCGGAAACGGTCCCGAGGCTCGAAGCTCGGGATGAGGAGCCGTCGCGGGGCGCCCCGCATCGAATGGGCCCGCGTACATGGCGGACCGCCGTCCGGGCACGGCACGCGACCCGGCTGAGCGGGCACGCGCGGAACGCGAACGTTATATGCGGGAGATATGCCGAACCGGGGGCTCTTGGGCCCGTCCGGTGGCCGCTGCATGGGTGCGGCCGGGACTCGGCGAGAGAAGGCCCCGCCTGGCGGGCGGGAGGGCGACGACTATGCGATTGGCCAGGTCAACGGTGCTTTGACCCCGACCTGGCGTCGAGTATATGCGCCATTACCACGATTTGGGCAAACCACACATTTCTTTACCTTTGGGCAGGTAGATCTTCTATGTCGTGGTGCCCGGGAGGTGTAACAGGCGGCCCCGCCCGGGGATTCCCGGATCGTCCCAGGCCGTTCGGTACGGGCTTTGCGGAACCCTGTGGAACGATGACCCGCATGACCGATCCCGCCGGCCTCCGCACGGCCGACGACGACCTCCTCCCCCCGTCCGACTGGGGATCCCGCGGCCCCGCCGCCCCCGGGACCCGCGCCGCCTGGGGCTTCGCCCTGCTGGCCGGCGCGCTGGTCGCGGGCCGGATCTTCGCGGCGCCGCTGATCGACGCCCGCGCGCTGGACGCCTGGACCACGATCTTCGTCGCGATCTGCGTCCAGGCGCTGCCCTTCCTGGTCTTCGGGGTGGCGCTGTCGGCCGCGATCACCGCGTTCGTGCCGCCCTCGTTCTGGAACCGGGTGCTCCCCCGCCGGCCCGGCGCCGCCGTCCCGGTCGCCGGCGCGATGGGCGCCGTCCTGCCGGGCTGCGAGTGCGCCTCGGTCCCGGTGGCGGGCGGCCTGATGGCGCGCGGCGTCGCGCCCGCCGCCGCGCTGACCTTCCTGCTGGCGGCCCCGGCGATCAACCCCATCGTGCTGATCGCCACCGCCGTCGCGTTCCCCGGGTCCCCGGAGATGGTGCTCGGCCGGTTCGCCGCCTCGCTGGTCGTGGCGGTGCTGGCGGGCTGGGCCTGGCTGCTGTTCGGCAAGGGCGAATGGATCAGGATCCCGTCCCGGCCCGCCACCGGGACCGGCGCGGGCGCCCGCTGGGAGGCGTTCCGCCAGGCCATGCGGCACGACATCATGCACGCGGGCGGCTTCCTCGTCGTCGGCGGCATGGCCGCGGCCACCATCAACGTGGCCGTCCCCGCCGACGCGGTGAACGGCGTGGCCGGGATCCCGTGGGCCTCGATCCTGGTCCTGTCGGTGCTGGCCGTGCTGATGTCGATCTGCTCGGAGGCCGACGCGTTCGTGGCCGCCAGCCTCAGCCAGTTCTCCCCCACCGCCAAGCTGGCGTTCCTGGTGGTGGGCCCGATGGTCGACCTCAAGCTGATCGCGCTGCAGACCGGCTTCTTCGGCCGCCGGTTCGCGATCCGCTTCGTCCCGCTGACGTTCGCCCTCGCCGTGACGGTGAGCACGATCACAGGAATGATGCTGCTGTGACGAAGGCCGCCCAGAACCTGCTGCTGATCGTGATCGGCGCCGCCGTGCTGTGGATCACGCTCGGCACCGACGAGTACCTCAACTACGTCAAGCCCGGATTCCGCTACCTGCTGGTCGCCGCCGCCGTGGTGCTGGTCGCCCTGGGGGCGGCCGGGCTGCGCGGCGAGTGGCGGGCCCGGCCCGACGGCGGGCACGAGCACGGGCACGGGGACGCGGCCGGGCACGACGATGGCCACGGGCACGATCACGGCGGCCGCGGGCCGCGCGTCGCGTGGCTGATGTGCCTGCCCGTGCTGGCGATCTTCATCGTGGCGCCGCCGGCGCTCGGCTCGTACACCGCCGGGCGCGACACCGCCCGCCAGGCTCCGCCGCCGGCCCCGCCCGCCCAGGGCTACGGGCCCCTGCCCCAGACCGGGTCGCCGGTGGCGATGACCATGGGCGAGTTCATCGGGCGGTCGTACGAGGCGCAGACCGGACAGTCGCCGTATCTCAAGGACGTGCAGGTCCAGCTGACCGGCTTCGTGACCCCCCGCGCGGACGGCCCCGGCTGGCAGGTGACCCGGCTCAAGATGGCCTGCTGCGCCGGCGACGCGGTGCCGTTCCCCGTCGTGGTACACGGCCTGGAGCGGCCCCCCGCCGACACCTGGGTCCGCGTCGTGGGCACCTGGCGGCCGCCGCAGGGCCGCGCCGTCTCCGGCCTGCACGAGCTGCAGGGCCGGTCGGTGACGAAGATCAAGAAGCCCAGGAACCCGTACGAATGACCGGGGACGGCGCGGCGGCGCACGCGGCCGGCCGGCGGGCGCTCGTGCTCGGCGGCGGCGGGATCACCGGGATCGCGTGGGAGTGGGGGATCCTGGCCGGGCTGGCCGAGGCCGGGCTCGACCTGGGCGCGGCCGACCTGGTCGTGGGCACGTCGGCGGGCTCGCTCGTCGGCGCGCAGGTCGCGTCCGGCATCGATCCCGAGGTGCGCTACCAGGCGCAGCTGGCCGGCGCCGGGGACGAGGCGCCCGCCCGGGTGGGCCGGTCCGTGGTGGCGCGCTGGGCGTGGGCGGCCGTGCGCTCGCGCACGCCCGAGGGGCTCGGCGCGAGGATCGGGCGGCAGGCGCTGGCGGCGCGCACGGTTCCCGAGGCCGAGCGGCGGGCCGTGATCGAGTCGCGGCTGCCGGTCCGGGAGTGGCCGGGCCGGCCGCTGCGGATCACCGCCGTGGACGCGGTCACGGGGGCGCTCGCCGTCTTCGACCGCGAGGCCGGGGTGCCGCTGGTGGACGCGGTGGGCGCCAGCTGCGCGGTCCCGGGCGTCTGGCCGCCGGTGACGATCGGCGGCCGCCGCTACGTCGACGGCGGGCTGCGGTCGGCCGCCAACGCCGACCTGGCCGCCGGGCACCGCGCCGTGCTGGTCCTGGCCCCGACGACGGCGGGCTTCGGCCCGATGGCGAGCGTGGGACGGCAGGTGGCCGCGCTGCGCCGGGCGGGCTCCCGGGTGGCCGTGGTGTCCCCCGGCCGCCGGGAGCGGGAGGCGTTCGGCGGCAACTCGCTGGATCCGGCGGGCCGGGCCCCGGCGGCGCGCGCCGGGCGTGCCCAGGCGCCGTCGGTGGCCGCGGCCGTGCGGGCCGTCTGGGAGGACGCGTGAGCCGCCGCCCGGCGTCCGGGCCGCGGGTGCCGGCGCGGGTGCCGGCGCGGCTGGGCGAGGTGCCGTTCGCCGAATGGCTCGTCCCGCACGACGGCACCTGGGGGCCGGACGCCGATCACGACACGGTGCACTTCGACGGGTTCCGGGTGAAGGGCGCCGACGCGGCGGGCTCGCGGTTCCTGGACTGCGCGTTCACCGGTACGGCCGTGGAGGGCGGCGGGCTGCGGCGGGCCCGCTTCATCGGCGTCTGGGCGAGCGAGCTGAGCCTGGTGGCCACCGACCTGTCCGGCGGCGAGTGGCGCGACAGCGCGCTGCTCGGCTCGGTGCTGGCGGCGGCGCCGCTGACCGGCGCCCGGCTGACCCGCGTGACGTTCCGCGGCTGCAAGCTGGACGGGATCAACCTGCGCGGGTGCGTCCTCACCGACGTGGCGTTCGAGGACTGCCTGCTGCGCGAGGCCGACTTCGGCGGCGCCACGCTGACCCGGGTACGCTTCCCCGGGTCGCGGCTGGCCTCGACCACGCTGGCCGGCGCCACGCTGGACGAGGCGGACCTGCGCGGCGCGGCGCTGGGGATCACGATCGAGCCGGCGTCGCTGCGCGGCGCCATCGTCTCCCCTGACCAGCTGCAGGATCTGGCGCCGCTGCTGGCCGAGGCGCTGGGCATCACCGTGGAGGCGGGCGGCCCGCCCGGCTGAGCGCGGCGCCCGGCCGGGCGCGTCCCGGCCCCGCGCGGCGGGGCCCGGGAGGTCGCGTCAGCGCAGCGGGAAGGCGGTGGGCAGCAGGCCGGGGCCGCCGGCCGCCGGCACCGGCGCCGCGGGGAAGCCCGTCGCCGTCACCGGTACCGCGGGGTGCCGCGGGGGCGGCACCGCCATGGCGGCGTCCGGCGGCGGCACGTGGGTGCCGTCGGCGCGCCGCGGTTCGGGGAACTGCTGGGCCTGCCGGCCGCGCCGCTCCTCCAGCACCGCCATCACGGCGCGCGCGGTCTCCTCGTCCATCTTCATCAGGACGGCGGGCCGCCCCGAGGGATCGACGAATGGCGAGACCGACGGTGCGGCGACCTGCTGCGGCAGGGTCTGCCGCAGCTCCTCGCGCAGTTCGTGGGCAAGCCGCAGCGCCTGTCGGTCGCTGTCACTCAAGTGTGCGTTCATCGCGATCTCCGGGGAGTTCACGTGCGGGGGTCCGGGGGTAATCCTGCTAGGTATGTCGTGCATGTGCAAGGGCCGATGCACGTGCAGGATAACGAAAAGTGCCTCATTCGAGCCGCACGGGACAGGCGTGGAAGCCTGGGAAACAGTGCGGTCCCGCCGCTTCCGCAAGCCGGTGACCAGCCCGGACGGCCACCCCGCCCGAGCGCCCTCACCACGCCTCCGCAGGACCGTGATCGAGCCGCCAAGTTTTTGTCGAACTTCATTCGGGTACGGGTCACCGGCCACGGACCGTACGGCGCCCGCTACGGTCCGGCTCGACCTTGATCACGAACCGGTCCCGGGCGCGTGCGCTCGGTGACGGCGACTCCGCGAGGTGCGCTCCGGGGCGGCTCCTCTACTGTGTGGCCGTGACGACCGACACACTCACCCTCCGGGCCCTGAACCGGGCGACGCTGGCCCGCCAGATGCTCCTCGCCCGCGAGGAGACCTCCGTTCCGGCGGCGGTCGGCCGCCTGTGCGGGATGCAGGCGCAGGAGCCGCGGCCGCCGTTCCTCGGGCTCTGGACGCGGCTGCGCGGGTTCGCCGCCGGGGACCTCCGCGCGGCACTGGACGGCGGTGCCGTCGTCCGGGCGACGATGATGCGCGGCACGCTCCACCTCATGACCGCCGCCGACTACCTCGCGTTCCGTACGGCGCTGCAGCCCGTACTGGACGCGGGCCTGAAGGTGCTGGGCGCGCGCGCCGAGGGCATGGACCTGGACGCCGTGCTCCCGGTGGCCCGGCGCCTCCTGGAAGAGTCGCCGCGCACGTTCAACGAGACGCGCGCGCTCCTCCAGGCCGAGTTCCCGGACGTGAACGAGCGCGCGCTCGGGTTCGCCGTCCGGATGCGGCTGCCACTGATCATGGTGCCCACCGCGGACCGCTGGGGCTTCCCGCGCAGCGCCCGGTTCGCCCTGGCGGAGAGCCGGCTCGGCGAGGCGCCCTCGGGCACCCCCGCCGTGGACGAGCTCGTCCTGCGCTATCTGGCGGCCTTCGGCCCCGCCTCCGCCGCCGACGCCCAGGCATGGTCCGGGCTGCCCGCCCTCGCCGAGGTCCTGGACCGCCTGCGGCCGCGGCTGCGGGCCTTCACCGGCGAGAGCGGCCGCGAGCTGTTCGACCTCCCGGACGCCCCCAGGCCCGACCCGGACACGCCGGCGCCCGCGCGCTTCCTCCCGGAGTTCGACAACCTCGTCCTCGCCCACGCGGACCGCACGCGCGTCATCTCCGAGGCGCACCGGCCCGGGCTCACCACCAAGAACCTGCGCGTGCGCGCCACGTTCCTCTGGGACGGCTTCGCCCGCGGCACGTGGGAGCTGGAGCGCAAGCGGAAGACCGCGACGCTGCGCCTGCGCCCCTTCGAGCCGCTGCCGCGCGGCGCGCTGGAGGAGCTGACGGCCGAGGCGGAGTCGCTCGCCGCGTTCGCCGAGCCGGAGGCGACCGACCTCCAGGTGGTCACCGAGCCTTGACCGCCCCGGCCCGGACGCGTCCGGCTCAGGCGATGGTGCGGCCGAGGCCCTCCCAGTACGGCGCGCGCAGGTCCTTCTTGAGGATCTTGCCGCTGGGGTTGCGCGGCAGGGCCTCCACGAAGTCGACCGAGCGCGGCCGCTTGAAGCCCGCCAGCCGCTCCCGCGCATAGGAGAGGACCTCGTCCGCGCTCAGCGACGCGCCCTCCGCGAGGACCACGACCGCCTTCACGGTCTCGCCCCACCGCTCGTCCGGAACGCCGATCACTGCCACGTCGGCGATGTCCGGATGGCCGGCCAGCACCTCCTCGACCTCGATCGGGTACACGTTCTCCGCCCCGGTGACGATCATGTCCTTGATCCGGTCGGTGAGGAACAGGTAGCCCTCTGCGTCGACGTGCCCCGCGTCGCCCGTGCGGATCCAGCCGTCCCCGGCCAGCAGCCGCTCGGTCTCGGCGGGCCGCTTCCAGTAGCCGGGGGTGTTCTGCGATGACCGGATCAGCACCTCGCCCGTCTCCCCAGGCGCCCGCTCGGCGCCGGTCGCCGGATCGGCGATCCTGATCTCCACCCAGTCGTACGGCCGGCCCGCCGAGCGCATCAGGTGGCGGCGCGGGCCCGCCGGGTCGTGGTCCTCGGGCTCCAGCTGGACGATCGCCCCGGTCGTCTCCGTCATCCCGTACAGCTGGAACAGCGGCGCCCGGAACGTCTCCAGCGCGCGCCGCAGCACCTCGGAGGTGATCGGCGACGCGCCGTACGTGATCGCCCGCAGCGCCGAGAAGTCGCGCTCGGCCGCGCCCGGCACCTGGCACATGAACTGCAGCACCGCCGGGACGATGAACGCGTTGGTGATCCGCTCGCGCTCGAACGTGTCCACCAGCGCCGCCGGGTCGATGTCGCGCACCAGCACCTGCCGGCATCCCGCGTACAGCCCGGCCAGCGCCCAGCCGGTCCCGCCGATGTGGAACAGCGGCATCGGGACCAGGCTCACCGCCGACGCGTCCAGCCGCCAGCGCGGCGCCATCCGCTCGCCGATGGCGAAGTTGGCGTTGCTGAGCTGGACGCCCTTGGGCGTCCCGGTCGTCCCGGACGTGTAGAGCTGCACCACGATGTCGTCCGGGCGGCCGGTGTGGCCGGGATCCTCGGGGGCGTGCGCGGCCAGCCAGGTCTCGTACGGCTCGCCGGTCACGACGACCTCGCCGGGCAGATCGGCGGCCAGGCCGGCGAACTCGGCGTCCACCACGGTCAGCGGCGCCTCGGCGTCGGCGATGATCGCGGCGATCTCGGCGGGCGTCAGCCGCCAGTTGACCGGGGTCGCCACCGCGCCGATCTTGGCGGCGCCGAAGAGCAGGTCGAAGAACTCGGGGGCGTTCTTGCCCACGTACCCGGCGCGCGAGCCCGGGCCGAGCCCCGCGGCCAGCAGCGCCTGGGCGGCCCGGCTGGACCGCTCGTGCAGTTCGGCGTACGTGACCGTCCGGCCGTCCCCGGTCACGGCGGGCGCTCCGGGGCGCTCGCGGGCGTGGTCACGGACGATCGACACCACCCGGTAGTCCAACTCCGACCCCTCCGAACGTCATTCGGTTACGGCAGGTAACCCTAGCCACCGGCCCGCGCGTCCCGTAAGAGGATCCGTACGCCCATCACCGTGCGGACGTGCCCGACTCCGAATAGTGATCAATCCGATATCTCCCTTGATTGAAAGATCCACCAAAGCGTCGCAGGCTTTCCTGCACACCTGAAAGCCCCGCGACCCCACCCCCTATCGCCGACAGGACGCGACCCATGTTCGAGATCTGGGAGACGAGCGAACCCGCCCGGCTCATCAGCGACGCCGGCAGCCTCAAGGTCGCGCTCGAGAAGGTGGACACGATGTGCCGGCTGCGCCATGACCAGGCCGTCGCGCACATCGGCGAGGCCGCGGCGGGCGGCTACCACTTCGAGATCCGCGACCGGGACGGCCGGGCGCTGGCCCGGCTGACCTACGTGCCGGACACCTCCCGCGACTTCCAGAGCGTCGTCGTCGAGGAGCTGCACGGGGACGCCTGACGGACCGGGTCACCACCACCGTGCGCTGCGTGGCAGGATGCCGAGTGGCACGCGGCGCGGAAGGGAGCGGGAACGGTGGTGGGGGCGACCCGATGGTGGAACCGGAAGACCCGCGACGCGGCGCCGCCCGAGAACCCGCCGGGAAATCCGCCAGGTGATCCGCCCGAGGAGCCGCCGTCCCGGGACGGGCTCCTCGTGGCGCGGCTCCAGCGTGCCATCACGGTCGCCTGGGGCCGCGGCTGGCAGCCCGCCGACCTCGTCCGGCACACCGCCCGCAGGCTCTCCCCGCGGCACGAGCGGCTGGTCGTCGACGCCATCGCGGCCGAGACGCGCGGGTACGCGACCCTCGGCCCGCAGTGGCGCGCGCAGCTCACCGCCATCGACGCCCGGATCTGGTGGGACGGCGACTACGCGGGCGCCTGGTGCGCGGCCGAGGAGGCCGGCCCGGACGCCCTCGCGGCCTGCGCGACCGAGCTCCTGGACCTGCTCCTGGCCCTCCCCCGGCTGGCGACGATCGGCCCGCCGCCCGGCGCGGCCGTCCCCGACACCCCGCCCGCCGAGATCGACCAGCGGATGCTGGGCAAGGTCCGCGCCCTGCTCGCCAAGGCCGAGTCCACCGAGTTCCCCGAGGAGGCCGAGGCGCTCAGCGCCCGGGCGCAGGAGCTGATGGCCCGGCACAGCATCGACCACGCGCTGCTGGACGCCGACCTCGGCACCGTCTCCGAACCGGCCGGCCGCCGCCTGGCCGTCGACACCCCGTACGACGGCCCCAAGGCGGCGCTGCTCACCGTCGTCGCCGACGCCAACCGCTGCCGCGCGATCTGGCACCGCGAACTCGGCTTCTCCACCGTCCTGGGATTCCCCGCCGATCTCGCGGCGGTCGAACTGCTCTTCACCTCGCTGCTGGTCCAGGCGACCACGGCGATGGTCAACGCCGGTCCGCGCCGCGACGCCGCGGGGCGCTCCCGTACCCGCTCGTTCCGCCACGCGTTCCTGAACGCCTACGCCGCCCGCGTCGGCGAGCGGCTCCGCGAGGCGGCCGGGCGCGCCGCCTCGGAGTCGGAGTCCGGCGGGCGCGACCTCGTCCCCGTTCTGGCCGCTCGCGACCAGGCCGTCGACGACGCTGTCGAGGCACTGTTCCCGAACCTGTCCCGCGGCCGGGCCCGTACGGTCTCCAACCACGAGGGCTGGGCCGCCGGACGCGCGGCCGCCGACCTGGCCAGCCTGAACGCGCGGTCCGAGGTGTCCGGCCGCTGACCGCGTCCCCCCAGGGAGCCTTGGGGGGACGCCTCCTCAGTCCTTCTTGCGGCGGGTGTTGCCACCGCGCCCGCGCAAGGGGATCCCCGCCTCCTTGAGAACGTTGTAGATGAATCCGTACGACCGGCCGGTCTCGGCGGCCAGGTCACGGATGCTCTCTCCTGCCGCGTACCGAGGGGCGAGCTCCGCCGCCAGCCGGGTGCGCTCGGCACCGGTGACACGGGTGCCCCTCGCCAGAGTGCGGGCCACGGTTACCTCCTCAATCGACGCGTGAGCCGGGACGGAACGATCGTCCCCGCAGCTCACGGCACTGTTGATCTACCCAACGTACACAATCCCCAATAATCCGCCCCCGATGCCGCGCGAAACGACACAAGACCGGCCACTGGTGGTCTTTTCCACGGCGAACGGCGTGTCGTTACCAGGCGTACCCACCCGTGGACATGCGTCAAAGCCCCCGTCCCCCGACGTACCTCTCCTTCCCCCAAGAACCAGACGTTCTCTGAACGATCGGGGTTGCCGATAAGAGCCCAAGACCCCACCTCAGCCGCCGGACCGGCCGCACACGGCCACCCGCGCGGGCGGTCACCCGGCCAGGGCGCGGTCACGGCCGTCGAGAGCGTGGAGACGGTGGAGGTTGTGGAGGAGCCCGATCTCGGCGACGTTCTTGGTGAGCTCGACGCCGAGCCAGGCGGCGACGTCGCCGAGAGTCAGGCCCTGGCCCCAGGGCAGGCCGGCGGTCCGGTCGGTCGAGTCGAGGTCGGCGTCGGTGAGTTCGCGGAGCCGGGCGCGCCACTCGTCGTTCAGGGCGCGGAGACGCGCGGTCGCGGCCGCGATGCCGCCGGGCCAGGTGATCTCTTCGCGGGCGGGGGCGCCGGACCCGAAGCAGTGGCCGAGCGTGGTCGTCCACCAGAAGTCGATGTGCCAGGTCACCCAGGCGATGGTGACGGCGGGGACGGGGTCCGGCTCGGTGTCGGCCCAGTCGGCCGTCCATCGGCCCTGCCCGTCCGGGCGGACCGTCCAGCAGTGCGGCGAGGGCTCCCAGAGGCAGGCGTCGTCGTCGATGCCCTCAAGGTGGTACTCGAACAGTGCCCAGGCGATGTCGAGCTGGCGGATCAGCAGGTCGGCGCGTGTCGTGGTCATCCGGAGACCCTCTCAGCGGCCGAGGGTTCCGGCCAGCGGTTTTACGCCGGGCCGCGGATCCGTACGGCGCCCGGGGGCCTGGAGGCCGCCCGGGCGCCGTACGGATCGTCAGAGGTCGCTGATCACCGCCGCGTCGTCCGCGGCGGGCAGGTCCTCGGCGGACTGCGGAGGGACGACCACGCCCTGCGAGGCGGCCTCCCGCAGCGACAGGTCATCCCGGCTCAGCCGGTGGCGGGGCGGCTCGAACGGGTGCAGCGACGTCTCCTCGAGCCCGTTCACGACCAGGAGCTCGCCCGGGTCCAGCAGCCGCCAGCCGGGCTGGCCGTCCATCGGCTCGCTCGCCACGACGACCGCGGGGACGTGCTCGGCCGCCTCGCCGCCCTCCGGCCCGCTCCGGCCGCCGTGTCGGGGGGACAGCACCCACAGCTCGTTGGAGTCGGGATGGCGCAATGCCCACAGGCGCCCCGCCTCGGCGATGAGGAGGTTCAACGAGAACACCGGCAGCTCGGCACCGATCCGGCCGACCGCCCGGACGAGTCCCTCGGTGGTGTCGCCCGCGCGGCGGATCTCGGCGGTGATGTAGGCGAACACCAGCTCGGAGTCGGTCTCGCCCGACACGTGGGCGCGGTCGACCTCCGTCAGCCACGAACCGAGCGTCGAAAGGCCCTTGACCACGCCGTTGTGGGCGAAAAGCCGGTCGTTCATGACGAACGGGTGGCAGTTGTGCACCGTCAGCCCGCCGACGGAGGCGTCACGGACGTGGGACACGAAGGTGTGCGACACGACGTTGCGCGCGTGGAGGGCGAAGTCGGGGCTCTCGAACGCGGCGAGCGGCGCCCGGTCGCGCACCGGCTCCGCGCCGAGCGAGAACCAGCCCAGCCCCGCGCCGTGCGGCATCCGGTGGCTCTGCGCGCGCAGGCATTCGGGCGCGTCCATCAACCAGTGCGAGGCCCGGACCCGGGGACCGCCGGTGCTCATACCGAACAATCGGCACATGCCGTTACCTTTCATTTGTCGGTCGTGCGTGTCCGCCCCGGCGCGAGAGCCGCGGCGGAGGGATCGCCGGCCGCGGCCGCAGAGAATGGTCAGCTGTTTGGGCATGCCGCGACACGACACCGCGGGAGATGACTGCGGGTGACCATGATTTTACCGTGCGCATTGCTCGACTGTCCGGCACTTTCTCGCCGACGGCCGGTCTCGGTCGATGTGGCATGTCGTCCGTTCCCCGGGGAGCGCGAGCGGAGGACATCTCTCTACCCAAAGAGGGCGAACTGGAACGAATTCATGTCCCGGATGGGTAATTCCTCATGCGCGGCACGAGAAAAGCCCCGCGACCGAGAAGAGGCCCACGCCCGTGAGCCCACCACCGAGTCCTGGAAGACCCTCAAACCCATCGAGAACGCGCGGAAGCCCGACGCCCTGACCGAGGTGTACCTCGGGATCGGCGCCGCCTACGCCGGCTCGCTCTTCCGCTGACGCGGCCCCGCCCGGCGGCGTTCCCGGAGTGTGAAAGCCGCGCCGTACAGGGTCAGCGCGATGACGCCGCCGCAGATCGTTCCGATGACCCCGCTCGCGAGAGTCATGTGCGAGGTGCGCGGCAGGTCCGGCTGGTTGAACAGGAGCACCGCCCCCAGCACGCCGCCCGCGGCCGCGCAGGACAGCAGCGCCCCGCCCACCCCGAGCGCCGCCCGCGCCGGCAGCCCCGCCGGCGGCTCGGGGTCGGCGGGCGCCGTGCGCGCCCACCGGTGCAGCCACCAGGCGATGACCACGAGACCTGCGGCACCGCTCCCGTACTGCAGCCACCGGTACAGCTCCATGCCCGCGAACGACGTCGTCACCAGCCAGGGCATGAGGTCCGCGAACCCGTGATAACGGTGCGTGAACGCGTCCCAGAACACGTGCGTCACCGTCCCGGCCAGCACCGACGGCGGCACCCACACCAGCATCGAGGGACGCGGACCGCGCAGCGGACCGCTCAGCAGCCGCCGTGCAGGCTCGGGGGCCAGCGCGGCCAGCGGCCGCTTCCAGAGCAGGTGGAACGCGGCGAACAGCCCGATGCCCAGCACGAGGTCGACCGTGACGATGCCCACCGGATCATGGGTGGCGCCCCGCAGATCCCCCATCCCGAAGAAGTACGGCACGTCCGGCGCCATAGAGCCCGCGACGAGCGCCGAGGGCACCATGCGCCCGCGAGCGAGCGGGATCACGGCGGCAGGATGGCTGAGAGTAAAGGGCACCCGACCCGCCTTCCCTATCGCAACCACCGACCGCCTCGGCCTGGAGCGTAGCGAAGACAGGCCCACTCCCCCTCCAAGACCGCCGACCCCACTCCCCAGCAGGCGGCCCACGGGCAGCGAACGGCCGGACGAGCGGGCGAACGGTGAGCGGCCGCGCAGGCGGGCGAACGGCAGGCAGCCCGGAGGGTGGTGAGCGGCGGGCCGGAGGGAGTCAGGAGCGGGCGAGCGAGCGGTGTGCGGGCGAGAGGGGCCGCTGCGGGTGAGCGCGGGTGTGGGCGTGCGGGCAGGTGCGGGTGGCTCATCCCTTATGGCCGCTTGGTCGCGGGGGCATGTACGGCAAGACCAAGAACTGTGACCAAATGTCAACGCTCCGTAGCCGAACTCACTATGATCGGCTACCTGACGCCGACCACCCGCTACCCCCCGGGGCGACAATGAAGCGCTTGCTGGCAGACCTCGGCCGCACCGGCTCCACCCGTGGAGTCGTCCGCTGCGCGTGCGGACTGCTGGGTTGTATGGCCATGGCCGGCGCCGCCTCGTTCGCCATGGCCGTCCCCGTCCAGGCCGACGAACCGCGGCCGCGCCGTACCCTCCCCGCCGACTGCCGGCTGGCCATGCGCACCGGCGACGGCCACATGTGGCGCAAATGCAAGGAAGCATGGCGCGCGATGTACCACCAGGATCGCCGCGCCGGGCTGGAGTTGCGCCCGCGGGAGCGGCATCCCAGCCGCAAGTCGCCGCCGACCCGGCCCGCCGTCCCGCGCGAGACCGCCGAGCGCTCCTCCCCGCGTCCGGTCGCGTCCAGCCCGCCCGCCACGCTCCTTCCGGCGCCGGCCGTCCCGACGGCCACCGCGACCCGCGATCTCGCGCGGGAGTCCGCGGCGGCGGGCTCGCTCCCGCCGCTGCTGCTGCTCGGCCTGCTGCTGCCGGCGGCCGTCGCGATCGGCTACCCGATGCGCCATCGCTTCTACGCCGTGGCCGGGCCGCCGTTCCCGGTGCCGGGCCCGCCGCCGGCCGAGCAGCCGGCGCCGCCCGTGTACCGGCCCTCGATCGACCCGTTCGCCGCGCCGCTGCTGGCCTTCACCGGCCCGGGCGCCACGGCCTCGGCGCGCGTGGTCGCGCTGGCCGCTCTGGAGGGCTGCGGCGACACCGCGCTCGTCGTGGTCCCCCGGCCCGACGCGGGCGCGCTGTTCGGGCTCGCCGAGGACGACCTGCTCGACGACACCGGCCCGGGTCTGTTCATCCCGGGCAACCTCGACGCCGCGCTCGCCTACCTGGAGACCGAGCTCGCCATCCGCCGCGACACGGCGGTCGCGCGCTCGCGTCGCCGCCTGTTCCTGGTCGCGGACTGCGGCCAGGAGGCCGCGCGGATCGAGCGGCTGCTGGCCCGCCATCCCGGCCAGCTCAACGCCGTGCTCCTGGGCGACTGGCCGCGCGACCGTGTCGCGGTGGACGAGGAGGGCCTGCCGGACGCCCCGCCCGCCCTGGCCGACGTCCTGCCCCCGCGCCTTCCCGCGATGTCCCGTACGGAGGCCCGCGACCGCCTCCACGCGACCATCGTTCCGACGCCGGAGGCACCCCCCACTCGCAAGTCTCGCTCCAAGCGCCGCTGACCGCTCCCCGCCTGTCCGAGCAGAGGATTTCCCTGAGCACCGCTTAGAGGTGCGATCCAGGCGGCGGGCGCGGCGGGCGCGGCGATCGCCCGCGCCTTGACGCCGCCACCTCTAATGATCGTGAACGCGACCAGCGGGGCCAGCAGCAGAACGACCGCCTTGACCAGCGGATACGCGTTTCCGGAGAACGGCAGCAGGCAGGCGACGACGGCCGCTGACACCAGCAGCGCCCAGCTCTCCTTGCGCAGCCGGTCCCGTGGAAACTCGGTCAGCGGCAGCGGCGGTTCGTCCTTCGGTCGTCTTGGACGTGTGGGGGCGTGGCGGTGCTTGCTGCGGGCGCTCTCTGGCATGGCCTGCGGGCATCATTTGGAGATCAGCGGACGGTTCCGGTGGCGTTCCGGCGCGATGCGTCGGGCCGCTCCCCTCCAGCGGCCCGCCGCTCGCGGGCGGTTCTCCGGAATCACGGGTGATCAAGTGGGGTGGCGCGGACGGTTCTGAGTGCTCGCAGGGTGCGGGTGGCGGTGGCCGGATCGGGCGGATCGTCGGCGGCCCGGTCCAGGTAGGCGGTGCAGCGCAGCATCCAGTTGCGCAGGACGTCCTCGTGGTGTTCCTCCTTGCGGCGGGCCCGGGTCAGGGCTCGGTGGCGCTGGTCGGCGCGGGCGCGGGCGGCGAGGTCGCCGTCGGCCGCCAGGGCGCGGACGTCCGCCAGGTGGTAGCGGCCGAGCTGGTCGGCGGGCAGGGAGTACTCGGCGGCGACGCGGTCGAAGAGGCCCTTCGGCCAGCCCAGGACGAGGGCGGCGCCCTTGGCGTCGACGCTGTCGAGGAGCGGGCCCTTCCGGGTGGCCACGACGTCGCGGACGCGGGCGGCGTCGAGCGCGTCCAGGTCCCGGAGCAGGTAGATGGGGTGCTGCCGGTAGCGTCCGATGACGGTGAGGTCGCCGCGGGCGACGAGCACCTCGATGTCGGCGCGGTCGACGTCGAGGGCGAGCCGCAGGGCGAGCCGGGCGGCGGCCTTGCCCGCGCCGATCGGCGGCTCCTCGCCGAAGGCTTCGATGATCTGGGCCTTGTCGCGGCACCGCTCGGGCGTGCCGGCCGGCCACCGGCCGCCGGCGTCCGAGGCCGGGACGAGGCCGTGGTCGAGGGCCAGCCGCAGCTGCCAGGTGGTGAGCCCGAGGGCTCCGGCCAGCTGGCGGAAGCCCAGGTCGGCGCGGGGGTTCGTGGTTCGCATCGGCCCTCCATTGGGACGGTCACGGATTGCAAGCGTCGCCGACGCCGAGTGACGAGGACAGTAGAAGGCGATTCTGTGGAAAACCCGCGTGCGAGAGTTGGGGGATGAGTGTGGGACGTCTGGGGTTGGGGCTGGCGGCGCTGGGCCGGCCGGCGTACATCAATGTCGGCCGGGCGGAGGGCCTGCCGGCGCGGCGCGGGGTGGAGGATCTCCGGAAGGCGACGTGGAGCGTCCTGGACGCGGCGTACGCGGCCGGGGTGCGCTGGGTGGACGCGGCGCGGTCGTACGGGAGGTCCGAGGAGTTCCTGGGCGGCTGGCTGGCCGAGCGCGGGCACGAGGACGTCACCGTGTCCAGCAAGTGGGGGTACGCGTACGTCGGCGGGTGGCGGATGGACGCCGAGGTGCACGAGGTCAAGGAGCACAGCCTGCGGCGGTTCCGCGAGCAGTACGCGGAGACGCGGCGGTTCCTGAGGCCGGACGTCTACCAGGTGCACTCGCTGACGACGGACAGCCCGCTGTTCGGGGACGGGGCGCTGCAGGCGGCGCTCGCGGAGGTGGCGGCCGACGGGGTACGGGTCGGGTTCTCCACTTCAGGGCCGCGTCAAGGCGAGACCGTCAGGAAGGCCCTGGAACTGGAGGTGGAGGGGCGGCGGCTGTTCAGCACGGTCCAGTCCACCTGGAACGTTCTGGAGCCTTCGGTAGGTGAGGCGCTGCGCGAAGCGCACGAGAACGGCGTCCACGTGCTGGTGAAGGAGGCCCTCGCCAACGGCAGGCTCGCCGTCCAGGCTCCCGGGTCCGTGCAGCGGGCCGCGGACGGCCAGGGGGTGGGGACGGACGCGGTGGCTCTCGCGTCCGTGCTGCGGCAGCCGTGGGCGGACACCGTTCTGATCGGGGCGGTCAGCACCGGCCAGCTGCGGTCCAACCTGGCGGCGCTGGACGTCGTCCTGGAGGAAGGTGCGCTGCCCTCCTTGGCCGTTCCGCCCGAGCGCTACTGGGAGCAACGTGCCGCTCTCCCCTGGACGTGACGCCGTGGGATCATAGGACGGCCCACCCGTCGTGATCGGAATCGGTGCCCATGCAGCCTCTGCCCCCTGACGCCCCCCAGACCATCGGGCCTTACCGGGTGGCCGCCAAACTGGGCGAGGGCGGCATGGGGAAGGTGTTCCTGGCCAGCTCGCCGAGCCGCCGGCTGGTGGCCGTCAAGGTGATCAGGTCGGAGCTGGTGGGCGATCCGCACTGGCGGGAGCGCTTCCGCCGGGAGGTCGCCTCGGCGCAGTCGGTCAGCGGCTTCTACACGGCGCCGGTGGTGGACGCCGATCCGGACGCGGCGAACCCGTGGCTGGCCACGCAGTACATCAACGGCGTCAGCCTCTCCGCGGCGGTGGCCGAGCGGGGCCCGCTGCCGGAGCAGGCCGCGTGCCGGCTCGGCGCCGGCCTGGCCGAGGCGCTCATCGCGATCCACCGGGCGGGGATCGTCCACCGGGATCTGAAGCCGTCGAACGTCCTGCTGGCCGCCGACGGGCCGCGGGTCATCGATTTCGGCATCGCCCGCCCGCTGGACGCCGTGCCGCTGTCGCGCTCGCAGATCCTGGGCACGCCCGCGTACATGTCGCCCGAGCAGGCGCTCGGGGAGGGCATCACGCCCCAGAGCGACGTCTTCTCCCTGGGGGCGACGCTCGTGTACGCGGCGGTCGGCGCGGCGCCGTTCGGCGCGGACCGCAAGGTACGGGGACGGATCGTGTACGGCGAACCCGACCTGTCCGGCCTGCCGGCCCCCATGCGGGGGCTCGTCACCCGCTGTCTCTCCAAGGAGGCGGTGGACCGTCCCTCCCCTGACCAGGTACTGACGGCGCTGTCCACGCTGCTGGACGCGCACTACGGCGAGGAGTGGCTGCCTACGGATGTGGCGTCCCTCATCGGCGAGAACCAGGAGACGGTGACCCAAGTCACCGCCGTCCTGCCGTCCCCTTAGGAGGTCCCGCGGGAGGCCGTACCGCGCGGTTCCCCGTCAACATCACCGTCAACTTGCAGGCAGGCCGGGGATCAAGCCGCATGATCGCGTGGATACGATGATGAACGGAACGTCTACGCAGGTGTGGACGGAGTTGGGAGCGAGAGAGAGTATGTCCGATTTCGAGCTCAACCACGCGGGCGGGCGACTGCCACTCGAGGTGACTCAGGCGACCGAGGGCCCATCGGGGCTGCGCATCGGCAACCTGATGAAGGAGACCGGTCAGGTCACCCTCGACACTGGCTTCACCAACACCGCGTCCACCACATCGGAGATCACCTACATCGACGGTGACGCGGGGATCCTGCGCTACCGCGGCTACCCGATCGACGAGCTGGCGGAGAAGTCATCCTTCCTGGAGGTCGCCTATCTGCTGATCTACGGCGAGCTCCCCACCGCGGAGCAGCTCTGGTCGTTCAGCGACAGCGTGCGCAACCACACGCTGCTGGACGAGAAGTTCCGGGCGTTCTTCTCGGCGTTCCCGCGGCGCGCCCACCCGATGGCGGTGCTGTCGTCGGCCGTCAGCGCCCTGTCGACCTTCTACCAGGACAGCCTGGACCCGTTCGACGCCGAGCAGGTCGACCGGTCCAGCGTGCGGCTCATCGCCAAGCTGCCCACGATCGCGGCGTACGCGTACAAGACCTCGATCGGGCAGCCGCTGCTGTACCCGGACAACTCCCTCGGCTACGTCGAGAACTTCATGCGGATGACGTTCGGGCTGCCGACCCAGCCGTACGAGGTCGACCCCGAGATCGTGCGGATCCTCGACATGCTGTTCATCCTGCACGCCGACCACGAGCAGAACTGCTCGACGTCGACCGTGCGGCTCGTGGGCTCCAGCCACGCCAACCTGTTCTCCTCCATCTCGGCGGGCGTGGACGCGCTGTTCGGCCCCCTGCACGGCGGCGCCAACCAGGCCGTGCTGGAGATGCTCGAGGAGATCCACGAGAACGGCAGCGACATCAAGTCGTTCGTGGAGCGGGTCAAGCGCAAGGAGCCCGGCGTCAAGCTGATGGGCTTCGGTCACCGCGTCTACCGCAACTACGACCCGCGCGCCGCGGTGGTCAAGAAGGCCACCCGCAGCGTGCTGGAGACGCTCGGCAAGCCCGACCCGCTGCTCGACCTGGCGATGCAGCTGGAGGACGTCGCCCTCAACGACGACTACTTCATCGAGCGCAAGCTCTACCCGAACGTCGACTTCTACACCGGCGTCATCTACAAGGCGATGGGGTTCCCCACCAACGCCTTCACCGTGCTGTTCGCCCTGGGCCGGCTGCCCGGGTGGATCGCCCAGTGGCGCGAGATGATGAACGACCCCGCCACCAAGATCGGGCGGCCGCGCCAGGTCTACGTGGGCCCCGGCGAGCGGCACTACGTCGACCTGGGCTCGCGCTGAGCCGAGCCTCCTGGCAGGGCAGGCGTCCCGCAGGGCCGGGCGATGGTCTCGACACCATCGCCCGGCCCTGACCGTTTCACGGTGCGGACCGCCCGGGTTTTCCACAGAACCGGGTTCCACTTCCGCGGGTCAGGGCCCCGGACCAGGCTGGATGCCAGTCGTCCGGCAACGGCCCGAGGAGGCGCCACGTGTCCGAGTCCATCCGCATCACCGTTCCCGAGCAGACCGTCTCGTCCTTCGTCGTCGCCACCGAACGCGCGCCCGGCGACCCACCGCTCGCCGCCCTGCGCCGGCTCCCCGCGCCGTTCGCGGCCGCCGCGGTGGAACGGCTCGGCACCCCGCGGCTGAGGATCGCCTCCTATCCCGCGGCCTACTCCCCGTGGAACATCGGCCACGCCACCCGCGTCACCGACGACGATGACCCCGGCCTGGAGGACCGGGCGCTCGGGGCCGCGCACCACATCGGCGTCCAGGCCGTGGCGGCGTCCGGCGACCGCCCGTTCGGCCACCAGCTGGCCCGCGCGGTGGCGGGCGCGATCGCCGAGCACCTCGACGCCGTCCCGGTCGACGTGGACACCGGGCAGATCCTGCCCGCCCGCTCCCGCGCGGACACCCGCTTCCGGCTGGCGGACGGCTGGCTCGGCGCCTGGCTCCAGAACCTCCGCGCCGGCGGCCGCTGCAAGGCGTCCGAGGACGACGTCGACGGCTGCGCCTGCGTCGGGTTCACCACGCGCGGCCTGACCCGGCTCGGGCTGCCCGAGCTGCAGATGGCGGGGGTCGCCTGCCCGCACGACCTGGCGGCGCTCAACGTCATCCGCACGACGGCGCAGCGCCTGCTGCCCATGGGCGAGCGCGCCGGCCCCCGCACGTTCGCCCGCGACCTGCCGCTCACCGGCGCCGACTTCGCCGCCTTCTGGGGCGCCGCCTCCCCCGCCTGGACGGACGATCCGGTCGTCGTGCGCCTCACGCCGTTCAGCCCCCGGCTGATCCGCGTGGGTGCGCCCGAGGAGTTCCCGGGCACCCTCAACGAGTGGCTGTGGGACGAGCTTCCGCCCGTCCTCTACGACCTCCTCACCTGCGGCGCGGACGACTAGAGGGCACCGTGGCGGGCGACTCCGGCCGGGGGCCGGGTCAGAGAGGTTCCGGGGTGGCCGTCGGTGCGGTGCGGGAGGCCCGCAGGGCGTTCAAGCGCTCGGCGGTCAGGTCGTACTTCAGCGTGCAGACGATGGCGAGACCCATGAACGCCGCGGGGATCAGGGCGCCGCCGTACACGATCGCGTCGAGCGCGCCGTCGGGCTGGGTGACCGGCTCGTCCGGCTCCGACGAGATGAAGCCCGCCATGTCTAGCACCCAGCCCAGGACCAGGGCGCCGAGCGCCATCAGGAGGGTCTCGACGCCGGTCCAGAGTCCGGTGAACGTTCCCGCGCGCCGCTTGCCCGAGCTGAGCTCGTCGTAGACGAGCGTGTCGGCCAGCATCGAGAACTGGAGGAGCTGCAGGCCCGCGTACCCGACGCCCATCACCATGACGCACGCGTGGGCGTACGCCGACCCGAGCGTCGGCGTCAGGGCCAGCCCCGCCCCGGCGACCAGGAACAGCAGGCTCGCCGCCACCATGCTCGCGCGCTTGTCGTACTTGCGCGACACCCGCACCCAGGCGGGCATCAGCACCAGCATGGGCCCGATCAGCGCGAGGAACAGCGTCGTGATCGCACCGGTGTCCCCGACGATGTAGGAGGCGAAATAGGGCGAACCGGCCAGCATGATCCCCACGGCGAACATCTGCGTCGCGCCGATCGCCAGCAGCAGCATGAACGGGCGGTTCCCGCGCGCCGCGGCGAGCTGCTCGCGGATGGTGCCGTGCTCGGGTGCGGCGCGTTCGATGCGGGGCGCCCGTGCCGTGCCGAAGAACGTCGCCGCCATCGCCACCAGCAGCACCGCGCCGATGACCAGTCCCATCGTCCGGTACCCGGCGAACGACGGTTCGCCGCCCTCCATGTTGACCAGCGCGGGGGCCAGCCCGCCGGAGAGGAGGATCGCCAGCCCGAGGAAACCCATCCGCCACGTCAGCAGCGACGACTGCTCGTGGTAGTCGTCGGTCATCTCCGCGGGCATCGCCTTGTAGGGCACCTCGAACAGCGCGTACGCCGTCGCCGCGAGGAAGAAGCACAGGCCGACGTACAGCGCCGCCGCACCGCCGCGCACGGGGCTGCCCGCGAACGTCAGCGCGAACGCCGGCGGTAGCAGGAGCGCGCCCGCCAGCAGCCACGGCCGCCGGGGGCCGAACCGCGACACCGTGCGATCGGACAGCCGCCCCACGTACGGGTTGATGACGATGTCCCACGCCTTGGGCAGGAACACCGCCAGTCCCGCCAGACCGGCGGGCACCCCCAGGGAGTTCGTCATGTAGTAGAGGAGCAGCAGCCCTGGAACGGTCCCGAACGTTCCGGAGCAGAACGAGCCGAGACCGTAACCGACGCGCACCGAGCGGGGCAGGGAGGCGGTGACCATGCGCTATTAGAACCTGTTACACCCGTTCGGCGGAAGACCGTCACCGTGACTAACGTCGTCCTCGTGGACAACGAATCCGTGGACAACGAACTCCCGGCACGCGAAAAGCTCGTCCGCGACCGCATTCCGGACATCATCCGCTCGACCGGCCGCGAGCCCGCCACCCGCGTCGCCGACCACGCCGAATACGCCGCGCTCCTGCGCGCCAAGCTGCACGAGGAGGCCGGCGAGTACACGGACTCAGGCGACCCGTCCGAGCTGGCCGACATCCTGGAGGTCCTCCACGCCCTGGCCGCCCTCCACGACCTCACCCCCGAAGACCTGGAAAGCCGTCGCGCCGCCAAGGCGAAAGCCCGCGGCGGCTTCACCCACCGACTGGTCCTCACCCTCCCCTCACCCGCGAGCCCAAGCCCGACCGACCGCTAGCACCGCCTGCAGAACGACGCCCGCAGCAATGGTCAGACCTTCAAGACGTCCGTCTCCAGTGCCGCGCGGGCCTCGACGCCAACGCACGCCCGCCGGCCGCGAACGGCTGCGGACACCGTCCAGACTCGTGCCCCAAGTCGCCTTCTCCTGTCTCAAGTCGCCTTGAGGACGAGTCGAGAGGAGAGGAGACGAGAGGACTCGACCCGGCGCGGGGCCGTGCATTCCGGCGGCGCGGGGCGCAGGAGTTGGTGTCGGGGCGAGGGGTCAGGTGGCTAGGCGGGCGGCCAGTGGTGCTGGCAGGGGGTAGGGACGTTCGCCCGGCAGCAGACGCCTGGCCTGGACGGTCTTGCCTTCCTGAAGGAGGCGGTGAATCTTGCGGACCGCAGGGGTGCGGTCCTCGATTCCCAGGGTCCAGTCATCGACGTAGCGGTCGATGATGTGGCGGCTCAGGCCGAGCTGGATGCTGCGCTCCTCCAGCTTCCGGCCGCGCAGGGAGCGCTCCGGGTCCCACTGGACATGGACGCGGGACTTGGCGAACGCGGCACGCCACTCCTCACCGGAGGCGAAGAGCCGGGGGTCGGGGTCGGTGGGGACGGCCTCGGCGAGGGCCTCCTCCCAGCCGGTACGGGTGATCCGCACGGCGAGGACCATCTCCTGGCCGGGCTTGCGGGCCCAGTTGCTGCGGGCCATGAGCCACAGGAACGAGGGCTTGATCCAGGTCATCCGGTCGCGGGAGAACGGGGGGACGAAGCGGCCGTGCTCGACGGCGGGCACGCCGATCTCCGGACGGAACGCCTGGTAGACCGTGATCGAACGGCGGTCGAATTCGGCGCGGATGGTTCGCATCGGGCTCACCATGGCGGGCGGCGCGCCCCGGGTTCAACCGGTTTTCCGGCGGCGGTGGGCCTTCTGGCGGCACGCGGAGCCGCAGTAGCGGGCGGGGCGGCCCGTCGTGGCGGGCTTCAACGGCGCGTTACATATCTCGCAAGTTTCGTTACGTCGCTCGGGTTCCGTTACGGAAGGGCGGATGGCGTCGCAGGCGAGGGCCACCATCCGGCCCGGGACGCGGCGGCGGCGCTCCATGCCCACGCAGCCGGCCATCAGCGTGCGGACGTCGTCGAAGTCGACGTCCGTACGCACCGCTCCCGCGTCCTGGGCCCGGCGCAGCAGGACGGCGAAGGCGTCGTTGAAGTCGGCCTCCGAGCACTGGTCGCGGAACACCCCGATCCCCTCCTCCATCTCCAGCGCGTCGCAGACCGCGTGGTTGAACGAGGCGCGTTCCACGACCCAGGCGAAGAAGCCGTAGAAGGCCCGACCTGCGTCGGCGTCGGCGGAACGGGAGCGCGCCTCCGCGATGATGTGCTGGATGCGGTCCGCCACGACCTCTTGGAAAAGGGCCTCCTTGGTGGCGAAGTGGCGGTAGACGGTCCCCGCGCCGACACCGGCGCGGCGGGCGATCTCGTCCAGGGGCACCAGCAGGCCCGCCTCCGCGAACGCCTCCTGGGCCGCGGCCAGGACGCGCTCGCGGTTGCGCCGGGCGTCGGCGCGCAGTTGGTCGGCCACCGGGATCCCTCTTCTCGCTGACTCGTTGACAAACGGGGCGCGCGTTCCGGTATGGTCCGGAAACGGGGCAAGCGTTCCGATTCTATCGAGGGAGCGACCATGGTGGTGGAAGAGACCAGGCGGCAACTGAGCGGCTCGGTCGGGGCGGGGCTGATGGTCCCGGTCGCTCCGGCCGCGGAGTGGCGCGAGACCGTACGGCGGGTTGAGGACGCCGGGTACGGATCGGTCTGGATCAACGAGGCGATCGGCGGCCGCGAGTCGTTCGCGCAGATGGGCGTCCTCCTGGCGGCCACGGAACGGATCATGGTGGGGTCCGGCGTCGCCAACGTGTGGGCCCGCCACCCGGCGGCCATGCAGGGCGGCGCGGCGGTCCTCGCGGACGCCTACCCCGGGCGGCTCGCGCTGTGCGCCGGCGTGAGCATGGGGAGCATGGTCGAGCAGGCGGGCCTGCGCTGGGAGCGGCCGCTCCAGAAGATGCGCGACTACCTGGACCGGATGGACGAGTCCGCCGACATGGCGCCGCGGCCGCCCGTGCCGTTCCCGCGGCTGCTGGGCGCGCTCGGCCCGAAGATGCTGGAGCTGGCCCGTGACCGGGCCGACGGCGCGCTGCCGGCGGCGATGCCGGTCGAGCACACCCGGCGCGCCCGCGAGATCCTCGGCCCGGACAAGCTGCTGGTCGTCATGCAGCTCGCGATCCCGGAGACCGATCCGGCCACGGCGCGCGGCATCGTCCGTGCTTCCGGGCTCCTGGACCTGCCCGGCTCCCCGTACGACCGGGCGCTGCGCGGGCTCGGGTACGGCGACGACGACCTCAAGAGCGACCCGCTCATCGACCTGCGCTTCGCGTGGGGCGACGAGAAGGCCATCGCCGACCGGATGCAGGAGCACCGGGGCGCCGGCGCCGACCATGTCGCCGTGAGCGTGCTGGCCCCCGACCTGCGTTCGACCGCCGACCTGCTGGAACGCCTGGCCCCCGCGCTAATGGCCCGCTGACCACCCCAACCGCTGGCCCCCGGGCCCCCCAGACCGCCAGCCTCTAGCCCTCCGGACCGCCGAGCCTCCGGCCCTCCGAGCCTTCGCCCCCCGACCGCCGGGCCGCTGGGCTGCCGGGCCGCTGGGCTGCCGGGGCTCCGGGCCTTCGGGGCTCCAGGCCTTCGGGGCTCCGGGCCTACGGGCCGCCGGGGCTACGGGCCGCCAGGTTCCGGGCCCCAGGCCCCGGGCCGGTGGGCCGCCGAGGTTCCGGGCGTCCGGCCCTCCGGACTTCCAGACCGCCGATGCTCCGGGCCGCCGGGCCGCTGGACTTCCAGGGCTCCGGGGCTACGGGCCACCGGGGTTCCGGGCCCCGGCCTCCGGGCCCCAGGCCCCGGGCTGCCGGGCCTTTGGGCCGGGCTGCCGGGCTGCCGGGGCTCCGGGTCCCTGGACCCTCAGGCCGCTGGGGCGCTGGGGCGTTCGAGGGGTTGACTCGTGGCGTGTCATCCTTCGCACGGACGCGCGAAGAGCGGACACGCCACGAGTCGACGCAGCGGCAGGCAGCTAGTGGTCGGAGGTTCGGGGGCGGACCAGGCCGGACTCGTAGGCGACCATGACCAGTTGCGCGCGGTCGCGGGCGTGCAGCTTGGCGAGGAGGCTGCCGATGTGGGTCTTCACGGTCGCGACGCTCAGGTGCAGGTGCTCGGCCAGCTCGGTGTTGGACAGGCCGCGGGCGACGAGGGCGAGGACCTCGCGCTCGCGGCCGGTGACGCCGTCGAGCCCGTGGGACGGGCGGTGCGCGGTCTCGGGCCGGCCGGCGAACTCGGCGATGAGGCGGCGGGTGACCGTCGGCGCCAGCAGCGCCTCGCCGGAGGCGATCACCCGGACGGCGGCCAGCAGGTCCGCTGGGACGGTGTCCTTCAGCAGGAAGCCGCTGGCGCCGGCCCGCAGCGCCGCGTACACGTAGGCGTCCAGGTCGAACGTGGTCAGGATGAGCACCCGGACGGCGGGGTCGGCCGCGCAGACGCGGCGGGTGGCCTCGATGCCGTCCATCTCCGGCATCCGGACGTCCATCAGGATCACGTCGGGCGCGGTGCTGGCGGCCAGCTCGACGGCCTCGGCGCCGTCGCCGGCCTCGCCCGCGACCGCGAAGCCGGGGCTGGTCTCGAGCAGGACGCGCAGGCTGCCGCGCAGCAGCGCCTGATCGTCGGCGATCAGGACGCGGATGGGAGCGGGCGCGGCGTCACGAGCGGCATCACGAGCGGCGGTGCCGCGGGCAGCATCACGAGCGGCGGTGCCGCGGGCAGCTTCGGGGGCAGGCGCTCGGGCAGGATCGGGGGCAGGCGCTCGTGCGGGATCGGGCACAGGGGCGGGGTCGGTCACGGGGTTCCTCGGTCGTACGGCAGGCGGGCGGAGACCGCGAAGCCGCCCTCGCGGCGGGGGCCGGCGGTGAGCTCTCCGCCGTACATCATCGCGCGCTCGCGCATGCCGATCAGCCCGTGCCCGGCCGGGCCGGCGCCGCCGGGCAGCACCCGCGCGCCGGGCCCGTCGTCGGTCACCTCGACGCGCACCTCGCGGTCGTCCTGGACGATCACGACGCGGCCGGTGGCGGGGGCGGCGTGCTTGACGATGTTGGTCAGCGACTCCTGGACGATCCGGTGCACGGCGAGCGCCATGCCCTCCGGCAGCTCCCCCACCCGGACGTCCAGGTCGACCCGGACGCCGGCGAGGGCGGCGCGGTCCACCAGCTCGGCCAGGCCGGCGATGCCCGGGACGGGCAGGAGGTCGGCTTCCCCGCCACCCTCCCCGTTCTCGCGCAGGACGCCCAGGAGGCGGCGCATCTCGGTGAGCGCGCCGCGGCTGGTGTCCTCGATGACGTGCAGCGCGTCGAGGGCCTCCTGGGGACGGGCCTCGGCGACGTGGACGGCGACGCCGGCCTTGACCGCGATGAGGCTCATGCTGTGCGCGACCACGTCGTGCAGCTCGCGGGCGATGCGCAGCCGCTCGTCGGTGACCGCGCGGTCGGCCAGCCGCCGCGCCGCCGCCGCGGCGTGCTCGCGGCGCTCGCGCATGGCGCGGCCGAGGGTCCAGGAGCCGCCCATGAGCGCCAGGCCGAGCAGCACCCCGCCGGCGCCGGCCGAGGCCGGGTCGCGCGGCCCGGCCGCGGGGCTCGCGACCAGCACGATCCCGCTGACCGTGCCGATCAGGGAGGTGGGGATCCAGCGGCTGCGGGGACGGGCGAGTGCGACGGGGTACAGGGCGTACGCGGCCGCGGTGAAAGCGTCGCGGGGCATGCCGAGGGCGAACGCGGCCAGCGACATCGCGAGCACCAGGGCGAGGACGGCGCGCGGCCACCGCCGCCGGAAGGCCAGCGGCGGCCCGGTCAGCGCCAGCACCAGGACCTCGACCGGCCCGCCCCCGTGCAGGCTGAGCTGGGCCGACATCACCATCGTGTAGAGCCCGGCGGCGACGGCGTCCAGGATCGCCAGCCGGCGCGCGCTGAGCCGCCGGACCAGGAATGAGGGCAGCTCGGGGTCGTTCACCCGGTCGACGGTAGCGGGGCCGGCGCGGGCTCGCCTCCGGCCGGGGGCCGTCATACCCGGGTAGGAGATCGGGGCCCGCCGCGCGCCGGTCCCGGCCCGCGGGCCGAGGGTGAGGTCCCGACCGCGCTCCGATCCGCGCGGGCGGTCCGGCGCGGGACCGTCGAGGCATGATCGAAGTACGCGAGCTGACCAAGAGGTACGGCGGTTCCGTCGCCGTGGACGGCCTGTCGTTCCAGGTGCGGCCGGGCACGGTGACCGGCTTCCTGGGGCCGAACGGGGCGGGCAAGTCCACCACGATGCGGGTCCTGCTGGGCCTGGACGCCCCCGCGTCCGGGGAGGCGCTGGTGAACGGGCGCCGCTACCGCGAGATCCGCCGCCCGATGCACGAGGTGGGGGCGCTGCTGGACGCGAACGCCGTGCACGGCGGGCGCAGCGCGTTCGACCATCTGCGCTGGATGGCGCGCAGCAACCGGATCCCGGTGAGCCGCGTGTCGGCCGTCCTGGAGCAG
Source organism: Actinomadura sp. 21ATH (assembly GCF_041951345.1). Classification (NCBI taxonomy): domain Bacteria; kingdom Bacillati; phylum Actinomycetota; class Actinomycetes; order Streptosporangiales; family Thermomonosporaceae; genus Actinomadura; species Actinomadura sp. 21ATH. The sequence continues at coordinate 107,490 of NZ_JBGNUR010000015.1, read as the reverse complement.
GTCGGCCTGGCGGGAGTGGCGCGCAAGCGGGTCGGGGGGTTCTCGCTCGGGATGCGGCAGCGGCTCGGCATCGCGGCGGCGCTGCTCGGCGATCCGGGCGTGCTGCTGTTCGACGAGCCGGTGAACGGGCTGGACCCGGACGGCGTGCGCTGGGTCCGCGAGCTGATGCGGGCGCTGGCGGGCGAGGGGCGCACCGTGCTGGTCTCCAGCCATCTGATGAGCGAGATGGCGCTGACCGCGGACCGGCTGGTCGTGATCGGGCGGGGCCGGCTGATCGCGGACACGTCCGTCCAGGAGCTGTCGGACCGGTTCCGGCGCGGGATCCTGGTGCGCTCGCCGCGCGCGCCGGAGCTGTCGGCGGTGCTGGTGGCGGCCGGTGCGGTGGTGGAGCGGGAGGGCGCGGGCGACCTGTCGGTGGCGGGGCTGGACGCGGCGGGGATCGGGGAGCTGGCGGCGGCGAACGGCATCCCCCTGTACGAGGTCACGCCGCGGAGCGCCTCGCTCGAAGAGGCGTACATGGAGCTGACCGCAGGCAGCGTCCAGTACGCGGCGGGGCAGGACGGCGCCCAACACGGCCGCGGCCGGCGGCCGGCGCAGGAGAGGACCGGCCCATGATGGACGCGCTGGCCGCGGAATGGCTGAAGCTGCGTTCCGTGCGCTCGACCGCCTGGACGCTGGCGGCGCTGGCCGGGTCCGTGCTGCTCTGCCTGCTGTGGTCCTGGGTCGTGGCGCGCGCCTGGGACGGGCGGCCGCCCGGGGAGCGGGCGTCGCTGCGGGCGGCGCCGGCCGAGCAGCCGCTCGTGCTCGCGCTGCCGGTGTGCGCCGCGGTGCTGGGCGCCCTGTCGATCACCTCCGAGTACGCCACCGGGATGGTGCGCACCAGCATGGCCGCGGTGCCCGCCCGGCCGCGGCTGTTCGCCGCCAAGGCGCTCGTCCTCGCCGGCGTCGTCCTTCCGGCCGGGCTGGCGAGCGTGGCGGCGGCGGTCGCGGCCGGCCGCGTGATCGTCGGTGACCGGGCGGTGCCGTCGTTCGCCGAACCGGTGGCGGAGCAGCTCCCGCACCTGCTCGCGATGGCCGCGTGGGCGGCGGTGATCGCGCTGGTCGGGTACGGGGCGGGCGCCGCGCTGCGGTCCACCGCCGGGGCGATCACGGCGGTGGTGGTGCTGCTGATGGTGCTCCCGCCGCTCGCGGACCTGCTGCCCGCTCCGTGGGACGAGCGGGCGGGGTCGGTGCTGCTGACCCGCCTGCCCGACCAGATCGCCGCCGCGCCCGCGGCCCCAGGCGGCGCGGGGTCGTTCTCCCCCGCGGGCGCGCTCGCGGTCCTGTTCCTGTACGCGGCCGCGGCGCTGGCCGCCGGCGCGTACTCGTTCGTACGGAGGGATGCACGATGAGGGACGCCGTCGCGGCCGAATGGCTGAAGTTGCGCACGGTCCGCTCGACCTACGTCATCGCGGGCGTCGCCCTCGTCTTCATGGCGCTGGCGCTGCTGCTGACGGTGCAGGTGGTAGGCGCCTGGGACGGGATGCCGGCCGGGCGCCGCGCGCGGGTCCGGATGGCCGAGCCGGCGATCCTGGCGGGCTGGATCGGCGGGCTGTGCGCGGCCGTGCTGGGCGCGCTCGCCGTCACGTCCGAGTACCGCTCGGGCATGATCCGCACGACGCTGACGGTGGTGCCGCGGCGGGCGTCGCTGCTGGCGGCCAAGGCGCTGGTGGTGGGCGCCGCGTCGCTGGCGGCCGGGCTGGTGATCACGTGCACCGTCTTCCTGGGCACCAGGCTGATCATCGGGGACCGGCCGATCGCCGGGTTCCAGACGGCGATCTCGGCGGAGCTGCCCGGGATCGCCGCGCGGGGCTGCCTGGTGGCGGTGTACGCGCTGCTGGCGCTCGGGCTGGCGGCGCTGCTGCGGTCCACCGCCGGGGCGATCGTCACCGTCGTCCTGCTCTGGTACATCATGCCGATCGCCACCGGGTTCCTGCCCGCGCCGTGGGACGAGCGCGTCTCGTCGTTCATGCTGGACGCGCTGCCCGAGCAGGTGGTGGGGATGGACAACGCGGACTCGGTGTACGGCGCTCTGCTGCCGCCGGCGGTGGCGGCCGCGGTGATGCTCGCCTACGCGCTCCTCCCGCTGGCCGCCGCCGTGCTCGCGTTCCGCCGCCGCGACGCCTGACCGCCGCCCCGCCGCCCCGCCGCCCCGCCGCCCTCCGCCGGGCGGCCGGGGGACGGCCGGGCGGGTGCGTCAGGTCAGCCGGCCTGGACGGCGCGCGGGACGCGGACCGCCATGCGGCGGTGCAGGAGGGCGACGGCCTCCGGCAGGGTCGGGGCGGCGGCCTGGGCGCGCAGCCGCCGGCCGTCGATGTCGACGACGGCCTGCGCGAGGGCCGGGCGGGGCAGCGCGGAGCCGGTCACGACGCTCAGCGTCAGGCGGGCCGAGGTGACGGTGCCGGCGACGCCGTCGAGGGCGGCGAGCAGCGCCCGTTCCGCCGCCGCCCGCTCGGCCTCGGTGACGGGTCCGGAGGTCAGGAAGTGGATCTCCGGCCGTTCCCGAGTGAACGATTGCATGATTCCCCCAGATAAAACGGATTGATCACTGAATGGTCACCGTGCGGTCCCCGCCGCAGGTACGGCGGGGCCTTGGCGGTCTCCGTATATAAAGACTTCGTCACCGTTCCGGGCGTTAGCCGGAACACGCGAGAGCTTCGTCACGCTGTCACCGCGAGTGCTCCGCGGGCCGCCGCAGGGCGAATCACCTGCGGGGTCACCTCCGCCCCCGGCCGCCGCCGAGGCGGCACCGGTCACGGGTGACCAGGCGTGACCACCCGTCTTTACCATGACCGCCCGCCCATGCCGAGAGCGGATATTTCACACTTCCCAATTGGCGGTCCTGATCCTCTAGCATGTTGCAGTGCCGTTCCGTCCGTGAACGGTTTCGTCGACTGGCTGGTGACCCCTTGCCCCAGGATTCCGCTGCACAGAAGCCCTCGGCCGATGGCGGATCGGCCGGCGGCCGGCTCATCGACTACCCGCGCCGCGGCGGGCCGACCGTCCTGCGCATCCTGCTCGGCGCGCAGCTGCGCCGGCTCCGCGAGGCGCGCGGGATGTCCACCGAGGAGGCCGGGTACGAGATCCGCGGCTCCCACTCCAAGATCAGCCGGATGGAGCTCGGCCGGGTCGGGTTCAAGGAGCGCGATGTCTCCGACCTGCTCACCCTCTACGGCGTGGAGGACCCGGAGGAGCGCGAGGCGCTGCTCCAGCTGGCCAAGGAGGCCAACACCCCCGGCTGGTGGCACCAGTACGGCGACGTGCTGCCCGGCTGGTTCGAGACCTACCTCGGGCTGGAGGGCGCGGCGTCGCTGCTGCGCACCTACGAGGTGCAGTTCGTCCCCGGCCTGATGCAGACCGAGGACTACGCGCGGGCCGTGGTGCGGCTCGGCTACGGCGACGCCTCCGAGGAGGAGATGCAGCGCCGCGTGGGCCTGCGGATGACCCGCCAGGAGCGGTTCACCGACCCCGGCTCCACGCCGACGCTGTGGGCGGTGCTGGACGAGGCGGTGCTGCGCCGCCCGCTCGGCGGCCGCGAGGTGATGCGCGCGCAGATCCGGCACCTGATCGAGATGACCGCGCTGCCCAACGTCACGCTGCAGATCGTGCCGTTCGGCGCGCTCGACCACGCGGCGGCGGGCGGGCCGTTCACGATCCTGCGGTTCGCCGAGCCGGGGCTCTCGGACGTGGTGTTCCTGGAGCAGCTCACCAGCGCGCTCTACCTGGACAAGCCCACCGACGTCGACACGTACATGCGCGCGATGAACAACCTCTGCATCGCCGCCACGCGGCCCGACGACACGGTCGCCTTCCTGAAGCGGATGCTCGACGAGGTCTGATCCACCCCCGGTCGCCCCCGCCCGATCGGCCCCTGGAAACGCTCCCGGCTGTCAAGGCCGCGCTGACCGGCGGCCTTGACAGCCGGATCCGGCCACGCCGTTCCGCCCTGTCAGATCCGGTCACGCTCGGTGGCCGTACGCCCGCCGCGGCCCTCGCATGAGCGGAGCGGCGGGCGTACGGCCGGCCGGATCCGACCGGTACGGATCAGAGCAGCGGGGCCAGCTCGCGCCATTCCGCCACCGGCGGCTCGTCGCCGTCCGTGATGACCTGGAGCGCCAGATGGTCGGCGCCCGCGTCGAAGTGCTCGGCGAGCCGGCGGCCGACGGCCTCCACGTCGCCCCAGGCGAACACCGCGTCGATGAGCCGGTCGCTGCCGCCGCCGGCCAGGTCGCTCTCTTCGAAGCCGAGCCGCAGCAGGTTGCCGGTGTAGTTGGGCAGCTGGAGGTACATCTCCAGGTGCCCGCGCGCGGCCGCCCGGGCGCGGGCCGGGTCGCTCTCCAGCACGACCTTGACCTCCGGGGCGAGCAGCGGGCCGGCGCCGAGCGCCTCGCGGGCGTGGCGGGTGTGCTCGGGCGTGATGAGGTACGGGTGCGCGCCCGCCGCGCGGTCCCTGGAAGCCGCCAGCATCTTCGGCCCGAGCGCGGCCAGCACGCGCCGCTCCGGCGGGGAGCCGGCCGCGTCGAGACGGTCCAGGTAGTCGATCATCGCGCTGTACGGGCGGGTGTAGCGGTCGCCGACCAGCGCGCCGTGGCTGGCGCCCAGGCCGAGCAGGAACCGGCCGGGATGGTCGGCGGCCAGCGCCGCCTCCTCCTTGGCCACCGTCTCGGGCTCGTAGTCCCAGATGCTCAGGATGCCGGTGGCCACCACCAGCCGCGACGTCGCCGCGAGCAGCCGCTGCGCGTGCCGCACGCCGGGGCTGCCGCCCAGCCACGCCGCGCCGTACCCGAGCTCCTCCAGTTCCGCCGCCGCGTCCTGGTTGCGCTTCGGGTCCCCGAAGCGCAGCTCGCTGCTCCACACGCCCAGCCGGCCGATGTCCATACGCGTCCCTGTCCCCTCAAGATCGAGTGCGGTCCCCCGCACAACCCCCGCGCACCTACCCCTCATTCCCCTCATTCCCCTCGGCTCCCGCGTCTCCCGCGTCTCCCGCGTTCCGCTCGCCGTCCAGGACGCGCTCGTCGCGGCTCCTGCTCGTGCCGCGGAACTCGGCGATGACGGCGCCGTCGGAGACCCGCCGGACGGTCACGTCGTACACGCCGCCGCGGCCGCCGTAGCGGACGCGCTCCTCGGCCACGGCCTCCAGGACGTCCCCGCCGTACGCGGGCGCGGTGAACACGACGTCGGCCGCCGCCGCGACGGTGACGCGGTCGCGGGTGTTGCACGCGTACGCGAACGCCGAGTCGGCCAGCAGGAACAGGTAGCCGCCGTGGGCGAGGCCGTGCCCGTTCACCATGGCGGGCGTGACCGCCATCCGGATCCGCGCCCGCCCGGGCGCGACGCCGCCGACCTCCATGCCCAGTTCGACGGCGACCCGGTCGCGCCCGTACATCGCCTCGGCGCACCGCCGCGCCGTCTCGTCCGCCGCGCTCATCGGTTCAGCGTATTGATCGTTCCGCTCGGGGGAAGGTGAATCGGGTACCGGTGTTGACCGACGCACCGGCTCATGTCCCGAACCGAAGGAGAGACCCGATGCTGTACGGGCAGGAACACGTCAAGCGCTACCAGGAGACCGACGGGGCCGAGGGGCACGACTGGCAGAACACCACCGTGCTGCTCCTCACCACCAAGGGCCGCAAGACGGGCAACCCGTTCACCACGCCGCTCATCTACCAGGAGGACGGCGGCAACCCGGTCATCGTCGCGTCCAAGGGCGGCGATGACGACGACCCGGGCTGGTACAAGAACCTCAAGGTGAACCCCGAGGTCCAGGTGCAGGTGAAGGGCGACAAGTTCACCGCGCGGGCGCGGACGGCGACGGCCGAGGAGAAGCCGGCGCTGTGGAAGAAGATGGTCGCGACCTGGCCCGCGTACGACGAGTACCAGACCAAGACCAGCCGCGAGATCCCGGTCGTGGTGCTCGAGCGCGTCTGACCCGGCGCGTCCGATCGCGCGGTTCCCTTTCACGGGGCGGGCGCGGGCGTGTAGCGTCGGGTGAACATGCGTTCGACCGTTCGAGCCTGCCGAGGTGCTGAGGTGCCGACGTCACCGCCGCCGCGACTGCTGAAGCGCTGGGGCATCGCCGACCCGGCGACGGCCGTCGCGCTGGGCGCCGGCCGCTGGCGGGTCGACGGCCCGTCGGGGTCGTACCACCTACGCGAGTACGCCCCGGAGGCGCGCCGCCGGGTGGCCTTCCAGCACACCGTGACCGCCGCGCTCGACGCGGCCGGGCTGCCGGTGCTGGCGCCCGTGCCGGCGCTGCGCGGCGGCCGCACGCTCGTCACGGCGGGCGGGCTCGGGTACGCGCTGCACCCGTGGGCGTCGGGCCTGCGCCGCGGCGGGCTGGAACTGGCGTTCGGCCAGTGCGAGCGGCTCGGCCGGCTGCTGGGCGAGCTGCACGCGGCGCTGGACCGGCTGACCGCGCCCGTGCAGCAGAGCCTGCTGGTGCCGACGCCGCGCGCGGCCGACGCGGTGGCCGCGCTGGACGGGATGCTGGCCGCGCTGCCCGGCGACGGCAACGACTTCGCCGCGCTGACCGAGCGGCGGCTGCTGGAGCGCCGCGCGCTGCTGACCGGCATGGCCGACCACCAGCCGCCGGAGATCGAGGTCTCCACGGTCGGGCACCTGCACGGCGCGTTCCACGCGGGCAACCTGCGGTACGGCGGCGCGGGCAACGTGACCGCGGTGCTCGGCTGGGACGCGCTGACGACCGGCCCGGTCGCCGGCGAGCTGGTCCGGTCGGCCGCGGCGCTGTTCGCGTGCGAGGACGAGCGCGGGCTCGACCTCGACCGGGTGCGGGCGTTCGTCCGCGGGCACCGCGCGGCGTTCCCGCTGGACGCCGGGCAGATCCAGGCGGCGGTGCACCGGGAGTGGTGGGAGCGCCTGTGCGACGTCCGCCCGCTGCGGCACCGCTACGTGGGCTCACCGGACGGCGGCGCCGACGACGACGGCGGCGCGGGCGAGAGCGCGGGCGCGTCGGCGGCGCTGGTCGGCTGGTGGTCCGAGCATCTGGACCGCACGCTGGACGTCTTCGCCGCCCCGTACGACGAACTACCTGAAGAGACTCCGGGCGACAGCCCCGCCTACGGCTGATCCGCCCCGCACGACGCCGACGCCAGAAAGGCCGATCATGACCGCTGTCGCGCTGCTCGGAACCGGGATCATGGGCGCGCCCATGGCCCGCAACCTGCTCCGGAACGGGCTCGAGACGCGGGTGTGGAACCGCACCCGCGCCCGCGCCGAGCCCCTGGCGGCGGACGGCGCCGTGGTGGCGGACTCGCCCGCCGAGGCCGCCGCCGGCGCGGACGTCGTCATCACGATGCTGACCGACGGCGACGCCGTGCTCGCGGCGATGCGCGACGCCGCGCCCGGGTTGGGCGAGGGCCGGATCTGGGCGCAGATGAGCACGGTCGGGGTGGCCGCGCTCGGCCCGCTCGCGGAGCTGGCCGGCGAGCACGGCCTGACGTTCGTGGACGCGCCCGTCCAGGGCACGAAGCAGCCCGCGGAGCGGGGCGAGCTCGTGATCCTCGCGGCCGGGCCGGAGAAGGCGCGCGGGCCGCTGGAGCCGGTGTTCGGCGCGGTCGGCGCGAAGACGCTGTGGGTCGGGGCCGACGGCGCCGAGGGCGCCGGCACCCGGCTGAAGATGACCACGGTCGGGTACGGCATCGCGCTGACCTCGATCGTCGCCGAGGCGATGGCGCTGGTGAAGGGCCTCGGTCTCGATCCGGCGCTGTTCGGCGAGGTCGTGACCGGCGGGCCGATGGACAGCCCGTACCTCCAGGCGAAGATGGCCGCCATCATGGCCGGCGACTTCGAGCCGAGCTTCGCGCTGCGCAACGCCGAGAAGGACACCCGGCTGATCGGCGAGGCGGCGCGCGCGGCCGGGATCGAGGTCGACATGGCCGACGCGGCCAACCGCCGCTTCCGCCGCGCGATCGAGCAGGGGCACGGCGACGAGGACATGTCGGCGACCTACTTCGCCGGGTTCACGTCCTCGTAGGCGGTGCCCGCGGGCAGGGCGGCGGGCAGGTGGGTGAACGACCCGGCGAGCATCCGGAGGTCCTCCGGCCCGCCGCCGCTCCCCCGCAGTTCGAGCACCGCGCCGTTCGGGACGGTGCAGACGCGCTGGAAGCGCGCGAACGCCCGCATCTCCGCCGCGTCCGGCTCGGTGACGCCGGTGGTGAGCGACCACATCAGCGCGCGCATGAAGAGGCCGTGGGTGAAGACGGCGGTCAGCCCGTCCGGCCGCCGCGACAGCCGCGCGAGGAGGTCGCGGGCGCGGGCGACGACCTCCCGGAACGTCTCGCCGTCGCCGCCGGCGGCGTACGCGGGGTCGGAGCGCTCCCAGTACGCGGCGGCGTGCGGGCGGCGCTGCACGTTGGTCGTCCCGGGGCCGTGCAGGGCGCCGAGGAAGGTGAACTCCTGGACGGGCCACTCCTCGTAGGGCACGTCCGGGAACCTCTCCCGCGTCGGCCGCGCGGTCTCGCGGGCGCGCACGAACGGCGAGCTCACGATCAGCCCGGGCGGCCCGGCGAACGCGGCGGCGACGCGTTCGGCCTCGGCCCGGCCGCGCGCCGTGAGGGGCGCCGCGCCGGGGCCGTCGGTGGGGAGCCCCGCGTTCGACTCGCTCTGCCCGTGCCGGATCAGCCATGCCCGCGGTCCCGCCGTATCGATCATGGACACAGGCTGGCACGCGCGCGGCGCGGCGCGAAACCCCCGGCCGGGCGGGACCGGCTGGTTAGGGTGGGGCGATGGCACGCACCACCGAGCCCGCGACCGGGGACTACTGGAACCACAACACGCACTACCACGGCCTGGTGCTGCGGGCCGTGCCGCGCGGGTGCCGCGAGGCGCTGGACGTGGGGTGCGGCGACGGGCTGCTCGTCCGCCGGCTCGCCGCGCGGGCCGGGCACGTCACCGGGATCGACTCCTCCGCCGAGATGATCGCCGCGGCCCGGAAGGAGAGCGGCGGCCTGGCGAACGTCGACTTCGTCGAGTCCGACCTGCTCGCCTACGACCTGCCCGCCGAGGGCTACGACTTCGTGTGCAGCGTCGCGGCGATCCACCACATGGACTTCACCGCCGCGCTCACCGCCATGCGCGACGCGGTGCGCCCCGGCGGGAGCCTGGTGGTGGTCAGCCTGGCGCGCAACGGAACGTTCCGGGAGAAGGCCCTCAGTGGCGCCGGCCTCCCGGCGCACTACTACCACCGCTGGCGCAACCGGGCGCGGGCCGGCGACCCGGACGCCCCGGTCACCGATCCGGAGATGACGTGGGGCGAGGTCCGGGACGAGGCGCTGCGGATCCTTCCCGGCGCGCGCTACGAGCGGCTCGCGCTCTGGCGGTACATGATCTCCTGGCACCGGCCCGCCCGCTGACCGGCCGGCCGCCGGGCGGCGCTCACGTGTGGGCGGCGTGCGTGGGCTTGTAGACGTTCTCCACGAACTCGGCGAGCTTGTCGTCGGTCAGGTGCCCGGCGAGATCGGCCTCGCTGATCATCCCGACCAGCCGGCCGCCCTCCATCACCGGTACCCGGCGTATCTGGTGCCGCGCCATCGTGCGCACCACCGCGTCGCCGTCGTCGGCGGCGTCGACGCAGTGCAGGTCCTCGTCGGCGAACGCGCCGGCCTTCACCCGCGCCGGGTCGCGCCCTTCGGCGCAGCACCGGACGACGATGTCCCGGTCGGTGATGATGCCGTGCAGGTGCCCGTCCTCGCCGCAGATGGGCAGCGATCCGACGTCCATGTCGCGCATCCGGCGCGCCGCGTCGAGCAGCGTCTCGCCCGCGTCGACGCATTCGGCGCCCGGGTGCATGATGTCGCGTGCGGTGGTCATGAAGTCCCCCTTCTTCGGCGTCGCACAGTTCCCACGATTCCCTACAAAGAACGCAGGTCGGGCAAAACCGACGCCACGGAACGGCTCGGCCCGGCAAAGCCTCGCCGCCGCGCGGGCCCGGGTAAATCCCTTCCCGCCCGCGACACGCGAAACTGGAAATTACTGGAACTGTCTGGAAGCTGCTGTACTCTCACCCGCATGCCCCCGTCCCACGGCGTTCCGACTCCCGAGGCACGGGGCCCCGAAACGGCGGGCCCCGAAGCGCTGGAGGCGCGCATCGCCGAATTGCGCACCGCCGTCCGGCGCGCGATGGCGCGGAACGACCGGCAGACCGCCCGCGCCCTGCGCGCGGAACTGCGCGAGACCGAGGAAGCCTGGGACGACGCGGTGCTCGGCGAGCCCTCCGGCGGCGCACCGGAAACGGCCGCCGCGGAAAAGCCCGCCCCCCTGAGGGGCGGCCGGGAAAGGGCCGCGCGGGACGCGAGCGGGCGGAGCGAACGGAATGGCGCCGCCGGTAAAGCCGGCCCCGAACGCGGGCTCGTCCCCGTCCGCGACCAGGTGCACCAGGCGCTGACGCTGCTCGGCGTCCCCGCCGCGCCCAAGCTGATCGGATCGGTGTACGCGGCGTTCTTCCCCGGCGAGATCCCCGGCACCCGGCTCACCAGCCTGCGCCGCGACGAGGAGCGCTCGTTCCGGACCGCGCCGTACGCCCGGCCCTACTACCTGTGCGCCGCGCTCACCGCCGACCTGCTGGCGCCCGCCCGCGGGCTCATCACGGTGAGCACCTGGCCGCTGGAGCAGCGGGTGGTCGGCCCGCTGAGCCCGCGCACCGACTTCCTGCGCGCCGCGGTGCGGATCGCCGAGCACGCGGCGCGCGGCGGCGGCGACCCGTCCCCGGCCGCCCAGCGGCTGCTGTGGCGGTTCGCCTCCAACATCCCCGGCGGCCCCGGCACCCCGGGCGGCCCCGGCGGCCCGGCCGGCACCGTCGACCCGGCCGCGCTGGCCGAGGCCGCCGGGGCCGAGCTGGAGGTGCACCTCGCGTCCGACGGGAAGGCCCGGCGGCAGGCCGCCGAGCGCGCCCGTATCCAGCTCGACGACGCCGAACGGCTCTTCGGCTCGCGCCTGCGGGCCATGCGCGCGGCGGCGTCGGGCACCGACGGCCGGGCCCCGGGCCCGGCGTCCGGACCGCCCGCCCCGGCCCTGCGGCCGGTGCGCGGCACGGGCAAGGCGAAGGGCACCCGCAGACCCCGCAGGACCGACGCGCCGGCCCCGCCGGCGCCGCGGCCCCACCGCACCACCCACGAGGACGACCGATGACCGAAACCGCCCTGGAACCGACCCTCGACCGGCTGCGCGGCGGCGCCCCGCCCCGCAACCACGACGCGCGCACCATCGCCGCGCTCACCGCCAACCCCGGTTGCGCGCGGCGCGGGGTGATGGACGCCGCCGGCGTCGACAAGGACTTCCTGGCCCGCGAGCTCGGCTTCCCCGCGCCGTTCGGCCAGTCACAGTTCGCCATCACGCGCGGCAACGCGTTCGAGGCGCAGGTGAAGGCCGACGGCTGCGCCGAGCTGCTCACGCTGCTGCGCGACACGCTCGGCCTGGACGTGCCCGAGGTCGCCTACGACGACCTTGAGGTGGTGGCCGGGCACGAGGGCCGCGAGCTGCGCCACGGCCGTACCCGGCGGCTGCTGGCGCGGGCGCTGGAGACCGGCGAGGGCACGCTGTTCGACCATCCGCTGCTGCGGCTGGACATCGCCGGCCAGACCGCCTACCTGGAGCCGGACGTGATCGCGTTCCAGTACGCGGGCCGGCTGCACGTGATCGAGATCAAGTCGTTCGCGGTCGTGGACGGGCAGGCCGAGCCGGAGCAGGTGGCCGCCGCCGCCCGCCAGTCCGCGGTGTACGTGCTGGCGCTGCGCCGGCTGGTGGAGGAGCTCGGCCATCCGCGCGAGCTGGTGTCGCACGAGGTCTTCCTGGTGTGCCCGGAGAACTTCTCCAACCGCCCGTCGGCGACGCCGGTGGACGTGCGGCCGCAGCTGGCGGTGCTGGAACGGCAGCTGGCCCGGCTCACCCGGATCGACCGCATCCTCGGCGAGCTGCCGGGCGACCTGACGTTCGCGCCCGGCGACGCGCTGCCCGGCTCGGTCAGGGCGGTCGAGGCCCGGTACGCGCCCGAGTGCATGGCCAGCTGCGAGATGGCGTTCTTCTGCCGGGACGAGGCGCGGGCCTGCGGCGCCACCGGCACGCTCGGCCGCTCGGTCCGCGACGACCTCGGCGGGGTCGACTCGATCCCGACCGCGCTGGCGCTGGCCGACGGCTCGCTGGAGCCGTCCGAGGACCTGGCCGAGACCGCCGCCCAGCTGCGCGCCGCCGACCGGCTGCGCCGCGAGGTGCTGGGCGGCGCCGCATGACCCGCCCCGGCCGCCCGTCCCCTGCCGCCCGCTCGACCCGTACCCCGGAGGTCCCCGCGACGTGAGCGTGCTCACCGCGCTCGCCCAGCTGGAGGCGGCCGCCACCGGCCGCGCCCAGCCGCTGGCGACGGTCCGGCACCTGCACGTGTCGGACGCGCCGCTGGTGCTGATCCCGCTGAAGCTGGCGGGTGAGGCCGCCGCGCCGCTCGCGGTGATGCTCGGCAGCGATCCGGCCGACCCGACGCTGCTGGTCGTGCCGCAGCCGCGCAACCGCGACCTGCGGTTCGCGTTCGCCGCCGACCTGGCCAAGCTCGTGCTCAACCATGTGGAGACGAGCCGGGGCGCGGTCGAGGAGCTGCCGCCGGGCAAGGGCGACAAGGAGGGCGAGGAGCGCATCCGGTACGGCGACGCCCCGCAGCTGCTGGTGCCGAACCGGGGCGGTGTGGGGTTCCTGCGGCTGCTGGGCCGCTCGACGCGGTTCCGCCGGACCGAGGGCCCGTACGCGGTGGACCCCGCGGTGCCGGTGCTGGGCCGCTGGCTGACCTGGTTCGCCGACCGCAACGACCATCCGGGCTCGTCGCTGCTGCTGGCGATGACCGAGGCGCTGCGGCTGCACTGGGCGACCGGGCAGAGCTCGCTGGAGGACGGCAACCTGGCCGCGCTGATGGGCTGGATCGCGCCGCCCGGCGGGCTGGACGGCCCGGCCGCCGCGGCGCGCGCCGAGGACCCGCTGATCTGCCCGCCGGCGGGCCCGGCCACCGACCCGTCGTTCGACAACGAGGTGCTGGCGCCCGCGATCGCCGCGTACGACCAGGCGGGCCGCGACCCGCGCGCCGAGGAGCGGGTCCGCCGCGCGCTGTCGGACCAGCTGTTCCCGACGTGGGAGCTGATGTGGCGGGCGGTGGACGCGCTGCGGAGCCTGCCGCCGGGCGCGAGCGTGGCCGCCCGCTGGGAGCGGGACCGCGACTCGTTCACCTACTACCACCAGACGTTCGGCGAGGCGTACCCGCAGGCCCGCCGCGACCCGCCGGTCCGCGCCGCGCGGCGGCTGCACGACCTGGAACGCGCCCAGGACGCCTACGAGGCGCAGCGCGCGTTCGACGACCCGCTCGTCATGGCCGAGCACCGGCTGGCCGGGCAGGCGTTCGGCGGCACGGTCGTCGACAGCGACCCGACCCGGCTGGACGAGACGGGCAAGCGCCCCAAGCTGCGCCCGCACCTGCGGGTCGCCACCGAGGACCCGATCCGGCTCGACATCGGCACCACGGTGTGCAGCGCCGAGCGGCCGTCCCTCAAGGGCCGGATCGTGGAGATCGACGAGCGCACCCGGAGCGTGCTGCTGGAACTGACCGGCGGGATGGGCCGGAAGCTGGAGCCCGCGCCGGGCGTCGTCCCCGAGATCGGGGCGCGGGTGGTGTTCACCTCGCACACCGCCGACTCGTTCGGCGTGGCGAAGTTCCCCGACAAGGAGGAGACGCCGTGGACGCACGGCGGCCCGCCCGAGGAGTACGTGGCCAACGACGAGGACGCGGCGGAGGAGTGGTCGTAGTGGAGGGCATCGATCCGTCGGTGGCGGCGACCAAGGTCGTCGAGGAGGTGCTGGCCGACCTGGACGGCGGCCACCGGGGCGTCGTGGTCGACTCCCCGCCCGGCGCCGGCAAGTCGACGCTCGTGGTCCGGGCCGCCGCGCACCTGGCCGCGGCCGGCGAGGCGCTGATGATCGTCGCGCAGACCAACGAGCAGGTCGACGACCTGATCGACCGGATCGCCGTGAAGCACCCGGACGTGACGCTCGGGCGCCTTTCGGCGTCCACGTACACCGTCTCCGACCGCGTGCTGTCGCATCCCGGCGTCAAGGTCGCGACGAAGGCCGACCAGCTGGCCGACCGCATGGTGGTGATCGCCACCGCCGCCAAGTGGGCGACGCTGTCGGAGGGCTCGTGGCCGTGGGCGATCGTGGACGAGGCGTACCAGATGCGCTCGGACATGCTGCTGCGCATCGCGGGACGCTTCCAGCGCGCGCTGTTCGTGGGCGATCCCGGCCAGCTCGACCCGTTCTCCACCGTCGAGGTGGAGCGCTGGGCGGGCCTGTCCTGGGACCCGATGCGCAGCGCCGTCTCCGTGCTGCTGGCCCACAACCCCGACCTGCCGCTGCACCGCCTGCCGGTGTCCTGGCGGCTGCCCGCCTCGGCGGCGCCGGTGGTGTCGGACGCGTTCTACCCGTTCACCGGTTTCCGGTCGGGCACCGGTCCGGGCGACCGCCGGCTGGAGTACGGCGCGGGCGGCATGGGCACCAGCTACGACCGCGCGCTGGACGAGGCCGCCGCGACGGGCTGGGCGCTGTACGAGCTGCCCGCCCGGCACACGCTGCGCACCGACTCCGAGGCCGTCCGGGCGACGGCGGCGCTGGCGGTGCGGCTGCTCCAGCGCGGCCCGGTCGCGCACTCCGAGCAGGGCACGAACCCGGTCGGCGCCGACCGGATCGCGATCGGCGCCGCGCACCGCGACCAGGTCACCGCGATCCGCGCGGCGCTGGGCCCGCACGGCGAGAACATCACGGTCGACACCGCCAACCGCCTCCAGGGCCGCGAGTACGACGTGACGGTCGTCCTGCACCCGCTGTCGGGGCGGCGCGACGCGACCGCGTTCCACCTGGAGTCGGGCCGCCTGTGCGTGCTGACCTCACGGCACCGGCACGCGTGCGTGGTCGTCGCCCGCGCCGGCATCCCCGAGCTGCTGGACGCGCACCCGTCCACCGAGCCCGTCCACCTGGGCGTGCCGGTGAAGTTCCCCGACGGCTGGGAGGCCAACCAGTCCGTGCTGGCCCACCTCTCCGAACACAGGATCCAGGCCCACGACTGACCCCACCCCCGCCCCACCCCCAAAAGAAGGAGCCCTAGCGACTGGAGGGCTCCCCGCCCCTCGGCCGGGTGGTGTGGAGGGTCGCCCCTCCACCATGACTAGTCGCGGCCCAGCGGCCGTTGTGGCGGGTGATCGCGATGGGGTGGTCGAAGCACTCGCTGACCAGTTCGGTGGTGAGGACGTCGCCGGCGGGGCCGGAGGCGAGGACGGCGCCGTCGCGCAGGAGGAGGGCGTGGCTGGTGCTGCTGGGCAGTTCCTCCAGGTGGTGGGTGACCAGCACGGTCGTGAGGTCGGGGCGGCGCTCGCGGACCTCGTCGATCGCCGACAGGAGGCGTTCGCGGGCGGCGACGTCCAGGCCGGTGGCGGGCTCGTCGAGCAGCAGCAGCGGCGGGTCGGGCATGAGGGCGCGGGCGATGAGGGCGCGGCCGCGCTCGCCCTGGGAGAGGTGGGGCCAGCGGGCGTCGGCGCGCGGTGTCAGCCCCATGAGCTGGATGAGCTCGCCGGCGCGGCGCAGTTCCTCGTCCGACGGCGTCCAGCGCGGCACCAGCTCGATGGTGCCGGTGACGCCGGTCAGGACGATCTCCCGTACGGTCCGCGCCGACTCCAGCGGGTGTCGCGGGTTGACCTGGCCGATCAGCCTGCGCAGGGTGAACACGTCGACCCGCCCGAGCCGGTGCCCGAGGATCTCGGCGGATCCGCGGGTCGGGTGGGTGTAGGCGCCGAGGATTCCGAGCAGGGTGCTCTTACCGGCGCCGTTGGGCCCGAGGAGGGCCCAGTGCTCGCCGGTGAGGACGGTGAGCGTCACCCGGTCGAGCAGCGTCCGGCCCTCCCGGACGAGGTCGATCTTGTCGGCGTTCAGGACGACACCGCGCGGTGCGTCCCCCTGGCGGTCGGAGGCAGCATGATCGGACACGCCGGTCACGCTAGCCGACGGCGGGCGGGCGATTCGACAGCGGGGCCCGGCCGGATACTGTGAGAGCCGCGGCACCTCAGCGATCAGGGAGGGACATGGAGGACATCGGCTTCATGTGCGCCCGCTGCGGCGGCGAGGTCCACGATGTGACGCACAACCGCGAGGGGTCGCTGGACGGTGTCGGTTACCGGCACAACCGGCGGGTCGAGCCGTGGGACCACGAGCTGGAGCTGGCGGTCGGCACGCCCGCGCCGCGCGCCCGCTCGTGCGACTTCTGCGATGTCGAGGGGCCGAGCTGGCTGTACTACCCGACGCTGGACCCCGAGGACACCGACATGTTCGAGGTGGAGCTGGACACCACCCACCTGTCGGACGACGACACCGCGGTCGCGGTGCTCAACATGCTGTACCCCTGGTACGCCTGCGACACGTGCTCGGTGCTGGTCGCCGACCGCAACGTCGACCTGCTGATCGCGCGGGCCCTGGACCGTACCCCGGTTCCGGCGGACGGCCCGGTGGACGAGGAGACGGTGCGGGCCCGGCTCACCGGGTCGCTGTCGGTCTTCTTCACCACCCGCCCGGGCCGCCCGCAGCCGTCGCGGGCCGTCTGACCGGGGCGGTTCCCCCGGCCGTTCCGGCCGTGACCGCGGGGCGGGCGTGAGCATGTCCGAGGCCCTGATTAGGATCGGTGTCCGGTTTCAGCTGGACACGTGAAGGACGTGTGAAGGTCCGGGGGATGCAAGGTGATCATTGAGAGACGGTTCCGCGGGCCCGCCGGGTCCGGGAACGGGGGGTACGTCGCCGGGCTGCTCGCGGGGCACGTCGCCTCCGACACGGTGACGGTCACGCTGCGGCGCCCGCCGCCGCTGGACACCGAGCTGCACGTCGCCACCGACGACGACCGGGGCATCGGCGCCCGGCTGTGGGACGGCGAGGAGCGGCTGGTCGCGGAGGCGCTCGCGGGCGCGATCGTGGTCCCGGCGGTGCCGCCGGTGGCGTTCGAGGAGGCGCTGGAGGCGGCGGAGAAGTATCGCGCGGCGGAGCGGCACCCGTTCCCGGGGTGCTTCGTGTGCGGGCCCGAGCGCGAACCGGGCGACGGGCTGCGGCTGGAGCCGGGGCCGGTCGCCGAGGGCACGGTCGCGGCGCCGTGGACGCCGGCGGAGCCGCCGGCGCCGGAGATCATGTGGTCGGTGCTCGACTGCCCGGGCGGGCTGTCGTACGGCCAGGACGATCCGCCGGTGGTGCTCGGCACGATGACCGCGCAGGTCACCGAGCTGCCGGAGGCGGGCGAGCGGTGCGTGGTGATGGGGCTGGCGCGCACCCGGGAGGGCCGCCGGCTGCACGCGGCGACGGCGGCGTACGGGGCGGACGGGCGGCTGCTCGGCCGGGCGGAGCAGATCTGGATCGAGGTCGACCCGGCGCGGTTCGGGTCCTGACGGATCGTTTCCCGGCCGCGGGGGCGGCCGGATGGATCGATCGGAAATTCTCAGCCGCCATCCGATCTGGTCAGAAAAGCGCCGTTTTGTGTCCGGTGACACTGACCGATCCCGCGCGGCGTCGTTCAATCTAGGCTTCGCGACCGAGGAGGTCGGGCCTGGATGAACGGAAACGGGTTCTGGTTCATCGTCGTGGCGGCGCTGGCGGCATACATGGGCACCTCGTGGGAGCGGGCCAGGAAGGCCGGCGACGACGCGCGGCTCGTCCGGCAGCGGGTGTCCCGGCTGCGGGCGACCGCGACCAAGGAGAGGCTGCACGCGCTGCTGATCGCCGCCGGGGCGCTGGCGGTCATCATGCTGATCGCGCGCGGCGGGTGACACCGGGCGCCGCCGCGCGGCCGACGCCCGCGCGGGTGGCGCCGCCGAGGTGAGGCCAGGGGCCCGCCGGTCAGCGGCCGGTGTAGAGCGGGTCGTTCGGGTCGGCGCCGTTGAGGGGGCGGCCCGGCGGCACCTGCGGGTGCCCGCCCGTACCGCCGTTCGGGACGGCCGGGGGCGGCGGGGCCTGGCGCCCGTGCGCGGGGCCCATCTGCGGGACCCCGGAGCCGCCCGGGCCGGTTCCGGAGCCCGGGTAGCGGCCGCCCGGGGGCACGTTCGACGACAGCGTGTTGTGGGTGAGCTGGTCGATCTGCCGGCGGGCGCGGTCGGCCTCGGCGCGCGCGGCGTCCCGCTCCTCGGCCAGCGCCGACAGCGCGGCCTGCTGCTCGGCCACCGACTGCGAGAGCTGGCGCAGCTGGACGCTCTGGTCGTTCACCTTGGTCTCCAGCTCGTCCCGCTCGGCGGTCGCCTGCCGGGCCTGCGCCTGGGCGGCGTCGCGCTCCTTGGCGGCCTCATCGGCGCGGGCGTTGGCCCGCACGACCTCCGCCTCGGCCTCCGACTGCGCGCGCAGCGCGGTGGTGCGCTCGGCCTCGGCCTTGCTGGCGGTCTGCATGGCGCGCTGGCGCTGCGCCTCGGTGTCGCGCATCGCGTTGCGCAGGTCCTCGGCGCCCTGCTTGGCCACCGCGGCCTCGACCCGCTGGGACTCGACCGCGCCCTCGGCCTCGGCGACCTTGGCGTGCAGCGCGACCAGCTCGGCCCGCGCGCTCTCCAGCGCGGCCAGCAGCTCGGTCTCGCGGGCGGCGATCCGGTCCCGCTCGCTCTCGGCGGCCAGCTTGGCCGACACCGCCTGCTGGGCGATCTGGTGCGCCTCCTCCCACGCCTGCTGCGCGGCGTCGCGCTTGGCGGTGGCGAGCTTGGCCTCCTCGCGGGCGCGGGCGGACTCCTTCTCCGCGCCCTCGGCGCGCTGCCGGGCGGACGCCGCCTCCTGCCACGCCTCCTCGGCCTGCCGCTGGGAGGCGTCCCGCTCGTTCTGCGCGATCGCCAGCTCGCGGGCGGCCTCGGCCTTGACCTCCGACACGCGGCGCTCGACGCCGGCGACGCTCAGCTCGGAGGTGAGCGAGTCGGCGAGCACGTCCGCGGCCCGCTCCAGCCGCTCGACCATCTCCCAGGTGGAGGCGACCTGGCCGGTCAGGCCGGGCGCGTCGCGGCCGCGCTCGCGGCGGCCGCGGGCCTCGCGGGCGCAGGCGCCGTCGTTGTCCTGGCAGTAGCGGACGGCGCGGACGGCGCCCATCGGCTGCGGTACGGGGCGGCCGCAGTTGGCGCACGGCCAGACCGTGACGGGCTCGCCCATGCGGGCGACCGCGGTCTCGCCCCGCGGCTCGGGAGCGGTGCCGGGCGGGAGCTCGCCCTCGTCCGCGGCGGCCGCGGCCCCGGGCTCGGGTGCGGGCCCGCCGGCGGCCGTGCCGGGGCCGGGTTCCTTCCGGAGCGTGGCGGGGTCGGCGGGAGTGGCGGGAGTGGCATCGTGGGTCGTTCCAGCCTCGGAGACCGCGCCGTCGGAAGTCCCGGCCTGCCCCCGTGGGCCGCTATTGTCGCGCTCATCACTCGTAGGCATGGAATGAACCATACGACCTAGTAGGCGTGGCTGCAGTGACTTGGGAGGCATATAGGTCCTCTCCCGTCCCCTGCCCGCCCGGCCGTTCGCGGACCACGACGGCCGGGCGGGGCTCCCGAAGTGGGGACGATCACATCCGAGCCGGCCCCCGATGGCCTCGACCGCGGCCGGTCAGCTCGGGGATGCGGTCGCCGTAGCGGGCGAGCAGCGCCGCGTTGGCCTCGTCGCCGCCCGGGACGTTCGCGCTCGTCCAGCACGGCAGCGTGACGCCGCGCGCGGCGGCCAGATCGTCCAGCGCGGCCAGCACCCGCGACCACGTGTACGCGCCCAGGACCGTCGAGACCGCCGCCGTGCGCGGCGCCTCCGCCGGGTGCAGCACGTCGCCCGGCGGCACGGCGGTGTCCAGCACGATCGTGGCGTGGTCGGCGAGCGCGGAGCCCGACCGGGCGGCGGCGGCCCGGGACGCGTCCGCGGAGGTCACCGCGATCACCGGCACGCCGCGGGCGGCGCACGCCTCGGCGATCTCGACCGGGTACGGGTTGCGCCCGCTGGTCGAGAACACCACGGCCACGTCCGGTGGAGCGGGTGCCGCCCGCTCGACCAGCGCGCGGCCGAGGCCCGCGCGGCGCTCGGCGCGGGTGCTGCGCGTCGCGTCGTCCAGCGGCAGCACCGAGGGGTCCCACAGCGGCCGGACCGGGGCCAGGCCGCCGGCCCGGTAGAAGGTCTCGAAGACCATCGCCAGCGAGTGCCCCGCCCCCGCGGCGTGCACGATCCCGTCGTCCTCGACGGACCGGAGCAGCAGCTCGGCGGCCCGCTCGATCGCCGTGCCCGAGCGGGCGTCGAGCTCGTCGAGCAGCGCGCGCACCCGCCCGGGGTAGCCGGTCTCCCCGGCACGGGCGGCCGGGCGGGGCTCAGCCATCGGTACGGGCCTCCTTCTCCAGCGCGCCCTCCAGCTCGGCGATCATCCCGTCCCGGCCGGCCGCGGCGCGCAGCCGGTCGGCCAGCCCCGCCGACAGCGCCCGGGCGAGCGCGGACAGCGTCGCCACGTGCGCGTCGGGGCCGGGCGTGCAGAACGACAGCAGCAGGTCGACCGGATCGTTGTCCGGATGCCCGAACTCCACCGGGGCGGCCAGCCGCGTCGCGGCCACGCCCACGCTGATCGCGCCGTCCTCGGGCCGGGCGTGCACCAGTGCCAGGCCCTTGGTCAGCACGATGTACGGGCCGTTCGCCTCGACCACCCGGACGCAGGCGGCGGGATACTCCTCCCCCGCCGCGCCCATCTCCACCAGGACCTCGGCCGCGGCGACGGTGGCGTCCCGCCAGCCGTCCGCCGCGACCCCGTCCCGCGCTCCGACCGCGGTCACGCGAGCCAGCCCTTCTCGGTCAGCCGCTCGCGCAGCTGAGCCTGGAGTCCCTCCTTGTCGAGGAAGTCGCTGACCGTGATCACCACGGGCGCCAGGTCGGCGATCTCGCTGGTGTGCATGCCCTGGCCGATGATCACGTCGGCGGTCATGCCGCGGGCGGTGGAGACGTCGGTGTTCTCCACCCGGGCGTCCACGTCCAGGCCGCGCAGCGCGTCCTCGGCGGTCATCTTCAGCATGAGGCTCGACCCCATGCCGACGCCGCAGACGGCGAGCACCTCCAGCGTGCGATCCAATGCCATGTCGTCGCCTCTCTGTGTCTCATGGGCGTGCGCCCGTTCTCTGCGAGTACGGCCGCCCCCGGGGAGCGTTCCCCGGGGGCGGCCGGCGGGTCATGCCCGGTCGCCGCCCTTCGCGGACTCGGCGTCCTGGGCGTCGTCCTCCGCCGCCGCGCTCTCCCGGGCCGCGCGGGCCTCGCGGCGGCCGAGGAGGAGCAGGGTGCCGGCCGTGACGGCCAGCGCGACCACCGGAACGGCCCAGATCGAGGCGTCGCCGATGATCGGGTCCACCGCCTTCAGCAGCCAGGCGATGGCGTACCAGTCAGGGTCGGCCAGCGTGGCGAGCTCGGGGGCGGTCCTCTCGAACAGCCCCCAGGTGACGGCCTGGCCGATCGCCAGCATCAGGCCGGAGATCACGCCGCCGATCACCGCGCCGCGCCAGCCGGCCACCACGTTGCCGAACAGCGCGGCGGCGCCGCCGACGAAGAACAGCATGATCATCGGCGGGGCCAGGGTGAACCAGCCGGCCGCGGCGAAGATGCCCAGGCAGGCCAGGAACACCACGGTCGAGGACACGAAGCCGATCATCACCGCGGTGGGCGCGACCGGGAACACCGTCGGGGCGTCCAGCGCGGGCCGGGTCCCCGGGATCACCTTGTCGCTGAAGCCCTTGAACGCGGGGACGATCTCGGCCAGGAACATCCGGACGCCGAACAGCAGGATCGCGATGCCACCGGCGAAGCGCAGGCCCACCAGCAGCGCCCACACCCACGGCGAGAGCTTCGCGTCCATCTCGGCGGCCAGCTTGGCCACCACCTGGTCGTCGGCGAACGCCACCGCGACCAGCATGATCACCGAGATCACCAGGGCGGTGCTGACGTTGACGTCCTTGAAGAACGACAGCTGCCGGGGCAGCTTCACCTTCTCGGTGTCGTGCTTCTCGCGGCTTCCGAACGGGCGCGCCACGTACCCGGTGACCAGCGCCGCGACGGAGCTGGTGTGCGCGAACCCGAACCGGTCGTCCGGCATCACCCTGCGCATCAGCGGGCGCATCCACAGCGGCTGGAGCGTCCAGTACGCGGCCACGAACCCGGCCCCGCACAGCACCAGCGTGAGCTGGTCGGAGCCCGGCGCGATCGTCACCAGCGACGCCACCACGACCGTGCTGACCCAGAACATCAGGTGCCCGGTCAGGTAGAGGTAGCGGGCCGCCGGGAACAGCCGCACGATCGCCACGTGCAGCAGGAACGCCACCGTGATGACCAGCGCGATCGTCCCGCCCTGCTGGGTGAGGAAGTCGTTCAGCGTGTTGTCGGCCTTGGGCGGGGTGGTGCCCATCGCGTCGGCCAGCACCGTCTGGAAGCTCGCCAGCCCCCCGGTGAAGATCTCCACGCCGATGAACAGGATGACCACGCCGATCGTGGCCCGCAGCGCCCCGGCGAGGGTGTCCTCGAACCGCTTGCGCTGCAGCAGCAGCCCGACCAGGGTGATCAGCCCGATGAGGATGGGGACCTGGCCGAACACGTTGTCGGCCAGGAAGGTGAGGATGTCCTTGAGAATGTCCACGCTAGATCTCCGTATCCTGCGGGGCGCCCGTCAGCGCGGGACGGGTTTGAGCTCGAGCTCCAGCCGGTAGCGGTCGCCGCGGTAGACGGACCGGACGTACTCCAACGGTTCGCCCTGCTCGCTGTGGCTGATCCGCTCGAAGAGGAACGCGGGCGCGTGCACGGGCACGCCCAGCACCTCGGCCTCCTCGGCCGTGGTGACGGTCGGCTCGACCGTCCCCCAGCCGGAGGCGAGGACGATGCCCCGCTCGCGCAGCAGGGTGTAGAACGAACCGTCCTCCAGATCCTCGCGGCGCAGTTCCGGCACCAGCGCCTTGGGAAGGCAGAGCGTCTCGATCGCCATGGGGGCTCCGTCCGCCAGCCGCAGCCGGCGAATGGTAAATACCTCTTCCGTCGGGGACATGGCCAGCCGGCGGCCGATCCGGGCGCCGGCGGTCTCCACCCGGAACGCCAGCACCCGGCCGCCGGGCCGCATGCCGCGGCGCTCCATGTCCTCGGTGAACGAGGTCAGCGTCAGCCCCACCGCGATGCGGCGTTCGGCCACGTAGGTACCGCTCCCGTGGCGGCGGTCGAGCAGGCCGCGGCCGGCCAGCTCGTCCACCGCCGCGCGCAGCGTCGGCCGGGAGACCCCGAGCTCCTCGGCCAGCCGCCGCTCGGACGGCAGCGCGTCACCGACGTCCAGGTCGTCCAGCATGGCCATCAGCCGCCGGACCACCGCCCGCCTTTTCGTGGTCGCGGGCTCGGATTCACCGCCGGATCGCACGCCGCTCATCTCCCGTTCCGGTCATACCGTCGGTTCCACAGGTTATGCCGCAGATCCCAAGTGGTCAATACCACTTTGGAACGGTCTCATCCGGACGAGGGCAGCGCAAGGCGCCCGGCGGCGCCGGGGACAGAAAAGGACAGAACAGGCCAGCTCGGGTCAGGACAGGTCAGGCGGCGGTCTGGGCCATGGCCTTGCGGATGCGCTTGTCCGACACCGGGAAGCGGGTGCCGAGCTGCTGGGCGAACAGGCTCACCCGCAGCTCCTCCAGCATCCAGCGCACCTGCCGGACGGACTCGTCGCCCCGGCGGGCGGGGTGCAGCCGCGCGAGGAACGTCTCGTACTCCCCTTCCAGGAGCACGACCTGGTTGATCAGGAGCCGGTCGCGGCCCGGGTTCTCCGGCAGCTTGTCCAGCCGGATCTCCAGCGCCTTGAGGTAGCGCGGCAGGTCGGCCAGCCGCTGCCAGCCGGTCTCGGTGACGAAACCCGGATGGATCAGCCTGCCCAGATGCCCGCGGATCTCGGTCAGCGCCGGGACGAGCGTGAGGCTGGCGGTGCCGCGCAGCCGCCGGTCGATCTCGTGCGACAGCGCCAGGATCCGCTCCACCTGCCCCACGATCGCGGCGGTGGCGTCGTGGAGATCGGCGCGGACGCGGTCGTACAGCGCCCGGTAGCCCGCCTCGTCCCACGCCGGTCCCCCGGCCTCGGCGATCAGCCGGTCGGCCGCGGCGGTCACGCAGTCCTCGAACAGCACCGCGACCGAGCCGTGCGGGCTGTGGCTCAGGGCCAGCTTGCCCTGGTTGGTGAGGCGGCCCTGGATCTGCTTGACCGGGGACGGCGCGTTCAGCAGGATCAGCCGCCGCGTGCCCTTCCACATCGCGGCGCGCTGCTCGGCCTCGGTCTCGTACATGCGGACCGCGACGGCGTCGCCCTCGTCGGTCAGCGCAGGGAACGCCCTGACCTCGTACCCGGCCTGCTTCCGCTCGTAAGTGCGGGGCAGCTCGCCGATCGTCCACTCGCGCAGGCCGCCGCGCTCCAGCCCGCCGGCGGTGGCGGCCTTCGACAGCGTGCCGCGCACCTTGCCCTTGAGCCGGCGTTTCAGCTCGTCCAGGTCGGTGCCCTCGGCGAGGGTGCGCTCGCGGTCGTCCACGACGCGGAACGTGACGCGCAGGTGGGGGGCGAGGCGGCCGAGGTCCCACGCCTCGCGGGCCACCTGGACGCCGGTCATGTCGCGCAGCTCGCGTTCGAGGGCGTCCAGGAGCGGCTCGGTGCGGGGGGTGAGGCGGTCGAGCAGCTTGCGGGCGTAGTCGGGGGCCGGGACGAAGTTGACCCGCAGCTGCTTGGGCAGCGAGCGGATCAGCTCGGTGACCAGCTCGGCGCGCAGCCCCGGGACCTGCCACTCGAAGCCGTCCGGCCGGACCTGGTTGAGCACCTGCACGGGGATGTGCACGGTGACGCCGTCGGCGTCGGCGCCCGGCTCGAACTGGTACGTCAGCCGCAGCTTCAGCTGGCCCTGCCGCCACGCGTCGGGGTAGTCGGCCTCGCTGACGTCGTCGGCGCTCTGGTTGATGAGCATCGACTTCTCGAAGTTCAGCAGGTCGGGCTCGGCGCGGCCGGCCTTCTTCCACCAGGCGTCGAAGTGCCGCCCGGACACGACGTCCGCGGGGACGCGCTCGTCGTAGAAGTCGAACAGCGTCTCGTCGTCGACGAGGATGTCGCGCCGCCGGGCGCGGTGCTCCAGCTCCTCGACCTCGTCCAGCAGCGCCCGGTTGTCGTGGAAGAACCGGTGGTGCGTCTCCCAGTCGCCCTCGACCAGCGCGTGCCGGACGAACAGCTCGCGCGCCAGCTCCGGGTCGATGGCGCCGTAGTTGACGCGGCGGCGCGCGACGATCGGCACGCCGTACAGCGTGACCGTCTCGTACGCCATCACGGCCGCCTGCTTCTTGGACCAGTGCGGCTCGCTGTGGTTGCGCTTGACCAGGTGCCCGGCCAGCGGCTCGACCCACTCGGGCTCGATCCTCGCGTTGATCCGGCCCCAGAGCCGGGACGTCTCCACCAGCTCGGCCGACATCACCCAGCGCGGCGGCTTCTTGAACAGCGCCGAGCCGGGGAACACGGCGAACTTGGCGCCGCGGGCGCCGATGTACTCGTTCGGCTGCCGCCGCCGCTGGCCGCCGGCGTCGTCCTTCCTGCCGTCGGCCTTCTTGGTGTCGGTGTCCATGAGGCCGATGTGCGACAGCAGCCCGGCGAGCAGCGACACGTGGATGCGGTCGGGCGGCGCGTCGGTGCTGTTGGTGGTGACGCCGAGGCCCTTGGCGACCTGCTTGAGCTGGGAGTGCAGGTCCTGCCATTCGCGCACGCGGAGGAAGTGCAGGAACTCGTTCTTGCACATGCGCCGGAACTGGCTGCCCGACAGCTCGCGCTGCTGCTCGCGCAGGTAGTTCCACAGGTTCAGGTACGCCAGGAAGTCGGAGGTGGGGTCGGCGAAGCGGCGGTGCTTCTCGTCGGCGGCCTGCTGGTGCTCGGCGGGACGCTCGCGCGGGTCCTGGATCGACAGCGCCGCGGCGATGATCAGCACCTCGCGGACGCAGCCGTTGGCGTCGGCCTCCAGCACCATCCGGCCCAGCCGCGGGTCGATCGGCAGCTGCGCCAGCCGCCGGCCGCGCTCGGTGAGCCGCTTGCGCGGGTCCTTCTCGGCCGGGTCGATCGCGCCCAGCTCGTGCAGCAGGTCGACGCCCGCCTTGACGTTGCGCCGGTCCGGCGGCTCCACGAACGGGAACGCGGCGATGTCGCCCAGCCCCAGCGCGGTCATCTGCAGGATGACCGAGGCGAGGTTGGTGCGCAGGATCTCCGGGTCGGTGAACTCGGGCCGGGACTCGAAGTCCTCCTCCGAGTACAGCCGGATGCAGATGCCCTCCGACACGCGGCCGCAGCGGCCCTTGCGCTGGTTGGCCGACGCCTGCGACACCGGCTCGATCGGCAGCCGCTGCACCTTCAGCCGGTGGCTGTAGCGGGATATCCGGGCGGTGCCGGGGTCGATGACGTACTTGATGCCCGGAACGGTCAGCGAGGTCTCGGCGACGTTGGTCGCCAGCACGATCCGCCGCCCGCGGTGGGGCTGGAAGACCCGGTGCTGCTCGGCCGACGACAGCCGCGCGTACAGCGGGAGCACCTCGGTCGCCTCGCCGCGCCGCCCGCGCAGATGCTTGGAGAGCGCGTCCGCGGTGTCGCGGATCTCGCGCTCGCCGCTGAGGAAGACCAGGACGTCGCCGGGCGCCTCCAGCGCCAGCTCGTCCACGGCGTCCAGGATGCCCTGGACCTGGTCGCGGTCGGGATCGGCCTTGGGGTCCTCCGGGTCGGTGAGCGGGCGGTAGCGCACCTCCACCGGGTACGTGCGGCCGGACACCTCCACGATCGGGGCGTCGTCGAAGTGCGCCGAGAACCGCTCGGGGTCGATCGTCGCCGAGGTGATGATCACCTTGAGGTCGGGCCGCCGGGGCAGGATCTCCTTGACGTACCCGAGCAGGAAGTCGATGTTGAGGCTGCGCTCGTGCGCCTCGTCAATGATCAGCGTGTCGTAGCGGCGCAGCAGCCGGTCGGTCTGGATCTCCGCCAGCAGGATGCCGTCGGTCATGAGCTTGACCAGCGTGCCGTCGCTCGACCTGTCGGTGAACCGCACCTTGTAGCCGACGGCCTCGCCCAGCTCGGTGTCCAGCTCCTCGGCGATCCGGTCGGCGACGGTGCGGGCGGCCAGCCGGCGCGGCTGGGTGTGCCCGATCGAGCCGAGGACGCCCCGGCCCAGCTCCAGGCAGATCTTGGGCAGCTGCGTCGTCTTGCCGGACCCGGTCTCGCCCGCCACGATCACGACCTGGTGGTCGCGGATCGCGGCCGCGATGTCGTCCTTCTTCTGGCTGACCGGCAGCTGCTCCGGATAGGTGATCGCCGGTACGGCGGCGCGGCGCCGGGCGACCCGGCGCTCGGCGGCCTCGACATCGGCGGCGATCTCGCCGGCCACGCGCTCGCGGCGCGCGGCGTCCCGCATCTTCTGCGCGCCCTCGATACGGCGGCGCAGCCGGTGCCGGTCGATCGGCATCAGCTCGGGCAGGCGCGCGCGCAGATCGGCGAGCGGCGTACTCACAGGCGTTCCCATACGGTCGACAAGGATAATTCGCGGGCCGTGGTGATCTTGCGGGACGGCCCGGGCGATCATCCCGCAACCTCGCACCGTAGCCGGACCGGCCCGGTGCCCGCGAGCCGTTTTCCCGCTGGGACAACGTCGCAGGCGGGACCGGCATTCCATCCCCGCCGCCACCCCCGGGATGCCCGCGGAACGGCGGATCATCGTTCATCATGGCCCGCATGGGGACTCCGGGGGCCGCGGGACGGCATCGGATCGACCGCCTGCTGGGTTCGGGCGGGTTCGCGTCGGTCTGGCTGGGCCATGACGCCGAACTCGACTCGCCCGTCGCGGTCAAGATCCTGGCCGACCACTGGGCGCTGCGCGAGGACGTGCGGGAACGGTTCGTCCGCGAGGCCCGGCTGCTGCGCCAGGTCGACTCGCACCTGCTGGTGCAGGTCTTCGACATCGGCGAGCTGGACGACGGCCGCCCCTACTTCGTCATGACCTACGCCGACCGCGGCAACCTGGAGGAGCGGCTGGCCGCCGAGCCGCCGCCGCTGAACGAGGCGCTGCGGCTGGCCAGGGAGATCACCGAGGGCGTGCGGGCGCTGCACGAGCGCGGGATCGTGCACCGCGACCTCAAGCCGTCCAACGTGCTGATCCGGTCGGTCCCCGGCGGCGGCGAGCGGATCATGCTGTCGGACCTGGGGATCGCCCGGACCGAGGACCACCTGTCGAGCCTGACGCTGCCCGCCGGGTCGCCCGGCTACATGGCGCCCGAGCAGGCCCGGATCGACGGGGCGCCCGACCGGCGGTCCGACGTGTACGGGCTGGGCGCGCTCACCTACCACCTGCTGACCGGCGAGCCGCCGGGCGCTTCGCGGCCCGGGGAGCCGGCGGCGGTGCCGGCGCCGCCGAGCCGGGCGCGGCCGGAGGTCCCGCCGTCGGTGGACGAGGCCGTGCTGCGCGCCCTGGAAGCGGACCGCGATCGCCGCTGGCCGTCCGCGGCGGCCTTCGGGGCGGCCCTCGACCGGATCACCAGCAAGGTCGACACCGACCCGCTGGCGGGCGCGCGCACTCCCCCGCGGGCCCGGGAAGGGCGGCGGCCGGGACGGTGGCTCCGCTCGCCGGGGCTCGGCCTGAAAGGGCACCGCCTGGCGGGGCGCCTCCGCGTCCCGATCCTCGCCGGCGGCGCCGCGGTCACGGTCATGGTCGCGGCCGGCGGCGCGTTCCTGCTGGCCGGCCCGCCGGACGGCGCGGACGGGGGCACGTCCGCCGCGCGCGTGGCCGATCCGGACGGGCGGCTGCTGCGGACGGACGCCGGGATCCCGCCGCGGTACCGGTCGCTGATCATCAAGGCGGGCAGCTGGTGCGATCTGGACGGCCTGAGCCCGGCGCTCATCGCCGCCATGCTCGCCGCCGAGAGCGGCTTCGACCCCCATCTGCGCGATCCGGCCAAGGACGAGTACGGCATCGCCCGCTGGACGCCGAACGTCCTGGTCCACTGGCAGCCCGGCGGCCTCGACCACCCCGAGCCCCGCCCGGACCAGATCACGCCGGAACTGTCGATCCCGGCCATGGGCCGCTTCCTGTGCTACTGGGGCAAGGATCTGAAGGATCTCCCCGGCGACCCCGCCCTCAACCTGGCCGCGATGTACCGCACGTCCTCCAGGACCGTCCGGAAGGCGGGCGGCGTGCCCGAGGAGTACAGGGCGCACGCCGAGAAGGTCCGCAAGTACATCGAGACCTACAAGCCGGCCGGGCCGGCCGGGCCGGCCTGATCAGGCCGTATCGGCGCCTGCTCGCGCGCCGGCGCCCTTCTTGCCGTGGCTGGCATTGAAGCGCGCCTTCTTCTGGCGATTCCCGCACGTGTTCATCTCGCACCACTTGCGGGTGCGGCTCTGGCTGGTGTCGAAGAAGGCGGCCCGGCAGGTCGGCGACGCGCACAGGGCCAGTCTCCCGTCCCGTTCGCCGGCGATGATGCTGATCGCGTCGGCGGCGATCACGCCCAGGGCGTCCTCCACGCGGGACGCCGGATTCAGCCGCCATTCGCGCTCGCCCTCGGGCGTCAGAACGGCCGCGGCCCGCCCCTGAACGCTGAAGTCGTTGATGATCCGCACAGCGGACGCAGGGAGGTCCTCCTGGTTCGCGGCCGCCGTCGCGGCGGCGTGGATCGCCTCCCGCAGTTCGCGGGCGTTCTCGAGCTGGGCGGGGGTGCAGGATTCCACGGCCAGGCCGTTCACCGCCAGCCAGTCGGCGAGTCGCCGCGGCGTGGGAATGCGTTCCACGGGATCGCCGCGGCGCTCCGTCAGGGTCCCCGTGAAGCTGGTCGCCAGCACGCCGCCGAGACGGAATCCGGGGAACTCGGCGCGCATGGAACCACCTTAGCAGGTTGCCCCCGGCCGCCCCCGGCTGTTAGAACCGTCTTAGCCGGTTCGCAGTGGATCGCGGCCGGCTCCGCGACGACCAGGAGGTCCCATGCCCGGTCCAGCCGATGACGTGCGAGCGTTCGAAGCCCGCGCGGCCGGCGCCGATCTCGACGATCTGCGGGCGCGACTGGCCGCGGCGCGGCTGCCGGAGGCCGAGACGATCCACGGCGCCGCGCCCGGCCCGCGCCGATGGGATCAGGGCGTTCCGCTCGCCGACCTCGTCGAGGTCGTCGACCACTGGCGCACCGGGTACGACTGGCGGTCCTTCGAAGAGCGCCTCGACCGGATCGGCCAGTTCCGCACGACCATCGACGGCCTGGGGATCCATTTCCTGCACCGCCGGTCTCCGCGCGCGGACGCCACTCCCCTGATCCTGACGCACGGCTGGCCGGACAGCGTCGTCCGGTTCGTCGACGTGGTGGACGAGCTGGCGGATCCGGGGGACGCGGGCGCGCCGGCGTTCCACGTCGTGGTCCCGTCGCTGCCCGGCTTCGGCTACAGCGACCGGCCGGCCACCACCGGGTGGGGCACCGAGAGGATCGCGGCCGCCTGGGTGGAGCTGATGGGAAGGCTCGGCTACGGCGAGTTCGCGGCCCACGGCGGCGACTGGGGCGGCAACATCACCACGGTCCTCGGCGGCAGGTTCCCGGCGCACGTGCTCGGCATCCACACGACGTTCGCGGAGGCGCCGCCCGGACTGACGACGGACGGGCTGACGGCGGACGAGCGCGCGTGGGCCGACGAGACCCGCGACTTCTGGCTCCACCGCGCGGCGTACGCGAAGCAGCAGGCGACCCGGCCGCAGACCATCGGCTACTCGCTCGTCGACTCGCCGGTCGGGCTTCTCGCGTGGATCCTGGACAAGTTCGCCGAGTGGTCCGACACCGCGGACAGCCCGTTCGAGACGATCTCCATGGACCGCGTCCTCGACAACGTCACCCTCTACTGGCTGACGCGGACCGGCGCGTCGGCGGCCCGCATCTATTACGAGAGCCACGACTCGCTGGACCCTGGGCTCCGGGTCGACGTCCCGTCGGCGCTCACCATGTACCCCCGCGACACCGAGAAGTGCCCGCGCCCCTGGGCTCAGGAGCGGTACCGGCGGATCGTCCACTGGAGGACGCCCGAGGCCGGGGGGCACTTCCCGTCGCTGGAGGTTCCCGAGTACTTCGTCAGGGACGTGCGGGAGGGCCTCGCGGCGGTGCTGGCCGCCGGCCGGTGATCCTCGCCCGGGCCGGCGAGGAGGGCCTCAGTTGCGGGGGACGAGGCGGAGCGCCAGGCCCGGGCACGCGGCCACGGCCCGGCGGGCCTCGGGTTCCAGGCGGGCGGGGATCGGTTCGCCCGGGATGACCGGGTAGCCGTACTCGTCCATGCGGACCAGGCCGCGCAGGATGCCGGCGCAGAGGCCGTGGCCGTCGCAGCGGCTCCAGTCGACCTCCAGGTGGAGGCGGGCGCCGGTCTCCGCCGGGAGCACCCCGAGGACCGGCCGCCCGCAGCCGCCGTGCGTGCGGTGGCGGGACGCGTCGGCGGCGAAGACGTCCAGCGCGGACAGGACGAACCGGCTCGTGCCGTCGGGATGGGTGCAGGCGCCGCGGCCGGCGGCCATCCGGACGGCCCGGCGGATGGTCCGCTCGGCGGAGGCGGCGTCGCGCCCTTCGGCCAGGTCCGCGAGGGCGCCGGCGATGTCGGGCAGGCCGAGGCGGCAGGGCCCGCACTGGCCGGCGGACTCGGCGGCGAGGAAGCGGGCGACGCGGGCGCACTCGCCGAGCGGGCAGGTACGGCGGCCGAGGGGCATGATGACGCCCGCGCCGAGCGTGCCGCCGGCGTCCCGCAGCCCCTCGCGGGAGAGCCGCGCCCGGACGGCGGCCTCGCCGGTGATCCAGGCGCCGTGGTAGCCGCCGACCAGGACGCCCTCGCTCGCGCGGGCCCCGCAGAGGTCGAGCAGGTGGCCCAGCGGCGCGCCGGCCGGCGTCTCCACCACGGCGGGGAAGCGGGCCGAGCCGGTGACGGTGAGGAGGACGGTGCCCGGTTCGGCCGGCGTTCCGACGCGGGCGTAGCGGTGCGGGCCGAGGGCGGCGAGCACGGCGAGCTGGGCGTAGGTCTCGGCGTTGGACAGCAGCGTGGGGAGGCCGCCGACGCCGCGGGTGGCGGCGCGGACCTTGCGGCCGGGCGGGACGGGCCGGCGGCCGTTGATGCCGCGGACGAGCGCGCCGCCCTCGCCGGTGATGAAGCGTTCGGGGAGCCGGACGACGCGGGCCCGGGCCGCCAGGCCGCGCTCGGCGATGGCGTCGTCCATCGAGGCGGCGGCGCCGGCCTCGGTGATCCCGAGGACGATCTCGCCGGCGCCGAGGGCGGTGGCGGCCAGCGTGGCGCCGTCCAGGACGAGGTGCGGGGCGCTGCGCAGCAGCACCTTGTCCTTGGCGCTGCCGGGCTCGCCTTCGGTGCCGTTCACGACCACGACCGCGCGCCTGCGCCGCCGCACCGAGCTGTCGGCGACGGCGCGGACCTTGCGGGCGAACGGGAACGCGGCCCCGCCGCGGCCGTGCAGCCGGCCGGCCTCGGCGAGCGCGACGAGCCGCTCGCAGGTCAGCGGGGACGGCTCGGGGTGCAGGCGGCGGTGCGCGTCCCAGTCGAGCCGGCCGGCGCCCGCCAGCCCGGCGGTCAGCCGGGGCGGCCCGACATGGCGTACGGCGATCATGCCGGCCGCTCCTTCCGGCGGGCCCGCCCGGCCTGCCGCGCCAGCCGTACGGCCAGGGCCACCGCCACCGCGGCGAGCGAGGCCAGGTACGCGGCGCGGACGGGGGCGGGCGGGGTGCGCCCGGCGGTGAGGCCGTGCAGGACGGCCAGCGGCCAGGCGGCGTACGCGGTCAGGTGCAGCGCCCGCCACGTCCAGGGGTGGCGGACGGGGGCGAACCGGCCGCGCGCGATGCCGCTGGCGGTGGCCACGGCCAGCAGGTAAAGGGCGATCGGCCCGGCGCCGGCGGGCAGCACGGCGTCGAGCACGCCCACGCGGTGCCGCAGCAGCTGGGAGGCCAGGTGCACGGCCAGCATGGCGACGGCGGTGAACGCGGCGGCGCGGTGCGCGGCCTGCGCGCGGACCCGGGCGGCGGGCGGGAGGACGCCGCGCCCGGCCGCCAGCAGCCCGATCATGACCGACAGGGTCAGCGCGACCAGCGCGAGCACGCCGCAGTAGTGGTCGGCGAAGCCGCCGGCGGCCGCGGCCGCGGGGCCCGCCCAGCCGAGCGAGATCGCCAGCCCGAGGGCGAGCCCGGCCGCGCCCGGGACGGCGGCGGTGAGGAGGAGGAAGCGGCGGCGGTGCGCACCGGGTCCGGGCCGCCGCCGCGCCGTGCCCGCCGCACCGGCCGCGGCGGGGCGGCCGGGGCCGATCCCGAAGCCGGCGGTCAGCTCGTGGAGCGGCCTCCTCCGGCGGGGGGAGGGCGAGGAGGGACGGTCGGGGTCCATCGCTCGGCGGCACCGGCCTCTCGGAATCGTGGCTGGCGGTTCCTGTGGCCTCTACGATGCGTGCGCGCCCCCGGCGGTTCGGTGAGTTTCGCCTTTCCGGGGGCGGCCCCGGCCGTTTCCGGCCGCGGCCGCCCGGTCCGGCGGGGTCAGCCCGCGCCGTACACCGGCTCCGGGGCGGGCGCCTGGGCGAGCAGGTCGCGGACGGCGGCGCCCACGTCGGCCGGGTCCCAGCGGGCGCCCTTGTCGACGGTGGGGCCGTGCCGGAACGCGTCCATCACGCAGATCTTGCCGCCCTCGGCCTCGAACACCCGGCCGGTGACCCCGGCCGAGTCGGCCGAGCCGAGCCAGGCGACCAGCGGCGAGACGTTCTCGGGGGCCATGGCGTCGAACTCGCCCTCGGCGGGCGCGGCCATCGTCTGCGCGAAGACCTCCTCGGTCATCCGGGTGCGGGCGGCGGGCGCGATCGCGTTGACGGCGACCCCGTACCGGCCCAGCTCGGCGGAGGCGACCAGGGTCAGCCCGACGATGCCGGCCTTGGCGGCGGAGTAGTTGCCCTGGCCGACGCTGCCGAGCAGGCCCGCGCCGGAGGACGTGTTGATCACGCGGGCGTCCACCGGGCGGCCGGCCTTGCTCTCGGCCCGCCAGTACCGCCCCGCGTGCTTCAGCGGCAGGAAGTGGCCCTTGAGGTGGACCCGCATGACCGCGTCCCACTCGTCCTCGGAGAGGTTGATCAGCATCCGGTCGCGCAGGAACCCGGCGTTGTTCACCAGCACGTCCAGCCGGCCGAACGCCTCGATCGCGGTGGCCACCAGCGCGGCGGCGCCCTCCTCGGTGGCGATGTCGTGCGGGCTGGCGACGGCCTGGCCGCCGAGCGCCTCGATCTCCTTGACGACCTCCTGCGCGGGGCCGCCGGAGGCGTCGCCGGAGCCGTCCCTGGCCACGCCCAGGTCGTTCACGACGACCTGGGCGCCCTGGCGGGCGAACTCCAGGGCGTGCGCGCGGCCGAGGCCGCGGCCGGCCCCGGTGACGATGACCACTCGGTCCTTGCAGATCACTCGGCATCCCTCCCGTACGTCCCTGCGGGCTCTGCTACGGTCTGTTCTAACAAATGTTTGGTGGAAAGGTAGCGCATGGGAATCTCCACCACGACCCTGCCCGGCGGGGTCGCCGAGATCGTCGTCGACGCGCCGCCGGTCAACGCGCTGACCGTCCAGGGCTGGTACGACCTGGCCGACGCGGTCACCACGGCCGGCCGCGACCCTGGGATCGGCGCGGTCGTGCTCCGCTCGGAGGGCCGCGGCTTCAACGCGGGCGTCGACATCAAGGAGATGCAGTCCACCGAGGGCCACACCGCGCTGGTGGGCGCCAACCGGGGCTGCTACGCGGCGTTCGCCGCCGTCTACGAATGCGAGGTCCCGGTCGTCGCCGCCGTGCACGGCTTCTGCCTGGGCGGCGGGATCGGCCTGGCCGGCAACGCCGACGTCGTCGTGGCCTCCGAGGACGCCTACTTCGGGCTCCCCGAGGTCGACCGCGGCGCGCTCGGCGCCGCCACCCACCTGGCCCGGCTCGTCCCGCAGCACCTGATGCGCGCGATGGTCTACACCTGCCGCAACGTCACCGCCGCGGAGCTGCACCACCACGGGTCGGTGCTGGAGGTCGTCCCCGCGGGCGGGCTGCGCGACAAGGCCCTGGAGGTCGCGGGGAACATCGCCGCCAAGGACCGGTACGTGATCCGGCGCGCCAAGGAGTCGCTGAACGGCATCGACCCCGTCGACGTCAAGCGCAGCTACCGGTTCGAGCAGGGCCTCACGTACGAACTCAACCTGGTCGGCGCGGGCGACGAGCACCGCGACGCCTTCGTCCGGCAGGGAGCGGAGCGATGAGCGGTCCTGACACCGCCAAGGTGAAGAGCATCGACGAGATCGTCGGCTCGCTGGAGAGCGGGATGACGATCGGGGTCGGCGGCTGGGGCTCGCGGCGCAAGCCGATGGCGCTGGTCCGCGCGATCCTGCGGTCCGACCTCACCGACCTCACCGTGATCTCGTACGGCGGCCCGGACGTGGGCCTGCTCTGCGCGTACGGCAAGGCGCGCCGCGTCATCGCCCCGTTCGTCACGCTGGACTCGGTGCCGCTGGAGCCGCACTTCCGGATCGCCCGGCAGAACGCCGCGGTCGAGTTCACCGAGTACGACGAGGGCATGTTCATGTTCGGGCTGTACGCGGCCGCGAACCGGCTGCCGTTCCTGCCCACCCCGGCGGGCCTCGGCTCGGACGTGCTCAAGGTCAACCCGCGGCTCAAGACGGTGCGGTCGCCGTACGAGGGCGGCGAGGAGCTGATCGCGGTCCCGCCGCTGAAGATGGACGTCTCGCTCATCCACATGAACCGCGCCGACGTCCGCGGCAACGCCCAGTACCTGGGACCCGACCCGTACATGGACGACCTGTTCGCCAAGGCCGCCGACCGCGCCTACGTCTCGTGCGAGCGCCTCGTCGACACCGCCGACCTGCTGAAGGAGGGGCCGCTGCAGTCCCTGCTGATCAGCCGGTCGCACGTGACCGGCGTGGTGGAGACCCCGAACGGCGCGCACTTCACCACCTGCGAGCCCGACCACGACCGGGACGAGGCGTTCCAGAAGCACTACGTCAAGTCGGCGGGCGACCCGGACCAGTGGGCGGCCTTCCGCGACCGCTTCCTGTCCGGCGACGAGACCGCCTACCAGCAGGCCGTCCGGGAGTACCACGAGGAGACCCGATGACTACAGCTACCGCGACGCGCGCGGAGGTCTGCGCGGTGGCGTGCGCCGAGATGTTCCGGGGCGACGGGGAGATCGTCGCCGCGGCGGTCAGCGGCATGGTGCCCGCGGTCGGCGCCCGGCTGGCGCGGCTGACGTTCGAGCCCGGCCTGCTCACCACCGACGGCGGGCCGCGGCTGACGGCCGACGCGATCCCGCTGGGCGCCCCGGCCGGCGACGTGGAGGGCTGGCTGCCGTTCCGCGACCACCTGTGGCTGGTGCTGAACGGGCGGCGGCACGTGGTGCTGGGCGCGAGCCAGATCGACGCGTACGGCAACTCCAACATCTCCTGCATCGGGGACTGGGAGCGGCCCAGGTCGCAGCTGCTCGGCGTCCGCGGCGCGCCCGGCAACACCAGGGTCAACACCACCAGCTACTGGATCCCCAAGCACACCACGCGCGTCTTCACCGAGAAGGTCGACTTCGTCAGCGGCATCGGCTGGGACCGCGGCGCGTACGAGATCCGCGTCGTCGTGACGAACCTGGCCGTCCTGGACTTCGCCACCCCCGACCACCGCATGCGGCTGCGCTCGGTGCACCCGGGCGTGAGCGTGGACGACGTCGTCGCCGGCACCGGCTTCGACCTGGTGATCCCCGACGAGGTCCCCGAGACGCGCCTGCCCACCGCGGAGGAGCTGCGGATCATGCGCGAGGTGCTCGACCCCAAGGGCCTGCGGGAGCGCGAGGTCCCCCAGTGAGCCGAGGCCCTCAGTCCAGGCAGGGCGGCGCCATGAGCGGGCAGCTGCTCGACACCCCGCTGACCCGGCTGGTCGGCGTGAAGCATCCGGTCGTGCAGACCGGGATGGGCTGGGTCGCCGGGCCGAAGCTCGCGTCGGCGGTCGCGAACGCGGGCGGCCTCGGCATCCTCGCCTCGGCGACGATGACGCTGGACCAGCTCGCGGTGGCGATCCGCGAGGTCAAGGAGCGCACCGACGCGCCGTTCGGGGTCAACCTGCGGGCGGACGCCGGGGACGCCGGCGAGCGGATCGACCTGATGATCAGAGAAGGGGTGAAGGTCGCCTCGTTCGCGCTGGCGCCCAAGCCCGAGCTGATCGCCAAGCTGAAGGACGCCGGGCTCGTGGTGATCCCGTCGGTGGGCGCCCGGCGGCACGCGGAGAAGGTCGCCGCCTGGGGCGCCGACGCCGTCCTGGTGCAGGGCGGCGAGGGCGGCGGGCACACCGGCGCGGTGGCGACCACGCTGCTGCTCCCCCAGGTCGTCGACGCCGTCGACATCCCGGTGATCGCGGCCGGCGGCTTCTTCGACGGGCGCGGCCTGGCGGCGGCGCTGGCGTACGGGGCCGCGGGCGTGGCCATGGGCACCCGGTTCCTGCTGACGTCCGACAGCTCGGTGCCCGACGACGTCAAGAAGGTCTACCTCGGCACGAACGAGACCGTCGTGACCCGGCAGGTCGACGGCATGCCGCACCGGGTGCTGCGCAGCGACCTGGTCGACACGCTGGAGCGCTCGGGCCGGGTCGGCGGGCTGGTCCGCGCCGTGCGCAACGGCGCCCGGTTCAAGAAGCTGTCCGGGATGTCGTGGCGCGCGATGATCGCCGACGGCAAGGCG
Source organism: Actinomadura sp. 21ATH (assembly GCF_041951345.1). Classification (NCBI taxonomy): domain Bacteria; kingdom Bacillati; phylum Actinomycetota; class Actinomycetes; order Streptosporangiales; family Thermomonosporaceae; genus Actinomadura; species Actinomadura sp. 21ATH. The sequence goes on along the minus strand of NZ_JBGNUR010000015.1, from coordinate 69,675 downwards.
ATGAAGCACGGCAAGGACCTGTCCTGGTCGCAGGTGCTGATGGCGGCCAACACCCCGATGCTGCTCAAGGCCGCGATGGTGGACGGCCGCCCGGACCTGGGCGTGATGGCCTCCGGCCAGGTCGTCGCCCTGATCGACGACCTGCCCGGCTGCGCGGAGCTGATCGCCGAGATCGTCGAGGGCGCGGCCGCGGCGATCGCCGCGCAGCGCTCCCACCTGGTGAACCCCGCGTAGGACGGATGCGACGGCCGGGCCGCCGCCCTCACCCGAGGGCGGCGGCCCCGCTGTGCCGCGGCCCGTGAGCGGTGCCGCTCAGTACCGGCCGCCCACCGCCTGCGGGAGGCCGTCCAGTTCGGCCAGGTCGGCGGGGGTGAGGTCCACAGCGGCGGCGCCGGCGTTCTCGCGCAGGTAGCGCGGCTTCTTGGTGCCGGGGATCGGGATGACGTGCTCGCCCTGCGCGAGCGTCCAGGCGATCGCGACCTGCGCCGGGGTGGCGCCGTGCCGCTCCGCGACCGCGCGGACCACGTCCACGATCCGCAGGTTGGCCTTCAGCGCCTCCTCCTGGAAGCGCGGGTTGCGGCCCCGGAAGTCGGTGTCCTCGAAGTCGGCCGCGGTGACCGTGCCGGTGAGGAACCCGCGCCCCAGCGGCGAGAACGGCACGAACGCGGCGCCGTTGGCCGCGCACCAGCCGACCACGTCCCCGGGGCCGTCGTCCGCGGCGGTGTCGCCCACGAACGCGCCCGCGGCGCCGCCCGGGGCGCCCATCGCGTCCCGGGTCCACAGCGACAGCTCCGACTGGATCGCCGCGACCGGGTGGATCGCGTGCGCCTCCGCCGCCTGCGCCACCGTGACCTCCGACAGGCCGAGGTGGCGGACCTTGCCCTCGGCGGCGAGCTCGGCCATCGCGCCCCACGTCTCGGCCAGCGGCACGGCGGGGTCGACGCGGTGCAGGTAGAACAGGTCGACGGTGTCGGTGCCCAGGCGCCGCAGGCTCTCCTCGGCGGACCGCCGGACATGCTCGGGGCTCCCGTCGCGGCGCATGCCTCCGGTGGCATCGCGGTCGACGACCAGGCCGGTCTTGGTGGCCAGCACGGCCCGGTCCCGGTCGCCGCCGGCCAGCGCGCGGCCCACCAGCGTCTCGTTGTGGCCGTCCCCGTACACCTGGGCGGTGTCCAGGAACGTCACGCCCAGGTCCAGCGCCTCGCGGATCAGCGCGACCGAGGCGTCGTCGTCGCGTTCGGAGGGGGCGTACGCCCAGCTCATGCCCATGCAGCCGAGCCCGATCGCGCCTACGGGCGTGCCGGCGAAGTCGCGGCGGGCGATGGGGGTCTTCTCTTCGTTCGCCATACCGATGATCCTGGACGAACTCGGGCGGAAGCGGCAGAGTCCGTTCATCATGGGTGTGGCACCACCACCCTCGCGGGGCCGCCTCAGCCGGCCTCGACCAGGCGCGGGCCGTCCATCAGCCGCTCCAGCCGGGCCTCGGTGCCGCTGCCCGGCCGCGGGTTGTACAGGACGAGGTGGAGGCCCGGCCGGCCCGCCAGCGGCAGCAGCGTCGACTCGAAGACCAGCGTGCCCGCCTCGGGGTGCTCGACGGCCTTCACGACCTGGCCGCCCGCCGACACCTCGTGCCGGGCCCACAGCTCGGCGAACTCCGGGCTGCCGGCGAGCATCCGGTCGATCAGCCGGCCGAACTCCGGATCGTCGGGGTAGCGCGCCGCGTCCGCCCGGAAGCGGGCCACGACGCCGCGCGCCGCCTCGTCCCAGTGCGCGTGCAGGGCCCGGTAGCGGGCGCTGGTGAAGAACATCACCAGGCAGTTGCGGTCGCTCTCGCCGTAGCCGAAGACGGCCCGGGCGCCGTCGTTGACGGCGATGAAGTTCCAGTGCCGGTCGCGGACGTAGCCGGGGCGCGGCGACCATGCCTCCAGGACGCGCCGCAGCTCGGGGGTCACGGCCTCGCCGCCCTCCGCGCCGGCCCGCGCGGGCGGGTTGAGCCCGGCCAGCAGGTAGAGGTGCTCGCGCTCGGCCTCGTCCAGCCGCAGCGCGCCCGCGACGGCGTCCAGCACGCCGTCGGAGACCTTGATGTCGCGGCCCTGCTCCAGCCAGGTGTACCAGGACACCCCGACCCCGGCGAGCACCGCGACCTCCTCGCGCCGCAGCCCCGGGGTGCGGCGCCGGCCGGCCTCGGGCATGCCGACGTCGGCGGGGCGGAGGCGGGCGCGGCGGGTGCGGAGGAAGTCGCGCAGCTCCTCGCGGCGCCGGCCGGCTGGGGAGGGTTGGGGCATACCGCAACGATAGCCGCGACCGCGGCCCGGAGGATCAGACGAACGCGCGGCCGCTGCGCAGGCGCCTGCGAGTGTCGCGCAAATAGAGGTTCCACGGGAACGTGCGGAGCGCGCGCGGCATGACCCGGTTGAGGGCCGCCGCGAACCGGGTGAACCGGTCGAAGCGCGCCTGCTGCGCGGCCGTCCACGGCAGGCCCAGCTCGGCCCGGAACTCCGGCGGCAGGAAGCCCAGCGTGACGAACCGGCTGAACGGCCCGAACGCCCGGCGGAGCGGGCCCGGCATGAACCCGAGGTCGACCAGCCGCCGCAGGTAGGCCCGCGTCAGGCCGTCCATCTCCAGCTCCCCGACCGTCGCCTTCCAGTACTCCTCGAAGGCCGCGCGGTCGGCCGGCCACATGTCCTCGGGGACCTGGAGCGTCGTGCCCAGCCGGGACGCGTGCGCATAGAGGGCGTCCATGACGTCGGGCCTGAGGTCGCCGTACAGGGCGGTGAGGACGTCCTCGGTCCCCCTGTAGAGGCAGGCGGCCACCCACAGCTGGAGCTTGCGGTCGAACGCGTTGTAGCGGACCTTCTCCCCGGGCGCGGAGTGGACCTGCCGGTGCTGGCGGTCGACCTCCTTGCGCAGCAGCTCGCGCTCCTCGTCGGTGCCGTGCCAGGCCACGACCACGTAGCTGAGCGTGGTGCGCAGCCGCTTGATCGGGTGCTTGTCGATCCGGCCGCTGTCGACCTTGCTCTTGGCCACGCCGTGGCCGACCGGGAGCAGGGCCAGCTGCATGACCACGTTCGCCGAGGCGGCGCTCAGCGCGAACCAGCTGAGCGCGTTGTCGATCGCGTGCGCGGCCTGGCGGGAGCCGCCCGGCCCGCCGGCCCGCACGAGCCGGCCGCCCGGGACGGGCGCGACCGGCCGCGCCGCGGTGGCGGGCGGTTCGTTCGCGGGGAGGCGGCCGGCTGCTTCGGTGGCCATGGAACCTCGTTTCGGACGCGGGAGGCTTGATCCTTACCGGTCCTCCACCGTGCCGCAGTAAGTGCTCACTTTCAATGTGACGTGGGACACTCCGCGAGGCGGCCGGGACCCGTCAGGCGACCGCTCCCTCCGCCCGCAGCCGGGCGATCGCCGCGGCGTCGTACCCGAGCGCGGCGAGCACGTCCGCGGTGTGCTCGCCCAGCGCCGGGATCGGGTCCATCCGCGCCTCGGCGCCGGCGAACGTGATCGGCGGCAGCACCGCGCGCAGCGCGCCGACCGGCGAGCCCACCTCCCGCCAGCGGTCCCGCCCGGCCAGCTGCGGGTGGGCGACCAGGCCGTGCCCGTCGTTGAGCGTGGCGTTCGGCACGCCCGCCGCGTCCAGCCGGCGCAGCAGCTCCTCCCGCGGCATCGCCGACGTCACCGCCGCGACCAGCGCGTCCACCCGCCGCCGGTTGCGGACCCGCGCCTGGTTGGTGGCGTACTCCGGATCGTCCACCAGGTCCGGCCGGTCCAGCACGCCGGCGGCCAGCGCGGCCCAGCCGCGGTCGTTCTGGACGCCGATCACCACGTCGGCGCCGTCGGCGGTCGGGTACGCGTCGTACGGCACGATGACCGGATGCCCGAGCGCGGTGCGCTCGGGCGGCGCCCCGGTGTAGAGCGTGGTGTAGACCGTCTGCCCCATCCACTCGGCGACCGCGTCGAACATCGACACCTCGATCGCCGCGCCCTCGCCGGTGGTGCCGCGCCGCACCAGCGCCGCCAGCGCTCCCGAGAAGGCGTACATCCCGGCGGCGATGTCGGCGAGCGGCGAGCCGGCCTTCACCGGCGTCTCCGGCGTCCCGGTCACCGAGATCAGTCCCGCCTCGGCCTGCACGAGCATGTCGTAGGCGCGCTTGTCGCGGTACGGGCCGCCGCTCCCGTACCCGGACATGTCGATCACGATCAGCCGGGGGTCGGCGGCCCGCAGCCGCTCCGCCGACAGCCCCATCCGGGCCGCGGCGCCCGGCGCGAGATTCTGCAGGAACACGTCGGCGCCGGCGACCAGCTCGCCGAGGATCCGCCGGCCCGCCGGATGCTTGAGGTCGAGCGCGACCGACTCCTTGGACCGGTTGAGCCAGGCGAAGTGGGTGCCGAGCCCGCCCTTGACGGCCGAGTCGTACGCGCGGGCGAAGTCGCCGCCGTCCACCCGCTCCACCTTGATCACCCGCGCGCCGAGGTCGGCGAGCTGGCGGCTGGCGAACGGCGCGGCCACCGCCTGCTCCAGCGCGACGACCGTGATCCCCTCCAGGGGCAGCATGCGCGGTCAGCCCTCCAGCAGCCGGCGGCCGATGATCATCTTCTGGATGTCGGCGGTGCCCTCGCCGATCAGCAGCATCGGCGCCTCCCGGTAAAGCCGCTCGATCTCGTACTCCTTGGAGTAGGCGTAGCCGCCGTGGATCCGGAACGAGTCCTCCACGACCTCCTTGCAGTACTCGCCGGCCAGGTACTTGGCCATCCCGGCCTCCAGGTCGTTGCGCTCCCCGGAGTCCTTGCGGCGGGCGGCCATCACCACCATCTGGTGCGCCGCCTCCACCTTCGTCGCCATCTCCGCGAGCCGGAACAGCACCGCCTGGTGCTCGGCGATCGGCCGGCCGAACGTCTCCCGCTCGCGGGCGTAGTCCAGGGCCAGCTCGTACGCGCGGCGGGCCATGCCGGCGCCGCGCGCGGCCACGTTCACGCGGCCGACCTCGACGCCGTCCATCATCTGGTAGAAGCCGCGCCCCGGCTCGCCGCCGAGGATCTGCCCGGCGGGGATCCGGTACCCGTCGAAGAGGAACTCGGTGGTCTCGACCCCCTTGTAGCCCATCTTCTCGATCTTGCCGGGGATCGTCAGGCCGGGCGCGACCTCGCCGAACCCGGGGGTCTTCTCCACCAGGAACGTCGTCATGCCCTTGTGCCCCGAGTCCGGGTCCGTCCGGACGAGCGTGGCGACCAGGCCGGCCGAGGCGCCGTTGGTCAGCCACATCTTCTGCCCGGTGATCAGGTAGTCGGCGCCGTCCGGGACGGCCCGGGTCCGGATCGCCGACACGTCCGAGCCGCAGTGCGGCTCCGACATCGAGAACGCGCCGCGGATCTCGCCGGCGGCCATCCTCGGCAGGTAGTGCGCCTTCTGCTCGGGCGTGCCGTGGTGGGCGACCATCCAGGCGACGATGAAGTGGGTGTTGACGATCCCCGACACGCTCATCCAGCCGCGCGCCAGCTCCTCCACCACCAGCGCGTACGTCAGCAGGGACGCGCCGAGGCCGCCGTACTCCTCGTCGATGACCAGCCCGAACAGCCCGAGGTCGCGCATCCCGTCCACGATCGCCTGCGGGTACTCGTCGGCGTGCTCCAGCTCGGTGGCCACCGGCAGGATCTCCCGGTCGACGAACGCCCGCACCGTCGCCAGGATCTCGCGCTGCTCGTCGGTCAGCCCGTGCGTCTGCTGCAACCTGCTCACGATCGGTCCCTTCCTGTCACTGTCAACGGCCCGGGAAGCGCGGCCCGCGGCGGCGGCGTCATGAGGCGGCGCCGTCGCCGTCCCAGAACCCCTGGCCTTCCAGGTGCGCCACCAGCAGCGTGCCCGCGTGCCGGATGTGGGCGCCCATCGCCGCCCGCGCGGCCTCGGCGTCGGCGGTCCGCAGCGCCGCGAGGACCTGGTGGTGGTCGTCCACCGACGCCCGGTCCCAGCCCTGGATGCTCGCGTAGAAGCGGCGCGGCGCGTACCGGACGACCAGCTGCAGCAGCCAGGCGGTCTTCGGCGACCCGGCGGCCAGGTTGATCACCCGGTGGAACTCGTGGTTGGCCCGCTCGACGCCCTCGGCGTCGAGCGCCTCGGCCGCCCGCTCCAGCCGCTCCTGCGTGCGGCCGAGGGCGGCCGCCCCGCCCGCGCCGAGGCGCCCGGCGGCGCGGGCGGCCAGTTCCCCGGCGAGGTACGCCTGCGCCTCGAAGAGGTCCTGGACGTCCTGCCGGGTCAGCGGCGCCGGCATGAACCCGCGGCGCGGCTCCAGCGTCACGAACCCCTCGCCGCGCAGCGACAGCAGGGCCTCGCGGACGGGCGTGACGCTGACCCCGAGGTCCTCGGCGATCCGCTCCAGGCGCAGGAACTCGCCGTGCCTGACCTGGCCGGACATGATGAGGTCGCGCACGTACGCGGCCACCTCGTCGCCGAGCTGGCGGCGCCGGCCGAGGGCCCGGTCGTCCGGAGGGGCCATGCCGTCGCCTCCCGTGCCGTCCGGCGCCGCCCGATGCGGGTCCGCGCGAAGTCCGGAACAAAATATATGAAATGCGATCATGGCGCGAGGGTCTGGAGCGCGCCGCCGCGCGTGCTCACGCGGCCGCGGCGCGCCGCCCGTCCCGGCACTCGCCGAGAGAGGGGGCGCGCCGCGTACGTCCGGCTCGGGCCGGGTCAGAGGCGCTCGATGATCGTGACGTTGGCCTGGCCGCCGCCCTCGCACATCGTCTGCAGGCCGTACCGGCCGCCGGTGCGCTCCAGCTCGTGCAGCAGCGTGGTCATCAGCCGGGCGCCGGTGGCGCCGAGCGGGTGGCCGAGCGCGATCGCGCCGCCGTTCGGGTTGACCTTCTCCGGGTCGGCGCCGGTCTCCTTGATCCAGGACAGCACGACCGGGGCGAACGCCTCGTTGATCTCGACCGCGTCGATGTCGCCGATCGTCATGCCGGCCTTCTTGAGCGCGTACGCGGTGGCCGGGATCGGCGCCGACAGCATCCGGATCGGGTCCTCGCCCCGCGCCGAGATGTGGTGGATGCGAGCGCGCGGCGTGAGGTTGTGCTCCTGTACCGCCCGCTCGGACGCGACCAGCAGCGCCGCGGAGCCGTCGGTGATCTGCGAGGACACCGCGGCGGTCAGCCGGCCGCCCTCGACCAGCGTCTTCAGGCCCGCCATCTTCTCCAGCGTGGTGTCGCGGCGCGGCCCCTCGTCGGTGGCGTGGCCGTCGATCGGGGCGATCTCGCGCTCGAAGCGGCCCTCGTCGATCGCCCGGATCGCCCGCTGGTGGGAGTTGTAGGCCCACCGCTCCATCTCCTCGCGGGACAGGTCCCAGTCCCGGGCGATCATCTCGGCGCCCGCGAACTGCGACACCTCGGCGTCGCCGTACCGCCGCACCCAGCCCTTGGAGCCCGCGAACGGGCCCTCGGTGAAGCCCAGCGGCTCGGCGGCCGTCATCGCGTACGAGATCGGGATCTGCGACATGTTCTGCACGCCGCCCGCCACCACCAGGTCGGAGGTGCCCGACAGGACGGCCTGAGCGGCGAAGTGCACCGCCTGCTGCGAGGAGCCGCACTGGCGGTCCACGGTCACGCCCGGGACCTCCTCGGGCAGCCCGGCGGCCAGCCAGCAGGTCCGGGCGATGTCGCCGGCCTGCGGGCCCACCGTGTCCACGCAGCCGAAGATCACGTCCTCGACCGCCGCCGGGTCGGCCTGCGAGCGGTCCATCAGCGCGCTCAGCACGTGCGCGCCCAGGTCGGCGGGGTGCACCCCGGACAGCGCGCCGCCGCGCTTCCCGACCGGCGCGCGGACCGCTTCGACGATGTAGGCCTCGGCCATTGGGGGGTCTCCTTCGTACGGGTCGTACGGGTTCTGATGCGTTCTAGGTCGCCTGGATGCCTTCCAGGACCATGGCGAGGTACTGCTTGGCGATGTCGTCGGCGGACAGCCGCCCGCCGCGCTGGTACCAGTTGGCCGCGAGCCAGACGGTGTCGCGGATGAAGCGGTAGACGAGGGTCCGGTCGAGGTCGGAGCGGAACGCCCCCTCCTTGACGCCCCGTTCCAGCACCGAGGTCCACATCTGCTCGAAGCGGCCGTGGGAGTCCCGCAGGTAGCTGAAGCGCTCCCCGGCGGCCAGGTGCTTGGACTCGTTCTGGTAGATCACGACGGCGGGCCGGTGCCGGTCTATCGACCGGAACGACTCGACGACCAGCGCCTCCAGCGTCTCGCGGGCGCCGAGGCCCGCCTCCAGGACGCGGTCGTACGCGGCCCACATCTCGTCCAGGAACGTCGACAGGATCTCGTCGGCCATCGACTCCTTGGAATCGAAGTGGTAGTAGAGGCTGCCGCCCAGGATCCCGGCCGCGTCGGCGATCTGCCGGACCGTGGTGGCGGAGTACCCCTGCGAGGCGAACACCTCCGCGGCCGTGGCGAGCAGCTCGGCCCGCCGCTCCGCGCGCGCGGCCGCGGTTCCCTCGGCGTCGCGCCGTCGTGGACTCATGGTGGAAGGTTCCTTACGGATGCTGGCTGGAGACGGAGACGACCTCGCCCGTCATGTACGAGGAGTAGTCGCTCGCCAGGAAGACGATAACGTTCGCCACCTCCCACGGCTCCGCGTAGCGCCCGAACGCCTCGCGGCCGGTCAGGTCGTCCAGCAGCTCCTGCGAGGTCACCTTGACCAGGTGCGGGTGCATGGCCAGCGACGGCGACACGGCGTTGATCCGCACCCCGTGGTCGGCGGCCTCCAGCGCGGCGCAGCGGGTCAGCGCCATCACCCCGGCCTTGGCGGCCGCGTAGTGCGACTGGCCCTTCTGCGCCCGCCAGCCGATCACCGAGGCGTTGTTGACGATCGCGCCGCTCCCCTGCTCCCGCATGATCCGCAGCGCGGCGCGGGTGCAGCGCATGGTGCCGTTCAGCGTGATGTCCAGGACGCGGTTCCAGGCGTCGTCCTCCATGTCGACCAGGTCGGCGGTGCCGCCGAGGCCGGCGTTGTTGACCGCCACGTCGATCCGGCCGTACCGCTCGACGGCCAGCGCGTACAGCGCCCGGACCTGCTCCTCGGACGTCACGTCGCAGGGCAGCGCGGCGACCCGGTCGGCGCCGAACTCCTTCTCCAGCGCCTCCCGCGACTCGTTCAGCCGCCGCTCGTGCGCGTCGGAGATCAGGACGCGGCCGCCCTCCTCCAGGGCGCGGCGCGCGGTGGCGCCGCCGATCCCGGCACCGGCCGCGGCGGTGATCACCACGACCCGGTCGCGCAGCAGGCCGCGGGCCTCGGGGTAGGGGGGCGGGGGCGTCATGGGCGGGCCTCCGTGCTCATGGTCGCGCTCGCTCCTCGTTCGTTCCTCACTCGGTCGCTCTCCGCTCGCGTGGCAGGCCGAGCACCCGCTCGGCGATGATGTTGCGCTGGATCTCGTTCGACCCCGCGTAGATGGTGTCGGAACGGGAGAACAGGAACAGCCGCTGCCAGTCGTCCAGGTCGTACGGCTCGCCCTCGGCGACCAGTCCGGCGGCGCCGAGCACGTCCATGGCCAGCTCGCCCAGCTCGCGGTGCCAGGTGCCCCAGACCAGCTTGGAGATCGACGACTCGGGCCCGGGCGCCCCGGCCGCGACGCCCGCCATCGTGCGGGTCGCGTTCAGCCGCATGATCTCCAGGCCCATCCAGGAGCGGGTGAGCCGGTCGCGCAGCAGCGGGTCGTCGATCGCGCCGGTGCGGCGGGCCAGGTCGATCACGCCCTGCAGCTCGCGGCGGAACCCGACCTGCTGCCCCAGCGTCGCCACCCCGCGCTCGAACCCCAGCGTGGCCATCGCGATCTTCCAGCCCTCGCCGGGCGCGCCGACGATGTTGCCGGCGTCGGTGCGGGCGCCGTCGAAGAACACCTCGTTGAACTCCGAGGTGCCGGTGATCTGGATGATCGGCCGGATGTCCACACCGTCCTGGCGCATCGGGACGAGCAGGTACGACAGGCCGGCGTGCCGCTGGGAGCCCGGCTCCGTGCGGCAGACCACGAAGCACCAGTCGGCCTCCATGGCCAGCGACGTCCAGACCTTCTGGCCGGAGACGCTCCAGCCCTTCTCGTCCAGCTCGGCGCGGGTCTGCACGTTGGCCAGGTCGGAGCCGGCGTCCGGCTCGGAGTAGCCCTGGCACCACAGCTCCTCGACCGCCACGATCGGCGGCAGGAAGCGCTCCTTCTGCTCCTCGGTGCCGAACGCGATGATCGTCGGGCCGAGCAGGTTCTCGCCGATGTGGCCGACCCGCGCGGGGGCGTCGGCCAGGGCGTACTCCTCGTTGAAGATCACCTGCTGCTCGACGGTCGCGCCGCGCCCGCCGTGCTCCTCCGGCCAGCCGATGCACGTCCAGCCCGCGGCGGCCATGTGCCGTTCCCACGCCAGCCGTTCCTCGTGCGCCTCGTGCTCGCGGCCCGGGCCGCCCAGCCCGCGGGCGTGCGCGAACTCGCCCGAGAGGTTGGTCTCCAGCCAGTCGCGCACCTCGGCCCGGAACGCCCGGTCCTCGGGGGTCTCGTTCTGCTCCACGCCGCGAACTCTACCAAACAGTTGTTAGAAAGAATCGACCCGCACCACGAACACCGTGGTGTCGTCGGCGCTCGGGTCGTGCCGCATCCGGTCCAGCACCGTCTCCAGCACCTCCTGGGGATCGTCCCCGCACTCGCCCACCAGCTCGGTCAGCCGGTCGAGGCGCTCCTCCAGATCGGCGTCCCGGCGCTCCACCAGCCCGTCGGTGTAGAGGACGACCAGATCGCCCGGCTCCAGCCGGGACGAGACCGTCGCGTACTCCCACGCCGGCAGCGCCCCCAGCATGGGATCCGGCCGCACCCGCAGCTGCGACGCGGCGCCGTTTCGCAGCAGGATCGGCGGCAGGTGGCCCGCCGAGGCCCACTCCATGATCCGGTCCGCCGGGTCGTAGCGCGCCACCAGGGCCGTCCCGGTCGCCGCCCGCTCCTCCTCCAGCTCGCCGACCATCTCGTTCAGCCAGCCCACCAGCCGCCCGGGGACCTGCCCGGTGTACGCCAGCCCCAGCAGCGCGTTGCGGGTCCGCGCCATCGCCGCCGCCGCGGGCAGCCCGTGGCCCGCCGCGTCGCCGATCGCCAGCAGCGTCCGGCCGTCCGGCAGCGGCTTGCACGCGAACCAGTCGCCGCCGACCCGTTCCGCGCTCCCGGCGACCAGCGTCCGCACCGCCAGCCGCAGCCCCTCCGGCTGCGGCAGCTCCTCCGGAGCGGGCAGGATCGCCCGCCGCAGCGTCACCGCCACCCGCCGCTCCTGCGCCGCCCTGGCCTGCTGCCGCAGGATCTCCCGCCGCGTCTCCGCCAGCGCCTGCTCGATCCCCCGCCGCCGGGTGATGTCCTGCGACAGCAGATTGACCGACACCGGGCGGCCCGCGGAGTCCAGCACCGGCTCGGCGAACACCCACAGATGCCGCTGCTCCCCCGCCGGCGTCACCACCCGGTGCTCCATCTCCACCGGCTCCTGCCTGGACAGCATCGTCTGGAACCGCTCCTCGGTCAGCGGCCGGTCCTCGTCCATCACCACCTTGGACAGCTCGTCCAGCATCGGCGCCGACCCCGGCCGCAACCCGTAGTTCGCCGCCATCTGCGGCGTCCACTGCAACCGGTCGGTCGCCAGGTCGTACTCGGCGAACCCCAGCGCCGCCAGCCGCCCGGCTCGCTCCAGCCGGCGCCGCAGCCGGTCCTCGTCGTCCAGGTAGTGCCAGGTCACGCAGACGCCGGTCGGGACGGCCACGCATTTCACGGCCATCCGCGACGTCCGCGTCTCCCCCTCCTGCGCCGTCGAGAACTCGAACGGGCCCCGCTCATAGGGGCGTCCCGTCTCGAGCACCTCCACGTACCGCGCGAAAAGCCCCAGCAGCGCGGAACCCGGATCCATGCGCAGCAGCCGCTGCCCGGCCAGTTCCTCGGCGCCCCGCCCGAAAAGGTCGCGGGTCGCGGTATTCAAATTCGCATAAAGGAAATCGAGCACCTTCCCGCCGTCCCTCACGGGCACCAGATGCGCGGCCGAGTCGATCGAGGCGTCCAGCACGGCCTTCGCCTCGGGATCGTCCGGCAACTCCGCCAGCCTCCTGGCGTCCTCGGCCACATCGGCCTCGGGCACCGGGAACGCCTCGATGCTCGGCACCACCCGCGGCGGCGTCACCGCGGCGTGCGCCCCGGCCGCGCTCTCCGGCTCCTCCGGCGGGAGCGTGCGCCCGCCCCGTACGCCGGTGACCATCGCGGCCGCCTCCTCCAGCCCCACGTCCAGGTCGCGGGCCAGCCAGATCAGATGCTGCAGCGCCTCCTCGGGCTGCACCCCCAGCCGCCCGGCGAGCACGACCCGTGCCTCGGCGAGGATCGCGCGCTCGCGAGCGGCCCCGCGCAGATCGGCGAGTTCCGGTATCAGCGGCGTGCTCTCGGTTTCCCTCACACGAATCCCCCATCAAAGGAAGAACCGTATATAAGGCTATGGGGTCCGCTATTCAACACTCGCGCGCCGTACGCCCTATTTTGCCGCCCGCAAACAGGGTCAGCGCCGCCGCTTTACCCCGCGGCCCGGTAAACCTGCTTGGTCAACGCCGTCAACCGCCGCGCCGCGACACTGAACGACGAACCCGCCGGATGCAGCGTCAGCACCACCACGACCCTGTCCCCTACGACCCCCGTCGTGTGCAGAACCGGCCGCCCCAGCCCCAGATCAGCCGCCGCGGGCCGGTACGCCTGCCCCTTGCAGGGCACCGCGGGCACGTCCCCGAACCCGGACCACCCCTGCTTCACCGCCCACGGCCGCGGCAGCGCCCGCGGGATCCCGAAGTACTGGTCGTACCGATCGGTCCCGCAGGGCGTCGCCTTCCCCAACTCCCCCAGGATCAGCTCCCGATGCGCCTCCGGAGCCTTCTCCAGCAGGTACCGGTACGTCTTCGCCACGTCCATGGCACTGAGCGCCACGTACCCCCAGAACCCGGGCTTGTCCGCCGGCGGCGGCCGCGTGTCCCGCAACCCCGCCCGGGGCACCATCCGCTCGATGATCGCCCCCTTGCCGCCCCTGTTCCAGAACGCCGTGGCCGCCTTGTCGTCGCTCGACCGCAGCATCGGCCGCAGCAACGCCAGATCCGCCTCCGACGCCTTCTCCCGCCGCAGGAAGTCCAGCGCGATGAGGATCTTCACCACCGAGGCCGACCGGAACGTCAGCCGGGCCCCCTCCTGCAGCACGACCTTCCGGGCCTCCTGGTCGTACACCACGTACCCGGCCCGTACCCCCTCGGGCACCTTGGGCCGCGGCGGGGCCTTCGTCTCACTCACCCGCGCCTCCGGACTCTCCGCCCTCTCGGCCGGCACGGCACCACCACCACACCCGCCCAGCACCAGGACTCCGGCGACGACCATCCCCGCACGCAACGCGCTCACCCGGCCATCCCTACCAGATCCCGGCCCGCCACAACCGAGTACGCACCCACCCGCAGACTGCGCTACAGTAATCACGCCCGCTCAACCGGGCACCGGGACGTAGCGCAGTTTGGCAGCGCACTTGACTGGGGGTCAAGGGGTCGTGGGTTCAAATCCCGCCGTCCCGACAAAGAAGTACCAGCTCAGAGGCCGTCTCCCCGCCCGCGGGGACCGGCCTCTTGATCGTTTGTTAGCCGTTCGTTAGTGGCCCAGACCGCCCGAGACGACACTCAGCCGGTTCGCACGGCACCCGAAGAGACCAAGCCAGCACGACGTGTTCACTCCCCAGCGGCCCCAACTGCCGCCTCACAAGGTCCCAAGCCACCCAGAGGCAACACCCGGGACCTTCCAAACTGGCTCCGCGGGTTCGATTCCCGTCGCCCGCTCCAAAGTTTCCGCAGGTCAGCGCCATGATCGCGCCTTGTCGAGTCCGCGCCGGTGATCGTTTGTCACTCATTTGTCACCCGGACCTAACGTGATCATGTGTTCAACTCCGACACCCAGCACGACCACGCCGCACCCACCGACACCCGTGTTGATCACCCGCCCAAGCACGCCACCGCCCCCTCCTCCCCGCCCCCTGAGACTCGACCAGCACCCACCCAACAAAGGCCCACCGTCTCCCCGCACGCCTCATCGCTGCGCCGACACGCGAACACAGGTGCCCCGCTCGCCCCTTCCACACCCACAAGAAGCCGACCGCGCCGCACGCTCCTCCCGTGACCCATCCGCAGAGATGTCCAGCTAAGAGTCATAGAACGACAGCGACCTCAGGGAGATGCAGGCCCGGAAGCGTTCTCTCCGGCGCAAGCGGAGGTGATCCGGCCGCCGGCGGGAACCTCCGCCTGGTCCAGGTGTTCTCTCCGCACAAGCGGAGGTGTTCCGGGTAGCGTTCTAACGAGTTACCGGGCTGCCATGGGGCAACGGGACAAATGACGACATCACGCGTTCAAGCTCAACTAGCGCCCCTCGTCAAGCCGCCGGTTGCCCACTAACTCCTCCCCGGAACAGCCCCCTCCCCTGGACCAAGTGAGCCAACACCTCTCACTGCGCATCAGATACCCGTCCGGAGGAGGCGGCACCGTAAGCTCGCTCTATGAAGCACCCGCACCCACCAACCACATCATCAAGGACACGGCCGGACAAGCGGGGACCAAGGAGCCGGGCATGGAGGTGCCGCCCAATACCGGGGACATGGACCTGGGTGCGGTCGCCACCGGCGAGCGCCTGCTGGAGCTGTTGCAACTGCTGCACATCCGAGCCGGCCGCCCGGCCTACCGCACGATGCAGACCCGTGCGCGCGACCTGGGGCTGGCGCTGTCCAAGACCCGGGTCGGGGAGATCCTTAACGGCACCCGCCCGCCTTCCCGTCACGACCTGATCGCGTTCGTGCGCGCGTGTGACGTGCCCGCCGCCGGTGTCGAGCCGTGGGTGCGGGCCTGGGAACGCCTTGCCGGATCCGTTCCGCCGGGCAGCCGGTCCGCCGAGTGGCCACCCGGTCCCACAGACCCGGATGAACGCGGCGAGCCCCGCCACCCCCACACGGCGACCCCCTGGAAGCACTCGTTTTCGGGCGCGATCTGCTCCTCGCCTACGGTGGTCGACCAGGTGGTCTACGTCGGCGGCGCCGACGGCTACCTCTATACGCTGGAAGCCGCCACCGGGCGGCAGCGCTGGAAGATGCAGACCCGCGCCGCGATCTGCTGCCGGCCGGCGGTGGCCGGCGGCCTGGCCTACGTCGGCAGCACCGACGGGCACGTGTACGCGGTCGACATCGCCACCGGGCAAGATCGCTGGAAGCTGCCGATCCACCTGGCCCGCCAGCTCGGCAACCACATCGACAGCACGCCAACGGTGGCGCAGGGAATGCTCTACATCGGTACCAGCGACCGGCCCTCGGGCGGGCACCTGTACGCGGTGGACGCCAGCACCGGCGAAGGGCCGTGACCCCAGCTCCCTGCGGCGACGGTCCCCTGACCGACCTGACTACTCTGCGGCGTCCGCGTGCACAACTCCCCGCCAGCGCGTCCCCGCCGACGTTGTCGTAGGCCTTGGGGGGACGTGTCGGGAGAAGCTCCTCCCGCTCAAGTCCGGCGGTCTGCGGGTTCGAATCCCGCCTCCCGCACCGGGCATCACGGCGTTGCCCGACTGTGGCCATGGGCACAGACGGCTGCCCCACCGCTTCTGTTCGGCGTCGCGATCCTGGCCGCCCTCAACCAGCAGTGACGCCGGCGCCACGTCCGCGGCGGCCTGCCGGTCGTCGTGCGGGCGCGGCAGCGGGCCCTGCAAGGCCTGTACTCGGCTCCGCCGCGATCAAGCGGCACGATGAACCACCTGGGCGGGCGGACCCGGAGCCCAAGCGGGCCCGGCCGGTGCGCCAACACCGGCCGGGCCCTGAGCCCCCGCCAGAACACACCTGGAAGGGACCTGGCCCTCATGATGGATCACCCGCAGCACTGCCCGGTGTGCGGCACTCCGCCGCCTCCCCGCCGCACCGGCCGGCCCGCCGTCTGGTGCTCGACCTCCTGCCGCCAGACCGCCTACCGCGCCCGCCACAGCGCCGCCCGCGCCCAGGCCGCCGCCACCCAGGCCTCCGACCGGATCGCCGGCGCCGGCCTCGGCCAGGTCCAGGCCGCCGAACGCGCGCTGACCGAGGCGGTGCTGGCCATGTGCGAGCTGCCGCACGACGCCGCCCTCGCCGACGACGACAACCGCTGGGAGAGCGCCCTGGCCCGGCGCACCCGGGCACTGGCCCACGCCGCGACCGCCGTGGCCGAGCTGGCCGACCAGCACGCCCGCGCCCACGCCGGCTACCGCCACGCCCGCGCGGTGTTCCGTCACCCCGACCTGGTGCTGCCAGCGCGCGACGAAACCGGCCCCACCGGCTACCGGCTGCTGCGGGTGCGGGACACGTTGTTCTGAGTCGCTGGATCGCCCCGGTCTCGCCGCCAGCGTCAGGTATCCGGAGAAGAGGGCGGTCGGATGGAACACCATCCTCCGACGGAGGTCACGGCCGGCACCGCCGGCCGTGACCCCCGCCCCGTGCTGAGTCGCCTCATTGCGCGGTCCGTGGCAGGTGGGCCGCGCGGTGCCCGCGATGGTTCTCTGCGGACGGTGTCGTGGCCGCCCGGCGAACTGCGCGCCGCGTACACCACCGCATACCCTCTGGGACAGCCGTCGACGACGCCGTGCCCCGCTGGACACGCCCCGGCCCGCGCATGCCCGAATCACTGTCCCTCGAGAAAGTCGCTAGGGGGTGTCCCGATCCTCCCCTCTGGCCGACGGGCCGTGCTCAGGCGGCGGCCTGGGTTAGGGCGGCGGCGGCGATCGCCAGAGCGGCGATGATTGTGGGCGCGGCCGTCTTGCCCGGTGGATCGCCGGCGCGGAGGTGCGCGAGGACGGCGCCGGCCATGAGACAGACCAGGCCGAGGCTCGCTGCGGCGCCGATCGGCCACCAGGCCAGGCCGAGAACCAGTCCGGCGGCCGCCATTACCTCGCTGAGGCCGATGAGCCGATACGCGGCGAGGGAGAAGCCGAACCGCCGGGCGTCGTGGCGCATCGGGGATGCGCCCGCCAGCTTGGCGCCGCCACCGGCCAGCGCCGCGAGCGCCAGCACCACCGACAGGGTGATGGCCGTGGCGTTCATGAGAGGTCTCCGCGGTCTGTCGGCGAGCCGGAGGTCGGGGCGGTGCCGTCTCTGGACGGCAGGGCGAGGAGGCGCTCTTGCGCGCCGCCGTTCAGGAAGCTTCTCCATTGGGGGCTGTCGTGAAAGTGGTTGTCGTAGAGGTCCTGTGAGGCGAGGATCTCCTGCGGGCTCGCTTCGCCCCTGCGGACCCGGTCTCCCAGGCGGAAGTAGTCGAACCGCTCGGCGCCCGGCTTGAAGATGAGCATGTCGACTCCGGTGTGCGCGGGGGTGCTGAACGCATGCGGGGTGCGGGGCGGTACGAGCAGGAAGTCGCCGGTCCCGACGACGACGATCCGGTCGCCGGTCAGGACGTGCAAGCCGCCGTCGAGGATGTAGAAGATCTCGGCCGCGGCGCGGTGGTAGTGCGGCGGCGGCCCGTCCACCCCCTTGCCGATCTTGCTGCGGATCGCGCTGACCAGCCCGCCGGTGGTCGTGGCGTCGGCCACCAGCTCCATCGTGGTGGGCGGGTCGCCGAGGACCTCGCTCTCGCCCGCCCGTACCAGCACGGGGTGTGCGTTGCCCTGCTCGATCGTCGTCATGTGCTCTCCTTGGTGGGTGGTTCGGGGGGTTCGGGTGGTCAGTGCTTCTCGACGTCGAGCCGCGGCAGGATGCGCGCAAGGGGGGCGGGCAGCCACCACGCGCGCCGGCCCAGCAGGCGCATCGCGGCAGGGACGATCAGGCAGCGGATGATGACGGCGTCGACGAAGATGGCGACGGCCATGCCGAAGCCGACCTGCTGGAGAAGGCGCTGTGGGCTGAGCATGAAGGCGCCGAAGACGACGATCATGATGGCCCCGGCGGCGGTGATCAGCGAGCCGGTGTGCGCCAGGCCCTCGCGGACGGCCAGGGCCGCGTCCCCGGTGCGGCGCCACTCCTCGCGCATGCGGGAGATCAGGAAGATCTCGTAGTCCATGGACAGGCCGAACACCACGGCGAACACCATGACCGGCAGGTAGGCCTCGATCGGGGCCGGTTCGACGCCCAGCAGGCCGTGCTGGAACACCAGCGTCATCGCGCCGAGCGCCGCCCCGATGCTGAGCAGGTTGAGCAGCGCCGCCTTGAGCGGGATGAGCAGCGAGCGGAAGACGGCCATCAGCAGGAGCACCGACAGGCCGACGACGATGGCGACGAACAGCGGCATGCGGTCGGCGACCTTGGCCGAGTAGTCCTCGGCCGCGGCGGTCGATCCGCCGAGGGCGAGGCTCGCACCGGTCCGGGCCGACAGCTCGGGCAGCACGTCGCCGCGGAGCCGTGCGAGCAACTCGGTGGTCTCCTCGTCCTGGGGCGAGGTGGTCGGGAAGATCGTCACCGTGGCGATCCGGCCGTCGGCAGACGGGAGCGGCGCGGAGACCGCCTGCACCCCGGCGGCGCGGGCCAAGGGCCCCGACGCGGCGCGCGCGGCCTCGGCGGGCCCACCCGTACCGCCTTCGGCCACCAGGAGGAAGGGCCCGTTGAAGCCGGGGCCGAAGCCTTCCGCCAGCAGGTCGTACGCCTGCCGGCTGGTGCTGGACGGCGCGTCGTTCCCGGCGTCGGCGAACCCAAGGCGCATCCCGAGCGCCGGGGCGGCCAGCGCACCGAGCAGTACCCCGCCCACCAGCAGGGCCACCAGCGGCCGGCGCTGCACGAGCGTCCCGATACGCCGCCACACCGCCCCGTCCCCGGCCCCGCCCTTGGCCGCGCGGCGGGCGGCACGGGCGGTGAACGTCCTGGCGAGGCGCCCGCCGAAGAAGCCCAGCAGGGCGGGCAGCAGGGTCAACGAGGCGATCATCGTCACCAGCACGGTCAGCGCCACCGACAGCGCCATGCCCTGCAGTGAGCCGAGGCCGAGCGAGACCAGGCCCAACAGCGCCAGGATGACGGTGCAGCCCGCGAAGAAGACGGTGCGGCCGCCCAGGTCCAGCGCGGCCACGGCGGCACGTTCCGGGGACGCCCCGTTCAAGACCTCGGCCCGGAACCGGGCGAACACCAGCAGGGCGTAGTCGATCCCGACGCCGAGCCCGACCAGCATCATCACGTACGGCGTCCAGGCGGCGATCATGAACAGGTGCGAGGCGAGGACGATCGCGCCCAGCGTCGAGCCGACCGCGAACAGCGCGGTCACGATCGGCAGCCCGGCCGCCGTCACCGAGCCGAACATCAGCACCAGGATCACCAGGGCGGCCAGCAGCCCGGCCCCCTCGGCCAGGCCGCCCTGCCCCTCGGCCAGCAGCCGGGCGGCCTGCCCTCCCAGCTCGACCCGGAGTCCGTCGTCCGCCGCCGACCGTGCGGTGGCGTCGATCCGTTCGACGTCGGCGCGGTCGAGCTGTTTGGTGGGCACTCTCAGCACCGCCGTGGCGTAGCCGATCCTGCCGTCCGGGGCGATGGCGGACGCGTCGGCGTAGGGGGCGCGCACCTGCTCGATCGCCGGGAGGGCGGCGACGCGGGCGAGCATGGCCTCCACCCGCTGCCGGGTGGCGGGGTCGCCCAGCCCGGCGTCCCGGCTCAGAACAATCTGCACGGTGTCGCCCGCGCGGCCGGAGCCGTGCGCGGCCAGCAGATCCGCCGCCCGCTGCGATTCGGTGCCCGGCAGGGAGTAGTCCTCCCGGTAGTCATCGCCCACGGCGGACGCCGCGCCCCAGATCCCCGCCAGCGCGGCGACCCACAGCAGCAGAACGAGCCACCGGCGCCGGTGGGCGAACGTCGCGACACGGGCGAACACGCCCCGTGGAGCGGACGCGGCCACCACCCGGCTGTCTTCGGTTACGGTCATGACCCGCCTTACCATCCTTACAGTGAAGTATTGATAACTTAGAGTGACAATGAGAGGCGGCACGGGACCAGGTGGTCCCGGCCCGAGCGAGGAGCGCTTCTAATTCGTCCCGCGGACGTGAGTGAGCTTGTCGGGGTTGCGGACGACGTCCAGGGCGGTGATGCGACCGCCGTCGACGGTCAGGGACGCCACCGACAGGACGCCGTCCTCGCCGCGCAGCACCAGGCCGGCCGCGCCGTTGACGGTGGCGATCCACATCTCGCGCAGCGGCTCGCGGACGAACGACACCAGCAGGCGCGCCACCCGCTCGGCCCCGACCTCCTCGGTCGGCAGGGCGGAGACCTTGCCGCCGCCGTCGCCGCGGCACACCACCTGCGGGTCCAGCAGCGACATCAGCCCGTCCAGGTCACCGTCCCGGCAGGCCGCCGCGAACGCGGTGACCACCTGCCGCTGCTGGTCAGGGGTGGGCGGGAAGCGGGGCCTGCCCTCGGCCACGTGCCTGCGGGCCCGCGAGGCCAACTGCCGCACGGCGGCGGGCGAGCGTCCGACGACGTCGGCGACCTCGTCGAACGACAGCCCGAACACGTCGTGCAGCAGGAACGCCGTGCGCTCGGCCGGTGACAGGCTCTCCATCACCAGCAGCAACGCCATGCTGACCGACTCGTCCAGAGTGACCCGGTCGACCGGATCGGCCGCCACGTCCCCCACCAGGGGCTCGGGCAGCCAGGTCCCGACGTACCGCTCGCGCCGGGCGCGGGCGCTGCCCAGCGCGTCCAGCGCCAGCCGCCCCACCGCCCTGACCAGCCAGCCGCGCAGGTCGCGGATCTCCGTCACATCCGGCAGCCCGCGCAGCCGCAGCCACGCCTCCTGCACGCAGTCCTCGGCCTCGGTCATCGACCCCAGCGTCGAGTACGCGACCCGCAGCAGGTGCGGACGCTCGCTCTCGAAACGACGCGCGAGCTCCTCGGACGTCATGCCCGAACCCCCTCGGCCGGTCGCTCCCCACCGGGCAGGCGCGCCGGGCACCCGCGCAAGCCGCTCCCCAACGACCCGCGGCCCGAAGTTTCCGTCCCACCCATCACAGCGACTCTCATGATCTAAGGACGACACAGGCCACCTCAATGTGACATCACGCATGCAGTGACCAAGTTCCGTCGCATCAGGGGCGAGGTAGCAGAACGTGACGACCAGGTTGACATAGTGTTCCCTCTGATCCCGTCGGCCCGCGCGAGGCGGTCGGCGGCGGTGCAGCTGGGCCTAGGCGCGGATGCTGTTGGCTTGCCGTGACCTGGCCGCGGCCGGGGGACGCACAGGGCGCCCGGCCCCGGTGGCCTGCCGCGCTGGCGACGGCCAGTGACTGCGAAAGGTCGCCGCCCCACAAAAGCAATGATCGCAAGCTCAAGCGCTAATGATCGACGACTGAAGCCGCAATGATCCAAAACGCTGGTGTGGGCGCTAGCTGCGCAAATACCACCAGAGGTACGGCACCGGGTATGCGATGGGGGTCCCTGGTCATCCAATGTTGTCCTATGCGTCCGCCGAGGATGCAGAGGACACGGCAGCATGGCGCGAGCGGGGAACTCAGCGAGGCAGCACACTGATGTCCGTGACGCGAGAGATGCCCCCCAGTACGGCTGGCCGAAGCCAGCGGCCGATGACGCAGGACCAGACCATCGAGTGGCTCCTGGCCCGTTCGCAACGGCGCAACCATGCGGTGCCGGTGCGGCGTTCGTTCGTGCAGATCGCGGTGGAGGACGGGCCTCGATCGGCTTCTGTGCCTGGACCGCTGGCGAAACTGATGCGCAACGAGCCGGCTCTGGACCTGCTGCTACTGGTCTACGCCGTCACCACCGGCGGCGACTTCGGTGTCACCGAACGGTCCGAGACATGGGGGCGCGCCGGGGGTGTCCTTCGCGCTCGACGGATCGGCCAGCGCTCCGGTCTCGCGTCTGTGGCGCAAGTTGGAGCAGCTGCACCTCATCACGCGGTCGCAGAACGGCCGGAAGACGCGCGTCACCAAGCTGCGGGAGGACGGGACGAACCGTCCGTACACCCGGCCCATCACCTCCGAGAACGGCCCACTGGGCGAGATCTACTTCCAACTGCCGTTCCAGTACTGGGAGGACGGTTACCACCACAAGCTCGGCATCGTCGGCAAGGCCGTGATGCTGATCGGTATGAGCCTGCGCAAGCCGCAGTTCGCCCTCCCCCAGACCGCTGCTTTCGCCGGCTACTACGGCATCTCCAAACCGACCCTGGAGCGCGGCATCAAGGAGCTGACCGCGACCGGGCTCCTCAACGAGACCGGCTCAGAGACCTACAAGACCGGCGAGACCCGCACCGGGTACGGCGAGCGCCTCCTCTACGGCTTCCGCTCCCCGTTCGATCTGAACGTTCGAAAATCCCGCCCCGCAGATCCAGCCCCCGAGCACGAGGCCTCCCCGAGCGAGGCCTCCCAGGACATACCCCAGATGAGCCATGCCAGGACGTCGACGCTCAAGCCATTCGTCCTACCCCCGCAGGCGAAAGCGATCTTCGACAACGGGTCTCAGCAGAAGCCCACCGGAATCTGGGGCTCCTTCCTGACCCCGGCCCAAGTCACCACACAGGACGAGGGGAGGTGACAAATATGAAGAAGCCCCCGATGAACTGGCGTGACTGGAGGAACGTGTCCACGCTGCCCGGCGCGATCATCGCCGCCGCTGCCGGCGGCACTATCAGCACGCTGTTCGTGGAGGGGTTCCGCTACCTGATCGTCTGAGACCCGGCCTAGCAACCAAAGCTCAGAGCAACCAAGTAGGGAACCATCACCAGACCCCGCCCTCGGGCGGGGCCTTTCCCATCATGCAACAGAGACCCAACCAGGAGGAAGTCACGACGCCGCGGCCGCCGTCGTCGTTCAGGCGCCGCGCGAACGCGTCCCCGATGATGTGACCGCCGCCCCTCCCCCACCGGGCCGGCCGGAATACGCCGGAAGGGTCGCGTCAGGACGCTGACCGGACAGACCGGCAACGTGGCGTCCCGCTCCCGAACGTGGCCCACGCCGCCAGGTAGCAGAGCGTTACGGGCAAGTGGACATAGTGTCCGTGTCCGCTCGTGGGCTGGACTCGAGCCTCTTTACGGCACGTTCTGCTGGATTCGTCACGCGTGGGGCTACGATTTTCATCACGGCTAATGGTGCATGAACGTGATGAAAAGCGGGGGCGATGACCGACAGTGCGACGGGCGGGCCGGGGTGTGCGGTGTGCGGCGGGCCGGTGGCGGCGCGGCCGCGGGGGCGTCCGGCGGTGTACTGCTCGCGGGCCTGCCAGGCGCGCGCGTACCGGGCCCGCAAGGCCGAGGATGCGGGGATGAGCGGCCGGGAGGCGGCCCGGTGGGCCGCCTCCCATGCCTCCCTCGCGATCGAGAACGCCCTGGCGAACGGGTGGGAGACCCTGGACCGCTACGGCGCCGACCGGCCCCGCGTCCAGGCCGCCCTGAACGATCTGGTCGCCGAACTGGCCCGGCGCGCCGGCCCGGTCGCCGCGCTCCCCTCCCCCGCCCCCGAGCCGCCGGGGCCGGCCGCCGAGCCGACCGCCGAGGAGCCGCCGCCGCTCGCGTGTGACGAAAGCCTGGTCGCCGTGGCGCAAACAGTGTCCGCCTCGGCGTCTGCGGTGGTGGCGGAGTGCGGGGAGCTGGAGCTGGTGCGGCTGCACGCCGAGGACTACCTGCTGCTGGCCGACGGGCGGCGGGTCGGATGGCTGCGCGGCACCGGCGACGGCTGGCGGGTGCACGCGCCCGGTCGAGAGCAGCCGGTCGCCGGCCTCGATGGGGCGCTGACCGGGTCGGCGGCCGCGCGGGCCGGGGCGGCCGCCCTGGGCGTGCCCGGCGCCCAGGACGCCGAGGTGGCATGCAGGCCACTGCGCGACCGGCACGGCCGCATCATCGAGACCTCGCTGGGCTCGCTGGCGTCCTGGATGCTGCAGCGCGGCCGGGTGCCCGGCCGCGAGGACGTGCTGGTACGCGGCCGCTGCGTCGGCTGGCTGCAGCCCCACCCCGCCGGCGGCTACACCGCCTGCACCGCCGCCGGGCCAGTACCGGGACCGCCTGCCCCGTCCCGGGAGGAGGCCGCTCTGGCGCTGTTCGCCGCGCTGTACGCCCCCGCCCCCTTCCCCGCCCACGACCTCCCAGCCAAAGCCCGCACCCGGCGCCGCCCAGCCGCCCGCCCGCGCCGCGAGCGGCCGATCAGCCCCTACACCGCCGCGCAACTGGCAGCCGCCGCCACCGACCCGCCGCGCGCCGAGGGCGGCGGCTACCTGGTCACCGTCGACGACCACGGCGACACCCACACCCTGGGCCGGATCTGGCGCACCGGGCGGCACTGGCAGGCCGCCGGCACCGACCAGCGCACCGTCGTGCACCGCGCCGCCACCCGCACCAAGGCCATCGACCGCCTGCCGACCGCCCCCGGGGCCGCTGTTCGGCAACCCCGACGACACCCTCACCCACCATCTGCGTGACGAAAATCCGTGACGCAATCCGGCGGCGGGCACCGCATCCCCGATGATGTGACCGCTGCCCTGGACCGCCCCATCGCCGCCCTCCCCCGCCGGAAGGACCCCACCCGATGAACGCTGCCGCTCCTGGTCGGTTGCCGGTCCTGCTGGCGGCCACGGCCCGCGTGCTGGAGCAGATCGGCCCGCTGCCGCCAGCTACCGTCACCTGCGACCCGGCCACCCGCTTCCTGCCGCCGGTCACCCTCACCCCCGCCTCCCCGGCCGCCCCGGCCGCGCAGCAGCGCGACCTGGTGCACACGGCCGCCGCCCGGATGGGCTGGCCCGTGAGCCCGCTGGACGGCGGCGACGGCGCGATCGCCGACGGCACCGTCGACGGCATCCGCGTCCAGGCACTCGCCGCGCCACTGCGCAGCGCCCCAGCCGCCCGCGAACCGGCCGAGGAAACGCCCCGCGCCAGCGGTACCGCCGAGCACGCCGCGCTGCTGCGCGCCCTGACCGACTGGGCCGCCGCCCTCCGGCCACGGTCACCGCCCTGGAAGTCCGCGAGGACCCCGCCGCCGGCGGCGTACTGTCCGCCCGCCTGGTCCTGGCCACCCACGCCGCCGCCGACCAGCTGCCCGACGTGGTGGTCGGGGTCCCCAACGATGGCTGGAGCGGGCTCCGCGGCCACGGACTGCTCCCGACTGGGCACACCCTGACCATCAGCGTCGGGACCTGACCACCTGGGCCGCTGCCGAGTGAGGCGGCTATGGTCGCGGGGTGCGAGCTGTGTGGATCGACGGGGAGTACGACCGCGACACCGCAAATGACCGGCGCAGCCGATACGCGGCATGCGTGCGGGACAGCCAGGCTTCTTTCGCCAAGATCTGGCAGCTGTACCACGACGCGCAGATCCGCATCCTGGAGTTCACCGATGCCGCCTGGCGGGCCGCGACGGGCCCAACCATGTCATCGAGATGGGTCCGCTGCCATGGCACCGTGCTCGACGCCCAAATCCACCGGTCCAACTGGGACGGGTCGCTCAGCGCAAAGGTCGAAGTGGCGGCGCCGTGGCCAGCCGGCCTGGCCAAGTCCAGCGCGTGGAAGCGCGGCGCGTCATGGCGCGACTGGAACACCCACAGCAACGTCGGCGGCAACGATGACGACGCCGTGGTGTACGAGTCACCGACTGAGCAGAACACCGCGAAACACCCGTACGCGTTCGCGACGTTGACCCTGATGTTCCCGGTTCCCGCCGGCGGGTTCCCCGCACTCCCCGACACCATGCCCAACGACGACGACCTGGTCGACCTCGCGCGCCGGCACGTCGCTGAGGCGGTCTACCAGCTCAACCAGCTCGTGGTCCCGATCCTCGAAGCCCTCTGATCAACTGGGGGATCATCGGACGCGCCAACCGCACTGGGAATCCGCATCGACGCCAAGTACCGCTGGGAACTGGTGCCAACCAACGCTGGGAGGGGCGCAGCCGGAATACGGCAGAAAGGGGCCGCGGCTAGGTGTTTGCTGAGGTCAGCGGTGCCGACGAGCGGGGTCTTGCTGGGCGAGGGCTGCGCCGACGACCTCAGCGGTGACGTTGGTGTAGATGGCGAGGCTGCGGATGTTCTCGTGTCCGGACAGCGCCATGAGCATCGGGGCTGACCAGCCGTCTTCGGCCAGGTGGGTGAGCCGGGAGTGGCGGAGCTGGTGGAGGGTGCAGCGCGTCGGCGGGGGTCGTGCTGCTGGGTGTCCTGCTTGAACAGGTACTCGGCGCGTTCGTAGGACAGGCGGCCGCGGCCGGTGTGCGGGCACAGGTCGGCGGCCGCCGGCGTGCGAGCTGGCGCGGGGCGCGGCTGGCCAGGAACAGCGGGCCGGAGGTGCGGTCGCCGATCAGCCGTGGGAGCAAGTGGGCGGTGCCGGACTGCCAGTGGATCCAGCGGACGGTGCCGCCCTTGCCGGTGATCCGGCCGCGCTTGTTGTCCAGGTCCAAGTCCTCAATGCTGAGTGGCAGATCACTCGTTGGACAACGATGGCTACTGGACGGCTCCGAACGTGGTGCGGTGGTCCACCTTCGCCAGTGCCCGGATGTCCTGTTCGGGTTGGCCGGTGGCCCCGCGCAGGTCCGCGGCCCGCAGGTCTGCGAACCGTAGGTCGGCAGCCCGCAGGTTCACCTGCTGCAGGTCGGCGTACCGCAGGTTGGCGCCGCGCAGCTTGGCGCGCTGCAGGTTCGCGCCGCGCAGGTTGGCGAACCACAGCCCCGCGCGGCGCAGGTCCGCGCCGCGCAGGTCGGCGAACCACAGCCCCGCGTGCCGCAGGTCCGCATCCTCTAGGACCGCACCCCGCAGGTCCGCGTGCCGCAGGTTCGCGCGCTCCAGGACCGCACCCCGCAGGTCCGCGTCCCGCAGGTTCGCGCGCTCCAGGACCGCACCCCGCAGGTCCGCGCCGCTCAGGTCCGCGCCGCCCAGGTTCGCGCGCTGCAGGTCCATGTGGTTGAAGTCCAGGTCGGCCAGGCGGGCGGTGGTGAGGTGCAAGGCGCTGAGGTCCACCCGGCGGCGTTCGGGGCGCGGCGGCCGGCGGCCGAGGGCGGTCAGGGCGGCTTGGACGTCGGAGTCGGGCCGCTCGGGCAGCGGCGGACGTCGGCTCAGGGTCGGCCCGTCCTCCTCCGGGCGGGCCTGGGGTGCGCGGCGGCGGATGAAGGCCTCCAGGACCTCCACGACGTCGTCGTGGTGGGGGCGGGAGTCGCCGGCGACGTGGGCCAGCGCGTGGATGCCGCCGAGCCGGGCGTCGAGGTCGGTGGAGCTGAGCCGTTCCAGCGCCTTGGTGAAGCGGTCGGTGACCTGCCCGCGATGGCTGAGCCGGTAGGAGCGGGCGGTGTACAGCAGGGAGATCGCCACCACCACCGCGCCGCCGGCCGACACCACCAGCAGCCGGGCGTTGTGCCGGTCCTTGGCATCGCCGCCCCTGCCCTCCAGGCCCATCCAGGAAGGCATCTTCCACAGCGCCACCGCATACACCGCCGCCAGCGCCAGCAGGCCGACCCCGGCCAGCACCACGCCCGCGCCGCGCACGGCCGGGCGGGCGAGCGCGTACTGGGCGCGGCGGCGGGCTCGGGTCATCGGGTTCACGAACGATCAGTCAACGCGCCCGCCCCGCCCCGGCGCCACCACATGGCCACAACGGGGCAGCCGACCGCCCGGATCCCCCGACTCCGGCGGGCCCGCGGGGGTGCGTACCGGCCTCGCTCGGATCTCACATAATGCTATTTAAAGTGAGGCCACCGCGGCACCACCTTCCCGCACACCAGCCGGTGATAGACGCGTTTGTCCTGCTAGACCCCGGTATGTGGATGACCTGCCCTTTGCTTTACCCGGGTACAACTCAAAGCATGGGCAGGCACACTCTGCTGGTCATGGAAGCGGCGGTCCGGTTCGATCTGCGGCCGCGCGGAGTGATCCACGGCAGGACGGCTGCACCCGGCGGGGATCGACCCGAAGCAGCCGCCCGTCCCGGCGCCCAGGCTGCACAGACACGTGATCAATGGCTCTGGGGCGCCGGCGGGTCGCGCATCCGCATCGACGCGCTCCGCATGATGGTGTCGAGCCGGGCCCCACGATCGTGGGAGCAAGAATGAAAGGAATTCATGCCGCCGAGGTGGTGACGGCCGTCGCGCTCATCGCGGGCGGCGCGGGGGCGTGCGGGACGGACGAACCAGCTCCGCCCCCCAGCGGTCACAGGCGCCAGTGGACAGTCCAGCGACGTCGGACGAGCCGAAGCGGGAGCCGTCTCGGTCCCTCACCAGCAGCCCGGCGACGTCGGACACGCCGAAGTCGCGCGGGTCGTCTCGGTCGCCCGATTCTGAACCACAAGACACCGATAACCGGCCGCTTCCAGAAGAGTGCAAGCATCCGGCGGGGGGGGGAAGCGTGCGGCAGAACTGCATCGAGGAGTTCGGCCCGGATGGCGTGGGCACGGTTCCGCCGGTTCCACCGGTTCCGCGAGAGCAGGACCGCAACGGCAACGGCATCGACGACTCGGTGGAGGAGCCGGAGCCGACTCAGGACCAGGAGCCCAGGCCGACTGAGGATCCCGAGCAGGAGCCGAGTCAGGAGCGGGAGCCGACTCGAGACCAAGAGCAGGTACCGCCAACCGAAGAACAGATCGAGCAGTGCACCGAGCAGACCGGGTCATCCGAAGCCTGCCGCGAAAAGATCGATCCTTGATCGCTTGCCGGCCGCTTGATCGGCATGGCCTCGAGCCCTGCGCTCCTCCGATACGACTCCGCGTTGGCTGGTGACGGTACCCCGCCACGGCCCCCCTATGGTTGCGTCGCGGAGGTCCCCGCCCGACGGTGGCGACGAAGGCGTCTGCGCGCCAACTCGGCCTCCAGATCAACCATGATGCCCCACAGCAAGGAATTGTCCGAGGTGCCGGATGAGGGGCCATCCCCGCGTGCACAGGGAGCAGCGAACCGGTTCTATTCGTCGCGCCAAGGGATGGGGACCATCGCCGCGCGGGGATGGTCCCTCGCGGCACAGCTCGGCGCACAGCCGCTTGTACTGCTCCCCGCGCACGCGGGGATGGTCCGCGCACCGACAAGGGCCGGGCCGCGGTCGAGGCCCGCTCCCCGCGCACGCGGGGATGATCCCGGCCAGGCGACCGCAGGCGTGGCAGTGGCCCGGTGCCCCAGAGCGGGCATCCGAGGAGCGCGAGAAACTTCGGGCCCGGCAGCGTTCGGCGAACCTCACCCGGGAGGAACGCAACGAGGTACGCCGCACCCAGATCATGGAGCACCTCGGTAAGGCCGCCGATATCGTCAAGCAACTCGGCGAGGAGGCCCCGACCACCCCGCCAAGCTGACCGAGCACCCCTTCGGCGGCCGCGCCGACTGGAAACTGATGCGGGCCAAGATCAACGACCTCAACGACGCCTTGGCGTACGTTGTCCCACCCGAGCCCCCATCCCCTCTTCGAGGACGACACCCCGACCCTGATGAGGCCTGATAAGCAGCCCGAAGATCATGTCGGCGGCGCCCCCGACCGCGCTCCGGTGGCAGGAGGCGCTCGCCGCGACCCCGTCCGAAGGGCACTGCTACACCCAGCCGCGGTGGTCAGGCGCACGGCAGCGTGGCCACTGCCGCGAGTGCTGCCCCCGACGCTGCCACATGGCCCGCTGGCCTACCTGACACTGGATGAGAATGGCGCACCGCGGTGGGCGGTGGTGGCCGCGGCTGGTGCGACGGGCTCGAGTCCGTTCCCCCCTGATCCGCAAGTTCCCTCAGGAAGTTTTCGCAGGTAAGAGGCTCCCCGATCGACTTCCATCGACCATGATCGACAGTCCTGCTGTGGCTGGGGGTCAAGGGGTCGTGGGTTCAAATCCCGCCGTCCCGACAGAACAGGAAGCCCTGTCGATCACGGAGAAATCCGAGGTCAACAGGGCTTTTGTGTTTTCGGCTTCCACCGCCGTCAAGGTCAGACGACCCGGAGCGGGGACCATCTGGGGATCGCCGGGCGCTCCGATGCAGACTCGACGCCTCCCCCGCCGCAGCGATGGACTGGGCGTTCGGGTGCATAGCCCCGCCGGCCCGCGCCGTCCCACACCCGTACCTGGAGCGATCAGTCGTCGTTGGTGCTGCCCACAGGGGACCTGGGGGCAGCACCGACCGGGCTTCCTCACCTGCCCTGTCTGATTCTCGGGTCCGGCAGGACGCCACTGGGCGTCCCACCGCGTCTCCAGCCCCCGGTGAGGCGGGTTCGTGGTGTGACAGGAGGGGTGTGGTCGAGCCGCCAGGTCACCAGCAGGAGCAGGCCCAGGCTGATGCCGCCGACGATGAGGTAGCCACTGCTGCCTCCGACGGAGGAATCCCACAAGGCATGCAGCGTGACTACGCCTACGAAGACCAGGACGAAGCGCAGCCGTGCCAGGTTGAGGTGGCGGCTGCTCCGGATGGCTACGAAGGCGGCGGTCGCCAGGCCCGTCCAGGCGGCGTGGCCGCCCGGTTCCGCCAGTGCGCGCACGACGAGGAGGTTGGTCACCGAGAGCAGGTCCCCTTGAGTGCGCAGCAACGCGACGAACGCGTACCCCAGGGTCTCCAGTGCGGCGAAGCCGCTGCCGACGGCGACGCCCAGGACGAGTCCGTCCGTGGTGCGGGCGCGTCGGCGGGCCAGGATCAGCACCGGGACCGCCAGTTTCGCCGTTTCTTCGATCAGGCCGATGAGCGGTGCCGGAGTGTGGCCGAGCAGTCGCGCCGACTCGAACTCGAGCGGCCCGGCCAGCACGCACCCGACAACCCCGCCCAGCACCGCCGCGGCGGCAATGCGGGAGAAGGACAACGCTGCGGCCATCTTGAGATCGGACACGAAGGTGGTAAAGGTCACCGGCACCACGGCAGCACCGATCAGAAGCAGCGCAGGCACGTAAACGGGATTCCTGGTGACCAGAAGCGCGGCGAACACAGCCGTGTACAGCACCAGCCCTGTCGCCAGGACGGCCAGCCAGTGCAGGCGCCGCAGGATGCGTCGGTGCAGGGCCGGTGGCGGGGAGCCGAGGAGATCCGGGGCGCCGCCGGGATGCGGGAGGCCGGGAGGACAGGGCGGGGCGTCGAGGAGCCGCTTCATGATGCCTCCTTGGGCACGAGCGTGGTGGGGGTTGCCGGACGGCCGGCGATCTCGTACACGGCCTGGCCGTCGACCGTCTCCTCTTCCAGCAGCCGCCCGGTCAACTCGTCGAGGGCGCGGCGGTGGCGTTGGAGCAGGTCGATGGCATGCTGTTCGGCGGTGCGCAGCAGCCGCGCCACCTCGTGGTCGACCATCCGTTGGGTGGCCTCGGCGTAGGGACGGTCGGGGGCCTCGGCATCCAGGTAGGTCGACGAGGGAACGGGGTAGGCGACGGGTCCCAGCCGATCGGACAGTCCGAACTCCCGCACCATCCTCACGGCGAGCCGGGTGGCCCCGGCGAGGTCGTCGCCGGCGCCGGTCGAGGCCTGCCCGAAGACCACCAGCTCGGCTGCCCGTCCGGCTAAGCGGACGGCGAGGGAGTCGGTCAGATACGCCTCGTTGTAGAGGCGGCGTTCGTCCTCAGGGAGTTGGTGGGTGACGCCCAGTGCCATGCCGCTGGGGAGGATGGTGACCTTGGCGACCGGGTCGGCGTTGGGGGCAAGGGCCGCGACCAGAGCGTGCCCGCTCTCGTGGACGGCGACGGTGCGCTGCTCGGTCGGCAGCAGAACGCTGGACTCGTCCCGCTGGCCGAGGACGAGCCGGTCGCGGGCCTGGTCGAAGTCGGCGGCGCTAAGCTCGTCCCGGTCGGCGCGGGCGGCGCGCAGTGCGGCCTCGTTGACCAGGTTGGCCAGGTCGGCGCCGCTGAAGCCGGGCGTGGCGCGGGCGATCTTCGACAGGTTCACGTCCGTGGCCAGGCACTTGTCCCGGGCGTGCACGTACAGGATGCGTTCGCGGTCGGCCAGGGCCGGCAGCGGTACCTGCACCTGCCGGTCAAAGCGTCCGGGGCGCAGCAGCGCAGGGTCGAGAACCTCCGGACGGTTGGTGTTGGCCAACACGACCACCGAACTGTCGCCGGAGAACCCGTCCATCTCGGCCAGCAGCTGGTTGAGGGTCTGTTCATGCTCGTCGTGACCGGCGACCGCGCCCACGCCCCGGCGGCCGCCGATGGCATCGATCTCGTCGACGAAGATGATGGCAGGAGCCGCCTGCCGGGCTTGGGCGAACAGGTCCCGGACGCGGGAGGCGCCGAGGCCGACGAACATCTCCACGAAGGCGCTGCCCTCCATGGCGAAGAACGGCACGCGGGCTTCACCGGCGACTGCCCTGGCCAGCAGAGTCTTGCCGGTGCCGGGTGGGCCCATCAGCAGGACGCCGCGCGGCCCGCGCGCGCCCGCCCGCCGGTAGCGGTCGGGCCGCTGCAGGTAGTCCACGACCTCACGGATCTCCTGCTTGATCCCTTCGTATCCGGCGACATCGGTGAAGCGGGTGGCAGGCCGTTCGGCGTCGGTCACCCGTCCCTTGGTACGCAGCAGCCCACCAAGGCCGCCGGAGCCGCCGCCGGTAAGGCCGCCCTGCATACGGCGTCCGATCCAGACGGCCGCGCCCAGGAACAGCAGCGTGGGCAGGAGCGAGACGATGAGTTGGCGCAAGGTGTCGCTCTGCTGGTAGGCCGATACCTGTACCCCGTCGTTCTCCAGGCGGGACGCCAGGTCACCAGTGGTGAGCGCCCACAGCGGGGCCTGCGTGGTGAAGCGGGCGCCTTTGGTGAGCGTTCCTGTGATGGTGCCGTCGCTGCCGACAGAGACCGTACGTACCTGGTGCGCCTGCACTCTGGTGAGCAGGGTGCTGTAGTCGATGTGCTGGGTGGTGGCGGACGCCAGCAGGTCTGGTCCGAAGAAGAGAATCATGAAGACGGCGATGGTCGTGAGAAGCAGCCGGACACGCCGGTATCACGGCTGCTGGGGCGGCGCGGACGGAGGGGACGTCTGCTCCGGTCCGGCGTCCGGGCTTCGGGACGCGGGCCCGCGGGCCGAACCGGTGGCGTGGCGGACGGCCCGGCCCCACCGGCGTGCGGTGGCGGCGATATTCATGGGAACCCCCTTGTGGGTGGGCGTCGTGGAGGAACAGGCCGGTGGGCCCGGTCGCGATTCAGGGTGCCGCCCGGCAGATGAGAGGAATATGAAGGCCGTCGACGGTCGGCGGACCCGATCTACGGCGTGCGCGCCGAGGAGGCCCCTGGAACAGCGGGTAGGTCTCGATGTCGATCAGCATGGAGCCGACGGACCGCTTGAGTCCTCGGGCGCGAAACCGCCGGCGGCGAGGTCGCCACCGTGGAAGGCCGTGGCCAGCACCACCACCATGGTCAGAACGGAGCACGACGACTTTCCACCAGCCGTCCAGGTGTTGGCCTCGGTCACCACGGTGCGTGCCGGAGACGAATGCCCCGGCCGGCGGTTCAGGCGTCGGGGTCGAGGCGATAGCCAGCACCTCGCACGGTGCGGATCGTGTTGCGTCCGAACGGGCGGTCCACCCTGTCGCGCAGGTAGCGGATGTAGACGTCGACGATGTTGGAGCCGCCGTCGTAGGCGAAGTCCCAGACGTGGTCGATCAGGTGGGTGCGAGTCAGCACCTCGCCGGGGCGCCGCATGAACTCGTGCAGCAGCGCGAACTCCTTGGGTGAGAGCCGGATGTCCACGTCGCCGCGGCGCACCGTGCGTGTGCCGGGGTCCAGGGCCAGGTCACCGGTGCGCAGGACGGCCGGGCGTTCCAAAGGGTCGCGGCGGGTGAGCGCGCGCAGCCGGGCGAGTAACTCGGCGAGGGCGAAAGGCTTGGTCATGTAGTCGTCGGCGCCCACGTCGAGGCCGCGGACCCGGTCGGGCACCGCGTCGCGGGCGGTGAGCATCAGCACCGGCGCCCAGCGGCCCTGCTCCCGCATCCGGCGGCACACCTCGAAGCCGTCGGGGGGCGGGATCATGGCGTCGAGGACGACCCCGTCGTAGTCGTACTCCAGCACCCGCCAGAGGGCGTCCTCGCCGTTGCCGGCAGTGTCCACCGCGTAGCCTTCCCGGTGCAGGCCCCGGACCAGCAGCGCCGCCATGCCAGGGTCGTCCTCGACGACCAGCAGCCTCATGGCAGCCACCCTAGAACCGCGCGACCGCCCTGGACGCTGCTGTCCTGCTTCGGCCTGCCGGAGGTGTCCTGGTCGTCGACCGGCGCGTCCGAGACCGACGCCCGGACCGCGGACGCGTGGCCCGCGGTCTCGACGCGGGCGGCCAGCCGGGCGATCTCGCCGTGCAGCCGATCCAGCTCCCGGGTGACCTCTACTGCCATCGCCTCGGCGCGGTGGGCCCTGTCCAGGAGGAACAGGGCCCGCTCGCCGGCCGCGTGATCGTGTCGGCGCACCGCCATGAGAACCAGCTGCGGCTCGGCCAGGGCCAGTCCGGACAGCACCAGAGCGACGACGGTCACCGGGCCTGCCCGTTGATCGCGCTGGGCGGCCGACACCGCCGCCGCGGCGACGAGGACGATGGTCGCGCCCACACCGACCCACGAGCCCAGCGCGTCGCGGGCCAGATCAGCGGCCCGCTCGCCCCGGCGAAGCCGGGAGCCGGCTCGCGCCCCAGGGGGCCGGCCCCAGCCGCTCTTGGAACGAAGCGGCGCAGGTGCCATGGGCGGTACGGACGGACGCGCGGCTCCCCGTGGAAGATCTGTTCCGGTTCTCATGACGTCAGGGTGCTCTGGTCAGGATGAGAGGTTCGTGAAGGCCCCGGGACCTCTGCCGGGGGGTGACTCGAGCGACGGGGGCGGCAGGGGCGCCGGACGTTGACGGCACGGACGGCGCGGGCCCGCGGCCGTGCCCACGTTCCCGTCCCGATCTCAGCAGATAGGGCACGGAGACGACCACGATGCCCGAGCAGAACAGCAGCCGGCCCTTGATGCGCAGCGCGGTCTGGTCGTGCAGGAGTTCCTCCCACCAGTGGCCCACGACGTACTCGGGGATCAGGACGGTGACCACGTTCCTGCCGTCCCGGCGGCGGCGGTGCTTCACGAAGCCGACCACCGGACTCGTGATCTCCCGGTACGGGGAGTCGAGGACCACCAGCGGGACGCCGATTCCCCGGGCCTCCCAGGCAGCCTCCAGCGATGCCGTCTCCTCGGGGTCTACGCTCACGCTCAGCGCGGTCAGGCTGCTGGGCCGCATGCCCTCCGCGTAGCCGAGCGCCTGCATCGCAGGCGCGTTCAGCCGGGACACCAGCACGATGGCGTCGTTGCGCGGCGGCACGGTGGTCCGGTCGGGCGGACGTGTCTGCTCTCGGACGCCTTCGTAGTACCGGTGGATGCCTCGCATCATCCAGAACAGCAACGGAACCACAATGCAGACGATCCAGGCGCCGTGTACGAACTTGCTGGCGAGCACGATGACGAGCACGGCACCGGTGACCACGGCCCCCAGCGCGTTGATCGCCTGAGCCCGCCGGACCGCCGCAGCGTACGACCCTGTCCTCGGCGAGCCGGCGGCTCCAGTGCCGCACCATCCCCGCCTGGCTAAGCGTGAACGACACGAACACGCCGATGATGTACAACTGCAGGAGGCGTGAGATGCCGGCCTGGAAGGCGACGATGAGCGCGCCCGCGGCCAGGGCCAGCACGATGATGCCGTTGCTGAACACCAGCCGGCCCCCCCGGGGGTGGAACTGGCGGGGGAGGTAACCGTCCCGGGCGAGGATGGACGCCAGCACCAGGAAGCCGTTGAAGGCGGTGTTGGCCGCCAGCACCAGGTCGGCGGCCGTCGCGGCCTGCATGAACGCGAACAGCACGCTGCGGCCGAAGACCGCCTCGGCGACCTGCGCGAGCGCGGTCGGTTCGACGTAGGACGCCGGAGTCCCGGCCAGCTGCCCGGGATCGTCGGCGTAGTGCACATGCGCCATCACCGCCAGCACGGTGATGCCGGCGAACATCGTCGTCGCCAGCACGCCCATGATGGCCAGCGTTCCTGCGGCGTTGCGCGACTTGGGCGGGCGGAAGCCGGGAATGCCGTTGCTCACCGCCTCCACACCGGTGAGCGCGGTGCAGCCGGACGCGAATGCCCGCAACACCAGCGTCACCACCAGCACGTAGTCGACCAGCAACGCACCGGCCGCCACCAGGCTCGCGGTCTCCCCCAGGCTTTCCCGGCTGACGATGTAGGAACCGCCCCCGCCGGGGTAGGCGAAGCACGTCTGCCGGTACGAGGCGACGACGATGGCCAACAGCGCGACGATCACCGCAGCGATCCACGGCGCCAGGTGCATCAGCGCCAGGCCGCCCAAGGCCAGCACCGCGAGGATCTGCTGGGTCGCGTAAGCCACCGAGGACAGCGGATCGCTGCAGAACACCGGTAGCGCCAGCCTCTTGGGCAGCAACTGCCCGGCCAGTCCGGCGGTGCGCAGCGGTGGGCCGACGAACGCCCGCTTGATGTCGAACATCCCGGTACTCCCTCCGGCTGGTAGAGCACCGCGGCCGGAACGTGCGGGGCCGTCCCGGCCGCTCGCCGATCACACTGCGATCCAGATGATGAGAACGGCATGAGAGCCGCACGCCTCACGGCCCGGCGGTGTGAGTGAGAGGATCGGGGCGGACGGGGAGGTCGAGGGTGCGGCTGTTACCCGGCACGTTGCGCGGCCGTGTCACGCTGGTCGCCGCGGTGGGCGCGACCGGCGTTCTGGTGATCTGCCTGATCGTGTTGTTCGTGACGCTCAACCAGCAGCTCTGGTCGGCTCTGGACGCGGGCCTGCGTTCCCGCGCGGGCGACCTGTCCGCGTCCGTGCGCGCCGGGGACCTCGCCGAGCTGTCCGGCGACCCGATCGCCCAGCTCTACGCGCCCGATGGACGGCTGCTCAGTGGCTCGGTGTCCGTCCGGGGTCGGCTGCTCGCTCCGTCCGAGGTGCGCCAGGTGCGCGGCACGGTGCTCACCACCCGTTCGGTGACGCTCGGCTCCGGCGTAGGACGCGCCCCCGTGCGGCTGATGTCCCAGCGCGTGATGCCCGACGGCCGCGTACTGACGGTCGGCGTGTCGGCCGAGCCGGTGCACGCGGCGCGCGACCGGCTCGCGCTCGTCCTGTTCGTGGCGGCGCCGCCACTGATCGGCCTGCTCGCGCTTGCCGCCTGGACGGTGGTGCGGACGGCGCTGCGTCCGGTCGCCGCGCTGACGCGTGAGGCGTCGGAGATCTCCTCGCTGGAGGCCGAGCGCCGGCTGCCCGAGGCACCCGGCGACGACGAGATCGCCCGGCTCGCCCGCACGCTCAACGACATGCTCGCGCGGCTCCAGGTGGCCGCCGCGCGGGAACGGGCGTTCGTGGACGACGCCAGCCATGAGTTGCGGACCCCGATCGCGATCTTGCGTGGCGAGTTGGAGCTCGCGCTGGGAGCCGGCGGGGCGGAGCATGAGGTGCGGCACTCGCTGCTCGCCGCGCTCGGCGAGGCCGACCGCCTATCCCGGCTCGCCGAGGACCTGCTGCTCCTTGCCCGTGCTCGGGCCGGTTCCCTGATCGTCCGAATCGAGCCGGTGGACCTGCTCGATCTGGCCGCGGCCGAGGCGGGCAGACTCGGGTCGCTGTACATGTTGCGCACCGAGGTGTCGGGCGATCCGGTCGTGGCCGACGCCGATCCCGACCGGCTTCGCCAGGTCCTGGCCAACCTCGTCGCCAACAGTGCCTCCGCCGGGGCGCGCACCGTACGCGTCGAGGTCCGCGACGGCCGCGAACACATCACCCTCCAGGTCGCCGACGACGGGCCCGGGTTCCCGTCCGGGCTGCTCACCGCCGCGTTCGCCCGCTTCACCCGCGGCGACGACGCCCGCACCCGCTCCGCTTCCGGCGCGGGACTGGGACTGTCGATAGTCCACGCGGTGGTCGCCGCGCACCGCGGGACGGTGTCCGCCCGCAATGGAGAACCCTTGGGCGGTGCCGTCGTCACCGCGCGCCTTCCCCGCGACTGACCCCCTTCCTCCGCCGGGCCGCCGGAGCGAGGCCACAGACGCCCGGCTCGTGTCTCACCGTCCTCTCACTGCCACGTGACAGGGGCGGAACGGCACGGTGCGAGCATCGTGCTCGTGTGCGGCGATTCCGACGCCGCGCTGCGCGCCCTGCTCACGGTCCCCCCGTCCGCTCGCGACATCGAGGGGAACGGCGCCGGCCTCGACGAGGCGTTCATCGAGCTCATCCGCGATCCCTCCGAAACCAGGCCAGACGCCGGATCCCGCGTCGGGTCCCAACTGCGGGAGTCATGATGAACACACTGGTGAATCCCGTTTACGCGCGCTACGAGATCATTCGGACTTCCGCAACGTGCGGTTCGTCCTCGTCCCGCTCCTGCTGCCGCTGGCGCTCTTCTTCCTGATCGCGGGCCCGAACCGGCAGCTGCGGCTCAACGGGATCGCGTTCCCGGTCTACTACCTGACCGGGAAGCGGCGGTCGGTGAGGTGTCCCCACTTAAATGACGGGCACGGTCGGGCGGATACCCTTTCCGGTCAGTTCGCTCCGACCATCCCGGCGGCCACGGCGGCCACCGCGAAACCCAGGAACATCGTTCCAAGGACCAGGAGAATGCTGTTCTCCAGCAGCGACCGCACCATGTTCCATCGGGTGAAAATGAGCATGACCTCCGGTTTGTGCGCCATGTACACCACCGGCACTTCTTGCCCCAGCTGCATCTGCGCGTCCATGCGGACGATCGGTTTGATCGCCACCCGGTTCCCGTGCCGGTCCTCAAAGGCGAGGACCGGTGCCCACCGCGTTCCCGATTCGGCCCTGGTCGCTGCGTTGTCGACCACTACACCGATCGTGCGAATGCCGCGCCACCAAAGCCGCAACACGTGCACGACATCCCGTAGATAGGCTACGAGGCAGCCCGCTCCGACCGCCCCGGCGGCCACGACGGGAATCAGTTCGTCCACCACTCCGCCCCTCTCCACTTCACGGGCTTTCGAAGGTCTTGGATGCCACTGGATGCCCTGCGGTTCGGTTCCAGAGGGCCCGTGTCGATCTCCCGAGGTCGGCGCCGCCGGCCTCCGGTTTCTTAAAGTTCCTCGGACCGGTTCTTCTTTTCGCATATCGATCTTGGCGGGGCTTTGAAGCGGACGATACGGCGGCGTCCATGTGTATGAGGCCGGGCGCGGCGCACATCGCGGGCAGGAGAATTTCCGCGCCGAGGGCTGCGGGCGCGGGCGGCTGGAATACGGACGAAAGGAAGCCGCGGCATAGGCAGCACGCTGGGTGGTCTCCCGTCCTTGCCCGTCCCGTCTCTCGCGGTGACCGTCGTGGTGGGCGATCACAGCTCCCGGAACTCGAGCGGGGCACCACCGGAGGCGAGCTGATCACCGCGATTCGCAACGGTCTCGCCTGACACCGCCACCACCGGTAACGGGCCCGGCATTCTACGCCGGGGCCCGTTGCTCGTCGGCGGGTCCGGATGAGTTGGCGGCGCGGTCGAGCAGCTCGGTCAGGAGCGCGCGCTCACCGGGAGAGTAGAGGTCGGTGTCGTCCACGACCGCGTTCAGGGCCACGGCGCGCCAGGCGACGTCGGGTGGGCTGCTCGCGGCGGTCGTAGTGATCGCCGCGAGGAGCGCTTCGCGCAGCCGGTCCGCGACGGCGGGATCGCGTTCCTCGGATGGCGTCGCGATGAGGTTCATCGTGACGCCGACGCAGGCGGAGTGCATCATGCTGACGGCCGTGTCGACGCTGACGACGAGGCGTCCGGCCTCCGCGATGCGTTCGACGAGCATGCGCAGCCGCGCCACGCCCTGTTCGGCGGCGGGGTGCCGGTGCCCCGGCTTGGGCTGGGCGTACATCAGCAGGTAGTGCGCCGGATTCTCCAGGCCGAACCCGACGTGCAGATCCCACCCGCCGCGCAGGTCGTCGACCG
Source organism: Actinomadura sp. 21ATH (assembly GCF_041951345.1). Taxonomy (NCBI): domain Bacteria; kingdom Bacillati; phylum Actinomycetota; class Actinomycetes; order Streptosporangiales; family Thermomonosporaceae; genus Actinomadura; species Actinomadura sp. 21ATH. Next base: position 29,934 of record NZ_JBGNUR010000015.1, on the reverse strand, counting down.
GATCGTCGGACAGTTCCTGGGCCTGTTTGCCCGCGAGGTAGCGCGCGAAGCCCTCCGCGGCGACGGCCTCGAGCAGCCCGTTCATGTCGGCGAACAGACGATACAGCGTGGGGGACTGCACCCCCGCGGCCGCGCTGACGGCGCGGGTGGTCACGGCTTCACGGCCCTGCTCGTAGAGCAGCCGGGTCGCCGCGTCGATGATCCGCCGGCGGACCTCTCCTCGTTCGCTCACGTGGCGATGTTAACAGGATTGCGTTGTCAATGCTTGCGCTAGCGGTGACCATTGTTTAGTGTTAGCAATGACAACAAGGAGCGATCATGAAGAGATCGGTACCGACGCGGATCGTCATCGCGGCCGTCCTGGCCGGGGCCTTGGCGTTCGGCGTGGCCGCGTGCGCCCCCGGCACGGACGCGAGAGATGCCGCCGTCCACCCGACGGCGTCCAGCAGGGGCGACTCATCGATGCTGCGCGACCGCACCGAACTCGTGAGGGGGCTGGAGGCGCCCTGGGGGCTTGCGTTCCTTCCTGATCGCTCGGCGCTGGTCTCCCTGCGGCTGTCCGGACGGATCGTCCGCGTACCGGCGGGCGGGGGCGTGGCGCAGTCCGTGGGTACGGTCCCAGGTGTCCAGACCAGCTCGGAGGGCGGGCTGCTCGGCCTGGCCACCTCGCCGCGGTTCGCGTCGGACCGCACCGTGTTCGCCTACGTGTCCAGTTCACCCACCAATCGCGTGGTCGCGCTCCGGATCTCCGAGGACTACCGCTCCCTCAGCCAGACCCGCGTCCTGCTCGACGGCGTCCAGACCGCCGACCGGCACCACGGCGGCCGGCTCCGCATCGGCCCCGACGGCAACCTGTGGATAGGGACGGGCGACGCGTTCGAACCCGAGAACGCCGCCGACGACAGCTCACTGAGCGGCAAGATCCTCCGGATTCGCCCGGACGGGACGATCCCTCGCGACAATCCGTCCGGCACCGCCATCTACTCCAGCGGGCATCGCAACGTCCAGGGCATCACCTTCGCACCGGACGGCACCATGTACGCCTCCGAGCTCGGCCACCGCACCTGGGACGAGGTGAACGTCCTCCGCCCCGGACGGGACTACGGCTGGCCCGAGACCGAGGGCGTCAAGGGTGACACCGGGGAACGGCCGATCGCCACCATCCATCCCGACGAGGCGTCCCCTTCCGGGGTCGCCTACGCGCGCGGCTCGCTGTGGATCGGCGCGCTCGGCGGGCAGCGCCTCTGGCAACTGCCCGTCCGGGGTGGGCGCGCGACCGGACGGCCGATCCCGCACCTGGTCGAGACGTATGGCCGTATCCGCACGGTCGAGGTGGCACCGGACGGGTCCCTGTGGATCGTGTCGTCCAACACCGACCGTGCCACCTGGGGCGGCACGGACGCGCGCCCCGGCGACGACCGCATCATCCGGATCCAACTCCCCGCACAGAGCTGAGAAGGAGCGCGATGAACGACCACGGCGACCGGTCCACCTCCGAACCCGATGTCACACCCGATCGGAAGACGGAGTTCCTCCCCGAATCCACTCGCCGGACGATACTCAAGGCCATGGCGGCGACCACGGCGGGAACGGCCGCGGTCGGGACGGGTGCGGCCGTCGCCCCGGCCGCCGCGGCCGAAACGGCAACGGCGGGGGCGGGGGCGGCCAACGCGCCCGCACAGGCCATCGCCGCCGGATCGTCGGTGCAAGTCTCGTTAACGGTCAATGGGCAAGTGCGCAAGGTCGCCCTGGAACCGAGGGTGACCCTGCTCGACGCATTGCGTGAACGCCTCGGCTTGACCGGCACCAAGAAAGGCTGCGACCGCGGTGAGTGCGGGGCGTGCACGGTGCTGGTCGACGGTGAGCGGGTCAAATCCTGCCTGACCCTGGCGGTGATGCAACGCGACGCCGAGGTCACCACGATCGAGGGGCTCGCGCGCGGCGACGACCTGCACCCGGTGCAGGAGGCGTTCATCAAGCACGACGCGTTCCAGTGCGGCGCCTGCACTCCCGGTCAGATCATGTCCGCCGTCGCCTGTATCAACGAGGGCCGTACGGGTTCGGAGGCGGAGATCCGCGAGTGGATGAGCGGCAACCTGTGCCGCTGCGCGGCGTACCAGAACATCGTCGCCGCCGTCGGTGCGGCCGCCAGGGAGGTACGGCGGTGAGGGCCTTCGGTTACACGGTCGCGGGAAGCCCGGCCGAGGCGGTACGGATGGCCGCCGCCACACCCGGTTCGACGTTCGTGGCGGGCGGCAGCGACCTGCTCAACCTGATGCGGGACGGTGCGGAGGCCCACGACCACCTCATCGACGTGAACGCTCTCGACCTCGACGGTGTCGATCTCGACCCCAGGAGGCTGCGCGTCGGTGCGCTGGTCAGGATGCGGCAGGTCGCCGAACACCCCATGGTGCGGCGGGAGTTCCCCGTCCTGTCGGAGGCACTGCTGGCCTCGGCGTCCCCGCAGGTGCGCAACATGGCCGCGATCGGCGGGAACCTGCTGCAGCGCACCCGGTGCGGGTACTTCCGGGACCCTGGCTCGGCGTGCAACAAGCGGGTTCCGGGCAGCGGTTGCCCGGCGCTCACCGGGCACAACCGGGGACACGCGATCCTGGGTGGCAGCGGCCACTGCATCGCCACCCATGCCTCGGACATGGCGGTGGCACTGACCGCGTTGGACGCGTCCGTGCACCTGCTCGGCCCCAGCGGCGAACGCGACGTCCCGATCGGCGACTTCTTTCGTCTTCCCGTGTCCACGCCCACCCGGGAGACCGCGATGCGCCCGGGCGAACTGATCACCCGGGTGGACGTGCCGCGCACGCCCCTGGCCGCGCGTTCGCGCTACCTGAAGCTGCGCGACCGCGCCACCTTCGAGTTCGCGGTGGTGTCGGTGGCGGCCTCGCTGCGCACCAGGGGCCGCGTGGTGGAGGACGTACGGCTGGCGTTCGGCGGCGTGGGAACCCGTCCGTGGCGGGACGTCCGCGTCGAGGCGGCGCTGCGCGGCCGTCCTCTCACCGCGGCGGCGATCACCGAGGCGGGGCGGGTCCTGGTCCGGGACGCCCAGCCGCGCGAAGGCAACAGGTTCAAGGTCGAACTCGTCCAGCGGGCACTGGAGAGCATCCTCGGCGAGCTGGGAGGGGTCCGATGACCGAGCTGGTCGGCCAGGGCGTTGAGCGGGTCGATGGCCGCGCGAAGGTCACCGGCGCCGCCCGCTACGCCGCGGACAACGAGGTGTCCGACCCGCTGCACGGATTCCTGGTGATGAGCACCATCGCCCGGGGCGAGGTCACGCAGATCAACACCAGGGCGGCACTGGCACATCCCGGTGTCGTCCAGGTCTTCACGCACACCACCATGCCACGGTTCAGGACGGTGCCGGGCTTCCCCTACAACAGGACGTTCATTCCGATCCAGGACGCGCGGATCCACCACAGCGGGCAGCCGGTCGCCTATGTCGTGGCCGAGACCCTGGAGCAGGCACAGGAGGCCGCCGCCCTGGTGAAGATCCGCTACCGGACGGAGAAGCCCACCGCACGACTGGACGACGCGCTCGACGAAGCGTTCCTGCCGGACGCTTTCCGCGAGCGCCCCAACGAGGTCGAGCACGGTGACGCCGAAGCGGCGTTCGCACAGGCCGAGGTTCGGGTCCAGCAGACGTACACCAGCCCGATGCAACACCACAACCCGATCGAACCGCACACCACCACCGCCGTCTGGAACGACAGCGGCCTGACGCTGTACGAAAGCGCGCAGGGCGTGATGCTCACCCGGATAGCGGTGACGAACGCCTTCAGGGATGCCGATGGCAACGCTCCCGATATCCGGATCATCTCGCCCTACCTGGGCGGCGGCTTCGGCGCCAAGGGACCCACCTATCCGCACACGCTGCTCACCTCCGCGGTGGCGCGGGAGCTCCGCCGCCCGGTGAAGCTCGTGCTGTCGCGCGCGCAGATGTTCACGTCCAATGGTCACCGCGCCGAGTACCGCCACCGCATCCGGCTCGGCGCCACGCGGCGCGGCGAACTGACCGCCATCGTCGGCACCTCGACGGCACAGGTGACCCGCATCGACGAGCGCATATTCAACACCAGCGACTCCACGCTCAACCTCTACACCTGCCCGAACATCCACGTGCGGCAGATGGGCGTGCGGCTGGACCTGCCCACCTCCAGCTACATGCGCTCACCGGAGACCACCGGGCACTTCGGCCTGGAGACCGCGCTGGACGAGCTGAGCTACGAGCTCGGCATCGACCCGGTGGAACTGCGGATACGCAACCACCGCACCGTCATCAATCCCAGCACCGGCGAGCCCTACGAGAAGCACCTGCTGGAGTGTTACCGCGCGGCGGCCAAGGCGTTCGGCTGGTCACGCCGTAACCCCAAGCCGGGGACGACCAGGGACGGCGACGAATACGTTGGCTGGGGCATGGCCACCGAGACCCACACCTACGCGGTGAACCCGTCCCAGGCCCAGATCGTTATCGGCCTGAACGGGCGGGCGACCGTGCGGGCCGCCACCCAGGACATCGGCACCGGCACCTACACCGTGCTCACCCAGGTCGCCGCCGACGGGCTCGGCATGCCGCTCGGCCACGTCACGACGCTGCTCGGCGACACCACCTTCCCCAACGCGTCCCTGTCGGCGGCGTCGGCCACGATGGCCAGCGTGGTCGGGCCGGTCTCCAATGGCGCGGAGCAGGCACGGGAGGCCGTGATCGCGCTCGCCGTCGCCGACCCGCGCTCCCGGCTGCACGGCGTGCCCGCCGAGAACGTCGTGGCCGAGAACGGCGACCTGTTCGCGCGCGGCGACCGCCGCCGGAGGGACAGCTACCGCGCCGTCATGGCCCGCCATGGCAGCGAGATCCAGGTGCTCGGCAGCAAGCCCAACAACGGCGGGCACACGTTCGGCGCGGTGTTCCTGGAGGTCCGGATACGGCCACGACTCGGCGGCATCCGCGTGAGCCGGGTCGTGACCGCCTACGACCTGGGACGGGTCCTCAATCGCCGGACCGCGCACGGCCAGGTCATGGGTGGTGTCACCTGGGGCATCGGCTTCGCGCTCTTCGAGCACACGATGGTGGATCCGAACACCGGGCGCGTGACCAATCCCAGCCTGTCCAGCTATCTGGTGCCGGTGAACGCCGACACGCCCAAGCTGGAGGTCATGTTCGTGGACCGCCCCATCGGCGACAGCCAGGCACTGGGCGCCCGGGGCTTCGGCGAGACACCGGGGACGGGTGTACCCGCGGCCATCAGCAACGCGATCTACCACGCCACCGGCCGCCGCCTCCGCGACGTCCCCTTCACCCGGGACAAGCTCCTCTGACCGCAGGCCCCGGCGCGAGCCGCCCCGGGACGAAGCGGTTCGGCCCGGGGCAGCTTGGAGGTGTTGATGGGTCGTCCAGCCGGGTGGATGCAGGCGTTGACGGGGCGGTCACCGATGAAGTCGCCGGGTGCGCCGACGACATCGCGGGCAGTCGCGGCCGGCAGCGCTTGCGGATCGCGCCCCACTCCCGGCCTCCGCGCAGGCGAGGAGAGCCGTTCGCCGGTTCGGTGCCACCTGACTTGTCGGGGATTGTCGTTACCGTGCTGCGCATGAGCGACAACGAGGACGAGGAGTACTGGGAGTGCTCGGAACCTGACGAGGTCCGCGAGATCGTCGAGGGGTTGGCGCGCACCGATCGAGGTGCCTGGCGGGTGGCCGATCTGGAACGCCTGACCACTGAGCTGGGGTGGCAGCCCTGGACGCCGGCGGAGGAGTACTGGCCCGCCGAGCCCCATGCCGATGGCAAGAGCAAATACTGGTTCTTCGCGCACGACAACACCGAGGGCATCGCCAGCACACGCCACGGCGACTCCGACGAGCTTGACAATCTGGAATTCCAGGTCGCCCGGGGCATGGGCGACATCGACATCGTCACCGCGGCCGGTTTCTTCCGCGAGACCTTCGGGGCGGTGGAGCAGGTACTGGGCCCGCCGAGCTGGTGGGGCAACCAGCGGATCGCCGGGCCCCAGACGCAATGGCTGCTGTGGCCGATGGGCACGGACCACCTGATCGTGGAACGCACCTGGACCACCATCACGATGCGTGTCCGCCGGGCCGACGACGATGACCTGACCTCGCCCAGCACCGACCGGGTGCGGTGGCGCGCGGCCGCCCCCGAACGCCTGCCCGACCCGGCCGCCGTGCCCGACCCGGCCGCCGTCGACTGGAAGCAGCTGCAGGAACGTCTGGCGCCGCTGCTCAGTAGCCTGGCCGAGGACGCGCCGGTGCTGCCCTCAAGCGTCATCGTGCATCTGATCTCACGCCATCACGCGCAGCGCTTCGTCTCGTTCTGGACTGAGGGACTGGGGCTGCGGATCGAGGCGATGGGCCTGTACCACGAACCCCACCTGGCCGACCGCGCACGGCTGAGCGCGCTGGGCTGGCAGGACGTGGGAGACGGACTGTGGCAGCGCCGCTTCCCCGAAGCCCTGCACGAGCAGGAGCAGTGCGAAACGGCCGCCCTTCTGCTGGTCGAGGCGCTGCGCATGCTCGGCGACGCGCCGGCCGATTTCACCTACGCGGGCACGCTCACCCTCCAAGGCCACCAGGCCCACCTGGACTTTCCCCAACTCGGCATCCCCCGCAACCCCGATCCCGCCTGAACGGTGCCGCGTAGGCGAACCGGCCAGGAACCTCGCCGCCGACCTTGACCCTCGCTGTGCCGGGGCAGGGCTGTGGCCCCATCACTGCAAGCCCAACCCGGACTTCGACGAACGGGGCTGTCGGCCGCGATGGTCAGGTTGGTTGAGAGCGGGCCCTGGCCGCCGCCGTCTCGGCGGCGGCCAGGAACTCTGGGGTGCCGAGGCGCCCAGCACGCTGTCACCGACCAAGGTGTCGCGGGAGGTCATTTGAGCACTGAGGTGTTTCGGCGCTGCTGCGGGCGCTCATCGGCCCTCCCCTCTGGCCTTGGCCACCTCCGCGTGTACTGGCCGGGCTGCCACATCTTGCTGCAGGAGATGTCGATCCGACGCCGCGCGAACGGATTTGGGTTGACAATTTCCCTAAGTGCTAAGAGTCTTTACTCTAAGCAAAATGGCGCACGATCGGAGGCCAGATGCCGCCGCGATCCGCTCGATCCGCTCGATCTGCCCGTTGTGCTCGGACCCAGCTCGCACCCTCGGCTCCGTCCATGTCCGTGGACATCTCGGCCGAGGTCAGCCGCGCACCCGATGGCCATGTCGATCGCCTGTACCCCAGCGATGAGCCGCCGCATTCCTTGATCGAGCACCGCGCGATCCGCTGTAGACGACGTCTTCCCTCATCGGCTCTTCCGGCAGGGAACGGATCCCATCTCGGTGACCTTCCGGTGTCGTAGAACCGAGACTTCGAATCCGCACTACTACAAGGCTGATCGATATGCGCGCGAGCCGCTTTGACGCTGTGGGAGGTTGCGGCAAACGGCGGCGGGAGACTTTGCGGCGTCAGATGCGGCCGGTCTCGTGGGCCCACATGGCGACCTCGACGCGGTTTCGGGCGCCGAGCTTTCGCATGAGGCTGGCGAGGTGGGCTTTTACGGTGCTTGGGGTGATATGGAGCTCGCTGGCGATCTCATTGTTGGTGCGACCTTGGGCCACAGGCACGAGGACTTCCTCCTCGCGGGCGGTGAGCGGTTCTATCGGCTGGCTCGGTGGTGGGGTCTGTGCGCGGGCGAACGCTGCGAGCAGCCGGACGGTCACGCTGGGTGCGATCAGTGCGTCTCCGTCGGCGGCGGCGTGGATGGCCTGGGTCAGCAGGGCGGGTCCGGCGTCCTTGAGCAGGAACCCGCGGGCGCCGGATTTGAGTGCCCCGTGGACATACTCGTCGAGGTCGAAGGTGGTGATGACCACGATCGGCAGGGGGTCGGTGACGTCGGGGCCGGCGAGGCGTCGGGTGGCTTCGATGCCGTCCATCAGCGGCATTCGGATGTCGAACAGGCCGACGTCGGGGCGCAGCCGGAGCGCCAGGCGGACCGCCTCGCGCCCGTCGGCGGCCGCGCCGACCACTTCGATGCCGGGTTGGGCGTCGAGGAGCATGGTCAGCCCGGTGCGCACGATGGGCTGGTCGTCGGCGATGAGGACTTTGATGCTCATCGTGGCGTCCCGGTTCGAGGCAGGACCGCCTCTACCCGCCAGCCCCGCTCGGCGGTGGGGCCTGCGCGGAAGGTGCCGCCGAGCAGTGAGGCGCGTTCCCGCATGCCCACCAGGCCGTAGCCTGCTGGGGCGCGGCCGCCGGCGGCGGAGCCGTCGTCGTCGATGGTCAGCCGTACCTGGTCGGCGTCGCCTGTGACGGCGACGGTGACCTGGGTCGCGTGACGGGCGTGCCGTCGAGCGTTGGTGATGCACTCCTGGGCCAGGCGGTAGATCGCGGTCCCGACCGCCGGGCTGAGGTCGTCGAACTCGCCGGATAGCGTCACCTTGACGCAGGGACGCGTCCGGCCATCGGTGGCGAGCTGCTCGACCTCGGCCACGCCGGGCTGCGGCGCGAACTCGGTGTCCTGTGTGGCGCGGAGCACGCCGACGATGGCGCGCAGCTCGGTGAGGGTGCGGGTCGCTGCGTCCTCGATGATGGCCAGGGCCTCGATGGCACGCTCGGGGTGGGAGGCCGCGATGGCACGTCCTGCTTGGGCCTGGATGGCGATGCCCGAGACGTGGTGGGCGACGGTGTCGTGGAGTTCACGAGCGAGCTGTTCGCGTTCGCGGGCCTTGGCGTGGTCGATGTCGCGGATGCGGATCTTCGTGCGATAGCGGATCGCGGTGCCGAGCGCGGCGGCGAACAGGAAGAACGCGTACCCCGCGACCACCTCCGCCAGGCTGGCGGGGTCGGCGCCGAGGGTGGTGATGACAGCCGGCCAGAGCAGGATGGCGCCGAGGCCGCTTGCGGCTTCCCGGCCGGAGCCCCACCGGAACAAGGCGTAGGCCAGGATCAGCACCGCAATGCTGCTGTTCAGCAGGGCGCCTTGCGACCCGGTGAGGATTCTGACGATGTCGACGATCGTCAACATGCCGAAGGAGACCGCGACCGCGACGAGCGGGTGCGTGCGTCGCCACAGCAGGGGGCCGAGGACCGCGAGCACCGCGAGTAGCAGCAGCGGGCGTGGCGCCAGGTCCTGGCGAAGCACCGCTTCCACCACCGACCAGCAGATCAGTACTGAGACCAAGGCCCAGTCTCGCGGCCCCGGGTCCGGGGCATTCGTGGGTCGAGGTTCGGCCCACAGCGAGCGGAGTGCGTTGGTGGCCATCTGATCAGCCTAGGCAGCCCGCGTGCTCGGTGTATCCGCCGAAAGTACAGGAGCCCGGCTGTGCCAACGGCCAGGTCGGACCAGGCTCCGCGGCCGATGTGCCCACCGCCGGCGTCGGTGAAGGTGGAAGCTCCCACCCGATCAAGCCAGGGAGCATTGTGATGAGAACGCCTCGATCCCACACCGCACCAGAGAATCCGCCGTCCCAGAGCACGCTGGAAGATCTGCGCATGCCCGTGCAGGCCAAGCTCGCGGCAGCATGGACCAGCTTCATGTTCCTCTACATCTACGTCGACTACCTCGCCCTGTACAAGCCCGGCTTCCTCGACGACCTCCTGGCCGGCATCGTCCACGAGTTCGACACCGGCCCGACCTTCGTCGCCATCGCGCTCACGCTCATGGCCATCCCGATCCTCATGATCCTGCTCTCCGTGACACTGCCCGCCCGTGCCAACCGAACCATCAATCTCGTCGTCGCAACGCTCTACATCCCCGTCTCGATCTTCAACGCGGCAGGGGAGACATTGACCTACTCCTACTTCTACGGCCTCTCCATCGGACTCGAGGTGCTGCTCCTGGCCTTCATCCTGCGCTCCGCCTGGACCTGGCCACGCCGCATCGCATCACCGGCGACCCCGGCAACCAGCCTCGACGGCGAGCCACTCCGCAGGCCGCAGCAGGCGTGACCGCCCGCCCCGGCGCCCGGCCATCCTTCGCTCGCGCCACCCGCGGGCACGGTCCATTCAGCGGTGACCTGATGGTCATGCCAGTGTGGCGATGCTCCGGGGATCGCCCAGATAGGTGTTGCGTGGGGCTGTGAAGACCTCGACGCCGTGGGCTTTGGCCGTGGCGATGTGGGAACGGGCGCGGCCGAACGCGGTGAGTCCTCGCCCGATTCCTGGGCGCAGGTCGTCACCACGGCAACCGAACGGTTCGAGCCGGTGACCGTTCTGGTGAACGACGCCGGATTCGCCGGCCCATCCGCGACCGTGGCCTCCATGACCGCCGACAACTACCTCAAGACCATCGCCATCGACCGGCACGGCGTCTTCTTCGGCATACGCGGGCAAGGCGACCCGGCCCGGTGGTGGAGAGCCGGGCCGCCCGGACCGTGTGTCACTCAGCGGTACGACGGATCGCGAGGAACTGGGCGGCGGCGAACGCGCCCACCGTGCCCGCCTGCATCATGGCCCAGACCACGCCGACGGCGTTCAGATCGAGCCAGCCGGTGGCCACGGCGACGACGCTCAGCACGCTCCACAGGACGTTGATCTCGATCACGGCGTGAACGGCCGCGCGGGAGGCACGGGCAGGGATCGACAGCGCCGCCACGGCGATCGCGAAGACGACCAGGAACGCGCCCAGTCCGCGTCCGGCCGCGGTGTCCAGGCCGAGAAGGCGCTCCACCGGGCCTGCCAGCGCCAGGTAGGCCAGGCCGTTGACGCCGGTGACGACGGCGTCCGCGCGCAGCGCCAGCTTCAGGAAGCGGGGTCCGTCGGCGAACAGGCCGGGGCCGGTACGGGTCTCAGGAGCGGTGTGAACAGTCATGATCGTGGTTCCTTCCGAAGGATGGTGCCGGCACGGCCCGGCGGGCACGTCCAGCAGGCTCGAACGCGGTGTGAATCGGACGACGCCGTGGTGGGCGTCCAGCGGACCGGCGCTGACGGCAGCGAAGCAGTAACCCACCAGCGCGTTCATGCCGCTCATGGCTTGCTTTACCGGGGTGATTCCTACCGATGACCACCAAGCTATGGAGACTGCGAAAACGAGGAATCAGTCGCGCTTAGGTACTTTGGCGGCGCACAGCTCGATGAGCCTGCAGGCGTTCTAGTGATCGATCACGTGCTGTTTCCCGAACGGCTGGCCGGCGCGGCATCGCGCTCGGAGTCGCTGCGGACTTCCAGGAGGAGTGGGAACGCCGCGTTCCGGAGGGCGTCCGGCTTTGGCCTGCCCGGCAGGCGTGTCCCTGCCGAGGCCGTCGACGAGCGTTGTCAGCAACCCCGCACGGGCGGGGCACCAGAGGCCGGAGTGCCGCTAATCCAACTCCTTGCGGTCCAACAGGCGCCTTGCAGCGTTCGGTGGTGGCGTGGGGGGCCGGCCGAAGGCGCGGGCCCAGCGCCGGTTGCGGGGCGAAGGCGTCGCGTGCCCGGTCGGGCGTGCCGGTCGCGGCCTCGATCAGTTCGGGCACGCAGCGCATCGAAGCGCAGGCCACCGGCACCGGACTCCCGCAACAGCCACGGCCCGACGGGCATGACGAACTGACGTCCCAGGAACGCCACATCGTCCGCCTCGCCGCCCAAGGCATGACCAACAAGGACATCGCTGCCCAGCTGTTCCTCAGCCCCGTCCCGTCGGCCACCACCTCTACAAGGCGTACCCCAAGCTCGGCGCCGCCTCCCGCAACGGCTCCGACACCACTGCGCCGAAGTACTGATCATCGACTGATTCCGCCGGCGGCGGACGTCCGTAGCTTCATGGACGGCGCCCTACCGCGCCTCGATATCGAATCCGCCACTCAGCCGCAGGAGTCAGTCGTGATCAAACTTCCGATCAGGGGCCTCACGGTCGCCGCCGCGGCCGCGGTCCCCATCGTCCTCGCGTCCCCGGTCCGGGCGGACGCCCCGGTGACCGAGGGAACGGTGACGCCCGCCGCCCAGGCCTTCATCGATCGGCAGACACGGTTCGGGGGGATGCCCACCTACACCGACCCGGCACGGCCGAACCAGGCCGAACTCGACGCTCGGGTCGCCGTCTACGGCGAGATGTGGGACCAGAACGCGACCCTGTGGGAGGCCGCCGGCGAACCGGTCCCGGCCGCGTCAACATCGAGAACTCGATCCGCGGGACGCTGGGCCTGGTCCCCGATTTCGGCTTCCGCCCCACCCGTATCGCCGCCGACCGCACCACGGTCATGTACGGGGCGCACAACCACGCCGTCCTCAGGGGCAACAGGGTCGAATACCCGGCGATCTACCGCGTCGTGCTGAACGACAAGGGCGACGTCGTCCAGGGCCGCCGCTACTACGACCGCTTCCGCTGGTTCAAGCCGCTGGACGGCTCCCTGCGGGACCTGTTCGGCGGCGTCACCGACCGCAGTCGCCCCGACGTCCCACCGGCGAAGGGTTCCGCGCGTCCGGGCGACATCGCGGGCAGGGCCGCCGCCTGGAACCGGCGAGACGCCGCCGCCCTGGTCAACGCCACGGGGCACGCCCCGCTGAGCGGCACCGGCCTTGACGACCGCCGGCTGCGCACCCGCGCCGGCAAGCTCGCGTACCTGCAGAAGCTGTTCAGCACGTTCGGCAACGACCCGGCCGCCGGCCTGAAGCCCGGCCAGACGGTGCGCACTCCCACCGCCACCTACCAAGAGTGGTACGGAACGGTGAACAGCCGGCACCGCACGACCTCGTTCGGGATCATCGAGCGATTCGGCTACCGCAACGGCCGCCTGACCGATTGGTCCCTGACCTTCGACACGCTGCCCCTGATCGCCGACAACCAGAAGATCGCCGACCTCTACGGCCTACTCAAACCTTGATCCCAGGCCGAAGCGTGACCCGGACGGTGAGACCACGCCCCCTCACCGTCCGGCGGCCACCGCGCCACAGGCCTCACGGCGATCGTCCGGGCATCGGCGATAGCCCGGTTGAGCTCTCGGTGTTCGCCGAGGTCGACCTCCCAGCGGACGCTTCCGGACTCTGCGTCGAGCGGAGCACGCGACCATCCCGCTCGGCGATGCCGATCGCCGTCACGGCCTTGGCGACCGAGGGTTCACCGTGGCCTCCGTCGCCCGGACCGTTCACCACGGCGTACACGGTCCCGTCCACCACCGCCACCGCGCCCGCCGGAGTTCCAGCAGGCGTTCGAGCGGCTCGTCGCCGTCGCCCTCCCCTGCGTGGAAACCCTCCGGCGCGATCCAAGCGGGCCCGACTCCTCCGAGAGGTGTAACACGGTCATGGATGCCAGGGCCCTGAAGTAGCGCAAGTCCAGCCGCAGCGGCAGCAGGGGAGCCTGTGTTGAGGTCGCCGACGCGGTGTCGGCCGTGGCCGTCCGGGATTCCAAGGACCCGCAGGGGCCGCTGCTGGAGTTCAGCCGCGGCGCGTGGACGGCCTGCTCCAGGACATCAAGGGACGGCGCTGACGCGCGAGCGTAGACGCGCGAGAGGGCCGGCAACGCCTGCGGTTTCGGCCCTCTCGCCCGTGCGGTCCTGACGCGGAGGCGGCGACCTTTGCAGACGCGGCCCGCCGCTGCCGGTTAGGCCGGGTGGACGTTGTCGGAGAAGGCGCCTTCCATGTTTCCGGGCGGCTCAAAAACGAACACGATGTAGGTCTCGTAGTACTTGTCGCCGCGGCCCGAGACGCGTCCGATCCCGACCTTGGTGCTGGACTTCCAAACCAGTTGCGTGAAGTGGCCGGTGCTGGATGAGAACTGGGCCTTGTTGAAGTCGTAGTCCTTGATTTCGTCATACCAGGATTTCACTGCCGCCGACCCGTCGGCGGCGGTGGTGCCGGTGGTGGCGCCCCAGAAGATGTTCTCGCCGGTGCCCTTGCGCAGGCCATCGTGACCGGCGCTGAGCATCTCCTGCTCCGAGCGCGACGCCGCCCGCTGAATGGCGTAGGCGTTGAGGTCGGGGTCCATGACCAGCGGCGGCGCGTGGTGGGTGGCTCGGTAGGCGTTGGCCGCGGCGAGCGCCTCGGCCTGGAATTCCTGCGTGGTGTTGTCGGGCATGGCGGGACGGGTGGACGGCATCGAACATCCCCAAACTGGCGCTCCAGCGGCGCCCGCAGAAACCGCGATCTCCGATGACCGCGATTTGTGTCCCGATCGTGCACTCGTGGAGGCGCCAGAGGCAATCGGCGCGTAGACCCACCACATTTCGGCGTGCGGCGGATAGCGGCGCCATCCCGGTGCCACTCGTCCGCATGCGGACGCATCCGACACGGCGGCGCTGGAAGCGCGTGGGATGCACATCCAGGAGATCTCCGCGTCCTGAACCGGTCACCACCTGCACAAAACAGCCCGAAATTCGACCGTGGTGGTTTCGTTCGTCTCTATCTGCAGTGTTCTCCGTGTCAACGTCCCCACCCGCGGCAGTTCTGTGTCGTTGAGATTGGTGAACACCCAGGAGGGGCGGCCGGAAGACTTCAGACGGCTCCGCCGGCCCGCTCTCGGGCGAGCCCGTCCCGGCGGGCAGGCCGGCGGCGCCGGAGCTGGCCGGGGCAGCTCTTAAATCGACGGGACCATCCCCTGGTCTGGCGTGCCAACGCCGCCGGCGCCCATCGTGCAGGCCGCCCACGACGTCGCCGGCACCGAGCGCTGAACTCGCCGCGGCCGTTATGGCGCCGAAGCCGGTAGAGCCGAGGACCGGCCCCGCCCGGCCGGCGTCACGGCTGCCGCGCACCGGCGGCCGGTGCCTATGGCGGCCAGCAGGCCGGCGGCGATGCCCAGGCCGCCGAGGACCGCGGTGCCGGCGTGGAACGCGTCGGTCGCCGCGGCTTGGAGCGCCTTGCGCGCATGGGGTACCTCCGGGGGTGTCAGGTTCTCGGGTGGGACGATGGCGAGCGGATGGGCTCTGGCCTGTTCGACCACCGCCGGTGGGGCCGACGCCCGTTCCAGGGAGGCGGTCGACTGGGCGGAGATGACGAGTCCCACCACGGCGATGCCCAGGAGGCTGCCGGTCCGCGCCACCGCGTTGTTGATCCCTGAGGCGGCGCCCGCGTGCTCGGGTCCGGCCGCGCCGAGCACTCCGGCGGTCAGCGGCGCCACGAGCAGGGCGAGCCCGGCACCGTGCACCAGCATGGCGGGCAGGACTTCGGCGAGGAAGCGGGGCTCGGCACCTGCTCGCAGCATGAGCAGCTGCCCGGCGCCGGAGACGAGAGAGCCGCCCGCGATCAGCCATCGGTGCCCGAACCGGTCGGCCAGTGCTCCGGCGCGGCCGGACAGCAGGAGGACCTCCACGAGCGGCACGGCGGCGTCAGGCCGGCCGCCGCCGGGCCGTACCCGGCTGTCTGCCGCAGGAACAGGACGGTGTAGAAACCGGTGCAGACCAGCCCGCCGTACAGCAGGAAGGTGACGGCGTTCAGCACCGTGAACGTCCGGATCCGGAACAGCTCCAGCGGGAGCAGGGGCCGGGGCGCGCGAGCCTCCCACCAGAGGAGCGCCGCCGCCGATGCGAGGCCGGCCGCCGCCGCGGTGAGGATCAGCGGGTCGGTCCAGCCCAGTGACGGGCCCTGGATGAGGGCGAACACCGGGCCGGCGACGGCGGGCACCGCGAGCACGGCGCCACGGTCCACGGTCGCGTCCACCCGTTCCGCACGCCCGGGCGCCGCGTACGCGATCAGCGCGACGACGAGCGCGGCTAGCACGGAGAGGGCGCCGTAGACGTACCGCCACGAGCCGATCTCCAGCAGCGCGCCCGCCAGGAGCGGCCCGGCGATCACCGACAGGCCGCTCCATGCGCTCCAGCGGGCGATCGCCCGGGATCGCGCCGTGCCGTCGAAGGTCGTGGTGATGACCGCCAGGGCGCCCGGCACCATCAACGCGGCCCCGCCCCCCCTGGACGAGGCGGCCGGCGATCAGCAGTCCGGGGTTCGGTGCCAGGGCGCACACCAGGGCCGCGGCGCAGAATCCGCCGGCGCCGATCCCGAAGACCCGCCATCGGTCGTACACGTCGCCCAGTGCCCCGCCCACCAGGAGCAGCCCCGCCAGCGGAAGCAGGAACGCGGCGGGCACCCACTGCTGCGTCGCCGGCCCGGCGTCCAGGTCCTGGGTGATCGCGGGGAGGGCGAGGGGCGTCATCATCCCGTCCAGGCCGATCAGCGAGGAGGACAGGATGGCGGCGAGCAGCGCGAGAGGTTCCTTGGTCCGTGCGGTCATGCCGGCGGAGCGGCGTAGTGCCGGGCGATCTCGTCGCTGGTGGTCAGCCATACGCCGGGGTGGCCGGCGATGTAGTCGAGTGCCTGGTCCAGGTACCTGGCACGGAACGCCTGCCCGGTGACGAACGGGTGGAGGGCCAGCGCCATGACCCGCCCGCTTTCCGAGGAATCGGCATAGAGCTGGTCGAACTGGTCCTTGACCGCCTGGAGGAACTCGGGTCCGGTGAAGCCGTTCATGGTGAACAGGCACAGGTCGTTCAGTTCGAGGGAGTACGGCACGCTCAGCATTCCGGGAACGTTCAGCCGGTACGGCCGGTCGTCGTTGGTCCAGTCCAGCAGATAGGTCACGCCGAGTTCGGCCAGGAGCGCCGGGTCTGGAACGTCTCGGTGAGCGCCGGGCCGAGCCACCCCCGGGGACGGTGCCCGGTGGCGTTCTCGATGGTGCCGACGACCTCGGTCAGGACGGCGCGCTCCTCGTCGGCGGACATGCCCGCCTGCAGGACGGAGTTGTTCCTGCCGTGCGCGAGCCAGGTCCAGTCGCGTTCCCGTCCCGCCTCGATGATCTGCGGGTAGCGGCCGGCGACGTCGGAGTTGAGCAGGACACTGGGCCTGGTCCCGTGCCGGTCGAAGATCTCGGTGAGCCGCCAGACGCCCACGCGCGGCCCGTAGTCGCGCCAGCCGTAGTTCAGCGGATCGGGCGTCAGGGCCGCCGTCGCCTCGTTGAGGCTCGTGGAGGGACGGTCGATGAGGAAATGCTCGATGTTCAATCCCACGTAGAACGCGACGCGGGCGTCGCCGGGCCAGCGGATCGGCTCTCGTCCGACGATCGGGCTGTAGTCGAAGAGTTCGTTCTCCATCGTCGCCTTTCTCCTTCGTCGTAGTGCGGTGAGAGGTGCGGATCGGATCAGCGAACGGCCGCGGCCGTATCGGCGCTGTCCAGGGCCTCGGAACGGGGATCGCCTGCGGTGGCCGTGCTTCGCCGCCGCAGCGCCGTCAGGGCCACGGCGATGACGACCACCGCCAGCGCGGCGGCGACCGTCGCGGCGACGTGGAAGCCGGTGACGAACGCGTCCTGGGCCGCGTCGGTCAGCCGGCGGGCGAGTGGTGCGGGGAGGTTCCCGGCCGCCGCGATCGCGCCGCCGAGGGTGTCGTGAGCGGCCTCCTCGGCCCCGGCCGGCGTTCCGGCCGGGATGCGGGCGGCGACCCCGTCCCGGTAGACGGCCGTGGCGACGCTGCCGGTGATCGCGATGCCCATGGCCAGGCCCAGGTCGTACGCCGTCTGCCCCGCCGCCGCGGCCGAACCCGCCTTCTCGGCGGGCGCGGCGCCGACGGCCAGGTCCGTGCCGAGCACGCTGATCGGGCCGACGCCGAGCATGATGACGGTGATCGCCGTGGCGGCGGCGAGCGGGCCCGCCGCCTGCGCCGCCAGGGCGTATCCGGCCAGGGAGACCAGCGTCCCGGCCACCAGGACGCGGGCGGGTCCGGCGCGCCGGGCCAGCGGCGGGGTGACCTGGGAGCCGAGCAGGAACGCGGCGGCCGAGGGCAGCAGCCAGAGTCCGCCGGCCATCGGCGACAGTCCGCCGACCATCTGCAGGAAGGGCGGGACCAGGTATTCGACGCTGTTGAGCGCCATCATGCCCAGGAACAGGATCGCCAGCGCGGCGGAGAAGGTACGGTCCGCGAAGAGCCGCAGGTCCAGCAGCGGGAACGGGAGCCGCCGCTGCCGCCGCACGAACAGCCACCCGAACGCGACTCCGGCGGCACCGCCGGCGGCGACGGGCGCGTGCCAGCCGTCCTCGGCGATCCGCTTGATCGCGTAGACGGCCGGCAGGACGGCCAGCAGGAACAGCAGCACGCTCGGCATGTCCAGCCCCCCGGCCGAGCCGTCCCGGTACTCGGGCAGCAGCGACCGCCCCGCGGCGAGCACCACGACCATGACCGGCGCCCCCAGCAGGAACACCCATCCCCACCACAGCCGCGACAGCATCAGCCCGCCGAAGACGGGCCCCAGCCCGACGCCGAGCGCCAGCGCGGTGGACCACAGCGAGATCGCCCGGGTCCGCTGCCCCGGGTCGGTGAACATGGCGCTGATCAACGACAGCGTGGAGGGCAGGATCGCGGCTCCGGCGACGCCGAGCAGGGCGCGGGAGCCGATGAGCAGTTCCGGGCCGCGCACCGCCGCCGCCGTCAGCATCAGGAACTCCACCAGCAGGTAGAGCGCGGCGCCCGCCAGCAGCAGGCGGCGGCGCCCGACCCGGTCCCCCAGGGTGCCCATGACCACCAGGAATCCGGCGGTCATGAACCCGTACACGTCCGTGATCCAGAGGAGTTCGGTTCCGCTCGGCCGCAGGTCGGCGGTCAGGTCCGGCGTCGCCAGCCACAGCACCCCGAGGTCGGCGGTGAGCAGCATCGTCGGCAGCAGCAGTACCGCGAGTCCCAGCCACTGCCGGGCACCGGCCCTGGCCGGGGGCTCGTCATGTCGTTCGTCCATGATCGGGACGGTAGGGGCGCGGTGAGTGCCGCCGGGAGGACCGCAGGCGTCGTCGAGCGGACCGAACGCGTCAGATTCGGCCGGCCCGGCCGGCCCGTGACGACGTCCGGAGCGCGGCCGGACCGCGGCCGTACCAGCGGTGAACGGCCCGGCGCAGCGCGCGCGGATCGGAGTATCCGGCCCGTGCGGAGATCGCCTCCAGGGTCATCGACGTCTCCCGCAACAGGTGCTCCACCCGCTGCCGCCGGAACCGTTCCAGCTCGTCCCGCCAGCTCGTGCCCTCGTCGCTCAGGCGGCGTTGCAGCGTCCGCGGCCCCATCGCCAGCCGTCGCGCCACATCGGCCAGTTCGGGCGGCCCCGCGTCGACCGCCGCCTCCAGCGCGAGATGGAACCGGCCGAGCCAGTCCAGGACCGGGCGGGCGGTGGCGACCGTGATCCGCGCATGCTCGTCCAGGATCGCCGCCAGGGCCGGGTCCGCCCTCGGGAGCGGCGCGTCCGCGTCGGCCGCCGAGAACGTCACCGCCGGCGGTCCCGCCTCGAACTCGATCCGCCGGGTGCCGTACACCTCGGCCAGCAGGCCGTGCCGGGGCGGCGCGCGGTGGGGCAGCCGTACCCGTACCGGTACGAGCCGGCGTCCGGCACCCGAGCCCGCCACGCCGAGCAGCATGGCCGGCACGAACTCCGCGATCAGCGGGAACGACGGATGCTCCTGGTACGGCCCCTGCCAGGAGACCGTGACGCCCTCACCGTCGCGGGTGACGCCGAGGGTGTCGGCAGGGTCGGCGATGGACGCGAAGTGGCGGCCACCGGCGCGCAGCGCGTCGTGGAGCGTGTCGGCGGCGGTGAACAGGTAGTCCCACACGCCGAGCCGGCCCGGCCGCCACAGCTCCATCGCCCGCGCCCCGCCGCCCGCCTCCGCCATCGCCCCGGAGATCGTCTCCCACACGCGCAGCAGGGTCGCCGTGGGAAGCCGGACGTGCTCCTCGCCCACCACGGTCAGGCCCGGGACGCGGCCGAGCTGCGACCGTTCCACACCCGACCGCCGGCCCGCCTCCAGCAGCATCCGCGTGAGATGCGGCGAGACGCCGTCCACCATCCAGTCCATCCCCATCCGCGATCCCGGGTGCCAGTCTCGCATGGCAGGATCACCAGCCCCGCAGGTGATCGCGGCTGCTTCGATCGGCGACGTGCGCGTGCACAAGGCGGTGCAGGCGGAGGGGGCGGGGTTCCAGGTACGGCGCCCGTTCCTGGCAACTGTCGGCGGGACCCGTAAGCGAATTATCCTTCGACCGGTTCGTCCCGGTTTGCTCAGGTGAGAGCCGATGTAGCCCACGATCACCTGCCTGGTACCGCCCTTGGGGCCGCCGACATGCTGGCGTAGCGCCGTTGCGAGGTTGGCGTCGGCGCGGCCGACCGCGTCGTGGGATCGTGCTACCAGGGAGGCGACCGTGCGTGCGGTCAGCTCGGCCGGGGCGGGCGGACTCCTTCAGCTCTTCGTCGGCCTGGGCGAGCAACGCTTCGAACTCTCTGATGTCGGCGCGCATCGTGGCCAGTTCCTCAGAGGCTGTCCTCGACCCCGCTCGGGGATCGAAGACAGCCTCCTATCGCGCTGCCGGGGACCACATCGTCAGAGCCTCAGGAGCGCCGGTGCGGTCGCGGCGCTCAGCCCCAGGGGGATGCACCAGGTGTGATCCGAGGGCTAGGGCGTGAGGACCGTCTTGCCGATGGTGGTGCGTTCCTCGAGCGCCTTGTGTGCGGTGGCGGCCTGGGCCAGCGGGAGGGCGGCGCCGATGATCGGCTTGAGTTCGCCGGTGCGGGCCAGTTCGAACGCGCGGTCGAGCAGGCGGGCCGAGTGTTCTGGTGGCAGCACTGCGGACGCGAAGCCTCTGACGGATACGCCTCGGTGGTACACGTCGAGTGGGGCGAATTGCGGCGCCTGGCCGCTTGTCGTCCCGTAGACCACCATCCGGCCGGTACCGGGGGTCAGAAGGTCGAAGGCGGTCTTGGAGACCGGGCCGCCTGTGGCCTCCAGCACCACCTGGAGACCACCGCCCGCCGCCTCCCGCACACGCTCGGACCAATCCGGTGTGCTGTAGTCGATCGCCGCGTCCGCGCCGAGTCGCTCGGCCGCATCCAGTTTCCGTTCGCCCCGGGCGACGGCGATCACCCTCGCACCGGCGTGCTTGGCCAGTTGGACCAGCAGACTGCCGACGCCGCCCGCGGCGGCCTCGACCAGTACCGTCTCGCCCGGCCGGAGGGCGGCCGCCTCGGCCACCCCGACCGCGGTCGTCCCCTGCCCGAGCAGGGCCAGGGCCGTGTGGTCGTCCAGCGTGCCGGGCCGCGACAGGGCCGCCGCCGCGAGGACGGCCTTCTCGGCATAGCCGCCGCCCGCGGTGGCGCCGATCACCTGCCGGCCGATCTGTGCGGGATCGACGTCCGGGCCGACGGCGATCACCGTGCCCGCCACTTCGAAACCCGGCGCGTACGGCAGCGGGAGGCCGGTGAGCACCGATCGCATCAGGCCGGCCCGTATCTGGACGTCGGCGAAGCCGATCCCGGCCGCGGTCACCCGCACCAGGATCTCGCCGGCGCCGGGCTCCGGGTCGGGAACGTCGTCCACCTGCAGGACGTCAGGGGGACCGTAGTCGTGAAACCGAACAGCACGCATGGATGGTCCTTCGCATCGGAAAGATGTGAGGCGGCGGATGCACCGCCCCGCGAAGGTATCGATGAGATACTGGTTACTTCAAAGGTATCTGACTACCGTGAGGGTACTAATGGAACCGCTCGCCCCGGACATGTTCGACCCGGCCTGCCCGAGCAGCATCATGCCGATCCGGATCGGCGACAAATGGTCGGCGATGATCATCCAATGCCTCGAACAGGGACCACGACGGTTCACTGAGATCCGCACCCCGCTCCGGCACGCCACCCCCAAGGTGCTCACCCAGACCCTGCGCGCCCTCGAACGCGACGGAATGATCACTCGCACGGTTCATGCCGAGGTCCCGCCGCGAGTGGAGTACGAACTGACCCCGCTCGGGCGGACCCTGCTCGACCTCATCGCCGCCTGCCGGCACTGGGCACAGGAGAACATGCCCACCCTCCTCGCGGCCCGTGACGCCTATGAGAACACCGTCACCGACCCCAGCTGATCGAGCCAGCGCAGCACGCCGCGCGGGCACTCGCAAAGGGGGCCGCGAACCAGGCCCTCATCGACAGTGAGGCGACGAGCGCGAAGTGGCCGGACGCGTCGAACTCGGTGGCGGTCGGGTCCGGCCGGCCCTCGGGTGGTGGCCAGGGGCTGCCGTCGCCTTCGCCGATCTCGTCGTAGACGGTGTTTTGGATCTCGGCGGAGAGAGGGCGGCCGATGACGAGGATCCCGGGCGAGCGCGAGGCGATGGAGCGCAACGCCGAGTGGCTGTGCGAGCAGATCCGGGCGGTCATCACGGCGTTGACGGGCGATCAGGACCCGCGGGTGCCGAAGCCGCACAGGCCGGGGATCGCCTCCTGGGACACTCCGGTGAGGTACGGCTATCGCCTCCACGCCCAGCAGGTCCTGGGGCCGCCCGCGCCTGGTGCCGATCTGGTGGAGAGCACAAGGCTGACGCTAGAGCCCGCGGGCTGGAACGTGCGCGTGCACTACGACCGCCCCGGGCGGCCGACCAACATCTCCGCACGCCTGGACGAGTTCTCGATGGTCGTGTCCATCCCAGAGTCGCGCGACAGGGTCGACGTCACCGCCAGTACGCCGGCAAGTGCACTGCACGAAGCCCAGCCCGCCGTCGGCCCCGAATGCCCCCGCTGCGAGCGCGAGCTGAGGGCGATGAACTTGGGGAGACGCCAGATCCATAATCGGTGGTGGACCTGCTCCGAGTGTGGCTGGGTGGGTACCCAGGACCCCGATGACGACCGGCTGAGCCGAATGCGGCGGCTGGAAGGCGACTGCCCGTTCTGCGGTGAAGAGGACGCCTGGGCCGCCAGCGAGTCCTGGGAGAGCCAGGGAGAACTGCTGGACTGGGTCGTCTGCCTCGGCTGCGGCAGAGGCAACACCCGCCGCCTGCACCGCCTGTAGGCCGCTCACCCCGTACGTGTGTCTTCCAGCGCCCCGCTCAGGGCCCGGACAAACGGCGCTGACGGGCTTGTCTGCGGATACGCGAATCATGCCCCCGGTTCCCGTGAGCCCCCCAGAACCGGGATCGCAACTGGGCACGAACCCACCGTGTCCCCTTAGAAGTCCTCCCCTGTCGCCCGTACTCGCCTCATCCTGGGCACAGTGCTGAGCCGTGGGGTCCTGCACCGGCCGGGCGTACTCCCGTACGGGGCCTGCCTGGAGCATCTTCCTCAGGCGTACCTGGAACGCCACCTGCGGACGGTGCGGCCGGGCGCCGACCTCGACCCGGCGGCACTACCGTCCCGGTCGGGTCCTCGACTCCCTCATGGTCGGGCTCACGGGCCCCGGTCGGCACGTCCACCTGGGACGCTGCCGCTTCGAGGGCGACTGTTCCTTCGACGGCGCCGTTTTCGGCGGTGTGGTCTCGTTCTTCGGCGCGAGGTTCGGCGGGAACGTGTCGTTCCGGGGGGGCGCGCTTCAACGGCAACGCCTCGTTCCATGAGGCGCTCTTCCGGCGACATGCGGCGTTCGACGAGGCCGCCTTTAGCCGTGACGTTTGTTCTGGGGAACCGGTTGGCGCGCCGGCGCCTCGTTCACGCGGGCCGTCTTCGCCGGCGGCGCCTCGTTCGGCCGCGCGCGGTTCGGCCAGGACGTCGCGCTGCAGGCGGCGCGGTGCGGCGGGGCGTAATCCTTCCGGGGCGTCCGAGTCGCCCGGTGCGCGCTTCGAGCGGGCGCGGTTCAGGCAGGACGTCTGGATGGGGCCGAGGACGGCCGACGGTCTGCGGCTCACCGAGGCATCCGCGCCCGGCGCCCGGCGCGTGGACGCCGCCGTACGGCGGGTGACGGCCGACCGCCTCCGCGTCCGAGGCCCGGCGGACTTCCGGCTGCGCAATGCCGACCTGAGCGCGGACGGTGCCGTGTTCGGCGGCGCGCTGACCCTGCGGTCGCTCCCCCACCCCTGCATGCGCCTGGCCGAGCCCGCTGGGGCGGCGGGCCCGGCGCGCCTGCTGTCGCTGTGCGGGCACGCGCGAGCCGGAACTGGCCGGGATCGACCTGAGCCGCTGCCGGTTCGCCGGCCTGGAACAGCCAGCTGTCCTGCGGGTGACCGGCCGCGGCCCCGCGCCCGTACCGCGTACCGTGCCGCCAACGAACTCCTGGTGCCCACCGTCGCGCTCGCCTCGCTCTACCGGCGGCTCGCGGTCGCCGTCGCTTCCTGCAACCGGGACTCGGCGCGCGCCTTCCGACACTGCTCGCTGGAGGTCAGCTGCCGGGCGCGCCCCGCGCCGCCCGGCGGTGGCTGCTGCTGTCCCTAGCTGGCCTGGGACCACGGGCGGCGGCCGTTGCGGGTCTTATGCATCGTGCTGCTGATAGGGCTGCTGCTGGCGGATTCGGTGCCGTCCTGGCCCGGCACGGCCAGCACGCCGGTCCCGTACGCCCGCGCCGGCACGCGCCCTCTCCATCCATCACCGATGAGAACGAGCCGTCCACCTGCCGAACGCGGCGGTTCGCCAAATTTCGGAGAGCGGCTGCTCCTCGGGCAGGCGCGTCCGCCCGAGGAGCAGCCGGGAGGCACTGAGCCCCTGCCTTGGCCGTGGCGTCGCTGGGTCCGTCAAGCACCGTACGCTCCGAGCAGGGTGACCTGCCGCGGCTCGGCGCACGACCTTGCGGTGGCGCGAGTACATCGCGGGGTGGTGTGACCCGGTTTCCGCGGTGTCGAGACCCCGGGACCTCATGCCAGCAGCCGGATTCGTGATCTCTCGTAATCGCCGAGACGAGCACCCGGACGAACAAATCGCCGGCTGGAGGACTCCCAGCCTGGCCAGCGATCGGGAGCCTTCCTCCCCCAGCGACCTGCATGGCCTGCCCCCGGGCGACTACAGGCCGGTCGCGGTCTCTTTCAGGATGCCGGCAAGTGCGTCGTAGTCGACGGTTTGCCCTTCTCTGATGTCGACGGCTTTACGTTCGCCCTTGCCCAGTTTCCGGAGAAATCCCTTGACCTCCGGGATGTTCGTTGCGTTGAAGACCATGAACGTCACCTTGTCCTTGGCCACCGCGATGACGGCCGCGTAGTTCCCGTTCTTGAGGTAGTGCGGCTTGCCGTACTGGAAACGCTCCTCGACATCTGGAACGGTCTCGCTGACCATCGTGCGTAGCTTTTCGCATACCTCGGCCTGCCACGGTTGTGCCTTGTTGATGTACTGGGTGACTTCGTCACTCATGGCGTTCTCCTTACGTCGACTGGTCGGGTTCTGTTTGCAGGGAACGAAGTATTCTTTATTTTGGCAGCGGAGAGTGATCGTCGGGACACGGTCAACTCGTTCACGAATCTATAGAAGTGGCAGGACGAGCAACTGACCAGAAATCTAGTAGATTCATGATAGTCAAGACTGGTGACCAATCGGCGGCTCTCGGATGACGATCGGCCGGATCCGGACGTGGGCCTGCTGGCGGGCACGTTCAGGCGTCCGAGGCTGCCAATCGTCGGCGCCACGTGATCGGCGTTCGGTGCGAAAGTCGGTGCGTGACCGTCTCGGGAAGCTCTGGGCGACCGCTCGGGTCGCAATGGTTCGTGGCCGTCTCGCTGTTGATGTGGGCGGCCATCGGCCTGGAAACGGCCGTCCACGACTACCTCACCGGTCAGAAGGGCCGCATTCTCGGCAACTTGCAGCATCTGCTGCGGCCTGGCCCACATCTTCCGCGCCTTCGAACGGCCCCTCTGGTCGCGTCCACGCCTGCGACGACCGGTCCGCAGCGGATTGACGGCTGGTGCCCCTCTAGCACGGCATCTTCCAGCAGCGATGACAGCAGTTTGCGGATCTGGCCAACGGTGGCCCTGCTGTAGCCTCAGCCGACTTCACCGCCACCACCGCGCTTCCGCCGGGATCGTGGACGCGCGGGCGCCCTGCCACGTGGCGCGGGCCCGGGCGCTGCAGCTCGGCCAGCCAACCTCTACCTGCAGGCAGGTGATCCCAGCTAGCGGGTGGCCACCCCCAACGCGGCAGAATGTGATTCCTCAGCAGGCTGCTGTAGCCGCTGGCGCCGGGTCCGCCGGGGAACTGCTGGAGGAGTCCTCCGTGAGTCAGGGCGCCGAGTCCGATGGCGCGAAGCCGAGGTCGCCGGCGAAGGCCGAGACCTGTTTGCGGGCGTCGGTGTCGTCGCCGGAGACGAAGATGACGCGGCGGCCGCCTTGCTGGCGGGGATCGGCGCTGAGCAGGTGCAGCGGCAGGGTGTTGAAGGCCTTGACGGTGCGTGCGGTCGGTGCCAGCCCCGCCACGACCGCGGTGGACGGTGTGGTCCCGAGCGGTTCGGGCCGGAAGCCGGGACCGATCGCGTTGGTGGTGTCGATGAGGATCCGTCCGTCCAGGTCGGGCAGGTCGGCGGGCCACGGCACCGACAAGAGTCGCCGAGGAGCGGGACGCTGGGATGCAGCGCCGCTGCAGGGTCCGCACAGCTGATGCCCGGCCGCTGAGCGCCCGACCAGCACGCGCAGCTGACCTGCTGCGTGCATGACACATACCACTCCCAGCGGCCAGATCATCCGAATCGGGTTGGGCCTCCCGGCAGTAGATGCACGACCAAGCAGGTCGCGACGCGCACGGACATGCAGTAGAACGCTCCGCCATCAGCTCTGGCTCTAACGGGCTGGCCGACGTCATCCGGTGAACTCGGTCCAGGAGACGGCACGACCGAATATGCGGGCGGTGAGGTCGGCGTTCCCAGTGGATGGCGAGGCGTTCGCTGGCGAGCGGGAGTTCGCCCCCCCGGGGGGACGATGAGCATCAGTCCGGGGCCCAATACCTGCCGGAGTCCTCATCGGTCTTGGGGTCGGTCAGGTGCGAGCGGATGTCGTCGGCGTTCTGGTGTTCCTGTCCGCCACCGGCGAGCCACTGTACGGTCAGCACCGCCGCGAAGATCAGCAAGAACGGGACGGCGACGACGAGGACGAGTCTGGCGGTCCCGCCCCCGAACAAATAGGCGGCCAGGCCGGCGAGGGCGACCAGGACAAGCAGCAGCCAGGCCCGCCACGGACCAGATGAGTGGGGCTGCGGGTACAGGCCGCCGGAAATACTTGTCGGCGGCCGGGCCGGCTGCTGGGCTTGGCGGAGCATCTGCTCAAGCCGTTGCGCCTCGCGTTCGGGCAGTCGGGCCAGCGCTTCGGCGATCGCAGCGTCGACCTCCCGCGGGTCGCTTCCCTGCCGGCTGGAAGGCTGGGCTCTGGGGCGCTGGACGCCTGGCTTGGGCGCAACGGGTCGCGCGGCACCGGATTTCGGAACCCACATTCCGTTACGGAAGGTGTAATCGCCGATCCCTCTGGTGTTCCGGTCTTTCATGCGCCACCTGGCCTCTATGGGTGGTCTCGTGCCGATGTGAGTCCCTCGCCCAGTGTGACATGGACGCGCCTTGTGACTTCGCGGATGAACATGGCGAACGCCACGCAGACGCCTCCCGTACTCGGCGGCGCCGCATGCCCATGACCGATCGCGAGCGTCGTGCTTATCCGGCCGACGCTTGCGGCCACACCGGTCCTGGGTCAAGTCCCGGTCGGCTGTTGAGTGAGAAGGCGTCCGTCTCGGCCGCTCTGCGAAGCGTTCGCCTCAACCCGGCAGGCGATGGGTGGGGGCACGATCCGGCTGGTGACACGCTGAGGTCGCACGATCGCTTGCAAGTGTTCCGGCGCTGTGTCAGGCTTTCACGCTTATCACTCAGGGAAACCATGCGGACACAAGTAGCGATGAGAGTTGGTGGGTGTGCAGTGCCGACGCGTTCGGGCATGACCGAACACGACAACCCGAAGAGAACAGACCGACCGGCCACCCCCCGAGTTCCAGATCCATCGGCCCGATCCGGCCCGCCGCCCTCGAGACCGCGGCGCCGCCTCCCCCAGGCGCGCGACCTGGCCCACGCCGTCACCGCCAACGCCCGAGCGCACCGGCTGGTGCGCACCACGATGTTGATCTCGGTGGTGTCGGCGACGGGCTTGATGGCCTGCGCGTTGACGCTGGCCGCGGCCGGGTGCGCGATCTTCGCCTTCGCCTACCTGCTGCAGGGCACCTGGCTGGATGCCGCCGTCCTGCTGGGCGGCTACGGGTTCGCCGCCACCCTGCTCATCCTGCTGGGGGGCTCGGCCAAGCGCCGCACCGCACGCCGGCGCGCCCGTGCGGCCGCCGCGCTGGCCGCCCGCTGCGGACGGTGACCGCGCCGGCCCCGCCCGGGCGGTGCGCTCCTGCGATGCCGGCGGCCAAGCGGAACGGATCGCCGTCGCGGCCGTAAGGATCCAGGACCAGGGCAGGGCCGGCTCGCGGTCTGCGATCACCTGACCGCACTCCCGGCCGCGTTCTCCCCCGCGTCCCTGCCTCCGGCGTGCCGGGGGCAGGGACGCGGGGCCAGCAGCTCGCCCGAGGAGCCCGGCTCCCATTTCAGCGGGGCGTCTCGAAACCTCACCATCGCGCCGCGCTGGCCGCGGTCGGCGATCTGCACGTTGCCGGCCAGCGCGTCGATGGTCTGCGGACGGCGGCCGTGTTCGACGGTCGCGGCGTCGGCCCGTACCCGCTCCAGCGTGGCCGCGCCGAACCGGCGGCCGGTGCCGATCACCTCGATCACGCACCGTGCGCCGAGCCACACCGACCCGCCTGGCTCTCACCACCTGAAACGACGCATCCAGCAACCCGCGTGGCCTGCACCGTTTCGGCGTCTGCGGCAGGCACAACACCATGGCCGTCGTCTCCACCCGCACCAGGGCCTGTGCGGCCGGCTGAAAGACGACCTCGGCCGGCGTGAAGCGCCCTCTGGCTACGCCGTCAGCACGTGGCCTCGATCCCGTTGGGCAGCGCCGAAGTGTGTTGGCCGCGGCCGGTGTTAGGCTTTGCGGCGATGATCACCGGGACGGCATCGCGCCACACACGGATCGGTGACCCGGTGCTTCCCTGAGCGCCGTACGGGCCGATGCGCCCGCGCTGTTCGATCGAGGACGCCGCGCCGTCGCGCGGGCTCCGCCTCCGTCGTGTCGATCACGAGCTCGACACATCGACCACGACAGGAGACCTCATGCCCACCAAGACACTGCAGATCCCCACCGCGGACGGCCGGGCCGACGCCTTCGCCGCCTACCCCGGCCATGGCGATCGGCACCCCGGGGTGCTGATGTACGCCGACGGCTTCGGGATCCGGCCCGTGCTGAAGGAGATGGCCCGCCAACTGGCCGGGCACGGGTATTACGTGCTCGTTCCCAACTTCTTCTACCGGCACGGCCCGGCACCGGTGCTGGACCTTCCCGAACACATCGGCGAGGAGCACCGGTCCGCGGTGTTCGCCCAGCTGATGCCCATGATCGAGGCGCACACCGCCGAACGCGCGCTCAGCGACGCCGATGCCTACCTCAGGTTCCTCACCACCCAGCCCGAGGTCGCCGCAGGGCAGGTCGCGGTGACCGGCTACTGCATCGGCGGCCTCCTGGCGATGCGCACCGCCGCCGCCCACCCCGGCCAGGTGGCCGCCGTCGCCGCGTTCCACGCCCCCGCGGGCGCCGACGGACCCGAAAGCCTCTCCAAGATCACCGCCCAGGTCCACCTCGGCCACGCCGAAACCGACATCACACCCGAGGCCCTCGGCCGGCTCAACCAGATCCTGGACGACGCGGGCGTCGGCTACACCTCCGAGATCTACCCCAGCACCGCCCACGGCTTCACCATGTCCGACACCGATGCCTTCGATCCGGACGGCCTGCAGCGCCACTGGAACCGCCTGCTCCCTCTCCTGGACCGCACTCTGGCCAGCGGTTAGAGGGCACCTCCTCCGATCCGTGGCCGGCCTGGCGCGGTCAGGCCGCCTGAGCAGCGCCGGAACGGGGGCGTGGCCCGAGACCGGCTCTGGTGACATGCCGTTCGGGCGCGTAAGCGGGCTGCCGAGCGGGAGATGCACGGCGACAGTGGTCACGGCGCAGGCCGCGGAGTGGTGGGCCCGGTAACCATCAGCATTCGCTCCGGATCCGCCCGCAATCTCTCTTGCGTTCCGGGGTGGGAATGCGGTCGGGGCCGCCGGACCGGGTGGTCTGGCGGCCCTGTTGGTCCGGTTCATGGTCAGGACTTGTTGAAGGTGTGTTTGGCCCAGAGGTAGGACAGGATCGCGATGGCGGTGCACCAGGTGGTGGCGATGGTGGCGCTGTTGCCGATGGGGGTGCCGAGGGTGAGGCCGC
>NZ_JBGNUR010000014.1:0-218991 GCF_041951345.1 Actinomadura sp. 21ATH | reverse complement strand
GTGGGTCGTTCGGTGGTTATGGCGAAGGGGAAACACCCGGTCCCATCCCGAACCCGGAAGTTAAGCCCTTCAGCGCCGATGGTACTGCATGGGAGACTGTGTGGGAGAGTAGGACACCGCCGGACATATATTGGTCGAGGGTCGCCCCGGTTTACGGGGCGGCCCTCGACGCGTGTCTGGGACCTGCCAAAATAGGTGAGAGCAGGTCGACGAAACCACCGAGAACAGTGACGGACGTGATGAGCGCGGAAGAGGACGGCCGCAGCGACGAGAGCCGCGAGCGGCGCGGCAAGGACGGGGGGCGCGGTACGCCTCCCCGCCGCGGGGGCGGCGCACGCAACGGCTCCGGAGGCGCGGGGTTCCGCAACAGCGGCGGCCCTCGGGATCGCGGCTCCCAGGGACAGCGCGGTCGTTCTGAAGGCGCGGCCGGTGAAGGCGGACGGGGTCGTCCGTTCAGCGGAGGGCGTCCCGGCTCGAGCGGTGGCTGGAAGGGCAAGCGAGACGATCGCGGCCAGGAGCGTCCGTTCAAGCGGTCCGATGACCGGCGCGGACCGAATACCGGGTCTCGCGGCTCGGGTCCCGGAGGCGGCTCGCAGGAGGGGCGCAGGTTCGGGTCTCGTCCCCAGGGCGCGAGCGGCGGTCCCCGCAGGGATGACCGTCCTCAGAGGAGCGATCGCTTCTCCCGGGACCCCGGTCCCAGGCGGGACGATCGCGGGCCCCGCCGCGATGATCGTCCGCAGCGCGACGATCGCTTCAAGCGCGATGACCGGCCGCGCCGGGATGACCGGTTCGCCGCCGGTGGCGGGCCTGGACGCGGTGAGCGTCCGCAGCGTCCCCCGCGCGATGACCGTTTCGGGCGTGACTCCGGCCCGCGGCGTGACGATCGTGGACCGCGACGCGATGACCGTCCGCAGCGGGACGACCGGTTCGCCCGTGGTGGCCGTCCTCAGCGTGATGAGCGTCCGGGGCGCGATGACCGCTTCAAGCGGGACGATCGGCCGCGTCGCGATGAGCGCTTCTCCAGGGACGACCGTCCGCAGCGTGATGACCGGCCGCGTCGCGATGAGCGTTTCGCTCGGGACGACCGGCCGCGCCGGGATGATCGTCCGCAGCGCGACGATCGCTTCAAGCGGGATGACCGGCCGCGTCGCGATGAGCGCTTCTCCAGGGATGACCGGCCGCGTCGGGATGACCGGGGTGCCCGTGACGATCGGCCCCGTCGGGACGACCGTCCTGCTCGTGGTGATCGGCCGCGTCGGGACGACCGTCCTGGACGGGGCGAGCGGTTCGGGCGTGGTGATGATCGTCGGCAGGGCGGCGGCGGGCCGCGGCGCGACGGGCGCGGACGCCCGGGCGACCGGGACAGGCCGCAGGGACGCTCTTACGGGCCGCGTGACCGTTCCGGGCGCCGGGACCAGATGGAGGCCCAGGAGCGGCAGGCGCCCAAGCACGACGATCCGCTGCTGCCGGATGACGTGACCGGTGAGGAGCTGGACGTGGAGGCGCGCGAGGAGCTGCGCACCCTGCCCAGGGACCTGGCCGGGCGCGTCGCGCGCCATCTCGTGATGGCGGGGCGGCTGGCGGAGGACGAGCCCGAGACCGCGTACCGGCACGCCAAGGCCGCGCGCCGGCTGGCGTCGCGGGTGGGTTTGGTGCGGGAGGCGGCGGGTCTCGCCGCGTACCACGCGGGCGAGTGGGCGGAAGCGCTCGCCGAACTGCGCGCGGCGCGCCGGCTGAGCAACGCCGAGGACGCGTACCTGCCCGTCATGGCGGACTGCGAGCGCGGCCTGGGTCGTCCCGAGCGCGCGCTGGACCTGGTGAAGTCGCCGGAGGCCCAGAAACTCGACCAGGCGTCCCGGATCGAGCTGCGGATCGTGGAGTCCGGCGCGCGCCGTGACCTGGGCCAGTACGACGCGGCCGTGGTCACGCTTCAGGTGCCGGAACTCAGGGACCGCAGGCTTCGCCCGTGGTCGGCGCGGCTGTTCTACGCGTACGCCGACGCCCTGGCCGAGGCCGGGCGGGACACCGAGGCGGCCGAGTGGTTCGCCAGGACGGCGGCCGCCGACCGCGACGGGGAGACCGACGCGGCCGAGCGGTACGCCGAGATGGAGGGCCTGGACATCCTCGACACCGAGGAGGACGAGGCCGAGGCCGCCGCGGCCGTCGACGAGAAGGCCGAAGGCGAGGCCGGGATGGACGGCGCGGGCGTGGAGCAGGACGGTCCGGACGCCGGAGAGGACGCCGGCGACGGTGCGGAGGCCGGCGAGGTCTCGGACCCGACCGCCATCGCGTTCAAGGCGGCCCCGGCCGAGCCGCAGGCGGCGCCGGAACGGCCCTCAGAGGAGTCCGAGGCGCCGCGAGGGTCCGTGCAGGGCTCCGACGTTCCCGAGGCGCCGGCGGTCTTCCTGGAGCCGCAGGCGGACGACCGGCCGGACCCGGACGCGGACGGGGACGAGGAAGGCCCCTCCGCAGGCTGATCGCCTCCCACTCCCCGGCCGGCCGCCGCGCGCCGGCCGGGGAGTTCGCGTTCACAGGGGCGGTGGGGTTGACGGGTGTCGCGGTTCGGCTGATATTCACGAGATCGTGCCGTTCGGGGGGTGAGGGCGTCATTCGCGCATGATCGACTCCCTCGCGACCTTGATCTCGTGAGGAGCGTCATGGCGACCCCCCTGAACCGACGCATGTTCCTGCGCGCCACGGCCATCGCCGGCGGCACCACCGCCTTCTCGGGCGCGCTCTGGCACCAGGCTTTCGCCGGGCCCGCGCAACCCGGGCCCGGCCCGTACGGAGCGCTCCTGCCCGCCGACGCCAACGGCCTGCAACTGCCCGAGGGCTTCCGCAGCAGGATCGTGGCCCGCTCCCTGCAGCGGGTGGCGGGCACGCGCCACACCTGGCATCCGGCCCCTGACGGCGGCGCGTGCTTCCAGGACGGCGACGGCTGGATCTACGTGAGCAACGCCGAGGTCCCCCTGGTGGGAGGCGTCTCCGCGATCCGGTTCGGCGCCGACGGCACGGTCGCGTCCGCGTACCGGATCCTGAACGGGACCACGCTCAACTGCGCGGGCGGGGCCACCCCGTGGAACACGTGGCTCTCCTGCGAGGAGCACGACTTCGGGCTCGTGTACGAGACGTACCCCCAGGGCGGCAAGGCGGCGCAGTCCCGTCCCGCCATGGGCCGGTTCAAGCACGAGGCGGCCGCCTGCGACCCCGACCGCAAGGTCGTGTACCTCACCGAGGACCAGTCGGACGGCTGCTTCTACCGTTTCCGCCCGAGCACCTGGGGCGACCTGTCATCAGGGACCCTTGAGGTCCTCCTGGGAACGGGGACCGGCCCGGTGCGCTGGGCCAGGGTGCCCAACCCCCGCATCTGGACCACGCCGACCCGCGACCAGGTCTCCGGGGCCATGCGGTTCGACGGCGGCGAAGGCTGCTACTACGCGCGCGGCATCTGCTACTTCACCACCAAGGGCGACGACCGGGTGTGGTCGTACGACGCCGCCGCCGAGACGCTCGACCTCGCCTACGACGACGACCTCGTCACCGGGGGCGAGCCCCCGCTCTCCGGCGTGGACAACATCACGGGCGCCGCCTCGGGGGATCTCTACATCGCCGAGGACGGCGACAACATGGAGATCAACATCATCACCCCGGAGGGGACCGTCGCGCCGTTCCTGCGCATCGTGGGACACGACGAGTCCGAGATCACCGGCCCGGCGTTCTCCCCTGACGGCAGGCGCCTCTACTTCTCCTCCCAGCGAGGCGAGAGCGGGTTCATCGGGGGGACCGACGGGTTCACGTACGAGGTGACCGGCCCCTTCCGGAGCTGACCGCCCGCTCCCTCACCGGCGGCCCCAGCCGCAGTGGCGGCCGGGGCGCCACCCGAGTCCGGCACGCCGGAACGACCGGCCGGTGGCGTGGCGCCGCGGCCGCCGGGCCGCCCCGTGCGGGGGGTGCGTCCCGGTGCCCGAGCACCAGCGGCACGGCGACGGGGCCCCTGAGGGGCCGACGTAGTGCGCGTGCATCAGGCGTGCCGGTTCAGGGCGTGCATGATGCCGGCGACGTTGCTCTCGGCGCCGTTGAGCAGCTCGTACTTGGCGGCCAGCTCTGGATCGGCCCCTTCGCGCGTCACCGCGTAGCGCTCGTTCGTGCGGTCGCGCACCATCTCCACCGCGTGGTCGAGGTCGAGGCCCTCCTCCTTGGCGTCGCGCACCGCGTCCACCCAGATCCGCAGTTCCTCGGCGGACCGCTCCAGCGTGTCGGCCACCTCCACCACGGGCCCGTAGTGGGCGAACAGCAGGCGCTGCGGTCCCAGCTCCCGGAACTTCCGCAGCGACGCCAGCGCCGTGTCGAGGTCGAAGTCCGGGGGAGGCGTGGCGGGGCGCACGTCCTTGGTCTCGGGGACGTAGATGCCGGCCGCGTCGCCCACGTACAGGTCGCCGGTCTGCGAGTCCATCAACCCCACGTGGTGCTTGGCGTGGCCGGGGGAGTAGTACGACTCCAGCCGGCGGCCGCCGCCCAGGTCGATCGACCCGGTCTCCTCGACGGCCCGGATCCGCGCCGCCTCCGTGGGGCGCAGTTCCCCGAACAGCGTGTCGAGGGCGTCGCCGTACACCATGCGCGCGCTGCGCATGAGCCGTTCCGGGGACGCCAGGTGCCGCGCGCCCTTCTCGTGCACGACCACCTCGGCCTCGGGGTACGTCTCCGCGATGTCGCCGACCCCGCCGGCGTGGTCGAGGTGGATGTGCGTGACGACCACCGTCGCGAGATCGGCGGGCCCGACGCCCAGCTCGCTCAGCGCGTTCCGGACGACCGGGGCCGACCCGGCGGTGCCCGGCTCCACCAGGCACGGCCGGTCGGACAGGATCAGGTATCCCGCGGTGATGCCCGAGTAGCCCGCCATGCGTGTGTCGATCTCGTAGACGTCCCCGCCGAGCGGCGTGATCGTGGTGTCCATCGGACGATCATCTCTCGCATCCGGCCGCGTTATCCACAGTTCGCGCGGCGGGATGGACGCGGGGCCGGTCAGCAGCGTCTCAGGACGAGGCCCGTGCGGGGTTTGGGGCCGAAGGACGTGGACTTGCGGGGGACGCGTTCGCCCTGGGCGGCGACGGCGAGGACGTCCTCGACCTTCAGCGGGTTGAGGATCACCGCGGTGCCGCCGGTACGGCGGGCGCGGGCGATGGCGGCCGCGGGGTCGTCGTGGACGACCTCGACGCTCCGCTCGTCCTCGGGGATCTTCCAGATGTCGCGGATGAGGAGATGGTCGAGGACCGCGGTGTCGAGGGCGCGCCAGCGGGCGGAGTGGTCGCGGGGCAGGGCGCGTTCGAGGCGGCCGGGGTCGGGGCCGGTGAGCAGGTGCAGGCCGTCGCCGGCGGCCAGCAGGAAGGCGGGGCCGGGGACGTCCCGAAGGGCCTCCGTACCGGAGACGGGGGTCACGTCGAACGCCTCGCGCGCCAGTGCGAGAGCGGTGGACGGGGGCAGGTCCGGCAGGACGCGGTGGATGGCGCCCAGGTGCGGCGGGTGGCGGGTGGAGTCGACCAGGAGGGCCAGGCCGTAGTCCCAGGTGGCCTCGGGGTGGCGGGCCTGGAGGGCGCGGTAGGTGGCGTAGCGGTGGTGGCCGTCGGCGATCAGCGCCTGGCGGGGGGCGAGGTCGGCGGCGATCCGGGCGTGCAGGGCCGGGTCGTCGATGCGCCAGAGGCGGTGCGGCTGGCCGCCGGCGCGGAAGTCCATGAGGGGTGGGAGCCCGGCCGCCGCATCGATGATCTCCGCGGTGTCGCCGCCGCCCTCGTAGATCAGGAAGATGGGCTCCAGGTTGGCGCGGGTCGCCTCCATGAGGGCGAGGCGGTCCCGCACGGGCCCGGGGTAGACGTTCTCGTGGGGCAGCACCACCTGGTCGGCCTCGGCGCGGATGCCGAGGGCGCCGATCAGCCCGCGCTGCCCGCCGGTCTCGTACAGGTAGAGCGCCGGCGCGGGGTCGGTGATCAGCGAGCCGTCCGCGAGCCAGCGGCGGAACGTGGCCGCGGCGTCGCCGTAGCCGTCCGGCAGCGTCAGCCGGACGATGTTGTGCCCGCCGCCCGCCTTCAGGCGCTCGACCTGGTCGCGGTCCAGCAGGTCGTACGGAGGGCTGGTGACCGCGGCGGGATCGATGTGCGGGGCGAACCGCACGCCGCGGAAAGGCGCCAGTTCGAGCCCCGCGCCGCGGCGGGCCCCGGGCTCCGGGCGGCCGGGCCCGGCGCCGAAGATCCGGGCGCTGAACTCCTCCGGGTCGTGCTCGGACGGGAAATCGGCCTCCACCGTGCGCATGCTAGTCAGCCACGGGTGAGGGAGCGGCGGGCGGGTACGGTCCAAGTGATCGGTGCGATCGGCGTGACCGGTGCGATCGGCGTCCGCGGGAGGTCCATATGGATGGTCAAGGATCGGGACGGCCGGACGATTCCCAGAGCGGCGTCCATCCCGACCCCGCCGGCCCGGACGGCGGGGTCTACGAGTGGTACACGCGGGGGCTGGCGCTGCTGAAGGCGGGCAGCGCGGCGGCGGCGGTGCAGCTGCTGGCGCGGGCGGCCGACGCCGAGCCGGCGTCGCGGTCGATCCGGGAGGCGCTGGCGCGGGCGCAGTTCGGGGCGCGGCGGTTCCGGGAGGCCGCCGAGAACTTCCGCTTCATCGTCGAGGTCGATCCGGCCGAGGACTACGCGCTGTTCGGGCTCGGGCTGTCCCTGAGCCGCCTCGGCGACTTCCAGGGCGCGGTGGAGCCGCTGGCCCTCGCCGCGGCCATGCGCCCCGAGAACAGGGACTACGCGAAGGCGCTGCGCCATGTGCGGGCCACCCTCGATGCCCGGAGGTGACGCTCTCGTACGATGGCGCGGATGAGAAGCTGTGACCGCCCGCTGTGCGAGGCATACGACGTCGCCCTGCTCGATCTCGACGGCGTCGTCTACATCGGCCACCGGCCGGTGCCCGCGGCGGCGGAGTCGCTGGCCAAGGCGCGGGCGGCGGGGCAGCGGCTCGCATTCGTGACCAACAACGCGTCCCGGACCCCGTCGGCGGTCGCGGCGCTGCTGACCGACGTGGGCGTCCCGGCGCGGGCGGAGGACGTGGTCACCTCCGCCCAGGCGGCCGCGCGGCTGCTGTCCGAGCGGCTCCCGCAGGGCGCGAAGGTGCTCGTGGTGGGCGGCATGGGACTGCGCCACGCCCTCTACGCGCGGGGCCTGAGGCCCGTCTCCACGGCCGCGGAGGAGCCGGCGGCGGTCGCCCAGGGCTACGACCCGGGCCTCTCCTACGGGCTGCTGGCGGAAGGGGCGGCGGCGGTACGGAACGGGGCGCTGTTCGTGGGCTCCAACGGCGACCTCACGATCCCGGGCGGGGGAGGCCCGCCGAAGCCGGGGAACGGCTCGCTGCTGAAGGTCATCGGCGCCGCGACCGGAGTGGAGCCGATCGTCACCGGCAAGCCCGAACGCCCCCTGCACCGCGAGTCGGTGATCCGCACGGAGGCGCGGCGCCCGCTGGTGGTGGGCGACCGTCTCGACACCGACATCGAGGGCGCCCACAACGGCGGCTCCGACAGCCTGCTGGTGTTCACGGGCGTGACCGAGCCGATGACCGCGCTCACGGCGCCGCCGCACCAGCGCCCCGCCTACCTCGCCCCCGACCTGTCCGGCCTGCTCGTACCGCATCCCGAGGTGCGCGAGGAGCAGGGCCGCTTCCTGTGCGGCGGCTGGACCGCGCAGTGGGACGGCGGCCAGGTCGAGCTGACGGGCGAGGGCGACGCCTACGACGGGCTGAGGGCCCTGTGCGCCGCCGCGTGGAGGGACGGGACGGTTCCGGAGGCGAGCGCGTTCGAGCGCTCGCTCCAGCGCCTCGATCTTGGCTGAACGTCCTCTTCCCGTTCGCCGGGCGGTCATGAGCGGATGATGACCTCTCCTGAGTTCATGACGGGAGAGGTGTTTCATGAGGCGTGTGTTGGCGGCGGGACTGGTGGCCGCGGGGCTCGCGGGTCTGGTGGGGGTGGCCGCCCCCGCCCAGGCCGAGGGCGGGAAGGCCGGGGGCGGGAGATTCGACCTGCAGGCGCACCGGGGCGGGCTCGGGCTGGTCGTCGAGAGCACGATCCCGGCGTTCGCGAACGCGCTGGAGCTCGGGGTCACCACCCTGGAGCTGGACGTGCAGATCACCGAGGACGGGCACGCGGTGGTGACGCACGACCGCCGGGTCAGCGACCGCAAATGCCAGGACACCGCCCCCGCCGTTCCGGGCGACCCCGAGTACCCCTATGTCGGGAAGTACGTCAACACGCTCTCGCTCAAGCAGGTCCGCACCATGGACTGCGGGACGCGAACCCTGCCGGAGTTCCCTGGGCAGCGGGCCGTGCCGGGGGCGAGGATGCCGCTCCTCCGCGAGGTGTTCGCGCTGGTTCACCGCTACCGCGCGTACGGCGTGAAGCTCAACGTCGAGACCAAGGTGGAGGCGGGGGCGCCGCACGAGACGGCTCCGCGCGAGCAGTTCGTCCAGGTCACGGCGCGGGAGGTGCGGCGCGCGCGCATGCTGCGCCAGGTGACGATCCAGAGCTTCGACTGGGGCGCGCTGATGCGGATACGCCAGGTCGAGCGCAGGCTGCCGCTCGTCGCGCTCACCAACTACGACTTCCTGCAGACAGGGCGGCCCGGGCGCTCGCCCTGGCTCGGCGGCATCGACATCGACGACTTCGGCGGCGACCCGCTGCGGGCGGTGAGGTCGTTCGGCGCGGACGCGTTCTCGCCCGTCCACGGGTTCCCGCAGAACGGCAAGGTCACCGACCCGGGCTACCGGCCGTACGTGACGAGGGACATGGTCCGGCGCGCGCACCGGATGCGGCTCAAGGTGGTCCCCTGGACCGTCGACGACGCCCCCACCATGGCCAAGCTCATCGACGACGGCGTGGACGGGATCATCACCGACCGCCCGGACGTCCTGCGCGCCGTCATGGCCGAGCGCGGCATGCGGCTGCCCCGCGCGTACCGGGGCCGCTGACCCCACCCGGCACGGCCCCCGCCGACGCCCGCCGTCCGGGGCCCGGACGGCGGGCGGCGAACGTCACAGCAGCTTGCGCAGGCGGAGCAGGTCGAAGATGCTCGCCTCGATCTTGAGCCGGCCGGACGCCCACGCCTTGGCCGGGTTCAGCTCGTCGTCGGCCAGCGCGACCAGGTCGTCGCTGGCCACGGTGAGCCGCACCTGGGCGCCCTTGGCGTCGCCGGTGGGCTCGAACGGGTCGAGCCCGCCGGCGTGCAGCCGGGTGGCGTAGGCCACCCCGAGATCGGGGATCCGGCAGCTGATCGTCCGTTCCACCACATGCTCGGCGAGCCGGTCGGCGTCCACCGCCGCCAGGCGTTCCGCGATGCGGCCGAGCGCGCCGCGGCACTCCTCCTCGTTCGCCATGGTCAGGCCGTTCCCCGTTCGATCGACGACGATGTCGTGATGGGACGGTAGCGTTCTGACCGGGCCCGTGCGACTCGCGGCGGGCGATCGGGGCCCGCTGGAGGGAGACGAGATGTCCGACGAGGCCGCGCAGGACCCGGCGCAGGCGGGGCCCCCGCGCGCGCACGCGGCGGCCCCGCCCGGTCCCGAGCCGACCGGCGATCCCCGCGTC
Organism: Actinomadura sp. 21ATH; assembly: GCF_041951345.1. Taxonomy (NCBI): domain Bacteria; kingdom Bacillati; phylum Actinomycetota; class Actinomycetes; order Streptosporangiales; family Thermomonosporaceae; genus Actinomadura; species Actinomadura sp. 21ATH. The sequence continues at coordinate 209,375 of NZ_JBGNUR010000014.1, read as the reverse complement.
GACGACGCCCTGGCCGGGCTGAACGGGCTGGCCGGCACCCCGGTCGCCGGGCACGTGGCGGTCTTCGGCGAGATCCACCGGCGCCTGCAGGACCTCCTGACCTCCGCCGACCAGGACGACCACCCGGCGGCCCCCGCCGCGCCCGCCCCCGGCGGGCCGCGCGGCCCGTACCCGGGGCCGCGTCCGGGCCCGCAGGGAGCCCGTCCGGCGGCCCCCGGGCCCTGGACCGGGACGGGCGGGGGGCGCGGGTGACGCGGCGGCGGCTGGACGCCGAACTGGTGCGGCGGAAGCTGGCGCGGTCGCGGGAGCACGCCTCGGAGCTGATCGCCGAAGGCCGGGTACGGGTCGGCGGCCGGCCGGCCTCGAAGGCCGCGACGCAGGTCGAGGCCGGGGCGGCGATCCTCGTCGACACCGCCGACGAGGGGCCCGGGTACGTCTCGCGCGGCGCGCACAAGCTGGCCGGGGCGCTGGCGGCGTTCGACGGGCTGAAGCCGGCGGGCCGGGTGTGCCTGGACGCGGGCGCGTCGACCGGCGGGTTCACCGACGTGCTGCTGCGCGCGGGCGCCGCGCGCGTGTACGCGGTCGACGTCGGCCGCGGCCAGATCGCCTGGTCGCTGCGCACCGACGACCGGGTCACCGTCCTCGAGCGGACCAACGTCCGCGACCTGACGCCCGAGCTGCTCGGCGCGCCCGAGGCGCCCGCGCCCGACCTGGTGGTCGGCGACCTGTCGTTCATCTCGCTGCGCCTGGTCCTGGAGCCGCTGCGGCGCTGCGCCGCGCCCGGCGCCGACTACGCGCTCATGGTGAAGCCGCAGTTCGAGGTGGGCAAGGACCTGGTCGGCGCGGGCGGCGTCGTGCGCGACCCGGAGCTGCGCGCCGGCGCGGTACGGGACGTCGCACAGCACGCGGCGACGCTCGGCCTGGGCGTGCTCGGCGTGACCGCGAGCCCGCTGCCGGGCCCGGCTGGCAACGTGGAGTACTTCCTGTGGATGCGGGCCGGCGCCCCGCCGCTGGCGGACGCCGACCTGGCGCGGGCCGTCGCGGAGGGACCGCAGTGATCCGTTCCGGCGGGCCCGACGTAGAAGCGGGCGTGGAAGGCACAGTGGAAGCGAACGCGGCAACGGCGTCGGAGCGTGCGCATGGGTGAGAGAGCGGTACTGGTCGTCACGCACACGGGACGGCCGGAGGCGGTGCGCAGCGCGCAACTGGTGATCGACCGGCTCAGCGCGGCGGGCATCTCGGTCCGCGTCCTGGAGAGCGAGGCCGCCGACATCGGCTGCGCGGGCGTGGACGTGCGGCCGGGCACCGCCGAGGCGGCCGAGGACGCCGAGGTCGTCATGGTGCTCGGCGGCGACGGCACGCTGCTGCGCGCCGCCGACCTGGCGCGCCCGGCCGGCACCCCGCTGCTCGGCGTCAACCTCGGCCACGTCGGCTTCCTCGCCGAGGCCGAGCGCGAGGACCTGGCCGCGACCGTCGACCGCGTCGTCAGCCGCCGGTACGACGTCGAGGAGCGGATGACGATCGACGTCGTCGTGCGCCGCAACGGCGGCGTCGACGGCACGACGTGGGCGCTGAACGAGGCCAGCGTGGAGAAGGCCGAGCGCGAGCGGATGCTGGAGGTCGTCGCCGAGATCGACGGCCGCCCGCTGTCCAACTGGGGCTGCGACGGCGTCGTGTGCGCCACCCCGACCGGCTCGACGGCGTACGCGTTCTCCGCGGGCGGCCCGGTGGTGTGGCCGGAGGTCGAGGCGATGCTGGTGGTGCCGATCAGCGCGCACGCGCTGTTCTCCAGGCCGCTGGTGGTCTCGCCGCGGTCCGCGGTGGCGATCGAGGTGCAGCCGGGCACGGCCCGCGCGGTGCTGTGGTGCGACGGCCGCCGCACCCTGGACCTGCCGCCGGGCGCGCGCGTCGAGGTCCGCCGTGGCGCCGCTCCGGTACGGCTCGCGCGGCTGCACCTGACGCCGTTCACCGACCGGCTGGTGACCAAGTTCGGGCTGCCGGTCACCGGCTGGCGCGGCCGGGCCCGGCAGGCCGCGGCCGCCGCCCTGCCGCCGGGCCCGCCGGCCGGGCCGCCGGACGACGAGCCGGCCGGCCGCGAGCTGACCAGGAGCCGTCCGGCAGACCTCAGCGGACCCGCGACGGGCGAGGTGACCAGGGACGATGCGATCGATACGGGCGGACCTGAACCGGGCGGGGAGGCCCCGGGCGGGCGAGGGCGGTAACCTCACCAGCGAGGCGCTGAAACCGGGATCTGTTTTGCGAGGGGTTGTGACGCTGGTGCGTCCGATGGTCGATGAGGTGCGGATCCAGGGCCTCGGTGTGATCGACGAGGCCGTGCTCGATCTGTCCCCGGGGTTCAACGTCGTCACCGGCGAGACCGGTGCGGGCAAGACCATGGTGGTCACCAGCCTGGGCCTGATGTTCGGCGGCCGCGCCGACCCGCAGCGGGTCCGGCCGGGCGCCGACCGCGCCACCGTGGAGGGCCGGATCGTGGTCGATCCGGGCGGCCGGGTGGTCGAGCGGGTCGAGGAGGCGGGCGGCGAGCTGGACGACGGCGCGCTGATCATCACCCGCTCGGTGTCGGCGGAGGGCCGCTCGCGGGCGCATCTGGGCGGCCGGTCCGTCCCGGTGAGCCTGCTGATCAACCTGGCCGACGATCTGGTGGCCGTGCACGGGCAGTCCGACCAGCAGCGGCTGCTGCAGGCTGGCCGGCAGCGCGGCGCGCTCGACCGGTACGCGGGCAACGCCCTGGTGAAGCCGCTGCGCGCGTACACCGCGACGTACCGGCGGCACCGCGAGGTCACCGCGCTGCTGGAGGAGCTGACGACCCGGGCGCGCGAGCGCGAGCAGGAGGCCGAGCTGCTGCGCTTCGGCCTGGAGGAGATCGAGAAGGTCGATCCCAAGCCGGGCGAGGACGCCGAGCTGGCGGCCGAGGAGGAGCGGCTCGGGCACGCCGACGCGCTGCGCGGCGCCGCCGACACCGCGCACGAGTCGCTGCTGGGCGACCCGTCGGCCGCGTTCGAGGCGGCCAACGTCGTGAGCCTGCTCGGCACCGCCCGCAACGCGCTGGACGCCGTGCGCGACCACGACCCCGAGCTGGCGGCGCTGGCCGACCGGCTCGCCGAGGCCGGCTACCTGGTCTCGGACGTGGCCACCGATCTGGCCGCCTACGCCGAGTCGGTGGACGCCGACCCGGCGCGGCTGGCGGTCGTCCAGGAGCGGCGCGCCGAGCTGACCGGGCTCACCCGCAAGTACGGGCAGACGCTCGACGAGGTCATCGAGTGGTCGCGGACGTCGGCCGCGCGGCTCACCGAGCTGGAGGGCGACGACGACCGGATCGAGGCGCTGCGCGCCGAGCACGCCGAGTTGTCGGAGCGGATCGCGGCCGAGGCCGCGGAGCTGACGTCGGTGCGCACGAGCACGGCCGAGCGGTTCTCGGCGGCGGTGACCGAGGAGCTGACCGCGCTCGCGATGCCGCACGCCCGCGTCCACGTGACCGTGAGCCCGACCGGCGAGTACGGCCCGCACGGCGCCGACGAGGTCGAGGTGCGGCTCGCGCCGCACCCGGGCGCGCAGCCGCTGCCGCTGCACAAGGGCGCCTCGGGCGGCGAGCTGTCGCGGGTGATGCTGGCGATCGAGGTGGTGTTCGCGGGCGCCGACCCGGTCCCGACGTTCGTGTTCGACGAGGTCGACGCGGGCGTGGGCGGCAAGGCCGCGGTCGAGATCGGCCGCCGGCTGGCGCGGCTGGCCCGCAACGCCCAGGTGATCGTCGTCACCCACCTGCCGCAGGTCGCGGCGTTCGCCGACCAGCACCTGCTGGTGGAGAAGTCCGACGACGGCACCGTGACCAGCAGCGGCGTCACCGCGCTCGACCGGGAGGGCAGGGTCCGCGAGCTGTCGCGGATGCTGGCCGGCCTGGAGGACTCCGAACTCGGCCGCGCCCACGCCGAGGAGCTCCTGGAGCTGGCCGCCGAGGAACGGTGACGGCCCCGCCCCTGCCCGCGGCCCGTTCCGGCGCCGGAACGGGCGGGCCGGGGCGGGTGATCCGTCTCACAGGCGGGCGTTCCGACAAGGGCGGCGAGCCGAAAACAACGCACCGTGCACGAACGAACACGCCTGCCCGTTCGTCGTTACCGGTGTCGCCCCCCGTGCTCTGGCAGGATGATTGTTGATGAACGACCCGTCTTCGACCACCGAGCGGCGCGTCCGGCTCTCCCAGAAGCTGCCGCGGCGCGTACTTCCGCTGCGCCGTGGCAGGGAGGACGGCCGCGCCGGAGTCAGCGCCACGGTACGGCTCGACCGCCGCACCAAGAACCTGACCAAGCGCCTGCAGCCCGGCGAGATCGCCGTCATCGACCATGTCGACCTCGACCGGGTCAGCGCCGAGGCGCTGGTGTCGTGCGAGGTCGGCGGCGTGGTGAACGTCGCGCCGAGCATCTCGGGCCGCTATCCCAACCTCGGCCCGCAGATCCTGGTGGAGGCCGGCATCCCGCTGGTCGACGACGTCGGCCCGGAGATCTTCACCCGGCTCGACGAGGGCGACCAGGTCCGGCTGGAGGACGAGGTCCTCTACCGCGGCGACGAGGTGATCGCCAAGGGCACGGCGCAGAACGCCGAGACCGTCGAGGCGTCCATCATCGAGGCCAAGGCGGGGCTGTCGCACCAGCTCGAGGCGTTCGTCGCCAACACGATGGAGTACGTCAAGCGCGAGCGCGACCTGCTCATCGACGGTGTCGGCGTGCCCGAGGTCACCACCCGGCTGGAGGGCCGGCACGCGCTCATCGTGGTGCGCGGCTACCACTACCGCGAGGACATCGCGGCGCTGCGGCCGTACATCCGGGAGTACCGCCCGGTGCTGATCGGCGTGGACGGCGGCGCGGACGCGCTGCTGGAGGCCGGCTACCGGCCCGACATGATCGTCGGCGACATGGACTCGGTCTCCGACGACGCGCTGACCTGCGGCGCCGAGATCGTCGTGCACGCGTACCGGGACGGCCGGGCGCCCGGCCTCAAGCGGGTGCACGAGCTCGACCAGGAGGCGGTGGTGTTCCCGGCCACCGCGACCAGCGAGGACATCGCGATGCTGCTCGCCGACGACAAGGGCGCCTCGCTCATCGTCGCGGTCGGCACGCACGCCAACATGGTGGAGTTCCTCGACAAGGGGCGCGCCGGGATGGCGAGCACGTTCCTCACCCGGCTCCGGGTGGGCAGCAAGCTCGTGGACGCCAAGGGCGTGAGCCGCCTCTACCGCAGCAGGATCTCCACCGGCTCGCTGCTGTTCCTCGTGCTCGGCGCCTTCATCGCCATGACCACCGCCGTGTTCATGTCGCCGGCCGGGGACGTCATCCGCCCGCTGCTGGCCGACCGCTGGCACGCGTTCATCTTCTGGCTGACCGGACTCTTCACGTGATCGATTTCCGCTACCACCTCGTCTCCATCGTCGCGATCTTCCTGTCGCTGGCGCTGGGCATCATCCTCGGCTCCACCACGCTGTCGCAGTCGGTGACCAAGGGCCTGCAGCGGCAGACCGCGGCGCTGGCCAAGAGCAACGAGGAGCACCGCCGCGCGGAGGACAGGCTGCGCCGCCAGGTGGAGGGCGACGAGAACTTCGCCCGCTCGCTGGCCCCGCAGATCGTCGCCGACCGGCTCAAGGGCCAGTCGGTGGTCTTCGTCGAGACGCCGGGCGCCAGCAACTCCAGCATCGAGCAGCTGAGCGGCCTGGCCAAGAACGCGGGCGCCACCGTCACGGGCCGGGTGACGATCCAGAAGAAGTTCCTGGACGACAACCAGACCAGCACCGTCGACGAGCTGGCGGCCCAGCTCAAGCCGGCCGACCTGGCGTTCCCGTCCGGCGCCGGCACCTACGACAAGGCCGGCGCGGTGCTGGCCTCGGCGCTGGTGACCAAGGACGCCGCCAGCGCGGGCCGGGAGGACGCCGCCACCGCCTCGATCCTGGGCGGGTTCCGGCAGGCGGGTTACGTGACCACCAGCGGGAAGCCCGGCCAGCATGCGACACTCGCGGTCATGATCGCACCGTCGTCGCCGTACGCGTCCGAGGGCGGCGACACCGACAACAAGGCGCTGCTCTCGCTGGCCGGCGCGCTGGACGGCGCCGGGAGCGGTGCCGTGGTCGGCGGCCCGACGACCTCCACGCAGGAGGGCGGGCTGCTCGCCGCGCTGCGCGACTCCGACACCGACAAGGCGGTCTCCTCGCAGGACACCGTCGACACGGCCTCGGGCCAGGTGGCGGCGATCCTGGCGCTGCAGAACGAGATGAGCGGCAGGACCGGCCGCTACGGGACGGGCTCGGGCGTGAACGGCTACCTCCCCTCGCCGGTCCCGGCCGCCGGAGGGAACGGGTGACCATGATCCGACCTGCCGCCCGGGTGCTCGCGGGCGCCGCGCTGGGCGCCGTCGCGGCGGGTGCCGCGTACCGTGCGCTGACCGCCCGCCCGCCCGGGCTGAACGGGCTGCCGGGCGAGGAGGTCTGGGGCCGCACCAACCACCGCGGCGAGCCGGTCACCCTCCTGGAAGGGCCCGCGTTCGTGGCCGGCGCCACCGCCGGCGCGCTGCTGGCGCCCGGCCTCGGCGGCCGGGTCCGCGCCGCCGCGCTGCTGGCCGGCGCCGGCGCCGGGATCCTCGGCGGGTACGACGACCTGGCCGGATCGGCGGACTCGCGCGGCTTCAAGGGGCATCTGGGCGCGCTGGCCAGGGGCGAGGTCACCAGCGGCGCGGTGAAGATCCTCGGGATCGGCGCGACCGGCCTGGCCGCCGCGGCCATCGCGGGCTCGTCCGCTCCGACCCGTACCGGGCGGGCGTTCGACACGCTGGTGAACGGCGCGATCGTGGCCGCCGGCGCCAACCTGATGAACCTGTTCGACCTGCGCCCCGGCCGCGCGATCAAGGTAGGGTTGATCACCGGCGTGCCGCTGGCGGTCACCCCCGCCGGCTCGGCCGTCGTCGCCGCCCCGCTGGGCGCCGCCGCCGCGCTGCTCCCCGAGGACCTGGCCGAGCGCGCCATGCTGGGCGACACCGGCTCCAACGCGCTCGGCGCGCTGCTGGGCCTGGCCGCGACCCGGCTGGGCCGCGGCCCCCGGCTGGCGGTGCTGGCCGGCCTGGCCGGGATGAACGCCGCCAGCGAGTTCGTCTCCTTCACCAAGGTGATCAAGAACACGCCGGTCCTGGACCGGATCGACATGCTGGGCCGCCGCCCGCCGGCGGTGCCCGCGCCGGGGGTCTCGGTCCCCGCGCAGGCGGGCCCGGCCCCGGTCGCCGACCCGGCCGGCTGAGCCCGCCGCGCCCGCGCGGCGCGGGCGTACGCCCGCGGCGGCGGGCCGGGCATGCCGGTCCGGTGCGGGCCGTGCCCACCCGAGCCGCACGGAAGGACCGTGCCGACCGGCCGGATCCGTGCGCGAGCCGTGCCCGTCCGCGCGGGCCCGCCGCGCGGCCGCCCCCCGACCATCGACCTACCGCCAGTGGTGAGAACCAGACCGTGACACCGACAGACGCGCCGCCGTCCCCCGCGGAGCGGGCGTGACGCCGCGCACGCGCCGGATCGCCGGCGGGCTGGCCGGTGCCGCGGTGGTCATCGGCGTGATCACGGTGCTGTCGCGGCTGGCGGGATTCGGGCGCACCTACGCGTTCTCGCAGACGGTCACCACGTCGTGCCTGAGCCAGGCGTACTTCACCGCCACGCAGCTGCCGAGCATCGTGTACGAGATCGTCGCGGGTGGCGCGCTGGCCGGCATGGTCGTGCCGGTGCTGGCGGGTCCGGCCGAGCGCGGCGACCGGGAGCAGGTCAAGCGGATCGCCTCGGCGCTGCTGACCTGGATCGTCCTGCTGATGCTGCCGCTGTCGGCGCTGATGGCGCTGCTGTCGCGGCCCCTGATGGAGCTGCTGGTGGGCGGCGACCTCCAGGGCTGCTCGCGGTCGGGGATCGTGTCGGTCGGCGCCGACATGATGGCGGTCATGGCGCCGCAGATGGTGATGTACGGGGTCGCGGTCGTCCTGTACGGCCTGCTCCAGTCGCACCGCCGGTTCGTCGCGCCCGCGCTGGCGCCGCTGATGTCGAGCGTGGTGGTGATCGGGGCGTACCTGGCGTACGCGCCGCTGGGCCGCGGGTACGAGAACGACCTGGCGGGCCTGCCGCTGCCGGCCGAGCTGACGCTGTCGATCGGGACGGCGCTCGGCGGGGTCGCGATGGCCGCGACGGCGGGCGTGGCGGCCTGGCGGCTGCGGCTGGGACTGCGGCCCGCGCTGCGCTTCCCCGAAGGAGTGGCGCCGAAGGTGCGGCGGCTCGCGGCCGCCGGGCTGGCGACGGTGCTGGCGCAGCAGCTGTCGGCGCTCCTGGTGGTGCGGCTGAGCTACGAGGGCACCGGCGGGGCGCTGGCCAACTACCAGTACGCGTGGGCGATCTACCTGCTGCCGTGGGCGATCCTCGCGGTGCCGATCGCGACCAGCGCGTTCCCGATGCTGTCGGCGCGCGTGGAGGAGCCCGCGGAGTTCGACCGGATCACCGCCGCCACCACCCGCGCGGTGATAGTGGCGTCGTGCGCGGGCGCGGCCGTGCTCGCCGCGGTGGCGCTCCCGGCCGCCGCGGTGTTCAATCCCGGGCAGGCGGACCAGCGGGAGGTGCTGAGCCGGGCGGTGCTGGCCTTCGCGCCGGGACTGCTCGGATACGGGCTCGTCGCCCACCTGGGCCGGGTGCTGTTCGCCTGCCATCGGGGGAGGATGGGGGCCGCCGCCACCGTCGCCGGCTGGCTGCTGGTGATGGCCGCCGACGTGGCGCTGGTGCTCACCGTCGAGCGGCAGTGGGTGGTGGCGGCGCTGGGCCTGGGCAACGCCGCCGGCATGACCGTGGCGGGGGCGCTGCTGCTGGCCGCGGTGGTGCGGGCCCGGGGCCGGGCGGCGGTACGGGGCGTACCGCGCGCGCTGGCCGCCGGGATCGCCGGGGGAGCCGCCGGAGGGGCCGCGGGCAACGCCGCCGCGGCGGCCTTGGGCACGGGGGGACAGGTGCTGAACATCGGGATCGCCGCACTCGCCGCCGCCGTCGCCGCGGCCGCGTTCGCGGCGGTCGCGTTCGTGATCGACGGCCGGGATCTGCGGGCCGTGCTGACGGGTGGGCGGAGGCCGGGGGGCCTGGGGGTCCGCCCCCGGAGTGACACTGAGCCGGAAGGTGGGCGGAATGACTGAACGACACGCTCCCGCGGGAGACGCGGGCAAGCTGGACGGGCTGCGGGTGGCGCTCGTCCTCGGCACCAGCGCGGGCGGCGTCGGCCGGCATGTGCGGTCGGTGGCGTTCGGGCTGGCCGGGCGGGGCGCGCGGGTGGTGGTGTGCGGGCCCGCGGAGACCGAGGAGACGTTCCGGTTCGGGCGGCACGGCGTGCGGTTCGCCGAGGTCGACCTCGCCGACCGGCCCCGCCCGGTGGCGGACGCGAAGGCGGTGGGGCGGCTGCGCGCGATGCTGCGCGGCGCGGACGTGGTGCACGCGCACGGGCTGCGGGCGGGCGGCCTGGCCGCGGCCGCCTGCGCGCGGGTCGCCCCCGGGCCGCTGCGGCTGGGCCGCGGCGGCGTCCCCCTCGTGGTGACGCTGCACAACGCCGTGACCGCCGGCGGGAGGACGGCCGTGGCGTACGCGGCGCTGGAGCGCGTCGTGGCGCTGGGCGCCGACGAGGTCCTCGGCGTCTCGCCCGACCTGGAGGACCGGATGCGCGAGCTGGGCGCCCGCTCGGTCGGGCACGCGCTGGTGCCGGCGCCGGTGCCGCGCTCGCAGCCGGGCCCGGCGGCCCGGTCGGACCTGCGCGCCGAGCTGGGCGTGGGGGAGCGGCCGCTGATCCTGACGGTGGCGCGGCTGGCCGACCAGAAGGGGCTGCCGCTGCTGCTGGACGCGGCGCGCGGGTGGGCCCGCCGGACGCCGCCGCCGCTGGTCGCGATCGTCGGGGGCGGCCCGCTGAAGAACGCGCTGCAGGAGCGGATCGACCGCGAGGACCTGCCGGTGCGGCTGCTGGGGAGCCGCGGCGACGTCCCGGCGCTGCTGGCGGCGGCCGACGTGACCGTGGTGCCGAGCCTCTGGGAGGGGCAGCCGCTGATCGTCCAGGAGATCCTGCGGACCGGGCGGCCGCTGGTGGCGACCCGCGTCGGCGGAATCCCCCAGATGGTGGGGGCGGGGCGGGCGCCGGGCTCCGGGGACGCGCTGCTGCACGGCCCGGAGGCCGAGGCGGCGCTGCTCGTCCCGCCGAACGACCCCGCCGCGCTGGAGCGGGCCGTGAGCCGCGTCCTGGACGACTCGGCCCTGGCCGTCCGGCTCGGCGCGGCGGCCGCGGAGCGGGCCGAGTCGCTGCCGAGCGAGTCCGACGCGGTGGACCAGCTCGCGGGCATCTACCTGCGCCTGGCCGGCTGAACCGGCGCCCGCGTGGGAGGTGGTCGGGTCTTAGACGCCTCCTGCGCGGATCCGGTTCGATCTTTTCCGGAAAAAGTTCTGGATCTTTGGAACGCACCGGGAGGGCCCTACGTTTCAGGAGGTAGTGGAGGGGAGTATCCCTGCGCGCCGGTTTCGTCAGCACGGCCGATCCGTATCGGCCCGGGACCGGCGGCCCGTACTCATCAGCAGGGCGGGAGAGACCTCCGGCGCTGAACCATGCCCGCCGGAGGTGCTGTTTTGCACGTGTCCCCCCTGGTGTGGGGCCTGACGCTGTTCGGGATCCTCGCCATCATCCTCGCCGACCTGTTCCTCATCCACCGCAACGACACCCGCGAGTTCACCACTCGCCGGGCCGCGTTCTGGTCGACGATCTACATCGGCCTCGCCGTCGTCTTCGGCCTCGGCGTCTGGGCGTTCTCCGGAGGCGAGTACGCCGCGCAGTACTTCGGCGGCTTCGTCACCGAGAAGAGCCTGAGCGTCGACAACCTCTTCGTCTTCATGGTGATCCTGGCGCGGTTCGCCGTGCCGAAGGCCGCGCAGCACACCGTGCTGATGGCCGGGATCATCATCGCGCTGGTCCTGCGCGGCGTCTTCATCGCCGCGGGCGCCGCCGCGCTGCACGCCTTCACCTGGGTGTTCATCATCTTCGGCGCGCTCCTGATCTGGACCGCGATCGGCATGATCCGGCACCTGGACGACGAGGAGGAGGTCAGCGAGAACTTCCTGCTGCGCTGGGCGCGCAAGGTCCTGCCGACGAGCGACGAGTACGAGGGCAACAGGCTCTTCACGCGCAAGAACGGCCGCCGGCTGTTCACCCCGCTGTTCATCGTGATCGTGGCGATCGGCTCCACCGACGTGATGTTCGCGCTGGACTCGATCCCGGCGATCTTCGGCCTGACCACCGAGCCGTACCTGGTCTTCACCGCCAACGCGTTCGCCCTGATGGGCCTGGTGCAGCTGTTCTTCCTGGTGGGCGGGCTCGCCGAGCGGCTGGTCTACCTGAGCCACGGGCTGGCGTTCATCCTCGGCTTCATCGGGGTGAAGCTGATCCTGCACGCGATGCACGAGTACGGTGTCTCCTGGGCTCCCGACATCCCGATCTGGCTGTCCCTCGCGGTGATCGCCGGAACGCTGGTGGCCGTCACGCTGGCCAGCCTCACGGTCGGCCGGCGGTCCGCGCCGGCCGCCGCGAAGGGCGGCCCGGAGGGCGCCGTGGAGGGCTCCTCCGGGACGGCGCCGAAGGCCGCCGGCGCGGGCGACGCGAGCGCCCCGGCCGCGCCGGCCGAGCGCGAGGAGGCGCGCGAGGTGTGAGGGCCGCGCGTTACCCGATCTGAGACGAAAGTCACTTCCCACGGTGACCCGAATCCTGTTCTAGAATCAGGGTCGACACCAATGGGGCTGAGAGAAGGTGACGCATGGCCATCGGGCTGACCGAAGAGCATGAGGCACTCGCCGAGTCGGTACGCGGATTCGCCGAGCGCAACATCACGGCCGCGGTCGTACGGGCCGCGCTGGACGCCGGCGAGGAGGTCCGCCCGGAGTTCTGGTCGGCCCTGGCCGAGCAGGGCCTGCTCGGCCTGCACCTGGACGAGGAGCACGGCGGCCAGGGCTACGGCCTGCTGGAGCTGGCCGTCGTCCTGGAGGAGCTGGGCCGGGCCGCGGCGCCCGGCCCGTTCCTGCCCACCGTGCTGGCCGGCGCGGTGGTGAACGCCTCCAGCAACGCCAAGGCCCGCGCCGAGCTGCTGCCCGGGCTCGGTGACGGCTCCCGGACCGGCGCCGTGGCTCTGTCCGGCGGCCTCACCGGGCGCCGGGACGGCGCCGCGCTCGTCGTCACCGGCACCGCCGAGCCGGTGCTGGGCGCCGCGCTCGCCGACGTGCTCGTCCTACCGGTCGCCGTCGAGGGCGGCGGGACCGAGTGGGTGGCCGTGGACGCCGCCGAGGCGACCGTGACCCCCGTCGAGGCCAGCCTCGACCGGGTCCGCCGGGTCGCCAGGGTCGAGCTGGCCGGGACGCAGGTCGCCGCCGACCGCGTCCTGGACGGCCTCACCGACGCCGGCGTCCGGGGCCTGGCCGTCACGCTGCTGGGCGCCGAGGCGGCCGGCACGGCGGGCTGGTGCGTCACCACCGCCGCCGAGTACGCCAAGGTCCGCGAGCAGTTCGGCCGCCCGATCGGCCAGTTCCAGGGCGTCAAGCACAAGGCCGCCCGGATGCTGATCGCGCTGGAGCAGGCCCGCGCCGCCGTCTGGGACGCCGCCCGCGCCCTGGACGACGGCGCCGAGGACGTCGCGTTCGCCACCGCGGTGGCGGGCGTGATCGCGCTGGACGCCGGCGTGAAGACCGCCCGCGACGCCATCCAGATCCTCGGCGGCATCGGCTTCACCTGGGAGCACGACGCGCACGTCTACCTGCGCCGCGCGCTGACGCTGCGCGCCCTCGCCGGCCCCGCCAAGGGATACGCGGCCGAGGTGGCGGAGGCGGCGCTGGCCGGCGGCCGCCGCGAGGTCGTGCTGGAGCTGGACGAGGACGCCCAGCCGGTGCGCGAGCGCGTCCGCGCCGAGGTCGCCGAGCTGGCGAAGATCTCCGACAAGGGCGAGCTGCACCGCACCATGGGCGACGCGGGCTGGACCGTGCCGCACCTGCCCGAGCCGTGGGGCCGCGGCGCGGACCCCGTCGAGCAGATCCTCATCCAGCAGGAGCTCAGGGCCGCCAAGGTCAAGACCCCCAACCTGGTGATCGGCGCCTGGCTGGTGCCGTCGCTGGTCGCCTACGGCAGCGACGAGCAGAAGGAGCGCTTCCTGCGCCCGACGCTGCGCGGCGAGATGATCTGGTGCCAGCTGTTCAGCGAGCCGGGCGCCGGCTCGGACCTGGCCTCGCTGTCGATGCGGGCCGAGCGGGTCGAGGGCGGCTGGAAGCTGACCGGCCAGAAGATCTGGACGTCGGTGGCCCAGCACGCGCAGTGGGGCTTCTGCCTGGCCCGGACGAACCCCGACGCGGCCAAGCACGACGGCATCACCTACTTCCTGGTCGACATGAAGGCGCCGGGCGTCGACGTGCGGCCGCTGCGCGAGCTGACCGGCGAGGCGCTGTTCAACGAGGTCTTCCTGGACGAGGTGTTCGTCCCCGACGACCAGGTCGTCGGCGAGGTCGACAAGGGCTGGCAGGTCGCCCGCAACACCCTCAGCAACGAGCGGGTGTCGCTGTCGACCGGCGGCGGCATGGGCATGGGCGTGCCCGAGCTGCTGAAGTTCTACGAGACCGAGGACGGCCTGGACCCGGTCGCCCTGGCCGAGGTGGGCGGGCTGGTCGCGCAGGGCCAGTCGATCGACCTGCTGGGCCTGCGGACCACGCTCAAGCAGCTGAACGGCGTGGAGCCGGGCGCCGAGGCGTCGGTCCGCAAGCTGCTCGGCGTCCAGTTCAACCAGGACGTCGCCGACCACTGCTGGGCCGCGCAGGGCGCCGCGGCCGCGACCGAGGTGCCGATGACGCGCAGCGGCATCGTGGCGCGGGCCATGCTGTTCAGCCGGGCGATGACGATCTACGGCGGCACCACCGAGGTCCAGCTGAACATCATCGGCGAGCGGCTCCTCGGCCTGCCCCGCGACCCCGAGCCGGGCAAGTAGCGGCGGGACCGCGGCGGGCGGCGCGCCCGCCGCGGTTCAGCGCGGCCGCCAGGCGTTGACGACGTTGACGAGGACGATGGCCACCCACACCGTGACCAGCCCGGGCATGCCCGCCTTCTCGACCGCGATGGCGCTGAGCGGGATCGCGGCGAGCAGCGAGACGATCGCCAGCGCGGGCGAGCGATCGGGCGCGGGCCTGGCCGGCGGCGCGCCCCGGGTCGGCCGGGCGGCGCGGGCGCCCTCGCGGGCGGCGAGCTGCTCGTCGATGCGCTCGACCAGCGTCTCGATGAAGGCGTCGTCGTACTCGGGCCCCAGCTCCTGCCGGGCCGCCAGCGCCGCGGCGAGATCGTCGCGCGGCAGGCGTTGACTGGTCATCCTCTGTTTATACGCACAATGACGGCGGCGTGGCGTCACCCCTGGGAACGAAACCGCGCGTACGACCCCGGAGTGAGAGGTCCGACCTGGATAAAATGCCGACTTCGTCCAGTTTCCGTACGGAGGTCCACGTGAGTGCTCGGGCCCGCTCGGCCGCCCCCCACGCCCGCACCGCCGCCGGCTGCGCGGCGTTCGCCCTCGCCCTCACCCTCACCGGCTGCGGCGGCGACGAGAAGGCCCCGGCCGGCGCCGGCGCGTCGTCGAGCCCGCCGGTCTCCGTGCCGTCCGTGCCGATCGGCACCCCGTCCGCCGGCGCCCCGAAGATGGAGAAGGTGCCCAAGGTCCAGGCCGGGCAGATCAGGCCGCTGGTCGGGCGCTGGAACGGGCCCAACGGCGACCACTTCCTGTTCAAGGCCGACGGCACCGGCGCCTGGATGAAGGGCCGCCAGGCGCTGTGGAACGGCCAGGTCATCCCCGAGGGCAAGGGCAAGTACCGCTTCTCCTGGCAGGGCGGTGACCCCAAGAGCGCCTCGTACTGGGGCGCCACGCTCAACGCCGGGGGCACGAAGATGGTGTTCGCCGGCACCAACCAGACCTACACGAAAGCCAAGGGATGACCGCCCAGGGAACTGAGACCGACACTCCAACGGAAACCGGCGCGGGCACGGGCGCGGGGGGATTCGCGTCGCCTGCTGATGCGGGGCGGCGGCTGGCCGGGGTGGACTACCTGGCCGACGAGTCGATCGCCACCACGGTGTTCCTCGCCCAGGCGCTCGGCAAGCCGCTGCTGGTGGAGGGCCCGGCCGGGGTCGGCAAGACCGAGCTGGCCAAGGCGGTCGCCGCCGCGACCGGCTCCGAGCTGATCCGGCTCCAGTGCTACGAGGGCCTGGACGAGGCCCGCGCGCTGTACGAGTTCAACTACAAGAAGCAGCTGCTGGCGATCCAGGCCGCGCCGCAGGACCGCGGCTGGCAGGAGACCCACGACGACATCTTCTCCGAGGAGTTCCTGCTGGAGCGGCCGCTGCTGGCCGCGATCCGGCGCGACCACCCCACCGTGCTGCTGATCGACGAGGCCGACAAGGCCGACGTCGAGGTCGAGGGCATGCTGCTGGAGGTGCTGTCGGACTTCCAGGTCACGATCCCCGAGCTGGGCACGGTCAGCGCGGTCCGCCGGCCGTTCGTGCTCATCACCTCGAACGCGGCGCGCGAGCTGTCGGAGGCGCTCAAGCGGCGCTGCCTCTACCTGCACCTGAACTACCCCGACCCCGAACGGGAACGCGACATCGTGCTCGCGCAGGTCCCCGGGATCGAGGCGGCGCTGGCCGAGCAGCTGGTCCGCACGGTCGGGACGCTGCGCGAGATGGAGGTCAAGAAGGCCCCGTCGATCGCCGAGACGGTCGACTGGGCGCGCACCCTGCTGGCCCTGGGCCTGGACGAGCTGGACGAGGCCGCCGTGTCGCGCACCCTCGGGGTCGTCCTCAAGCACGTCTCCGACCAGGAGCGCGCCACCCGGGAACTGGGCCTCAAGGGCTGAGCGCGCGATGAGCACCGACACCCCGGACCGCTCCGCCGAGGAGCGCCGCTCCCTGGTCGACCGGCACACCGGCTTCACCGCGGCGCTGCGCGAGGCCGGGCTGCCGGTGTCGGTGGCCGAGGGGCTGGACGCGGTGCGCGCGCTCCAGGTGATCGACCTGGTCGACCGGGAGGCGCTGCGCTCCGCGTACGCCGCGACGCTGGTGAAGAGGCCCGTGCACCGCACGACCTTCGACACCCTCTTCGACCTGTGGTTCCCGGCGGCGCTCGGCGACGGCGCCGCGGCCGGGCCGGACCTGCGCCGCCCCGTACCGGGGGAGCGCCGCGTGCCGCCGCCGCTGGACCCGCAGGTGCAGGCACGCCGCCGGGAGCTGTTCGACCTGCTGCTGTCGGGCGACGACGCGGGCCTGCGCCAGTTCGCCCGCACGGCCGTGTCCGAGTACGGGCAGACGCCCGGGCAGGAGTCCTGGTTCTCCTCCGGCGTGCTGCGGGCGATGTCGCCCGAGACGCTGATGGCGAGCCTGCTCAACGCCGTGCTGAACGACCGGGAGCGCGGCGGCATGGCCGAGCGCGTCGCGCGGCAGAACCTCCGCTCCCGGATCGAGCGGTTCCAGGACCTGGTCGCCGGCGAGGTGCGGCGCCGCATCGCCGAGGACACCGGGGTCGAGCGGACCGCGCGGATGGTGGTCCGGCCGCCGCTGGAGAAGCTGGACTTCGGCCGCGCCGCCCGCACCGACCTGGCCGCGATGCGCCGCGAGATCTACCCGATCGCGCGGCGGCTGGCGACCAAGCTGCAGCAGAAGCAGCGCGCGGGCAACCGCGGCCGGCTGGACTTCCGCCGGACGGTACGGGCCTCGCTGGCCAGCGGCGGGGTGCCGCTGACCACCCACCACCGGCCCCGCCGCCCGCACAAGCCCGAGCTGGTCGTGCTGTGCGACGCCAGCGACTCGGTGTCGGCGTTCGCGCACTTCACGCTGCTGCTGACGTTCGCGCTGCGGGAGCAGTTCAGCAAGGTGCGGGCGTTCGCGTTCATCGACGCCACCGACGAGATCACCAAGTACTTCGCCCCGGGCGTGGACGTGGTGGACGCCATGACCCGGCTGGCCCGGGAGGCCGACCTGGTCTGGATCACCGGCCGCAGCAACTACGGCCACGCGATCAAGGTGTTCGACCGCAAGTACGCCGACGCGATCACGCCGAAGACCTCGCTGCTGGTGCTGGGCGACGCCCGCTCCAACTACGGCGAGCTGTCGCTGCCGATCCTGGAGCGGATGGCGGGCCGGGCGCGGCACGCGTACTGGCTCAACCCCGAGCCCCGCTCGCAGTGGGACACCGGCGACTCGGCCGCCTCCCGGTACGGGGAGATCGTCCCGATGTACGAGTGCCGCAACCTGTCGCAGCTCACCGAGTTCATCGAGGAGCTGGCCTAGCCGCGGTCGGGGACGAGCGCCGCGAACACCGCCCCGAGCAGGGCGATGGCGCTGCAGACCAGGATCGCGACGTTCGCGCCGTGCGCGTACGCCTGCGCGGGGCTCGCGTGGCCGCCGCCGGTCCCGGTGACGATGGCGCCGACCAGCGCCACGCCGAGCGAGGCGCCGATGTAGCGCGCGGTGTTGTTGGCGCCCGAGCCCATGCTCGCGCGCTCGGGCGGCACGCTCTCCACGGCCAGCCGCGCCAGCATCGCGTTGCCCAGGCCGCTGCCGATCCCGGCGAGGATGAGCCCCGGGACCATCCGCCACCAGTGCTCGTCCGGGGCGAAGCCCAGCAGGGCGAGCTGGCCGGCGGCGTTGAGCGCCAGCGCGGCGGCCAGCAGCCGTCCCGCCGGCAGCCGTGCGGGCAGCCGCCGCGCCTGCGCCGCGGCGACGAACGACAGCCCCGACCAGATGGCCAGCAGGAACGCGGCGGCCAGCGGTCCCATGCCGAGCGTCACGTACAGGACGGTCGGCACGAAGCTCATCAGGCCGATGATCCCGAGCCCGGTGACCAGCGCGCCGGTGACCGACAGCAGGAAGCGGGGCCGCCGGAGCAGGCCCAGGTCCAGCATCGGCTCCCGGCGGCGGGCCTCCACCAGCACGAACGCGCCGAGCAGCACGGCCGCCAGGACGAGCAGCCCGGCGACCTCGGGACGGCTCCAGCCGAGCCGGCCCAGGGTGACCGCGGCCAGCAGCGCCGCGACGCCCAGGCTCATCGTCAGCACGCCCGGCACGTCCAGGCCGCGGCGCCGCGCGGCCCGCGACTCGCGCAGCGTGCGGGCCGCGACCGCGGCCAGCAGCGCCGATCCCGCGACGGTGGCCCAGTACCAGAGCCGCCAGCCGCCCAGGATCCCGAGCCCGGCGGCGGCGATCGGGCCGAGCGCGATGCCGAGCCCCACCATGGCGCCCCAGATCCCGGTGGCGTGGGCGCGCCTCGGCCCGGTGAAGGTAGCGCCGACGAGGCCCAGCCCGGCCGCGATCAGGGCGGCGCTGGCGGCGCCCTGGACGATCCGGCCCGCGACGAACACTGCGGAGCCGGGGGCGACGGCGCAGGCCGCGCTGGAGACCGCCAGCAGGGCGGCGCCGAACACGAACACCCGCTTGCGGCCGTGGTCGTCGGCCAGGCTGCCGACCGCCAGCAGCGCCGCCGCCAGGCCGAGGCTGATCGAGCTCATCAGCCAGATCTGGGCGGTGGGGCCCGAGCCGAGCCCGGCGGCGGTGTCGGTCAGCATCGCCAGCGGCGCGGTGTAGTTCATCAGCGCCAGGAGCGTGGCGGCGGCCGGCAGGGCCAGCGCGCCCCGGGCGCCTCCGGCCGTGCCGGCCGCGGGGGTGGCCAGTGTCGTCATCCCGTTCCCATCTGGAAGTTCAATCAACGAACTGCAATGGCGACGACCGTAGCACGGTCGAGTTCGGTCAATGAACTAACTGGACGGTAATGTGGGGCCATGGCACTCGGCAAGGACTACGTCAAGCAGGACTGCTCGCTGGCCCGCGCGCTGGAGGTCGTGGGGGAGCGCTGGACGCTGCTGATCGTCCGGGACGCCCTGTACGGCGTCCGCCGGTTCGGCCACTTCCAGGCCCACCTCGACATCCCCCGCGCCGTCCTGTCCGCCCGACTCCAGGCGCTCCTGGACGCCGGGGTGCTCGCCAAGGAGGGCCAGGACTACGTGCTGACGGCGACCGGCCGCGAGCTGTGGCCCGTCGTCCACACGCTGGCCCGCTGGGGCGACCGCAACTTCTCCGACCGGGGGGCGTGCCGGCTGTTCGTCCACATCGGCTGCGGCGAGCGCATCGACACCGGCGGCGCCTGCCCCGCCTGCGGGCGCGTCGTACCGCTGGAGGAGCTGGAGATGCACCCCGGCCCCGGCCTCGACCCCAACCGCGACGACCCCGTCAGCGTGGCCCTGCGCGGGCCCCACCGGCTGCTGGACCCGATCCTCGCCTGACAGCCCTGGTGTCAGATTGGTCACTGTGAGCGGCTAACCTGCACGCCCATGGAGACAGAAGCGACGGAAGGGACGCGTGCGCGCCCGCGCGGCAGCCTGCTCGGGCCCTTCTGGCGCCTCATCGACGGCCGGCCCGGCGACTCCCGGGCCCGGATCGCCCGCCGCGCCAGGATCCTGGTCACGCTCGCGACCGGGCTGGCCAACCTGGGCGGCGCGCTGGTCGTGCTGCTGTTCACGGTGGTGGTCCCCGAGCCCGCCGGCGAGGTCTCCGAACGGCTCCGCACGTTCAACTACCTGATCTTCACCGCGTACGTGGTCGCGGCGGTCCCGGCCGGGCTGGTGCTCGGCGAGCGCTTCTTCCGGCGGATCCGGCGGCTGGCCGAGCGGCACGGCGCCCCCGACAAGCACGAGCGCTCCCTGCTGCTGTACGGGCCGCTGCGGCTGATGGCCGTCCACCTGACGCTGTGGGGCATCGGCACCGTCGGCTGGGTCCTGGTCAACCTGCCGTTCTCCTGGCTGCTGGCGGTCAAGCTCGGCCTCACCAGCGCGCTCGGCGGCCTGACCACCTGCACGATCGTCTACCTGCTCACCGAGCGGCTGCTGCGGCGCGCGGTGACCAGCGCGCTCGCCGCCGGGACGCCGCGCCGCGCCGGCCTGCCCGGCGTGGTGGCCCGGTCGGTGCTGGCGTGGGCGCTGGGCACCGCCGTCCCGATCCTGGGCCTCATCGTGCTGGCGGTCGGCACTTTCGTCATCAACAAGGTCACGCTGCGCGACTTCGCGATGGCGACGCTCGCGCTGGGCGGCACCGCGCTCGTGGTCGGCCTCGCCGTCACCTACGCCGCGGCCCGCGCGATCGCCGACCCGGTCGAGTCGGTACGGCTGGGGCTGGCCAGGGTCGAGCGCGGCGACCTGGACGTCGAGGTCCCCGTCTACGACGCCAGCGAGGTCGGCCTCCTCCAGGCCGGCTTCAACCACATGGCCGCCGGGCTGCGCGAGCACGCCCGGCTCCAGGACCTGTTCGGGCGGCAGGTCGGCGAGGACGTCGCGCGGGTGGCGCTGGAGCGCGGCATCGACCTCGGCGGCGAGCTGCGCGAGGTCGCGGTGGTCTTCGTCGACATCATCGGCTCCACCCGGTTGGCCGCCGACCGGCCGCCCACCGAGGTGGTCAAGCTGCTGAACGACTTCTTCGCCGTCGTCGTCGAGACGATCGGCGAGCACGGCGGCTGGATCAACAAGTTCGAGGGGGACGCCGCGCTCGCGATCTTCGGGGCGCCGCTGCCGCTGGAGGACGCGCCGGTCCGGGCGCTGGCGGCGGCCCGCGCGCTGGCCGTCCGGCTGGACGGCGAGGTCCCGGAGCTGCGCGCGGCCGTCGGCGTGTCGGCGGGCGAGGCGGTCGCCGGGCACATCGGCGCCGAGGAGCGCTTCGAGTACACGGTGATCGGCGACCCGGTCAACGAGGCCGCCCGGCTCACCGACCTGGCCAAGAACACCGACGCGCGGGTGCTGGCGGCGGGCCGGCTGGTCGAGGCGGCCGGTCCCGAGGAGCGCGGCCGCTGGGAGCTGGGCGACGAGGTCGTGCTGCGCGGCCGCGCCGAGCCGACCGTCCTGGCCGTGCCGCGCCCGTGAGGGCTCAGGACGCGACGATCGTGGCCTTGCGCAGCGTCGTGTAGTACGGCGACCTGGTGAAGTCCGGGCCGGTCTCCTCGCCGATGTAGACGTCGGCGTGGTGCTCGCCCCCGTACCCGGGGCGGAACAGGTCCGTCACCTTCCAGGTGGCCGCCCGGAAGCGGTCGCAGACCTCCTTCGGCACGGGCCGGCCCTTCCAGTCCCTGCCGCAGTCGGCGATCCTGAACCGCTGGCCGCGCGCCAGGACGTCCCTGTCGGCCGCGGCGGACGTCCAGGCCCGCAGCGGCCTGGCGGTGGAGTCGCGGGTGCTGTCGTCCAGCCACCAGCCGGTGCTGTGCGACCAGTTGAGGTAGCGGCCGCGGTGCGGCCCGGCGGTGATCCGCCCGCTGCCCTCGGTCTGGATGATCTTGAGGAAGTCCGCCGGGTACGAGCCCAGCGGCGTCTTCCCCCACTTGCAGTGCAGCTCGGGGCACCCGCGCACGGCCTTGGACCTGCCGCCGTGGAAGGACTGCACGGCCGTGTAGTACGTCGTGATCCGCCAGGACGCCGGCTTCCCGAGGGGAACGGCCGTCCGGGCGGCAGGGACCGGCGCCGTGGCCGTGCCGGAGGGCGACCCCGAACGGCCGGTGGGCGGACCGGAGGGGCCGGTGGGCGCGGCGGTGGGCGGCGGGACCTCGGCGGGCCCCGTGGCGGCCGTCGACCGCGTGCCGCAACCGGTCAGGATCAGGCACACCACCGCAAGGACGGCCCTCGACCGCATCAGGCCCCTCTCCGTCACACCCGGCATCCGACCGCACCCATGGTGCCATGCGGCCCCGGCACGGCCCCGCGCCGGCGGTCAGGTGAAGCGGATGGCCTTCAGCGCGTCGGCCTCCGCGCGCGACAGCACCGTCACCGTGGCGGCCGGGGCGACCGTGCCGCCGCGGGCGCGCTGCACCAGCGGATGCCAGCGCCGGCAGTGCCGCGCGAACGTCATCGTCGCCACCACCCGGCCGCGCGCCCGCTGACCCTCCAGCGCCGTGCGCGGATCGACGTCGATCAGGACCAGGTGCACCCGGCCGCCGTGCCGGGCGGCCAGCCAGGAGAACATGTGCAGGATGTGCGGCCAGGTCCCGCGCGTGTGGGCGACCACGCCCTCACCGCGCATCACCGCCCGGGCGATCCACCACACGTGCGTGGTGTTCACCAGCGGCACCCGCGCCCGGGCCGGGACCACGCGCAGCCGCCGCGCCCACCGGTTGCGGGCCTGGCGGGAGTCGATCACGCTGCCCCCGTCGATCGGGACCGGCTCCGCCTCCGCGCCGCCCAGGCCGTACAGCCGGTCGAGCAGCGTGCTCTTGCCCGCGCCGGGCAGCCCCGCCACCAGCACGAGCGAGCCCGCGGGATAGCGCAGCTCGGGGCTCGCCCCCGCCCCTGCCTCCGCCTTATCGAGTTCGCGGATCACTCATCTCCCGGTCTCGGCCCCCGCGGTCACTGGTGGTTGGGAAAACGAACACCTGTGACCAGTGGTTCCTGCCCGGGATTCCGGGAAAGACGCGGGACCGTGCGGAAAAAGGCGCGGCGGTGCCGTCACCAGCCGCGGGCTTCCCATTCGGGGAGGCTGGGGCGCTCGCGGCCGAGGGTGGAGTCCTTGCCGTGCCCCGGGTAGAACCAGGTGCTGTCGGGCAGGCGGTCGAAGACGCGCTCGCTCACGTCGGCGAACAGCTGCTTGAAGCGGGCCTCGTCGCCCCAGGTGTTGCCGACGCCGCCGGGGAAGAGGCTGTCGCCGGTGAACAGGTGCGGACGCTCGTCGCCCGCGTACAGCAGGGCGATCGAGCCGGGCGTGTGGCCCCGCAGGTGGATGACGTCGAGCTCGGCCTCGCCGACCCGGATCGTGGAGCCGTGCTCCGCGGGCTCCGCGACCGGCACGGGCAGCGCCTCGGCGTCGAACGGATGGGCCGCGACCGGGGCGCCGGTGGCCTCGACCAGCTCCTCCAGCGCCATCCAGTGGTCCTGGTGGCGGTGGGTGGTCACGATCCGGACGAGCGGCGCGTCGCCGATCAGCTCCAGGAGGCGGGGCGCCTCGTTGGCGGCGTCGATGAGCAGCTGCTCGCCGGTCGCCGCGCAGCGCAGCAGGTAGGCGTTGTTGTCGTACGGGCCCACCGCGACCTTGGTGATCGTGAGCCCGGGCAGCTCGCGGACCTCGGCCCTGCCGCCGACCTCGACGTTCCCCGTGTAGCTCATCGTGCCCTCTCCCATGGTGCGGGCCCTGGACCGGGCGCCGTACGAACCCCGTGCGATCTCGGGCCCCCATCCTCCCCCATCCGCGGGGTGGCCGGGCACCGGGGTGACAGCCAGAATGGGTCAGCGGACTCAGCCGAGGCGTGCCGTTCCGGACGGACGTTTCCGGCTCGGTGGCACACCATCGAGTACGGAAGGGCAGTTTCGACCCTGGAGGGCGCGTTGGCCACGGTTTTCCGGTCGCGTCACGAGACGCGGCCGCTCCCGGCGGAGACGCCGGAAGAGATCCTGGGGCACGCCTGCACGCTGCTTCGGCTGTGCGGGCAGGACGCCGCGATCGCGGTGGCGCTGCTGGCCGTGGTGGCGGCCGGCGTGCTCACGCAGCTGGCGGCGGCGGGGAGCGTGCTCCCGCTGCCGCTCCTGGTCCCCGTCGCGGGGCCGTTCGCGATGGCGGCGGGCTACGCGGTCCGGGCCCGCCGCACGATGGTGTCGGCGCTGGCGGCGGTGCGGGCGGGCACGGGAGCCCCGCTCGACCCCACGGTGCCGTGGACGCCGGCCGGGCTCACCGCCGGCCTCCCCCCGGACGTCCGGGACGTCGAGCTGCGCCGCCTGCTGGGGGCCGCGTACCGGTGCTGCGACCTGTCCTGGCATGCGGTGGTCTGGGCGGTCGGGGCGAGCGTGGCGTTCGTCCTGTGGACGACGGTCATGACGGCGGCGGGGTGATCATGGCCGACCCTGACGCGCGGCCCGGGAGCTTCTGGGACCGGCTCGGCGACACCGACCGGCAGGCGCTGCGGGCCATGGGCCGGCGGACCGACATCCCCCCTGGCGGCACCCTGTGCCACCAGGGGGTGATCGCGGCCGGCGTGCACGTGGTGTTCAGGCTGGGGGCGCGCACCGCGACGGACGTGGTGGCCAAGGAGTTCGTGGACTCCAGCGAGGGCGACGAGTCGATCATCGACCTGGTGGGGCCGGGCGACCTGGTCGGCGCGCTGGCCCCGTGGGGGCATCCGCAGCGCGGCACCGTGACCGTGCTGGACCATGTGGCCACGCTGCGGCTGGACCGGGAGAAGTTCGGCAGCCTGCTGTCGGCCAACCCGCGGGTGGCCGAGGCGATGATGCACACGCTGGCGCGCACGACGACGTACGGCGGGCGGCGGCACGCGGTGCGGTCGGCCGAGCACCAGCAGCGCCTGGCGTACCACCTGCTGGAGCTGGCGCACCGGTTCGGGCGGCGCACCGCGCGCGGCGTGGAGATCCCGCTGCGGATGAGCCAGGCGGAGCTGGCCAACTGGTCCGGGATCTCGCGGGAGACGCTGGTGCGCTGGTTCCGGCTGTGGCGCTCGCGGGGCATCCTGGACCGCCGGCCGCGGCCGCTGACCATCCTCGATCCGGACGCGCTGCGGCAGGCGGCCAGCCCGTGGGGCGACGAGTGGCCCGACGCGGCGCCCGAGCCGGCCTCGGCGCCGGCCGCGACGCCGGCGGGCGGCGCGGGCGGCGCGGCCCGGATCGCCGCCCGCCCCCCGGTACGGCTGGAGGCCCCGGGCGGCGAGCTCCGGCTTCCGGAGGCCAAGCCGTTCTTCACCGGCCGCACCGTCAGCCTCGGCAAGCTCGACCTGCTGGTCTCCCAGTCGGAGCTGCCGCGCGCGGTGGTCGTCCAGGGCATGGCGGGGGTCGGCAAGACCACGCTCGCGCTGCACTGGGCGCACCGGGCCGCCGACCGCTTCCCCGACGGCGCGGTGTTCGTCGACCTGCGCGGCGACCTGCGCGGCACGGCCGCCCCCTCGGAGGTGATGGGGCAGGTGCTGCGCGGCGTCGGGGTGCCCGGCGACCAGCTGCCGCGCACCGAGGCGGAGCTGGAGGCGCAGTGCCGCTCGCTGCTGCCGGGGCGGCGGGTCCTGCTGATCCTCGACAACGCCGCCGAGGCGGCCCAGGTGCGGCCGATCATCGCGGCCGCCACGGCGGGCCTGGTGGTGGTGACCACGCAGCGCCGCCTCCCGGCGCTGTCGGAGGCCGCCGACGGCGCCGACGTCCGGACGCTGGAGCTGCGCGAGATGGCCACCCAGGAGGCCGTCGACCTCATCGCCGGCGTCCTCGGCCCGGGGGACCGGCGCGTGCGGGAGGAGAACCGCGCGGTCGTCCGGCTCGCCCGCGAGTGCGGCCACCTGCCGCTCGCGCTGGCGATCATGGCCGCGCGGCTGGCGGAGAACCCCGAGGAGTCGATCGCCGACACCGTCCGGGAGCTGGCCGACACCTCCCCGGCCGTGGGGCCGGGCCTCAACACCGTGCTCAGCCCCACGTTCGACATCGCCTACCGGGGCCTGCGCCGCGACCGGCGCGCGGCGTTCCGGCTGCTGGGGCTCGTCTCCGGCCCCGACTTCAACGCGAGCGCCCTCGCCGCGCTGCTGGACGCGGCGGAGGAGGAGGCGGCCGAGTGCCTGGAGGACCTGCGCCAGGCCCACCTCGTCCAGGACGTCGGACCCGGCCGCTACCGCATGCACGGGCTGCTGCGCGACTTCGTCCGGGAACGGGGCCTCAGCGAGGACGCCGACAGCGACCGGATGGCGGCGCAGCGCCGCCTCCTCGCCTGGTACCTCGCCGAGGCGCGGCAGGCCGGCGCGCACCTGACGCGCGCGCGGCGGCCCGTCCTGGACGGGCGGGAGAGCGCGCCGCCGGACGCCGTCGTGCGGCAGGTCGCCCTGTCGTGGTTCGAGGCCGAGCGCCGCAACCTGGTCGCGGCGGTGCACCAGGCGGCGCGGCTGGGGCTGCACCGCACCTGCTGGGAGCTGGCGGACGCGCTGTTCGACTTCCAGGCGTTCCGCCGCTACAGCGAGGACAACATCGCCGTCCACCAGGCCGGCCTGCGGGCGGCGCGGGCGGAGGAGGACTGGCAGGCCGCCGCCGTCATGCTGCACAACCTGGCGGTGGCGCACTTCGAGCTGGGCCTGCCGGTGGAGGCGATCGGGTACGGCGAGGACGCGCGGCGCGGGTTCCGCTCGGTCGACCCGCCCGACCGGTTCGGCGAGGCCGTGGCGCAGGCGACGCTCGCCGACGTGCACGCCTCCCTGGGCCGCTACCTGACCGCGATCCAGCACGCGCGCCGCTCGCTGGCCATCCACGAGGCCCTGGGGGACGCCGGGGGAGTGGCCAAGGGCCACGAGACGCTGGCGACCGCCCACATCGGGCTCGCCGACTACGACACCGCCCTGTCCCACGCGGGGGAGGCGCTGCGCATCCGCCGCGAGATCGGGGAGCTGCCCGGGGTCGCGGCGACGCTGCTGACGCTGGCGCGGGTGCACCGGCGGCGCGGAGCCGTCCACGAGGCCGTCTCGAACGCCCTGGAGGCGCTCTACATCCGGCAGGACCTGTCGGACCGGTACGGCGCTGCGCAGGCCCTCACCGAGCTGGCCCGCATGAACGCCTCGCTCGGGCTGCGCGACCTGGCCCTCCAGGACGCGGAGCAGGCGCTGCGGACGTACCGGGCGCTGGGCGCGCGGCACGGTGAGGCCAAGGCGCTGGTGACGCTCGGCATGCTGATGTGCGACGCCACCCGGTTCGCCGAGGCGTTCACGTACTGCGGCGAGGCGCTGCGGCTGCACCGCGAGATCGGCGACCGCTCCGGCGAGGCCGAGGCGCTGTCGCAGACCGGCATCGTGCACTGGCGCCTGGGCCGCTACCGCGAGGCCCGCGAGCACCTGGTCCGGGCGCTGGAGCTGCGCCGCGAGATCGGCGACCTGTACGGGGAGGCGCACGACCTGGAGCACCTGTCGATGGTCGTCCGGCGGCTCGAGCGCCACCAGGAGGCGTTCGTCCTGGGCCTGGAGGCGCTGGACCTGTGGCACCGGCTCGGCGCGCAGGCCGGGCTGGCCGGGACGCTCGGCAGCCTCGCCCGCACGTACCTGAAGCTGGACCTGTACGAGCAGGCCGAGCAGGCGGCCCGGCAGGCGCTGGGGATCCGCCGGGAGATCGGCGACTGGTACGGGATGGGCGTCGGGATGGACACCTTCGCCGCCGTCCTGCGGGCCGGGGGCCGTCCCGAGGAGGCGCTGAAGATGGAGCTGGAGGCGCTGCGGGTGCTCGGCGAGGTCGGCGACCGGCACAGCGAGGGCACCGCGCTGGTCCACCTGGCCGCGATCTACCTGGAGCTGGACCGCGCGGAGGAGGCGCTGGAGACCGGCGGGCAGGCGTACGACCTGGCCGTCGAGCTGGGCGACGCCCGGGAGCAGGCGATGGCGCTGCACACGATGGGGCGCGCCGGGCAGCGGCTGGGGCGGCACTCCCGCGCCGTGGAGCTGTTCCTGGACGAGATCGCCATCCGCCGGGACATGGGCGACCACCGGGGCCAGCGCAACGCGCTGGAGCGGCTGCGCGAGTCCTGCCTCGTGCTGGGCGACTCGGCCGCGGTGGCCGACTGCGACCGGCGGCTGCGCGCCGTCGACAGCTGGCTGGAGTCGGATGGCCCCGACGAGGACTGAGGTGCAACCCCTGGTGCAATTTGCATGCACGGCGCAGCGAAGTGTGGCGTAGTACGCAGTCGATCGCCTTACCGCCGCGTTCACTGGCGGTATGGACATCACCAGATTCTGGGACGTGCTCCCGGAGCGCGCGCGAGAGGCCCTGCTGCGCGCCGGCACCAACGTGATGATCAAACCGGGCGCGTTCCTGACCCGCGAGCACACCCGGGCCTCGCAGGTGTTCGTGCTGCGCTCGGGCGCGGTCAAGGTGTGGGTCGAGCGCGGCGGCGAGACCGTGATCCTGGACGTGCTGGGCCCGGGCGACGTCGTCGGCGAGCTGGAGGCGGTGGACGGCGGCGTCCGCGACGCCAGCGTGGAGGCGCTGACCCGGGTGCAGGCGCTGGTCCTGCCCGCGGCCCGGTTCCGCGCCGTGCTGGACGCCCACCCCGGCGCGGCCTGGGCGGTCGCCGCCGTCCTCGCCGAGCGGCTGCGCGACGCCAACGGCCTGCGCTCCGCCCACTTCCCCGACGAGCCCGAACGTCGGCTGGCGGGCCGGCTGCTGAGACTGGTCGCCCGCTTCGGCAAGCCGCCGCCCGGCGGCGGCGCCGGCTACGAGGTCCGCGTCCCGGTCAGCCAGCAGGACCTGGGCCGCTGGGCGGGCATGGGCCGCCGCAAGGTGGCCCAGATCCTGGCCGGGGAGCGCGACCGGCTCGCCGTCGCCCGCAACGTGATCACCGTCCGGTCGGTGGCGGCCCTGCACCGCCTGGCCGGCGACCCCGCCGCCGCGTTCGAGCCGGCCGCGGCCCCGGCGCGCGACGACCGCGAGCGCGTCGCCCCGTGAGCCGTCCCGTGACCGGAGACCTTCCCGAGACCCCCTAGAATCCGCCGGGCGCGTGCGGCCACGGCGGCGGCACGGGCAGCGGGCCGTCCGGCCGCATGATCAGCCCCTCTCCCGCGGAGCGCCCGCTCAGCCAGGCCAGCAGCGCCCGCCCGCCGCCCGAGATCTCGGCAGCGCCGCCGAGGTCCGCGGCGTCCCCCGTGTCGGTGGCCACCAGCCGGTAGCCCTCCAGCGCGCCCCGCAGATCGGGCGGCAGCGCCGCCAGGCCGGCCAGCGTGCTCGTCAGCGCCCATTCCACGTACGTCACGGGCCAGCCGGCCGGCCCGTACCCGGCCGCCAGGTCCACGTGGTGGGCCTCCACCTCGTTCCACCGGCGGTAGACGGTGTACCAGGCCGGGTGCGTCCAGCCGGGCATCGCCCGTACCGTCCGGTCCCACGCCTCCTCCGGAAGCCCCGACGCCTGGGCGGACAGCCGCTCCGCGGACGCGCGGACGTCCTCGGCCAGCGCCGCCGCGCTCCGCCCGGCGCCCGCCTCCAGATCGGCGTCGCGGGCCTCCATGCTCGGGTACTGCGGGATCTCCTCGCCCGTGCGCGCCCATTCGAGCAGGTTCCACAGGGAGTCGGCGTTGCGCGCGATGTGGGTGGCCACGTGCCCGCGCGTCCAGCCGGGCAGCGCCGACGGGCCGCGCAGCTCCTCCTCGCGCAGCCCGGCCACCGTGGCCACGATCCGTTCCGTTCCGGCGTCGACCTCCGCCAGGACCTTCCGCCACTCGCCCATCGCGCCCTGCCTCTCTCCGTGCCACCACACTGTGGAATCCCCATCCTGCCCTGGCCCGGCGGGGTCCACGCCGGTGACAATGATCTCCACGCGGCGGAAGGGGGACCTGCCCGTCGGCCGCCGCGCCCGCGGCCGGGTGCCCGGCGCGCCCGCCGGCGGGTTCCGGTAGCGAGAGATCTTCGAACACGTGTACGGTTCC
Source organism: Actinomadura sp. 21ATH (assembly GCF_041951345.1). Classification (NCBI taxonomy): domain Bacteria; kingdom Bacillati; phylum Actinomycetota; class Actinomycetes; order Streptosporangiales; family Thermomonosporaceae; genus Actinomadura; species Actinomadura sp. 21ATH. The sequence continues at coordinate 179,894 of NZ_JBGNUR010000014.1, read as the reverse complement.
TGGGTGACGCCCGCCGCCTTCCGGGACGGGGGAGGACCCTGAAGAAATGCCGCGGCGGGCTCCGCTGTTGAAGAGCCGGGGAGGTCTGTCAGACCCCCTGGCTAGCCTGAGAGCGACGTGTGTCTTCACCATGTCCGGCGACCGTGTCCCATGACCGTGTCCGCCGACTGGGTCACCCCCCCTGACACGCGGGCCAGAGACATGCCACTAGAGGAACCGGAACAACGCCGTGCATGACCGACTCATCGTGCGTGGAGCACGCGAGCACAACCTGAAGGACGTCTCGCTCGACCTGCCGCGGGACTCCATGATCGTGTTCACCGGGCTGTCCGGCTCCGGCAAGTCCAGCCTGGCCTTCGACACGATCTTCGCCGAGGGGCAGCGCCGGTACGTCGAGTCGCTGTCGGCGTACGCCCGGCAGTTCCTCGGCCAGATGGACAAGCCCGACGTCGACTTCATCGAGGGCCTGTCCCCGGCGGTGTCGATCGACCAGAAGTCCACCAGCAAGAACCCGCGCTCCACGGTCGGCACCATCACCGAGGTGTACGACTACCTGCGGCTGCTGTACGCCCGGATCGGCCACCCGCACTGCCCCGACTGCGGTCGCCCGATCAGCCGGCAGGCCCCCGAGCAGATCGTCGACCGGGTGCTGGAGCTGGAGGAGGGCACCCGCTTCCAGGTGCTGGCCCCGGTGATCCGCGACCGCAAGGGCGAGTACGCCGAGCTGTTCCGCGAGTTGCAGTCCAAGGGCTACTCGCGGGCGCTGGTCGACGGGCGGATGGTCCGGCTGGACGAGCCGCCGAAGCTCAAGAAGCAGGAGAAGCACCACATCTCCGTGGTCGTCGACCGGCTCGCGGTCAAGGACTCCGCCCGCCAGCGGCTGGCCGACTCGGTGGAGACCGCGCTCGGGCTGGCCGGCGGCACCATCGTGCTCGACTTCGTCGACCTGCCCGAGGACGACGAGCACCGCACCCGGATGTTCTCCGAGCACCTCTACTGCCCCTACGACGACCTGTCGTTCGAGGAGCTGGAGCCGCGCTCGTTCTCGTTCAACTCGCCGTACGGCGCCTGCCCCGACTGCACCGGCCTGGGCACCCGCATGGAGGTCGACCCCGAGCTGGTCGTCCCCGACCCCACGATGACGCTGGGCGAGGGCGCGATCCAGCCGTGGTCCAACGGCCACGTCAGCGACTACTTCCTGCGGCTGCTGTCGGCGCTGGGCGACGCCATGGGCTTCGACCTCAACACCGAGTGGGAGCGGCTGCCGGCCAAGGCCCGCAGGGCGATCCTCAACGGGCACGAGACGCAGGTCCACGTCCGCTACAAGAACCGCTACGGCCGCACCCGCTCGTACTACACCGCGTACGAGGGCGTGATCCCCTACATCCAGCGGCGGCACGCCGAGTCCGAGAGCGACTCCACCCGGGAGAAGTTCGAGGGCTACATGCGGGAGATCCCGTGCCCGTCCTGCGAGGGCGCGCGGCTCAAGCCGGTCGTGCTGGCGGTCACCATGGGCGGCCGGTCGATCGCCGACGTGGCGGCCATGCCGATCGGCGAGTGCGCCAAGTTCCTGCTGTCGCTGGAGCTCAGCGAGCGCGACCGGCACATCGCCGAGCGGGTGCTCAAGGAGATCAACGCCCGGCTGGGCTTCCTGCTGGACGTCGGGCTCGACTACCTCACCCTCGACCGCGCGTCGGCCACGCTGGCCGGCGGCGAGGCGCAGCGGATCCGGCTGGCCACCCAGATCGGCTCCGGCCTGGTCGGCGTGCTGTACGTGCTGGACGAGCCGTCCATCGGCCTGCACCAGCGCGACAACCACCGGCTGCTGGAGACGCTGATCCGGCTGCGCGACATGGGCAACACGCTGATCGTCGTCGAGCACGACGAGGACACAATCCAGGCCGCCGACTGGGTCGTCGACATCGGCCCCCGGGCCGGCGAGCACGGCGGCCAGATCGTGGTGTCCGGCACCGTCGACGACCTGCTGTCGTCCAAGGAGTCGCTGACCGGTGCGTACCTGTCCGGCCGGCGCGAGATCGCGGTGCCCGAGATCCGGCGGCCCCGGCAGAAGGGCCGCGAGGTCGCCGTCAAGGGCGCCCGGCAGAACAACCTCCAGGGCGTGGACGTCGCGTTCCCGCTCGGCGTGTTCACCGCGGTGACCGGCGTGTCCGGGTCCGGCAAGTCCACGCTGGTCAACGACATCCTCTACAACTCGCTGGCCAAGCAGCTGCACGGCGCCCGCACGGTGCCGGGCAAGCACCGCCGGGTCACCGGCGTCGACCAGCTCGACAAGGTCGTGCACGTCGACCAGTCGCCGATCGGCCGTACCCCGCGGTCCAACCCGGCGACCTACACCGGCGTGTTCGACCACATCCGCAAGCTGTTCGCGCAGACGACCGAGGCCAAGGTGCGCGGCTACCAGCCGGGCCGGTTCTCGTTCAACGTCAAGGGCGGCCGCTGCGAGAACTGCTCCGGCGACGGCACCATCAAGATCGAGATGAACTTCCTGCCGGACGTCTACGTCCCCTGCGAGGTCTGCCACGGCGCCCGCTACAACCGGGAGACGCTGGAGGTCCACTACAAGGGCAAGACGATCTCCGAGGTGCTGGACATGCCGATCGAGGAGGCCACCGCCTTCTTCGAGCCGATCAAGGCGATCCACCGGCACCTGAAGACGCTGCTGGACGTCGGGCTGGGCTACGTCCGGCTCGGCCAGCCCGCCACCACGCTGTCCGGCGGCGAGGCCCAGCGCGTGAAGCTGGCCTCGGAGCTGCAGCGCCGCTCCACCGGCCGGACGATCTACGTGCTGGACGAGCCGACCACCGGCCTGCACTTCGAGGACATCCGCAGGCTGCTCGGCGTGCTGAACGGGCTGGTCGACAAGGGCAACACGGTGATCGTCATCGAGCACAACCTGGACGTGATCAAGACGGCCGACTGGATCGTCGACATGGGTCCCGAGGGCGGCTCCCGCGGCGGCACCGTCGTGGCCACCGGAACGCCCGAGCAGGTCGCCAAGGTGGAGGCCAGCCACACCGGCCAGTTCCTGGCCAAGCTGCTGGACTGAACCGTCCGGAGGGTTGACGGGACCCCGGTCCCGGATTTGGATGGCGCCCAGAGGCGGACTTGCCGCGGCCCCCGGGGCCGCGGCCGAGGGGCGCACCCATGGGCCAGCTCCACATCGGGGGACGTTGGGTCGGCCCGCGTGACGGGGCCCGCCGCCAGATCCGCTGCCCGGCCGACGAGACGCCGGTCGCCAGCGTCGCCGAGGCCGGGCCCGAGGACGCCGCGGCCGCCGTGCTGGCGGCCCGGCGCGCCTTCGACGCGGGCCGCTGGCCCCGGATGCCGGCGCGCGACCGGGGCGCGCTGCTGTTACGGGTGGCCGAGCTGCTGGAGCGCGACCGGTTCGAGCTGGCCCGGGCCGAGTCGCTCGACACCGGCCGGCGGGTGGCCGAGAGCGAGCACGGCGCCGACGACGCGGCCGCGGTGTTCCGCTACTACGGCGGCCTCTGCCTGAACGGCACGGCGGGCTCCGCGGGGCGCGCGGTGGACACCGGCCGCGCCGACGTGGTCAGCCGGGTGGTGTCCGAGCCCGTCGGCGTCTGCGTGCTGATCACGCCGTGGAGCCATCCGCTGCCGCGGGCGGCGTGGAAGGTCGCCCCGGCGCTCGCGGCCGGCAACACGGTCGTGCTCAAGCCGAGCGAGCTGACCCCGTCGACGGCGGTCCTGCTGGCCCGGCTGCTGGTGGAGGCGGGGCTGCCGGCGGGCGCGTTCAACCTGGTCCTGGGCGCGGGCGACCGGGTCGGCCCCGCGCTGGTGACGCATCCGGCCGCCGACATGGTCTCGTTCACCGGCGGGCTCGGCACCGGCCGCGGCGTCCTGGCGGCCGCCGCCGGCACGGTGAAGAGGGTGGCGCTGGAACTGGGCGGCAAGAACCCCAACATCGTCTTCGCCGACGCCGATCCGGAGGCCGCGCTGGAGATGGCGCTGGCCGCGGCGTTCCTGCACTCCGGCCAGGCGCGCTCGGCCGGGGCCCGGCTGCTGGTGCACGCCCCGGTGCACGGCGAGCTCGTGGCCGGGCTGGCGGCGCGGGCGGGGCGGATCCGGCTGGGCGGCCCGTTCGATCCCGAGACCGAGACCGGGCCGCTGATCTCCCCGGGGCACCGCGCCAGGGTGGAGGCGTACGTCGCCGCCGGGCTGGACGAGGGCGCGCGGCTGTGCTGCGGCGGGAGCCGCCCCGGCGAGTCGTTCCTGCAGAAGGGCTACTACTACCTGCCGACGATCCTGGACGGCTGCCACGCCCGCATGCGGGTCGTCCGGGAGGAGTCGGCCGGGCCGGTGCTCACGGTCGAGACGTTCGAGACCGAGGAGGAGGCCGTGGCGCTGGCGAACGACACCGTCTACGGGCTGGCGGCCGCGGTCTGGACGCAGGACGCCGGCCGGGCGGAGCGGGTGGCGGCGCGGCTGCGGTACGGCACGGTGTGGATCAACGACTTCCACCCGTACGTGCCGCAGGCCGAGTGGGGCGGCTTCAAGCAGTCGGGGATCGGCCGTGAGCTGGGCCCGGCCGGGCTGGCCCGGTACCAGGAGGCCAAGCACGTGTGGCACAACGTGCTGCCCCGGCCGCGCCGCCGGTTCGGTTTCCGCCCCTGACCCCGCGGCGCGCGGGCGACCGCCTATCTTGGTCGGGAACACGCAGGTCGCGGGGGGTGAGGAAAAGATCACCCGGCGGAGTTTGAACCTTCAAACGCTCCCGTTCGTATTCTCCGGTGACAGCGTGCGAGCACGCGCGGTCGGCGCGCGTGCCGTACCGGCACCCCGCACCGAGACACGGAGGAGATCCATGGCACAGGCGCCCGCAGAGCGGACGGACAGCCCCGAAGCGCCGCCCGCGGCCGGACCGGCCACGGCGGGAGCGCCGGACGGCAGCACCCGGCGCGGGATGCTCATCGGCGCCGGGCTCGCGGGGGTCGCCGGGCTCGCGGCGGCCTGCGGCGGCGGCGACGAGGGCGGCGGCGGATCCGGCGGGGAGGACTCCGGCGGCGGAGGCGGCGAGGGCGGTGGCGGCGGCACCGGCGCCGCGCTCGCGAAGGCCGGCGAGATCCCCGTCGGCGGGGGCAAGGTCTTCGAGGCCGAGAAGGTCGTCGTCGTGCAGCCGGTCCAGGGCCAGTTCAAGGCGTACAGCAGCAAGTGCACGCACCGCGGCTGCCCGGTGGACGCCGTCGCGAACGGCACCATCAACTGCCCCTGCCACGGCAGCAAGTTCAAGATCGCCGATGGTTCGGTGGCCAGCCCGCCGGCCACCGAGCCGCTGGCGGAGCGGAAGATCACCGTCCAGGGCGACCAGATCACCCTGGCCTGACCCGCGCCCGGGCGGGGACGGGGCGCGCCCGCCCCCGCCCGGCCCGGATCAGCGGCCGTCCCAGCCGCGGTCGGCGTGGGCGACGGACCTCCCGTCCCCGTCCCCGTCCGCGCCGGTGATCCCGGTGGTCGCGGCCACCTCCGTGCGGAAGCGCGGCAGCGCCTCCGGGTGGTTCTCGCGGATGTAGGCCACCAGCCGCTCGCGGACGGCGCAGCGCAGGTCCCACCAGTCGGCGTCGTCGGCCGCGCTCATCAGCGCGCGCACCTGGAGCAGGCCGTTCGGCATCATGTCGGTGACCGCCAGGCCCCAGTCGCGGCGGTCCCACAGCGGGTTGTCGCGCAGCATCTCGTACAGCTCGGTGCGCAGCTCCTCGACCGGCACCGACCAGTCCACGTAGAACACGACCGTCCCGAGCAGGCGGTTGCTGCGGCGGGTCCAGTTCTCGAACGGCTGCTCGGTGAAGTACGACACGGGCAGCACCAGCCGCCGCTCGTCCCACACGCGCACGACCACGTACGACAGCGTCAGCTCCTCGACCCGTCCCCACTCGCCCTGCACGACCACGACGTCGTCCAGCCGCAGCGCGTCGCTGAAGGCGATCTGCAGCCCGGCGAACAGGTTCCCCAGGGCTGGGCGGGCCGCGATGCCGACGACCAGGCCGGCCACGCCGGCCGAGGCCAGCATCCCGGCGCCCAGCGTGCGGACGGCCGGGAACGTGAACAGCGCCGCGCCCACCGCGATCACCACGATCACCGCCGCGGCGATCCGGCGCAGCAGCAGCATCTGGGTGCGCGTCTTGCGGGCCCGCCGGTTGCGCTCGCCCTCGATGCGCATCAGCCGCTGCAGCGGCGGGTCGGTGAGCGCGTACGAGATCCGCAGCAGCAGCCAGGTGGTGGCGCCGATCGCGGCGATCTTCAGCAGGTGCCGGACCACGCCCTCGGCCGGATCGGCCAGGTACCGGTACGGCATCGCGGCCGCCGTGCTGATCACCACGGCGAACGTGAAGGCGGGCGCGGTGCAGTTCCGGGCCGCCTCGCCGGCGCCCGGCCAGCGCGCGGACAGCCGGCCGGCCAGCAGCCGGCGCGCCCCCTCGACCACGATCACCGAGGTGGCCACCGCGGCCGCCAGTACGATCCAGCTCCAGAACGCCGACACGGCCCTCCCGACCCCCTCCGGTCTCAGATGGTGCGTTCCCGACAGTGCCTTTTCCGACACTATGCACTCTCGCGGGGCCCTCTTTCCGATGATCTGCGCCCGGAACGAGATCTCCGTCACCGGTGCCGGACCTCCCGGAAGGGCCCGGATGTCGGCCCCGGCTACTAGGCTTTCCGGCGTGGCTGACCCGGCGAACTACCGACCCGCCCCGGGGTCCATTCCGGACTCGCCGGGCGTTTACCGCTTCCGCGACGAGCACGGCCGGGTCGTGTACGTCGGCAAGGCCAAGAGCCTGCGCTCCCGGCTCGGCTCCTACTTCGCCGACTTCGCCGGCCTGCACCCGCGCACCCAGACGATGCTGCGGACGGCCGCCGGGGTCGACTGGACCGTCGTCGGCACCGAGGTGGAGGCGCTCCAGCTCGAATACTCCTGGATCAAGGAGTTCGACCCGCGGTTCAACGTCCGCTACCGCGACGACAAGTCCTATCCGTACCTGGCCGTCACCCTCGACGAGGACTACCCGAGGGTGATGGTGATGCGCGGCGCCAAGCGCAGGGGAGTGCGGTACTTCGGCCCCTACTCGCACGCCTGGGCGATCCGCGAGACGGTCGACCAGCTGCTGCGGGTCTTCCCCGTGCGCACCTGCCGCCCGGGGGTCTTCAAGCGGCAGCGCCAGCTCGACCGGCCGTGCCTGCTCGGCTACATCGGCAAGTGCTCGGCGCCCTGCGTGGGCCGGGTGACGCCCGAGGAGCACCGGCTGCTGGCCGAGGACTTCTGCGACTTCATGGCGGGCAACACCGGCCGCTTCATCAAGCGGATCGAACGCGACATGCGCGAGGCCGCCGCCGTCCAGGAGTACGAGCGGGCCGCCCGGCTGCGCGACGACATCCGGGCGCTGGAGCGGGCGCTGGAGAAGCAGACCGTGGTGCTGCCCGACAGCACCGACTGCGACATGATCGCCTTCGCCGAGGACGAGCTGGAGGCGGCCGTCCAGGTGTTCTACGTGCGCGGCGGCCGGATCCGCGGCCAGCGCGGCTGGGTCGTCGACAAGGTCGAGGCGGTCACCACCTCCGACCTGGTCGAGACGTTCCTCCTGCAGATCTACGGCGACAGCGAGTCGGTGCCGCGCGAGGTGCTCGTCCCGGCCCTGCCGCCCGACGAGGCGGCGATGAGCGAGGTGCTGTCCGACCAGCGCGGCGGCCCGGTCCGGCTGCGGGTGCCGCAGCGCGGCGACAAGAAGGCGCTGCTCGACACCGTCGCCCGCAACGCGATGGAGGCGCTCAAGCAGCACAAGACGCGCCGCGCCAGCGACCTGACCACCCGCAGCCGGGCGCTCCAGGAGCTCCAGGACGCCCTGGAGCTGCCCGAGGCGCCGCTGCGGATCGAGTGCTACGACGTCTCCAACCTCCAGGGCTCCAACGTGGTGGCGTCCATGGTGGTGTTCGAGGACGGGCTGGCCCGCAAGAGCGAGTACCGCCGGTTCTCGATCAAGGCGGTGGAGGGGCAGGACGACGTCCGCTCCATCCACGAGGTGATCACCCGCCGGTTCCGCCGCTACCTGGCCGAGAGCGAGAAGTTCGGCGAGCTGGACGCGATCGGCGACGACCCCGGGGAGCGCGCCGAGAACCCGCAGGACGCCGCCGCCCACCAGCCCATCGACCCCGAGACGGGCAAGCCGCGCAAGTTCGCGTACCCGCCCAACCTGGTGATCGTCGACGGCGGCCCGCCGCAGGTCGCCGCCGCGCGGCGGGCGCTGGAGGAGCTGGGCATCGACGACATCGCGGTCTGCGGCATCGCCAAGCGGCTGGAGGAGCTCTGGCTGCCCGCCGACCCCGACCCGGTGATCCTGCCGCGCAACAGCGAGGGCATGTTCCTGGTCCAGCGGGTCCGCGACGAGGCGCACCGGTTCGCGATCAACTTCCACCGGCAGCGGCGGTCCAAGGCCATGACGGTGAGCGAGCTGGACGACGTGCCGGGGCTGGGGCCGGCCCGCCGGTCGGCCCTGCTGAAACATTTCGGGTCGGTGAAGCGGTTGAAAGAGGCGACGCCCGAGCAGATCGCCGAGGTCCCCGGCATCGGCCTGCGCAGCGCCGAGCAGATCGCCGCGGCCCTGCACGGCGGATCGGGCGCAGGTGCGGCCGCGCCGGCCGGCCCTGCCGGGGGCAGCGCGGGCGGCGCGGGTAGCGAAGGCAATGACCGGGGGGAGCCGAGTTGACCACCACCGATACTCAGATACCGGACATCGTGATCGTCACGGGCATGTCCGGCGCGGGCCGCAGCACCGCCGCCAAGTCGCTGGAGGACCTCGACTGGTTCGTGGTCGACAACCTCCCGCCCGGCCTGCTGGCCACGATGGCCGACCTGGGCGGCCGGGTGAAGGACGCGGTGCCGCGGATCGCCGTGGTGGTCGACGTGCGCAGCCGCGCGTTCACCGAGGACCTGCACTCCTCGATCGCCGAGCTGGAGGCCCGCGGCGTCCACCCCCGGGTGGTGTTCCTGGAGGCGTCCGACGCCGACCTGGTGCGCCGCTTCGAGAGCGTCCGGCGGCCGCACCCGCTGCAGGGCGACGGGCGGCTGGTCGACGGCATCGCCCGCGAGCGCGAGCTCGTCCGCGAGGTCCGCGCCGAGGCTGACCTGGTCCTGGACACCAGCGGCCTCAACGTGCACGAGCTGCGCGCCAAGATCGTCGGCTACTTCGGCAACGACACCGGCGAGTCCTCGCTGCGCGCCACCGTGGTCTCGTTCGGCTACAAGTACGGCCTGCCGGTGGACGCCGACCTGGTCGTCGACTGCCGCTTCCTGCCCAACCCGCACTGGGTCCCCGAGCTGCGCCCCAAGACCGGCCGCGACGCCGCCGTCCGCGACTACGTGCTCGGGCAGCGCGGCGCCAAGGAGTTCCTGGACGCCTACACCGAGGTCCTGCGGCTGCTCACCGAGGGGTACGAGCGCGAGGGCAAGCACTACGTGACCCTCGCCGTGGGATGCACCGGAGGCAAACACCGTAGTGTGGCCATGGCGGAGCAGATCGCCGCCCGGCTGAGGGACGAGGGCATCGAGGTGCAGGCGTCCCACCGAGACCTCGGCCGTGAGTGAGCCCTCCGGGCAGGTCCCGGACGACGAGAAGAACGGTATGCGGCAGAACGGCACGGGGGTGGCGGGGTGAGCCGGTCCGGTGCCGGGCCCGCGGTGGTGGCCCTGGGCGGCGGGCACGGCCTGTACGCCTCGCTCTCGGCGCTGCGGCGGGTCACCGACCGGCTCAGCGCGGTGGTGACCGTCGCCGACGACGGCGGCTCCAGCGGCCGGCTGCGCCGCGAGCTGGGCGTGCTGCCGCCCGGCGACCTGCGGATGGCGCTGGCCGCGCTGTGCGGCGACGACGAGTGGGGCCAGACCTGGCGCGACGTCGTCCAGCACCGCTTCCGCAGCCAGGGCGACCTGCACGACCACGCGGTCGGCAACCTGCTGATCGTCGCGCTGTGGGAGCTGCTGGGCGAGGGCACCGCCGCCTCGACGGTGGCCGGGCTCGACTGGGTCGGCCGGCTGCTGGGCGCGGGCGGCCGGGTGCTGCCGATGGCCTCGGTCCCGCTGGACATCGTCGCCGAGGTGCGCGGCGCCGATCCGGCCAGGCCCGACGACGTCACCCGCGTCAAGGGGCAGGTCGCCTGCGCCAAGACGCCCGGGACGGTGCTGAGCGTCTCGCTCGTCCCGTCCGACCCGCCCGCCTGCCCGGAGGCCCTGGAGGCCGTCGACGCCGCCGACTGGGTGGTGTTCGGCCCCGGCTCCTGGTTCACCAGCGTGCTGCCGCACCTCCAGGTGCCCGAGCTGGCCCGCGCGCTCACCGCGACCCGCGCGCGGCGGCTGGTCGCGCTCAACCTGGCGCCGCAGCCGGGGGAGACCGACGACTTCTCGCCGCAGACGCATCTGGAGGTCCTGCAGGCGCATGCGCCCGACCTGCGCGTGGACGTGGTGCTCGCCGACCGGGGGGTGGTCGACGATCCCGTCGCGCTGGACAAGGCGGTACAGGACCTGGGCGGCCGGCTGGAACTGGCCGACGTGGCCGCCGACGACGGCTCCCCGCGTCATGATCCCGCCCGGCTGGCCCAAGCCTTCGTGAAGATTTTCCGTGAGTGACGTCCGGCGCGGCCGACATCGGCCACACTGCTGGAAGTTCCTAGGGGGAGGGTGTCGAGCATGGCGATGACCGGTGTGGTGAAGGACGAGCTGAGCAGGCTGTCGGTGATGAAGCCCTGCTGCCGCAAGGCGGAGGTGTCGACGCTGCTGCGGTTCGCGGGGGGCCTCCACCTGGTCAGCGGGCGGATCGTGATCGAGGCGGAGATCGACACCGGCTCGGCCGCGCGGCGCCTGCGCAAGGACGTCGCCGAGGTCTTCGGCCACACCTCCGACGTGGTGGTGCTCGCGCCCAGCGGGCTGCGCAAGGGCAACCGCTACGTCGTCCGGGTCTTCCGCGAGGGGGAGTCGCTGGCCCGGCAGACCGGCCTGATCGACAACAACGGCCGGCCCGTCCGCGGGCTGCCCCGGCACGTGGTCGCGGGGGCGGCCTGCGACGCCGAGTCGGCCTGGCGCGGGGCGTTCCTGGCGCACGGCTCGCTGACCGAGCCGGGCCGGTCGATGTCGCTGGAGGTGACCTGCCCCGGCCCGGAGGCCGCGCTGGCGCTGGTCGGCGCCGCCCGCCGGCTCAAGATCCACGCCAAGGCCCGGGAGGTGCGCGGCGTCGACCGGGTCGTGGTCCGCGACGGCGACGCGATCAGCGCGCTGCTGACCCGGCTCGGCGCGCACGACAGCGTGCTGGCCTGGGAGGAGCGCCGGATGCGCCGCGAGGTGCGGGCCACCGCCAACCGCCTCGCCAACTTCGACGACGCCAACCTGCGCCGCTCCGCCCGCGCCGCCGTGGCCGCCGGCGCCCGGGTCGCCCGGGCCCTGGAGATCCTCGGCGACGACGCCCCCGAGCACCTGGTCAGCGCCGGCCGGCTGCGCCTGGAGCACAAGCAGGCGTCCCTGGAGGAGCTCGGCCAGCTCGCCGACCCGCCGCTGACCAAGGACGCCATCGCGGGCCGCATCCGCCGCCTGCTGGCGATGGCCGACAAGCGCGCCCAGGACCAGGGCGTCCCCGGCACCGAGGCCAACCTCACCGCCGACATGCTCGCCCCCTGACCCGGCCCGCCCCCCGCGCCCCCGCACGCACGGAGACACCCCCCGGCGCGGGCCGGTCCTGAGCGGAAGGACGGGCGCCGGTCTCACCCGGACGGGGGAAGCCGGGACCACCCTCCGGTTCCCCTCCGCCCATGTCGGGCACCGGGCCGGGCATTCGATAGGGTCGGGCCTGGGGCCTGCGGCCTCACCGATCCAGGTAACTGCGGCCCGGGTGATCGCCGGGTGAGAGTCGACGTATGAGGAGAGCCGTTCCCGTGACCATCCGAGTAGGCATCAACGGTTTCGGCCGGATCGGCCGCAACTTCTTCCGCGCCGTGAAGGCCTCCGGAGCCGACATCGAGATCGTGGCGGTCAACGACCTGACCGACAACGCCACGCTCGCCACCCTGCTCAAGTACGACAGCATCCTCGGCCGCCTCGGCGAGGACGTCCACGCCACCGCGGACGAGATCGTCGTCGGCGGCAAGTCGATCAAGGCGTTCGAGGAGCGCGACCCCGCCAACCTCAAGTGGGGCGACCTCGGCGTCGACATCGTCGTGGAGTCCACCGGCTTCTTCACCGACGCCACCAAGGCCAAGGTGCACGCCGACAACGGCGCCAAGAAGGTCATCATCTCGGCCCCGGCCAAGAACGAGGACCTCACCATCGTGCTCGGCGCCAACGAGGACAAGTACGACCCGGCGAAGCACACGGTGATCTCCAACGCCTCCTGCACCACCAACTGCCTGGCGCCGCTGGCCAAGGTCCTGCACGACAACTTCGTCGTCGAGAAGGGCCTGATGACGACGATCCACGCGTACACCCAGGACCAGAACCTCCAGGACGCCCCGCACAAGGACCTGCGCCGCGCCCGCGCCGCCGCGCTGAACGTGGTGCCGACCTCCACCGGCGCCGCCAAGGCCATCGGCCTGGTGCTGCCGGAGCTGAACGGCAAGCTGGACGGCTACGCGCTGCGCGTCCCGGTGCCGACCGGCTCGGCCACCGACCTGACCGCGACCGTGTCCCGCGACGTCACCGTCGAGGAGGTCAACGCCGCGTTCAAGAAGGCCGCCGAGGGCGAGCTCAAGGGCTACCTCACCTACACCGAGGACCCGATCGTCTCCTCCGACATCGTCACCGACCCGGCCTCCTGCATCTTCGACTCCGGGCTGACCAAGGTCATCGGCGACCAGGTGAAGGTCGTCGGCTGGTACGACAACGAGTGGGGCTACTCCAACCGCCTCGTCGACCTGGTGAAGCTCGTCGGCTCGTCGCTCTGATCCCAGCTGATCCGCTCGTGCCCGCCGTGGCGGCGCCGCCCTTCCCAGGGCCGCGCGGCCACGGCGGGCCCGTATCCGGAAGGACACCGCATTCCGATGCGCACCATTGACGATCTGGACGTGGCCGGGAGGCGCGTCCTGGTCCGCGCGGATCTGAACGTGCCGCTGGAGGACGGCCGGATCACCGACGACGGCCGGATCCGGGCCAGCGTCCCGACGATCCAGAGGCTGCGCGACAAGGGCGCCCGCGTCATCGTCTGCGCCCACCTCGGCCGCCCCAAGGGCGAGGTCAGGCCCGAGTTCTCGCTGGCCCCCGTGGCCGCGCGGCTGGGTGAGCTGCTGGGCGCCGAGGTGGCGTTCGCGGCCGACGTGGTGGGCGAGTCCGCCCGCGCCGCCGCCGAGGGCCTGACCGACGGGCAGGTCGCGCTGCTGGAGAACCTGCGCTTCGAGGCCGGGGAGACCAGCAAGGACGACGCCGAGCGCGGCGCGTTCGCCGACCGGCTCGCCGCCCTGGCCGAGGCGTACGTCGGCGACGGGTTCGGCGCCGTCCACCGCAGGCACGCCAGCGTGTACGACGTGCCGAAGCGGCTGCCGCACGCGGCCGGGGGGCTGATCGCCGCCGAGGTCGAGGTCCTGAAGAGGCTGACCGAGGACGTCGCGCGTCCGTACGCCGTCGTCCTGGGCGGCTCCAAGGTCTCCGACAAGCTCGGCGTGATCGACAACCTGCTCGGCAAGGCCGACCGCATCCTGATCGGCGGCGGCATGGTCTTCACCTTCCTCAAGGCCCAGGGCCACGAGGTCGGCGGGAGCCTGCTGGAGGAGGACCAGCTCGGCACCGTGCGCGAGTACCTGCGCCGGGCCGAGGAGTCGGGCGTGGAGTTCGTGCTGCCGGTCGACATCGTCGCCGCGACCGCGTTCGCCGCCGACGCCGAGCACTCGGTGGTCGCCGCCGACGCCATCCCGGCCGACCGGATGGGCCTGGACATCGGCCCCGAGTCCGGCAAGCTGTTCGCCTCCCGCCTGGCGGGCGCCGGCACCGTCTTCTGGAACGGCCCCATGGGCGTGTTCGAGATGGAGCCGTACTCCCACGGCACCCGCGCGGTCGCGCAGGGCCTCCTCGACTCCGGCGCGTTCACCGTCGTCGGCGGCGGCGACTCGGCCGCGGCGGTCCGCACGCTCGGCTTCGACGAGAACGGCTTCTCCCACATCTCCACCGGCGGCGGCGCCAGCCTCGAGTACCTCGAGGGCAAGGCGCTGCCCGGCCTGCAGGCTCTGGAGGACTGACGCATGGCCCCGAAGAACCCCGCTTCCCAGCCCGCCGGCCGCAGGCCGCTGATGGCCGGCAACTGGAAGATGAACAACAACCACTTCGAGACGATCAAGCTGGTCCAGCAGCTGGCGTTCGGGCTCAAGGACGCCGACTTCGACGCCGTCGACATCGCCGTGCTGCCGCCGTTCACCAACCTGCGGACGGTCGAGTCGCTGGTGGAGGCCGACAAGCTGCGGATCACCTACGGCTCGCAGGACATCTCCCCGCACGTCTCCGGCGCCTACACCGGCGAGATCTCCGGGGCGATGCTGGCCAAGCTGCGGTGCAAGTACGCGACGGTCGGGCACTCCGAGCGCCGCCAGTACCACAACGAGGACGACGCGCTGGTCAACGCCAAGGCCAAGGCCGCCCTGGCGAACGAGATCACGCCGATCGTCTGCGTGGGCGAGGGGCTGGAGGTCCGCAAGGCCGGCCGCCACGTCGAGCACACGCTGGCCCAGGTCGAGGGCGCCCTGGAGAAGATCCCGGCCGACCAGGCCCGCACCGTGGTGATCGCGTACGAGCCGGTCTGGGCGATCGGCACCGGCGAGGTGGCCACCCCGCAGGACGCGCAGGAGGTGTGCGCCGCGATCCGGGGCAGGCTCGCCGAGCTGTACGACGGCGAGGTCGCCGCCGACGTGCGTATCCTGTACGGAGGTTCGGTCAAGGGCGGCAACGTCGCCGGGATCATGGCGCAGGCCGATGTGGACGGCGCCCTGGTCGGCGGCGCCAGCCTGGACCCGGGCGAGTTCATCAAGATCTGCCGGTACCGGGACCTGCCGGTCACGGTCTGACCGGGCCCGGGACCGGCCGTCATGGCCGGTCCCGGCATGGTCGGTTCTGATCAATTCGGTTGCGGTACGGGGATTCTTGCCGAACCAGCGGGAAGTTCGTCGTACCCTTCCGTACTGACGGGCCGATCGCCCGGCATACCGCGTCCGTGAACCTGAATACAGCGTTCCCTTGAAGAACAAGCGCCCCGCCTCGGCGGGGTCGGCCGGAAGAGGCACTCAACAGTGGCAATCATCGCAACGTCCGCCGTGCTCCTGCTCACCAGCGTGCTGATGGTGGTCCTCGTCCTCGCGCACAAGGGCAAGGGCGGCGGGCTGTCGGACATGTTCGGCGGCGGCGTCACCTCGTCGCTGGGCGGCTCCTCGGTGGTCGAGCGCAACCTGGACCGCCTGACGGTCGCCACGGGGATCATCTGGTTCGCCTCGATCATCGTCCTCGGGCTGCTGTTCAAGAGCAAGGGCGTCGGCTGAACGGGCCGTACAGGCAGAGATGAGAAAGGGCCCCCGCCGCGCGGTCAGGGCGGTGCGGGGCGCACACGAGCGAGGAGTAATCCGTGGGTAGTGGCAACGCGATTCGGGGCAGCCGTGTCGGGGCCGGTCCGATGGGAGAGGCCGAGCGGGGCGACGCCGCCCCCCGGGTCTGGGTGACGTTCTACTGTGCCAACCGGCACGAGACCCGCCCCAGCTTCGCGACCGACGTCGCCGTCCCCGACACGTGGGACTGCCCCCGCTGCGGGTTCCCGGCGGGCCAGGACTCGGACAACCCCCCGGCCCCGCCGAAGACCGAGCCGTACAAGACGCACCTGGCGTACGTGAAGGAGCGGCGCAGCGACGAGGACGGCGAGGCCATCCTCGAGGAGGCGCTGGCCAAGCTCCGCCAGAAGCGCGCCGCGGTCAAGGCCGCCATGGAGTCCGCCGGCCGCGTCTGACGGCCTCCGGCTCTAGCGTGTGGCGTGCACGGCCCGGTTCCCCGAGTGGGGACCGGGCTCGATGCGTTCCAGGGGCTCCCGCGGCGGCGCGGCGCGGCGGGCCAGGCGGCGTCCGTAGCGGTGCAGGGGCGCCTCGACCGCGCGGTACGTCAGCTCGCTGATCACCAGCACCAGGATCAGGTAGGGGACCAGCAGCCAGGGCGCGTCCCGGTCGGGGCGGCCGATGGTGAGGTCGAGGCCCATCAGCAGCACCGGGTGGATCAGGTACACCGAGTAGCTGATCACGCCGAGCCGGGCCAGCGGGCGCGGTACGGCGCGGTGCCGCAGCGCCATGCCGGCGGCGAACACCAGCGCGGTCACCAGGATCGTGATCACCCAGGACCGCTTGAGGATCTCCTCGCTCTGGCCGGGCGCCCAGACCCGCAGGTGCCACAGCCCGCCCGCGATCGCGGCGACGAGGACGGCCCCGGCGGCGACGGCGGCGGCGCGGACCCGGATCTGGCGCCGTTCGGCGCGGTGGATCGCGGTGCCGGCGAACATCACCCCGAGCAGCATCAGGCCCTCCCAGGGCTCGACGCGGCCGTTGAGGAGCACCAGCGCCGCCGCGAGCGCCCCGCCCAGCAGCGCCCCGGCACGGCTCACGGCGGTCCGCGCGGAGCAGGCGGCCCAGATCGCCGCCACCATGATCGCGAAGGCGGCGACCGCGACCGGGGCGACGCCGTAGCGGGCCGACAGCGCCGCGCTGGGCAGCAGCAGCGCCAGGCTCAGCGACGCCAGCGCGAGGACGGCCGCGACGGTGGCCGAGTGGCGGTTCGCCCGCCCGGCCGCGAACAGCGCCACCACCAGCAGGTAGAACGCCATCTCGTACGACAGCGTCCACAGGACGTTCAGGGCGCTCGGGACGGCGAGGAGGTCCTGCATCATCGTCAGGTGCGCCAGCGCGGCGCCCAGCGGGTCGAAGTCGGTTCCGAGGCCCTGCCGGAGCGGGGTGAGGCCGGCGAGCGCGACCAGCAGGGTCACGGCGAGCACGGCCAGCAGCAGCGGGTAGATGCGGAACAGCCGGCCGATCCAGAACCGCCGCAGCGATCCGCTCCGCTCCAGCGAGGCGGGGATGATGTAGCCGCTGACCAGGAAGAAGACCAGGACGCCTGCGTGCCCGGGATCGACCCAGCGCAGGATCTCGTGCCGGAACTGCGGCAGGTAGTGGTAGCAGCCGTGGTGCACGGCGACGACGAGCGCCGCGATGCCCCGCAGCCCGTCCAGCCATCCCAGCCGGATGGGCGCCGCGCCCGCGGCCTGTGCCGCGGCAGGGGCGTCTGGGGCGGGATGTCCGGTTTGCATGGCACGCCGACAGTAGTCGACGCGATCTGTCAAATCCGTGCGAACGGGACGGATGACACCTGATCTTCAGCAAACTGTCAGCCTGGCCGCCCGCGGCGGTACGGGCGCGCTCCGGCGGCCGGGGCCGAACGCCGCATAAAATTCGGAGATGAGCTCGATGGACGCGGTGGATCAGGCGATCCTGCGCCGGCTGCAGCGCGACGGTCGGCAGACGAACCGGGAACTGGCCGACGCGGTGGGCATCGCGCCCTCGACGGCCCTGGAGCGCACCCGGGCGCTGCGCGCCCGCGGCGTGATCACGGGTTTCCACGCCGGGGTGGACCTGGAGGCGCTGGGCCGCGGCGTGCAGGCGCTGATCTCGATCCGGATCCGGCCGCAGTCGCGGGAGGCCATCGAGTCGACCCGCGACCACATGGCCGCGATGCCCGAGACGCTGGGCGTGTTCGTGGTGACGGGCGCCGAGGACATCCTGGTGCACGTGGCGGTGCCCAGCACCCAGTACCTGCGGGACTTCGTCCTCGACCGGCTGGCGCGGCGCAAGGAGTTCGTGGACGTGCGGACGACGGTGGTGTACGACTACGTGCAGCCCGCCGAGCAGTCCGAACTTCCCACGCCGGAACGCCGGGATCGTCGAAGCCCGTACGGCTGAGCGGCGGCTCGCGGCCTTCTCGCCGTACAACAGCCGGGCTCCGCCGCCCGAACCGAACGAATTACGGATTCTGAACGCCCGCTCCGCACTTTTGCCTAGCGTTGCGGGCATGGACCAACGAAACGGCTTCTCCGGCGTCCTGCTCGTCCTGGCCGCCGGCGTCCTCTGGGGGACGGTCGGGCCGGCGCAGGTGCTGGCGGACTCTCCGGCCCCGCCGGTCACGCTCGGCGCCGCGCGCATCCTGTCGGGCGGGCTGCTGCTGGCGGCGCTCGTCCTCGCGACGGCGCCGCGGGCGTTCCGCGGGCTCGGCGGGCCGGCCCGCCTGCCATTGCTCGCGGCCGCCGCGGCGACGGGGACGTTCCAGGCCGCGTTCCTGACGGCGGTCGACCGTACCGGCGCCGCCGTGGCCACCGCGATCGTCTTCGGCCTGGTGCCGGTCTCCACCGGCGTCTGCGAGCGCCTGGTCCTGCGCACCCGGCTGAGCCGCCGCTGGGCGGCCGGCACGGCCTGCGCGGTCGGCGGCTGCGCGCTGCTGATGGTGCCCGGCCTCACCGGCGCGCTCGATCCGCTCGGGCTCGCGCTCGCCCTGGTCGGCGGGTGCTGCTTCGGCGTCTACACCGTGTCGGCCAAGATCCTGGGCGAGCGCGGGGTGAACATGGCGGCCGCCGTCGCGGTGACGCTGCTGGCCGGCGGCGCGCTGCTGCTTCCCTGGGCGCTGCACGGGGCGGCCGAGCTGGCCGGCGGCCGCTCCCTCGCCCTGGTGGCCTGGCTGGGCCCGGCCACGACGGCGGTCGCGTACATGTGCTTCGTGATCGGGCTGCGGCGGGTCACCGCCGCCACCGCGGGCACGCTCAGCCTGGCGGAGCCGCTGGTCGCGGCCGTCCTGGCCCTGGCCGTGCTGGGGGAGCGGCTGTCGGCGGCCACCACCGCCGGGTGCCTCCTCCTGCTGGGCGGCCTCGTCCTGGTGTCCGTACCGGGCCGGGTCCGCCCGTTCCGCCGGCCCCGGCGAAGCGCGCGGGTATGCTTGCCGGACGCGACTGGCGCAGTCAAGGTGGAGACGACCACCGGGGAGCGAAGCTAGTCCGCACACCGCGCGCCTGGGTGTACGGGCCCCTCAGCGGGGGGTCCGCGCGCACAGGACCGCCGGCGCGACCAGTGCGGAGGCCGCCATGCACCAGCCGTCCCTCTCCCACCTGCGCGAGCAGGACCCCGATCTGGCGGGGCTCGTCGAGGCCGAGGCCCGGCGCCAGTTCGAGAAGCTCCGGCTCATCGCCTCGGAGAACTACGTCTCGCCCGCCGTGCTGGAGGCCACCGGCTCGGTGCTGACCAACAAGTACTCCGAGGGGTACGCGGGCCGCCGCTACTACGAGGGCCAGCAGCTCGTCGACCCGGTCGAGCTGCTGGCGATCGAGCGGGCCAAGGAGCTGTTCGGCACCGAGCACGCCAACGTCCAGCCGTACTCGGGCTCGCCCGCCAACCTCGCCGTCTACATGGCGTTCCTCGACCCGGGCGACAAGGTGATGGGCCTGTCGCTGCCGATGGGCGGCCACCTCACGCACGGCTGGCCGGTGTCGGCGACCGGGAAGTGGTTCAGCCCCGTCCGGTACGACGTGCGCGCCGACACCGGCCGGGTCGACATGGACCAGGTCCGGGACCTGGCGCTCAAGGAGCGGCCCAGGCTGATCTGGTGCGGCGGCACCGCGATCCCGCGCACGATCGACTTCCCCGCGTTCGCCGAGATCGCCCGCGAGACCGGCGCCGTGCTCGCCGCGGACATCGCGCACATCGCGGGCCTGATCGCCGGCGGCGCGCACCCGTCCCCGGTCGGCCACGCCGACGTGATCTCCACGACCACGCACAAGACGCTCCGCGGCCCGCGCGGCGCCATGGTCATGGCGACCGCCGAGCACGCCGCCGCGGTCGACAAGGCCGTCTTCCCCGGCCTCCAGGGCGGCCCGCACAACCACACCACCGCCGCCATCGCGGTCGCGCTGCGGGAGGCGGCGCGGCCGGAGTTCGCCGACTACGCGCACCGGATCGTCGCCAACGCCAAGGCGCTGGCCGCCGCCCTGGTGGAGCGCGGCTTCGACCTGATCTCGGGCGGCACCGACAACCACCTGATCCTCATCGACCTGACGGGCAAGGGCGTTCCGGGCAAGCCCGCGGCCAAGGCGCTCGACGCGGCCGGGATCGAGCTCAACCACAACGCGGTGCCGTTCGATCCGCGCAAGCCGTTCGACCCCTCGGGACTGCGGATCGGCACCGCGGCGATCACCACCCGCGGGCTCACCCCGGACCTGATGCCGCAGGTGGCCGCGTGGATCGACGACGTCGTCCAGGCCGCCGCGCGGGGCGAGGACGAGCAGGGCGGGGAGCGGGAACGGGTCGCGGGGGAGATCCGCGAGCTGCTGGCCGCCCACCCGATGCCCGGCTGGGCCCCGGCGCCGTGACCGGTCAGCGGGCCCGGCGGAACACCGTGATCATGCGCCATGCCTCGGGGTCGGTCACCGCCACCTCGCCGAAGTCCCCGTACCGGGCGACCGGCTCCAGTGCCCCCGACAGGCGCACGGCCGCGTCCACCTCGGTCGCGCTCCAGAACCGGTAGGGCACCACGTCCCGCAGCACCCGGGCGGGCCCTTCGCCCTCCTCGATGACCATCGTAACGTGGTCGTCGGAGACCTGGGTGACCGGGTCGAGCAGGTCGGTGGGCTCGCCCCAGCGGACGGTGGCGCGCGCGTCGGCGCGCTCCACCGTCCACCCGCCGCTCACGCTGGGCTCGGCGCCGAGCCGGTCGCGCGGGTGCGCCATCTCCACGATGTAGAGGCCGTCGCCGTCGAGGTGCTCGGCGGCGCGGTCCAGGTGGGCGGTGAACGCGTCCAGCGTCATCAGGTGGGAGGTCGAGTCGAGCATCGTCACGACCAGGTCGAACCGGCGGCCGAGCGCGAAGTCGGTCATGTCCTCCTGGACGACCTCCAGCTCCACCCCGGCGGCCGCGGCGCGCTCCGCCGCGTACGCGCACATCGCCGGATGGATGTCGAGCGCGGTCGCGGCCACGCCCCGCCGGGCGAACTCGACGGCGTGCTCGGCCGGACCGGCGGCCAGCTCCAGGACGCGGCGGACCGGGCCGGGGGAGCGGCGGTGCCGCGCGCACCAGCCGAGCAGCGCGTCCACCTCGGGCGGCACCGCACGGAACGAGCACGCCAGCTGGTAGGCCCAGGGATCGTCGTAGATGCCGGTCACCCGCACATCCTGCCACCCTGTCCCCGGCGATGCTTGAGCGCTGCGCGGCCGAGGCCGTAGCGTGCCAGGCATGATCGACCCTGCGAGCCGGACTCCCGGCGACGACCGGCTGCCCCTGCTGAAGCCCGAGGTCCTGGGCGAGGAGCAGCGGGAGGTGTACCAGGCGATCACCGGCGGCCCGCGCCGCGACGGCCCGTCCCCGCTGCGCTACATGGACGAGGAGGGGCGGTTGCTCGGCCCGTTCAACGCGATGCTCTACAGCCCGGCCGTCGGGCTGCCGCTCCAGGAGCTGGGCGCCGCGCTGCGGTTCCGCACGGCGTTCACCAAGCGCGAGCGCGAGATCGCGATCCTCGTGGTGGCGGCGCACCGGCGCTCGGACTTCGAGTGGTACGCGCACGAGCGGATCGGCCGCCGCGCCGGCCTCACCGACGAGGAGCTGGCGGCGCTGCGCGGCGGGCGCGCCCCGCTACTGGGCGACGCGCGGGAGCGGGTGGTGTACGAGGCGGCGCGGCAGCTGATGGACGACGGCGACCTCGCCGACCCCGTCTACACCGAGGCAGTCGCGACGCTCGGCCGTCCCGCCGTGGTCGAGCTGGTCACCCTGGTCGGCTACTACGCAGCGGTGGCCCTCCAGCTGCGGGTGTTCCGGGTGGCGGTGCCGGAGGGGGAGGACGCGCCCGCCTGGGAGTGAACGCGGCCGGGAGCGAACCCGGCCGGGAGTGCACAAGTCCATCGTCGCGTCCCGCGCTTTGCAGCAGGATGAGGCCATGGATGTCCCCAGTGTCCCCCTCGCTCCCGATTTCGACGCTGGCGGGACGCCGTACTGGTCGCGGGCGCTCGGCGACGCGCCGCCCGGCGAGCGGCTCCCCGGCCCGATGACGGCCGACGTGTGCGTCGTCGGCGCCGGCTGCACCGGCCTCTGGACGGCCTACTATCTCAAGCGCGCCGATCCCGGCCTGCGCGTCGTCGTCCTGGAGCGGGGCACACCTGGCCACGGCGCTTCCGGAGCCGGCGGCGGCCGCCTGTCGGGGGAGTCGCCCGCCGCGTGCGCGCGGCTGGCCCGGCGGCACGGCCGGTTCGCCGTGATCGCCTTACAGCGCGCGCTGTTCGAGACCGTCGACGAGATCGTCCGGGTGGCCGTCGACGAGGGCGTGGAGGCGGACCTGCTCAAGAGCGGGCTGCTGTACGTCGCGCGCAACCCCGCGCAGCTCGCCCGCCTGGAGACCCACGTACGCCTGAGCCGCACGTGGGGCTGGGCCGAGCGCGACCTGCACCTCGACACCCTCGACCGGGTGAACGTCGCGGGCGCGGCCGGCGCCGCGTGGAGCCCGCACGGCGCGCGCGTCCAGCCCGCCGCCCTGGTCAGGGGGCTGGCGCGGGCCGCCGCCGGCCTGGGCGTGGAGATCTACGAGCACACTCCCGTGCTGCGGATCCGCCCACGTTCCAGCGTCTCGCCCGCCGCGGCCGCCACCCCGCACGGGACGGTCGCCGCCGAGTACGTCATCCGCGCCACCGAGGGCTTCACCGCCGCCCTGGAGGGCCACCACCGGGACTGGCTCCCGATGACCACCTCCATGATCGTCACCACTCCGCTGCCGGCCGGGTCCTGGGCGGAGATCGGCTGGGAGGGCGCCGAGCTGCTCGCCGACCTGGCGCACGCCGGCGTCCGGCTCCAGCGCACCGCCGACGGCCGCGTCGCCGTCGGGGGCCGCGGCCGCCCGTACCGCTACGGGTCGCGGGTGGCGGACTCGGGACGTACCGATCCCGGCGCCGTGGCGGCGCTCTGGCGCGCGCTCGTCGCGATGTTCCCGGCCGCGTCCGCCGCGTCGGTCGCCGGCGCCTGGTCGGGGCTGCTCGGCGTGCCCCGCGACCGCTGCCCGTCGGTCACCCTGGACCACCGCACCGGCCTCGGGCACGCGGGCGGCTTCGCCCTCAGCGGGCTGACGGCGTCCAACCTCGCCGCCCGCACCCTCCGCGACCTGCTCCTCGAACACGACACCCCGCTCACCGCGCTGCCGTGGGTGCACTGGCGCAACCGCCGCTGGGAACCCGAGCCGCTGCGCTGGCTCGGCATCCAGGCCGGTTACGCCCTCTACCGCGCGGCCGACGCCCACGAGCGCTCGTCCGCCTCCCCGAAGACCTCGCCCCTCGCCCGCCTCGCCGCCGTCCTGACCCGCCGCTAGGACGTCTCCGCCACCAGCCGCTGGACGTCGGCGTAGGACGGCACGCCCGCCGGGGCGGCCTGCTCCAGAGCCGTCGTGACGGCCGCGCGCAGCGCCGCGCGGAAGAGGAGCGAGCCGTAGCTGACGCGCCTGACGCCCCATCCGGCCAGCTCGTCCACGGCCGTCCTTCCCGGGAGGAACAGGACGTTCAGCGGCAGGGGAGTCGCCGCCACGACGCCGCGCACGTCCCGTTCCGCCGCGATCCCCGGGACGAAGATCCCGTCGGCGCCGGCGGCCGTGTAGGCGCGCACCCGGTCCAGCGCCTCCGCCTCGTGCCCGGGCAGCCAGTGCGCGTCGGTACGGGCGTTCACGAACAGGTCCGGGGCCGCCGCCTTGACCGCCTCGACCAGGGCGGCGTGCTCCTTCACCGGCCGGAGGGAGCCGTCGGCGCGGCCGTCCTCGATGTTGATCCCGGCGACGCCGTACGAGGCCAGCTCCCCGGCCAGCGCGGCGACCTCCCCGGGACGGTCGGAGAAGCCGCCCTCGACGTCGACCGTGACCGGGACCGGCAGCCGCACCAGGGCGCGCGCCAGGCGCACGGTCTCGTCCCGGGTGGCGTTCTCGCCGTCGGGCCGGCCCGCCGCCGCGGCGACTCCAAGGCTGGTCGTCCCGATCGCCGGGAACCCCGCCTCGGCCAGCGCCGCGCCGCTGGCGAAATCCCAGGCGTTCGGCAGGAGCAGCGGGCGGTCCCCAAGGTGCAGGTCGCGAAAGGTCATGTCCCGACGCTACGCCGGGGACGTTTCGACGCCGGCCGAAGGACGCGCGCCGCGGAACGCCGAACGGTGGGGTAGGCGCCACCTCGCAATAGGGGGCAGGCTGGATTGTCTCACTTGAGACTATCTTGCAAAACTCCTAATCAGCCGACCCTGAGGAGTCCCCATGCGGATCAGCCGCCGTACCGCCCTCCGCGCGGGCGCCCTGGCCACCGCCGGCGCCGCCGCCGGTGCCGCCGCGCCCGCCGCCGCCCACGGCCCCGGCCGGATCGACACCCACCACCACGCCCTGCCGCCGGACATGCGCCGGTGGGCGATCGAGCACGGCCTGCTCCCGCCGCGCGGCGGCCCCCGCTGGGGCCGCTGGGACCTGGGGGAGACCCTCGACGCGATGGACGCCAACCGCATCGCCCTCGGCGTCGCCTCGGCCCCCGCCCCGTCCTTCGTCTTCAAGGACAGGGCCCTCGCCGCCTCCGGCGCCCGCACGTTCAACGAGTCCCTCGCCGGCCTGGTCAGGGACCACCCCCGCCGCTTCGGCTTCTTCGCGTACCTGCCGCTCCTCCACGTCGACGTGGCGCTGGAGGAGGCCGCGTACGCCCTGGACGAGCTGGGCGCCGACGGCGTCCTCATGATGAACACCGCCGGCGGCCGCTACCTGGGCCACAGGGCCTTCGACCCGCTGTTCGCCGAACTGGACCGCCGCCGCGCCGTCGTCATGACCCACCCCGACGCGCTCCCCGAAGACCCCGAACCGCTCCCCGGCATCGAGAACTCCGTCGCCGACTTCATGCTCGACACCACCCGCTGCGCCCTCGACCTGATCCGCTCCGGGACCCTGGACCGCCACCCCCGCGTGTCGATCATCCTGTCCCACGGCGGCGGCTTCCTCCCGTACATCGGAGGCCGCGCCGAACGCGCCGGCCGGATGGGCGAGGGCCCCTCCCCGGACGCCTTCCGCCGCGCCCTCCGCCGCTTCCACTACGACACCGCCCTGCCCCTGTCGCCGTACGCCTCGCCCACCCTGCTGAAGGCCGCCGGAGCGGACCGCGTCCTGTACGGCACGGACTGGCCCCAGGTGAACGCCTCCGAGGTCGCCATCGCCCGCCGCGCCTTCGACCGCGACCCCGCCCTCACCCCGCCGGCCCGCGCCGCGATCAACCGCCACAACGCGCTCCGCCTCCTCCCCACCGTCGCCGCCCGCCTCACCCGCTGACGAACCCGGCCCACACGACGGTCCGTACACCCTCGGCGCGGTACCCCCAGCGCAGGGCGAGCGCGTCCACGATCCGCAGCCCCCGCCCCGACTCGCCGCCCGCCTCGCCCCGCACCGCCGGCCGCGCCCCGCCCGCCCCATCGTCCCCGACCTCGACCCGCAGAAGCCCGCCCCCGCCGTACACCCTGACGGTGACCTTCCCGCCGCGCCCGGAGGCGGTGTGGCGCACCGCGTTCCCGACCAGCTCGTCCACGACCAGCGCCATCTCGTACAGGACCTCGCCGTCCCGCCCGAGATGCTCCGGCACGAGCGTCTCCCGCAGGAACCTCCGGGCCTGCGCCGCGGACCGTTCCACCCCGGGCAGCGCCACCTCGCCCAGCAGCCCGCTCACGCCCGAGCCTCCGCCGCGATCCTGCGCGCCACCACGTCCAGCCGGTCGGCCTCCAGCTCGCCGCCCCGCCACACCAGCAGCCACCGCCCGTCCCGCTGCACCGCCAGGACGGCCTCCCGCCGCCCGTCCCGGCACGGCACGTACAGAACGGCCTCCGCGTAGTACGGGAACACCAGCACCGCCGACGCGAGCACCGCCCGCAACTCCCAGGCGAGCCGCACGAGCAGCCCGTACCGCGCCCCACATGCCCCCATCACCCACTCCTCCCGTTGAACTCACGGCAAGAATCCTTGCGGAGCGTGATCGAGACAATGCGCAGGAGGCGGCCGTCGAGTTCTGGTTCCCGGCATCTCGAAAACCTGAAATTCCACAGTTCACGGAAGCGATTGACGCGCGTACGGAGTGTAAGAAGGGTGAGGTCATGCCCCCTGACAATCGGAAGGCTTATCGCCGTCGGAAGATCGGTGAGGCGCTGCGGCGCTACCGCGAGGAGCGCGGCATGACCCAGGAGGTCGCCGGTCGGCTCCTGGATCGCTCGGCCTCGTCGCTCAGCGCGTTCGAGAACGGGTACCAGTCCATCCGTCCCCGTGATCTCGCGTACATCCTCGACGCGTACGGAGTGTCCGACCCGGACGAACGCGGACGGCTCCTCGCCCTTGTCGGCCAGGGGCGCCAGTACGGCTGGTGGCATGACTTCCGCCAGCGCCTGGAGCCCGGCGTCCTCGACTTCGCCTCCCTGGAGGCTGACGCGACCCGCATCCGATCCTTCGAGCCCCAACTCGTTCCCGGCCTGCTCCAGACCGAGGACTACGCCAGGAGCATCATCAGCGGCGCGGGGACCTCGCTTCCCAACATGCGGAACATCGAGACCGGCGTCGAGTTCCGCATGAGACGGCAGAGGCAGCTCGCGCAGGCGGGCCACCCGGAGATGGCGGTCGTCATCGGCGAGGGCGCGCTGCTTCAGTGCGTGGGCAGTCCGCAGACCATGCGCGCGCAGATGGAGAAGATCGCAGGGGCCGCTCGGCTCCCGCACTTCGACATCCGCGTCCTGCCGTACGCCGCCGGCGTCCATCCGGGCGTGGACGGCTCATTCGTGATCCTCGACCTCGGCCACGAGACGCAACTGCAGGTCGTCGCCCTGCACAGCCTGACGCGCAGCTGGTACGTCGAGGAACCGGACGAGATCGACCTCTACTGCCGCTCGTTCGATCGGCTCCAGGAGATGGCCCTGGACAAGGACCAGTCGAGGGAACTGCTCCACGGGATAGTGTCCCGTACATGACGGAACAACGAGCTTCCAGCCTTGACTGGCGCAAAAGTAGCCATAGCGGCACAGACGGAACCGACTGCGTAGAACTCGCGGCTCTGGACTCCGACCAGCTCGTCGCGGCCCGTGACTCCAAGGATCCGGTCGGCGGGACGCTCGCGTTCTCGCGTGGGGCATGGCACTCCTTCGTCGAGCAGATCAAGGCAGGCGCGTTCGACGCCTCTCGGATTCGCGGGCGCTGATCGAAAGGAGTGTCCGAGCATGAGCGAGCGGCATCTCTCCCACCTCTCGTGGCGCACCAGCAGCCACAGTGGAGGACAAGGCCAGCAGTGCGTGCAGATCGCGCCGCTGGACGCCGATCGCGGCATGGCCGCGCGTGACTCCAAGGATCCGGACGGCGGGACGCTCGCGTTCTCGCGCGGGGCGTGGGGTGTCCTCGTCGGGCGGATCAAGGCAGGGGTCCTCGACCTGCGCTGAACGGGTCGACCGCCTGATCACCTCCGGCCTCTGGGGGAGGTCCGCGTCCATCAGGACTGTCGGTGGGGACTCGTTGGATGGCGGGATGACCGCATTTGAGCTTGCAGCCCGGCTCCCGTCGATCGCGGCGGTCCGGAGGCTGAGCCGGTCCTTCGCCGTGCTGGACGCGATCTTGAGCGACGGCGGGGACGGTACCTACGGTTTCGATCGGCGTTGGGGTCCGGATGCGGAACTGGCCTCGATGGACAACGGCGGCGGGGACGAGTACTCGATCGTCTTCACCGCCGCCGGCGCGTTCGTCCGGGGCTTCGATCATGAATCGGTGATGAGCCCTTACGGCGACGAGAACTACCGCACCTGGCCGGGGCTGATCGAAGCGGTTCCCCGGGAGTTCGCGGAATGGGTGAGCGAACCGGCCTTCTGCGATGACGGCGGCGCGGGGCCGTTCCTGGCCGCCACCGTGTGCCTGTGGCGCCGCCATGACCAACCGGCCTGGCAGACGGGCGACATCGAGTTCCCCACCGGCCGCCGCGCCGGAGACGACCCGGACGGCGCGTCCTGGCTGTTCCATCTCCTCGCCGACGGCACCCCGGACGCCTACTGCGGATATGCCTCCGACTACTTCGGCCACCCTGTCGACCCGGCGGACGTGAGGCACGTCTTCGAGCACCGCCCGCTCGACCCGGAACTCGTCCGGCGCCTCAACCCCGACGCCAGCCTGGCCGGTCTGGCCGAACCCCTCGACATCATCGGCTTTCCCTCGCCCTAGGGACGGCCGCCGGATCAGGTCGTTCGGTAGCGGAGGAGGACGACGCCGTTGCGGAACGGGCGGGCCTCCACCATGCGCAGCTCGTGCGTTGCGGCGTCGTCGGTGAAGAGCCGGGCGCCGTGGCCCAGGACCACCGGATAGACGAACAGCCGGTATTCGTCGACCAGGCCGGCCGCCATGAGGCCGTGGACGAGCGTGATGCTGCCGGTGGTGACGATGTCCCGGCCCGGCCGCGCCTTCAGCGCACGGATCTCTTCGCTCAGATCTCCGCTCAGCACGGTGCTGTTCTCCCATTGCGGGTCGCGCAGTGTGCCGGAGACGACGTACTTGGCGACCTTCCCGAGGTAGTCGCTGACGCCGCTCGGATCGCCGGTCCGGTGCGGCCAGTAGCCGCGCATGTCCTCGAACGTCACGCGCCCGAACAGCACGGCGTCGGCCGCCGCGCTCTGCTCCCGGAGCGCCCCGACCAGATCCGACTGGTCGGCCTCCCGGTCGTCGGCCACGCTGAACCAGCCTTCCGAGGCGTCGATGACCCCGTCGAGCGTGATGTTCTCGGTGACGATCAGATCCCTCATCCCGGTCCTTCCGTGCGCAGGTCCGTACAGGGAGGCAGACCGGCGGGGACGGCCGGAATCATCGATGGCGGGCCGGCCCGACTTTGGTCTATCCGGAATAGCCGGGCGACGGGTGCCGGGGCGGGACGGGCGCTCGTACCGTGTGATCTCGGGTGGCCGGTCCGGCGGAGGGGATGCGAGCGTGGACGTCAAGGGGATCTCGTACACGGTCGACGAGAGACCGGCCGAGGGCGTGCGCCGGGATCTGCGCGCCATCGCCGAGGGCCTGCACTGCACGACGGTGATGCTGATCGGGACGGACACCGCGCGGCAGATGGAGGCCGCGCGGTACGCCCTGGAGATCGGGCTGGACGTCTACATCCGGCCCTACCTGCCCGACCGTCCGCGCAGCGCGCTGCTCGCCCATCTGGCGGAGACGGCCGCGGGCGCCGAGAAGCTGCGCGCCGAGTTCCCGGGCCGGGTCACGCTGCTGGTCGGTACCGAGTTCTCGCTGACGTCCCCGGGCATGCTCCCGGGGCCGCGCGTCTTCGTCCGCCTCCAGGTGCTGGTGCGGCCGCGGCTGAGGCGCCTGTTCGACCGGCGCATCACGCGGAAGCTCAACGTGCTGCTCGCCGCCGCGCTCGCGGTGGCGCGCCGGGCGTTCGAGGGACCGGTCACGTACGCGGCGGGCGCGTGGGAGCGCGTCGACTGGGACGGCTTCGACGTGGTGGGCGTCAACCTCTACCGCCAGGGCGGCGACCTCGCGGCCTACCGGGAACGGCTGCGGGCGCTGGTACGGGAGAGCGGCAAGCCGGTCGTCATCACGGAGTTCGGGTGCGGTGCGCACGAGGGCGCGGAGTTGCGGGGGCCGGCCTCGTTCCTGATCGTGAACTGGTTCGCCGACCCGCCCCGGGTGAAGGACGGTCACGTGCGGAACGAGCGCACGCAGGCCGGCTACCTGGGCGAACTCCTCGACGTGTACGCGGCGGAGGGCGTCCACGGCGCGTTCGTGTTCACGTTCTCCATGCCCGATTTCCCCCATCACCCCGATCCGCGCCATGACCTGGACATGGCCGGGTTCGGCGTGGTCAAGCAGGCCGCCGACGCTCCCGGCTGGGAGCCGAAGGAGGCGTTCCACGAGGTGGCGCGCCGCTACGGGGGCGCCACGGCGGATCCCGGTTGAGGGCGGGGCCGGCCGCCCGGGAGAGTGGCGGCATGGGCTACGGACGGTACGTGTTCCTCGATCCCGGCGGCACGGGCGGGTACCGGCTGCACGTGATCGTCGAAGCGCCGACCGGCGTCGTCTACCAGCAGCAGTACGGCGGGACCGCCTGCCGCCAGGGCGAGCTGGAGGGCTTCCTCGTCCCGGTGCACGGGCCCGGTGCCCTGGACGCGCTCCGGAGGCTGTTCGAGAAGCACTTCCGCGGCGCCGGGACGTGGAACCACGCGTGGCGCGACGAGGAGCGCCGCACGCTGCGCGAGGCCGTCGAAGCCATCCCCTACTGGGCATGCGACGGGGAGAACGAGGAGCCGCACCCGCTGCGCCTCGACGAGAACCGGATGCCGGACGCCGACGAGGCGTGGGTGCCGGTGGCGACGCCCGACGGGCCCGGCGTCCTGGTGTGGCCCAACTCCGACTGAGAGACGGGGTCAGTCGCCGGCGACCGCCACCGCGTCCACCTCGAAGAGCATGTCCGGGAGCGCGAGCGCCGCGACGCCGTTGAGGGTCTGCGTGGGCGGCCGGGTCCCCCAGATCGCCGCGATCCGCTCGCCCAGGATCCCCAGCTTGGTCTCGTCGTGGCCGACGATGAACGTGCGGAGCTGCACCACGTCCGCGTAGCCCAGGCCCGCGGCGGCGAGCGCGGTGCCGAGGTTGGCGAAGGAACGTTCGACCTGCTCGGCGAAGTCGTCCGAGGTGACATGGCCGTCGCCGTCGGAGGCGTACTGGCCCGCGATGAACACCAGTTCCCCCGACGCGCGGGCGACGTGGCTGTAACCGAACCGGGCGGGGTCGTGCAGGCCCTCGGGGTTGATGATCTCGGGCATCGTTGCTCCAGACTGGATCGTGCGGCGGACGGTGCCGATGATCTTCATGGCACGACCACGTCAACGTCCGGAGTGCGCGCCGCCTTCCCGGGTCAGCGGTCGCGGTTGCGGATGAGGAAGAGCACGGCCGCGATCAGGGCGGCCAGGGCGACGGCCACGGCGACGAGGAGGAGCCAGCCTGGTGCGTCGTTCTCGCGCGCCACGTCGGCCAGGATTCCGGTCATTCGCGTTCTCCCGTCAGATCGCCCGCGCCCGCCAGGAGGGCCAGCAGTACGGGGAATTCCAGATAGGCGTGGTAACTCGCGACGGCACCGTACAGCGTCTTGCCGCCCGCGTAGTCGGTGGCGAAGAGGACGGCGAGCAGGGCCCCGCCGGCCAGGCCCAGCAGCCAGGCGCGGCGGCCGCGCAGGGCTCCGGCGCGCTGCTCGAACCGTTCCGTGGCGGGACGCGCGTAGCGGGGCATGAACCACACCCAGACCACGTAGTGCATCGTCTGCAGGAACGCGAAGACCACCAGCAGCCGCAGCGCGAGCGCCGTGTCCAGCCAGGCGGGCGGGGTGTAGGCGGCCATCAGCCGCTCCCCGCCGCCCGCGAACGCCGCGGCGGCCCCGTTCTGGTCGCCGCCGAACCAGGCGTCGAACGTCCCCGCGAGGATCAGCGCCGGGACGATCAGCACCCAGGCGACGTGCGTA
Organism: Actinomadura sp. 21ATH; assembly: GCF_041951345.1. Lineage (NCBI taxonomy): Bacteria > Bacillati > Actinomycetota > Actinomycetes > Streptosporangiales > Thermomonosporaceae > Actinomadura > Actinomadura sp. 21ATH. The sequence continues at coordinate 148,346 of NZ_JBGNUR010000014.1, read as the reverse complement.
GCCCGGAACGCGGCGCGGCCTTCACGCAGCTCCCGCGCCCATTCCCACAGGAAGAACAGCGGTACGACATTGTGCAGGTGCGTCAGGAAGACGAAGTGGTACGCGGGGAACGCCAGCGAGCCGGCCGCGGCCAGGCCCAGGAACGCGAGAGCCGCCACGAGCAGCGGAACGCGGCGGCGCAGGCCCCACCAGCACGCCACGGCGAGCACGGAGTAGCCGAGCAGGATCTCGGCGGGCGCCGACCAGGAGAGCATCGGCACCAGCCGGCACAGCATGATCCCGGTGATGAGGACGACCAGGAGACCGAGGAAGCGGCCGGTGAGGATCGCGGCGAACCGCCCCGACACGTACCGGATCTCCAGCACGTTGTGCAGAATGCCGAACATGGCCAGGCCGAGGACCGTCACCGTGGCGGGCAGCCGCAGCGCGGCCACCAGTGCCGCCCCCGCCACCACGCAGAAGGCGGCGATCAGCGTGCGCGGCGTCGCCGCGGCGAACGCCCGCCCGCCCGGCAGCACTTCGGCGGCGATGACCGTCCCCCTCGTCCCGTGACCGGCTACCCGGCCGCGCTCGCCCTGACCCTGGCCGTCGAACTCCCGGTGTACGCCGTCGCGCTGCGCGCCCTGCTCGGCGTCCGCGCCGCGGCGGCCCTGGCGATGGCCGCCGGGATCAACCTGGTGACGCATCCTGTCGTGTGGCTGACGCTGGGCGCGGCGGCGCGGTTCCACGGAGGGTACGAGATCGTTCTGCTCCCTGTCGAGATCGCCGCCTGGCTGACCGAGGCGGCGATCCTGTACGCGCTGCTGCGGCGGCGCGGCCGGGACCTGGCCGGCGTCGCGGTGGCGGCCAACGCGGCCTCGTTCCTGGCCGGGCTGCTCCTCATCGGCCTGTGACGTTCACCGGCCGCGGAACGTCCTAGACCTTGACGCCGTCCATGGCGCGCAGGGCGGTCGCGGCGCGTTCCCGCAGGAACTCCTCGGCGTCCCGCTCCGCGATGGCCCGCAGGTGGGGGAGGAGGTCGCGGTAGCCCGTGTACGAGGCGGCGAACACCGAGGCGTAGCGCACCCGCGCGTCCCCGTCCGCGAGCGCCGCGCCGATCCGCTCGGACACGTGCCGGTCCGGCTTGCCCGGCGCCGCCAGGCCCAGCCGCAGCACCGCCTGCCCCCGCGAGCGCGGGTCGGCCGACTGGTCGAGGGCCTGGCAGAGGTCCGGGACGGTCCAGGGCCGCAGCGTCTGGTCCGCCGTCGACGCCAGCGTCTCGACGACGTTCTGCGGATCGCCGGTGAGGTAGATGTATCCGATGCCGAACATCGCGTCCTGCACGTAGCGGAGCGAGCCGGTCTTGAGAGTGCGCTTGCCGAGCGTGTGCCCGTCGGCCTGCCAGACGACCTCGCCATCGGTTCCGGCCTCCCGGTCGCGTTCGGTGACGCTGACCATCGGCCACTGGAAGCCCTTGGCGAACTCGTCGACATGCTCGACCGTCGTCTCGGGGCGGAGGACGCGCCGTCGCGTCGCGAAACGATCATGTGAACGAGACATGCGCGGCATTGTCCTGGCACACCTGACCCACCGCCACCGGAATGCCACATTTGGTGCACCCCGCTCACGCTGTGTCGCTCATCCGCCAGAGCCGCGGCGCCCGCCGGAACCGCTCCGGCTTCCGCTCGCGGGACGAGCCGGCTCAGGATCTCCTGGCCGCCGAGCGGGCGGGCGGCGGCGTTGGAGCCGTACACCCCGGCACGGCTCCGAAAGCATGCCGAACGGGCGTGTCAGGCGTCTCCGGAGCCGACGAAGCGGGACAGCAGGCGGGCTCCAGTTCCTGAGCACGCTGCCGGGTCCGGTACGGGACGGCGTCGCGCAGGCGGGCGCCGAGGCGTTCCAGGTGCTCTTCCTCACCGCGCTCCCGGTGGCCCTCGCCGGGCTGGCCGCTGCGCTGCCGCTGAGGAACGTCCCGCTCACTTCACCTCCCGGCGGGACAGCCGGAACAGGCCGATGACCAGCGGGAGGAGCAGCCACACCGCCAGCGACACGCCGATCCTGGCCCACTCGCCGGCGGTGGCGGTGCCCGCGGCCGGGTCCGACAGGACGGCCAGCGTGCGGTTGGCGTCCAGCCACTCGGCGGGCTTCTGCAGCTTCTTGACCAGCTCGTTCAGCGTCGACCACAGCGTGGGGACGACGAAGAACAGCACGATCGACAGCGCGGGGCTCTGCAGCAGCAGCCCGAACGCGAGGCCCATGAAGACCATCGCGAGCGAGAAGACGAGCAGCCCGCCGAGCCGCGCCGGCGGGATCGACCAGTCGCCGGCCGAGCGGCCGAACGCGCCGCCGAGCGCGCGGGTCGCGGCGGCCACGGCCAGCCCGATCACCAGGAACGCGGTGGCCAGCAGGCCGGTGGCCGCCGCCTTGGCGCCGAGCACCCGGAACCGGCCGGGGACCAGGGCGAACGTCGTCAGCGCCGTCCGCTGCGACCATTCGCTGGTCACCGCCAGGATGCCGATGACCGGCAGCAGCAGCGACACCCCGGCCTGGGTGGCGACCAGCATCTCCAGCAGCGTCTGGTCCTGCTCCGGAACGGTGAAGACGATCACCGGCATCAGCGCCACCGTCGACAGCGCGATGATGATCAGCAGCCCTCGGCCGGAACGGGTGTCGGTCATCTTGCGCAGCTCGACGGCCGTCAGCCGCGCCGCCGAGGGCCGGGCCGGCTCGGTGAGGACGGCCGGCGCGGGAGCGGTCATGGTCACTTGAGGGCCTCCTCGGCCGGTACGGGAACGGCGGCCGGGACGGCGGGCGCCCCGGCGGTCAGGGACAGGAACAGCTCCTCCAGGCCGCCCCCGCCCGCCTGGCGCAGCTCGGTCAGCACGACCCCGGCCGCCGCCGCGGCGCGGCCCACGGCCTCGGCCGGCGCGTCCACCGTGAAGGCCCCCGCCCCCTCGGGACGCGCCGTCAGCCCCGCGGCCGCGAGCGCGGCGTGCAGCGCGGCGGCGTCCAGGCCGCGCACCAGCACCCCGCCCGGCGCGGTCAGCAGCTCCGCCTTGGTGCCCTGGGCGGCGATCCGGCCGCCGGAGATCACCACGAACCGGTCGGCGACCGCCTCGACCTCGCGCAGCAGGTGGGACGACAGCAGCACCGTCCCGCCGCGGTCGGCGAACTCGCGCAGCAGCGTCCGCATCCAGAAGATGCCCTCGGGGTCCAGGCCGTTGGCGGGCTCGTCCAGGATCAGCACGCCCGGGTCGCCGATCAGCGCCTGGGCGATCCCCAGCCGCTGCCGCATCCCCAGCGAGTAGCCGCCGACGCGGCGGCGGGCCGCCTTGGCCGGCAGGCCGACGCGTTCGAGCATCTCCGCCGCCCGCGCCTGCTCGACCCCGAGGACGTGGGCGGCCAGGCCCAGCGTCTCGCGGCCGGTCCGGCCCGGGTGCATGGCGGCGGCGTCCAGCAGCACGCCGACGTGCCGGCCGGGGTTGGCGATCCGGGCGTACGGGACGCCCAGCACGGTCGCCCCGCCCGCGCTCGGCGGGGTCAGCCCGCAGATCATCCGCATCGTGGTCGACTTGCCCGCGCCGTTCGGGCCGAGGAAGCCGGTGACGGTCCCCGGCTCGCAGCGGAACGACACCGCGTCGACCGCGGTGACCTCCCGGTAGCGTTTGGTCAGCTGTACGACATCGATCATGCCTTCAGGCTGCCGGGCCGGCCGGGGACGGCGCGTCGGCCGATGGTCGAGGACGCGGCGACCGAAGTCGACTCCCCCGGGCCGACCGGATCAGGCGCCGGCGGCCGCGTCCTCGCCGCCGCTCGCGTCGTGCACGAGCAGCGCGATCTGGACCCGGTTGTTGAGCTCCAGCTTGGTGAGCATCCGCGACACGTACGCCTTGACGGTCGCCACGCTCAGCGACAGCTCCCTGCCGATCTCGCTGTTGGTACGGCCCCGTCCCACCAGCGTCGCCACCGCCCGCTCGCCCTCGCTCAGCCGGTCCAGCAGCGCGCGGGCGCGCTCCCGGCGCGGGTCGACGCCGGTGCCCGCGACGTAGGTCATCATCCGCCGCAGCACCTCCGGCGAGATCATCGGCTCGCCCGCCGCGACCTGCCGGATCGCCCGGATGATCTCCGGCGGCGGGGTGTGCTTGAGCAGGAAGCCGCTGGCCCCGGCCCGCATCGCGCGCAGGATGTGGTCGTCGGTGTCGAACGTGGTCAGGATGATGATCTCGGGCGGCTCGCGGCGGGCGCGCAGCCGCTCGGTGGCGGCCAGCCCGTCCAGCCGCGGCATCCGGATGTCCATCAGCACCACGTCGGGACGGTGCTCGTTCACCGCGGGCAGCACCTCGGTCCCGTCGGCGACGTCGGCCACGACCGCCAGGTCGTCGGCGGCGGCCAGCATCATCGACAGGCCGGCGCGCACCAGCGCGTCGTCGTCCACGATCAGCACCCGGATGGGGGAGTCCATCCCGCCACCCTACTGAGCCCCGATCACCGTCCGGGCGCGGGCGCGCGCAGCGCCGACCCGTGCAGCAGCGAGACGACCGGGTTGGGCTCGCGGGTGCGGGCCAGCCGCTCCTCGACGGCCCGGCGCCGCCGGACGCGGTGGCGGTGCGCCGCGCCCCGGTGGAAGCGCACGAGCTGCGCGGCGGGCGGTCGCGGCGCGCCGGACGGCTCGTACCCGTGCGCTTCCAGCCTCCCGCCAGGTCAGCGCGGCGCTGACGACGTCGCCCTTGTACCACGGCATGCCCTTCAGCGACCCGATCGCGTCCCGCCCGTCCCGGACGAGATGGACGAACTGCGCGTCCGGGAACATCCTCCGCAGCATCGGGACGCGGCGGAAGTAGCTCGGCCGCTTGTCGCTCCACCGCTCCTTGCCGTGCTCGCGCGCGTACGCCCGGAATACGGTCGCCAGCGCCGAGCCGAGCGTCGGCGGCCCGGCGGCGATCTCCTCGGTGACCAGGCCCGCGTCCAGCCCCAGCACGGCGAACTTGGTCGCCTTCCGGCCGGTGATCCACTCGCCCAGCTCCCGCCGGTTCGCCGCGTCCTCCAGGGCGCCGAAGGCGTGCCGCTCCTCGTAGGCGGCGTGCACGAACCTCGTCTCCGACGGCATCGCGCTGCGCGGATGGCAGTGCAGCATCTGCTGGAGCAGGGTCGTCCCGGAACGCGGGCAGCCGATGACGAAGACCGGCCGGTGGGAGCGGCCGGACGGGCCGGAGTGGTGGGCGTCGTGTGTCATGCCCGCAGAGCGTGCCGGGCGCGCCTGGCGGGACCCTGAAAACGACCTTGGACGGCCCTGAGCGTTCCGTTTCCCCGCCCGGTGCGGGCCGGTCCGAGCGCGGGCCGGGCTCAGTGCGGGTCGGCGGGTTCGGGGCGGGCCGGGAGGCGGGCGTGGAGGCGGAAGCGGCCGTCACCGGTGCGGCCGTGCTCCAGCGTGCCGCCGAGGATGTCGACCCGCTCGCGCAGGCCCAGCAGCCCCGCGCCCGCGCCCGGCAGGCCCAGCGCCCGCGCCGGGCCCGGCGGCAGCAGGTTGACGATCTCGATGTCCAGGCCCCCGCCCTCGGCGGGCCCGATCGCCACATGGACGCGGGCGCCCGGCGCGTGCTTGCGCGCGTTGGTGAGGCCCTCCTGGACGATCCGGTACGCGTGCCGCCCGATCCGGGCCGGGACCGCGCCGGGATCGGGCACGCGGTCGTCCAGCGTGACCTGGGCCCCGGTCCGCCGGGACTCCTGGACCAGCGCCGGGACGTCGGCGAGCGTCGGCTGCGGCCGGTCGGCGCCCGCGGCGCCGGGCTCGCCCGGCCCGCCGGGGGCGGGCGGCGGCGCGCGCAGGACGCCGAGGACCTCGCGCAGGTCCTCCATCGCCTCGTACGCGCTGCGGCGGATCACCCCCGCGGCCTCGCGCTGGTCGGCCGGCGCGTCGGCGTGGAACTCCAGCGCCCCGGCGTGCACCGCGAGCAGCGAGATCCGGTGCGCCAGCACGTCGTGCATCTCCCGGGCGATCCGCTCGCGCTCCAGATGGCGGGCCTCCTCCACGCGCAGCCGCTGGCCCTCCTCGGCCTGCCGGGCGCGCTCCTTCAGCGACTCGATCAGCTGCGCCCGGGACCGGATCAGCAGCCCGGTGCTGATCAGGACCGCGTACCCGAGCGGGAACACGATCAGCGACTCGATCCGCTCCTGCCTGGTGAGCGACGGCACCGACAGGAACGTGACCGCGATGAACGACAGGTTGAGCGAGGTCACCGCGGCCGTGGCCCGCCAGCCGCTGTTGACCGCCACGGTGAACACCGACATCGCGGTGGCGCCCCAGGCCGAGGAGGCGAACAGGCCCGCGGCCGTCAGGAGCAGGCAGATCCGCACCGGCCAGCGCCGCCGGAACAGCACCAGCACCGCGCAGGCGACCGCCCCGATCACCAGGTCCCGGGCGAGGTGGATCTCCTTGGGGTGGGGATAGGTCTGCCGGGCGCCCTCCAGGACGAGCAGGCCGAGCGCCGCGGCCAGCACCGCGATGCTCGCCTCGCGCATCAGGAAGAGCCCGCGGAGCCTCACGGCCCCCACGCTATCCAGCCCCGGCGGGCCCGGCATCGGCCGCGGGTCGGTGCCGCCGCCGACTTTGGTCGGTACGTCAGCCAAGGGGCAGGCCCTGCACGGGCTTGCCGAGGGCGCCGCCCGCGACCCAGTCCTCCCACGACTTGGCCCACGGCGTCGGGCCGTTCCCGAACTCCAGCTTCCGCGTCGTCCCGCGGACCTCGATGACGTCGCCGCGGTTGGTGAAGTCGTAGAACCACTTGGCGTCGCCGGGGGAGGCGTTCACGCAGCCGTGGCTGACGTTGGCGCTGCCCTGCGAGCCGGTCGACCAGGGCGCCGAGTGGATGAACGTGCCGCTGTAGGTCATCCGGACGTTCCACTTGGTCGGCGTCCGGTACTCGCCCGGGTTCCCGGTGGTGGCCGAGTCCATGACCATCTTCGCCTGCTTCTCCTGCGCGATCATCGAGCCGGAGTAGCTGTCGTCGCCGGGCTTGCCGAGGCTGACCTTCATCGTCCGCACGGTCCGGTCCCCGTCGGTGACCGTCGCCCGGTACTTCTTCGCGTCGATCCGGGTGACGTGCTTCGGGCCGACGCTGAAGTTCAGCGTGCGGTCCTTCATGCCGTACAGGCCCTCGCCCGCCTTCACCCCGGCGAGACGCGCGACGACCTGGACCTTCTGCCCGGGCGGCCAGTACTCGCGGGGCCGGAAGTCGACCTCCTTGTCGCTGATCCAGTACCAGGCGCCCTCCACCGGCGTGGACATCCGGACCTGGAGCGACCGCTCGATCGCGGCCTTGCCCTCCTTGGTGGGCACCGGCCGGCTCAGCAGCAGCTGGATCGGCATCCCGACGCCGACCTTCTCGCCCTCCAGCGGCGACATGCCGCTCTCCAGCCTCTGCTTCGGGGTCAGCGTGGTGAACGTGGACGTCGCCGTCATCGGCTCGCCGCCGTCCGCCTCGCCCTTGGCGGTGACGGTGTACGCCGTCGCCGGCCGCAGGCCCCAGGTCGTCCGCCAGGACGCGCCGTCATCGGCCAGCCTGCCCTCGGCCTTGCGGCCCTTCGCGTCCGCGACCGTGACGCTCGTCAGCTTCCCGCCGTCCGCCTTCACCGTCACCGGCTGGTCCGGGGCCACCTCGCGGGCGCCGTTCGCCGGGGTGACGGCCACCTTCCCGGCGCGGGAGCCGTCCCCGCCCCCGCCGTCGCCGCCGGCCGAGCACCCGGCGGCGACGACGACCACCGCGCAGCCCGCCGCCGCGGCCGCTCTCAGCCGATGGCGCCCGACCCGCGCGGGCCCGGCGCCGTTCGTTCCGATCCTGTCCGCTCCGACCCTGCCTGACGTGATCGCCCGGCCCATGAGCACTTCGGATCCTCCTCAACGCTCGGAGTCTCACCCTGCGGAAGGGCTTTCCCCCGCCCGCCAGACTATGCCGGGCGGGCGGGGCCGAGCGCGGGAACCGTCAGGGCGAGGCGATGCGCTGGATGCCCGGCGGCAGCTGCGCGGCGGCCGCCCGGTCGAGCAGGAACAGCGTCCGGTGCCGGCCGCGCGCGCCCGCGACCGGGACCTGCACCGGGCCGGCGCCCGACAGCCCCATCCGGACCGCGTCGGCCTTGCCTTCGCCCGCCGCCAGCACCCAGACCTCCTGCGCGGCCTGGATCGACGGCAGCGTCAGCGAGATCCGCGTCGGCGGCGGCTTGGGCGCGCCGCGCACCGCCACCACCGCGCGCTCGTCGTACAGCGCCGGCATCTCCGGGAACAGCGACGCCACGTGCGCGTCCGGCCCCATGCCGAGCATCAGGATGTCGAACGACGGCACCGGCCCGTGGTCCTCGGGCCGGGCCGCCGCGCGCAGCTCCGCCGCGTAGCGGGCCGCCGCCGCCTCCGGATCGGCGCCGTCCGGCCCGTCGGTGGCCGGCATCGGGTGCACCCGCGCCGGGTCGGCGCCCACGTGGTCGAGCAGCGCCTCGCGCGCCCCGGTCTCGTTGCGCTCGGGGTCGCCGGCCGGCAGGAACCGCTCGTCGCCCCACCAGATGTCCAGCCGCGACCAGTCGATCGCGTCGCGCGCGCCGTTGGCGGCCAGCTCGGCGAGCACGGCCGTGCCCACCCCGCCGCCGGTGAGGACGACGGACGCGGCACCGCGCGCCGCCTGCACGTCCACCACGCGGGTGACCAGCCGCGCCGCCGCGGCCTTGGCCAGCAGCTCCTGGTCGCGGTGGACCAGGACGGACGGCGGCGTCACTTCCGCTCGCCCTCGTGCCGCGCCTCGGCCGCCGCCCCGGCGTCCGCCACCCCGGCCTCCGCCGCCTCGGGCGCCGACACCGCGTCCGGGTGGCCGGGCCGCTCGACGACCGCGGACAGGTCCTTGGCGAAGCGCGCGGCCGCGTCGTGGTACACCTCGTCCGGGTCCAGCCGGCGCAGCTCCTCGGCCAGCAGGTCGGGCAGCGGGCGCCGCATCAGCGACACCTGCCGGTCGGGCTGGTCGGGCCGCGACAGGGTCGCCACCCGGCCGTCCGGCCGAGAGACGGCGATGTCGCCGGCGACCGTCGTCAGCCGGACGCCGGTGATCCCCGGCCCCTCGGACACCACCCGCGACACCGGCACCCCGAGCCGCACCGACAGCCAGGAGGCCAGCAGCTCGGCGCTCGGGCTGTCGGCCTCGGCCGCGACCTCGCCCGACACGACCTCGTCGTGGTCCTGGTCGAGCGCCGCCGCCAGCAGCGACCGCCACGAGGTCAGCCGGGTCCAGGTGAAGTCGGTGTCGCCCGGCTTGTACGCGTTGGCCAGCCGGGCCAGCGTGCCCAGCCGGTCGCGCGCCGCGTACGCGTCGGTGACCCGCCGCTGCGCCAGCCGCCCCAGCGGGTCCTCGCTCGGCGCCGGCGGCACCTTGCCGCCCGGCCACCACGTCACCACGGGCGTGTCGGGCATCAGCAGCGGCACCACCACCGAGTCGGCGTGCAGCGCCAGCGGCCCGTACATGCGCAGCAGCACGGTCTCGCCGGGCCCGGTCTCGCCCATCCGGATCTCGGCGTCCAGCCGGGACGAGTTGCCCCGCGAGTCCCGGGAGATCACCGTCAGCACCCGGCACGGGTGCTCGCGGGCCGCCTCGGTCGCCGCCCGCACGGCGTCGTACTGCGCCGACTCGTCGGTCACGATGATCAGGGTCAGCACCATGCCCACGGCCGGGCCGCCCATCAGGTGCCGGGCCTGCGTCAGCGCGTCCTGGATGCGGCGGGTGCTGGTGTTGGTGAGATCGATGTTCAACTTAGAGTCGCCTCCATGCGCGGCCGTCGCGGGCCATCAGCTCGTCGGCGCCGTCAGGGCCGTACCCGCCGGACTTGTACTGCTCGACCGCGCCCTGCGCCGCCCAGTGCTCCTCGATCGGGTCGAGGATCTTCCAGGACAGCTCGACCTCCTCCTGGCGGGGGAACAGCGGCGGATCGCCGATCAGCACGTCCAGCAGCAGCCGCTCGTACGCCTCGGGGGAGGACTCGGTGAACGACTCGCCGTAGGCGAAGTCCATGTTGACGTCGCGGATCTCCATCGAGGTGCCGGGCACCTTGGAGCCGAACCGCACCGTGATGCCCTCGTCCGGCTGGACCCGCATGACCAGCGCGTTCTCGCCCAGCTCCTCGGTGTCGGTCTGCGAGAACGGCAGGTGCGGCGCCTGCTGGAACACCAGCGCCACCTCGGTCACCCGCCGGCTGAGCCGCTTGCCGGTGCGCAGGTAGAACGGCACCCCGGCCCAGCGCCGGTTGTCGATCTCCAGCTTGACGGCGGCGTACGTCTCGGTCCGGGAGCTCTGGGGGATGCCCTCCTCCTCCAGGTAGCCCTGGACGCTCACGCCGCCCTGCCAGCCCGCCGCGTACTGCCCGCGCGCGGTGGCCAGGTCGAGCTCGCCCGGCACCCGCACCGACGAGAGGATCTTGGCCTTCTCGGCGCGGACCGCCTCCGCGCTGAACGACGTCGGCTCCTCCATCGCCGTCAGGGCCAGCAGCTGGAGCAGGTGGTTCTGGATCACGTCGCGGGCGGCGCCGATGCCGTCGTAGTAGCCGGCCCGGCCGCCGATGCCGATGTCCTCGGCCATCGTGATCTGCACGTGGTCGACGTACGACCGGTTCCAGATCGGCTCGAACATCGTGTTGGCGAACCGCAGCGCGAGGATGTTCTGCACCGTCTCCTTGCCGAGGTAGTGGTCGATCCGGAAGATCGACTCCTCGGGGAAGACGCGGTGCACGGTGTCGTTCAGGTCCTTGGCGCTGGCCAGGTCGTGGCCGAACGGCTTCTCCACCACGACCCGGCGCCAGGAGCCCTCGTCGTGCTCGGCCAGCCCGCTGCGCTGCAGCTGCTCCACCACCTGCGGGAAGAACTTGGGCGGGATCGACAGATAGAACGCGTAGTTGCCGCCCGTCCCGCGGCTCTCGTCCAGCTCCTTGACCGCCATCGCCAGCGCGTCGAACGCCCCCGGGTCGTGGAACTCGCCGGGCACGAAGTGCATGCCCTCCGACAGGTGCGTCCAGACGTCCTCGCGGAACGGCGTCCGCGCGTGCTGCTTGACCGACTCGTACGCGATCTGCCGGAAGTCCTGGTGATCCCAGTCGCGCCGGGCGAAGCCCACCAGCGAGAACCCCGGCGGCAGCAGACCGCGGTTGGCCAGGTCGTAGATGGCCGGCAGCAGCTTCTTGCGCGACAGGTCTCCGGTCACCCCGAAAAGCACCAGCACGCACGGGCCCGCCACCCTCGGAAGCCGCTTGTCCCGGGGATCCCGGAGCGGATTGGGTGTCTTGGTCACGTGACGGCCCCCTCTTCTAGCACCACGTCGTGGACCGTTCCTGCCCACTGTGGCGTCCCTATGCAAGTCGTCCCTATGCGACAAGTCATACGTCTGTGATGTCTCATCCGGCCGCCTCGCCGGGCGGCCGGGCGGGAACTCGTGACGGCGAGCTCATGGCCCTCCCCGGGCGGAGTCCAGCAGCCGGGCCAGCCCCGCCCAGCGGTCCTGCAGGTGCAGCCGGACCACGGGCCGGCCACCGCGCGCCGCGGCGCGGGCCTCGCCGAGGGCGCGCGCCACCTGCAGCGGGCCCAGCCGCTGGTGCCGGCCCGGAACCGGTACGTCGTGGACCACGTTCCCGGTCACCACCAGGTATACGCCCTTCTCCCGGTGATCATTCCCGATCGCGGGGTAACGGTGGCCCCAGCTGATCGTCACGGGCCGGGCGCAGCGCGCGGCCAGCACCGCGGCCAGCCGCCTGACCTGGGCGCCCTGCCCGCGCTCGGGGTCGGGGTCCAGGTGCGCGACGATCGCCAGATGCCCGTCGGAGGCGGCCCGCCGCACCACCGCGTCCAGCAGCGCGGCCAGGTCGGCCGCCGCGGCGAACGCGGGGTCGGCGGTGTGCACCTCCACGGCCTGCCCGGGGTCCCCCTCGGCGAACATCACCGGGTCGGGCGCCGACTCGGCGGGGTCGCGCTCGGGCGCCCGCAGCGGGTCGATGTCGAGCAGGTGCGCGGCCACGGCGGCGGCGTACTCCCACAGGACGAGCTGCGCGGGCAGCGGCCCGGACACGGTCGCGTCGTCCTGCCGCGGCCGCCCCTCCAGCGTCACCAGGAACAGGTCGTCGTCGGGGACCACCGGCAGCCCGCCGTGCTGCACCACCGGCAGCAGCCGCCCGCCGGTCGCCTCCGCCAGCAGCGGCGCGATCCAGTCGGCCGTGCCGGGTCCGGCCGAGTCGGCGGACCCGGCGAGCTCCGCGGCCGGATAGCCGCCGAGCACCATCGTCTCCCGGCCCGAGCGGGCCGCGCCGCCCAGGATGGCGCCCAGCACCAGGCCGGGGTTGTTCTCCGGGCGGGTCAGCGACGGCAGCACGCGCGCCGCGCCGTCCAGCAGCGCCGCCACGTCGGCGCCCGCCAGGCCGGCCGGAACCAGCGCGTACGGCGACAGCGCCCCGAACGCGGTCGCCTCGGGCGCCTCGATCAGCGGATGCCCGGCGTCGGCGGCCTTCTTCGCCGGCACGCCGCCCGGGGCGGTCACCACCACGAACCGCCGCGCGATCTCCTCCGGGCCGAGGTCCAGGTCCTGGAACAGCTGGACGAAGACCCGCCGCAGCGTGTCGGTGGCCTGGTCGTTGCCCGTGACCACGACCAGCGTGCGGCGCAGCCGCTCCCGGTCGCCGGCCGCCCGCAGCAGCGGGCCCGGCTCCAGGCCGTCCAGCACGGTCAGCGACATGCCGCCCGGCCCGCGCGGCGGCTCGGCGGGCCAGGACGCCGTCTCGAACGCGCCGACGGCCGCGGCGGCGCCGGGCGGGACGTCGATCCCGTCCGCGCCGCTCCCGCCGTCCTCGCCGCCGTCCGCGTCGCCGGAACCGGAAGGCGCGGCCGGCGCGGGCTTCTCCGCCGCCGCCGCTGCCTCCGCCGCCGCGTGCAGCGCGGCGAAGTGCCGGAAGACCAGCTCGGCGGCGCGGGCCGGGGCGCCGCGCCCCAGCAGCGCCACCTCGGTCAGCCCGTCGGCCTCCGCCGCGGCGCGCAGCTCGGCGATCCGGTCCAGCAGCGCGCGGGTCGGACCCGGCTGGCCGGGCCAGCACAGCTGCCGGCCGTCCTGCCCGGCCCGCACGGCCGACGGGAACAGCGACGGATCCTCCGACGCCAGCCGGACCGGGATCTGATCGATCCACAGCCGGCCCAGCATGCGCTCGGCGGCCTCGCGGATCGGGCCGCGAGCCGTGATGGACGCCTTCCCGGAGACGACCGCCGTGTAGGTCGTCACGCGCGCGCCGCCGTCCGTACCGCCTCGGTGAGCCGGCCCGCGCCCGCCACCGGATCGCGGAGGTGCAGCCGGACGACCGGCAGCCCGCGCCGGCGCAGCGCGCGGACCTCGGCCATCGCCCGCGCCAGCCGCACCTGGCCCAGCGTGTACGGGCGGCCCGGCACCGGCAGGTCGGCGAACGCGTCGCCCGCCGGCGGCTCACCGCTCACGATCAGGAACGCGCCGGTCCCCGGCCCGTCCTTGTGCACCGCGCCGGTGGCGTGCAGGTGCCCCGGGCCCGGCCCGTACGACACCGGGCGGCCCCGGCGGCGGGCCAGCGCGGGCGCGAGGTAGCGGCCGGAGAAGTCGCCCGACAGGTAGGTCACGATCGACAGGTAGCCGTCGTCCGGGACCGAGGCCAGCAGCACGTCCAGCACCCCCGGCACGTCCCGGCCGCCCATCCCGGCGCCGGCCGGCCACGCCAGGTCGGTGTGCACCTCGATGTCGCCGTCGACCAGGACGGGCGGCTCGTCGGGGAGCGGGCCGCCGGCGGCCATCCGCAGCAGCGTCGCCGCGTCGTCCTCGGCCTCCTGCACCACCGTGCTGCCGGGCTCGAACGGGTTCACGCCCAGCAGCCAGCCGGTCACCGCGGCCGCGTACTCCCAGAGCAGGAACTGCGCGCCCAGCGGCGCCCACAGCGAGGTGTCGGCCTCGTTCTGCGCGTCCCGCGGGTTGATCGCGATCTCGTGCGCGTCGCCGAGGTCCGCCTCGGGCACGCCCGGCGGGTCGAACACCAGCACGCCGCGGCCGCGCTTGCCGGTGCCGACCGACAGCAGGTGCGAGATCCACGCCGGCAGCGCGCCGGACCCGCCCGGCTCGCGCAGCACCAGCTTGTCGCGGGCGACGCCGTCCTCGCCCCGCTGCGCGCAGCCGCCGAGGATCGCTCCCAGCAGCAGCCCGGGGTTGTCGTCGTCCTTGCCCAGCGACGGCGCCAGCGTCGCCGCCTCCTCCAGCAGCCCGAGCGCGTCGGCGCCCGCCAGCACCGAGGGCACCAGCCCGTACGCCGACAGCGCGCTGTAGTGGCCGGGCAGGTACGGGTCGGTGAGGCCGATCCGGAACCCGCTCTGCCGGGCGAAGTCGTGCAGCGGGCTGCCGTGGTCGGTGATGACCAGGAACCGCCCGGAGATCTCCCGCTCGGACAGCCCGTGCCGGCGGAACGCGTCGGAGAAGATCCGCCGGTACGCGTCGCCCTCCAGCGACACGCCGGACTTGCTGGACAGCACCACCAGCGTGCGGTCGAGCCGGCGCAGCGCCCGGCCCAGCGCGGCGGTGTCGCCGCCGTCGAGGACGGTCAGCTCACCGGCCGCGGACCCGGCGGGCTGCGCCGCCATGATCGCCTCGGCGGCCATGCTCTCCGCGCCCAGCCCGATCAGCACGATGTGGTCGAGTCCGGAGTAGCGGACCTCCGAGATCAGCCCCTCGATCTGGTCGAGCAGCCCGCGGGAGGCGTACGGCAGGTCGAGCCAGCCCAGCCGGCTGTGGTCGACCGTCCGCCGCCCCCACAGCCGCGGGTCCTTGGCGGCCAGCGCGCTCGGCACGCCGCAGCTCACCAGGTAGTCGCGCGCCTGCAGCGCCGAGTCGAGCACGTCGCCGCGCGTCAGTACGTCGAATCCGGACACCCGTCCCTCCTGGCTTCCTCCCCCGGCTCCCTATCGTTCCAGGATTGAACGGGCGTCCGCGACCTTCTCCGCGATCTTCTGGTTCCGCAACGTGAGATTCCGCGCGCCGATTCCGCCCCGCCGCGCGCCGCCCCCGGCACGTCTCAGGAGGTGAGCGCCTTGGTCAGCTGGGCGAGCCCGTCGACGCGGTCACGCAGATGCAGCCGCACGACCGGGCGCCCGATCGAGCGCAGCGTCCGCATGTCGCCGTACGCCTGCGCGCGCTGGAGCTCGCCGAGCGTGTACGGCCGGCCCGGCACCGCGACGTCGGCGGCGACCTCACCGGTGATCTGCAGGAACACCCCGCCGCTCGGACCGCCCTTGTGGTACTGGCCGGCGGCGTGCAGGCCGCGTGGCGCCCAGCCGAACGTGACCGGGACCGGGTTCTTGCGCACGGCGGCGCCCCGGTCGGCCAGCAGCGAGCGCATCCCGGCCGCGTCCGGGTCGCCCCACCGGTCCAGGAACGCCAGCACCGCCAGGTAGCCGCGGTCGGGGACCGCGTCCAGCAGCGTCTCCAGCGCCCCCGGCAGGTCGCGGGCGCCCTTCAGCATGCCGCCGGGGTCGTGCACCTCCACGGCGCCCGACACCAGCGCCGGCGGCCGGTTGACGACCGTCGGCCCGGCGCCGTCCTCCGAGCGCAGCAGCCCGGCGGTGTCCTCCCGCGAGGCCCGCACGTCCGGCTCGTCGAACGGGTTGACGCCGATGACGCGGGCCGCGACGGCGACCGCGTACTCCCACAGCAGGAACTGCGCGCCCAGCGGCCCGGCCACGCTCAGCCCGGACTCGCGGCCCGGCCCCGGCGCGTCGGCCCGGCTGCCCAGCAGCACCCGGCAGTGGCCGGGCGCCGCCGCGAAGCCCGGCGCGTCCACGCTCTCGACCACCACCGGCAGCAGGCCCCTGCCGCCCTTGCCGGTCGACTCGGCGACCAGGTGCTCGGCCCAGCCGGCGAAGCCCGCCAGCCCCGAGCCGTGGTCGGCGATCACCAGCTTGTCGCGGCCGGCCAGCGCCGCCGCGCCGAGCGCGGCGCCCAGCGCGAGCGCCGGGTTGTCGTAGGGCTGGCGCAGCGCCGGCGCCAGCGCCGCCGCCTCCTCCAGCAGCCGCGCCACGTCGGCGCCCGCCAGCGCGCTCGGCACCAGCCCGGGCGCGCCCAGCGCCGCGTACCGCCCGGCGGTGTCGGCGTCGGCGGGCACCAGCCGGTACCCGGCGTCGCGCGCGGCCGCCTCCAGCGGCGAGCCCGGCGCGGTCACGGCGACGAAGCGGCGGGCCAGCTCGGCACCGGTGATCCCGGCCCGGCGGAACGCCGCCTCGAAGATCCGCCGGTGCGCGTCGGTCTCGACCGAGGCGCCGCTCAGGCTGGACACCACGACCAGCGTGCGCGCCAGCCGCTCGTCCTCCAGCGCCGCCCTGGCCTGGTGCGGGTCGGAGCCGTCCAGGACGGTCAGCTCCACCCCCGCGGTACGGGTGACCGCCTCGGCGGCGAGCGCGGACCCGCCCGCGCCCGCCAGCACGACCCGGTCGAGCCCCGCGCCGCGCGCCTCGCCCGCCAGCTCGGCCAGCCGGCCGAGCAGCGGGCGGGAGCGCGCGGGCAGGTCGAGCCAGCCCAGCCGGCGGGCGGCGGTCGCGGCGGCGTCCGGCCCCCACAGGCCCGGCGCCGCCGAGGCGAGCCGGCCGGGGACGCCGTCGGAGACGAGCCGCTCCAGCACGGTCTCGCTCTCGTGGACGGCGCCGCCGCGGAGGGTGACCGACGCCCCGCCGGCGGTCACCACGGACGTCATGCGGCCCCGCCCTTGGGGCCGCCCTTCGCGCCGCCCTTGTCGCGCAGCTCGTCGGCGATGGTGCCGAGCAGCTCGTTCCAGGACGCCTCGAACTTCTCGACGCCCTCGTCCTCCAGGACGCGGACGACGTCGTCGTAGTCGACGCCGGCGTCCTTGAGCGCGGCCATGTGGGCGCGGGCCTCGTCGTAGAAGGCGCGGACGGTGTCGCCGGTCACCTCGGCGTGGTCGGCGGCGGCGTCCAGCGTCGCCTCCGGCATCGTGTTGACGGTGCCGGGCGCGACGAGCTGGTCGACGTACAGCGTGTCGGGCAGGTTCGGGTCCTTGACCCCGGTGGACGCCCACAGCGGGCGCTGCGGGCGGGCGCCGGCGTTCTTGAGCGACGTCCAGCGGTCGCCGCCGAACTTCTCCTCGTACAGGGCGTACGCGAGCCGCGCGTTGGCGACCCCGGCCTTGGACCGCAGCCCCTTGGCGGCCTCGGACCCGATCTTGTCGAGCCGCTTGTCGATCTCGGTGTCGACCCGGCTGACGAAGAACGAGGCCACCGACGCGATCGTGGACAGGTCGACGCCGTTCTCGCGGGCCCGCTCCAGGCCCTCGAAGAACGCGTCGATGACCTGCCCGTACCGCTCCAGCGAGAAGATCAGCGTCACGTTCACGCTGATGCCCTCGGAGAGCGCCTGGCTGATCGCCGGCAGCCCCTCCTCGGTCGCCGGGATCTTGATGAACAGGTTGGGCCGGTCCACCAGCCACCACAGCGCCCGCGCCTCGGCGGCGGTGCGCTCGGAGTCGCGGGCCAGCCGCGGGTCCACCTCGATCGACACCCGGCCGTCGAGCCGGTCGGTGCGCTCGTACACCGGGCGCAGCACGTCGCAGCCCCACCGGATGTCGTAGGTGGTGATCGCGCGGGCCGCCTCCTCGACGTCCACCTCGCGCACCGCCAGGTCGCGGACCTGGTCGTCGTAGGCGGAGCCCTTGCTCAGCGCCTTGGCGAAGATGGTGGGGTTGGAGGTGACCCCCACCACGTTCCGCTCCTTGACCAGCTGCTCCAGGTTGCCCGTCCGCAGCCGTTCCCGGCTGATGTCGTCGAGCCAGATGGACACGCCTTCGGCGGAAAGCTTGTTCAGGTTCTCGGTCATCGCTGTCTCCTCGTCGAGTTTGCGGGGGGAACGGCCGCGGACGCGGTACGGCGGCTAGTTGCCGGTGGTCTCGCCCCGCCCGGCGCCGCGGACACCGGCCTTGATGAGGCTGGCGTGGGCGGCGGCCACGACCCGCTCGGCGGTGATGCCGAACTGCTGGTACAGGGTCTTGTAGTCGGCCGAGGCGCCGAAGTGCTCCAGGCTCACCGACTCGCCGTCGTCGCCGATGTACGACCGCCAGCCCAGCGCGATCCCGGCCTCCACCGACACGCGGGCGCGCACCGACGGCGGCAGGACCTGCTGCCGGTAGGCGTCGTCCTGCGCGTCGAACCACTCCACGCACGGCATCGACACGACCCGGGTCGGGGTGCCCTCGGCCTCCAGCGACTCGCGGGCCTCCAGCGCCAGCGACACCTCGCTGCCGGTCGCGATCAGGATCACCTCGGGCCGGCCGTTGCCGGCCTCGGCCAGCACGTACCCGCCCTTGGCGGTGCCCTCGGCGGAGGCGAGCCCGTTCCCGCGCTCCACGGTCGGCAGCTTCTGCCGGGTGAGGGCCAGGCCCGCCGGGCGGTCGGTGTGCTCCAGGATCGTGCGCCACGCCCACGCCGTCTCGTTGGCGTCGGCGGGACGCACCACGTCCAGGCCCGGGATCGCGCGCAGCGCCCACAGGTGCTCGACCGGCTGGTGCGTCGGGCCGTCCTCGCCCAGGCCGATGGAGTCGTGCGTCCACACGAACGTCACCGGCAGCTTCATCAGCGCCGCCAGCCGCACCGCCGGCCGCATGTAGTCGCTGAAGACCAGGAACGTCCCGCCGTACGGGCGGGTCCCGCCGTGCAGCGCGATGCCGTTGCAGATGGCGCCCATGGCGTGCTCGCGGACGCCGAAGTGCAGCGTGCGGCCGTACCGGTGCCCGGGGAACTCCTTGGTCTGGAACTCCTCGGGGATGAACGACGGCTCGCCCTTCATCGTGGTGTTGTTGCTCTCGGCCAGGTCGGCCGAGCCGCCCCACAGCTCCGGCAGCACGCCCGCCAGCGCGCCCAGGACCTGCCCGGACGCGGCGCGGGTGGCGACGTCCTTGCCGGCCTCGAACTCCGGCACCGCGCCGGCCCAGCCGTCGGGCAGCCGGCGCGCGGAGATGCGGTCGAACTCGGCGGCGCGCTCGGCGTTGGCCTCGCGCCACGCCCGGTACGACTTGTCCCACTCGGCGTGCAGCGCGCGGCCCCGGTCGGCGACCTCGCGGGCGTGGGCCAGCACGTCGTCGGCCACGTCGAACGACTTGGCCGGGTCCAGGCCCAGCACCTTCTTGGTGGCGGCGACCTCGTCGGCGCCCAGCGCGGAACCGTGGATCTTGCCGGTGTTCTTCTTGTTCGGCGCCGGCCAGCCGATGATCGTGCGCAGTGCGATGAACGAGGGCCGCTCGGTCTCGGCCTTCGCCGCCTCGAACGCGGCGGCCAGCGCGGCGGCGTTCTCCTCGTAGTCGCCGTTCACCGTCCAGTCGACCTCGTGGACGTCCCAGCCGTACGCGGCGTAGCGGGCGCGGACGTCCTCCGACAGCGCGATCGCGGTGTCGTCCTCGATCGAGATGTGGTTGTCGTCGTACAGCAGCACCAGGTTGCCCAGCTTCTGGTGCCCGGCCAGCGCCGACGCCTCGTGGCTGATGCCCTCCTCGATGTCGCCGTCGGAGCAGAACGCCCAGATGGTGTGGTCGAAGGGGGACTCGCCGGGGGCGGCGTCCGGGTCGAACAGGCCGCGCTCGCGGCGGGCGGCCATCGCCATGCCCACGGCGTTGGCGATGCCCTGACCCAGCGGGCCGGTGGTGGTCTCCACGCCGGCGGTGTGCCCGTGCTCGGGGTGCCCCGGCGTCAGGCTGCCCCACTTGCGCAGCGACTTGAGGTCGTCGAGCGTCAGCGGGTAGCCCGACAGGTACAGCTGGATGTACAGCGTCAGGCTCGAGTGCCCGCAGGACAGGACGAACCGGTCGCGGCCCGCCCAGGACGGGTCCGTCGGGTCGTGCCGAAGGAACCGCTGGAAGAGCAGGTAGGCGGCGGGCGCCAGGCTCATCGCCGTCCCGGGGTGGCCCGAGCCGGCCTCCTCGACCGCGTCCATGGCGAGGGCGCGGACAACGTCCACCGCCCGCCGGTCCAGGTCGGACCATTCAAACGTGCTGATGTCCCCAGTCACGGAACGCCAGGCTCCTCTCGAACCGAAATCTCGTTATATGTGCGGCTACGTGCCCGGGGCAGGCCCAGTTCAGCCCGCGAAACGGCCCGCGAACCCCGATCGCCCCGTGCCCGGCCGCCGGTCGCGGCCCGGTGAAGATCATGACCTGCCCTTCCCGAGCCTATCGAACGGGACGCCCGCCGCCGGTGACCCGCGGACCTGCCGCCGGCGAGCCGCCCGGGGGCGCGCCCCGGCCCGTACCGACCCTGGACGACCCTTGCCCGAACGTTTTGCCCGCTAACCGTTACCTGGAATGTAGTCAAGCAAATACAGTTCAGGCAGTCGCCGCTTGCGCGGCGACGGCCCCGGCCTGACCCGCACGAGGTGTGGTGCCGGGTTCCTGTTTCACCGGCGGTCGCCCGGCGCGGCCGGGTCTTACACCGCCTCCGCAGGCGTTTCGGCTCTCCGCCCCACTGGCGGCGAGGTCACGCAGGTTGATCGCGGCGTTGACGTCGCGGCCCAGGTTCAGGCCGCATGCGTCGCACCGGTAGGTCCGTTCGGACAGCGACAGGCTTGGCTTTCGCCCACCGCATCCCGAACAGGTCTTGGAACTGGGGTACCAGCGGTCGGCCACCACCAGCCGCCCACCGCACCAGCCGGTCTTGTAGGCCAGCATCCGACGGGCCTGCCCGAACCCGGCATCGGCCACCGCCCGCGCCAGCCGCCGGTTGGCCACCATCCCGGTGACGTTCAGGTCCTCGACCACGAGCGTCTCGTAGCGCTGGGCGAGGGTGCTGGTGGCCTTGTGGAGGGCGTCGTTGCGTACGTTGGTGATGCGGGCGTGGCGGCGGGCCAGGCGTGCGGCGGCTTTGGCACGGTTGGCCGACCCCTTGGCCTTGCGGGAGTGTGCCCTGCTGAGCCGCCGCAGCTTGCGTAGCCCGGCGTGCAGGGCTTTGGCGCCGGGGATCTCGGTCACGGTGCCGTGGTCGTCCACCACCGTCAGCAGCGTCTTGACGCCCAGGTCGATACCGGCGGTACTCCCCGGGCGCGCATGCCGGTCGGGGACGGCGCGGTCGATCTCCACGGTGAACGACACGTGCCAGCGGTGCGCGGTCCGCGCCACGGTCGCCGACAGGATCCGCGCCGTCCCGTTCTCCTCCCACCACGCCAGCGCCGGGTCGGCCTTCTTGATCGCGTTCCACCGCTTGTGCATCTGTGCCGCAGACCACCACTTGCCCTCGGCCGCGTACCGGTCCTGGCAGGCGGCCAGGCCCCAGTTCCACGCGAACCGGGACGCGCCCGCGTGCGAGACCAGCGCCCGCTGCTGCGCGGGCGTGGGATCGAGCGCAAACCTGAACGCCTGCGTCACTAACACCGCACACACGGTAACGAGCACAGCTGACGAAATCAGCGGAATCCTGATCCGTCGCGTGGGTCGGCCCGACCGGCCTGCGACCTGCCTCCGGCACGGCTCCGGCGCGCACGGGCGGCCCCGGTGCGTGACCTCGGGAGGGGGCGGACTACAGTGAACCCGCGGTTCGAAAGCACATGGCCGCAGCAGATACGCCGATCCGAGGTGCGGCCAAATCGCGCGGGGGCACCGCCGAGGTGGACGCGATTTCTCTTGCCTAGTTGGACGTGGACCCGATTGTGACGGTGCTCAGTAACAAGCTCGCCATCGAGCTCGACGACGAGGTGCCGGCGGCACCTCCGCCGCCCCCCGCGGGCCCGGAGCGGCCGGCCGGCCGGCGCCCGCTCGGCGCGCTCGTCCGCGCCTACGTGGCGCTGACCAAGCCGCGCGTGATCGAGCTGCTGCTGATCACGACGCTGCCGGTGATGTTCCTGGCGGCCGGGGGAGTGCCGCCGCTCGGGACCGCGCTGGCGACGCTGGCCTTCGGCACGCTGTCGGCCGGCGCGGCGAACGCGATCAACTGCTACATCGACCGCGACATCGACGCCAAGATGCGCCGGACCCGCCGCCGCCCGCTGGCCCGGGCCCAGGTCAGCCCGACCGAGGCGCTGGTCTTCGGGGTGGTGCTGGCCGCGGCGTCCACCGCCGGGTTCGCGCTCGCGGTCAACGTCGTGGCCGCGGCGATGTCGCTGTTCGCGATCCTCTTCTACATCTTCGTGTACTCGCTGCTGCTCAAGCGGCGGACCTCGCAGAACGTCGTGTGGGGCGGCATCGCCGGCTGCATGCCGGTGCTCATCGGCTGGTCGGCGATCACCGGGAGCCTGGCCTGGACCCCGTTCGTCCTGTTCGGCGTGGTGTTCCTGTGGACGCCGCCGCACACCTGGACGCTGGCGATGCGCTACCGCGAGGACTACGCGGTAGCCAACGTGCCGATGCTCCCGGTGGTGGCCACCGAGCGCCGGGTGATCGTGGAGAGCCTGGCCTACACCTGGGCCACCGTCGCCTGCTCGCTGGTCCTGTGGCCGGTCGCGGGGATGAGCCTGGTGTACGGGGCGCTCGCGGTCGTCCTCGGCGCGGTCTTCCTGCTGGAGGGGCACCGCCTGCTGCGCGCCTCGATGGCGGGGCTGACCGGCGTGCACCTGCGCCCGATGCGGTTCTTCCACCTGTCGAACGTCTACCTGGCGCTGCTGTTCACTGCGGTCGCGGTCGACCCGTTCTTCACCTGACGAACCGGCGCGGGCCTTAGCGATCGCGGGCCGCGCCGGGTTACGCTCGCGAAATGGCGCGTGTGGATCCGAAGGCGGTGCTCGAGGGGCGGGTCCCCGGCCGGCCCCCGATCGCCCTGATCATCGGGCTGGTGGTCACCTCGGCGTGCGCGCTGCTCGCGCTGGGCGTGGACCTGCTGTTCGGCGGCGGGACCGGCTTCTGGCCCGGGCTGGCGCTGGCGATCGTGCCGATCCCGCTGCTGGTCTCGCTGGTGCTGGCGCTGGACCGGCTGGAGCCCGAGCCGCCGCGGCTGCTGGCGTTCGCGTTCATGTGGGGCGCGGGCGTGGCGATCCTGGGCGCGCTGGTGTTCAACACGCTCGGGATGCTGTACGTCACAGTGCCGGCGTTCGGCGAGGACAAGGCCCACTTCGTCAGCGCGACGTTCGGGGCGCCGCTGGTCGAGGAGACCCTCAAGGGCCTGTTCCTGTTCGGCGTCCTCTGGTTCCGCCGCAACGAGATCGACGGCTTCGTCGACGGGGTGATCTACGCCGCCATGGTGGGCTTCGGCTTCGCCATGATGGAGAACGTCACGTACTACATGCGCGCCTACGAGGAGGGCGGCGCGCAGGGCCTCCAGGCGGTGTTCATCCTGCGCGGCGTCGTCGCCCCGCTGAGCCACCCCCTCTTCACCTCCATGACCGGCCTCGGCGTCGCCTGGGCCGCCACCCGGCGGCAGCTGCGGTTCGCGATGCCCGTCCTGGGGCTGCTGGCCGCGATGGTCCTCCACGGGCTCTGGAACGGCGCCACGACGTTCGGGCTGGGCGGGCTCGCCGTCGTGTACGCGCTGGACTTCGGCATCCTGATCGTGCTGATCGTGCTGGTGTTCGTGGAGCGGCGCACCACCGTCCGGCGGATCGAGACGTACCTGCCGATGTACGCCGCGACCGGCCTGGTCACCGCCGCCGACGTCCAGATGCTGCGCGGCATGCACGGCCGCCGCGCCGCCCGCCGCTGGGCCCGGCTGTCGGGCGGCCCCGGCGCGGCCCGCGCCATGACCGACTACCAGCTCGCCGCCACCGAGCTCGCCCTGCTGCACAAGCGCGCCGAACGCGGGATCGCCGACCCCCGGTGGTTCGAGACCCGCCGGGACGCGCTGCTGGGGCTGATGAGCATCGCCCGGCAGGCGTTCCTGCGCACCCCGCCCCAGGCCCCGCCGCCCTGGGCGCCGCGCGGCCCGTCCGGCTTCATGCCGCCGCCGCGCCACTGACCGGGGGCCGGATCCGGATCACCCGGGTCCGCCCATACGATTGGTGCCGTGGCTGACGGAAATCCCCTGACCCGCGTGCGCGACGCCGTCTGGCGCCCCACGCCCGCCTCGCTCCGCCTGCTCGCCCTCCTGGGCGTGCTCGGCAACGCGGGCATCATCGGCACCGGCGGCGCGGTCCGCGTCACCGAGTCCGGCCTGGGCTGCCCCGAGTGGCCCAAGTGCACGGGGGACAGCCTCGTCCCGACGCCGCATCCCGAGCACCACGCCGTCAACATGGCGATCGAGTTCGGCAACCGGATGCTGACGTTCCTGGTGCTGGCCGTGGGCCTGCTCGTCTTCATCGCCGCGCTGCGGCTGCGGCCGCGCCGCCGCGACCTGGTGCTGCTGGCCGCCGCCCAGCCCGCCAGCGTGTTCGCGCAGGCGATCATCGGCGGCATCGTGGTGCTCACCGAGCTGCACCCGGCCTCGGTGTCGCTGCACTTCCTGGTCTCGCCCGCGCTGCTGATCTTCTGCGTGGCGCTGTGGATGCGGGCGGGCGAGGGCGACGCGCCGCCCCGCCGGCTGACCGGCCCGGTCCTGCGCGGGCTGAGCGTGGCGCTGTGCGCCGCCACCGCGGTCGTCCTGGTCGCGGGCACCGTGGTCACCGGCACCGGTCCGCACGCGGGCGACAGCGAATCGCGCCGCTACGGCTTCAACATCGAGGACGTCACCCGCGTCCACAGCGTGCTGGCCTGGGTGACGGTCGCGCTGACGGTCGTCGTGCTGGCCGCCGCGTACCGGACCGGGGCCCCGGCGCTCTTCCGCCGCCGGGTGCTGGTCCTCCTCGCCGTGGAGCTGGCCCAGGGGCTGATCGGGTACGTCCAGTACCTCAACGGCGTCCCCGCGCCGCTGGTCGTCCTGCACATGCTCGGCGCCGCGGTCATGTGGATCGCCGCCCTCCGGCTGGTCTTCGCGACCCGGGAGCGCGGCCCGGTCCCCGCGGCCGCCCCCGCCGGCGCGGTGCGGGAGCCCCAGCCCGCCTGACGGCGGGCCGGGGCACCCCGCCGGCCTTCCGCTGAGCGGCGCTACGTGAAGTAGCGCAGCAGCACGTACGCCCACGCCATCAGGGTGCTGAGCACCGTGACGACGATCCCGTACCGGGTGAACTGCCAGAACGAGATCGGATGCCCCGTCCGGGCGGCGATGCCGAGCGCGACCACGTTGGCGCTGGCGGCCACGGCGGTGCCGTTGCCGCTGAAGTCGGCGCCCAGCGCGAACGCCCACCACAGCGCCTGGCCGGTGCCCGGATCGGGCGCCCCCTCGACCAGGCCCTCGACGATCGGCGCCATCGTCGCGGTGTAGGGGATGTTGTCGAAGAACGCCCCCAGCACGGCCGACCCGAACAGCAGGCCGGTCGCCGCGGTGACGTAGTCGTTCCCGACCGTCTCGACCGCCCACTCGCCGATGCTCTCGATCACGCCGGTGTGCACCAGGCCCGAGACCATCACGAACAGGCCGCCGAAGAACACCAGCGTCGGCCACTCGACCTCGCCCATGACGTCGTTCACGTCGGCCCGGGTGACCAGGATCATCACGCCGGCGCCGACCAGCGCCACGATCGACGGCTCCACGTGCAGCACCGAGTGCAGCGCGAACCCGGCCACCACCAGCGCGAGGACGCCCAGGCAGCGCGCCAGCAGCGCCGGATCGGTGATCGCGCGCCGCTCCTGGAGCGCCATCACCTCGTCGATGTGCGCGGACTCGTTCCTCAGCGCCTTGCGGAACAGCACCCGCGTCAGCGCCACGAACGCGATGAACGTGATCACCACGATCGGCGCCATGTGGACCAGGAAGTCGTTGAACGACAGTCCCGCCCGGCTGCCGATGATGATGTTCGGCGGGTCGCCGATCAGCGTGGCGGCCCCGCCGATGTTGGAGGCCAGCACCTCGGCGATCAGGTACGGCTGCGCCGGGAAGCGCAGCCGGTTGCAGACCACCACCGTCACCGGCGCCACCAGCATGATCGTGGTGACGTTGTCCAGGAACGGCGAGGCCACCGCGGTGATGACCATCAGCATCACCATCAGCCGGTACGGCCGCCCCCTGGACTTCTTGGCCGCCCAGATCGCCAGGAAGTCGAAGATCCCGGTCTGCTTGATGATGCCGACGATGATCATCATCCCGAGCAGCAGGAAGATGACGTTCCAGTCGATGCCCTCGTGCTCGGAGAAGAACACCTCGGCGCCGGGGGTGAGCCCGAGCACCGTCATCACCCCGGCGGCGATGAGGACGACCTTGACCTTGTCGGCCTTCTCGGTGGCGATGAAGAAGAACGCCACCACGAAGACCGCGAGCGCGACGACGGGGGTCACCGGCGACACCCCCCGCCCGCGCCCGCGCCGGGTCCGTGGGGCGGTGCCCCCGCCCGTCTCTCGGGCTCGCGCTCCCGGCGGCCCGCTAGGCCCCGGGGCCCGCCAGCGTCAGCCCGGCCAGGAGCCGGTCCAGCAGCACGGCCCCGGTCAGCGACCCGGCCGCGTCGATCACCGCCACCAGCGGGCTGCGCTGGCGCGCCATCAGCGCCGCCACCTCCAGCAGCGTGGCGTCGGCCCGCACCGTCGCCGGGCGCCCGGCGGGCCGGCCCAGGCAGTCGCCGACTGTCATCTCGCCCAGCTCCTGCCAGAAGAGGTCGGCGTGCGCCTCGTCCACGGTCCGGGCCAGCGCCGGGTCCTGCTGGTAGGCGCTCGGCACGGCCAGCCGCAGCACCTGCGTGCCCGGCAGCACCACCCGGGGCCGCCCGCCGTCGTCGACGACGATCAGCCCCGGCAGGCGGCCCAGCGCCATCACCCGTACCGCGTGGGCGACCGGGTCGCCCATCCGCACGGTGGGCACCTGTACCGCGATGTCGCGTGCTTGCATGACGTCCTTTCGGGCCCTCACCGCATGAGATGGCATGTCCGCTCCGTCCGTTCCGGCGGCCGCCGCGTGCTCGGCCCGCCTCGGTGGTGGTGTACGGGGACCCTGATCCACTGTGGAGAACGCGCATCACGGCCCATGGCGATCGAGGCCGGGCGGCCCGCCGGGTTCCGAGCCGACGCAATTGAGCGGTATCGCCTGTGACATGGCGTCTCCTCCTAAATATTCCTTTCTGTCAAGTCTTCGAGCAGGAAGGACCGCATCACCATCGGGAGCGGCACCCATATCCGCGCGCGAGCCCCATGCAGCGGCAGGTCAGGCGCTCCCCCGTACGGAGCCGCCCGCGGGCGGCTCCGGCCGCGGCGGCCCCGCGGCCGGTACATGGCGGACCCCGGCGCTAATGGGCGTTCGCCCTGATGGCGGGAGGCCGGCGCGTCAGGGAGCCTGGAGAGGAACGCCATAGCCGAGCGAGGTCGTAGGAATGCAACTGCAGCTGCCCGACTCACCGGGCGCCCGCGTCGCCGCTCTCCTCGCCCTGGCCGCGTTCCTGGCGGTGCTGTCCGCCCTGGCGGGGTTCCGCCGCGTCCCCGCGAGCGAGCGCCTCGTCGTCCTGCGCTTCGGCAGGCTGCTGGGGGCCCGCGGCCCGGGCCTGCGCTACCTGCTGCCCTTCGCCGACCGGGGCCTGCGCGTCTCGATGCGCAAGGCGCCCCTCGACATCTGGTTCCGGGGCACCACGCACGACGGCGTCCCCGTACGGGTGAAGGCCCTGGCGCTGCTCGGGGCCGACGACCCGGTCCGCTACGCCCTGACCGCCGACGAGCCCACCTCGGCGGCCCGCGCGGTGGCCGAGACCGCCCTCCGCTCGGTCATCGCCGAGCGCGACCTGGCCGACCTGCCGCGGATGAGGTCCGAGGGCGACCCCGAACTGCTCCACCGCGTGAACGCGGCCATCGCCCCGTGGGGGATCACGGCGGCCCTGGTCACCATCACCGAGGTGGACGCCCCCGTCCAGGCCGAGCTGCTCCGCTGGGCCGAGACCCTCAAGCCCGCGCCCTGACGAGCCCGCACGCCGAACGCGACCGCCGGGACAGAGCCGCCCCCGCCCCGGCCACGGGGGAGCGCCTCAGAGGGTCTTCTTGAGGAACTCGCGGAGGCGGGGGAGGGGCCAGGTGTTGATGACGTCGTCGGGCGTCAGCCAGCCGCGCTGGGCGGTGCCGATGCCGTAGCGGATGTTGCGGTGGTGGGCCAGGGAGTGGGCGTCGGTGTCCACGGAGAACTTGACGCCGTGGTGCAGGGCCCGCCGGACCAGGTCGGCGGGCAGGTCGAGCCGGTCGGGGAACGAGTCGATCTCCATCGCGGTGCCGGTGCGGGCGGCGGCCCTGAAGACCTCGTCCCAGTCGGCGTCGACCGGGCGGCGCTTGCCGAGGGAGCGGGCGGTCGGGTGGCCGATCACATGGACGTGCGGGTTCTCGCAGGCGCGGACCAGGCGGCGGGTCATCTCGGCCTGGTCCTGGGTGAAGTGCGAGTGGACCGACGCCACGCAGATGTCGAAGCCGGACAGGAACCCGGCGTCCCAGTCGACGCGGCCGTCCGGGCCGATGTTGAGCTCGGTGCCGTGCAGGAGGGTGAGGTCCGGGTACTTCTCCTGGAGCGCGCGCACCCGGTCGCGCTGGGCGAGCATCTTCTCGTCGGTCATGCGCTGCATGAACAGGTCGGGCGCGTGGTCGGTGATCGCGTAGTACTCCAGGCCGCGGGCCTCCGCGGCGGCGACCATCTCCTCCAGGCTCGCGATGCCGTCGGTGAGGTCGGTGTGGGAGTGCAGGTCGCCGCGCAGGTCCTCGACGGTGACCAGGCGGGGCAGCGCGTCCTTGAGGGCGGCCTCGATCTCGCCCTCGTCCTCGCGCAGGACCGGCGGGATCCACGGCAGGCCCAGCCGGGCGTAGACCTCCTCCTCGGTCTCGGAGACGATCAGCTCGCCGGACCCGGCGTCGAACAGGCCGTACTCCGACAGCTTCAGGCCCGCGCGGACGGCGATCTCACGGGTGCGGACGTTGTGGGCCTGCGAGCCGGTGAAGTACTGCAGGGCCGCGCCCCACGACTCGGGCGGGACGACCCGCAGGTCGACCTGGAGGCCCTTGGTCGTGCGGACCGACGTCTTCTTGTCGCCGCTCGCGATCACCTCCGCGACGAACGGCAGCGCGGTGAACGCGTCCATGATCGGGCGGGGGTCGGCGGAGGCGGCCAGGACGTCGACGTCGCCGATCGTCTCGCGCATCCGGCGCAGGGACCCGGCGTACGTGCAGCGCTCGCAGCCGGTGACCGCGGACAGCGCGGCCACGATCTCCTCGGCCACGCCGGCCGCCACGTCGATCAGGACCCGCTCGCCGGACTGCTGCATCAGCTCGATGCCGTGCAGGATGTTCTGCTCGGTCTTGGGGCCGAAGCCCTTGAGGCCCTTCAGCCGGCCCGCGCCGATCGCCTCGGCCAGCTCGGCGACCGAGGCGACGCCCAGCTCCTCGTACAGGGTGAGGGCCTTCTTGGGGCCGAGGGTCGGGATCGCGGTCAGGGCGCGGACGCCCGCGGGGATCTGCGCGCGCAGCTCCTCGACCTGCCGGATCGTGCCGGTGGTGTTGTAGTCGAGGAGCTTCTTGGCGATCGCCTCGCCGACCGTCGGGATCGTGCGGAGCCCGGCGAGGTCCATCCCGGCGATGTCGTCGGGGTGCCCGGCGACCGCGCGGGCCGCCTTCTCGTACGCCCTGATCTTGAACGCGTCGCCGCCCGTGATCGAGAGCAGGTCCGCCAGTTCCTGTACGAGTGCCGCGGCCTCGTCGTTCGCCCGTGCCATACGGCGAGTCTAGGACGCGGGTACGACAGTCACGCGGGCGTCACCGGAGCGGCGCGACCGGCCCGCCCGGGTTGGCGTGCCGGGCCTCGACCACGGCCTCGGCGATGCCCGCGACCTGCGCCTCGGGCAGCCGGCGGTAGCCGTCGTCGGTGACGACCGAGACCACCGGGTAGAGTCCCCGGGCACGGTCCGGGCCGCCGGTGGCCGAGTCGTCGTCGGCCGCGTCGTACAGCGCCTGGACGCAGACGGTCGCGGCGTCCTCGATGGACAGGTCGCGCCGGTAGAGCTTCTTGAGGGCGCCGGTGGCGTACGGGGAGCCCGACCCCTCGGCGTGGTAGTCGCGGGCCTCCTGCGGCGACCCGGTGATGTCGTAGGTGTAGATCTTGCCCTCGCCGGCGCCGGGGTCGTAGCCGGCGAACAGCGGGACGACCGCCAGCCCCTGCATGGCCTGGGCGAGGTTGGCCTGGACGACGGCGCCGAGGCGGCGGGCCTTGCCCGGCAGCGACAGCGGGACGGTCTCCATCTTCTCGTAGTGCTCCAGCTCGACCTGGAACAGCCGGACCATCTCCAGCGCCAGCCCGACCGTCCCGGCGAACGCCACCACCGAGTGGTCGTCGGCGCGCTGCACCTTCTCCAGCTCGCGGTAGGCGATCTGGTGGCCGCGCGTGGCGCGGCGGTCGCCGGCCATCATGACGCCGCCGGGGAAGGTGAGCGCCAGCACGGTCGTCCCGTGCGGCAGGTCCAGTGCGGCGGAGTCCTCGCGGGGGACGCGGTTGACCGGAAGCGACTCGGGCGCGTGGACCCGCAGGAAGTCCACGAACGACGGCGTGCCCGCCTCGAAGTACTCGGGCGGCAGGCCCTGGTCATCTCCCCAGCCGGTCACGGCGACCCCTCTCACGCTTACGCGGACTCCGTCCCTCCGATCCTTCCACGCCGGCCCGCGCTTCGCACAACGCGGCGGGCCCGCGTCAGCCGGGGGCGGGCGCCTGCTTCTGCGGGCCGAGCGCGGCGCCCGCGCAGGCGACGACGACGCAGACGATCGCGACCCACTGGCGGCCGGTGAGGACCTCGTTCAGCAGGACCACGCCGACCAGCGCGGCCACGGCGGGCTCCAGGCTCATCAGGATCCCGAAGACGCGGGCGGGCATCCGCCGCAGCGCCTCCAGCTCCAGCGAGTACGGGATCACCGAGGACAGCACGCCCACGCCGATGCCCAGGAGCAGCAGCTCCGGGTCCAGCAGCGCCGAGCCGCCCGCGTGCACGCCCATCGGCAGGATCGCGGCCGTGCCGACGACGCTGGCCACCGCCAGCCCGGTGGTGCCGGAGAAGCGCTGCCCGGTCGAGGCGCTGAACAGGATGTACGCGGCCCAGCAGGCGCCCGCCAGCAGCGCGAACGCGATGCCCACGGGGTCGACGTCGCCGCCGCCGCGCGCCAGCATCACCACGCCCGCCCCGGCCAGCACCGCCCACAGCAGGTCGCGGGCGCGCCGGGAGGCCACGATGGAGATCAGCAGCGGGCCGAGGAACTCGATCGTGACCGCCATGCCCAGCGGGATGCGGGCGAACGACTGGTAGATCGAGAAGTTCATCAGCGCCAGCGACAGCCCGAACCCGGCGGCGATCAGCAGGCTCTTGCGGGAGTGGTCGCGCAGCACGCTCCGCAGCGCCTTGCGGGCCAGGAACCCCAGCACGACCGCCGAGGTGAGCAGCCGCATGAGCACCATGGCGCTGGGCGGCATCTGGTCGAACAGGTGCTTGGCCAGCCCGGCGCCGACCTGGAGCGACAGGATGCCGAGCAGGATGAGGGCGGGCGGCGGCACCATCCCGGACGACAGCGGCCGCAGCCGCGCGGCGAATCCGCCCGGCCCGCCGTACGAGCCGGGTGCCTCAGCGAGCGCCATCGATCAC
The DNA here is from genome assembly GCF_041951345.1 of Actinomadura sp. 21ATH. NCBI lineage: Bacteria > Bacillati > Actinomycetota > Actinomycetes > Streptosporangiales > Thermomonosporaceae > Actinomadura > Actinomadura sp. 21ATH. The sequence goes on along the minus strand of NZ_JBGNUR010000014.1, from coordinate 116,793 downwards.
TCCCACCGGAAGAAGCGCGCGGCCAGGGCGAGTCCCGCGGCGGCCCAGACGGCCAGGACGAGCAGCGGCCCGCCGGGGAAGGCGGCGCCGTCCTGCAGGACCTGGCGCAGGCCGTCGGCGAGGGCCGAGATGGGCAGCAGCTCCAGCGCCGCGGCGACCCCGGACGGGAACCGGTCCAGCGGGAACACCACGCCGCCGACCGCCAGGAGCAGCACGTACACCAGGTTGGCGGCGGCCAGGGTGGCCTCCGCGCGCAGCGTCCCGGCCATGAGCAGCCCGAACCCGCTGAACGCGGCGGTGCCCAGCAGGATCAGCGCCAGCGCCGACCCCGGGTCGCCGTGCGGGCTCCAGCCCATGGCGAGGGCGACGGCGCAGATGACGGCCGCCTGGAGCGCCTCGACCGCCAGCACGGCGAGCGTCTTGGCGGCGATCAGCCCGGTGCGGGACAGGGGAGTGGCGCCCAGCCGCTTGAGGACGCCGTAGCGGCGTTCGAAGCCGGTGCCGATGGCCTGGCCGGTGAACGCGGTGGACATCACGGCCAGCGCCAGGATGCCGGGTGCCAGGAAGTCCACCCGCGGCTCGGGGCCGAGGTCGAGCAGGGACGTGCCGCCGAACAGGGCCAGCAGCACCACCGGGATGATCAGCGTCAGGAGCAGCTGCTCGCCGTTGCGCAGGACGGCGCGCAGCTCGTACCCGGCCTGGGACAGGACCATCCGGGCCGGCGAGACCGCGCCCGGCGCCGGGCTGAGGTCGAGGGTCGTCACGCGCGCAGCTCCCGTCCGGTCAGCTCCAGGAAGACGTCCTCCAGGGTGCGGCGCTCGATCCGCAGCTCCTCGGCCATGACGCCGTGCGAGGCGCACCACGCGGTGACGGTGGCCAGCAGCTCGGGCCGCACGTCCCCCTCGACGAGGTAGTGCCCGGCGGGGGACTCCTTGGCGGCGCTGCCGACCGGCAGCGCCGTCAGCAGCTCGTCCAGCCCGAGGCCGGGCCGGGCGCGGAAGCGCAGCTGGCGCTCGGCGCCGGTCAGCTCGGCCGGGCTGCCCTGGGCCACGACGGTGCCGTGGTCGACGATGACGACATGGTCGGCCAACCGCTCGGCCTCCTCCATGTAGTGGGTGGTGAGCACGACGGCCGCCCCGGCGGCGCGCAGCTCCTCGACCAGCTCCCAGGTGGAGTGCCGGGCCTGCGGGTCCAGGCCGGTGGTGGGCTCGTCCAGGAAGACCAGCTCGGGCCGCCCCACCAGGGCGACCGCGAGCGAGAGCCGCTGCTGCTGCCCGCCGGACAGGCGGCGGTACGGGGTGCGCGCGTGCCCGGTCAGGCCGAGCCGCTCCAGGAGCGCGGCGCAGTCGAGGGGAGCGGTGTGGAACGAGGCGATCAGGCGCAGGAACTCGCCGGCCCGCGCCGTGCCGGGGACGCCGCCGGACTGGGGCATCACCCCGACGCGCGGCTTGAGGGCCCGGGCGTCGGCGACCGGGTCGAGGCCGAGGACGCGCACCGTTCCCGAGTCGGCGCGGCGGAAGCCCTCGCAGATCTCGATCGCGGTCGTCTTGCCCGCGCCGTTGGGCCCGAGCAGCGCGGTGACCGCGCCCCTGGCGGCGCGGAAGGAGAGCCCGTCCACGGCGGTTCTCGCGCCGTACCGCTTGACCAGATCCGCGAGCTCGACCGCGCTGTCTTCCCCCGGGGGTGCCACTGCCATGGATCCGAGTTTAGGTCCGCCCGGAGGCGGCTCTCGCCCCGGCGGGGCGGTTGCGGGGAAGTGGTCGCTGACCTGCGGTGATCCAGGTCACGGTAAGGAAGTGGTCAAGAATTTGGACAGCTGACACAAAAGCGCATAAACCAATGTTTGAAACGGGGTCGTACCGCGACCGGCGCCCGCCCGCGCGTACGGCTTCTTCTGGTTTCTTCCCGCTTCTGCTTCGAACGGACACGCACTGGGGGACACATGCCGCTGTCGGCGAACGAGATCCGGACGCTGAACGAACTCGCCCGGCTGACCGCCGAGGAGGATCCCGACTACGTCCGGCGTCTCATGACCCACGGCGGCCGCGACCGCCGCGACCGCCGGCGCGCGCCCCGGGAGCGGTTCCGCGTCCCCACCTTCCGCGAGATCCTGTGGGGCCTGCGCTCGGTGCGGCGCGTGCTGCTGCCGCTCCTGCTCGTGGGCGCCGTCCTGGCCGGCGGCGTCGTGGGCGCCTCCCTGATCGCCATGCACAGCGGCGACGTCGCGCACGTGCGCCCCGACGGCCCCAACGCCCGCCTCCAGCCCTGAGCGGGTCGTACCAAAAGATCAAAAATCACGTCTTCGCAGCTTAGGTAAGCCTTACCTGCGTGAGCCACGACATCCCGGAACCGTTGGTTAGCGGGAAGGAATTACGGCACACTGATGTTGTGAAAAACGTGAGCGAGCAGACGAGGATCGGGGTGACCGAGCGCGACACCCGTGCCCGGGTGGCCCGGCTCGTCCTCGAACACGGTCCCATCACCGCCTCCGCGCTGGGTGATCGGGTCGGCCTCACGCCGGCCGCCATCCGGCGCCACCTGGACGCCCTCCTGGCCGAGGGCATGATCGAGATCCGGCGGGCCCGGCCGCAGCCGCGGCGCGGGCGGGGGCGGCCGGCCAAGTTCTTCGCCATCACCGACGCGGGGCGCAGCGCGTTCGTGCACGCCTACGACGACCTGGCGGGCAGCGCGCTGCGCTTCCTCGCCGAGACGGCCGGTGAGCGGGCGGTCACGGAGTTCGCGCGGCGGCAGATAGCCGACCTCGAACGCCGCTACCTGCCCGTCGTCCAGGCGGCCCCGCCCCACCAGCGGGTCCGCAAGCTGGCCGAGGCGCTGTCGGGGGACGGCTACGCGGCCGCGGCCGCCAAGGGCCCCCGGCCCGGCGGCGGCGAGCAGCTGTGCCAGCACCACTGCCCGGTCGCGCACGTCGCCGCGGAGTTCCCGCAGCTGTGCGAGGCCGAGACCGAGGCGTTCAGCCGGCTCCTGGGCACCCCCGTCCAGCGGCTGGCGACCATCGCCCACGGCGACGGGATCTGCACCACCCACGTCAGCCCCCGCTCCCTCTGCGGAGAGGACGCGGGGGCGGCGGACGGTCCCGCCGCGGGCACGGACGGCTCGGCATCGATCGACGACGACATCAGCGACGAGGAGTCCGGGAGGACCTCCCTATGACTACGGCAGCCCACCCGGAGCTGGAAGGGCTCGACAGGTACAAGTTCGGCTGGTCGGACCCCGACACGGCCGGAGCCTCGGCCCGCCGCGGCCTGAACGAAGAGGTCGTGCGCGACATCTCCGCCAAGAAGGACGAGCCCGAGTGGATGCTCGACCTCCGGCTCAAGGGGCTGCGGCTGTTCGACAAGAAGCCGATGCCCGGCTGGGGCTCGGACCTGTCGGAGATCGACTTCGACAACATCAAGTACTTCGTCCGGTCCACCGAGAAGCAGGCCGCCTCCTGGGAGGACCTGCCCGAGGACATCAAGAACACCTACGACAAGCTCGGCATCCCCGAGGCGGAGAAGCAGCGCCTGATCGCCGGCGTCGCCGCCCAGTACGAGTCCGAGGTCGTCTACCACAAGATCCGTGAGGACCTGGAGGAGAAGGGCGTCCTGTTCCTGGACACCGACACCGGGCTGCGCGAGCACCCGGAGATCTTCCAGGAGTACTTCGGCTCGGTGATCCCCGTCGGCGACAACAAGTTCGCCGCGCTGAACACCGCGGTGTGGTCGGGCGGCTCGTTCATCTACGTCCCGCCGGGCGTGCACGTGGAGATCCCGCTCCAGGCCTACTTCCGGATCAACACCGAGAACATGGGCCAGTTCGAGCGGACGCTGATCATCGCCGACGAGGGCTCGTACGTCCACTACGTCGAGGGCTGTACCGCTCCGATCTACAAGTCGGACTCGCTGCACTCGGCGGTCGTGGAGATCGTGGTGAAGAAGGACGCCCGCGTCCGCTACACCACGATCCAGAACTGGTCCAACAACGTCTACAACCTGGTGACCAAGCGCGCCGTCGCCTACGAGGGCGCGACGATGGAGTGGGTCGACGGCAACATCGGCTCCAAGGTCACCATGAAGTACCCAGCGGTCTACCTGCTCGGCGAGCACGCCAAGGGCGAGACGCTGTCGATCGCGTTCTCCGGCGAGGGCCAGCACCAGGACGCGGGCGCCAAGATGGTGCACGCGGCGCCCAACACCTCCAGCACCATCGTCTCCAAGTCGGTGGCGCGCGGCGGCGGGCGCACGTCCTACCGGGGCCTGGTGCAGATCCAGGAGGGCGCCCACCACAGCAAGTCGACGGTCAAGTGCGACGCGCTGCTGGTCGACCAGATCAGCCGGTCCGACACCTACCCGTACGTCGACGTCCGCGAGGACGACGTGGAGATGGGCCACGAGGCCACCGTCTCCAAGGTGTCGGAGGACCAGCTGTTCTACCTGATGAGCCGCGGCCTCAACGAGGACGAGGCGATGGCGATGATCGTGCGCGGCTTCGTCGAGCCGATCGCCCGCGAGCTCCCCATGGAGTACGCGCTGGAGCTCAACCGGCTCATCGAGCTGCAGATGGAAGGAGCGGTCGGCTGATGGGGCTGGAACAGAAGCCTCTCTCGACCTTGCACGAGAAGGGCTCCTACGAGGTCGGCGACTTCGAGGTCCCCACGGGCCGCGAGGAGGAGTGGCGGTTCACCCCGCTGCGCCGGCTGCGCGGCCTGCACAACGGCACCGCCGAGGCGCACGGCAAGGTCCTGCTGGAGATCGAGGCCGCGCCCGAGGTGACGGTCGAGAGCGTCGGGCGCGACGACGCCCGGCTCGGCAGGGCGTACGTGCCGGCCGACCGGGTCAGCGCGCAGGCGTGGACCTCGTTCACCGAGGCCACCGTCGTCACCGTGCCGAAGGAGACCGTCGCCTCGCGGCCGACGATCCTGCGGCGGCGCGGCGAGGACGCCGGCGCCGCCGCCTACGGGCACACCACCGTGATCCTGGAGCCGTTCGCCGAGGCCACCGTGGTGCTGTCGCACCGCGGCTCGGCCACGTTCGCCGACAACGTCGAGTTCGTCGTCGGCGACGGCGCCCGGCTGTCGGTGATCAGCCTCCAGGACTGGGCCGACGACAGCGTGCACGTGTCGCACCAGCACGCGCGGCTGGGCCGCGACGCCCGCTTCGTGTCGCACAACGTGACGCTCGGCGGCGACCTGGTGCGGGTGTCCCCGTCGGTCGCGTACGCCCAGCCCGGCGGCGACGCCGAGCTGTACGGCGTGTACTTCGTGGACGGCGGCCAGCACCTGGAGCACCGGCTCCTGGTCGACCACAGCGTCCCGAACTGCCGCAGCCGGGTCGACTACCGCGGCGCCCTGCAGGACCGGGACGCGCACGCCGTCTGGATCGGCGACGTGATCATCCGGGCCGAGGCCGAGGGCACCGACACCTACGAGCTCAACCGCAACCTGGTGCTGACCGACGGCACCCGGGTCGACTCGGTGCCCAACCTGGAGATCCTCACCGGCGAGGTGGCCGGCGCGGGGCACGCGTCGGCGTCCGGCCGGCTGGACGACGAGCACCTGTTCTACCTCCAGGCCCGCGGCATCCCGTTCGACGACGCCCGGCGCATGGTGGTGCGGGGCTTCCTCGGCCAGCTGATCGAGCGCATCGAGGTGGACGAGGTGCGCGAGAAGGTGTCCGAGGCGATCGAGGCCGAGCTGGACCAGGGAGCCCGCGCGCGATGACTTTCGTGAAGGTCTGCTCGCTGCAGGAGATCCCGGCCGACGGCGCCCTGGGCGTCGAGGTCGACGACACGCCCGTCGCGCTGGTGCGCACCGGCGAGGGCGTGTTCGCGGTCAACGACATCTGCTCGCACGCCGAGGTGTCGCTGTCCGAGGGCGAGGTCTACGACGGCACGATCGAGTGCTGGCTGCACGGGTCCTGCTTCGACCTGCGCAGCGGCAAGCCCACCAACCCGCCGGCGACCCAGCCGGTCGCCACGTACAAGGTGAAGGTCGAGGACGGCGACGTGTACGTCTCGCTCGGCTCCCAAGACTGAGAGAACAAGGACTATGGCCACCCTAGAGATCCGCGACCTCCACGTCTCCGTCGCCGACGGCGCGGACGGGACCAAGGAGATCCTGCGCGGGGTCGACCTGACCGTGAAGGCCGGCGAGACCCACGCCATCATGGGCCCCAACGGCTCCGGCAAGTCGACGCTGGCGTACGCCATCGCGGGCCACCCCAAGTACGAGGTCACCTCCGGCACCGTCACCCTGGACGGCGAGGACGTCCTGGAGATGAGCGTCGACGAGCGCGCCCGCGCCGGGCTGTTCCTGGCGATGCAGTACCCCGTCGAGGTGCCGGGCGTGTCGGTGTCGAACTTCCTGCGCTCGGCGGTCACCGCCGTCCGCGGCGAGGCGCCGAAGCTGCGCGAGTTCACCAAGGAGACCAAGAAGGCGATGGACGCGCTGTCCATCGACCCGTCCTTCGCCCAGCGCTCGCTGAACGAGGGTTTCTCCGGCGGTGAGAAGAAGCGGCACGAGATCCTCCAGCTGGAGCTGCTCAAGCCGAAGGTGGCCGTGCTCGACGAGACCGACTCCGGCCTCGACGTGGACGCCCTCAAGGTCGTCTCCGAGGGCGTCAACCGGTTCGGCGAGGGCGGCGAGACCGGCGTCCTGCTGATCACCCACTACACCCGCATCCTGCGGTACGTGAAGCCCGACTTCGTGCACGTGTTCGCCGGCGGCCGCGTCGTCGCCGAGGGCGGGCCCGAGCTGGCCGACGAGCTGGAGAACGAGGGCTACGAGAAGTACGTGAAGGCGGGCGCGTCCTCATGAGCCTCCTGCCGGAGGAGCTCAAGAAGGACTTCCCGCTGCTGTCGCGGACGGTGCGGGGCGGCCGCGAGCTGGTCTACCTCGACTCGGGGGCGACCTCGCAGAAGCCGCTGCGCGTGCTGGACGCCGAGCGGGAGTTCTACGAGCGCCACAACGCCGCGCCGCACCGGGGCGCCCACCTGCTGGCCGAGGAGGCCACCGCCGAGTACGAGGACGCCCGCGCCAAGATCGCCTCGTTCATCGGCGGGGTCCCCGGCGAGATCGTGTTCACCAAGAACGCGACCGAGGGCATCAACCTGGTCGCCTACGCGATGAGCAACGCCGAGACCGCCGGCCCCGAGGCCGAGCGGTTCCGGGTGGGCCCCGGCGACGAGATCGTGGTCTCGGAGATGGAGCACCACGCCAACCTCGTCCCGTGGCAGCAGCTGTGCCGGCGGACCGGGGCGACGCTGCGCTGGTTCGGGCTGACCGACGAGGGCCGGCTCGACCTGGAGCACCTGGACTCGATCGTGAACGAGCGCACGAAGCTGGTGGCGCTGACCCACCAGTCGAACGTGCTCGGGACCGTTCCGCCGATCGACCTGATCACCGCCCGCGCCCGCGAGGTCGGCGCGCTCGTCCTGCTGGACGCGGCGCAGTCGGTCCCGCACCAGCCGGTGGACGTCTCCACGCTGGGCGCCGACTTCCTGGTCTTCTCCGGGCACAAGATGCTCGGCCCGACCGGGATCGGCGTGCTGTGGGGCCGCCGCGAGCTGCTGGAGGTGATGCCCCCGTTCATCACCGGCGGGTCGATGATCGAGGTGGTGCGGATGGAGGAGTCGACCTTCATGCCGCCGCCGCAGCGGTTCGAGGCCGGGGTGCCGATGACCGCGCAGGCGATCGGGCTCGGCGCGGCCTGCGACTACCTGTCCGAGCTGGGCATGGACCGGGTGCACGCGCACGAGGAGGCGCTGATCGCCTACTCGCTGGAGCGGCTCGGCGAGATCGCCGGCGTGCGGGTGATCGGCCCGCTGAGCACCGACGCGCGCGGCGGCGCGGTGTCGTTCACCGTGGACGACATCCACCCGCACGACGTCGGGCAGGTGCTGGACGAGCTGGGCGTGGCGATCCGGGTCGGGCACCACTGCGCGTGGCCGATCTGCCGCCGGTTCGGCATCCCGGCCACCACGCGGGCGACGTTCTACCTCTACAACACGCTGGCCGATGTGGACGCGCTGGCCGACGGGGTACGGCACGCGCAGAAGTTCTTCGGCACGCACTGAGCGGTGCGGAACAGCCCGCGCCGCGCGGGGGTTGTAGCCGGAAGAGCCGTAGTGGAAAGCGGGAAAAGGACGACATGCAGCTTGAGGCGATGTACCAGGAGGTCATCCTGGATCATTACCGCAACCCTCTCCACAAGGGGTTGCGGGAGCCGTACGAGGGCGAGGCGCACCACGTCAACCCCACCTGCGGCGACGAGGTGACGCTGCGCGTGCACCTCGACGGCGACGGGGAGGAAGCGACGGTCGCCGACGTTTCGTACGACGCCATGGGCTGCTCGATCAGCCAGGCGAGCGCGTCGGTGATGAGCGACCTCATCATCGGCAAGTCCGTCAAGGAGGCGATGGCGGTCGGCGACGAGTTCCTCGCCCTGATGCAGTCGCGCGGCCAGGGCGAGCCGGACGAGGACGTCCTGGAGGACGCCATCGCCTTCGCCGGGGTCTCCCAGTACCCCGCCAGGATCAAGTGCGCCCTGCTCGCCTGGATGGCGTGGAAGGACGCGACCGCCCGAGCACTCGGAGAGGCATCATGAGCGAGACCGACACCACGGAGACCACCGAAGAGGCGGCGGCCGCGGTCGCCGGCACCGAGGCCGAGGAGGAGATCCTCGAGGCGCTCCGCGACGTGGTCGACCCCGAGCTGGGGATCAACGTCGTGGACCTGGGCCTGGTCTACGGCGTCAACCTGGCCGACGAGGTCGCCACTCTGGACATGACGCTGACCAGCGCCGCCTGCCCGCTCACCGACGTGATCGAGGACCAGGCCAACAGCGCGCTGGAGGGCCTGGCCAAGGAAGTCAAGATCAACTGGGTCTGGCTCCCGCCGTGGGGCCCCGACAAGATCACCGAGGACGGCCGCGAGCAGCTCCGCGCCCTCGGCTTCAACGTCTGACCCGTACACCCGGAAGGGCCCGCCTTCGTGACGGAGGCGGGCCCTTCGCGCGCTCAGCGGCGGGCGGCGGATTCGGCCTCGGAGCCGATGATCTCCTGGCCGGGCTTGGGCTTGGCGGGCCAGAAGGTGTGGCTGATGGGCCAGATGGACCAGATCGCCAGGACCATGCCGAGGCGGGCGGTCCAGCCCAGGAGCGCCCGGGTGCGGTCCGGGTCGTCCACCACGGCGATCATCGTCAGCAGGACGCCGCAGCCGATGGCGGTGGCGAGGGCGGCCTTGCCGAACTCGCGCCACTCGTAGCGGACGCGGGCGGAGCCGTACTTCGGCTTGCCCTTCGGGGGCGGGCCGCCGGCGAAGCGGTGCGCGAAGCGCTCGTCGGCCCAGCGGACCATGCTGCGGCCGAACGCCACCGAGTAGCCGAGGTAGGCCGCCGACAGGCCGTGGGTGAAGTTCGCGGTGGCGCCGCCGCGCAGATCGATCACGGTCGCGGTCAGCAGCACCACGTCCAGCAGCGGCACGCACACCAGCAGGACGGTGCCCAGCCGGGGCCGGCGCAGCAGGTAGCGGGCCGAGAGCCCGGCCCCCAGCACCAGCCAGAAGCCGATCTCGCAGGCGGCGATCAGCGCGAGCAGCATCGGTGTCCCTCCGTCTCGGTCTCCCTTCGATGATCGGGGGCGAGGGCGGCCCGGCGCGTCGTCGGGCGTGCGGATAAGGGGGTCGTCCGAACGATGTACGGCGGGCCGTCGCGGAGGGGGAGACGGGCAGTGCGCCGGAGGTGCTGGAATAGAGGCGTGCCGCCCAACCTGCGCCGCCTCGTCACGCGGACCGACCTGCTGATCGCCGTGGCCGCGCTGGCCGGCGGGACCCTGATGATCACGGTCGGCGGGTACGCGACGTGGTCGAAGCACTGGGATCCGGGGGCCTGGTGGCGGATGGTGCCGCTGGTCGGGCAGTGCGCGGCGATCCCGTTCCGGCGGACGGCGCCGCGGACGGCGCTGCTGGCGGCCACGCCGTTCAACGCCGCGGACGTGATCATCGGACCCAACTTCGCGTCCATGATGATCTACGGGGACCTGCTGTACGCGGCGGCGCTCTACGGGCGGCGCCGGACCGCCGAGCGGCTGCTGGGCGTGACGTCCGTGGCCACGGCGCTGGTGCTCGGGAGCGTCGCGCTCTGGCTGCACTCCTACAGCGCGGCCGTGATCGCCGCGGCGGTGGCGGCGGTGACGTGGGCGTTCCCGGTGATGACGGCGATGGCCGTGCGGGAGCACCGGTTCACCGCGCAGGCGGAGCGGCAGCGCGCCGAGCAGCTCGCGCGGCTCGCCGAGCTGGACCGGCGCAGCGCGGTCCACGCCGAGCGGGCCCGGATGGCGCGCGAGCTGCACGACGTGGTCGCCAACCACCTGAGCGCGGTGGCGCTGCACTCCTCGGCCATCCTGCGGGTGCCGGACCTGGACCGGGCGGGCGTCGAGCGGGCGATGGAGGTCATCCGGGAGAACAGCGTGCAGGGGCTGGCCGAGATGCGCCGGATGATCGGCCTGCTGCGCGCGGAGGAGGCGGCCGACCCGCCGGACGCGCCCCGGCTGGACGAGCTGGAGCGGCTGGTCGGCCGGTCGGCGCGCACCGACCTGACCGCGGCGCTGGAGGTGGAGGGCGAGCGGCCGGAGCTGCCCGCGGCGGTCGAGCTGGCGGCGTACCGGATCGTCCAGGAGTCGCTCACCAACGCGCTCAAGCACGGCGGGCCGGGCCGGGCCCGGGTGCGGCTGCGCTACACGCGCGAGCGGGTCCTGATCGACGTGCGCAGCCCGCTGGGGGCCGGCGCCCCGCGGCTGCCGGGGTCGGGCGCCGGGCTGATCGGGATGCGCGAGCGCGCCGCGATGCTGGACGGGTCGTTCGACGCCGGGCCCGAGGACGGGAGCTGGCTGGTGCGGGCGGCGCTGCCCGTCGCGGTGGAGAGGGACGGCATGGACAGGGACGGCATGCACAGGGACGGCGTCAGCGGGGAACACGCGTGATCAGGGTGCTGGTGGCCGACGACCAGGCGGCGGTGCGGGCGGGGCTGGTGCTGATCCTGGGCGCCGCGCCCGGCATCGAGGTCGCCGGCGAGGCCGCCGACGGCGAGCGGGCGGTGGAGCTGGCCCGGGAGCTGCGCCCGGACGTGGTCCTGATGGACATCCGGATGCCGCGGCTGGACGGCGTGTCGGCGACCCGGGAGATCGCCGGGATCGCCGACGTGCTGGTGCTGACGACGTTCGACGTGGACGAGTACGTGTTCGGCGCGCTGCGGGCGGGCGCGGCCGGGTTCCTGCTGAAGGACGTCGACGCCGACCGGCTGGTGGACGCGGTCCGCACGGTGGCGGCGGGGGACGGCGTCATCGCCCCGCGGGTGACCCGGCGGCTGATCGGCGCGTTCGCGTCGCGGCCCGCGCCGGCTGCGGCCGCGCCCCGGCTGGACGAGCTCACGCCGCGCGAGCGGGAGGTGTTCGCCTGCCTGGGGGAGGGGCTCACGAACGGGCAGATCGCCGAGCGCCTGGACATGGCCGAGACCACGACCAAGACCCATGTCAGCCGGATCCTGGCGAAGCTGGATCTGCGCAGCCGCGTGCAGGCCGCGATCCTGGCCCAGGAGACGCTCGGGTCAGGGTGACAGCCCCCGGATCAGGTCGGCGACCCGGACGATGCCCAGGCAGCGCCCGACCTCGTCGGTGACGACCAGGTCGTCGTACACCCGGTCGTCCTCGCGGCCCGCGGCGCGCAGCGCGGCCACGGCCGGGACGGTGTGCGGCACCAGGCGGGGCGCGTCGGCGAGGTTGGCGGCGGGCTTGTGCGCGTACAGGGCGTGCCCGTACGCGCCCGACAGCCGCAGCAGGAAGCGGGTGCGGTCCACGGTCGCCCAGGGCCGCTGCCGGTCGTCGGTGAGCACCACGCTGGTGGTGCCGGTCTCGGCGTTGAGGACGTCGAGGACCTCGTCGGCGGTCGCGGTGTGCGGCATGGTGAGGGCGGGCAGCGTGAACTCCGCGACGCGCGGCCCCAGCGTGCTCTCCGGCCGCTCCCGGCGCGGCTCGTCGCGGGCGGCGACCGGGACGGTGACGCGCATGCCGGGGCGCCACTCGGGCGGTGCGAGCGCGGATCCCTGGACGAGCCGTACGCCCAGCTCCCGCTGGTGCAGGACCTGCTCCTCGGTGGCCAGGCCGGGCGCCAGCACGTGCGTGCCGAGCCGGTGCGCCAGCTCGACCAGCGCGGTGACCAGCGCGGCTCGGCGCGGGTCGGTCCCCGTCCGGCGGGCCAGCTCCGGGTCGATCTTGACGAGGTACGGGGATGCGTCCACGAGCAGGTCCAGCGGGACGTGCGCCGCGCCGACGCCGGCCAGCCCGATCAGGTAGCCGGTGCGGCGGAGCCGGGCGAGCGCGGCCTGCACGGCGGGCCGCTGGGCCGGCGGGAAGCCGCCGCCGACGCACAGGATGACCTCGTGCGGGCGGCGCCCGGCGGCGCCCAGGCCGCGGTGCAGCTCGGCCAGGAACTCCTCGCCCTGCGCGGCCAGCGTCTCGGCGCGCAGCCCGATCTGCAGCGGGAGCTGGGTGCCGAGGTCGGCGGTGGCGCGGGCGGCGGCGACGGCGCGGCGGACGTCCTCGGCGGCGGGGTCGGCCCGCATGGCGAAGTGGCCGGTCTCGGGGGCGTGGGCCGCGGCCCCGGGGAAGGGTTCGGCGCGGGCCACCGCGCTGGGCGCCGGCGGCCCCGCATGCGTCTCGACGGCGACGACATGGCCGGTGTCGAGATCGATCACCGGCTGGAACACCGCCCGGGCGGGAAGCAGGACATCAACGGCTGGCACAGCCGCATCATGCCGCTTGAAATCGGGATAAATCGGACTCTTCAGAAGATGTTTACGCAGTATTCTCCGGAGACGTCCCAGGTCACACGCGTCGCGGTGCGATGATCTTGACGCTCGCGCGCGGGCGGGGGCGCGGCCGGGGGAGCGAAGCGCTCAGCCGGCCGCACGGCGCACTGAGGCGGCCTCAGAGGGCCCGGGCCGCGGCCAGCGCCGACAGCACGTACGTGCCGCCCGCCAGCGCCGCCAGCCACGCGTACGGCATGATGTCGGCGCCGCGCAGCCCCTGCACCACCACCGCCGCCACCAGCGCGCCGGTCACGACGTCGCCGGTCATGGCGGCGGCCCGCAGATGCGCGCGGGCGCGGTGCCCGCTGCCGAACCCCTCGCTGATCGTCAGGGCCGGCTCGTTGCGCCGGTAGGCCAGGGCCGCCGCGTAGCCGGCCAGTACCGCCAGCGCGACGAGCCCCGTACCGCCCCGGCCGTCGGCGGCCAGCACGCCGGCGACCACCGCGCCGGCACAGAGCACGATCGCGGGCACGACCCAGCGGCCTGCGCCGCGGTTCTCGGGGGCGATCCACATGCCCGCCATCTTCCCCGATCCGGGGCGGCCAGACCTGGCAACGCGCCGGGCGGCGGCCGCGCCGATCTTCCGCGCGCGATCTCCGCGGCGAGGTCCGTGCCGGTATGTTGTGGCGGCGTGGCGCAATTTCGATTGAACGGCTCAAGGATGCTGGCCGTCGATCTGGCGGGGGAGTCGATCCGGGCCCTGAACGGGTCCATGGTCGCCTACGAGGGCCAGATGGCGTTCAAGCGGCAGGGCATGTCCGGCGGCGAGGGGCTGCGCGGCGCGCTCAAGCGCCGCATCGCCGGCGAGAGCATGACCCTCATGGAGATCAGCGGTCAGGGCACCGTGTACCTGGCCAGCGAGGCGACCGAGGTGACGCTGGTGCCGCTCGCCGGCGACACGCTGTACGTGGAGTCGGAGAGCCTGCTGGCACTGGAGGGCGGCCTCCAGACCGGCGTGCACTTCGTCGGGCTGCGCGGCATGGGCACCGGCCAGGGCCTGGCCACCACCAAGGTGGACGGGCACGGCACGGTCGCGATCCTGTCCGACGGGCCCGCGATCGCGCTGGAGGTGACGCCGCAGATGCCGCTGTGCGTCGACCCGCACGCCTACGTCGCCCACCACGGGCAGCTCCAGCAGGACGTCGTCACCGACGTCAACTGGCGCACCGTGCTCGGCCAGGGGTCGGGGGAGAGCGTGCAGTTCCGGTACCAGGGGCACGGGCTGGTGTACGTCCAGCCGGCCGAACGCGGCGGGATTCTGGAGATCTGATGCCGGGATACGAGTCGATCAACTCCAAGATGCTCCAGGTCGCCGTCGGGCCCGGCCGGGAGGTCTACAGCCGGCGCGGCGCGATGCTGGCGTACACGGGGCGCGTGAACTTCGCGCCCAGCGCCACCGGGGGGCAGGGCATCGGCGGCGCCCTCGGCCGCGCGGTCGCCGGCGAGCGGACCGTGATGATGCACGTGACCGGGCAGGGCACCGCGATGTTCGGCCACGCCGGGCTGCACGTCAACGTTGTGGAGCTGACCGGCGGCGACACCCTGGTGGTGGAGGCCGACCGGCTGCTGGTCCACGACGCGTCCCTCCAGGTCGGCACCATGTTCATGGGGGAGCAGGGCGGCATCGGCGGCGTCGTGCGGGGCGCGGTCAGCGGCCAGGGGCTCTTCACCACCACGCTCGCCGGCCAGGGCTCGTGCGCCCTGCTGTCGCACGGCGGCGTCATGGAGATGCCGATCACGCCGCAGCGGCCGGTGCACGTGGACCCGCAGGCGTACGTGGCGCACCGCGGCCAGGTGCAGAACAGGCTCACCACCGCGGTCGGGCTGCGCGACCTGATCGGCCGCGGCTCGGGCGAGGGCTTCCAGCTGGAGCTGAGCGGTTCCGGCGTCGTCTACGTCCAGGCCAGCGAGAGGAAGATCTGACCGTGGCGATCCCGACGTTCAACGCGATGACGCTGCCGTCCAACGACAACGTCAACCCCTATGCCTTCAGCGTGGACCTCAACGGCCAGTGGTTCGCGCAGAAGGGCAAGATGATCGCCTACTACGGGCAGGTCAGGTTCGAGGCGCTGTCGGCCGGCCCGCTGGACGCGCTGGTCGCGTCCTCGTTCCACTCGCCGCTCTACGCCCACGACTGGATCGTCGCGCAGGGCCAGGGCAAGCTCGTGCTCGCCGACCGGGGCTTCGACGTCAACTCCTTCGACCTGGACCAGGGCAACCTGACGATCCGGGCCGGCAACCTGCTGGCGTTCGAGCCCGGCCTGGAGCTCAAGCAGTCGATCATCCCGGGGTTCCTGACGCTGATCGGCACCGGCCGGTTCGTGGCCGCCTCGAACGGGCCCGTCCACTTCGTCGAGCCGCCGATCCGGGTCGACCCGCAGGCGCTGCTCGGCTGGGCCGACTGCCCCTCGCCCTGCCACCACTACGACCACTCGTACGTGCGCGGCGTTCTCGGCGCCGCCCGGAGCGTGTTCGGGATCGGCGGCACGTCCGGCGAGGAGCACCAGTTCGACTTCACCGGGCAGGGCACGGTGCTCATGCAGTCCTCGGAGGCCGTCGCCAACGAGGACACGCTGCTGCGCGACCTGGAGGGCCAGGTCGGCATGCTCGGCACCGGCGGCCTCCAGCGGCTGCACCACACCATCGGCCAGCGGCTGGCCGCCGAGCGCGACAACTGACGCGTTCCCGGCCCCGCGCGCGTGCGGGGCCGGGAACGGGCCGGGCTAGGCGGGAGCGGGACGCATCAGCCGGAACTCGGCCCCGAACGGGTCGCGGACGAACGCGATCCGGCCGTACGGGGTGTCCTCGGGCTCGGCGACGACCTCGCCGCCGCCCTCGCGGACGGCCCGGGCCGCCGCGTCGGGGTCCTCGACCTCGAAGTAGGTCGCCCAGCCGGAGGCGGAGTTCTCCGGGCCGTCCATGATCCCGGCGATGCCCTGGCCGTCGGCCCGGTTGAGGACGGTGTAGCCCATGTCGCCGGGCATCTCCTCGGGCGTGTGGTCGAACACCGCCGCGTAGAACTCCGACGCGAGCCGCCGGTCGGCGGTGGACAGCTCGTTCCAGACGAACGAGCCCGGCTCGTTCACGATCGCCGAGCCGATGTGCTCGCGCCCCTGCCACAGGCCGAACTGGGCGCCCACCGTGTCGGTGAGGATCGCCATGCGGCCCTTGTCCATCACGTCCATGGGCGGGTTCACCACGCTCCCGCCGGCGTCCGTCACGCGCTTGACGGTGCCGTCGATGTCGTCGGTGGCGAAATAGAGGCCCCACCAATATTCGCCGCCGGGATCGGGATTCTGCATCATTCCGGCGACGGGCTCGCCCCGCAACAGGCACCCGTGGTAATGCCCGGCCTCCGGGCCGTAGTCCACGAATTCCCAGCCGAATAGGCCCCGGTAGAACTCTTTGGCCCGTTC
This sequence comes from Actinomadura sp. 21ATH, assembly GCF_041951345.1. NCBI lineage: Bacteria > Bacillati > Actinomycetota > Actinomycetes > Streptosporangiales > Thermomonosporaceae > Actinomadura > Actinomadura sp. 21ATH. The sequence continues at coordinate 100,517 of NZ_JBGNUR010000014.1, read as the reverse complement.
CATATCGGGGATTCCGAGATCCAGCCAATTGGGCGTGCCGGCCGGGGCGTTGCTCGTGAGACGGGTCATGGGACGCACTCCTTCGTGCTGGCCGATTTCGCGGTACGCGGGCGTGCCCGGATCCTCCGCCCGGCGGGCCGCCTCGCGCGCCCGTTCGAGCGGGACGGGCATGGCCGGGACCGGCCGCCCGCGTCACGTACACTGATCGGATGGTTTCGTTCCCGAGCTGACAGGCCCTCAAGCGCGTCGCGGTCACGGACCGTGACGCGCTGTTTCGCGTCCGCCTGGTCTCCGCCCCCCGCCCGCGCGAGGGCGCCGCCTGTCCGTCCGAGTCTCCGTCAGGGAAGCCCGTCACCGTGATCATTGCCAATGACATCGAGCTGCGCGCCGGATCCCGGCTGCTCATCGAGGCCGCCGCCTTCCGGGTCAACCCCGGCGACCGGGTGGGCCTCGTCGGGCGCAACGGCGCCGGCAAGACCACCCTCACCAAGGTCCTGGCCGGCGAGGCGCAGCCCGCGCAGGGCGGCGTCACCCGCTCCGGCACGGTCGGCTACCTGCCGCAGGACCCCCGCGGGGTCGACCTGGAGGAGCTGGCCCGCGACCGCATCCTGTCGGCCCGCGGCCTGGACGAGGTGATCCGGAAGCTGCGCGCCGCCGAGGAGGCGATGGCGACGACGACGGGCACCGAGCGTGACAAGGCCGTCCGCCGGTACGGCCGGCTGGAGGAGCGCCTGCACGTGCTCGGCGGCTACTCCGCCGAGGCCGAGGCGGCCTCCATCGCCTCCAGCCTGGGCCTGCCGGACCGGGTCATGACCCAGCCCCTCGGCACGCTGTCCGGCGGCCAGCGGCGCCGCGTGGAGCTGGCCAGGATCCTGTTCTCCGGCGCCGACACGCTGCTGCTGGACGAGCCCACCAACCACCTGGACGCCGACTCGATCGTCTGGCTGCGCGACTTCCTCAAGGGCCACCAGGGCGGCCTGGTGGTGATCAGCCACGATGTGGAGCTGCTGGACGCGGTGGTCAACCGGGTGTTCCACCTGGACGCCAACCGCAGCGTGATCGACATCTACAACGTCGGCTGGAAGAAGTACCTGGACCAGCGCGAGACCGACGAGCGGCGGCGCAAGCGCGAGTCGGCCAACGCCCACCGGCAGGCCGCCGCGCTGCTGTCGCAGGCCGACAAGATGCGGGCCAAGGCCACCAAGGCCAAGGCGGCCCAGCAGATGGACCGGCGCGCCCGGCAGCTGCTGGCCGGCGTCGAGGGTGAGCGGCAGGCCGACAAGGTCGCCAAGATCCGCTTCCCGGACCCGGCGCCGTGCGGCAAGACCCCGCTGACCGCCGAGGGGCTGTCCAAGTCGTACGGCTCGCTGGAGATCTTCACCGACGTCGACCTGGCGATCGACCGGGGCAGCCGGGTCGTGGTGCTGGGCCTCAACGGCGCCGGCAAGACGACCCTGCTGCGGATGCTGGCCGGGGTCGACAAGCCCGACACCGGCCAGGTGGTGGCCGGGCACGGCCTGCGCATCGGCTACTACGCCCAGGAGCACGAGCAGCTGGAGGTGGAGCGCTCGGTGCTGGAGAACATGCAGTCGGCGGCGCCCGGCCTCGCGCCGGTCGAGGTCCGCAAGATCCTCGGCTCGTTCCTGTTCTCCGGCGACGACGTCGAGAAGCCCGCGGGCGTGCTGTCCGGCGGCGAGAAGACCCGGCTGGCCCTGGCCATGCTGGTCGTCTCCAGCGCCAACGTGCTCCTCCTCGACGAGCCCACCAACAACCTCGACCCGGCCAGCCGGGCCGAGATCCTCGGCGCGCTCCGCACGTTCAAGGGGGCCATCGTGATGGTGACCCACGATGAGGGCGCGGTGGACGCGCTCAGCCCGGAAAGAGTGATTTTGCTGCCGGATGGTGTGGAAGACATCTGGAGTGATGAGTTTGCCGATCTGGTGGCACTTGCGTGACCTGCACCATGGCCCAGACAGATCTTTTCTGGCGGAGTGGGTAGCCGAACGAGCGGGAATGACTGATCATGGCGGGGGATAACGCAGCGGTCACCACATCACTACGGGAGGTACTCGTGGCCGAGACCCTCAAGAAGGGCACCCGCGTGACCGGTGCCGAGCGCGACAAGCTGGCGACGGAACTCAAGAAGAGGTACGACTCCGGCGAGAGCATCCGCGCCCTGGCAGCCGCCACCGGCCGCTCGTACGGTTTCATCCACCGGATTCTCACCGAATCCGGCGTCAACCTGCGCGGTCGCGGCGGCGCGACCCGCGGCAAGAAGTCCTGAACGGACGTCGACCCCCGGTAGAGCGCACCGCCTGACCCGCCGCCCGGCCGGCCGAGTAAGGTTCGGTCGCGGCGGCGGGCGGGCCGCGGGGAGGACCCCGTCCGCTCCGCCGCGCGGCCGGTGCGGGAACCGCACCGGCACGGAACGCGCGGAAGGGGAACGCGAATGGCGGACGTGAGGGCCGAGGAGCCGCGGCCGGAACCGGTCACGGCGCCGGGCTCGGGGCCGGCCGGGGAGGGGCCGGCCCTCGACCCGGCCGTGCCCGGCCTGGCGGAGGCGGGGCTGCGGCTGGACATCGACGGCGCGGTCGCGACCGTCACGCTGGACCGGCCGGAGCGCCGCAACGCCATGACGTTCGCGATGTGGCGGGGGCTGGCGGCCATCGGCCGGGGCCTGCCCGCGGACGTGCGCGTGGTCGTGCTGCGCGGGGCGGGCCCCTCGTTCTCGGCCGGCATCGACCTGAGCATGTTCTCCGGCGGCGCCGAGTCCTTCGGCGACGGCTCCGACGCCGCCGAGTCCGACCGCTTCATCGCCGAGCTGCAGGAGGGCTACACCTGGCTGCGCCGGCCCGACATCGTGACGGTCGCGGCCGTCCACGGGCACGCCATCGGCGGCGGGTTCCAGCTGGCGCTGGCCTGCGACATGCGGGTGATCGCCGACGACACGAAGTTCTGCATGAAGGAGCCCGCGCTGGGCCTGGTCCCGGACCTGACCGGCACCAAGCCGCTGGTCGAGGCCGTCGGCCTCCCGCGGGCCCTGGAGCTGTGCCTGACGGCCCGGACGGTCGGGGCCGAGGAGGCCGCCCGGCTCGGCCTGGCGGAGATCGTGGTGCCGCGCGAGGGCCTGGACGAGGCCGTCCGCGGCCTGGTCGAGGCCCTGCTGGCCGTCAACCCCGGCGCGGCCGCCGCGACCAAGCGGCTGCTGATGCAGGCCCCCGGCAACACGCTGGAGGAGCAGTGCGCGGCCGAGCGGCGGGAGCAGATCGGCCGGCTCCGCGAGATGTTCGCCGCGGGCTCCTGAGACAGCCTGTGACGGCCTGAGGTGAACGCAGAGCGCCCGCCGCCCTTGAGCGGGGCGGCGGGCGCCTGCGCGTCCGTACGGGATCAGCCGAGGGCCTCCCGGCCGTCCGCGCCCGCGAGCGGCAGCCACACCTTGCTGGTGCCGGGCTGGAGGGACAGCTTCGTCCCCGCCGGGTAGCGGAGCGTGTAGTCGTAGTCGGTGGACAGGACGATCACGCCGAGCCGGTGGCCGGGCTTGACGACGTAGTCGGTGGGCTCGAAGTCCCACCGGAAGTCGTACATCTTCCCGGCCTTGATCGGCTCGGTCCGGCTCGGGCTGTGCCGGTTGCGGGCGTCCAGCCAGCCGCGCGTGATGATCTTGTACGGGGCGGTCTCGGTCCGGTGCGCCTGCCGGGTCGTGCACCCGTCGTCGCCCGGCACGCCCTGGCCGTAGCAGACCCGCTCGCCGGTGTCGTAGCGGGCGCCGGTGGGCCGGGTGTCGGTGCCGTAGTCGACCAGCAGCGCGGTCAGGTACGGCGAGCGCCCGTCAAGCGAGGCGCGGACCGCGGCCTTCGGGATCCCGTTCACCCGGACGGCCTTCTTCAGCGCCGGGGTCAGGTAGGCCAGCCGGCCCGGATCGGCCTGGTCCTCGTTCACCAGGAGCTGCTCGGCGGTCCGGGTGCGCCCGGCGTCGGTCAGCGACTGGACGGGGCCGCGGCGGGGGAGGAGCGACAGCGAGCCGGGCTGGCTCCCGCCCGCTCCGGCGTTCAGGCTCAGCGGCACGTGCCGCGTCGCGGGAACCGGCCAGTCGCGCGCGGTCTCCCACCGCCCCGGTGCGCGCTCGACGTCGACCCGCGGCTCCTTGGTGATGCCGTTGTCGATGCCGTACAGCCAGTGGTCGAACCAGTGGTGGGTCTGCCGCAGCCACTCCTCCAGCCGCCAGCGGAACGGCGTCGCGTGGCTGGCCTGGTGCAGCCACAGCTTGCGCGGCACGCCCGCCTTCTTCAGGGCGTTCCACCACTGGACGGAGTTCTTGACCTTGACGTTCCAGTCGTTGAGGCCGTGCACGACCATCACCGCGGCCCTGACCTTGCGGGCGTCCCCGACGTAGTCGCGCTCGGCCCAGATCCTGCTGTAGTCGCCGGTCACGCGGTCCTGGACGGCCGTGATGTCGTCGATCACCTGCTTGCAGACCTCGGGGTTCTGCCGGGTCAGGACGACCTTGGCCAGGATGTCGAGGTCCTCGCCCTGGAAGCCGCCGGGCGCCACGACGCCGCCGTTGGCGCGGTAGTAGTCGTACCAGCTGGAGATCGCCGCGACCGGCACGATCGCCTTGAGGCCCTCGACGCCGCTGGCGGCCGCCATGTTGGGCAGCGTGCCGTTGTACGACTGCCCGATCATGCCGACGTTCCCGGTGGACCAGTCCGCCCTGACCGGCGTGCCGTCGGGCGCCCAGCCGCGGGCGCGGCCGTTCAGCCAGTCGACGGCGGCCTTCGTCCCGGCCTGCTCGTCGCGGTCGCCGGACGTCGGGCAGCCGGTGGAGCCGCCGGTGCCGATGCTGTCGAGGTTGGCGATGGCGTACCCGCGGGGCAGGAAGTAGTTGTCGTAGTAGCCGGGGAAGATGTCGGCCAGGTTCCGCTGGACGGCGCCCTGCCCGCGGGTCTGGGCGCCGTCGACGTCGACGGGGTAGAGCGGGATGTCGTGCGTTCCCGCCCAGTACGGGCTGGGCTCCAGGATGGTGGGCACCTTGAGGCCCCGGTCCGTCTCCTTCGGCCGCATGATCCGCATCTGGACGCGGTCGCGGACCCCGTCGCGGTCGCTGTCGGCCGTAGTCTCGATCATGACGGTCTGGGTGACGGCGTCCGCGCGGGAGAAGACCGGCTGGGTCTCGCCGTTCTCGACCCTGATCCCGGCGGGGGACGGGGCGGCGGGCGGGGCGTGCGGTGCCGCGCCGGCCGGGAGTGCGGTGGTGGCGAGCAGCGCGGCGGCGAGGGTGATCGCGCCGGCGCCGCCTCGGGTGAGTCTTCGGATCACGAGGGGCTCCCGATGGTGACGAGCCTGACGATGTTGATCACTTGTACCCCCGTACCGCGGGGCCGTCCAGGCGATCGCCCGGAACCGGCCTCGGGCCGGGCGGTTACGCCGTGAGCGGACCGGGGAAGCGGGCGGCGGCCGGGAGCGTTCCAGCGGGCGGACACTGAGATGCTTACTTGATTACGGGTGAGACGGGACGACACGGAGGCCGCAGTGGGGATGCCGGGAACGCCGGGCAACGGCTGGCAGGTGATGGCCTCGTTCCGCCGGGACGGGTCGGTCACGCAGCAGAAGCTCAAGCCGGGAACGGTGCGGCGGATCGCGGGCTACGCCCGCCCCTACGTGCGCGAGCTGGTGCTGTTCCTGGCGCTGAACTCGCTCGCCGCGGTGATCGTCGTGGCCAACCCGCTGCTGCTGAAGGCGATCATCGACCGCGGCATCGTGCCGGAGCGGCACGACCTGGTGGTCTGGCTGGCCGTCGCGGTGGCGGGGCTGGCGCTGGTGGAGGCCGTCCTCGGCCTGGCCCAGCGGTGGTACTCGGCCCGGGTCGGCGAGGGGCTGATCTACGACCTGCGGACGCAGGTGTTCGGGCACGTGCAGCGCCAGCCGGTCGCGTTCTTCATGCGGGCGCAGACGGGCTCGCTGGTGAGCCGCCTCAACAACGACGTGATCGGGGCGCAGCGCGCGCTGACCACCACGCTGTCCTCGGTGGTCTCCAACGTGATCAGCCTGGTGCTGGTGCTGGTCACGATGATGGTCCTGTCGTGGCAGGTGACGCTGATCGCGCTGCTGCTCCTGCCGGTGTTCATCCTCCCGGCCAAGTGGGTCGGCAAGCGGCTGTCGCGGATCAGCCGCGAGCAGATGCAGCTGGACGCCGAGATGAGCTCGCTGATGACCGAGCGCTTCAACGTCGCCGGCGCGATGCTCGCCAAGCTGTACGGGCGGCCCGCCGAGGAGGAGGAGAACTTCTCCCAGCGCGCCGCCCGCGTCCGCGACATCGGCGTCATCGCGGCGATGTACGGCCGGATCTTCTTCACCGCGCTGACCCTGGTCGCGGCGCTGGCCACGGCCATGGTGTACGGCGTGGGCGGCTTCCTGGTCGTCGACGGCAACTTCCAGCTCGGCACCCTGGTCGCGCTGGCGACGCTGCTCACCCGGATGTACGGGCCGCTGACCGCGCTGTCCAACGTCCACGTGGACGTCATGACCGCGCTGGTGAGCTTCGACCGGGTCTTCGAGGTGCTGGACCTCAAGCCCCTCATCGACGACAAGGACGGTGCCGAGCGCCTCGGCACGGCCGCGGCCGCGGGCGCGGGCGTCGCGCTGGAGAAGAAGAGCGCCCCGGCTGTGGAGTTCGACGACGTCCACTTCGCCTACCCGTCGGCGGAGGAGGTCTCGCTGGCCTCGCTGGAGTCGATCGCCCGCCCCGACACCGCGCCCGGCCGCGAGGTGCTGCACGGGATCTCGTTCACCGCGGCGCCCGGCTCGCTGGTCGCGCTGGTGGGGCCGTCCGGGGCGGGCAAGTCCACGATCACCCACCTGGTCTCGCGGCTGTACGACGTGTCCGGCGGTGCCGTCCGGATCGGCGGGCAGGACGTCCGGGACGTCACGCTGGAGTCGCTGCGCGACCAGGTCGGCGTGGTGAGCCAGGACGCCCACCTGTTCCACGACACGATCCGCGTCAACATGCGCTACGCCCGCCCGGACGCCACCGACGAGGAGATCCAGGCCGCGCTGGAGGCCGCGCAGATCGGCGGGCTGGTGGAGGACATGCCCGAGGGCCTGGACACGGTCGTGGGCGACCGCGGCTACCGGCTGTCGGGCGGCGAGAAGCAGCGGCTGGCGATCGCCCGGCTGCTGCTCAAGGCCCCCTCGGTGGTGGTCCTGGACGAGGCGACCGCGCATCTGGACTCCGAGTCCGAGGCGGCCGTCCAGCGGGCGCTGCGCACGGCGCTGGCGGGCCGCACCTCGCTGGTGATCGCGCACCGGCTGTCGACGATCCGGGAGGCCGACCAGATCCTGGTGATCGAGGACGGCCGGGTGGCCGAGCGCGGCCGCCACGAGGAGCTGCTGCTCCAGGGCGGGCTGTACGCCGAGCTCTACCGGACCCAGTTCGCCCGGCAGGACGGCGACCCGGTCGCCGAGCGCCAGCTGAACTGATCGCCGGTTTCCGCCGGAATCGGCCGTCCTCCGGGGGCCGGATGCGGTTTCCTTGTCCTTTCTCCGCGCGCGGGGGGCCGGCCACCCGCCCGCCACCCCCCCGCGTCACAGTGAGTGGAGGGCGTCATCGGAGGAGAGGGAGCCAGGGTGCGTGCGACGATCACCCCCGTGCCCCAGGCGGCACGGGCGGCACGGGTGGCAAGGGACGGCGTGGCGAGGACCGGGGCGGGCGCCGGCGCCGTCCGGCGCGGGATCGTGAGCAGCGGGCCGGCCCGCTACACGGTGCTGCTGGTGGGGCTCGGCGCCGCCGGGCTGGCCATCGGCTGGCTCGGGCCGGAGGTCGCGGCGTCGTCGGCGGCGGTCATCCGGCGCCGCTGAGCCGGTAGCCGAGCCGCTCCAGCTCGGTGCCGGCGATCCGCTCGACCTGCTCCAGCTGGCGCGTCGTGAGGCGCCCGCCGGGCCGCGGCGCGTCGCCGTCCCGCTCGTTCCGGCGGGAGTCGCCCTTGCGCAGGTCGGGCAGCCGCAGGTCGGGGATCAGCCGCTCGGGGAGCCGCAGCTCCGGCCGGCGCGGCTCCCCGCGCGGCTCGCCGGCGGCCTCGCGGACCAGGCTGGCCAGCGCCAGCTTGGAGATCTGCGAGCCGAGGTACTCCGACACCTCGTCGGCGATCGGGCCCGGCCGCCGGACCAGGTCCTCGTACCGGACGGTCATCAGCTGCTCCTCGGGCGTCTGCGCGCGCAGCCGGGCGCTGAGCCGGACCGACCCGCGCCAGCGCAGCGCGCACTTGACCGCGGCCGCCGCGCGCGGCCAGCGGGCCCGCTCGACGACCTCCTCGACGCCGAGGAACGGGTTGGGGAACACCTCGTCCAGGTTGGTGAGGCCGGGCTTGAACCAGGCCAGGCAGCGCTCGTCGTCCAGCATGTCGGCGACCACGTCCCGGCCGTCCCTGATCACCTGCAGCAGCTGGGCGTCGGGGAAGGCGTCCAGCAGCACGTCGGCGCTGTAGATCAGGTCGGGGGAGGCGTCGCCGAAGCGGTCGACGCCGCGCGGCTCCACGCAGCTGGCGTCCCCGGCCTCCGGCGGCCGGAGCCCGGCCGCCTCCCAGCACTCGGCGCGGCATCCGGCGCAGCCGGCGCCGGACATCTGCCAGGCTTCGGCGTAGGCGTCGCGGAGCACCCGGGCGGCGCCGCGGCCGCGCTCGGTGGCGATCGAGGGCCGCTGGGCGAACGCGTAGACCATCTGGAGCACCCCCGGCCGCCCGATGGTCAGGTGGAACCCGGCGGAGCGCTTCACGGCGCGGGCGAGCAGGTCCGCGCCGGAGTGCGGGGAGCCCAGGACGAAGACCGGCCTGCGGACCTTCGTCCCGTTGATCACCAGGATGTGCGGCGTTGCCTTCATACCAGCGCCCAGTCTCTCACTTCAGTGCCGGTGAGCGTTCCCTGTCACCGCCCACTCCCACCAGGTTAATCGGAGCAGACTAGGGCGTTCCGGTCTTAGCCTGGGACCATGACCGCGACGACACTGGCCGCGCTGCTTCCCGAAGTGGGGACGTTCACCGTGCTGACCGGCGCCGGGATCAGCACCGACAGCGGGATCCCCGACTTCCGCGGCCCGCAGGGCGTGTGGACCAAGGACCCCGCCGCCGAGGCGATGTCCACGATCGGGTCATATCTCGCCGATCCCGAGGTCAGGCGGCGCGCCTGGCGGTCCCGCCTCGACCACGCCGCCTGGGACGCCGAGCCGAACGCCGCGCACGCCGCGCTGGTGGAGCTGGAGCGGGCCGGCCGGCTGCGCGGCCTGATCACCCAGAACATCGACGGGCTGCACCAGAAGGCCGGTTCCGGCGCCGGGCTGGTGATCGAGATCCACGGCACCATGCGCGACGCCGAGTGCCTGGCCTGCGGCCTGATCACCCCGATGCCCGAGGTGCTGGCCCGGGTGGACGCCGGCGAGGAGGACCCGCCGTGCGCCGAGTGCGGCGGCCTGCAGAAGTCGGCGACGATCTCGTTCGGGCAGGCGCTCAAGGAGGACGTCCTGGACGCGGCGGTGGACGCCGCCCGGTCCTGCGACCTGTTCCTGGCCGTGGGCACCTCGCTGACCGTCCAGCCCGCCGCCGGGCTCTGCCTGGAGGCGGTCGAGGCCGGCGCCCGGCTGGTGATCATCAATGCCCAGCCGACCCCGTACGATGAGCTGGCCGACGCGGTGCTGCGCACGCCCATCGGGGAGGCGCTGCCCCGGCTGGTCGGGCTGGCGCTCGGCACCCGGCGGTGAGCCCGCCGGGGTCGCCCGGGAGTGGCGGAGGCCACGGTCCGTCCTCGGGTCGTGACCGGCGCCCCCTTCCGTTGCGGCCGCAATCCTGACAAGCTCTATCCGTTGCGGTGCGAGGAGGGATCGGGTTGGTGAGCGGGGTCGCCCGCGCGGGGGCAGAGGACGACCGCCGGAGCGTGTCCGACCGGCCACTTGACCGTACGCCCGGAAGCCTGTCCGAGGCCCGGCCGGACCCGGTCGCGGGCCCGGACGCGGCGCCGCGCCGGTTCGCCCGGCTGCGCCCGGGGGACCGGGTGGCGGTGATCGCGCCCAGCGGGCCGGTGGATCCGGTCCGCCTCAAGGCCGGCTGCGATGTCCTGCGCGACCTGGGGCTGGAGGTGACCGTCGGCGAGCACGCGCTCGACCGCGTCCCGCTGGGCCCGCCAGGGGTCACTGAGGGCAGCGAGGGCACTGAGGGCGCGGGCTGGCAGCGGCTCGCGGGCGAGGACGCCGACCGGGCCGCCGACCTGGTGGCCGCCTGGTGCGATCCGGAGGTCCGCGCGGTGCTGTGCGCGCGCGGCGGGTACGGCGCCACCCGGCTGCTCGGGCTGATCGACTGGGACAAGATCATCGAAGCCGGGCGCGGGACCGCTCCAAAGATCCTGCACGGATCCAGCGACGTCACGGCCCTGCACGCGGCCTTCGCGAGGCGGCTCGGGATCACCACCTCGTTCGGCCCGATGACGGTCGGCGAGCTGCTCGCCGAGGGCGCGGGTGAGCGGGAGCAGGCGCTCCGGCACCTCCGCGCGGTCCTGTTCGGCCCGGAGGCGGGCGAGGACGGGACCGGCGCCACCGACTTGACGGGCGACCGCGTCCTGCGCGCCGGGCGCGCCGAGGGCCTCCTGACGGGCGGCACGCTCGCCCTGCTGGCGGCGCTGCTCGGCACCCCGGACGCGCCGCCGCCCGCCGCGGGCCGCATCGTCTTCCTGGAGGACGTCGGCGAGGCCCCGTACCGCATCGACCGCATGCTCACCCAGCTGCTGCGGGCGGGCTGGTTCGACGGGGCGGCCGGGATCGTCCTCGGGCCCTGGCACGACTGCGGCGACCCCGCCGAGCTGGACGCCGTCGTCGCCGGGCGGCTCGGGCCGCTCGGCGTGCCGATCCTGGCCGGCGTCCCGGCCGGGCACGGGCCCCGCCAGCTCACGCTGGAACTGGGCGCCCCGTACCGGCTCGACACCGGGACGCTGACGCTGGCCGGGCCGCCACCGCCCGGGTCCGACAGGGCGGACGGGCCCAGGGGAGGTCTGCGATGAGCGGGCGGCACGCGCGCCGGGACGACGTCGACGACGGCAGCCTCGACTCGCTGCTGGTGCTGGTGGCCGAGAGCCTCGGCTACGCCTCGCGGCGGGTCCCCGGCGACGTCATGCTGCTGGAGGGCGCCAACCGGCTGCACGTGAGCATGCGCAACCTGCGCCAGCTGGCCCGGCTGGTGCCGCGCGACGACTGGCCCGCGCTGGTCTCCGACCACGTCACCACGATCGTCACCGCGATCGAGGAGCCCCTCGACCTCAGCGACTTCGACCTCGCCCAGCACCTGCTGCGCACCCGCATCTACCCGGCCGAGGCCGACAACGGCATCCTCGCCGCGCGCCCGTTCGCGCCCGGCCTGATCGAGGTCGTGGTGGTCGACACGCCCACCACCGTGCGGACCGTCACCACCGACGAGATGGAGGGCTGGCCGGTCTCCGGCGACGCCCTGTTCATGCTCGGCCGCGCCAACGTCCGCGCCGACGGGCCGCTCCAGCTCGACGAGCAGGACCTGGGCGGCGTGCGGATGGCCGTGCTGCACGGCTGGACGTTCTACGCCGTCACCCACCTGGCCTGGCTGGACGAGTACCTGCCGATCGGGCCGTACGGCGCGCTGGTGATCGCGCCCAACCGCAGCCTGATCGTGGCGCACCCGATCCAGCCGGTGGAGGGCGGCCCGCGGGCCCGCTACCGCGCCGCGGCCGCCGCCGCGCGGGAGCTCCAGGGGCAGGCCCACCACGCCTACGAGGACGGCCCCGGCTCGCTGAGCCCGTACCTGTACTGGTGGCGCGCGGGCGAGCTGTCCCTGTTGGAGACGCGGTACGAGGGCGACACGCTCGTCCTGCCGCCGGAACTGACCTCGGTCCTGACCACGCTCACCGCCGAGCCCTGACATGGAGCCGGTCCGGACGACCCGCCTCGTCGTCGCGCCCGACTCGTTCAAGGGCTGCCTCGGCGCCGTCGAGGTGTGCGCCGCCGTGGAGGAGGGCGCGCTGCGGGCCCTGCCGGGGGCCGATGTCGTCGCGGTGCCGCTGGGCGACGGCGGCGAGGGGACGCTCGACTGCTTTTTGGCCGCGCTCGGCGGCCAGGAGATGGTGCTGACGGCCGCCGACCCGCTGGGCCGCCCGGTGCGGGCCCGCTACGGCCTGTCCGCGGACGCCCGCTCGGCGGTGGTGGAGCTGGCGTCGGCGTCCGGCCTGCCGCTGGTCGCCGACGTCGAGGACACCGTTGACGCCGCGGGCACCGCGTCCGCCGCCTCCGCCTCTTCCTCCACGCCGCTGCGTGCGAGCACGGGCGGCACCGGGGAGCTGATCGCCGACGCGGTCGGCCGCGGCGCCCGCGAGGTCCTGGTCTGCGTCGGCGGCAGCGCCGCCACCGACGGCGGCACCGGCCTGCTGCGCGCCCTGGGCGTGCGCTTCCTGGACGCCGCCGGCAAGGAGCTGCCGCCCGGCGGCGGCGCGCTGGCGGCGCTGGCCGCGATCGACGACTCGGACGTCCCGGCGGCCGTCCGGGAGACCCGCTTCCGGGTCGCCTGCGACGTGACCGCGCCCCTGGTGGGCCCGGCGGGCGCGGCCGCGGTCCTCGGGCCGCAGGCGGGCGCCTCCCCCGGCCAGGTCGCCGAGCTGGACGCCGCCCTGGGCCGGTACGCCGACGTCCTGGCCGCGCACACCGGGGTCCGGGTGCACGACCTGCCGGGCGCCGGCGCGGCCGGGGGCGCCTGCGGCGGCCTGGTGGCGCTGCTCGGCGCCGAGCCGGCGAGCGGCGCCGAGCTGGTCGCCGGCACCGTCGGGCTGGCGGCCGCGCTGGAGGGCGCCGCGCTCGTCCTCACCGGCGAGGGCCGGCTGGACGGCCGGAGCGCCGGCGGCAGGGTCGTCTCGGTCGTGGCCGCGCTGGCCCGCGAGCGCGGCGTCCCGGCGGTCGCGCTGGCCGGCGGGATCGCCGGCCCTCCGGACACCCTGCACGCCCTGCACGCTTCGGGCCTGACCGCCGCCTTCAGCATCGCCGACGGCGCCCGCACCCTGGACGAGCTGACCGGGTCGGCCGCGCCGATGCTGGCGGACCTGGCCGAGCAGGTCGTCCGCCTCCGCTTCGGCTGACGTCAGGTCGCGGCGGGCTCCGGCTCGGGTGCCGGGGACGCCTCGGGCGCGGCCTCGGGCTCGGGCTCGGGCTTCTTGATCTCCAGCATCGGCAGGAAGACGTGGGCGAGCGGGCCGATCGCCAGCGCGTACAGCACGGTGCCGACGCCGACCGTGCCGCCCAGCAGCCAGCCGACCGCGAGGACGGCCAGCTCGATCCCGGTCCGCACGACGCGGATCGAGTGGCCGCGCGCCGCCAGCCCGGTCATCAGCCCGTCGCGGGGGCCGGGCCCCAGCCCGGCGCCGATGTAGCAGCCGGTGGCGATGCCGCCCGCGAGGACGGCCGTCACGAGGTAGGCCCAGCGGACGCCGGTGGAGCCGGGATCGGGCAGCAGCCACAGGAACAGGTCGGCGAACGCGCCGACGAGCAGCACGTTGCTGATCGTCCCGAGGCCGGGACGCTGCCGCAGCGGGATCCAGGCCAGCATGACCACGGCCCCGGCGATGATGATCCACAACCCGATGGAGAGGCCGAAGCGCCGCGCCAGCCCCTCGTGGAACACGTCCCAGGGGTCGTTGCCGAGCGTCGAGGACACCTGCAGTGCGATGCCGAGACCGTAGAGGGCCAATCCCGCGTACAGCTGGAAAAGCCTGCGAGCCATCAGGGCCATTTATGTTCTTCCTTCAGCGTCATCTGGCAAGACGTGACCAGTCTGGCTCGCGGTGGTCTGGTCGTTGTAGGGCCAATTATGAGAAAGTGGCCTTTATGAGTACGCGTTACGTGAGCGGCGCGCAGCTGGCCCGGCTGCTCGGCGACGTCCCGCAGGAGCGCCCGTACAACGCCGCCCTCGCGCGGGCGGTGCGCTCGCTCGTCCTGGACGGCCGGCTGGCGCTGCGCACGCGGCTGCCCGCCGAACGCGATCTGGCGGCCGCCCTCGGGGTCAGCCGCACGACGGTGACCGCCGCCTACGACCGGCTCCGCGACGAGGGCTACATCGCCAGCCGGCGGGGCGCCGGGAGCTGGACGGCTCTGCCGCGGACCAGCATGTCGCGCCCCCCGGCCGCGCCCCGCGCCGGGACGGCCGGGGCCCGGTTCGGGATGGCGCACGCGCCCGGCGACGCGCGGTTCATCGACCTGGGCTGCGCGACCCCGGGCGCGCCCTCGATGTTCGAGCAGGCGGTGGCCGCGGCGGTCGCCGAGCTGCCGCGGCACAGCGCAGGGCCGGGGTACGAGCCCGCCGGGGTGGCCGAGCTGCGGGAGACGATCGCCGACCGGTACGCCGAGCGCGGCGTGCCGACCCGGCCCGACCAGATCGTCGTGACGACCGGCGCGCAGCAGGCGTTCACGCTGCTGACCCAGACCATGGTGGAGCCGGGCGCGCCGGTGCTGGTCGAGCGGCCCACCTACCCGCACGCGCTCGGCGCGCTGCGCCGCACCGGCGCGCGGCTCGTCCCCGCCGGGGTGAACGAGGGGTGGGACGTCGAGCTGATCGCCGGGAGCATGCGGCAGACCGCGGTACGGCTCGCCTACACCGTCGCCGACTTCCACAACCCGACGGGCGCGCTGATGGGCGAGGACGACCGCGCGGCGCTGGTGGACGCGGCCCGCCGCGCCGACGCGCTGCTGGTGGCCGACGAGACGTTCGCCGAGCTGGCGCACGACCCGGCCGCGCCGCTTCCCGCGCCGATGGCCGCGTTCGACACCGGCGGCCGGGTGATCAGCATCGGCTCGGCGTCGAAGCTGCTGTGGGGCGGCCTGCGGATCGGCTGGATCCGCGCCACGGCCCCGCTGGCCCGCCGCCTGATCGTGGCGCGCGAGCCGCTGGACATGGCGAGCCCGGTGCTGGACCAGCTGATCGTGCGGGAGCTGCTGCTGCGCGTGGAGGAGGTGCGCGCGGAACGGGCCGCCGCCCTGCTGCGCGGCCGGGACGCGCTCGCCGCGGCGCTGCGGGAGCTGCTCCCCGGCTGGGACTTCACGCTGCCCGAGGGCGGCATGTCCCTGTGGGTGCGGCTGGGCGCCCCGGTGGCGACGCTGCTGACCGAGGCGGCCGAGCGGCACGGCGTGCGCGTGGTGCCCGGGCCGGTGTTCGGCGCCGACGGCGTGCTGGAGGACTACGTGCGGCTGCCGTACGTGCTGCCGCCCGAGACGCTGCGCGACGCCGTCGCCAGGCTGGCCCTGGCCTACCGGGAGGTGGAGTCGGCCCCGCTCTCCCGGCCGCTGCCCGCGTACGTGTAGGGGAGGTCAGGGGGCGCGCTGGATGTAGTCGACGAGGTACTCGCGCTCGCTCTCCAGCTCGTCGATGGTGCTCTTGACGACGTCGCCGATGCTCACGATGCCGGCCAGCCGGCCGGCCTCGACGACGGGCAGGTGCCGGATGCGGTGCTCGGTCATGGTGCGGCGCAGGTCGTCGACGTCGGCGCCCGGCTCGCAGGTGCGGACCTCGGCGGTCATGATCTCCGCGACGGGCCGGCCGAGGAGCCCGGCGCCGTGCTCGTGCAGCTTGCGGACCACGTCGCGCTCGGACGCGATCCCGGCGATGGCCGCGCCGTCGGGGGAGACGACGACGGCGCCGACGTTGTGCTCGGACAGGGTGGCCAGCAGGTCCCGTACGGTCGAGTCGGGACGCACGGTGGCCACCGCCGTCCCTTTCCTACGCAGGATGTCGCGGATCCTCATGTGCTCACGCTCCCGGTGCCGGTTCGGAGGCCGCCCGGGAAGGGCCGCGGTGGGCCGTGCGCCGGGCTCTTGCTGCCAAGGTCGCATGTTCCGGCGGGCGGGGGAAGCCCCGGAGGCGAACGTCCCGCCGTTCAGCCGATGTCGAGGCGCGCGAGCAGCCGCATCAGCCGGGGGGACAGCCGCGAGCCCGCGTAGCCGAGGGCGGCCTCCGGCGTGACGGGGACCAGCGCCCGGTCCCTGCGGACGGCGGTCACGATCCGCTCGGCGACGCCCTCGGGTTCGAACCCGCGCAGCGCGTACGCCCGCGCCGCCCGCCGCCGGCTATCCTCCTGCCCCTCCGCGCCCGTGCCGACGAACGTCGACGCGCGCGTGATGCCGGTGTTCACCACGCCCGGGCAGATCGCGCTGACGCCGATGCCCTTGCCGGCCAGGTCGGCGCGCAGGCACTCGGTGAGCATCAGCACGGCCGCCTTGCTGGTGGCGTACGCGGGCAGGGCGCGCGAGGGCGTGAACGCGGCGGCCGAGGCGGTGTTGACGATGTGGCCGCCCTGGCCGTGCTCGGCCATCTGCGCCGCGAACAGCCGGGAGCCGTGGATGACGCCCCAGAGGTTGACGTCCAGGGCGCGCTTCCAGTCCTCGGCCGAGTGCTCCAGGAACGGCCCGGCCATGCCGATGCCGGCGTTGTTGACGACGATCTCGGGGACGCCGTGCTCGTGCAGGACGGACTTGGCGAAGTCCTCCATCGCGTCCGCGTCGGCGACGTCCACCCGGAACGCGTGCCCGGCGGGGCCGACCAGCCCGGCCAGGTCCGCGGTGCGCTGCGCGGCCGCCGGGTCGATGTCGGCGGCGACGACCTCCGCGCCGCGCTCGGCGAACGCCAGCGCCGTCGCGCGGCCGATGCCGCCGCCCGCGCCGGTGACCACGACGAGCGAGCCCTCGAACGGGCGCCGGTCCCGGGCGGCGCGGGCGCGGCGCAGCGCGCGGGACTCGGCCGCGGTGAGGGTGCCGCCGTCGGCGGCGGTGGCGTGCTCGGCGATCCAGCGGGCGACCACGTCCGGGTGGCTGCGCGGCACCCAGTGCCCGGCCCTGATCGGCCGCAGCGACAGGTTCGGGACCCGGTCCGCCAGCCCGCCGACCAGGTGCGGCGAGACGAACGGGTCCCGGGTCGGGACGATCACCTGGGTCGGGACGTCCGTGCGCCGGTCGCGCGGCCGCCGCAGCCGTTCCAGCATGTTGGCGCGGTACAGGCCGACCCCGGCCGCGCCGTCGCGGCCCAGCGTGCGCGCGGGGTGGCCGGGGCGGGGCCGCACGCCCTCGCCGAGCTCCAGGGCGCGGGCGAACGGCCGGGCCAGCCCGGCCCGCCACAGCGTCTCCGGCAGCAGCGGCGTCTGGAAGAAGTAGATGTACCAGGAGCGCGCGCCCTGCCCGGCCGCGCGCCTGAGGTTGCGGGGCGTCGGCCGGGTCAGGCCGCGCCGGGTCCACCGCGCCACGTGGTCCAGGCAGGGGCCCGAGATCGAGGTGAACGAGGCGAACCGCTCCGGCATCGTGCAAGCCGCCTCCCACGCCTGGATGGAGCCCCAGTCGTGCCCGACGAGATGCACCCGGCGGCCGGGCGCGGTGGCGTCGAGGACGGCCCGCATGTCGGCCATCAGCCGGTCGAAGCCGTACTCCCGGCGCCCGTACGGCCTTGAGGAGGCCCCCGCGCCCCTCACGTCGTACCGCACCACGTGGAAGCGCGCCTCCAGCCGCTCGGCGACCTCGTCCCACACCGCGTGGGTGTCGGGATAGCCGTGGACGAGCAGCACCGTGGGGCGTGCCGTGCCCGTTCCCGCCTCGTCCCGCCCCGGGGCCCCCTGCTCGTAGACGGCCAGGTCCACGCCGTCGCCCCTGACCCGCCGCGCCGCGCCGCTCATGCCCGGTGCTCCCCTCGCTCGTGTGCCGCCCGTGCCCGTCCCGCCCGGGCCTTCACTTCCGCCCGCTCCAGCGCCGCACGTGGGGCAGGTCGTCGTCGAGCCAGTACGCGTCGTCCTCGGTCACCACGAGGATCTCCTCGAACTTCACGCCCACGCCGCGGAAGGCGATGTGCGGCTCGACGGCCCACAGCCCCGGCGTCGGGGGATGGGCGGACTGCTTCGCGCCGTTCCACAGCGGGGAGCGGCCCTCGAGCCGCTCCTTCACCAGCTCGCGGCCTATCGTCTGCAGGAACCGGACGCCGAACGGGAAGCCGACGCCCTTGGGCAGCGGCCCGCCGATGATCCCGACCTGGTGGCCGATGACGCGGCCCGGGTACTTGCGGTGCCGGTTGTCGTACCCCTGCCGCTCGATGAGCGCGTCCACCTCGGCGTAGATCGCGGCGAACGTCCGCCGCTCGCGCACCAGGTCCAGGATGAGCGTCCGGTACGCGGCGAGATCGGCGTCGACCCGGTCCCAGACGCGGTTCTCGCCCAGGACGCCGCCGTACCCGATGTCGGCGGAGTGGCCGCGCTTCACGGGCGCCATGTCGAGGATGTACGGCATGCCCTCTTCCAGTCGCCGGTGGCTCGGCAGGAACTGGGTGGGCACCCGGAAGCCGCGGAAGGCGGTACGGTCGCCGAACCAGGCGAACGGCGTGTGCAGCCAGTCGTCCACGCCCCGGCCGCGCAGCCACCGGCGCATGCGGCGGCACGCCTCGCGCTCGGTCACCCCGGGTTCGAGCCCGGCGGCGACGTCGGCGGCGCACTCGTAGCTCAGGCGCTGGACCTCGCGGAACCGGTCGAGTTCGGCGGGATCGCCGGTCCGGGCGAGCGTGACGTTATTGGACACGGTGTTAATTAAGCGCCTGCGGCCCGTCCTGGTCAAGTCGCGCCGAAGGTGACGCTCACCACGCGCACACGGTCCGACCGTACTCGGACGGCGTGCGCCTCTAGTACGGGTCGTACCCGGCGGCCCGCGCGGCGGGAGAGCGCGTCAGGTACTCCAGGGCGCGCGCCGTCGAGCAGATCTGCGAGGGGTGGTGCGAGGGGCGCAGGTACACCGGGGCCTCGCCGAGCAGCAGCCGGAAGATCCCCGGGACGTGGCCCTCGCGCACCGAGCGGCGGTACGCGCGCACGACGCGGTACAGCGTGATCCGCTTCCCGATCGACGGGTCCTGCTTGAGCAGGAAGAGCGAGCCGCCGATCAGCGCCCAGTACAGGAAGAACAGCGAGACGACCCAGGCCAGCACGCGGGTGGGGTAGCGGCCGCCCATCGCGCGGTAGACGTCGAAGACGACCGACCGGTGCTCGACCTCCTCGGCGCCGTGCCAGCGCAGCAGGTCGAGCATGGTGGGGTCGGCGCCGGCCGCGTCCAGCCGGTCGTTGTCCATGATCCACTGGCCGAGCACGGCGGTGTAGTGCTCGATGGCGGCCACCGCCGCCAGCTCGAAGCGCAGCCGCCGGCGCCACCTGCGCGGCGAGCGCTCCTTGAGCGCGGCCATCCGCGCCGGCCGCTCGGCGTTGCCCCGCCCGGCCGGGCCGGTGATCGCGGTGACGTCGATGCCCGCGGCCTCCAGCAGCCGGTCCAGGACGCCCTGGTGGGAGCGGGCGTGCACCATCTCCTGGCCGATGAAGCCCTTGATCTCCCGCAGCAGCCGGGCGTCCCGGATGTGGGGGCGGGCGTCCTTGACGCACTGGATGAACCACTTCTCGCCCTCGGGCAGGACGATGTGGAAGCTGTTGATGATGTGGGTGGCGACGGGGTCGCCCGGGATCCAGTGCAGCGGCGTCTGCGCCCAGTCGAAGGAGACCCGGCGCGTCCTGATCGGCGGATGCCGCTCGTCCACGTCCGGGCCGGTCCGGTGCTGAGCGGCGGGGGGCCTCGCCATTCCGATCCTCTCGTCCGTCCGAAGCCGGGGCGTCCCGATCCGGGCGGAGAGTGATCATGTCCGCGCGGCCGGTGTCCGGGACAGTGAACCCGCGCGCGTGCGGCTTTTCTTGAGAGGCGGCCGACAAGGGGGCCGCGCCGTTTTCGTCACGAGGTGAGCATCCGCCCCGATCGCGCCGGTCAGGAGGGGGTCACGATCCGGTGGGCGCCGGTGTAGACGTTCATCGTCTCCCCGCGCAGGAAGCCGACCAGCGTCATCCCGGCGTCCTCGGCCAGCTCGGCGGCCAGCGAGGACGGCGCCGAGACCGCGGCGAGCACCGGTATCCCCGCCTGCATCGCCTTCTGGGTCAGCTCGAACGACGCGCGCCCGCTGACCATGAGGACATGGCCGGCCAGCGGCGGCAGCCCCTTGTTCAGCGCCCATCCGACGACCTTGTCGACGGCGTTGTGGCGGCCGACGTCCTCGCGCAGCACCAGCAGCTCGCCGTTCCCGTCGAAGAGCCCGGCCGCGTGCAGGCCGCCGGTCCGGTCGAAGACGCGCTGCGCCGCGCGCAGCCGCTCCGGGAGCGCGGCGAGCGTCGCGGCGCTCAGCCGCAGGCCGTCCGCGGCGATGTCGTACGGGCGGCTCACCCGGAGCGCTTCGATGCTGGACTTGCCGCACACGCCGCACGCGCTGGTGGTGGTGAACGCGCGCGCCATCAGGTCGCCGGGGAGCTCGACGCCCTCGGCCAGCGCCACGTCCAGCGTGTTCTGCTCGGCGGTGTCGGCGCAGTAGCGCATGGCGACCACGTCGTCGGAGCGGCCGATGATCCCCTCGGCGGCCAGGAACCCGGCGACCAGGTCGAAGTCGTCGCCCGGGGTGCGCATGGTGATCGTCAGCGGCCGGCCGGCGACCCGGATCTCCAGCGGCTCCTCGACGGCGAGGGTGTCGGGCCTGCGTCCCCGCACGCCGGTCGTGCTCAGCCGCAGGACCGGCCTGCGCACGGTGACTCGCCCCATGCCATGACCGTACCCCGTTTCGCGCGGGACCGGCTCACCCGTCGGCGGGCGAGGCGCCGTGCCGCTCGTCGCGGCGGCGCGGGGTCCGCCAGCCGTACCGCATCGCCAGCGCCCGCAGCCCGAACGCCAGCACCGCCCCGGCCACCACGACCGGGCCGTGCGGCCAGTACGGGTACGCGACCGCGACCACCGCCGCGCCGAGCAGCGCGGGCAGCGCGTACAGCTGCCGGTCCGACAGCACGGCCGGGATCTCGCCGCTCAGGACGTCGCGCACGATGCCGCCGCCGATCGCGGTCACGACGCCCAGCACCGCCGAGTGCAGCGGCGACAGGCCGTGGTCCAGCGCCTTGACCGTCCCGGTCGCGCAGAACAGCCCGAGGCCGGCCGCGTCGAACAGCATCACCCCGGGCAGCAGCCGCGCCACCTGCGGATGCCAGAAGAACACCAGCATGGCCGCGATGAGCGGGGTCAGCACGTACCCCAGGCTGGTGAACGCGGCCGGCGGGCCGTCGTCGATGACCAGGTCGCGCAGGATCCCCCCGCCCAGCCCGGTGATCTCGGCCAGCACCACCATGCCGACCACGTCCAGCCGCTTGCGCGCCGCCGCCAGCGCGCCCGAGATCGCGAACACGAAGATCCCCGCCAGGTCCAGCAGCCCGGCGACCTCCATGCCGCTCATGATCCAAGCGTACGCGCGGCGCCCGGACCGGCGGCGGAGCGGGGCGGGGAGGCGCGTGGCGGAGGCGTGCGGGAATCGAACCCGCCGTCCCGAGATGCTCGGGACCCTCGGTGTTGAAGACCGGGAAGGCCACCAGGCGCTCTCCCGCCTCCGCCGCGAGCCTAGGGCATGGAGATCATGCGCTGTAGAGGGTGTCGATCGCGTCGTTGTACTTGGTGTGGACGATCCGGCGCTTCAGCTTGAGCGTGGGGGTCAGCTCCTCGCTCTCGGCGGTCCACTCGGCGGGCAGCAGCCGCCACTTCTTGACCTGCTGGACGCGGGCGAGGCGGGCGTTGGCGTCCTCGACGGCCTTGCCGACCTCCTCCAGGACCAGCGGGTGCTCGGCCAGTGCCGCCAGGTCGGTGGTGTCGATCCCGTGCGCGGCGGCCCAGACCGGCGCGACCTCGCCGTCCAGGGTGATCAGCGCGACCACGTAGGGGCGGCGGTCGCCGTAGGCCAGCGCCTGGCCGATCAGCGGGTGCTCCTTGAGGTGGTTCTCGATCAGCGACGGGGCGATGTTCTCGCCGCCGGCGGTGATGATCAGCTCCTTCTTGCGGTCGACGACGCGCAGGAAGCCGTCCTCGTCGAGCACGCCGATGTCGCCGGTGCGCACCCAGCCGTCGGAGTCGATCAGGTCGGCGGTCGCGTCCGGCCGGTTGAGGTAGCCGGGCGTGCAGGTGGCGCCGCGCACCATGATCTCGCCGTCCTCGCCCAGCTTCAGCTCGACGCCGGGGAACGCCCGGCCGACGGTGCCGAGCTTGAACGAGTCGGCGAGGTTGGCGGTGATCGCGCCGGTGGTCTCGGTCATCCCGTACGCGTCGAAGATCTTCAGGCCGAGCCCTGCGAAGAAGCGGGCCACCTCCTCCGGCAGCGGCGCGGCGGCGCTGGACGCCTGCTGCACGCGGTCGAGGCCGAGCAGCGCCCGCATCGGCGTCAGCACGGCCGCGTCCATCCGCGCGAACTCCTCGGCCAGCTCGGGCGGGGTGGCGTTGCCGTACTCCTGGCTGGTCACGTACCGGCGGCCGACGTCCAGCGCGTGCGCGACCGCGGCCTTCTTCGCCTCGTCCTGCTCGCCGGCCAGCACCGCCTGGATGCCCGCCATGATCTTCTCCCAGACCCGCGGCACGCCGAAGAACGAGTGCGGCCGCACGGCGGCGAGCGCGGCGGTCAGCTGCGCGGGGTCGGGGCAGAAGTGGACGTGCGAGGCCAGCCGGATGGGCAGGTAGTAGCTCAGCACGCGGTCGGCGATGTGCGCGAACGGCAGGTAGGACACGCCGCTGGGGTGGTCGGGGAGGACCGAGCTGCGCTTCACCAGCGCGGCCTCGTGCAGCACCATCGAGTGGGTGATCCGCACGCCCTTGGGGTTGCCGGTCGTCCCCGAGGTGTAGAGCAGCGTGACGGTGTCGTCGGGGGAGATCGCCTCGGTGCGGCGGTCGATCTCGGCGGCGCCGGCCGCGTCGGCCAGCCGCTCGCGGCCGAGCTCGGTGAACGCGTCCCAGCTCAGGAAGCGGTCGTCGCCGGCGGGGACGGCCGCGGCGTCCACCACGATGATCTTGCGCAGCTCGGGCAGCCGGTCCAGCGCGGGCAGCCAGCGGTCGAGCTGGTCGCGGCCGTCCAGCACCGCGTACCGGGCGGCGCAGTCGGCGGCGACGAAAGCGATCTGGTCGGCGGCCAGCGTGGCGTACACCGTGGTCGGGACGCCGCCGGCGTGCACGGCGCCGAGGTCGGCCAGCACGTGCTCGGAGCGGTTGGGCATCATCAGCGCCACGAAGTCGCCGGGGGCCAGCCCCAGCGCCGCGAACCCGGCGGCCGTCTCGCGCGCCCGCCGGCGCACGTCCGCCCAGGTCAGCGTGTTCCACTCGGTGCCCGCCCGGTCGGAGTAGGCCGGCCGGCCGCCGTGCTCCGCCACGGTGGCGGCCAGCGCGCCGGGGATCGTCAGTCCCGCCAGCTCGCGCGCCAGCTCCGCCCGGACCTGCTGAATCTCCGCCTCGCCCATTCGCGCCCCTATCCGTTCCGGTTCCGGTACGTCGCGCACCCATGAGAAGTAAGTGCGCACTTGCGTGAGGGGTATCGCACCATGTCCGGGCGCGGCCCGGCAAGCCCCCGGCGTGGATCACCGAAGGTTTCCGCCGCGGGTGCGAGCATCGGGGGCATGATGTGGCCACGGGGTAATCGGATCGTCGCGGACGGCGCATTGATCGCCGGGGGGCGATCTGGGATAGATTTTCCAAGGTGACCCGCTTGCCCGGTTTGTCCTCTCAGTCGGCCAAGTCGGCCGCGCCTTCCATGTCCTCCGCGGCTTCCGCGCCGTCCGGGGTGCGGCTCACCCAGTACGCGCACGGCGGCGGCTGCGCCTGCAAGATCCCGCCGGGCGAGCTGGAGCGCGTGGTGGCCGGGCTGGCCGGCCCCGCCGGCACCGGGGACCTGGTCGTCGGCGGCGAGGACGGCGACGACGCGGCGGTGCTGCGCATCGGCGACGGCCGCGCGATCGTGTCGACCGCCGACTTCTTCACCCCGGTCGTCGACGACCCGTACGACTGGGGCCGGATCGCCGCGGCCAACGCGCTCTCCGACGTCTACGCGGTCGGCGGCGAGCCGGTGATGGCCCTGAACCTGCTGGGCTGGCCGCGCGACGCGCTGCCCGCCGAGCTGGCCCGCGAGGTGCTGCGCGGCGGCCGCGACGTGGCCGCCGCCGCGGGCTGCCCGATCGCCGGCGGGCACAGCATCGACGACCCCGAGCCCAAGTACGGGCTGGCGGTCACCGGCACCGCCGACCCGGACCGGCTGCTGCGGCTGGACGCCGCCGAGCCCGGCCTGCCGCTGTCGCTGACCAAGCCGCTGGGGATCGGCGTCCTCAACGCCCGGCACAAGGCCACCGGCGAGGTGTTCGGCGAGGCGGTCGCGACGATGACCGAGCTGAACGCCGCCGCCGCCCGGCGCGCCCTGGACTGCGGCGTCCGCTGCGCCACCGACGTGACCGGCTTCGGGCTGCTCGGCCACCTGTACAAGCTGGCCCGCGCGGGCGGCGTCACCGCGGCCGTCGACGCCGCCGCCGTCCCGTACCTGGACGGCGCCCGGCAGGCCGTCCGGGACGGCTTCGTGCCCGGCGGGACGCGCCGCAACCTGTCCTGGGTCGCACCGCACACCGGCTTCGGCCGGATCGCCGAGGAGGAGCGGCTGCTGCTGGCCGACGCGCAGACGTCCGGCGGGCTGCTGATCGCGGGCGAGATCCCCGGCGGGACGGTCATCGGCGAGCTGCTGCCGCGCGGCCGGCACGCCCTCGTCGTACGCTGACATTCCCGGTACATCACCGCACGTCGTGTCATTGATCCCCACGCTGGGTATTGCCACCGTGACGGAACCGCGGGGAGCGCGGGACCGCCATCCTCATGACCGAAGGAGCGGACATGACCATCGGGGGAATCATCACCGCGATCATCTTCGGCGCGATCATCGGTGCGCTGGGGCGGCTGATCGTGCCCGGCAAGCAGAACATGTCGATCTGGCTCACCGTGCTGGTCGGCATCGTCGCCGCCTTCGCCGGGACCGGACTGGCCCACCTGTTCGGGCTGAAGACCGAAGGCTGGAACTTCTGGGAGACGATCTTCCAGGTCGCGGCGGCGGTGATCGGGGTGTGGCTGGTCGCCGCGCTGTGGCCGAAGAAGACCGGAACCCACTAGGCGCCTAGGGCGCGGGTGCGCGCAGGATCGGGCGCAGCTCCTCCAGGACGGCCGGATCCTCGATCGTCGACGGCACCGGGACCTCCCGGCCGTCGGCGATGCCGCGCATCGCGCCGCGCAGGATCTTCCCGGACCGCGTCTTCGGCAGGCCCGGCACCACCGCGACCTCCTTGATCGCGGCGACCGGGCCGATCTGCTCGCGGACCATGCGCACCAGCTCCTCGCGCAGCTCGGCCGGATCGATCTCGGCGCCGCTCTTCAGCACCACGAAGCCGCGCGGCACCTGGCCCTTCAGCGGGTCGGCGACGCCGATCACCGCGCACTCGGCCACCGCCGGATGCGCCGCGATCACCTCCTCCATCGCGCCGGTCGACAGCCGGTGCCCGGCCACGTTGATCACGTCGTCGGTACGGCCCATCACCCACACGTAGCCGTCCTCGTCGACATGGCCGCCGTCGCCGGTCAGGTAGTGGCCCGGATGGCGGGACAGGTACGACTCCACGAAGCGCTCGTCGTCCTGCCACAGCGTCGCGAGGTTGCCGGGCGGCAGCGGCAGCCGCACCACGATGTCGCCGTCGGTCCCGGGGGCGGCCGGGGCGCCGCCCGGATCGAGCACGCGGACGTCGTACCCGGGGACCGGCACCGACGGCGAGCCCGGCTTGACCGGCAGCGGCTCCAGCCCGCGCGGGTTCGCCACCATCGGCCAGCCGCTCTCGGTCTGCCACCAGTGGTCGATCACCGGCCGGTCCAGGATCCGCGACGCCCACCGGTAGGTCTCCGGGTCCAGCCGCTCGCCGGCCAGGAACAGCGTGTCGAGCGCCGACAGGTCGTGCCCGGCGAGCAGCTCCCCGTCCGGGTCCATCTTCTTGATCGCGCGGATGGCCGTGGGCGCGGTGAACAGCGCCTTCACCCGGTGCTGCGCCGCCACCCGCCAGAACGCGCCGGCGTCCGGGGTGCCGACCGGCTTGCCCTCGTACAGGACGGTCGTGCAGCCGGTGAGCAGCGGCGCGTACACGATGTAGGAGTGGCCGACCACCCAGCCGACGTCGGAGGCGGCCCAGAAGACGTCGCCGGGGCCGACGCCGTACACGTTCTCCAAGGACCAGCGCAGCGCCACCGCGTGCCCGCCGTTGTCGCGCACGACGCCCTTGGGGCGGCCCGTGGTGCCGGAGGTGTACAGGATGTAGAGCGGGTCGGTCGCGGCCACCGGCACGCACCCGGCGGCCGGCGCGCCCGCCACGGCCTCGTCCCACTCGACGTCGCGCGCCGGGTCCAGGTCGGCGTGCAGCTGCGGGCGCTGCCGGATCACGCACCGGTCGACCTTGTGCGAGGCCAGCTCCAGCGCCTGGTCGAGCAGCGGCTTGTACGGGACGACCCGGTCGCCCTCGATGCCGCAGGACGCCGACACCACCGCCTTCGGCCGGGCGTCGTCGATGCGGACCGCCAGCTCCTTGGCCGCGAAGCCGCCGAAGACCACCGAGTGGACCGCGCCGAGCCGCGCGCAGGCCAGCATCGCGATCACCGCCTCCGGCACCATCGGCAGGTAGATCACCACCCGGTCGCCGCGCTCGACGCCCTGCGCCCGCAGCGCCCCGGCGAACCGCGCCACCAGCCCGGTCAGCTCCCGGTAGGTGTAGGTGCGGACGGTGCCGGTGACCGGGCTGTCGTAGATCAGCGCGGCCTGCTCGCCGCGCCCCTCCTCCACATGCCGGTCCAGGGCGTTGTCGCAGGTGTTGAGCTCACCGCCGGTGAACCAGCGGTAGAACGGCGGCGCGCCGTCGTCCAGCACCCGGTCGGGCGGGACGAGCCAGCGGACGTCCCGGGCCGCCAGCCCCCAGAAACGGGTCGGGTCGGCGATGCTGCGTTCGTACGCGGCGGCGTAGGCGCCCATCTGCTTCCTCCGGAGCGGCGGTCCACTGGCCCCGGATACCGGTACGGGGCGCATCCCTATAGGGCCCGCCGGAGGCACCGTTCGTCAAGGCCCCGCGCCGGATCCGCGCGCGTGCCGGCCGTGGCCGCGGCGCCGCGCGGACGCTCAGGCGGCCGGCGCGCGGTGCCGCACGCCGTGCACCACGGCCACGACGGCGGCCAGCGCCGCGCCCGCCGCGGTGATCCAGAAGCACAGCTCGTAGGCCGCCAGCGTGGGCGTGTCGGTGCCCGCGACCGTGTACGCGGTGAGCACCGCCGCGACGGCCGCGCCGGAGATGCTGCCGCCGGTGGTGCGGACGAGCGCGTTGATGCCGCTGGCGATGCCGCTCTGGTGCATCGGCACGTGCTCCACCGCCAGCGTCCCCAGCGCCGCGTACGCGATCCCGAAGCCCACGCCCTGGATGGCGTTGAACGCGAGCATGTCGTAGACGTGCGCGTTGGAGAACGCCAGCCACATCCAGGACAGGCCCGCGAACACCGACCCGACCGCCAGCGTGAACGCCGGGCCGATCCGCCCCGCCAGCCGCCCGGCCAGCACCGAGCAGCCCAGCATGGTGACGGTGCTCGGCAGCGTGTAGAGGCCCACGTCCAGCACCGAGCCGCTCAGGCCGTACCCGAGCTCGTCGCGGGGCGCCTGGATGAACCCGGCGATGAGGGTGAACATGGCGTACATCGAGAAGCCGAGCAGCGCCGAGGCGAGGTTGGCCGACAGCGACCGCGACCCCACCAGCAGGCTCAGCCGGACGAGCGGCTCCCGGATCCGCGTCTCCAGCACGACCCAGACCGCGCACAGCACGGCGGCGGCGACGAAGAGGCCGAGGACGCCGGGGGAGGTCCAGCCCCACGCGTTGCCCTGGCTGATGGCCAGCAGCATGCAGATC
Source organism: Actinomadura sp. 21ATH (assembly GCF_041951345.1). Classification (NCBI taxonomy): domain Bacteria; kingdom Bacillati; phylum Actinomycetota; class Actinomycetes; order Streptosporangiales; family Thermomonosporaceae; genus Actinomadura; species Actinomadura sp. 21ATH. Next base: position 72,689 of record NZ_JBGNUR010000014.1, on the reverse strand, counting down.
AGCCAGGCCGCCAGCAGCACCGCGCCGGCGTAGTCCGGGCGGCCGCCGGGCCGCTCGCCGACGTCGGGCGCGCAGACGGCGATCAGCGCCATGCCGACCAGCGCGAGCCCGGCGGCGACCAGGAACACCGGCGCGTGGCTGGTGGTGCGGTCGGCGATCAGGCCGGTCACGATCATGCCGATGGTGCCGCCCACGCCCATCGTCGCGCTGATCACGCCGATCGCGGTGGTCACCCGGTGGGCCGGGAACGCGTCGCGGATCGTTCCAATGGCCAGCGGGATCAGCGCCACCGACACGCCCTGGAGGGCGCGGCCGGCGATGAGGACGCCCAGCGAGCCCGACAGCGCGCACACCACCGAGCCGGCCGCCAGCGTGCCGATGGCCAGCAGGATCATCCGCTTCTTGCCGTACATGTCGCCGAACCGCGACAGCAGCGGGGTGGCGACCGCGCCGGCCAGCAGCGAGGCGGTGAACACCCACGTCACGGCCGTGACCGAGACGTGGAAGGTCTCCATCAGGCGGGGCAGCAGCGGGATCACGAGGGTCTGCTGGACGGACACGACGAGCCCGGCGGTGGCGAGCGCCACCAGGATCATCGCCGTGCGCGGGGCGCCCGCGGGCGGCGCGAGCCGTCCGGGCGCGGTCGTGCTCGCGCCGGTCACGAGACCTCCTGGGCCGGGGGGGAACGCCGGGGAAACACCGTAAGGAGCCGGTCGCCCGGATTCTACTTACTTAACGAAACGAAAGAGGTGTCCGGGGCCCCTCCCCGGCGGGGAGAGATCCATATCTCGCCGGTTGCGCGCGATCTGCTTTCGCGACGGGGCCGCACGTCCATAGGGTTGTCCGGCGTGGACCTCCGCCGACTCGTGCCCCGTACCGACGCCGTCCTGGCCGACCCCCGGCTGGCGGCCGCGCGCCGCCGGCTCGGCCCGGCGATCGTGAAATCGGCGGTGGCCGGCGCCCGGCAGCGCGCCCGCGACGGGGAGATCCCGCCCGAGGGCGTCGCCGACGCCGCGGTGGCCGCGCTGCCCGAGCGCGCGGCGAGCCTGCGCCCGGTCGTGAACGCCACCGGCGTGCTGCTGCACACCAACCTGGGCCGGGCGCCCCTGTCGGACGCCGCCCGCGAGGCCGTGGCCGCCGCCTCCGGCTGCGCCGACGTCGAGTACGACCTGGACACCGGGCGCCGCGGCCCGCGCGGGAGCGGCGCGCTGGCCGCGCTGCGCGCCGCCTGCCCGGCCGCCGAGGACGCCCAGGTCGTCAACAACAACGCCGCCGCCCTCGCGCTGGCCGCCACCGCGCTGGCCGCCGGCCGCGAGATCGTCATCGGCCGGGGCGAGCTGGTCGAGATCGGTGACGGGTTCCGGCTGCCGGAGCTGCTGGCCGCGACCGGCGCCCGGCTCCGCGAGGTCGGCACCACCAACCGCACCACCGCCGCCGACTACGCCGCCGCGATCGGGCCGGAGACCGGGTTCGTGCTCAAGGTGCACCCGTCCAACTTCCGCATCGAGGGTTTCACGGCCGCCGCCGGCATCGCCGAACTCGCCGGGCTCGGCGTGCCGGTCGTCGCCGACATCGGGTCCGGCCTGCTCGCCCCCGACCCCGTGCTGCCGGACGAGCCCGACGCGGCCTCCGCGCTCGCCGCCGGCGCCGCGCTCGTCACCGCCAGCGGCGACAAGCTGCTCGGCGGCCCCCAGGCCGGGCTGATCCTCGGCGACCGCGGGCTGGTGGCGCGGCTGCGCCGGCACCCCCTCTACCGCGCGCTGCGCGTCGACAAGATGACGCTGGCCGCCCTGGAGGCGACGCTGCGCGGCCCGGTGCCGCCGGTGGCGCGCATGCTGCACGCCGACCCCGGCGAGCTGCGGCGCCGCGCCGAGACCCTGGCCGAACGGCTGAGCGCCGCCGGCGTCGACGCGCGCGCGGCCGACTCGACCGCGGCCGTCGGCGGCGGCGGCGCGCCCGGCGTCGGGCTGCCCAGCGCGGCGGTGTCGCTGCCGTCCTCGTACGAGCGGCCGCTGCGCGCGCGCCGCGTCATCGGGCGGGTGGAGAACGGCCGTCTCCTCCTCGACCTGCGCTCCATCGACCCGGCCGCCGACCACGAGCTCCGCGCCGCCGTCCTGGCGTCCCGGGAAGGGCACTGATGCAGGTCGTCGCGACCGCCGGGCACGTCGACCACGGCAAGTCCACCCTCGTGCGCGCCCTCACCGGCACCGACCCCGACCGGCTGGCCGAGGAGAAGCGCCGCGGCCTCACCCTCGACCTCGGGTTCGCCTGGACGGACCTGCCGTCGGGGGAGCAAGTGGCGTTCGTGGACGTCCCCGGCCACGAGCGGTTCGTCGGCACGATGCTGGCCGGGGTCGGGCCGGTGCCCGCCGTCCTGCTGGCCGTGGCCGCCGACGAGGGCTGGATGCCGCAGACCGAGGAGCACCTGGCCGCCATCGACGCGCTCGGCGTCCGGCACGGCGTCCTGGCGATCACCCGCTCCGATCTGGCCGACCCCACCCACGCGCTGCGCCAGGCCCGCGAGCGGCTCGCCAAGACCGGCCTGCGCGGCGCCGAGGCCGTCGCCGTCAGCGCCGAGAGCGGCACCGGCCTGGACGGCCTGCGCGCCGCCCTCGACCGGCTCGCGGCCCGGCTGCCCGTCCCCTCCCCGGAGGCGCCGGTGCGGCTCTGGATCGACCGGGCGTTCACGATCGCCGGCAGCGGCACGGTCGTCACCGGGACGCTCGCCGCCGGCACCGTCGCGGTCGGCGACGAGCTGGTCCTCACGCCCGCCGGGGAACGCGTCCGCGTCCGCGGGATCGAGTCGGCCAAGGTCCCCGCCGAACGCGTCGGCGGCGTCGCGCGCGTCGCGCTCAACCTGCGCGGCGTCCCCCGCGAGCGGGTCTCGCGCGGCATGGCCCTGGTCACCCCGGACGCCTGGACGCACACCACGTCGGTCGACGTCCGCACCCGCTTCGGGGAGGCGTCCGGGCGGCTGCCCCGGCAGATGACCCTGCACCTGGGGTCGGCGGCCGTCCCGGTGCGGCTGCGGCCCCTCGGCCCCGACACCGCGCGGCTGACCCTGAACGCGCGGCTGCCGCTGCACATCGGCGACACCGCGCTGCTGCGCGACGCGGGCCGCCGGGCCGTGGCGGGCGTGAGCGTCCTGGACGTCCGGCCGCCCACGCTCGTCCGCCGCGGCGCCGGCGCCGCCCGCGCCCGCGAGCTGGCCACCTGGCCCGACCGCCCGGACGGCGCGCTGGTGCTGCGGCGGCACGGCGTGCTGCGCCGCGCCGACCTCGCCGTCATGGGCTGCGCCGCGCCGCCGGACGCGCTCGCGCTCGACGGCGGCTGGCTCGCCGACCCGGACCACTGGGAGGGGCTGCACCGCCGCCTCGCCGCCGAGCTCGCCCGGCACGCCGCGGAGACGCCGCTGGCGCCCGGGCTGCCGCTGGAGACGGCCCGGCTCCGCCTCGGCCTGCCCGCCCGCGGCCTGGTCACCGCCCTCGTCCGGGAGCCGCTGCGGATCCGGGACGGCCGCGTGTACGGGCCGGGCCCCGACCTGCCGCCGCGGGTCGCCGAGGCGGTGCGGCGGCTGCGGTCGGAGCTGCCCGGCCCGTTCCAGGCGCCCGGCGCCGACCGGCTCAGCGAGCTCGGCCTGACCGCCAAGGAGATCGCCGCCGCCGCGCGCGCCGGCGCCGTCCTGCGGCTGCCCGACGGGATCGTGCTGCCGCCCGGCGCCGACCGGGAGGCGCTGCGGGTCCTGGACGCGCTGCCGCAGCCGTTCACGGTCGGGCAGGCCCGCCAGGCGCTCGGCACCAGCCGCCGGGTCGCCGTCGCGCTCCTGGAGCACCTCGACCACCAGGGCCTCACCCGCCGCCTGGGCGACCGGCACGCGCTCGCCGGAGAATGAGAAAAGAAATTGCAACGGAACCCCCTTCTCTGGCGTCATAGAGCACGGTTCGGAGCACTTCCATAAAGGAGAGGAGCTGGTGGTGCCGTACCAGACGCTGAAGGGCGGCCGCGTTCCGATCCGGATGTGGACCGACCCCGCCACCGTCGAGGACGTGGCGCTGGAGCAGCTGCGCAACGTCTCCGCCCTCCCGTGGGTGGAGGGCCTCGCGGTGATGCCCGACGTCCACTACGGGAAGGGCGCCACCGTCGGGTCGGTCATCGCGATGCGCGACGCGGTGTCCCCGGCCGCGGTCGGCGTCGACATCGGCTGCGGCATGACCGCGGTGAAGTCGACGCTCACCGTCGAGGACATGCCCGACGACCTGGGCCTCCTGCGGAGCCGCCTGGAGAAGGCGATCCCGGTCGGCCGGCACGCGCACAAGGAGCCGGTGGACCCGTCGGCGCTGCCCGGCCTGAAGGAGCGCGGCTGGTACGCGTTCTGGAAGGAGTTCGACGACCTGCACCCGGCCGTCCGCGGCCGCCTCGGCCGCGCCCGCGGCCAGCTCGGCACGCTCGGCTCGGGCAACCACTTCATCGAGGTGTGCGCCGACGACGAGGGCGCGGTCTGGATCGTGCTGCATTCCGGTTCCCGCAACATCGGCAAGGAACTCGCCGAGCACCATGTCGAGGCGGCCCGGAAACTGCCGCACAACCAGGACCTGCCCGACAAGGACCTGGCGGTGTTCCTGGCCGGCACGGCGAAGATGGACGAATACCGCCGCGACCTTTTCTGGGCGCAGGAATACGCGCGCCGCAACCGCGCCGTCATGCTCGCGCTCGCGCAGAACGTGCTGACGAAGTACTTCGGCGCCAAGCGCTGCAAGTGGGACGAGCTCATCTCCTGCCACCACAACTACGTGGCCGAGGAGACCTACGGCGGCGTGGACCTGCTGGTCACCCGCAAGGGCGCGATCCGGGCGGGCGAGGGGGACCTGGGCATCATCCCCGGATCGATGGCCACCGGCACGTACATCGTCCGCGGCCTGGGCAACCCGTCCGCGTTCAACTCCGCCTCGCACGGCGCGGGCCGCAGGATGAGCCGCAACAAGGCCCGCAAGTCGTTCACGGTCGAGGACCTGGAGGAGCAGACCCGCGGCGTGGAGTGCCGCAAGGACGGCGGCGTCCTGGACGAGATCCCGGGCGCCTACAAGGACCTGGAGTCGGTGATGGCGGCCCAGTCCGACCTGGTCGAGGTCGTCGCGCACCTGCGCCAGCTCATCTGCGTCAAGGGCTGACCGGAGCCTTCACCCACCGCCCGTGCAGCCGGACCTCGGCGTAGCCGTTCCCGGCCGCCAGGACGGCGCTGGCGCGATAGGAGTCGCGGTCGCGGAAGTGGTCGGCGGTGGTGGGCGGTCCGGGCCGCGCCCGGTCGGTGCCGGCCTCCACCATCGCGACATTGATCGCGGAACGTCGCGGCGGTCGAGCCCGTCTCGCCGGCGGTGCTCCCGGGCGGGGGGACGGTACGGTCGACCGTGACCGTTCTCTGCTGCGCGGCGTGCGGGACCGCCCTGACCGGGCCGGTCCGCCACGTGCCCATGCCCGAGGAGTCCCGGCTCAGCCCGCCCCACTTCAGCGTTCCCGTCGCGGCGCCTCTGATGGCGCCCGGCGCGTACGCCGTGGACCCCGAGCCGTACGGCGACGCGCGGGTCCGGGGCACGTACGTGCTGGCGCCGGGCGAGGTGCGGGGGCGCCTCATCCTGGAACGCTGCGAGATCGGCTGCCTGGGGATCCACGGCTACAGGGCGCCGAACGTGGCCTGCGCCGAGTGCGGCGCGGAGGTCGGCTCGCGGACCGACGACTGCGCGGCGTGGCAGGAGACGCGGCTGTACCCCGGCATGGTGCGCGCGGAACGGGTGGACGAGCACGTGCCCGAGCGGGACGTCGACGAGGTGCTGGGGAGCGCGCCGTTCCAGGACGGCGGCGGCGCCGACTGGCTGTGGTTCGCGCGGCTGGCGATCGGCGCGGCGGCCGTCCTGGCCCGGTCGGGCGGCCGCCCGCTCCGCTTCGGAGAGCGGGCCGCGCCGGTGCGGGATTTCCTCGCGGGAGCGCTGCAGGGTACGGCCGCCGAGGGGCTGGTGGACGGCCGCGCGCCCGGCGGGTTCGCCTTCTGCGACCTGGCGGCCGGGGAGCCGGAGCGGCCGGACGGTGCCGCGCGGCTGCTCGCGCTCGTACCGCGGAGAACGGGGGAGAGGGACGCGCCGGACGGCTTCGAGCCGGTGCCCGTGGACCGGCGCGTGTGGGCCTACCTGGCCGGCGACCCCGGCCGCACGGCGCGCACGCGCTGGCGCCCCGGGCTGGCGGCGCTCGCCCACCGCGACGAGCCCGACCACCGCGCCTCCGCCGCCGAGATCCGCGCCGAGGGCCGGTTCCACGGCCGGCTGGACCTCGGCCGCGTGCTGGCCCGCCGCCCGGAGCGCGCGGAACCGTGGCTCGCCGCGCTCCGGGAGGAGCTCGCCCCTGGCCGCGGCTAGCGCAGGACGCGGTCGATGAACGCGGTCACGTCGGCGAGGACCTCGTCGCGGTTGGTCTCGTTGAAGACCTCGTGCCGCGCCTCGGGGTAGATCCGCTCGGTGAGGTCGTCGCCGCGGACCGCGGCGATGCCCGCGCGGGTGCCCTCCAGCGGCACGAGCCGGTCGTCGGACCCGTGCACCCAGAACGTCGGCAGCGCGCCCAGCGAGCCGTGCGCGTTGATCCGGTCGAGGGACGTCTGGAGCGCCTTGAGCGTGGCGCGCTTGAACGGCCCGTGCCAGATCAGCGGGTCCGCTTCGTACGCCTCGCCGACGCCGGGGTCGCGGGACAGCGTCTCGGTGTCGATGGGCGTGTCGGGGATCTCGTCCAGCGCCAGCAGCCCGGTCAGCACGTCCCAGCGGCCGAGCACCGGCCCCGACAGCACCAGCGCGGTGAGCTCGTCGGCGTGGACCTGGGCGTACCGGGTGGCGATGAGGCCGCCCATCGAGTGCCCGATGAGGACGACCGGCAGGTCCGGGTGGTCGGCGCGGGCGGAGCGCACGACGGCGTCGAGGTCGGCGACGACGTCGTCGACGTCCTCGATGAGGACGCGCTCGCCGCCCGATCTGCCGTGGCCGAGGTGGTCGGGGCCGCAGACGACGGCGCCGTGCCGCAGCAGCGCCGCGGCGACGTGCTCGTACCGGCCGAGGTGCTCGCCGTACCCGTGGGCCAGGACGGCGATGTAGCGGGGGTCGGGCCGCGTCCAGAGGCGGGCGGTGACGGCCCCGCGCGTTCCTGCGAACTCCCAGTCGCGTGCCGTGGCCACGCGCGCCTCCCAGATGGGTTCCGGTGATCGTCCTGGCAGGTACCGTCTCCTGTGATGAGGCGAACCGTCAACCACGCAATAGGGTGGGTCGTTCGAGGAACCGCCTTCAGGAAGGGGCGCCCGTGCTGGTCGACACCTTCGGCCGTACCGCCACTGATCTACGGGTCTCCCTGACGGACCGCTGCAACCTGCGCTGCACGTACTGCATGCCGCCCGAGGGGCTGGACTGGCTGCCCAAGCCCGAGCTGCTCACCGACGACGAGGTGGCCCGGCTCGTCCGCCTGGGCGTGGAGCGGCTGGGCATCACCGAGGTCCGCTACACCGGCGGCGAGCCGCTGCTGCGGCGGGGGATCGCGGACATCGTGCGCCGCACGGCGGCGCTGGAGCCGCGCCCGCAGGTGTCGCTGACCACCAACGGGATCGGCCTGGAGCGGCTGGCGGGCCCGCTGGCCGACGCGGGCCTGGACCGGGTGAACGTCTCGCTCGACTCCCTCGACCGCGCCGTCTTCAAGCGGCTGGCGCACCGGGACCGGCTGCCGGACGTGCTCGCCGGGCTGGCCGCCGCCCGCGCCGCCGGGCTGGTGCCGGTCAAGGTGAACGCGGTGCTGATGCGCGGGATCAACGAGCGCGAGGCCGTGCCGCTGCTGCGCTTCTGCCTGGACAACGGCTACCAGCTGCGCTTCATCGAGCAGATGCCGCTGGACGCCCAGCACGGCTGGACCCGCGACGGCATGCTCACCGCCGACGAGATCCTGGCGATGCTCGGCGCCGAGTTCGCCCTGGAGCCGGACGGGCCGGCCGAGCGGGGCAGCGCGCCCGCCGAGACGTTCCTGGTGGACGGCGGCCCGGCGCGGGTCGGGGTTATCGGGTCGGTGACCCGGCCGTTCTGCGGCGCCTGCGACCGGGTCCGGCTGACCGCCGACGGGCAGGTCCGCAACTGCCTGTTCGCGACCGAGGAGTCCAACCTGCGGGACGCGATGCGCGCCGGCGCGACCGACGACGAGCTGGCCGAGCGGTGGCGCGCCGCCGTCCGGTCCAAGCGCGCCGGGCACGGCATCGACGACCCGTCCTTCCTGCAGCCGGCCCGGCCGATGTCGGCGATCGGCGGCTGAGCCGTGCCGGGCACGTACGACGCGGTCCTGCTGGCGGGCGGCCGGGCGCGGCGGCTCGGCGGCGCCGACAAGCCGGGCGCCGCGGTGGGCGGCCGCCCGCTGCTCGCCTGGGTCGCCGCCGCCGTCGCGGGCGCCGCGCGGCTGGTCGTGGTCGGCCCGCCGCGCGCCGCGGACCCGCCGGGCGCGATCGTCGTCCGCGAGGACCCGCCCGGCTCGGGGCCGGTCCCCGCGCTGCGCGCCGGCCTGGCCGAGGTGCGGGCGCCGCGGACGGTGCTGCTGGCCGCCGACCTGCCGTTCCTGCGTCCCGCGCACGTGGCGGCCCTGCTGGACGCGGCCGGCGCGGCCGGCTCGGGCGGCGCGGTGCTGGTCGACGAGGACGGCCGGGAGCAGTGGCTGGCGGGCTGCTGGCCCACGGCGGACCTCCGCGCCGCCCTCGCCTCCTACGAGGGCGGCTCGCTGCGCGGCCTGCTCGGCCCGCTGGGACCCGCGCGGGTGGCGCTCCCGGCGGGGGAGCGGCCGCCCTGGTACGACTGCGACACCCCCGGCGCCCTCCTCCACGCGGACCGGCTGGCCGTTCCGTACGATCGCTGAGGACCGGAGGGAGGACTGGTGCTGGAGGAGTGGATCGAGGCGGTCTGCCTGGAGCTGGGGCTGGACCGCGCGGAGATCGACCGGGACCTGGTGCTCGACCTGGCCCGCGACGTCGCCCACGGGGTGGCCCGGCCGGGCGCGCCGCTGACGGCGTACCTGCTGGGCCTGGCGGTGGGCCGGGGCACGCCCGCGCGGGACGCCGCCGCGCGGATCACCGAGATGGCCGAGGGCTGGGCCGCCCGCGACGGCGGCTCCTGAGGCGTCTCAGGGCGCGTCGCGGTCGGCGACCGGGACGACGTCGCGCAGGAAGTCGCGGCGGCCGAGGAAGGCCGACAGGCTCTCCCGGTGGTCGGCGCAGGCCAGCCAGATCTTCCGCCGGTCCGGGGTGTGGATCTTGGGGTTGTTCCAGCGGAGCGCCCAGACCGCGTCGGCCCGGCAGCCCTTGGCCGAGCACTGGAGCTCCTCGCCCGTGATGTCGTCACTCACCCGCACAGCCTGGCACACCGGGTTTGGCGGCCGCCCGGCGGGACATGATCGTCTTCATGGACACGGGGGCCCCGTCCGGCCGCCGTCGCTGGCAGGCGCTGGGCGTCTGCCTGGTCGCGGCGTTCATGACGCTGCTGGACGTCAGCATCGTCAACGTCGCGCTGCCCTCCATCAAGGAGGGGCTCGACTCCTCCGAGGCGCAGCTCCAGTGGATCCTGTCGGGGTACGCGCTGACGTTCGGGCTGGTGCTCGTCCCGGCGGGGCGGCTGGGGGACGCGCGCAGCCGCCGCGCGGTGTTCATGAGCGGGCTGGCGCTGTTCATCGCCTCCAGCGCGCTGGCGGGGCTGGCGCCCGCGATGGGCTGGCTCATCTTCGCGCGGCTGCTCCAGGGGGCCGCGGGCGGGGTGCTCAACCCGCAGATCGCGGGGCTCATCCAGCAGCTGTTCCGAGGCGCCGAACGGGGCCGCGCGTTCGGCGCGCTGGGCTCGGTCATCGGGATCGCGACGGCCGCGGGGCCGCTGCTGGGCGGCGTGCTGATCGCGGTGTTCGGGCCCGACGACGGCTGGCGCTGGATCTTCCTGGTGAACGTCCCGGTGGGCCTGGTCGCGCTGGTCCTGGCGTGGCGGCTGCTGCCCGCGCCGGTGCGCGGGAGGCGGGAGGGGCTGGACCCGTTCGGCGTCGTCCTGCTCGGCATCGGCGTGCTCGCGATCATGCTGCCGTTCCTGCAGGAGCGCGAGTGGCACGGCCCGGCCAAATGGCTGCTGCTCCCGGCGGGGGCGCTCGTCCTCGCGGCGTTCGTGGCGTGGGAGCGGCGCCGCCGCGAGCCGATCGCCGACCTCGGCCTCTACCGGATGCGCTCGTACGCGCTCGGCGCCGGGATCGCGTTCCTCTACTTCGCCGGGTTCACCGCCATCTTCTTCATCTTCACCCTCTACCTCCAGAACGGCCTGGGCTACAGCGCGCTGGCCGCCGGGCTGGCGATCACGCCGTTCGCGCTCGGCTCGGGCGCGGCGGCGAGCGTGGGCGGCCGGATCGTCGCGCGGTACGGGCGCCCGCTGGTGGCCGCCGGCCTCGCCCTGGTGCTGCTGGGGCTGGTCGCCGCGTGGATCGCGGTGGAGGTGCATCCCGGGCGCGGGGTCGTCTGGTGGACGGCGCTCCCGCTGCTGGCCGCCGGGATCGGCAGCGGGCTGGTCATCTCGCCCAACCAGACGATCACGCTGTCGGAGGTGCCGCCCGCGCAGGGCGGCAGCGCGGCCGGGATGCTGCAGACCGGCCAGCGGGTCGGCACCGCCGCCGGGATCGCGGCGGTCGGCGCGATGTTCTTCGCCACGATCGCCGGGACGGGCGGCGACTGGGCGGCGGGCTTCCGGCACGGGCTGCTGGTGATCCTCGGGCTGGTCGCCGCCGCCCTCGTCACCGCGCTGGCCGACCTCGCCCTCGGGCGGCGCGGCGGGAGCGGCGGGACGCGCGCAGCGCCGTCCCGGCCGCCAGCGCGGCGGCGCTCGCCGCAGCGCCGAGAATGAGGTTCTGCCGCCGGATCCGCGCGGGGATCTCCGCGTACGGGACGGTCGTGAACGACACCAGCTCGTACCGCGACATGTAGCGCCCGGCCAGCCGCCGCTCCAGGGCGTGCTGCGCGGCCTGCCGCGCGCGGAACAGCGGCGAGGAGACCCGGTCGCGCATCTCGACGAAGTTGTCCAGCGCCATGTCGGCGATCACGTCGGTGTTGGGGCGGCGCCGCTCCTGGTAGAGCGCCAGCGCCCGGTCCCACCGGCCGCCGGTCTCGTCCAGGCACCGGTCGATCTCGATGCAGTCCTCGAACGCGCAGTTGGCGCCCTGCCCGAAGAACGGCACGATGGCGTGCGCCGCGTCCCCGACGAGGGCGACGAGCGCGCCGCCCGCGTCCCGCACCCAGGGGCGGGCGCGCACGGTGACGAGCGAGCCGACCGGGTTGCGCGCGAAGTCGTCCTCCAGGCCGGGCATCAGCCCGGCCACGTCGGGATAGTGCGCCTCGAAGTGCGCGCGGACCTTCCGCGGGGCGTCGAGGGCCGTGAAGTCGCCCTTCGGCCAGAACAGCGTGCAGGTGAACGAGCGGTCCAGGTTGGGCAGCGCGATCATCATCAGCGTGCCGCGCGGCCAGATGTGCAGCGCGTCCGGGTCGAGCGCGAAGCCGCCGTCGGCGCGCGGCGGGACGGTCAGCTCCTTGTAGCCGTGCTCCAGGAAGTCCTGGTCGCAGCCGATCCCCTCCAGGGAGGCGCGCACGGCGCTGTACGCCCCGTCGCAGGCCAGCACGACGCCGGCGCGCTCGCCGGGCTCGCCGTCCAGGAGGACCCGGCCGTCCTCGACGCCGGTGACGCGGCGGGAGAACCGCAGCGTCACGCCGGGCGTGGCCTCGGCCGCGTCCAGCAGCGCCGCGTTCAGCTCGGCCCGGCCGATGGAGTTGATGGCACGTTCCCGGTCGGCGCTGTACGGCTGGAAGTTGGGCGTCCCGCCGGCCGGGTGGACCATCCGGCCGTGCATCGGCAGCGCCCGCTCCAGGGCCTGCTTCCTGAGGCCGACCTGCTCCAGGGCCGCCAGCCCGCGCGCGGACACGGCCAGGTTGATGGACCGGCCCCGCTCGGCGCCCGCGACGCGCGGGTCGGGGCGCCGCTCGTACACGGTGACCTCGACGCCGCGCCGCCCCAGCAGCGTGGCCAGCAGGCAGCCGGCCAGCCCGGCGCCGGCGATCACGACCCGTTCAGTCATGGACGACCGTCTCCTCGATCTGCGAGCGGACCTCCCACAGGTCCGGGAAGGCGGGCGCGAACAGCGTGCTGCGCAGGTAGTCGGCGCCGGCCGAGCCGCCGGTGCCCAGCTTGGCGCCGATCGTCCGCTCGACCATCTTCAGGTGCCGGTACCGCCACTCCTGGACGCCCTCGTCGACGTCCACGAGCATCTCGCACACCTCCGCGGCGGGCCTGCTCTCGTCGGAGTACACCTCGCGCAGCACCCGCTGCACGCCGGGATCGGGCCGCCAGGGCGCCGCCGGGTCGCGCTCCAGGGCCGCGGCCGGGATCGCGTGGCCCTGGCGGTCCAGGTAGCGCAGCAGCGAGTCGAACAGCGACCGGCGGCCGATCGCGGCGCGCAGCCGCGGGTCGTCGCGCAGGTCCGAGGCGGGGTACGCGCGGCGCCCCAGCACCGCCTCCAGCTCCCGGAACTGCGCCGACTGGAAGCCGCTGGAGGTGCCGAGCGCGTCCCGGAACGTGGCGAACTGCCGGGGCGTCATCGTCTCCAGGATGTCCAGCTGCCCCACCACGGTCTTGAGGATCTTGGCGATCCGCCGCCCGGTGTGCAGCGCCCCGGCGCTGCCGCCCTCCTCCAGCCGCCGCTGCAGCAGCGCGGCCTCGTGCAGGATCTGCTTGAACCACAGCTCGTACACCTGATGGATGATCACGAACAGCAGCTCGTCGTGCGCCCCGGTACGCGGCTCCTGGCAGTCCAGCAGCCGGTCCAGCCGCAGGTAGCCGCCGTAGGTGAGGGTCCCGTCGTCGCTCATCACGCTCCCAGCCCCGGCCGGGCCCGCCGCCACCACGCTGTGCCGGAGATCCGCTCCCGGCCGGTGACCCACGTATATACCCGGCGAGCCCGGAGGATCTAGGGCGTCGTTCCCGCGGGACGGCGGGTCATCCTGCCGGAAGGTCGTCCACCAGCAGTGTTTGCAGCCCGCGGCCGACCGCGCCGGCGGTGTCGGCGAGCGTGGCCTGGGCCAGCGCGCTCCCGTTCGGGTCCACGTTGACGCTGGAGCGCATGAACAGCCACTCGCCCGCCGGGTCGCGGTGCAGCGCGACCGTCATGTCGGTGTTGATGACCAGCCATTTGGTGAGGTCGAGCTGGCTGCCGATGCCGGACATGCTGTCGGCGAGCGTCAGCGTCCGGACCAGCGGCGTGTCCTCCTCCCCGGCGACCAGCGGGACGCGCGACCGCGCCCACGTGCCGCCGGGGCCCGGCTCGCCGAACGTCCCCTCGGACAGGCGCCACTCCATCGCCGCCAGGTAGCCGTCCCGGTACGCGCTCTCCCAGCCGTCCAGCGCGGAGGCCGCGGCCGGGAGCGGGGGAGCGGCGGGCGTGTGGTCGGCCCGCTCGACGCCGGCGGGCGCGGCGGCGATCCGCCACGCGGTCGCGCGCACGACCGGCCGGCCCTCGTGCGTCAGCTCGCCTTCGAGCAGGGAGATCCGCCGCCCGGGCCGCACGGTGCGGACGGCCGCCTCCAGCCGCGCGACCGGGACCGGCTGCAGGATCTCGACGGTGACCCGCGCGATGCGCGTGCCGGGGGCGGGGTCGTGCCGTTCGAGGGCCCGGCCGATGAGGGCCGACACCGGCCCGCCGTGCTGGAGCCCGGGCGACCACGGCCCGGCCGTCGCGGGCGTGCTGGCGAAGCGGCCGCCGCCGAGCGGCTCGTAGAAGGCGCCGGCGGGCGGCGCGGCATCGGTCATGATGATCTCCTCGGGTGGGACGGACCAGGATAGCCTTCACCGAATCTCGTTCGGCCAGGAGGGCGGGAAGGGCGGAGATGACCGGGATCGCCAGGGAGTTCGTCGGGCTGCCGTCGCCGCTGGCCGGCCGCGCCGGCGCGGGCGGGCACCCCTGCCAGGGCGTGTACCACCGGCCGGCGGGCGCGCCGCCGCCCAAGACCGCGTTCATCGCGGCGCACTACGACGTCGACTTCTCCGAGCACTACCTGGCGCCGCACCTCGCCGGGCGCGGGTACGGCTTCCTCGGCTGGAACACCCGCTTCCGGGGGAACGGGGCGTACTTCCTTCTCGACCACGCGCTCGCCGAGATCGGCGTGGGCGTGCGCTGGCTGCGCGAGGAGGCCGGGGCCGAACGGGTGGTCCTGCTGGGCAACTCCGGTGGCGGCTCGCTCATGGCGGCGTACCAGTCGCAGGCCGTGGAGCCCGGCGTCGCGCCGGTGGCCGGGATGCGCCCGGTGGAGGCGATCGGGGACCTGCCCGCCGGCGACCTGTTCGTCGCGCTGGCCGCGCACTCCGGCCGCCCCGAGGTCATCACCGCCTGGATGGACCCCTCGGTGACCGACGAGTCCGACCCGCTGGCGGCGGACCCCGCGCTCGACCCGTTCGACGCGGGGAACGGGCCGCCGTACGGCGCCGCGTTCCAGGAGCGGTACCGCGCCGCGCAGCGGGCCCGCAACGAGCGGATCACGGACTGGGCGCTCGCGGAGCTGGACCGGCTGCGGGGCACCCGGGCGCGGGACCGGCTGTTCACGGTGCACCGGACGTGGGCGGACCTGCGGATGATCGACCCGTCGATCGAGCCGTCCGGCCGCCGCCCGAACCGCTGCTACCAGGGCGAGCCCGCGAAGGCCAACTACGGCGTGTTCGGGCTCGCGTCGCAGTGCACGCTGCGGACCTGGCTGTCGATGTGGAGCCTGCGCACCTCGCAGTGCGCCGCCGCGCCGCATCTGGCGCGCGTCACGGTGCCGTCGCTGGTCGTGCACGCGACCGCCGACGAAGGCGTCTTCGGCAGCGACGCCCGCGCGGTGCACGAGGCGCTGGGGGCGCGCGACAAGCGGCTGGAGTTCATCGACGACGAGCATTACCTGCGGAACTCGCGGCCGGAGGCGGCCGACCTCATCGACGGCTGGGTGCGCGGGCACGGGCGCTAGGACGGGACGTCGCCCGCCGACACGCGCACGGCGCGCAGCGCGGCGGTGATCGCGGCGGCCTCGTCCGGGGCCAGCCCGGGCAGCCCGAAGTCGGCGTCGTGCAGCGCGGCCGTCGCCTCCTCGGCCAGCTCCCGGCCGGCCGGGGTGATGGCGGCCAGCACGACCCGGCGGTCGTCGGGGGAGGGGCGGCGCTCGACCAGGCCGCGCCGTTCCAGCCGGCCGATCACGTTGGTGACCGACGCCGGATGCACCATCAGCCGGGCGCCGACCTTGCCCATCGGGAGCGTGCCGGTCCGGGCGAACGCCAGCAGCCGCAGGGCCTCGTACGCCGCGAACGTCAGCCCGAACGGCTTCAGCGCGGCCTCGACCAGCCCCAGCAGGAGCTGCTGCGCGCGCATGACGGAGGTGACGGCCGCCATGCGGTCGGCGTGCTCGGGCCAGCGGGCGCTCCACTGGCGGTGCGCCTCGGCGATGGGGTCCAGGGGCTCGTTCTTGACCGGGTCGCTCACGGAAAGTATTTTAGCTTCCAAATATTGGATGTCCAAGGGCTGTTCTCACACGTTGGGGGAGCGATGCACGTCCCGGTGCACCCGGTGCGGTTCGTGACGGCGGCGGCGCTGTTCGACGGGCACGACGCGGCCATCAACATCATGCGGCGGATCCTGCAGTCGCAGGGCGCCGAGGTGGTCCATCTGGGGCACGACCGCTCGGTCCGCGAGGTCGTCGACGCCGTCCTGGAGGAGGACGCCCAGGGCGTGGCGATCAGCTCGTACCAGGGCGGGCACGTCGAGTACTTCGAGTACCTTGCGGCGTCGCTGGCCGAGGCGGGCGCCGGCCACGTGAAGGTGTTCGGCGGGGGCGGCGGCGTCATCGTGGCCGAGGAGATCGCCCGGCTGGCCGCCGCCGGCGTGCGGATCTTCTCGCCCGAGGACGGCCAGCGGCTCGGCCTGCCCGGCATGATCAACGAGCTGGTCCGGGACTGCGACGTGGACCTCGCCGCCGACCCCGCCCCGGTCGAGGCGGTACTGGCGGGGGAGCGGCCCGCGCTGGCCCGCGCCATCACCTGCCTCCAGGCCGGGAGGCTGCCCGATGCCGACCGCGCGGCGCTGGCGGAGGCGGCCGGTCGCCGGAACGTTCCCGTGCTCGGCATCACCGGCACCGGCGGCTCCGGCAAGTCCTCGCTCACCGACGAGCTGGTGCGGCGGCTGCGCGCCGACCGCCAGGACAAGGTCCGCGTCGCCGTGCTGGCCGTCGACCCGACCCGGCGGCGAGGCGGCGGCGCGCTGCTCGGCGACCGCATCCGGATGAACTCCCTGGACGGCGACCACGTGTTCTTCCGGTCGCTGGCCACCCGCGGCGCCCGTGAGCTGCCCGAGGGCGTCGAGGGCGCGATCGAGGCGTGCAAGGCCGCCGGCTACGACCTGGTGATCCTGGAGACGCCCGGCATCGGGCAGGGCGACGCGGCGATCGTGCCGCTGGCCGACGTGTCGCTGTACGTGATGACGCCCGAGTTCGGCGCCGCGTCCCAGCTAGAGAAGATCGACATGCTGGACTTCGCCGACGTCGTCGCGATCAACAAGTTCGAGCGCCGGGGCGCCGCCGACGCGCTCCGCGACGTGTCCCGGCAGCTGCTGCGCAACCGCGAGGCGTTCGGGTCCTCGCCCGACGACATGCCGGTGTTCGGGACCAGCGCCGCCACGTTCAACGACGACGGCGTCACCGCCCTCTACCAGCACCTCGCCGGCGAGCTGGGCCTGGAACGGGGCGTGCTGCCCGCCGCCGAGACCAAGATCTCCACCGGGGCGGCGCAGGTCGTCCCGCCGAACCGGGTCCGCTACCTGGCCGAGATCGCCGAGACCGTGCGCGGCTACCACGCCGAGACCACCGCGCAGATCAAGGCCGTGCGGCGCGCGCAGCGGCTGGACGAGGTCCGCGCCGAGCTGTCCGGGCCCGCCGCCGAGGAGGTCGGCGCGCTCCTGGACGGCGCCCGCCGCGACATCGCCCCGGAGAGCGCCGCGCTGATCGCGGAGTGGCCCGCCGTCGTCGAGTCGTACTCGGGCGACGAGCAGGTCGTCCGCGTCCGCGACAGGGAGCTGCACACGAAGCTGACGCGCGAGTCGCTGTCGGGCAGCCGCATCCCGCGCGTCGCGCTGCCGCGCTACGAGGACCACGGCGAGCTGCTGCGCTTCCTGCGCAACGAGAACCTGCCGGGGCGCTTCCCGTTCACCGGCGGCGTGTTCCCGTTCAAGCGCGACAACGAGGACCCGGCGCGGATGTTCGCCGGCGAGGGCGACCCGTTCCGCACCAACCGGCGCTTCAAGCTGCTGTCGGAGGGCCAGCCCGCCACCCGCCTGTCGACCGCGTTCGACTCGGTCACCCTGTACGGCCGCGACCCCGACGAGCGGCCCGACGTGTACGGCAAGGTCGGCACGTCCGGCGTCTCGATCGCCACGCTCGACGACATGAAGGCGCTGTACGACGGGTTCGACCTGGCCGCGCCGACCACGTCCGTCTCCATGACGATCAACGGGCCGGCCCCGGCCATCCTGGCGTTCTTCCTCAACACCGCGATCGACCAGGGGCTGGACGCGTTCCGCGCCGAGCACGGCCGCGAGCCGTCCGCCGAGGAGGCCGCGGAGGTCCGCGCGCGCGTGCTGGGCACGGTGCGCGGCACCGTCCAGGCCGACATCCTCAAGGAGGACCAGGGTCAGAACACCTGCATCTTCTCCACCGAGTTCTCGCTGCGGATGATGGGCGACATCCAGCAGTGGTTCATCGACAACGGGGTCCGCAACTTCTACTCGGTGTCGATCTCCGGCTACCACATCGCCGAGGCCGGGGCGAACCCCATCAGCCAGCTCGCGTTCACCCTCGCCAACGGGTTCACCTACGTGGAGTCGTACCTGGCGCGCGGCATGGACGTCGACGCGTTCGCGCCGAACCTGTCGTTCTTCTTCTCCAACGGCATGGACCCCGAGTACTCGGTCCTCGGCCGGGTCGCGCGGCGGATCTGGGCGGTGGCGATGCGCGAGCGGTACGGCGCCGGCGAGCGCAGCCAGAAGCTGAAGTACCACGTGCAGACCTCGGGCCGCTCGCTGCACGCCCAGGAGATGCACTTCAACGACATCCGCACCACGCTGCAGGCGCTCATCGCCGTCTACGACAACTGCAACAGCCTGCACACCAACGCCTACGACGAGGCCGTCACCACCCCCACCGCCGCGTCCGTGCGGCGCGCCCTGGCCATCCAGATGATCATCAACCGGGAGTGGGGCCTGGCGATGAACGAGAACCCGCTGCAGGGCTCGTTCATCATCGACGAGCTCACCGACCTGGTGGAGGAGGCCGTGCTCGCCGAGTTCGACCGCATCAGCGAGCGCGGCGGCGTGCTGGGCGCGATGGAGACCGGCTACCAGCGCGGCCGCATCCAGGACGAGTCGATGCTGTACGAGCGGCGCAAGCACGACGGCTCACTGCCCATCATCGGCGTCAACACCTTCCGCGCCCCCGAGGGCGAGGAGGACGACGCCGGCGGCGGCTCGCTGGAGCTGGCCCGCGCCACCGAGCAGGAGAAGCGCTCGCAGCTGGAGCGCGTGCGCGCCTTCCAGCAGGAGCACCGCGACGACGCCCCGGCCGCCCTGGAGGCCCTGCGCGAGGCCGCGCGCGGCGGCGGCAACGTGTTCGCCGTCCTGATGGACGCCGCGCGGGTCTGCAGCCTGCAGCAGATCACCGAGGCGTTCTTCGAGGTCGGGGGCCAGTACCGGCGCAATGTCTGACCAGGATCCCGGGGTCCCCGCCGACGACACCGGCCACCCGGTCCCCGTCCCGGACCGGGTGCGCCGCGTCGTGTCGCTGGTGCCCTCGCTCACCGAGTCGATCGCCGCGACCGCGCCCGGCCTGCTGGCGGGCGCGACCGACTGGTGCACCCACCCCGAGGGCCTGGACGTGCCGCGGGTGCGCGGCACCAAGAACCCCGACGTCGAGAAGATCGTCGCGCTGCGCCCGGACGTGGTCGTCGGCAACACCGAGGAGAACCGGCCGCCCGACGTGGCGGCCCTGCGCGCCGCTGGGATCGCGGTCTGGATGACCGAGATCCGCACGGTCGGCGAGGCCCTGGCGTCGCTGCGCCGGATGCTGGAGCTCGCGTGCCGGCTCCCGGCGCCGGCCTGGCTGGACGAGGCCGCCCGCGCCTGGTCCGGCGCCGATCCCCTGGACCCGCGGCGGACGGCGATCGTCCCCATCTGGCGGCGGCCGTGGATGGTCGCCGGGCGCGCCACGTTCACCGGCGACGTCCTCGCCCGCCTGGGCGTCGACAACCTCTACGCGGACCACCCCGAGCGCTACCCGAAGATCCCCATCGGCGAGCTCAACGCCGCGGGCGCCGACCTGGTCGTGCTGCCGGACGAGCCCTACGCGTTCTCCGCCGCCGACGGCCCCGAGAGCTTCCCCGGCAGCACGCCGGTCCTGGTCAGCGGCCGCCTCCTCACCTGGTACGGGCCGTCCCTGGCGGAGGCTCCCCGGCTGCTCGGCCGGGCTCTGGCGGGCGCGCGCTGAACAGGGCCTCCAGGGTGGGCACCATGCGCTCGTCCAGCTCCTCCACCGGGACGCCGATCTCGCGCGCCAGATGCTCGCGGAACAGCGTGTAGCCGTAGATCGTGGACGCCAGCGCGGCGTGCACGGCGTCCACGTCGCCGGACGGGAGCGCGCCGCGCGCCGCGTCCTCGGCGAGCGTGTCGCGGCCGCTGCCCCGGTTGGGCAGGATCCGCGGCCGGTCGTCGCCGTCCAGCACCAGCAGCGCGATCAGCCGGATCGCCTCGGGCCGCCGCGCGTTCCCGCGCAGCAGCAGGGCCAGCCGCTCGCGCAGCGGCAGCCGCGCCGCCGACGCGGCGTCGGCCGCGTTCCCCTTGGAGCGGTGCAGCAGCGCCGAGCGCAGCAGCGCCCGGCGCGAGCCGAAGTACTGGTAGACCAGCCCGCGGTTCACGCCCGCCGCGTCGGCGACCTCGCGCAGGTTGAGCCCCGCGAGGACGCCCTCCTTGTTCAGCAGCTCGACCGCCGCCGTGCGGAGGGCGTCCTCGGTGGCCTCCCGGTCGTGGAACGATCCGGCGCGGCGCCGCGGCCGCGGGCTGGTCATGCGGGCCGCCTCAGTCCTTGGGCCCGCCGGCGACATAGAGGACCTGCCCGGACACGAACCCGGCGTCCTCGCTCACCAGGAACGCGACGGTGCCGGCGATGTCCTCGGGCGTGCCGACCCGGCGCACCGGGATCTGCTCGGCCGAGGCGGCCTTGAACGCCTCGAAGTCGACGCCCACCCGGGCGGCGGTCGCGGCGGTCATGTCGGTGGCGATGAACCCGGGCGCGATCGCGTTGGCGGTCACGCCGAACTTGCCGAGCTCGATGGCGAGGGTCTTGGTGAAGCCCTGGAGCCCCGCCTTGGCCGCCGAGTAGTTCGCCTGGCCGCGGTTGCCGAGCGCCGAGGTCGACGACAGGTTGACGATCCGGCCCCAGCCCGCCTTCGTCATGTGCGCCTGCACGGCGCGCGTCATCAGGAACGCGCCGCGCAGGTGCACCGACATGACCGCGTCCCAGTCGTCGTCGGACATCTTGAACAGCAGGTTGTCGCGCAGGATGCCGGCGTTGTTGACCAGCACCACGGGCGGCCCGAGCTCGGCGGCGATCCGTTCCACGGCGGCCTTGACGCGCTCGGCGTCGGAGACGTCCACGCCGACCGCGAGCGCCCGCGCGCCCTCCTTCTCGACGGCCTCGACGGTCGCCGCGCAGGCGGCCTCGTCGAGGTCGCAGACGGCGACGGCGAACCCCTCCCTGCCGAGCCGGACGGCCGTGGCCGCGCCGATCCCGCGCGCGGCGCCGGTGACGACCGCGACCCTGGTGTTCTCGCTCATGCTGTGCTCCCCGCTCGGCTCATCCGGATCTCCTAGACGCCCAGGTCCTTGGCGATGATGGTCTTGAGCACCTCGCTGGTGCCGCCGTAGATGCGGGTGACGCGGGCGTCGGCGTACATGCGGGCGATCGGGTACTCCAGGATGTAGCCGTAGCCGCCGTGCAGCTGGAGGCACTTGTCGACCACGCGGGCCTGCACCTCGGTGCAGAACAGCTTGGCGCGGGCGGCGTCGGCGGGGGTGAGCTCGCCGGCGTCCAGCGCCTCGGTCGCCCGGTCCACCAGCGACTGGGCCGCCTCGACCTCGGTGGCGCACTCGGCCAGGACGAACTTGGTGTTCTGGAACGAGGAGACCGTCTTGCCGAAGACGGTGCGCTCCTGGACGTACTTCTTGGCGAAGTCCACGGCCGCCATGGCGGAGGCGTAGGAGGAGGCGGCGATGCCCAGGCGCTCCTCGGCCAGGTTGTGGGTCAGGTACTCGAAGCCGCGGCCCTCCTCGCCCAGGAGGTCCTCGGCGGGCACCCGCACGTCCACGAACGACAGCTCGGCGGTGTCGGAGCTGCGCAGGCCGATCTTCTCCAGCTTGCGGCCGACCGAGTAGCCGGGGCTCTTGGTGTCGACCGCAAGGATCGACAGCCCGGCGCGCCGGTTCTCCGGGGTGGCGGGGGAGGTGCGGGCGACGACCAGCACCCGGTCGGCCAGGACGCCGCCGGTGATGAACGTCTTGGCGCCGTTGAGGACGTAGTGGTCGCCGTCGCGCTTGGCGGTGGTCTGCATGCCCGCCAGGTCCGACCCGGTGCCGGGCTCGGTCATCGCGATGGCGGTCATCATGTCGCCGCTGATGAAGTCGGGCAGCCAGCGCTTCTTCTGCTCGTCGGAGCCGTACTTGATCAGGTAGGGCAGGACGAGGTTGACGTGGACGCCGTACCCGCCGAAGCTCACGCCGGCGCGGGCGCACTCCTCGGAGATCACCAGCTGGTACTTGAAGCTGGTCTCGCCGGCGCCGCCGTACTCCTCGGGCACCGTGATCCCGAAGACGCCCAGCTCGCCGAGCTTGTTGTAGAAGTCGCGCGGCGGGTGGCCGGCGTCCTCCCACTGCTCGTAGACGGGTGCCACCTCGGCGGCGATGAAGTCCCGGATCGTGGACCGGAAGGCCTCATGATCCTCGTTGAACACGGTACGGCGCACAGCGACGCTCCCTTCGGTCCGCATCTAGCGGAACGCTAAGTTACTTCGAACTGGATTCTAGAATCAACCGGGGAGTGTTCGCCACGGGGGTGCGGCGGGCGGACCGGGAGGCGGGTTTCGGTCCGTGGCCGGATGGGGCCACGGACGGGTCTTGCAATCCGGGAATCCGCCGCATACGCGGGGCCGGGCGGGCACCGCCGCCGGCCGCGCGGAGGCCCGGGCGTGGGGGCGCGCGACGCTTTGCTCTCCGATGGCCGGCACCCGCCGTACGGCCGCCAGGGGTCAAAACGGGGTGAAGGCGACACCGGGAACGGGTCACGGGGCCGGAAGCGGGCTCAGGAGCCCTGAGAAGCCTTCGCAGGCCCTTGTGCGCCTTCGTGCCCCCTCCCGTGCGGGCTCGGCGGGGACGGGCGGCGCGTCCGCGGTCACCGGGCGGCGGGCGAGAGGTGTCCGTACAGTTCAGAGCCGGGAAAGAGGTCCCGGAAAGTGAAAGCGACGCCGGGTGGATACGGGGGCAATCCACCCGGCGTCGCATCATCGGTGTTCCGACGGGGGCCCGGAACACCGGCACAGGCGCTCCGACGGGGGACCAGAGCGCCGGTACAAATCGTACACCGAACCCCCCCGCCCCTAGTCAAGAGAAAGTCACGACCCGATTTCTGGGCGGTGTCCGGAAATGCCCTTGTGGTGCGGGCTATCGGGCTCCTCGAACCGGGCCGCCGCCTGCGGCTCCCGCCCGCCGTTGGCGACGACGACGCTGATGTAGGGCAGGAAGACGGCTCCGACGATCAGCAGGCCGACCAGCCACAGCGGCGCGCCGAGCACGCCGGCGAGGACCGCGCCGAGGAAGCAGCCGGTCCGGATGCCCATCGAGACGAGGTAGCGCCGCTGCCGGTGTGCGATGTCCTCCGACATGGGCAAGGGCGCGTTGGTCACCGTGTAGACGTCGGAGACCTGGGCCCTCTTGCGGGGAATGACTCTCACGATTCCACGGTATGCCCTGGATGGCCGGGAGGCGACAGCAGGAGGGCCCTATGAGCGACCGCACGTACCGGGTGACCGAGATCGTCGGCACCTCGCCCGTTTCCGTCGACGAGGCCGTGCGCAACGGCATCAGACGCGCGTCGCAGACGCTGCGGCACCTGGACTGGTTCGAAGTGACCCAGGTGCGCGGCCAGATCGTGGACGGGGAGGTGGCGCACTACCAGGTCGGGCTGAAGGTCGGCTTCCGCCTGGAGGATTCCTGAGGACTCCTGACGGTGCCCGCGCGCACCCCAGGAAGCCGTGGGCGGCCTCCGGTGCCGTACCGGAGGCCGCCCGAACAGAGCGCGTCGCGAGCCCGCAGAGGCTCGCTCAGGACGCCTGGGACACCGTCGACATGTTGAAGTCGGCGACCCGCACGGGCGGCATCGCCGCCCGCGTGAAGTAGTCCGACCACTCGCGCGGCAGCGTCGGCGCGGTCGCGCCGGCCTCGGTGAGCCGGCCGAGCAGGTCGACCGGGCTCTCGTTGAACCGGAAGTTGTTCACCGCGCCGACGACCTCGCCGTCCTCGACGAGGTACACGCCGTCCCGGGTGAGGCCGGTCAGCAGCAGGCTCTGCGGGTCGACCTCCCGGATGTACCAGAGGCAGGTCAGCAGCAGCCCGCGCTCGGTGCGCGCGACCATGTCGTCCAGCGAGGCGCCGCCGCCCGGCACGGTCATCGTCAGGTTGTCGACCGAGGGCGTCACCGGCAGCCCGGTGAGCGCCGCCGACCGCCGGGTCTGGGTGAGCGCGTTCAGCGTCCCGCCGGAGATCCACTCGGTGGCCGCCAGCGGCAGGCCGTTGTCGAACACCGACGACTCGCGGCTGGAGGCGTGCGCGACCACGAACGGCGCGCACTCCAGCCCCGCCGCCCGCGGGTCACTGGACAGCGTCACCGGCAGCCCCGACAGCTTCTCGCCGATCCGGGTGCCGCCGCCCGGCGCGCTGAACACCGTGCGGCCGTCGTGGGCGTCCTGCGCGCCCGCCGACCAGTACAGGTAGATCATCAGGTCGGCCACCGCGCTCGGCGGCAGGATCGTCTCGTACCGCCCGGCGGGCAGGTCGATCCGGCGCTCGCCCCACTCCAGCCGGCGGGCCAGCCCGCCGGCCAGGCCCGGCACGTCCACGTCGGCGAAGTCGCGGGTGCCCACGCCCGCCCACGCCGAGCCGCCCGCGCCCTTGGCGTTCAGCTCCAGCAGCCCGGTCGGCTGGTCGTGCCGCAGCCGCAGCCCCGCCGACGTGCCCAGGTAGGTCGAGGTGACCACGTGGTTGGCGAACCCGTACAGCCGCCGCCCGCCGGCCTCCGCCTCCGCGAACGCCTCGCCGAGCGCCGGCGCGACCGCCCCGAACACCCCGATGCCGGTCTCGGCCGGCGCGTCGTCCCACGCGCCGCCCCCCGCCGACTCGGTGACCAGCGGCGCCGCGTCCTCGGCGGCGGCGTTGCCCGCCGCGTCCGCCTCGGCGGCCCGGACCAGGTCCTCCAGCTCGGCCGCGGTCACCGCGGCGCGCGACACCACCCCGGCCGCCACGCCCTCGCCGGTACGGCGCAGCGCGATCACCGTCAGCCGGCCGGACCGGGTGACGCCGTTGGTCGTCAGCGTGTTGCCCGCCCAGCGCAGGTTGGCCGTGCTGGACTCATCGGCGATGACCAGGCAGTCGTCGGCGCGCGACAGCTCCAGCGCCCGCTCGACCGCCTCCTGCGGCCGCATCACCCCGCTCGCATGGCTCATGCCCTCCGCTCGCCTCCGGGGCGCCTTCTGGCGGCGCCTTCCCTCCTCACTCGTTCCTCGCTCGTCAGTCCAGGCGCCGCCGCGCCCCTGCGGCTCGCTCATGAGCCGGCCTCCTTCAGCGCGTTGAGGATGTTGACGCCGCGGAACAGCGCCGACGGGCAGCCGTGGCTGACCGGCGCGACCTGCCCCGGCTGGCCCTTGCCGCAGTTGAACGCCCCGCCGAGCACGTACGTCTCCGGCCCGCCCACGGCCTCCATCGAGTTCCAGAAGTCGGTGGTGGTCGCCTGGTACGCCACGTCCCGCAGCTGCCCCGCCAGCCGGCCCTTCTCGATCCGGTAGAACCGCTGGCCGGTGAACTGGAAGTTGTAGCGCTGCATGTCGATCGACCAGCTCTTGTCGCCGACGATGTAGATCCCGCGGTCGACGCCCGAGATCAGCTCCTCGGTGGAGGGGCCGTCCGGCGCGGGCCTCAGCGACACGTTCGCCATCCGCTGCAGCGGCATGCTGGACGCGGCGTCGGCGAACGCGCAGCCGTTCGAGCGCTCCTCGCCGGTCAGCCGGGCGATGCGGCGGTCCAGCTGGTAGCCGGTGAACACGCCGCCGGAGATGATGTCGAACTCCTGCGTGCGCACGCCCTCGTCGTCGTACCCGATGGTGGCCAGGCCGTGCTCGGCGGTCCGGTCGCCGGTCACGTTCATCACCCGCGACCCGTACTGGAGCGTGCCGAGCTTGTCGGGGGTGGCGAACGAGGTGCCGGCGTAGGCGGCCTCGTAGCCCAGCGCGCGGTCCAGCTCGGTGGCGTGGCCGATCGACTCGTGGATGGTCAGCCACAGGTTGGACGGGTCGATCACGACGTCGTAGGCGCCGGCGTCGACCGACGGCGCGGCCAGCTTCTCGGCCAGCAGCTCCGGCATCCGGGCCAGCTCGCCGTCCCAGTCCCAGTGGTCCCCGGTCAGCCACTCCCAGCCGCGGCCGACCGGCGGCGCGATCGTCCGCATCGTGTCGAACAGGCCGTCGCCGATGCCGACGGCGGTCAGCACGGGGTGCAGCCGCACCCGCTGCTGGGTGGTGACGGTCCCGGCCAGGTCGGCGAAGAACTTGTTCTCCTTGACCTGGAGGAGGGTGGCGTCGGCGTGGTCGACGCGGTCGTCGCCCAGCAGGCGGCGGCTCCAGTCGGCGAGCAGGGCGGCCTTCTCGGCGGTCGGCACGTCGAACGGGTCGGTCTCGTACGCCGAGACCCACGTCCGCTCGCCGTGCACCGGCTCGGGCGCCAGCTCGATGGGCTCGCGGTTGACGGCGGCGGCCACGGCGGCGACCTCGACGGCCTGCTCGGCCACCCGGGCCGCGCCGGCGGTGGTCAGGTCGACGCCGGCGGCGAAGCCCCACGTGCCGTCCTTGACGACCCGTACCGACAGCCCGACGTCGTCGGCGTCCAGCGCGGTCTCCAGGGAGGCGTCGTGCAGGCGCAGTGTCTGGCTGCGGACGCGCTCGAGCCGGAAGTCGGCGTGCTCGGCGCCCAGCTCCCGGGCCCGGGTCAGCGCCGCGTCGGCGAGCGCGCGCAATGGCAGCGCGGTGAAAGCGGGATCGATGTCATGCACCTACCGCAACCTACCCTTTGTCACCCCGCGCGCACCCCGTCCCGCGCGTGGCGCGGCCGGAACAAACGCGGTGATCAGATCTTGTCGGAACGGCACATCTCGTCGCCGCCGGAGGGTCGATACAGTCCATGACTGTTGTGAGCGAGCCGGAGAACCACGGCCCTTCCCTTCGACCGAGAGGTACGACCATGAGTCGCTCTGTCCTCGTGACCGGCGGTAACCGGGGCATCGGCCTGGCCATCGCCCGCGAGCTGTCGGCCGGAGGTGACGCGGTCGCGGTCACCTACCGATCCGGCGAGCCGCCCGAGGGCCTGTTCGGCGTCCGGTGCGACGTGACGAGCTCCGAGGACGTGGACGCGGCGTTCGGCAAGGTCGAGGCCGAGCAGGGCAAGGTCGAGGTGCTGGTGGCCAACGCCGGCATCAACAAGGACACCCTGCTGGCGATCATGAGCGAGGACGCGTTCACCTCCGTCCTGGACACCAACCTGACCGGCGCCTACCGGGTGGCGAAGCGCTCGGTGAAGGGCATGATGCGCAACCGCGGCGGCCGCATCATCCTGGTGTCGTCGGTGGTGGGGCTGCTCGGCTCGGCGGGCCAGTCCAACTACGCCGCGTCCAAGGCGGGCCTGGTCGGCTTCGGCCGGTCGCTGGCGCGCGAGCTGGCCTCCCGCAACATCACGGTGAACGTGGTGGCGCCCGGCTTCGTCGACACCGACATGACCGCGGAGCTGTCGGAGGAGCAGCAGGACGCCATCAAGAAGGTCATCCCGCTGGGCCGCACGGCCCGGCCGGAGGAGGTCGCCAAGACGGTGCGTTTCCTGGCGAGCGAGGACGCCGCCTACATCACCGGGGCCGTGATCCCGGTGGACGGCGGCCTGGGAATGGGGCACTGACATGGGCATCCTGGAAGGCAAGCGGATCCTGGTCACCGGCGTCCTCACCGACGCCTCGATCGGCTTTCACGTGGCGCGGATCGCGCAGCAGGAGGGCGCGGAGGTCGCGCTGACGGCGTTCCCGCGGCCGACGCTGACGGCGCGCACGGCCAAGCGGCTCCCGACCGGGCGAGACAACCCGCCGCCGGTGCTGGAGCTGGACGTCACCAACACCGAGCAGCTGGACGGCCTGGCCGACGGCCTGCGCGAGCACGGCTTCGACCGGCTCGACGGGGTGGTGCACGCGATCGGCTTCGCGCCGCAGACCGCGCTGGGCGGCAACTTCCTGGACACGCCGTGGGAGGACGTCGCCGTCGCGGTGCACGCCTCGGCGTACTCGCTGAAGTCGCTGACGATGGCCTGCCTGCCGCTGATGAAGGGCGGCGGCTCGGTGGTCGGCCTGGACTTCGACGCCACCAAGGCGTGGCCGGTGTACGACTGGATGGGCGTGGCCAAGGCCGGGCTGGAGTCGACGTCCCGCTACCTGGCCAAGTACCTGGGCCCGCAGGGCATCCGGGTGAACCTGGTCGCGGCCGGGCCGCTGGCGACGATGGCGGCCAAGAGCATCCCGGGCTTCGAGGGGATGACCGAGCTGTGGCCGCAGGCGGCCCCGCTCGGCTGGGACATCAAGGACAGCGAGCCGACGGCGCGCGCGTGCGCGGCGCTGCTGTCGGACTTCTTCCCGGCGACGACGGGCGAGATCGTCCACGTCGACGGGGGTCTGCACGCGATCGGCGCCCCGTCGACCTGACCGGGACCCCACCGGACGCCCGCCGCGACCCGCGGCGGGCGTCCGGCGTTCCGGAGGGTCCCAGAAGTGTCAGCGGCGGGCGTGGCGGAAGCGTCGGCTCAGGACGCTGACGTTGAGCGCGCCCACGGCTCCGGCCGCTCCGGCCGCGGCGGCGACCCACAGCATGGAGGGGGTGCTCTGCGGCGCGGTGGCGGCGACCGGGGCGGTCAGCCTGGTCTCCGGCATCGCCCCGGCCGGCGGGTCGTCGGCGACCTCCGGCGAGGGCAGCAGCCCGGGCAGGTCCGGCGCGCCGCTCTCGGGGGTGTAGGGGCGCAGGCCGCCGGGCGCGGTCTGGGGGCTGACGCCGGACGGCGGCGCCTGCACCTTGGGACCGTTCCCGCCGCCGTTGCGCCCCGGGCTCTTCGGCTTGCGCTCGGACGGCGCGGGTTTGGCCCCGGTCTCCTTCTTGGGGGGCTTGGCCGTCCTGGTGGGGGAGGGCGCCGGAGTCGCGGGCTTCTTCGGCTCCAGGCCCTCGCGGATGTTGTCGAGCTGGCACTTCCAGTTCTCGATGGTGCTGGCCGGGTCGGTGCCCTTGGGGCACGGCGCGGCGGCCGGGGCCGCGGCGGCCGCGGGGGGCGCGCTGAGGGCGACCAGGACCAGCGCCCCGCCCGCCGAGACCGCCGTGGCCGAACCGAGTCGCTTCAGGCGCTGCTGGGGCATCTCACTCCTCCGACGCTATTGACGAATCGCCAATAAGCCTAGTGAGACGCGCGTCTCGCCACAAGAACGCCGTTCGGTGCATTTCTGCCTCGAAGGCACCCGGCCAAACCTCGACACGCGCGTTCACATCGGCGTTGCGCGTACCGTCAGCCCCGCCCGTTCAGAGGACGACCAGCCTGGCCAGGCGGGTGCGGCGGGGCGGCGCCTGCCGCTCCCGGACGGCCTGGGCCAGCGCCGGACCCGCGGCCTGCACGACCGACAGGTGCCGGCGGGCCAGCCCGAAGGCGATGGCCACCAGCGGCCGCGACAGCCCCGCGGTGTCGTCGCCGCCGTCGGGCGGCAGCACCGCCACCACGGCCGGCCGCCGCGCGCCCCGGCCCAGCGCCACCGTGGCGGCCCAGCCGTGCCGCAGCCGCGACGCCAGCGCCGGCGGCACGACCGCCGTGCCGCCCGCGAACTCCACGCGCAGCCCTTCGGCGTCCGCGCCGGCGACCGTGCCGGTCTCGCCCACCGCGGCCTGCGGCAGCGGCGCCGCGACCAGCACGCGGTCGCCCGGGTCGAATCCGGCGTACCGGCCGGGGCCGGGGTTGAGCCGGGCCTTGAGCGCCGTGTTGAGCGCCGCGGCGGCCGCGGCGGCCGGCGCCAGCACCTGCACGTCCTCCACGGGGATCCCCAGGGCGCGCGGGATCGAGTCGGTCACCAGCTGGACGGCCCGGTGCACGGCCTCCTCCGCGCCCGCCGCCGGGACGATCACGACCTCCTTGCCGGGCGCCTCCACGGCCGCCAGCTCGCCGCCCCGCACGGCGGCGGTGAGCGCCGCGAGCGGGTCGCCGGGCGGGCCGGGCTCCAGCTCGACCACCGGCACGGTCTCCGACGCCTCCAGATCGTCCAGCGCCCGGCCCGGACCGGCGGGCGGCAGCGCGCCCGGCTCGCCGCACAGCACCAGGTGCGTGCCGTCGGCGCACGCCTCCACCAGGACCGCGCAGAGCTCCACGTCCAGCTGCGCCGCGTCGGTGACGATCACCAGGTCGAGGTCCAGGGGGTGCTGCTCCCCGCGCGCGAAGACGACCTCCAGGCCCTCCCGGGGCTCCAGCAGCGGGTGGAGGCCGGTGACGCGGTACGCGGGCTCGGCGCCCAGGTCGGCGAGCAGGCCGGCGAGCAGGTCGGCCGCGGCCCTGGCGGTCGGGGTGACGACGGCCGCCCGCACGCCCTGCCCGGCGGCGGCCGCGGCGATGCCCGCCGCCGTGCGGGCCAGGTCGCCGGCCGTCCCGCGCAGCACGCTGACGCCGGTGCGGAGCGCCGCCGTGAGGGCCAGCGAGCGGTCCTCGGCCAGCCCCGACCGCAGCGCCTTGATCGCGTCGTCGTCCAGGAGCGGCGCGGCCGTGGCGGTGAGGCGCTGGAACCCCTCGCCCGCCGCCTCCTCGGCCATCGCCCATCGCGCCAGCCCGAGGACCTCCTCCGGCTCGGGGATCTCGTCCGCCTCCTCCAGCGCGGCCTCGTCGAACTCCGGCTCCTCCGCCAGGGACATCACCTCGGCGTCGGCGAGGGCGGCCTCCACCGCGGCCCGCGGGTCCGGCACGTTCAGCCGCTCCAGCGCGGTGACCACGTCGGCGGGCGGCGTGATCGTGTGGCCGTGCCGCGCCGCCTCGGTCAGCAGGTGGACCACCAGCGCCCGGCCCCGCCGCGGGTCGTCCGGGCGGGCCAGGTCGCCGAGCGCGCGGCGGGCGAAGTGGTCGGCCTGCGCCGGCGCCACCCCCGGCACGCGCAGCAGCCGCCACGGGTCCTCCCGCAGCCGCCCGGCCGCGCCCGCCCCGAGCCGCGCCAGCGCCCGCCCCGCCAGCGACTCCGGCACGCCCGTCGCGGCGAACAGCTCGGCGAGCGCGGCGCGCTCGGCCCGCTCATCGGGGACGGGCGGCGCTTCCGGCGCGTCCGGGGCGGCGGGGGCGGCGGGAACGGCCTCCGAGGGGGAGCCGGGGTACGAGTCGGAGTGCGAGTCGGTCACGGGGACCGGATCGTAGTCGATGAACGGCCCCGTCAGGGGGATGCGGGCGCCATGTCGGAAACGTCGTCGAGCGCCGCCCGGATCTCCATCGGCAGCGTGAGGCCCTCGGTCAGCAGCGCCTGCTCCAGCTGCGCCGCCGTCCGCGCCCCGACGATCGGCGCCGCCACCCCCGGCCGGTCGCGCACCCACGCCAGCGCCACGCTGAGCGGCGTCACGCCCAGCCCCTCGGCCGCGGTCACCACCGACTCCACGATCCGCGCGCACTCCTCGTCCAGGTACGGCTGGACGAAGTCGGCGAAGTGCGGCGCCGCGGCGCGCGAGCCCGCCGGGATCCCGGTGCGGTACTTGCCGGTCAGCACCCCGCGGCCCAGCGGCGACCACGGCAGCAGGCCGGCGCCGGCGTCCAGCGCCGCGGGCACCGCCTCGCGCTCGATGTCGCGGCGCAGCAGCGAGTACTCCAGCTGGGCGGAGATGATCGGCTCGCGGCCGGGCCAGGCGCGCTGCCACGCGCCCGCCTTGGCGATCTGCCAGCCGGCGTAGTTGGACACCCCGACGTAGCGGGTGCGGCCCGACACGACCGCCTCGTCCAGCGCCGACAGCGTCTCCTCCAGGGGCGTGGCCGGGTCGTAGGCGTGCAGCTGCCACAGGTCGACGTACTCCAGCCCCAGCCGGTCCAGCGAGGCGTCCAGCGCGCCCAGCAGGTGCCGCCGGGACGCGTCGTAGCGCCCGTTGGGCCGGATGGCGGCCTTGGTGGCGACGACGACGGCGTCCCGGTCGACCGTCTCGCGCAGCAGGTGGCCGAGGATCCGCTCGCTCAGGCCGTCGCTGTAGACGTCGGCGGTGTCGATCAGGGTGCCCCCGGCCTCGACGAACGCCGTCAGCTGCGCGGCCGCCTCTTCGGGCTCGGTGTCGTGCCCCCAGGTCATGGTGCCCAGGCCCAGCCGGGACACCACGAGCCCGCTTCGCCCGAGGTGACGCTCTTCCATGGTCGGAACAGTAGCGGGACCGCGACCCGGTGACCCGCCGGGGTGCCGCGGGTTAGAGTGCTCGGCCATGGCGCCACCGCAGTTCTCGATGTACTCGCCGGGGCCCGGACCCGACGACGGC
Source organism: Actinomadura sp. 21ATH (assembly GCF_041951345.1). Classification (NCBI taxonomy): domain Bacteria; kingdom Bacillati; phylum Actinomycetota; class Actinomycetes; order Streptosporangiales; family Thermomonosporaceae; genus Actinomadura; species Actinomadura sp. 21ATH. Next base: position 40,707 of record NZ_JBGNUR010000014.1, on the reverse strand, counting down.
ACGGCCGTCGAGCCGCTCTTCGGCGCGGGCCGCGAGCGGGACCCCGGTTTCCTCGCCTCGGTGCGGGACGGATCGGTCATCGGGCAGCTGCGCCGCCTCGTGCTGGTCCTGGTGGCCGCGCCGGTGCTCATCCTGGCCATCACGCCGCTGATCGTCCGCGGCGAGGCGGTCACCGCCGCGGTGCCGTGGTGCTGCCTCGCCCTGGCCGCCGCGGCGGCGGCGGTCGCGGCCGCCGGCCCGCGCACCCCGCCCCCGATGAGCCCCGGCCGGGCGCCCCGGGCCGCCGCCGCCGAGGCCCTGGGCCACTTCCGGCAGGCCCTCATGGTGCGGTACGCGCTGGCCGAGGGCGTGATCCTGCTCGGCCTGGCGCTGGCGATCGCGTTCCGCAGCGAGCCGGTGTACGTGGCCGGGTTCGCGCTGGGCTACCCGCTGCTGCTGTGGCTGACGCTGCCCACCGGCGGCCGGATCGAGTCCGTGCGGCGGCGCCTGGAGTCGCGGGACGCCGAGTCGCACCTGTGGGCGGCGCTGCTGGCCTCGGCGCCGCGCCCGGACCGTTCCGCGTACACCGTGCCCCCCGAGAACCCCGCCGGCCCCGCGGCGGGCACCGGTCAGGACCCCGGGCCGGACGCGGACGGCGTCGCCAAGCTCTGACCGGCCGCCGGCCCGGCCGCGGGAACGGGCGCGGCGGTGGCGGGCCAGCGCGGGAGCCGCGGCCCGTGGTGGACGAGCAGGAAGATCAGCAGGATCCACAGCAGCACGAGCGTGATCACCGTGGCCGGCCAGATCTTGTGCCGCCGGCGCGGCGGGCGCGGCGGCCGCGCCCGGCCCTTGAGCCCCGCGGGCCCCTTCACAGCCAACCGCTCTTGCGGAGCCGGATGTAGACGATGACGCATACGGCCACCATCACCAGCATCACGGTCGGGTACCCGTACAGCCAGCGCAGCTCGGGCATGTAGTCGAAGTTCATGCCGTACAGGCCCGCGATCATGGTCGGCACCGCGATGACGGCCGCCCACGCGGAGATCTTGCGCATGTCCTCGTTCTGCTGCTTGCCCATCAGCGCCAGGTGCGCGGTGAGCACGCTGTTCAGCAGCTCGTTGTGCGCGTCGACCTGGGCGTCCACGCGCAGCAGGTGGTCCAGCACGTCGCGGAAGTACTCCTGGGCGCCGCGGCACTCGGGCACCCGGCCGCGGACGATCTCCTGGAGCACCGGGATCAGCGGGTCCTGCGCGGTGCGGAACTCCAGCACCTCCCGCTTGAGGGAGTAGATGTCGGCGGTGACGTCGGCGGGGCCGGGCCGGAACACGGCGCGCTCCAGCTCGATGATGTCCAGCTCCACCTCGCGGGTCACCACCCCGTAGTGGTCGACGACCTCGTCGCACACCGCGTACAGCACCCCGGCGGGCCCGTGCCCGATCAGCTCGGCGTCGCCCTCCAGCCGGTCGCGGACCGGCTTGAGGGGGTTGCCCTCGCCGTGCCGGACGGTCACCACGAAGCCGTCGCCGAGGAACAGCATGATCTCGCCGACCTCGATGTCGGAGGTGGCGTCCTTGTAGACCAGCGTCTTCAGCACGACGAACAGCGTGTCGCCGTAGCGTTCGAGCTTGGGCCGCTGGTGGGCGGAGACGGCGTCCTCGGCGGCCAGCGGGTGCAGTCCCAGCTCTTCGCGGACGAGGGCGAACTCGTCCGGGGTCGGCTCGTGCAGGCCGATCCACACGAAGCAGCCCGCGGGCCCGCCGCCGGCGGCCCGCGCGGTCTCGGCGCGCGCCGCGTCGAAGGCGTCGCTGATGTCGCCCTCGATGTCGCGCCGCACGCCCCGGGCGTAGATGGCCTTGTCGACGATCACAGGAGTCCATCCTGGCGCATCGGGCGCCGCCCGGGGAACCCCGGGCGGCCCGCGGCGGAGATCGGCGGCCGCGGTGATCTCGTAGAGTGCCTGGCGTGACGACGCTTCTGCTGGTGCGGCACGGCCTCACCGCGATGACCGGCCCGCTGCTCGCCGGCTGGACGCCCGGACTGGGCCTGGACGACCGGGGGCGCGCCCAGGCGCGGGACCTGGCCGCCCGGCTCGCCCCGGTCCCGCTGGCCGCCGTGGTGTCCAGCCCGCTGGACCGCTGCGTGCAGACCGCCGAGGCCGTCGTGCGGGCGCACGGCACGCCGGTGGAGAAGATCGAGCTGGACGAGCGCTTCGGCGAGGTCCACTACGGCGACTGGACCGGCCGCCCGCTCAAGGAGCTGGCCGAGGAGCCGCTGTGGAAGGTCGTGCAGGCCCACCCCAGCGCGGCCCGCTTCCCGGGCGAGGACGGCGAGGCGATGGCGGACGCGCAGCACCGCGCGGTGAGCGCCGTGCGCGACTGGAACGCGCGGGTCGCCGCCGAGCACGGCCCGGACGCGACGTACGCGGTGTGCAGCCACGGCGACATCATCAAGGCGATCGTGGCCGACGCGATGGGCCTGCACCTGGACCAGTTCCAGCGGATCCAGGCCGCGCCCGCCTCGCTGACGGTGATCCGCTACACCGAGCTGCGGCCGTTCCTGGTGCGGCTGAACGACACCGGCGGCGGCGTCGAGGATCTGCTGCCGCCGCCGCCCGGCGAGGCCGGCGAGACCGGCGGCGGTGCCGGCGGGGGAGACGGTGACGCGGCGGTGGGCGGCGGCGCGTAGGGTCGAGTCATGCCCGTCATCTCCTATGAACTGCCGGAAAGGTTCGTCGCCGGGGCCGTGGGGCGGCCCGGTGACCGCGCCTTCTACCTGCAGGCCCGGTCGGGCCGCCGGGTCACCAGCGTGGGGCTGGAGAAGTTCCAGGTGACCCTGCTGGCCGAGCGGCTGGAGGAGCTGCTGGACGAGGTGCTGCGCCGCAGCGGCGGCGACGCGCCGGTGCCGGCGGCGACCCCGGCCGAGCTGCGCGACGACGGGCCGCTCGACCAGCCGGTGGAGGAGGAGTTCAAGGTCGGCACGATGGCGCTGGCCTGGGACCCCGAGGACGAGCACGTCGTCATCGAGGCCCAGGAGGTCACCGAGGGCGACGACGACGCCGAGGTCGGCGAGGACGATCCGGCGATCGCGGTGCTGCGGGTGCGGATCACGGCCGCGCAGGCGAGGGCGTTCGCCGAGCGGGCGCTGAAGGTGGTGGCGGCGGGCCGGCCGCCGTGCCCGCTGTGCGGGCTGCCGCTGGACTCCGAGGGGCATGTCTGCCCCCGGCAGAACGGGTATCTCGGCTAGAACGGCCGGTGCGGCCGGGAACGGTTCAGGAACGGCGAACGACACGGGGCGGATCGGGTGTGCTGGATCATGGACGGGACGGACGGAAGAATGAACGCATGACGCAGTCCTCCCGGGATCGTTCCCCCGCCGGCGACGGGCGCGCCGTGTCGCCCCGCGACACCGAGGCGGCGGAGGCGCTGCTGGCGCGCGGCCGGCTGGCGGTGGAGGGGCGGCTGGTCCAGGCGTCCAACGCCACGCTGTACTGCGCGATCGAGCTGGACGGGCTGAGCGCGGCCTGCGTCTACAAGCCGGTCGCGGGGGAGCGCCCGCTGTGGGACTTCCCCGACGGGACGCTCGCCGAGCGGGAGGTGGCGGCGTACGAGGTGTCGAAGGCGATGGCGCTGGACGTGGTGCCGCCCACCGTGCACCGCGACGGCCCGTACGGGCCCGGCATGGTGCAGCTGTGGGTGGAGCCCGACCCGGACGTGGACCTGGTGGCGCTGTCGCGCTCCGACGACGCGGCGATCCGCCGGATGGCGGTGTTCGACGCGGTCGTCAACAACGCCGACCGCAAGATCGGGCACCTGCTGCCGCCGGGCGACGGGCACGTGTACGGCTGCGACCACGGCGTGTGCTTCTCGGTGGAGTACAAGCTGCGCACGGTGCTGTGGCAGTGGCGCGGCAAGAAGCTGACCGGCGAGGCCGTCGAGGCGCTGGGCCGGGTGGAGGCGGAGCTGCGGTCGGGGCCGCTGGGGGAGCGGCTGGGGGAGCTGCTGACGCGCGACGAGGTGGACGCGACGCGGCGCCGGGTGGACCTGATGCTCAAGCACCGCATCCACCCGTACCCGCCGGAGGACTGGCCGGCGATCCCCTGGCCGCCGATGTAGCGGACCCCGGTGCGGCGGGCATTTCGGGCATGATGCTCAAATAGGGGCCATGTGTACGGCGATCGTCAGCGTCGACCCCTCCTCCCCGGTCCCCGTCATCCTCGTGGGCGTGCGCGACGAGTTCACCGCGCGCTCCTGGGACCCGCCCGCCCGGCACTGGCCGGACCGGCCGCGGCTGGTCGGCGGCCGCGACCGCCGCGCCGGAGGGACCTGGCTGGCCGCCGACCCGGTCGCGGTGCGCGCCGCGACCGTCCTCAACGCCCGCGGCCCGATGCCGCCCGAGGAGACCCGCCTCTCGCGCGGCGAGCTGCCGCTGCGGGTCGCCGCCGACGGCAAGCTCGGCCGGATCGACCTGCCGCGCTTCGACCCGTTCCTGCTGATCGGCGCCGAGCCCGGCACGGTGCGGCTCTGGCACTGGAACGGCGCGGAGCTCGCCGAGCGCGAGCTGGGGCCGGGCCTGCACATGGTCCTCAACAGCGGCCTGGAGGGGGAGGGGCAGCGGGCCGGCGAGACCGAGGACATGCACATGATCGCTCGGCTGGGGCACTTCCGGCCGCTGTTCGCCGCCGCCGCGCGCCCCGAGCCGCGCCCGGACGCCCGTACCGTCCAGGAGGCATGGGGCGAGTGGCTGCCGCTGGCCGAGGGCGGCGGGCTGGCCCGCACCGACCCGGCGTCGCTGCTCCCGCTCGTCGAGATCGAGGAGGGCCGGGTGTGGGGCACCACCTCGGTCTCCCTGATCGCCCTGTCGGCGGACGGCCTGCGCTACGACTTCCGCGCCCTGGGCGGCGCGGGCGACGAAGTGGACCAAGGGGACGAGGGGCGCGCCGGAGGCTGGATCCGCGCGGTCTGAGCGCGGCGGGCCGGGCCTCTTGCGCGGGCACGCCCTCTTGTCTCACCCTGAGTGCTACCTTGACTACCTCGTGCGATCTTTGCGCGTCCGGACGGGGCCGGTCAGCGGAGCGACGAGGGGAGTGCGCATGGCAGGCAGCCGGCCGCGGGGGGCGCCGCGATGACGTTCACCGAGCCGAAGGGCGCGGCCGGCGCCGGAAGGGGGACCGGCGCCGGGAAGGGCGCCGGCGAGGGCGCCGAGGCGGGACCGGCCGACGAGGAGCCGCGAGAACGGCCCGGCGGGCACGAACGGCCGGCGTGGCCGGAACGGTGGGAGCGGCCGGAGTACGTCCCCGCGGGCCGGGCCTGGCGGCGGTTCCGCCGCGACCGCGCCGCGATGGCGGCGCTGGCGCTGCTGGCGGCGGTGACGCTGTTCGCGCTCCTGGCGCCGCTCCTGGAGGCGGTGACCGGGCACCCCTACGACGCCACGTTCCCCCGCACCGGGCTCGGCCCGTCGGGGCAGCCGGTGGGGCCGGGCGCGGAGTTCTGGCTGGGCGCCGACCAGCTCGGCCGCGACGTGCTGGTCCGCGCCGCGTACGGGGCGCGGATCTCGCTGCTGGTCGGCGTCGGCTCGGCGGCGCTGGCCGCCGTGGCGGGCGTCGCCGCGGGCCTGGTCGCCGGGTTCGCGGGCGGGGTGGTGGACGCGGTGCTGTCCCGGCTGATGGACCTCACGCTGGCGCTGCCGTACCTGCTGGTGGCGATCACGCTGGCCACCACGTTCCAGATCTCCTCGGCGGGGGCCGGGCTGGCGATGACCGTGCTGGTGATCGCGGTCTTCTCGTTCGCCGGGCTGGGCCGGGTGGTGCGCGGGCAGGTGCTGTCGCTGAAGGAGAAGCCGTTCGTGGAGGCGGCGCGGGCGCTGGGCGCGAGCCGCACCCGCATCATGTTCGTGGACGTGCTGCCGAACCTGGCGGCGCAGGTGACGGTGCTGGCCTCGCTGCTGGTCCCGGCGGCGATGGCGTTCGAGGCGACGCTGTCGTTCCTGGGGGCGGGGGTGCGGCCGCCGGTGCCGAGCTGGGGCTCCATGCTCGGCGAGGGCGGCGAGGTGTTCCAGACGGCCTGGTGGACGCTGGCGGTTCCGGGCGCCCTGCTGCTGCTCACCACGCTGGCGTTCAACCTGCTGGGGGACGGCATCCGCGCCGCGCTGGGCGGCCCGGGCGGCGGCGGCCGCGCCCGGGTCCCGCGGGCCGCCCGGGGGAGGTGACCGCCGATGGCGGCGCTGCTGGTCCGGCGGGTGCTCCACGCGGTCCTGGTGCTGTGGCTGGTGTCGACGCTGGTGTTCGCGTTCCTGCACCTGTCGCCCGCGCCGGTCGAGCGGGTCATCGGCGGCCCGCGCGCCAGCGCCGAGACGCTCGCCCTGATCCGCGCCAACCTCGGCCTGGACCGGCCGCTGCCGGTGCAGTACGGGGACTTCCTGCTGCGGCTGGCGCGCGGCGACCTCGGCGACTCCTACGTCAACGGCGGCGCGGTCGCCGGGCTGATCGCCGACCGGCTGCCGACCACGCTGGTGCTGGTGTGCGGCGGGGCGGTGCTGTGGCTGGCGGGCGGGGTGGCGGCCGGGGCGCTGACGGCCACCCGGGCGCGCGGCCTCTGGGACCGCGCCACGACCGTCCTGGTGCTGCTGGGGATGTCGACGCCGGCGTTCGTGATGGCGCTGGCGCTGCTGTTCCTGCTGTCGTCGCTGCCCGCGCAGGCCGGGCTGCCGCACTTCGAGGCGGGCCCGCCGATGCAGGAGCACTTCTGGCGGCGGATGGTGCTGCCGTGGATCTCGCTGGCGCTGCTGCTGGTGGCCACGTACGCGCGGCTGACGCGCGGGTCGATGCTGGACGTGCTGGAGGAGGACTACATCCGCGCGGCGCGCTCCAAGGGGCTGCCGGAGCGGCGGGTCGTCTACCGGCACGGGCTGCGGGCGGCGATGGCGCCGGTGCTGACGCAGTTCGGCGTGGACGTGGGGATGCTGATGGGCTCGACGATCGTCACCGAGAAGGTCTTCGGGCTCCAGGGGGTGGGCCAGCTCGTCCACCAGTCGATCGCGGTGGGCGACAGCCCGGTGGTCATCGGGGTGACGCTGACCGTCACCCTGTTCGTGATCGCCGCGAACCTGGCCGTCGACGTCGGCTACGCGGTGCTGGACCCGCGCCTCCGCTCGGCCTGAGCGCCCATCCCGGTGATCTCGGCGTAGGGGGACGAACGGTGCATGGATAAGCTTTCCGGTATGCGATCGTGGCCCGTTCCCCAAGTGCCCAGCCTCTCCGCCGCCGGCCTGCCCGCCCCGGGCGGGCGGCTGCGCCTGCACGACACGGGGACGGGTTCGCTGCGCCCCACCGAGCCGGGCGAGACGGCCCGGATGTACGTGTGCGGCATCACCCCCTACGACGCCACCCACCTGGGCCACGCCAACACCTACCTCGCGTTCGACCTGGTCAACCGGGTGTGGCGGGACCTGGGGCACACCGTCCACTACGTCCAGAACGCCACCGACGTCGACGACCCGCTGCTGGAGCGCGCCCAGCAGACCGGCGAGGACTGGCGGGAGCTGGCCGACCGCGAGATCGAGCTGTTCCGGGAGGACATGACCGCGCTGCGGATCCTGCCGCCCGACCAGTACGTCGGCGCGGTCGAGGCGATCCCGCTGATCGTGCGGATGGTGGAGAAGCTGCGCGCCCGCGGCGCCACCTACGAGGTCGGCGGCGACCTGTACTTCCCGGTGTCCGCGGACCCGGCGTTCGGCGAGGTGAGCCGGCTGAGCCGCGCGGAGATGGCGCCGCTGTTCGCCGAGCGGGGCGGCGACCCGGACCGGGCGGGCAAGAAGGACCCCCTGGACGCGCTGGTCTGGATGGCGCAGCGCCCCGGCGAGCCCGGCTGGGAGTCGCCGTTCGGCACCGGCCGCCCCGGCTGGCACGTGGAGTGCTCGGCGATCTCGGTCGAGTACCTGGGGATGGGCTTCGACGTCGAGGGCGGCGGCTCGGACCTGGCGTTCCCGCACCACGAGATGGGCGCCTCGCACGCCCAGGCGGCCACCGGGGAGAGCCCGCACGCCCGCGCGTACGTGCACGCGGGCATGGTCGGCCTGGACGGCGAGAAGATGTCCAAGTCGCGCGGCAACCTGGTGTTCGTGTCCCGGCTGCGGCGCGGCGGCGCCGACCCGATGGCGATCCGGCTGGCGCTGCTGGCCCACCACTACCGGTCGGACTGGGAGTGGACCGGCGCCGGCCTGGAGGCCGCGGCCGCCCGGCTGGAGCGGTGGCGCGCCGCCGCCGCGCGCCCGTCCGGCCCGGCCGCCGCGCCGGTGGCCGCCGCGGTGCGCGGGCATCTGGCCGAGGACCTGGACGCGCCGGCCGCCCTGGAGGCGATCGACCGCTGGGCCGCCGAGCCCGGGGACGACACCGCCGCGCCCGGCCAGGTCAGGGCCATCGCCGACGCGCTGCTCGGCGTCCTCCTCTGATCGCCTCAGAGGGACTCCCGGGGCGTCAGGCGGCGGTCGCCGGCCGCTGGGCCGCGTACTTGCGCGCCCGGCGGGCGACCCGGCGCCGCGACGCCCACAGCATCACCGGGATGCCGGCCTGGCGCAGCCGCCGCGGGACGAGCCGGTAGAAGAACGCGTGGAACCTCAGCAGGCCCCACAGGACGCGGTCCTTGCGGCCGCTCCAGGGCAGCCCGTACTGGTCCCTGATCCGCTCGGGCAGCAGCCCGGTGGTGACGAACCGGTTGAGCCACAGGGCGGGCGCCATCCAGCGCAGCTTGCGCGCCCACAGCACCTCCCGCATGATCTCGCGGCCGGCGTCGGTGACCTCCAGGGAGCCGATCATCTCGTCCATGTAGCGGCGGAACGCGCCGATGTCCTCGGGCTGCGCGCCGGGCGGGCAGCCGAGCACGTCGGCGACGTACCGGGCCTGGTCGATGTAGGCGGCGGCGCGGTCGCCGCTGGGGGAGCCGAGCACCCGCTCGTAGACGAACAGGGCGGCGTCGATCAGCGTGGCGTTCACCCAGACCTGGAGGTCGGGATCGTTGCCGGAGTATCCGGGGCCGGTGATCCGCTCGTGCATGCGGCGGATCGCGCGGCCCATCCGCGCGGCCTCCTCGGCGCCGCCGAACGTGACGATCATCAGGAAGTCGAGGGTGCCGAACAGCCGGTCGAGGGGCCGGTCGCGCAGGTCGCTGTGGTCGGCGACGCCCTGCGCGACCTTGGGGTGGGCGACCTGGAGCAGCAGCGCGCGGCCGGCGCCCAGCATGACGGCGGGCTCGGCGGCCACCAGGCGGAGGACGGAGCGGTCCGGCGCGGGCGGTGCGGGGGCCTCAGGGACTTCGGGGGCCTCAGGGGCGTTGGGAGCCTCGGGGGACGCGGAGGGGTCGGGGGGCACGGGCGGCACGGTGATCCTTCCGCCGACGGCATGCGGTAAGTGCATACTTCCGTACGGTCCGTCCCGTAACAAGACTTCTTGGCCAATTGCCAACAAGGACGTCACTTCACGACGTAGCAGTCCCAGTCCCCGGGCGTCCCGGCGCTGCCGCCGAGCCGGGCCTCGGCGTCGGGCGCGTACTGCGACCGGCAGACCTGCGTCATCGTGATGTGGGTGTCGACGCCCACGCCCTTGGGGTCGCAGTACCACTCGCCCGCCCGGAAGTCGGCGGTGAAGTCGCCGCTCGCGTCGCAGTAGCGCTGCGGGTCGGGGGAGCCGAGCACCACCGGCTCGGGGTCCGGCCGCCCGCCGCCGGGCGGATCGTCCCCGCCGCCGCCCGTACCGCCGGTGGGGGCCGGGCCGCCGCCGCCCTGCCCGGGCGCCCCGGAGGGACGGCCGCCGTCCGGGGTGCCCGCCGGGGTCCGCGAGCGCGCCGGGTCGGCGGCCGGGCGGCTCCGCTCGGACGCGGTCGCCGCCGGCGTGCCCGAGCCGGCCGGCCCGTTCCCGGAGGGGTGGGCGACGGGCGCGCCGCGGCCGCGCTCGCCGGAGGTCAGCGCCATCACCCCGTAGGTCGCGCCGCCGGCGGCCACGGCGATGGCGGCCGCCGCCAGCACGGCGGGGAGCCGGCCGCGCCGCCGGCGCCGCCGGCCGCCCCGGGAACCCGTCCCCGGCCGCGTGCTCTCGGTGGAGCCCTTCTCTGCGGGCCCCGCGCCCCCTGCGCCGCCCGCGGTCTCCTCTGCCGGGGCCGCGGGCGCTCCGGCGGACAGGAGCGGGTCAGGCGCGGCGTTCTCAGGTTCCTCGGGAACTTCCGCGGGCCCGGAAGCCGCTGAGGGCGCGAACGCGTCGTCGTGGCCCACCAGGCGCAGTAGGACCTGGGCGGCCGTGGGCCGCTCGGCCGGGTCCTTGGCCAGAGCGGCGGCCACCAGGGCGCGCAGGTCGCCGTCCAGGTCGCCGAGGTCGGGCTCGTGGTGCAGGATCCGGTAGATCACGGCGGTGATCGAGTCCGCGCCGAACGGGGGCCGCCCGGTCGCCGCGAACGTCATCGTCGCGCCCCAGGCGAACACGTCCGCCGGCGCGCCGACCTCGTCGCCGGTCACCTGCTCGGGCGCCATGTACGCCGGGGTCCCGACGGGCCGGCTGCTGACCGCGCTGGCCGCGTCCAGGACCCTCGACAGCCCGAAGTCGATGACCCGCGGGCCGTCGGGGCCGAGCAGGACGTTGTGCGGCTTGAGGTCGCGGTGCACGATCCCGGCGCGGTGGATGGCGGCCAGCGCGCTGGCGGTGTTGACCGCCAGCCGCTCCAGCGTGCCGCCGGTGATCGGGCCCGCCGCGGCCACCTGGCGGCTCAGTGACGGGCCGGGGACGTACTCGCTGACCAGGTACGGGTTGTCGCCGGCGACGTCGGCGTCCATGACCTGCGCGGTGCAGAACCGGGCGACCTGGCGGGCGACGGACGCCTCGCGGACGAACCGGGCCCGCGCGGTCTCGTCGTCGTCGAACCGCACCCGCAGCAGCTTGACCGCGACCCGCTCGCCGCCCGGCCCGGCGCCCAGGAAGACCGTGCCCTGGCCGCCCGAGCCGAGCCTGCCGACCAGCTCGTACGCGCCCAGGCGCCTGGGGTCCTGCGGCTGCAGGGGCTGGGCCTCGGGCACACGGGCTCCTTCACGTCCGGCGTCGGGTCGCATGATGCCATCGGGCGCGCGTCCCGGCAGCGGACGGCGCCCGCTCCCACACCTATCACCTGCCGGGCGCGGCCCGTGCGGGATCGCCGTTCATCGCGTGACCCGACATGCCGGAAACGTCCCCTGGAGGGGCGCGGCGGTCAGCCGGCGTCGCGGCGCCTCAGGTAGCGCTCGAACTCGCGGGCGATGGCGTCGCCGCTGGCCTCGGGCAGCTCGGTGGCGTCCTTCTGCTCCTCCAGCGTCCGGACGTACTCGGCGACCTCGGAGTCCTCCTCGGCCAGCTCGTTCACGCCGTTCTCCCAGGCGCGCGCCTCCTCGGGCAGCTCGCCCAGCGGGACGGTCACGTCGAGCAGGTCCTCCACGCGGCGCAGCAGCGCCAGCGTGGCCTTGGGGGAGGGCGGCTGGGCGACGTAGTGCGGGACGGCCGCCCACAGCGACACGGTGCTCAGGTCGGCCTTGGCGCAGGCGTCCTGCAGCACGCCCAGGATGCCGGTGGGACCCTCGTACCGGGTCGGCTCGAGGTTGAGGGTGGAGACCAGGCCCGCCTCGGACGCCGCGCCGGTGACGGGGACCGGGCGGGTGTGGGGCGCGTCGGCCAGCAGCGCGCCCAGCAGGACGACGTTCTGCACGTTCAGCTCCAGCATGAGCCCGACCAGCTCGCGGCAGAACGACCGCCACCGCATGTTGGGCTCGATCCCGTGCACCAGGACCACGTCGCGGCCCGAGGGCAGCCGGGTCCAGGAGATCCGGGTGGTGGGCCAGGTGATCCCGCGGCTCTCGCCGTCGCTCATCTCGATGAGCGGCCGGGTGACCTGGAAGTCGTAGTAGTCGTCGGGGTCGAACTCGGCGATCGGAACCGCGTCCCAGGTGGACTCCAGATGCTGGACGACCCCGCTGGCGGCCTCCCCGGCGTCGTTCCACCCCTCAAAGGCGGCCACGAGCACCGGGTTCACGAGCTCCGGCACGCTTTCCAGCTCGACCACGCGCTGCCTCCTTCCGACGTCGGGTACAGCGTCACCGCGGGGGCCGTCATTCCCGGGTCGGGGGCCCGGGATCATGATCGGTGGCTGCCACCCTACGTCCTGAGTGGGGACCTACCCCACCGATCCGCCGCCCAGACCTCACCGGGACGGGGCGGCGGACGGGCGCGGTCACGATTGGATCTCGCCGCCGGCCGGCGCCGCGGTCACTTGCCGTCGGTGGTGTGCACGATCAGCACGTCGCACGGGGAGCGGTGCGAGAGGTTGGCCGGGACCGAGCCGAGGATCCGGCCGGCCAGGCTGTTGAGGCCGCGGTTGCCGACCACGACCAGGTCGGCCGCGCGGTCCTTGGCCAGCCTGCTGATCACGTCGACCGCGTCGCCCTCGACGGCCTCGTGCTCGATGTCCTTGGCGCCGGCCGCCACCGCGCGCTCGCGGGCGGCCCGCAGCGCGTCGTCGGCGGGCGTGGAGCCCTGGACCTTGTACGCCAGGTCGCCCAGCCGGTCGGCGGCGGACTGCCGCTCGCGCTCGGGCATCGGGCTGTAGGCGGACGCGAGCAGCAGCGTGGCGCCGGTGGCGGCGGCCAGCTGGGCGGCCCGGTCGACCGCGCGGAACGAGGTGTCCGAGCCGTCCGTGCCGACGAGGATGGTGCGGTATGCGCTCATGCCGCTCCTTACCGGGGAGTAGGTTGCAGGGTGGCACGTTATCCTCCCGGTGACCCATCCGTCACGGGGCCGCGCCCCCGTACCGGGAGATGCGCGCGCGGGCGGCCGCGCGCCTTGGCTAGGCTGGGTCACCATGAGCACTCCCACTTCGCACTCCTTGCGTCAGGCCCTCAAGCAACGCGTCGTCGTGGCCGACGGGGGCATGGGGACGATGCTCCAGGAGGCCGGCCCCACCCTCGACGACTTCCAGGGCCACGAGGGCTGCAACGAGATCCTGAACGTCACCCGGCCCGACATCGTCCGCGCGGTGCACGCGGCCTACTTCGACGCCGGCGTCGACTGCGTCGAGACCAACACCTTCGGCGCCAACCTCGCCAACCTCGGCGAGTACGGCATCACCGAGCGGATCTACGAGCTGGCCGAGGCGGGCGCCCGGCTGGCCCGCGAGGTCGCCGACGAGTACTCCACCGAGGACCGCCCCCGCTGGGTGATCGGCTCGGTCGGCCCGGGCACCAAGCTGCCCACGCTCGGCCACGTCACGTTCGCCGAGCTGCGCGACGCCTACCAGAAGACCGCCGAGGGCCTCATCGACGGCGGTGTCCAGGCCATCCTCGTGGAGACCTGCCAGGACCTCCTCCAGGCCAAGGCCGCCCTGATCGGCGCCAAGCGCGCCATCGCCGCGGCCGGCTCGGGCACCGTGCTGATCGGCCAGGTCACCATCGAGCAGAACGGCGCGATGCTGATGGGGTCGGAGATCGGCGCCGCGCTGACCGCGCTGGAGCCGCTCGACCTCGACCTGATCGGGCTCAACTGCGCCACCGGCCCCGCCGAGATGAGCGAGCACCTGCGCTACCTGGCCCGGCACGCCCGGATCGGGATCTCCTGCATGCCCAACGCGGGCCTGCCCGAGCTGACCTCCGACGGCGCCCACTACCCGCTGACGCCGGGCGAGCTGGCCGACGCGCACGACACGTTCACCCGCGAGTTCGGCCTGTCGCTGGTCGGCGGCTGCTGCGGCACCACGCCCGAGCACCTGCGCCAGGTCGTGGAGCGGGTCCGCGGCCGCGAGGTCGCCGAGCGCCGCCCGCGCCCCGAGCCCGGCGCCTCCTCCCTCTACCAGCACGTCCCGTTCCGCCAGGACACCTCGTACCTGGCGATCGGCGAGCGCACCAACGCCAACGGCTCCAAGGCGTTCCGGGAGGCGATGCTGGAGGAGCGCTGGGACGACTGCGTCAAGATCGCCCGGGACCAGGCGCGCGACGGCGCCCACATGATCGACCTGTGCGTCGACTACGTCGGCCGCGACGGCGCCAAGGACATGAAGGAGCTGGCGTTCCGGTTCGCCACCGCCGCCACTCTGCCGATCGTGCTCGACTCCACCGAGATCCCGGTGCTCCAGGCCGGCCTGGAGATGCTCGGCGGCCGCGCCGTGGTCAACTCCGTCAGCTTCGAGGACGGCGACGGCGAGAACTCCAAGCTCCGCAGGCTGATGCCGATCGTTCGCGAGCACGGCGCCGGGATCGTCGTCATGTGCATCGACGAGGAGGGCCAGGCCCGCACCGCCGACCGCAAGGTCGAGATCGCCTCCCGGATGATCGAGGAGCTCACCGGGAACTGGGGCATGCGGGTCGGCGACATCATCGTCGACTGCCTCACCTTCACCATCGGCACCGGCCAGGAGGAGTCCCGCCGGGACGCCCTGGAGACGATCGAGGCGATCCGCGGCCTCAAGCGCCGCTACCCGGACGTGCAGACCACGCTGGGCCTGTCGAACGTCTCGTTCGGCCTCAACCCGGCCGCGCGGATCGTGCTGAACTCGGTTTTCCTGAACGAGTGCGCCGACGCCGGCCTGGACTCGGCGATCGTGCACGCCTCCAAGATCCTGCCGATGACGCGGATTCCCGAGGAGCAGCGCAAGGTCGCCCTGGACCTCGTCTATGACAGGCGCAGCCCGGCCGTCGAAGGCGGCGAAGCCTACGACCCGCTGCTGACGTTCATGGAGCTGTTCGAGGGCGTCGACACCGCGGCGATGAAGGCCGACCGGTCCGCCGAGCTGCTCGCGCTGCCGCTGTGGGAGCGCCTCAAGCGCCGCATCGTGGACGGCGAGCTGGACGGCCTGAACGCCGACCTCGACGAGGCCCTCACCCAGCGGCCCGCCCTGGAGATCGTCAACGACGTGCTGCTGGACGGCATGAAGACGGTCGGCGAGCTGTTCGGCTCCGGGCAGATGCAGCTGCCGTTCGTGCTGCAGAGCGCCGAGGTCATGAAGACCGCGGTCGCCTACCTCGAGCCGCACATGGAGAAGTCGGAGGAGGACGGCGGCAAGGGCCGGATCGTGCTGGCCACGGTCAAGGGCGACGTCCACGACATCGGCAAGAACCTCGTCGACATCATCCTGTCCAACAACGGCTACGAGGTCGTGAACCTCGGCATCAAGCAGCCGATGTCGGCGATCCTCCAGGCCGCCGAGAACGAGCGCGCCGACGTGATCGGGATGTCCGGGCTGCTGGTCAAGTCCACCGTGATCATGAAGGAGAACCTGGAGGAGCTGAACTCCCGGGGCCTGTCGGGCCGGTGGCCGGTGCTGCTCGGCGGCGCCGCCCTGACCCGCGCCTACGTCGAGCAGGACCTGGCCGGGCTGTTCGACGGCGAGGTCCGCTACGCCCGCGACGCGTTCGAGGGGCTGCGGCTCATGGACGCGTTCA
Organism: Actinomadura sp. 21ATH; assembly: GCF_041951345.1. Lineage (NCBI taxonomy): Bacteria > Bacillati > Actinomycetota > Actinomycetes > Streptosporangiales > Thermomonosporaceae > Actinomadura > Actinomadura sp. 21ATH. The sequence continues at coordinate 25,296 of NZ_JBGNUR010000014.1, read as the reverse complement.
TGGCCGTCAAGCGCGGCGAGCAGGGCGCGCAGCTGCCGCCGCTGCGCGAGCGCCGGGTCAAGTCCCGCGGCGCCCGCTTCGAGGTCACCGAGCCCGAGGACATGCCCGCCCGGTCCGACGTCGCCACCGACAACAAGGTGCCCGCGCCGCCGTTCTGGGGCGACCGCATCGTCAAGGGCGTCCCGCTCAACGACTACGCGGCCTTCCTGGACGAGCGCGCCACGTTCATGGGCCAGTGGGGCCTCAAGCCCGCCCGCGGCGCCGGCGGCCCCTCCTACGAGGAGCTGGTGGAGACCGAGGGGCGGCCGCGGCTGCGGATGTGGCTGGACCGCATCCAGACCGAGGGGCTGCTGGAGGCCGCCGTCGTGTACGGCTACTTCCCGGCCGTGTCCGAGGGCAACGACCTGGTCCTGCTGAACGACGACGGCTCGGACCGGGAGCGGTTCACCTTCCCGCGCCAGCGCCGCGACCGGCACCTGTGCCTGGCCGACTTCTTCCGGTCCCGCGAGTCCGGGGAGACCGACGTGGTCGCGTTCCAGCTCGTCACGATGGGCTCGAAGATCGCCGAGGCGACCGGGGAGCTGTTCGCCAAGAACGCCTACCGCGACTACCTGGAGCTGCACGGCCTGTCGGTGCAGCTGACCGAGGCGCTGATGGAGTACTGGCACGCCCGGATCCGGTCGGAGATCGGCTTCGGCGCCGAGGACTCCGACGACGTCGAGGACTTCTTCAAGCTCGGCTACCGCGGCGCCCGCTACTCCTTCGGCTACGCCGCCTGCCCGGAGCTGGAGGACCGCGCCAAGCTGGTCCGGCTGCTGAAGCCGGAGCGGGTCGGGGTGAGCCTGTCGGAGGAGCTCCAGCTGCACCCCGAGCAGTCGGCGGACGCCCTGGTCGTGCACCACCCGGAGGCGAAGTACTTCAACACGTGACCTATCCTCGGTTCCTTCGAAAGATCTTGTTTTCGGGGGATCCGAGGAGGGGTGCGCGCGTGCGCGAGACCGTGCGGGACGACGGTTCGGTGGAGAGCGGCCTGCAGGCCGTCCTGTTCGACATGGACGGCCTGCTGGTCGACTCCGAGCGGCTCTGGCTGGAGGTCGAGACCGAGGCCGTGGAGTGGCTCGGCGGCACCTGGGGGCCCGAGCACCAGGAGAAGCTGGTGGGCGGCTCGGTGGACATCGCGACGGCCTACATGCTGGAGCTGACCGGCGCCGACGTCCCGCCCGCGGAGCTCGGCCGGCGGATGATCGAGGGCATGCGCGAGCGGCTGTCGGCGTGCGCGCCGATGATGCCCGGCGCCAAGGAGCTGCTCGCCGAGATCCGCGCCGCCGGGGTGCCTGCCGCGCTGGTGTCCTCCAGCCACCGCGTGCTGCTGGAGCCGGCCCTGGACGCGATGGGCCGAGAGCACTTCGCCCTCAGCGTCGCCGGGGACGAGGTGAGCCGCACCAAGCCCGACCCCGAGCCGTACCTGACCGCGGTGGCGCGGCTGGGCGCGGTACCGGAGCGGTGCGTGGTCCTGGAGGACTCCCCGAACGGGGTGGCGGCGGCGGAGGCCGCGGGCTGCGTCACCGTCGCCGTCCCGAACGTCCTGCCGGTGCCCCCGGCGCCGGGCCGTACCGTGGTCGGATCGCTGCACGAAGTCGATCTCCGGATGCTGGCCGGGCTGGTCGCCGCGGCCGGCTGACCTCCCGCCCGGCCGGCGCCGCCCGTTCCGCACGGCAGCCCGCCGCAGCCCGCCGGTGCCCAGCGCGTCCGCTCCGCGCGCCCGTGACCTGCCCGAGACCGCTCCGATACCGACCGGTAGGTTACCGTCCTCCCGGTGCCGGCCGGCTGCCGCGAGCGGGGGCCGCCCCCCATACCCGGGGGCGGGTCTCAGGGTGGGGATCACGCCGGAGGAGGAGGCGGCGGGCGCCGGAACCGTCCGGCCGGAGGAGCATGGAACGGCCTCGCGCGTGCTTCCATGGAGGAAGCACCACCATGCGAGATTGAGGGGCCGGCATGACCGATGCGACCATATTCGCGATCAGCCTGGGCATCACCCTGCTGGGACTGGTCATCAGCTGGGGCGTCTACCGGCGGCGGGGCGCGGCGTCGGGGCTGCGCGGCGCGGCCTGGTCGCTGGTGCCGGTGGCCGCCACCATGACGGGGGTGACGGCGTTCTTCGTCGACCTGGCCACGTTCAGCCCGGCCAAGTGGGGCGGTGCCGCCATCGCGGGCGTGGCCGTCCTGCTGTACCTGGTGTCGGGCGTCATGCTCAGCCGCCGCGCGGGCGCGGCGGCGGACAGGCCGGCGGCCGGCGGGGGGCGGGAGCGCCGGGCCGCCGGCGGCGACCGGGCGCCCAAGGGGGGACGGAAGGCCGTCGAGCAGTCCAGGCCCGCCGCGGCGGACCCGGAGATGGCCGAGATCGAGGAGATCCTGCGGAACCGCGGCATCAAGTAGCCGCCCGCGGATCTTTACCGCTTTTTTGCCCGCGACTCCCGCCCCGGGAGCCGCGGGAGGCCGGAGCGGCACAGGAGCCCCCTGTGCCGCTCCGGCCCTTCTTTTTGCCTCCGCACCCCCCTGACCTGCGCATGATCGGTCTCGAATCGGCCTCATTACGGTAAAGCTTCCTGGTCTAGACCGGATGGCGGTTGTCTTTCACTCCTTCCGTCCACGTACTATTCGGGCGCTTTGCCGATGCATTGTGCGGATCGCGTGTGCCCCAGATGACGGCGAGATCACAAGTCAGAAACGGGTACTGGCGGACCACGCTCGACGGATGGACAGTCGTCCCCGAACGACTAGGTTTCCCTCCAGCAAACGCGGCGTAACGGGCACGGAGGACGGACGATCTCCGTCCCCGCGAACGGTCGACCGGTCACGCGTGGCCGACGGGTAGGAGGTACTGAGGGTGGGCGCACCGATCGAGGTGTCCGGGTCGGACAAGGAGGCCCAGCCGGAGGCCGTGCTCTCGGGTGTGGAGAGCAAGGCCATCCAGGGCCGCTCGCTCGGACGGATCGCCTGGCTCCGGCTGCGGCGCGACAAGGTGGCGATGACCGGCGGCGTGCTGGTGGTCCTGCTGATCCTGATGGCCGTGTTCGCGCCGCTGATCGTCAAGCTGCTGGGGCATCCTCCGAACGAGTACCACCAGGAGCTGCTGGACCCGACGTTCGGCTCCCCGAACGAGCCCATGGGCGGGATGAGCGGCGAGTTCCTGCTCGGCCTCGAGCCCGGCACCGGCCGCGACCTGTTCAGCCGCATCGTGTACGGCGCGCGGGTGTCGCTGCTGGTCGGCTTCCTGGCCACCATCGTGGCGGCGGTGATCGGCACCGCCATGGGCGTGATCGCCGGCTACTTCGGCGGCTGGGTCGACGGCCTCATCTCGCGCCTCATGGACGTGTTCCTGGCCTTCCCGCTGCTGCTGTTCGCCATCGCCATCGTCGGCGTCATCCCCGACGAGATGGCCGGCCTCACCGGCAACGGGCTGCGGATCGGCGTGCTGGTCTTCGTGATCGGCTTCTTCAGCTGGCCCTACATCGGCCGCATCGTTCGCGGCCAGACGCTGTCGCTGCGCGAGCGGGAGTTCGTGGACGCCGCCCGCAGCATGGGCGCGCGCGGCCCGTACATCATCGTGCGGGAGATCCTGCCGAACCTGGTCGCGCCGATCCTCGTCTACGCGACGCTGATGATCCCGACCAACATCCTGTTCGAGGCGGCGCTGTCGTTCCTGGGCGTCGGCATCGAGCCGCCCACCCCGTCCTGGGGCGGCATGCTGACCACCGCCATCCAGACCTACCAGGTGACGCCGTACTTCGTGGTCATCCCCGGCGTAGCCATCTTCATCACCGTCATGGCCTTCAACGTCTTCGGCGACGGGCTGCGTGACGCTCTCGACCCACGGACCCGCTGACCCCCGCGGGAACGACCGTCCTTAGTGAAAGGGAATCCATGAAAAGGCCCAAGGTTCTGACCGCCGCGGCGGCCGGCGCCGTCGTGCTGAGTCTGGGACTGTCCGCCTGCGGCGGCGGTGGCGATGACCAGCAGGGCGGCGGGACGAGTGTGAGCAACGCCGCCATCGGCAAGGTCCACAACGCGTCCGACAAAAAGGGCGGGACGCTGAAGATGGCGACCAGCTCGGACATCGACTCCACCGACCCGGGCAACATGTACTACGCCTGGGCGAACAACTTCACCCGGCTGTACTCCCGGATGCTGCTGACCTACCCGGCCAAGCCCGGCCCCGACGGGTTCAAGCCGGTGCCGGACATCGCCGAGGGCCTCGGCACGTCCAACGCCGACAAGACCGAGTGGACCTACAAGCTCAAGCGCGGCCTCAAGTACGAGGACGGCTCGGAGATCCGCGCCGAGGACATCAAGTACGCGGTGGCGCGGACGTTCGACCGCGGTGTCCTGCGCAACGGCCCCAGCTACTTCTCCAACCTGCTGGACGCCAAGGGCTACAAGGGCCCGTTCAAGGACAAGGACCTCGACAACTTCAAGGGCGTCTCCACCCCCGACGACCACACCGTGGTCTTCCACCTGAACGCGCCCTTCGCCGAGTTCAACGAGCTGGTGACCTTCAGCGGCCAGACCACCCCGGTGCCGCAGGACAAGGACAAGGGCGAGCGCTACGGCCTGCACCCGTTCTCGTCCGGCCCCTACAAGTGGGAGGCCGACTACCAGCCCAACAAGGGCGGCGCGCTGGTCCGCAACGAGCACTGGGACCAGGCCACCGACCCCAACCGCAAGCAGCTCCCGGACCGCATCGAGCTGCTGGCCGGCATGAACGCCGACGAGCTCGACAACCAGCTGCTGTCGGGCCAGATCCACGTCGCGCTCGAGGGCACCGGCGTCCAGGACAACGGCCGCAAGACGCTGCTGTCCAGCGCCGACCACCGGAAGAACGCCGACAACCCGCCCGGCGGCTTCCACTGGTACATGCCGATCAACACCAAGGTGATCCCCAACGTCGAGTGCCGCAAGGCGATCGTGTGGGCGACCAACCGCGACTCGCTGTGGCGCGCCTACGGCGGTGACGTCGGCGGCGAGCTGGCCACCTCGATCATGCCCCCGAACGTCGAGGGCCGCGAGAAGGGCACCGACTACTACACCAAGGCCGAGAAGGGCTACACCGGCGACACCGCCAAGGCCAAGGAGGCCCTGACGGCCTGCGGCCAGCCGAACGGCTTCGAGACCAAGATGGTCTACCGCAGCGACCGGCCCAAGGAGAAGGCCGTCGCCGAGGCGATGCAGGCCGCGCTCCAGCGCGTCGGCATCAAGCTGACCCTCCAGGGCTACCCGGCCAACACCTACACCAACGACCAGTTCGGCTCCCCGTCCTTCATCAAGAAGGAGGGCATCGGCCTGGGCACCTACGGCTGGCACGCCGACTGGCCGACCGGCTACGGCTACCTGCAGGCGCTGACCGACAAGGACGCCATCGTCCCGTCCGGCAACGCCGCGATCTCCGAGCTCGACGACCCCGCCATCAACAAGGGCTGGGACGACGTGGTCAAGATCGAGGACCCGGCCCAGCGGAACAAGATCTACAACCAGATCGACGACTCCATCCGCAAGCAGGCCGCGTTCATCCCGAACGTGTACGCCAAGTCGCTGCTGTACAGGCCGGCCAACCTGACCAACGTGTTCTTCCACGAGGGGTACGGCATGTACAACTACTCGACCATGGGCCTGAGCGGCTGACCCAGCCGGTTTCCCTGGTCGACTCGTTGAACGAAAGCAGGTGAAGGCAGCGGGCGGCCGCCCGGCACCCCGGGTGGCCGCCCACCGCCGCTGACCGTGATCGCATTTATCGTTCGCCGGCTCGTGGGCGCGATCGCGCTGTTGCTGGTCATCAGCGCGGTGACCTTCGCGATCTTCTTCTTGCTGCCCCGGCTCGCCGGCACCACCAATGACGACCTCGCGGCCCGGTTCGCCGGCAAGGCGCCCACGCCGGAGACCGTCGCGGCCGTCAAGGAGCGCCTCGGGTTCGACGACCCGATCGCGGTCCAGTACGGGGACTTCATCAAGGCCGTGGTGGCCGGTGACACCTACGACACCGGCACCACCACGATCGACTGCCCGGCGCCGTGCTTCGGGTACTCGTTCCGCACCAACACCAGCGTGACCGACCAGCTGATCGACCGGATCCCGGTCACGCTGTCGCTGGTGGTCGGCGCGGCGGTGCTGTGGCTGGCGATCGGGATCGCGATCGGCGTGCTGTCGGCGCTGCGCCGCGGCTCGTTCTTCGACCGCGCCGCGATGCTGGTCGCGCTGGCCGGCGTCTCGCTGCCGATCTTCTTCACCGGGCTGCTGTCGCTGACGTTCGTGGTGCACGCCTGGGGGCTGCTGCCACCGGTCAGCTATCACAGCTTCCTGGACAATCCCTTCGCCTGGGCGGGTAATCTCATATTGCCCTGGGTGACCCTGGCCTTCCTCTACGCGGCCATGTACGCGCGGATGACCAGGGCCGGGATGCTGGAGACGCTCAACGAGGACTACATCCGCACCGCGCGGGCCAAGGGCCTGCCGGAGAACAAGGTCATCACCAAGCACGCGCTGCGCGCCACGCTGACGCCGCTGCTGACGCTGTTCGGCCTGGACATCGGGCTGCTGCTGGGCGGCGCGGTGCTCACCGAGAAGACCTTCTCGCTGGCGGGCCTGGGCAGGCTGGCGCTGGACGGGGTGGTCGGCAGCGACCTGCCGGTGGTGCTCGGCGTGGTCATGGTCGCGGCGATCTTCATCGTCCTGGCCAACCTGGTCGTCGACGTCCTCTACGGCGTGGTCGACCCGAGGGTGAGGCACAGCTGATGGACGAGGGGACGGGAGGCACGGTGGACGGGGCGAAGTCCTTCCTCGACGTGCGCGACCTGCGCATCCACTTCCCCACCGACGACGGCCTGGTCAGGTCGGTGGACGGGCTGACGTTCAAGCTCGAGCGCGGCCGCACGCTGGGCATCGTGGGGGAGTCGGGGTCGGGCAAGAGCGTGACCAGCCTGGGCATCCTCGGCCTGCACAACCGGCGCAACGCGCAGGTGTCGGGCGAGATCTGGCTGAACGGCACCGAGCTGGTCTCGGCGCCGCCGGAGGACGTCCGGAAGCTGCGCGGCCGCGAGATGGCGATGATCTTCCAGGATCCGCTGTCGTCGATGCACCCGCACTACACGGTCGGCAAGCAGATCATCGAGGCGTACCGGGTCCACAACGACGTGTCCAAGCAGGTGGCGCGCAAGCACGCGATCGACATGCTGGGCCGGGTCGGTATCCCCAAGCCGGACCGGCGGGTGGACGACTACCCGCACCAGTTCTCGGGCGGCATGCGGCAGCGCGCCATGATCGCGATGGCGCTGTCGTGCGACCCCGAGCTGCTGATCGCCGACGAGCCCACCACCGCGCTGGACGTGACCGTCCAGGCGCAGATCCTGGACCTGCTCCGGGACCTGCAGCAGGAGTTCAACTCCGCGATCATCATGATCACCCACGATCTCGGGGTGGTCGCCGAGCTGTCCGACGACATCCTGGTGATGTACGGCGGCCGGTGCGTGGAGTACGGCGGCGTGGGGGACGTGTTCCACCGGCCCGAGCACCCCTACACGTGGGGGCTGCTGGGCTCGATGCCGCGGCTGGACCGGCCGCCGTCCGAGCGGCTGATGCCCATCAAGGGCACCCCGCCGAGCCTCATCAACCTGCCGGCGGGGTGCGCGTTCAGCCCGCGCTGCGCGTACGAGGGGCTGACGGAGGGGAAGGCCACCACCGAGCGCCCGGAGCTGCGGGAGACGTCCCCGGGGCACAGCGTGGCCTGCCACATGGCCGCCGAGCGGCGGCGCCGCATCTGGACCGACGAGATCGCTCCCAAGCTGTGACGGGAGCAGTGGAGACATCGTGAGCACTTCCGACGACAAGCGCCCGGCGGACCCGGCGGATCCGGCGGACCCGGCGGTCCCCGAGGCGGCGGTCGCGGGCGCGACGGCGGCGGACGTCGCCGAGGACGACCGGCCCGCCGTCGCCGAAGGCGAGGTGCTGCTGGACGTCCGCAACCTCGGGAAGCACTTCCCGGTGCACGCCGGGCTGCTGCGCCGCCAGGTCGCCGCGGTCAAGGCCGTGGACGGGGTGTCGTTCTCGGTGCGCAAGGGCGAGACGCTCGGCCTGGTGGGCGAGTCGGGCTGCGGCAAGACCACCACCGGCCGGATGGTGATGCGGCTGCTGGACTCCAGCTTCGGCAAGATCGTCTTCGAGGGGCAGGACATCACCAAGCTGTCCCAGAAGCGGATGCGGCCGCTGCGCCGCGACATCCAGATGATCTTCCAGGACCCGTACTCGTCGCTGAACCCCCGGCAGACGGTCGGCGCGATCGTCGGCGCCGCGTTCCGGCTGCAGAAGATCGACACCAAGGTCCCGGTCAAGAAGGCCGTGCAGGACCTGCTGGAGCTGGTCGGGCTCAACCCCGAGCACTACAACCGGTACCCGCACGAGTTCTCGGGTGGGCAGCGGCAGCGCATCGGGATCGCCCGGACGCTGGCGCTGCGGCCCAAGCTGATCGTGGCCGACGAGCCGGTGTCGGCGCTGGACGTGTCGGTGCAGGCGCAGGTGGTCAACCTGCTGGAGGACCTCCAGGACGAGCTCGACCTCACCTACGTGGTGATCGCGCACGACCTGTCGGTGGTCCGGCACATCGCCGACCGGGTCGCGGTCATGTACCTCGGCAAGATCGTCGAGATCGCGGACCGCAACGACCTGTACGAGCGGCCGATGCACCCGTACACCAACGCGCTGCTGTCGGCGGTGCCGATCCCGGACCCGGCCGAGCGCGAGAACCGGCAGCGGATCCGGCTGCAGGGCGACGTGCCGAGCCCGCTGGATCCGCCGCCCGCCTGCCGCTTCCACACCCGGTGCTGGAAGGCGCAGGACATCTGCAAGGAGAAGGAACCGCCGCTGGTGGAGCTGAGCCCGGGACACGAGGCGGCCTGCCACTTCCCGGAGAACACCACGGTCAGCGCCACCGACCTGGTGGCGGCGCAGACCGCGGCGCTCAAGGGCCAGGCGGCCGAGGCGACGGTCGTCAAGGGCAAGCCGGACGACGACGACTGACGTCCGGTCCGCGCGCACGCCGGGAACCGGCCGCGCCCTCCGCGTGAGGGGCGGCCGGTTCCCGCGTTCCAGGGAGTGCCGGGCAGCCAGGGCGTCTCAGTCCTCGCGGGCGCCGCGGGCGAGGGCGTCGCCGAGCGGGGTGCGGCGGTAGAGGACGTGGCGCCCGGCGCGGGCCCGTTCCAGGAGCCCGGCGCGGCGGAGCACGGTGAGGTGGTCGCCGGCGGCGCCGACGGCGATGCCGAGCGAGCGGGCCAGCTGGGTGGTGCCGGCGGGGTCCTCCAGGGCCAGCAGGACGCGGGCGCGGGTGCGGCCGAGCAGCCCGGCCAGGGCGCCCGGGTCGGCCACCGCTGAGTCCTCCTCCCACAGCGCGGCGATGCCCCGGGCGGGGTAGATCAGCGCGTACGGCCAGGGCTCGTCGGTGTGCATCGCCACCCGCGGCCACAGGAACGCCGACGGGATGAGCAGCAGGCCGCGCCCGCCCAGCGCGACGGTCCCGCGGCCCCGGGTGCCGACGATCTCCACGCCGCGGTCGCGCCACCGGACCTGCCCGTTCAGGCCGTCCAGGGCGGCCTCCCAGCCGCCCTCGCCGAGCCGCCCGGCACGGTGCACGACGTCGCGCTCGCAGATGGCGCGCAGCTGCGGCCAGCCGGGCGCCAGCAGCTCCCGCCAGGCCGCCTCCAGCGCATCGGCGATCATGCCGACGACGCCGGGGTCGCGCAGCCGCGCGGCGGTGGCCGCGGGCACCTCCCCCCGGTACCGCAGCGCCCCGGCGATCTCGCGGCGGGCCAGCTCCAGCGGGGTGGCGCGGACGCGTTCCAGGTCGCCCTCGATCGTCTGGGCCAGGCCGCGGTCGGGCGGCGGGGAGGTGAAGCTCGGGCCGTAGTCGGGGGACTGCAGGGCCAGGACGGCGTCCAGCGGCGTCTCGGCGAGCAGCCGCCGGAACGCCGGCGCGACCCGCCGCGACCACGCGCCGGGCAGCCGCCGGCCGGGCAGGCCGGCGAGGGTGCGCAGCAGCGCGTCGAGCTCGAACAGCGGGGAGAGCGCGAACCGGCTGTGCAGCAGGTCCTCGGTCTCGACCTCGAAGCGGAACACGTCCGGAGCCTACGCGACCTTACGTCGAGGGACGTAAAGCTGGCGGGGTGACCGCGTCCCCGGAAAGGTGACCGGCATGTCCGACGAAACCCCCATGACCGGCGGCTCCCAGGCCGTCACGTACGCGCGGATCCTCGCCGAGCCGCGGTTCCGGGTGCTGTTCGCGACCCGCTCGCTGGTGATCGCCGCGGACACGCTGCGGATGGTGGCGCTGTCGGTGCTGGTGTACGCGCAGACGGGGTCGCCGCTGCTGGCGGCGGTCGCGTTCGGCATCGGGTTCCTGCCGCAGGTGGCGGGCGGGGCGCTGCTGGGGGCGCTGGCCGACCGGCTGCGGCCGCGGCCGCTGATCACCGGCGTGTACGCGGCGGAGGCGGCCGCCGCGGCGGCGCTGGGCCTGCTGGACCTGCCGGTCGCGGTGTGCCTGCTGCTGGTCGCGGCGATCGCGTGTGTGACGCCGGTGGTGTCGGGCGCGGTGAACCGGCTGGCCGCCGAGGTGCTGCCGGGGGAGGGGTTCGTCCTGGGCCGCTCGCTGATGATGATCGCGGCGGCGGTGGCGCAGCTGCTGGGCCTGGCGTTCGGCGGGATCGCGGTGGCGGCGCTGGGGGACCGGCGCGCGCTGCTGGTGACGGCGGCCGCGTACGCGGTGGCGGCGGCGGTGGTGCGGCTGCGGCTGGCCGACTTCCCGCCGGCCCCGGCGGCGGAGGGGGCGCCGGGATCGGTGCTGCGGGCCAGCCGGGCGGTGAACCGGCTGCTGTGGCGGGACCGGGCGGTGCGGGCGATCCTGCTGGCGCACTGGCTGCCGGTGGCGTTCGTGGCGGGCGCGGAGAGCCTGCTCATCCCGTACGCGCAGGAGCACGGCCACGGGGAGGCGGGCGGCGCGCTGCTGCTGGCGGCCCTGCCGGTGGGGATGATGGCGGGCAACGCGGTCTGCGGCCGGCTGCTGCGGCCGCGGACGCGGGAACGGCTGGTGGTGCCGATGATGGCGCTGTGCGGCCTGCCGCTGCTGGCCCCGGCGGCCGGGCCGCCGCTGCCGGTCCTGGTCGCGCTGCTGGCCGTCACCGGGGCCACGATCGCCTATGAGCTGGGCCTGCAGCGCCCGTTCGTGGACGCGGTGCCCGAGGGGGCGCGGGGGCAGGCGTTCGGGCTGCTGTCGACCGGCACGATGACGCTGCAGGGGGTGGGCCCGGTGGTACTGGGCGCGGCGGCCGAGGCGGCGGGCATCGGCCCGGCCGTCGCGCTCGCCGGGGTGGCGTGCCTGGTCACGGCGCTGCTGCTGCGTCCCGGTCTGCGGCGCGTACGCGCAGGGCACGGCGCAGGTCGTCCAGCCGCTCGGTGAGGGCGCGCCACAGCGCCGGCGGGAGACCGCCGCGGTCCAGGCGGCGCGCGGCGGCCCGCTCGGTGGCGGGGGAGACGGCGTGGGCGGGGAACAGCGCGGTGCCGAGGACCTTGGCGACGGCGGCGCCGCGCGCGGCGGCGGCCGGGACCTCCTCGAAGTAGCGGCCGACGTAGGGCGCGGTGAGCGCGGCGGTCTCGGGGTGCCAGAAGCCGGCGGCGGTCGCGGCCACCAGGTGCGGGGACAAGGGCGCGGCATGCTCGGCGTCCCCGCCGCCGAGCATGCCCCGCCAGGCGCGCTCCTTGGCGGCGGGGTCGGGGAGGGCGGCGCGGCACCGGGCGGCGCCCGCGTCCGCGGACGCGCCGCGGTCGCGGCGGCGCTCGGCGGCGATGTCGTCCTCGCCGGCGGCGCCGAGGACGCACAGGCGCGCGAGCGCGTCCCAGCGCAGGGCGGCGCCGGGGTGCGCGAGCGCGTCCCGGTACGGCTCGGCGTCCCGCGTCCCGCCGCCGTCGCCGGCGGTGAGGAGGGCGCGCAGGCCGCCGGCTCCGCCGGCGCCGGTGCACTCGACGAGGGTGCGGGCGGCGATCGGGCGCAGCGCCGCGCCGCCGCGGCCGAGGACGGCGCGGCAGGTGGCGGCGAGGGAGGCGAGCGCCGCCGGGCGCCGCTCCGGCGGCAGGTAGCGGTCGGCGACCTCGGTACGGGCGAACGCGAGCATCGCCGCGGCCACGGCCGGCTCGGTCTCGGCGGGCAGGTGCCGCGCGGCCAGCTCCAGGAACTCCGCCGGCGTCAGCTCGGCGTCGCGGACCATGTCGCGGGCGGCGTTCCACAGCACGGCGCGCGGCAGCGGGTCGGCGATGCCGGACAGGCCCTCGGCGGCGGCGCGCCAGGAGTCCTCGTCGAGCCGGATCTTGGCGTAGGTGTGGTCGCCGTCGTTGGGCAGGACCAGATCGGCGCGCGGCGCGCCGCCGGGCGCCGCCACGCGGGCGGGCGCGCCGGGCGCGATCTCGGCGCGGACGCGCTCGCGCGCGACGAGCCGGCCGGTGCCGCCGTCGCGGTCGTACAGCCCGACCTGGAGGAGGTGGGGCCGCGCCGCGGGCGTCCCGGCGGGGCCGATGACGTCGATGCCGGTGGTGCGCAGCCAGCGCTCGGCCCAGCCGTGCACGTCGCGGCCGCTCGCGCGGGCGAGGGCGCCGAGGAGGTCGCCGAGATCGGCGTTGCCGAAGCGGTGCCGGTCGAAGTAGGCGTTGACGCCGGCGAGGAACGCCTCGTCGCCGATCCACGCGACGAGCTGGCGGAGGGCGGAGGCGCCCTTGGCGTAGGAGATGCCGTCGAAGTTGGAGAACGCGGCGGCGGTGTCGGGGACGTCGCCGGGCGCGACGGGGTGGGTGGTGGGGCGCTGGTCGGTGTCGTAGGCCCACGGCTTGCGGGTGACGGCGAACGACGTCCAGGCGCCGGGGAACACGCCGGTCTCGGCGGCCACCCGGTGCCCGATGTACTCGGCGAACGACTCGCTGAGCCACAGGTCGTCCCACCAGCGCATGGTGACCAGGTCGCCGAACCACATGTGGGCCATCTCGTGCGCGATGACGACGGCGCGGGTGTCGCGTTCGGTGACGGGGACGGGCGAGGTGAACAGGAACTCCTCGCGGAAGGTGACGCAGCCGGGGTTCTCGACGGCGCCGTGCCCGAACTCGGGGACGAACGCCTGGTCGTACTTCCCGAACGCGTACCGGGGCCGGAACAGCTCGTGGTGGCGGTCGAGGGAGCGGCGGGTGACGTCGAGGATCCCGGCGGCCTCCGCGTCCAGATGGGGGGCGAGCGACCGGCGGCAGTGCAGGCCGAGGGGGATCCCGTCGTGCCCGGCGCGGACCGAGTGGAGCGGCCCGGCGACCAGCGCGGCCAGGTGCGGGCTGATCGGCGGGGTGGGCGCGAACTCCCACCGCGCGGCCCCGCCCGGCGCGGTGCCGGTGCGGCGGCCCGCGGCGTTGCTCAGGACCGTCCAGTGCGCCGGGGCGGTGACGGTGAACGCCAGCGGGGTCTTCAGGTCGGGCTGGTCGAAGGCCGCGAACACGCGGGGCGTGTCGCCCGGCCCGCAGCAGGCGTACACGTACACCTCGCCGTCGGCGGGGTCGGTGCAGCGGTGCAGGCCCTCGCCGGTGCGCGAGTACTCCAGGTCGGCCTCGACGCGCAGCTCGTTGCGGGCGGCCAGGTCCGGCAGCGGCAGGCGGCCGCCGCGCAGCGCGCCCGGGTCGAGTTCGCGGCCGTTGAGGACGGCGCGGCGCAGCGTCCCGGGAACGATCTCGGCGAACGTGGCCGCGCCGGGCCGCGCGCAGCGGAACCGCAGCGTGGTGACCGACCCGAACACCGCGTCGCCGCGGGTGAGGTCGAGGTCGACGGCGGCCCCGCCGACGTCCAGGAGCGTGGAGCGGGCCAGCGCCTCGGCGCGGGTGAGAGGGGAGACAGGGGTGGGCCCAGAGACGGACCCGGAGGCGGGCACAGGGGCGGGCATGGAGATCATCCTCCTGTACGGGACGGCGCCCCGCACGGCCTCGATGGCCGTGCGGGGCGCCGTGACCGCCACCGGACGCGGGTCCGGTCAGCGGGTCCGGTCAGCGGGGTCAGTCCGTGGAGATGGCCTTCAGGACGTCCATCCGCCCCGCCCGCCAGGCCGGCCACAGCGCGGCGAGCACGCCGATCACGGCCGCGATGACCAGGTACACGGCCAGGGTGCCGACCGGGATGCTGAGGAGGCTGAGGCCGTCCTCGCGCAGCGCCCGCTGGAGCGCGGCGCCGAACGCCACCCCGATCCCGATGCCGAGGACCGCGCCGAACACCGCGATCACGATCGACTCCAGCCGGATCATCCGGCGCAGCTGGCGGCGGCTGATGCCGATCGCCCGCAGCAGCCCGATCTCCCGGGTCCGCTCGATCACCGACAGCGCCAGGGTGTTGACCACCCCGACCGCCGCGATGATCACCGACATGACCAGCAGCACGGTGAGGAACGACACGAACCCGTCCACCTGCGCGCGGGCCTCCTTCTTGATCCCCGCCTGGTCCTGCACCTCGGCGTTCGGGTGGTCGCGCAGCGACCGCTCCAGCGCCGCGGCCGTCGCCGCGTTCGCGCTGGACGCTTCGATCATCACGGCGCCGACCGCGGTACGGGCGGCGTGCGCCCGGTGCGCCTGCTCGTTGATCAGCCGGGGGCCCAGGAAGTCGTTCTTGGCGTACACCCCGGTGATCTTCAGGTTCTCGGTCTTCCCGTCGGTGAACTGCACCGGCACCGCGGCGCCGACCGCCCAGCCCTGCGCGCGGGCGGTGTCCTCGTCGACGAGCATCCCGTCCCGGCCCGCCTGCAGGCCGCCCGACACCAGCTCCAGCCGGACGCCCTTGGCCAGCGCGGCGGGATCGCCCGCCACGTACGCGGCCCGCTTGCCCTTGATGTTGGCGTTGCCCGTGTAGTACGGCGCGGCGCTGTCCACGCCCGGCACGCCCTTCACCCGGTCCAGGACGTCGCTGCTGAGCCCGTTCATCCCGGTCGGCATCACGATGTAGTCGGCGCCGAACTGGTCGTCGACCTGCGCGTCCACCGACGTCCGCATCGACGCGCCCAGCACGTTCACCGTCGTGATCAGCGCCAGGCCGATCATCAGCGCGGCGGCCGTGGCGGCGGTGCGGCGCGGGTTGCGCAGCGCGTTCTGCCGCGCCAGCCGGCCGGGCGCGCCCATCAGCCGCGCCGCCGGCGCGCCCAGCACCCGGATCACCGGGATGCTGATCACCGGGGCGAGCAGCGTCACGCCGATGAACACCAGGAACGCGCCCGCGCCGACCGGGATCGCCGGGTTGCCGCCGCCGCCGGCCAGCCCCAGCCCGATCAGGCCCGCCCCGATCAGGGTGAGCAGGGTGCCGAGCGCCAGCCGGATCCGCATCGACCGCTGCGGCAGCGCCACGTCGTCGCGCATCGCCGCCACCGGCGGGATCTTGGCGGCGCGCCGGGCGGGGAAGTACGCCGACACGACCGTGACGACGATCCCGACCGTGTACGACCAGATGATCGGGTTGGCGGTCAGCACCAGCCCGCCGCCGTCCTCGCCCATCACCTGCGACTGCAGCAGCGCCGCCAGGCCCGCGCCGGCCGCCAGGCCCAGCGTCGACCCGACCACGCCGACCGCGACCGCCTCGCCGATCACCGCCCGGGTGACCTGCGAGCGGGCCGCGCCGATCGCGCGCAGCAGCGCCAGCTCGCGGGTGCGCTGCGCCACCAGCATCGAGAACGTGTTGAAGATGATGAACGCCCCGACGAAGATCGAGATCAGCGCGAACACCAGCAGGAACGTCCGGAAGAACCCCATGAACGTCGCGATGTCGCTCTTCGCGTCCTCGCGCAGCTGCGTCCCGGTGATCGCCTCCATGTTCGCCGGCAGCACCTTCGCGACCGCGGCGCGCAGCTCCTCCTCGGACGGGCCGCTCGACCCCATCTGCACGTCGGTGAAGTGGCCCGGCCTGAGCATCAGCCGCTGCGCCGTCGGCGTGTCGAACGCGGCGATGCTGGCGCCCATCATGTCGCCGCCGTCGAACACCCCGACCAGCCGCAGCCGCTGCGGCGTCTGCGTCAGCACCTGGACGGTGTCGCCGACCCGGTACCCGGCCTTCTCGGCCGTGCGGGCGTCCAGCGCCATCTCGCCGCCGCCCTCCGGGGCCCGCCCGGTGCTCATCTCGTAGTCGCCGGCGGGGTTCCAGTTGACCCCCATCTGCGGGGCGCCCTGCCCGGACACGACCTTGCCGTCCCGGCCGACGACCGCCGCGTACCCGGTGACGTTCCCGAACGGCTCCTTGACGCCCTCGACCTTCTTCAGCGTCTCCACCACCGACGCCGGGACCGGCTGCGCGGACTGCCCCGTGTCGGCCGGGTCGTCCACCACCTTCTTCGCCCGCACGTCGACCGCGACGCCCTTGCCGATGTCGTCGAACAGGTCGGCGAACTGCCGGTTCATCGTGTCGGTGAAGATCAGCGTGCCGGACACGAACGCCACCCCGAGGATGACCGCCACCGCGGTCAGCACCAAGCGGATCTTGTGCGCCGCCAGGTTGCGGAGCGTGACCTTCGCCATCATCGGGCCGCGACCCCCGGCAGCTCGAAGCCCTTCATGCGCTCCAGCACCCGCTCGGCCGTCGGCGCCGCCATCGTGTCCACGATCCGCCCGTCGGTGAGGAACACCACCTCGTCGGCGTACGCCGCCGCCGACGGGTCATGCGTCACCATCACGATCGTCTGGCCCATCTCCCGCACCGACGACCGCAGGAACCCCAGCACCTCCGCGCCCGACCGCGAGTCCAGGTTCCCCGTCGGCTCGTCCGCGAAGATGATCTCCGGGCGGGACGCCAGCGCCCGCGCGCACGCCACCCGCTGCTGCTGGCCGCCCGACAGCTCGCTCGGCCGGTGCCCCAGCCGCGGCCGCAGCCCCACCGTGTCGATCACCTGGTCCAGCCACTGCCGGTCGGGCTTCCGGCCCGCGATGTCCATCGGCAGCGTGATGTTCTCCAGCGCCGTCAGCGTCGGTACCAGGTTGAACGCCTGGAAGATGAACCCGACCTTGTCGCGCCGCAGCCGCGTCAGCTGCTTGTCCTTCAGCCGCGTCACCTCGGTCCCGCCGATGTGGACCTCACCGGAGTCGACCGCGTCCAGCCCCGCCATGCAGTGCATCAGCGTCGACTTCCCCGACCCCGACGGGCCCATGATCGCCAGGAACCGGCCGCGCGGCACGTCCAGGCTCACCCCGTCCAGGGCGATGACCTGCGCGTCCCCCGAACCGTACGCCTTGGCGACGCGGAGGGCCCGTGCGGCGAAGTCGCCCGCCCCCGGCGCGGAGTGCGCGTCAGCGGTCGATGGGGCGGTGTTCTTCACAGTGAAACTCCCTGTCTGCATGCTGGAACCGCATGGCGATCGATACGGATGGGTGCGCGCGCCCGGGCCGGGAGCACCGCGTGCACCCGGGAAGACGCTCAGAACACACCTGAAACACTAGAAGGCGCACGCCCCCGGCGGATGATCCCCGAGAACGGACTTGCGGATCCGCCGTCCGGGGGAGGAGCACCCGCCGATCGTCCTCCCGAAGTAGGGCCGACCCCGGCCACCCCCTAGGTGATCACCCCGAGGACCCCCGGCGGCCGGCCCGGGCCGCCACCGGGCCGCGATCGGGCCGCCGCCGGGCGGGCCCCTAGCCCTGGCCCGGCCGGCTCAGCCCCGTCTCGTACGCGTACACCACCGCCTGCACCCGGTCCCGCAGCCCCAGCTTGGCCAGCACGTTCCCCACATGCGTCTTCACCGTCGTCTCGCTGACCACCAGCGCCGCCGCGATCTCCGCGTTCGACTGCCCCCGCGCCACATGCGACAGCACCTCCCGCTCCCGCTCGGTCAGCGTGTCCAGCCCCGGCGGCGGCGCCGCGTCCCGCACCGCCGGCAGCCGCGTCGCGAACTTGTCCAGCAGCCGCCGCGTCACGCTCGGCGCCACGATCGCGTCGCCCTGCGCCACGATCCGGATCGCCTGCACCAGATCCTCCGGCGGCGAGTCCTTCAGCAGGAACCCGCTCGCCCCCGCACGCACCGCCTCGATCACGTACTCGTCCAGATCGAACGTCGTCAGGATCAGCACCCGCGGATCGTGCGACGCCGCCCCGTCCCGCACGATCCGCCGCGTCGCCTCGATCCCGTCCACACCCGGCATCCGGATGTCCATCAGCACCACGTCCGGCAGCAGCGACCGCGTCAGCTCCACCGCCACCGCGCCGTCCCCGGCCTCGCCCACCACCGCGATGTCGGGCTCGGCCTCCAGGATCAGCCGGAACCCCGTCCGCAACAACGGCTGATCATCCACCAGCAGCACCCGTACGGCGCTCATACGCCCACCTTCGCTCGCCGGCACCCGGCCGCCACCGCGCTCATCGCCTCGCCCCTACCCATCGATCCAGCCGCCCCGGACGCCTACGCCTGCAGCGGGAACCGGGCACGCACCCCGAACCCACCGCCGACCCGCGGGCCGATCCGCAACTCGCCGCCGTACAGCGCGACACGCTCGTACATCCCGACCAGGCCATGGCCCGGATTGTCGCCGTTGTCGGCGATGATCGTCGCGGTGCCACGCCCGTCGTCCTCGATCTCCACGGTCAGATCCTCATCGGTGTAGTGCAACCGCACCCAGGCCCGCGCCTGCGGGCCCGCATGCTTGAGCGTATTCGTCAGCGCCTCCTGGATCAGCCGGAACGCCGCCACGTCCACCCCCGGAGACGGCGTCCGCGCCTCACCCTCGATCCACAGCTGCACCGACAGGCCCGTCTCCCGCACGCTGTCCAGCAGCTCCCCGAGATCGCCCAGCCCCGGCTGCGGCGCCAGCTCCGCCCCGACCCCCTCCGAATCCCGCTCGGTCCGCAGGACCCCCACGATCCGCCGCATCTCGCTCAGCGCGGTACGGCCCACCTCCTCGATCGTGGTCATCGCCTCCCGCGCCCCCGCCGGATGACGATCCATGATCCGCCGCGCCGCCCCCGCCTGCACCGTCATCACGCTCACATGGTGCGCCACCACGTCGTGCAGCTCCCGCGCGATCCGCGACCGCTCCTCCACCCGCGCCGCCCGCGCGTCCGTCCCCCGAGCCCGCTCCAGCCGCGCCGCCCGGTCCTCCAGCTCCGCGAAGTACGCCCGCCGCAACCGCAGATTCCGCCCCAGCACCCACACCCCGACCAGCAGCGCGTTGTCCGTCAGCACCGTGATCAGCCCCAGATCCTCCGGGAACGTCACCAGGATCACGTTCATCGTCACCAGCGCCACCAGCCCGCCCAGCGCGCTCACCGCCAGCCCCCGATGCGCCGCCACGCTGTAGGCCGCCACCATGAACGCCACCAGATCCGGGATCGTCGGCGGATAACTCGCCAGCGTGATCAGCACCTCGCCCGCCGAGATCCACAGCAGCGCCGCCAGCGGCCGCGTCCGCCGGAACGCCAGCGCCATCGTCGCCGCCACCACCAGCAGCAGATGCCACGGATCCGTCTCCGCGTAATGCCGCCCCAGCCCCCGCGGCAGCTCCTCCAGATACAGCTGCGGCAATCCCACCACCAGCAGCGCCAGCGCCAGCGCGGCGTCGGCCGCCTGCGGACGCGCCTTCAGGAAGGCACGGCAGGTACGCAGACCACGGATGCGGGGTGACACAAGACTCACCCTAGGAGGCCGGACCAGGTCCCGAGCCCTCCTGAACGCCGATCCGCGATCCTCCCCAAGGATGACCCGCCCGCCCGCACCCCGGCCCCCGCCCGCCCGCACCGCCGGGCCGGCACCGCCCGCCGCCCCTCACAGATCGTCCCGCTCCCGCCCCGCCGGCTCCAGATCCGCCGGAGACGGCCGGTCCACCGGCGCCTCCGGCAGCGGCGGCGGCGTCCCCCCGAACTCCGGGCACCGGGACCGATGATCACACCAGTCGCACAGCCGGCTCCGCCGGTGCCGCCACTCGCCCGTCTCCATCGCCCGCCGGATCGCCGCCCACAGCGCCTCCACCTTCCGCTCCGTCGCCCGCAGATCCGCCTCGTCCGGCTCGTACCGCAGCACCTCGCCGTTACCCAGGTACATCAGCTGCAGCAGCCGCGGCACCCGCCCCTGCCGCCGCCACAGCACCAGCGCGTAGAACTTCATCTGGAACAGCGCCCGCGCCTCGAAATCCGCCCGCGGCGCCGTCCCCGTCTTGTAATCCACGATCCGCACATCACCCGACGGCGCCACGTCCACCCGGTCGATGTAACCCCGCAGCTTCAACCCCGAATCCAGCACCGTCTCCACGAACACCTCACGCTCCGCCGGCTCCAGCCGCCGCGGATCCTCCAGCGTGAAATACCGCTCCACCATCGACCGCGCCTGCTCCAGCCACGCCGCCCGCTCCGCGTCCCCCGACGCACCCTCCCCGAACAGCGTCGCCAGCTCCGGCTCCGCCGCCAGCAGCCGCTCCCACTGCGGCCCCAGCAGCTCCAGCGCCTCCGCCGCCACCCGCCGCTCCGCCGGCAGGTCGTACAGCCGCTCCAGCACCGCGTGCACCAGCGTCCCCCGCACCGCCGCAGCGCTCGGCCGCTCCGGGATCCGATCGATCACCCGGAACCGGTACAGCAGCGGACACGTCATGAAATCGCCCGCCCGCGACGGCGACAGCGAACCGATCACCGCCGGCCCCGTACCGCCACGCCCGCCCGTCCCGGTGCCCGCCTCGGTGGTCGTCATGGCACAGCAGACTAGGACACGCCCACGACGAAATCCCGCCACCCCGCACCCCCCGCCCGCGCCCCGCCCGGGCAGGCCCACGACCCCGCCCCCGGGCTGACCACCCGGCCACCCCGCCGGGGCCGTAGCATCGAAGACGTGGCAGACAGCGCACCCCCGACCGAGCCCCCCACCCGGAACAAGCCCGCCGACCCGCCCCCCACCACCGGCCCCGGCCTGTTCATCGGGCGGCCCTTCGGCGTGCCCGTCTACGTCTCACCCAGCTGGTTCCTCGTCGCCGTCGTCGTCACCGTCATGTTCGAAGGCCAGGTCAACGGCGTCGTCGAACGCCCCGCCAGCTTCGCCGTCGCCTTCGCCTACGCCGTGCTCCTGTACGCCTCCGTGTTCGTCCACGAACTCAGCCACGCCGTCACCGCCCGCGCCCTCGGCCTCCCCGTCCGCTCCGTCGTCCTCCACATCCTCGGCGGCGAGACCTCCATCGAAGAAGAGGCCCCCACCCCCGGCCGCGAATTCCTCATCGCCTTCGCCGGACCCGTCGTCAACCTCGTCCTCGCCGTCCTCGGCATCCTCGCCCACATCCTCCTCCCGCTCCCGCCCGTCGCGATGCTCCTCGTCGACGCCCTCACCTTCGCCAACCTCCTCGTCGGCGTCTTCAACCTCCTCCCCGGCCTCCCGCTCGACGGCGGCCGCCTCGTCCGCGCCGCCGTCTGGAAAGCCACCGGACGCGCCAGCAGCGGCGCCGTCTTCGCCGCCTGGGTCGGCCGCGGCGTCGCCGTCCTCTGCCTCGTCGCCGGCGCCTTCATGGCCACCTACCCCGTCCAGGGAGAATCCGCCGCCTTCGGCTGGCTCGCCCTCCTCTGGACCGCCCTCATCGCCTCCTTCATCTGGGTCGGCGCCACCCAGACCCTCCGCGCCGAGAAGATCCGCGGCCGCATCCCCGCCCTCCACGCCCGCCGCCTCGCCCGCCGCGCCACCCAGGTCACCGCCGACACCCCCCTCGCCGAAGCCATCCGCCGCGCCCACGACCAGCACGCCGGCGCCCTCGTCATCGTCGACCACGACGGCCGCCCCCGCGGCCTCGTCAGCGAGAAGGCCGTCACCGCCACCCCCGAACACCGCCGCCCCTGGATCCAGGCCGGCGAACTCTCCCGCGCCGTCCACGACGACAACACCCTCCCCGCCGACCTCACCGGCGAGGAACTCATCGACGCCCTCCGCCGCGCCCCCGCCTCCGAATACCTCCTCGTCGAGCCCGACGGCCGCGTCTACGGCGTCCTCACCGCCACCGACGTCGACCGCGCCTTCACCGGCATCTGACACCGGCCCGCCGAACCCGACCGGACGAACAAGGCAACCGGCAGGTTTCGCCGACACCCCCAGAGGGAACAGAGCAGTGCCCTCGGGCCGCTAGCCTTGACCGACATGAGCGAACCCACCCCGACGCCCGGCACCCCGGCCCAGCCCGCCGGCGCCGCCACCGGCCGCATCCCCCACGGCCCCTTCCGCGCCGGCGACCAGGTTCAGCTCACCGACCCCAAAGGCCGCATCAACACCATCACCCTCCAGCCCGGCAAGGCCTACCACTCCCACAAGGGCGCCATCACCCACGACGACATCATCGGCAGCCCCGAAGGCACCGTCTTCCGCTCCACCGGCGGCGTCGAATACCTCGCCTTCCGCCCCCTCCTCGCCGACTTCACCGTCCGCATGCCCCGCGGCGCCGCCGTCGTCTACCCCAAGGACGCCGCCCAGATCGTCGCCATGGCCGACATCTTCCCCGGCGCCCGCGTCATCGAAGCCGGCGCCGGCTCCGGCGCCCTCACCTGCTCCCTCCTCCGCGCCGTCGGCGAACACGGCCTCGTCACCTCCTACGAACGCCGCCCCGACTTCGCCGACATCGCCCGCACCAACGTCGAGAAGTTCTTCGGCGGCCCCCACCCCGCCTGGCGCATCACCGTCGGCTCCCTCGAAGACGCCCTCACCGAGACCGACATCGACCGCGCCGTCCTCGACATGCTCGCCCCCTGGGAATGCGTCGACGCCGTCGCCAAAGCCCTCATCCCCGGCGGCATGATCTGCGCCTACATCGCCACCACCACCCAGATGTCCCGCATCGTCGAAGAACTCCGCGGCCACGGCGCCTTCGCCGAGCCCTACGCCTTCGAGACCATGCTCCGCTCCTGGCACGTCGAAGGACTCGCCGTCCGCCCCGACCACCGCATGGTCGGCCACACCGGCTTCCTCGTCACCGCCCGCCGCCTCGCCGACGGCGTCACCCCGCCCGCCCGCCGCCGGCGCCCCGCCAAAGGCGCGCCCCTCCCCGCCCCCGCCCCCGGCCCCGCCACCGACGGCGACACACCCGCCCCCGCCGGCGAGGCATAGATCACAAACACCGCCCCGCGACCCCGCGACACGCGCGGCCACCACCACCGCCGCAGGCCGTAACACACAATTCACACCCCCGCGTCACCACCGCCTACCCCCACCCCCCCCCGAACGGAAAGCGCCGAACCCGCCGCCCCCCCCAACGGAATCCGCCGTTTCGACGCCCCGCCCTCCCGCTACGGACATTCCGCGCGCCCCCCGAACCCCCCGCCCCGACCAGTCAAGATCCCGCGGGCACGACACGAGTACCGAAAGGGCAGGTTACGGAAGCCCTCCAGATAGGTAGGGTCTCTGTAGGTCGTCGGCTCTCTTCGTGAGGAGGTGACGGGGCGTGGCCGCTCGTGACGATGCTGGGGCGCGCAGGGCGCAGCACGACAAGGAGGTCAGGGACCTCCAAACGCAGATCTCCTTCCTGGAGGAGGAGATCTCCGTGCTGCGCCGCAAGCTCGCGGAATCCCCGCGCCAAGTACGTGTTCTAGAGGAACGTCTCCATGAGGCACAGGCCAACCTGGCCGCCGTGACAGGCCAGAACGAGCGCCTCGTGGCGACGCTGAAGGAAGCCCGCGAACAGATCGTGGCGCTCAAGGAGGAGGTCGACCGGCTGGCCCAGCCGCCGTCCGGCTACGGGGTGTTCCTCGAAGCCCGCGACGACGGCACCGTGGACATCTTCACCGGCGGCCGCAAACTGCGGGTCAACGTCAGCCCCGCCGTGGACGCCGAAGAACTCCAGCGCGGCCAGGAGGTCATGCTCAACGAGGCGCTCAACGTCGTCGAAGCACTCAAGTTCGAAGAGCAGGGCGAAGTCGTCATGCTCAAGGAACTCTTCGACGACGGCGAACGCGCACTGGTGATCGCGCACGCCGACGAGGAACGCGTCATCATGCTCGCCGAACCGCTCCGCGGCGTACCGCTGCGCGCCGGCGACTCCCTCATGCTCGAACCCCGGTCCGGATACGCCTACGAAAAGATCCACAAGGCCGAGGTCGAAGAACTCGTCCTCGAAGAGGTCCCCGACATCTCCTACAACGAGATCGGCGGGCTCAGCGGGCAGATCGAAATGATCAGGGACGCCATCGAGCTTCCCTACCTGCACGCCGACCTCTTCCGCGAACACCAGCTCCGCCCCCCCAAGGGCGTACTGCTCTACGGACCGCCCGGCTGCGGCAAGACCCTCATCGCCAAGGCCGTCGCCAACTCCCTCGCCAAGCAGGTCGCCGAAAAGACCGGCCAGGAGGGCAAGAGCTTCTTCCTCAACATCAAGGGCCCCGAACTCCTCAACAAGTACGTCGGCGAGACCGAACGCCACATCCGCCTGGTCTTCCAGCGCGCCCGCGAAAAGGCCTCCGCCGGCACCCCCGTCATCGTCTTCTTCGACGAGATGGACTCCATCTTCCGCACCCGCGGATCCGGAGTCTCCTCCGACGTCGAGAACACCATCGTCCCGCAGCTCCTCAGCGAGATCGACGGCGTCGAGGGCCTGGAGAACGTCATCGTCATCGGCGCCTCCAACCGCGAAGACATGATCGACCCCGCGATCCTCCGCCCCGGCCGCCTCGACGTCAAAATCAAGATCGAACGCCCCGACGCCGAAGCCGCCAAGGACATCTTCTCCAAGTACATCCTCTCCGGCCTCCCCCTCCACCCCGACGACGTCAAGGAGAACGGCGGCGACGAGGCGGCCACCGTCGACGCCATGATCCAGCGCGTCGTCGAACGGATGTACACCGAGAGCGAGGAGAACCGCTTCCTGGAGGTCACCTACGCCAACGGAGACAAGGAAGTCCTCTACTTCAAGGACTTCAACTCCGGCGCGATGATCCAGAACATCGTCGACCGCGCCAAGAAGATGGCCATCAAGCAGTTCCTCGACACCGGCCAGAAGGGCCTCCGCGTCACCCACCTGCTGGCCGCCTGCGTCGACGAGTTCAGCGAGAACGAAGACCTCCCCAACACCACCAACCCCGACGACTGGGCCCGCATCTCCGGCAAGAAGGGCGAACGGATCGTCTACATCCGCACCCTCGTCTCCGGTACCAAGGGCTCCGAAGCCGGCCGGTCCATCGACACCGTCGCCAACACCGGCCAATACCTGTAACAACAGCGCAAACACGAGCAGACAACCGCACGACGACCGACCCACGGCGCGGCGGCCACCACACCGGTGGCC
>NZ_JBGNUR010000013.1:0-245167 GCF_041951345.1 Actinomadura sp. 21ATH | reverse complement strand
ACAGGTACAACGCCACCGCGTCGGCCTTGAACTCCTCCGGATAGTGCTTCAGCGCCATCGATGACATCTCTTCCCCTGGACCTCAAGATCCAGTCTCCAAGGTGTCCACATCCAAGGGGGAAGGCCCGGGTGCACAAGAAGGACCATCAAATGAACCTCCTGGTCGCCTATCCCAGAGACGAGATCGATCGCGAACTGGCCCAGTGCGTTGTAGCCATGCGTGCCGATCTGGGCTATCGAGAACGTTCTCCTCGCAGACCCCGGCTCCTTCGTAGGTAGCCCCTAACCATCACAGGGACGGAGCCGACATGAGTGCCGCGACCCGGCCCGGTCGATGTCTGGGTTGGTTCCCCCGAGCGAACATGGAGCAACGTGGGGTGACGAAGTGGGGCGTAACCGGCGGTGGATGACCAGGTGGTCAGTTGCGTTTCCGCAGGTCAGAGGTGGTGCGCCCAGAGGGATTCGAACCCCCGACCGTCGGTTTAGAAGACCGATGCTCTGTCCGGCTGAGCTATGGGCGCCTGCTGGGCCTTGAGTGTAGAGCGCGACCCGTGGTCTTCGCACGGGCGTATCCGGGAAGCGGCGCCGGTGGTGTCCAGGTCGTCATATCTTCTATAGCCGTGGCGGTGAATGTGGAAGTGCCGCTCTCCGGCGGGGACGTGACGGAGGGCGTTGTGCGGGTGGGGGAGACCGTCCGGCGGCCGTGCGGGGCGCACAGTCCGGCGGTGCACGGGTTGCTGCGGCATCTGGAGGGTGTGGGGTTCGACGGGGCGCCGCGGGTGCTGGGGATCGATGAGCTGGGGCGTGAGGTGCTCAGCTGGGTGCCGGGGGAGGCGCCCGGGCGGCCGCTGCCGGCGTACGCCGTGACGGACGAGGCGTTGCGGGGCGTGGCCGTGCTGTTGCGGCGGTTCCATGAGGCGGTGGCGTCGTACGAGGCGCCGGCCGGGGCTCCGTGGGAGGCCGGGGGGTCGGGCCTGGACCGGGAGCCGGAGATCATCGGGCACTGCGACGTGACGCCGGAGAACGTGGTGTTCCGGGGCGGGGTGCCGGTGGGGCTGATCGACTTCGATCTGGCGC
Source organism: Actinomadura sp. 21ATH (assembly GCF_041951345.1). Classification (NCBI taxonomy): domain Bacteria; kingdom Bacillati; phylum Actinomycetota; class Actinomycetes; order Streptosporangiales; family Thermomonosporaceae; genus Actinomadura; species Actinomadura sp. 21ATH. Next base: position 244,090 of record NZ_JBGNUR010000013.1, on the reverse strand, counting down.
GGCCGACGACGAGGCTGTACGACGTGGTGACGACGCTGCGGCACTGGGCGCCGATCGCGGATCCGGCCGATCGGGACTGGCGGCTCGGGCAGGTCGATGTCGGGCAGCGGGTGCGGTCGTTCTGCGACGCCTACGGGCTGGGGCGTGAGGGGCGGCGGGAGGTGCTGCCGGCGGCGCGGGTGCGGTTCGAGCGGTCGTACGAGGCGATGCGGAAGAGGGCCGAGCAGGGTGGTGCGTGGGCGCGGATCTGGCGGTCGGGGGCGGGGTCGCGGATCCGGCGGGCGCAGGACTGGCTGGAGCGCAACTGGGACGAGATCGATGCCCGGCTTGTCTGACAGGGGCAAGGGGCTGCTGCTGGGGGCGGCGCTGGACGCGGTGCTCGGCGATCCGCGCCGGGGGCATCCCGTCGCGGGGTTCGGCCGGGTGGCCGGTGCCCTGGAGAGGCGGCTGTACGCGGATTCGCGGGCGCGGGGGATCGTTTTCACGGGGCTGCTCGTGGGCGGTGCCGCCGGGGTGGGTGTTCTCGCGGAGCGGTCGGCGGGGTCTTCGGTGGGGCGGGTCGGGGTGACCGCGCTGGCGACGTGGGCCGTGCTCGGGGGGACCTCCCTGGGGAGGGAGGGGACGGCGATGGCCCGGGAGCTGGAGGCGGGCGACGTCGAGGCGGCGCGGGAGCGGCTGACGCATCTGTGCGCGCGGGATCCGGCGGGGCTGGGGGAGCGGCAACTGGCGCGGGCGACCGTGGAGTCGGTCGCGGAGAACACGTCGGACGCGGCGGTCGCGCCGCTGGTGTGGGGGGCCGTCGCGGGCGTTCCGGGGCTGCTGGCGTACCGGGCGGTCAACACGCTCGATGCGATGGTCGGTTACCGCAATGAGCGGTACGAGCGGTTCGGGTGGGCCTCGGCGCGGCTCGATGATGTCGCGAACTGGGTGCCGGCGCGCCTGACCGGCATGCTGGGGGCGGTTTTCGGCGGGCGGGAGGCTTGGCGGGTGCTGCGGGAGGACGGCGGGAAGCATCCGAGCCCCAACGCGGGACGGTGCGAGGCCGCGTTCGCCGGGGCGCTGGGGGTGCGGCTCGGCGGGGTCAACTCGTACGGAGGGGACGTGGAGGCGCGACCCGAGATGGGAAATGGGCGGGCCCCCGAGGTAGGGGACGTCCGCCGGGCGGTGCGGCTCTCGCGGCTCGTGGCGGGCACGGCGGCGGTTCTGGCGGGTGTCGCCAGGTGAAGGGGCTCCTCGTCGCCGGGACGACGTCGGACGCGGGCAAGAGCGTGGTGACGGCCGGGATCTGCCGCTGGCTGGCGCGGCAGGGGGTGAAGGTCGCTCCGTTCAAGGCGCAGAACATGTCGCTCAACTCGATGGTGACGAGCGACGGGGCGGAGATCGGCCGGGCGCAGTACATGCAGGCGCAGGCGGCGGGCGTGGAGCCCAGGGCGGTCATGAATCCGGTGCTGCTGAAGCCGGGGAGCGACCGGCGCAGCCAGGTGGTGGTGCTGGGGCGGCCGGTGGCCGAGGTGGACGCGCTGGAGTACGGCGCGCACAAGGAGCGGCTGCGGCGGGTCGTGAAGGAGAGCCTGGACGAGCTGGCCTCCGAGTACGACGTGGTGGTCTGCGAGGGGGCCGGCAGCCCGGCGGAGATCAACCTGCGGGCGGGGGACATCGTCAACATGGGCCTGGCCAGGGCCGCGGGCCTGCCGGTGGTCGTCGTGGGCGATATCGACCGGGGCGGCGTCTTCGCTTCCCTGTACGGGACCGTCGCGCTGCTGGAGGAGGCCGACCAGGCGCTGATCGCCGGATTCGTGATCAACAAGTTCCGCGGGGCGCTGGAGCTGCTGGAGCCGGGCATCGACCGGCTGGCGGAGCTGACGGGGCGGCCGACGTACGGCGTCCTGCCGTGGAGGCTGGGGCTCTACCTGGACTCCGAGGACACGCTGGCGCTGGACGCGCCGCGCCCGGACGCGCGGGGCCCGTACGGGCGGGAGACGCTCAGGATCGCGGTGGTGCGGTTCCCGCGGATCTCCAACTTCACCGATCTCGACGCCCTGAACTGCGAGCCCGGCGTGGTCGTGCGGTACGCGGCGAGCGCGGGCGACCTGGCGGACGCGGACCTGGTGGTGCTCCCGGGGACGCGGGCGACCGTCGCCGATCTCGCCTGGCTGCGCGAGCGGGGCATGGCGGACGAGATCGTGCGCCGGGCCGCGGAGGGGAGGCCCGTGCTCGGCGTCTGCGGCGGCTTCCAGATGCTCGCCCGGCACATCGACGACGACGTGGAGTCGCGGGCGGGCGGGGTCGAGGGGCTGGGCCTGCTGCCGGCGCGGGTGGTGTTCCGGGACGAGAAGACGCTCGGCCGGCCGTCCGGGCGGGCCTACGGCGAGCCGGTCCACGCGTACGAGATCCATCACGGGATCGTGGACGTGGAGGGTGGCGAGCCGTTCCTGGACGGGTGCCGCCTGGACGCCGTGTGGGGGACAACCTGGCACGGGGCCATGGAGAACGACGGCTTCCGCAGGGGTTTCCTCGCCGACGTGGCGCGGTGGGCGGGCCGGGACTTCGTTCCGGCGCAGGACGTGTCGTTCGCGGCGCTGCGGGAGCGGATGATGGACGCGGTCGGCGACCTGGTCGAGGAGCATCTGGACACGGGCGCCCTCTGGCGGCTGATCGAGGAGGGCGCGCCGCGCGGCCTGCGGGTGGTGCCGCCGGCTAGCGGATGAGGCCCTGCTCGCGCATCCAGTCGCGGGCGACGAAGACGGGGTCGCGGCCCTCGACGTCCACCTTGCTGTTGAGGTCGCGCAGGACGGTGGTGGTGAGCTTGGGCGCGATCTTCGCGAAGATGCCGGCGATCTCGGGGTGGGCGCGCAGGACGGGCTCGCGCACGGTCACCGCGGGGTTGTAGTTCGGGAAGAACTTCTTGTCGTCGGCCAGGACCTGGAGGTCGAGCGACTGGATGCGGGCGTCGGTCTCGTACGCCTCCCCGAACGTGCACTTGCCCTCGGCGGTGGTGTTGTAGACGACGCCGGCCGACATCTGGAAGATGTTGCCGGGCGGGACGGCCGTGCCGTAGGGGATGCCGTACGTCTTCAGCATCCCGCGCAGCCCGTCGTTCCGGGACGAGAACTCCGGCTCGACGCAGAACGTGCGCGCGGCGACCGGGACCTTGGCCATGTCGGAGAGCGTGTTCAGCCCGTACTTCTGCTTGGTCTGCCGCGTGACCGTCATCGTGTACGTGTTGTTGCCCGGGGAGTACGGGGCGAGCCAGACGATGCGGTTCTTCTCCAGGTCCATCTTCCGGACGGCCTCGAACTGCTGCTTCGGGTCGGGCAGCGGGTCCTCCTGGCCGAGGTAGTTGATCCAGCCGGTGCCGGTGTACTCCCAGGCGAGGTCGTTCTCGCCGCCGGTCACCGACCGCCGGGAGGTGATGCTGCCCTGGACGTTGGTGTGGTCCTCGACCTCGGCGCCGGCGGCCGTCAGGGCGAGGACGGCGATCTTGCCGAGGATGAGCTGCTCGGTGAACTCCTTCGAGGTGACGCGGAACGTGGCGTCCTCGAAGGAGGGGATCGGCCGGATGCTGCCGGGTTCGACGGCGGGCACGAACGCGGAGGCGGGTTTCAGCCCGCAGCCGGCGAGGAGCAGGAGGGTGGAGAGCAGGGCCAGGCGCTTCATCCGAGACCTTTCGGCGCCAGGAGGCGGGTGGCGATGCCGCCGAGCCAGTCGATCAGGAGGGCGAGCAGGGCGACGAGGACGCAGCCGGTGAGCAGGACGGGGGTGCGCTGGGTGGAGATGCCGGTCGTGACGAGGTCGCCGAGCCCGCCGCCGCTGATGAACGAGGCGATGGTGGCGGTGCCGACCATGAGGACCAGGGTCGTCCGGATCCCGGCGAGGATGACGGGGACGGCCAGCGGGAACTCGACCCGCCACAGGACGGAGCGCGCGGACATCCCGATGCCGCGCCCGGCGTCCACCAGGGCCGGGTCGACCTGCTGGAGGCCGACGAGGGTGTTGCGGAGGGCGGGCAGCACGCCGTACGCGACGAGGGCGACGATGGCCGTCCAGAAGCCGATGCCCCAGGTGACGGCGAGCAGGACGAGGACGCCGATCGCGGGGGCGGACTGGCCGATGTTGGCGATGGCCAGGACGGCCGGGGTGGCGGGGCGGGCCCAGCGGCGGCTCAGCACGACGCCCAGCGGGATGGCGATCAGCAGGACCAGCAGCGTGGCGACGGCGGTGAGCTCGATGTGCTGCCAGACCTTGCCGAACACGTAGCGGGGGCCGAGGCTGCGCTCCTCCATGCTGTCGAGGTCGGAGTTCCACACGTACAGCAGCCAGGCGGCGCCGGCGGCGAGGATGGCGAGCGGCTCGATCAGGGCGCGCCAGGAGCGCCCGCCGGTCGGGGCGTGCAGGTCGGCGGACGAGCGTTCGACGGTCTCCGCGGTCTCGGCGGTCATGACCGGGCCGCCCGGCGGCGGGTGCGTTCCTTCATGTCCTTGATCGCGTTCTGCAGGGTGGCGAGGGTGACGGTGCCGCGGTAGACGTTGCGGGGCCCGACGACCGGGACCCAGTCCTGCTCGATCTGGATCAGCGCCTCCAGGGCCTGCTGGAGGGTGATGCGGGCGCGGATGGGGGTGGCGGTGGCGTCGCCGCGCTCGCCGACCGGCCCGTCGACGCCGTCGAGGTCGTCGAGGGTGATCCAGCGCAGCGGGCGGCGCGCCTCGTCCAGGACGATGCCGAACGAGCCGTTCTCCGACTCCTCGATCCGGGCCCGGACGGCGGTGGCGTCCTCGTCGGCGCGGACCTCGGGGATCCGGTCGAGCGGGACGTCGGCGACGCGGCTGAACTTCAGCAGCTTCATCGCCTGGCCGCCGCCGAGGAACTGCTCGACGTACTCGTCGGCCGGGTTGAGCAGGATCTCCTGCGGGGTCGCGTACTGGGCGATCCGGGAGCCCTGTCCGAGGATCGCGATCCGGTCGCCGAGCTTGAGCGCCTCGTCCACGTCGTGGGTGACGAACACGATCGTCTTGCCCAGCTCCTCCTGGAGCTGGAGCAGCTCGTCCTGGAGCCGCTCGCGGGTGATCGGGTCGAGGGCGCCGAACGGCTCGTCCATGAGCATCGCGGGCGGGTCGGCGGCGAGCGCGCGGGCCACGCCGACGCGCTGCTGCTGGCCGCCCGACAGCTCGCGCGGGTACCGGTCGCGGTACGTGGCGGGGTCGAGGTCGACGAGGCGGAGCAGCTCGTCGACGCGGTCGGCGATGCGCCGCTTGTCCCAGCCGAGCATCTGCGGGACGAGGCCGATGTTGGTGCCGACCGTCATGTGCGGGAAGAGCCCGGCGTTCTGGATCACGTAGCCGATGTGCCGGCGCAGCTCGTTGGGGTCGATGTCCAGGGCGTTCTGCCCGGCCACGATGATCGTGCCGGAGGTGGGCTCGATCAGCCGGTTGATCAGCCGCATCGTGGTGGTCTTGCCGCTGCCGGACGGGCCGAGCAGGACGACGATCTCGCCGCCCGGGATGGTCATCGTGATGTCGTCCACGGCGGGGGTCTTCTGGCCGGGGAAGCGCTTGGTGACGTTGATCAGCTCGATGCCGCGGCCGCCGTCGGCCTCGGCGGTGCCGGCGGTGCCGGAGTCGTTGGCGGCGGGGGTGCCGGGGGTCTCATGCACGGATGCCTCGCGGGGTGGTCAGCCTGCCGATCAGCAGGTAGCAGGCGTCGAAGAGCAGGGCCAGGATGATCACGCCGAGGGTGCCGGCGAGCGTCATGTTGACGGCGTTGGCGCCGCCGAGCCGGGCCAGGCCGGAGAAGATCTGCTCGCCCAGCCCCGGCCCGGAGGCGTACGCGGCGATCGCGCCGACGCCCATCGCCAGCTGGGTGGCCACCCGGACGCCGGTGAGGACGACCGGCCAGGCCAGCGGCAGCTGGACGCGCAGCAGGATCATGCGCCGGCTCATCCCGATGCCGCGCGCCGCGTCCACCAGCGCCGGGTCGACGCCGTTGAGGCCGACGATGGTGTTGCGGAGGATCGGCAGCAGCGAGTACAGCGTGAGCGCGACGACGCTGGGCGCCACGCCGAGGCCGAACGGGGTGATGAGCAGGCCGAGGAGGGCCAGCGCCGGGATCGTGAAGATCACTCCGGCGGTGCCGGTGGCGAGCGCGGCGGCCCGCGGGCTGCGGTACACCGCGACCCCGATCACCGTCCCGATCACCAGCGCGGCCAGCACGCACTGGAAGACCATGCTCGCGTGCTGCCACGCCTCGAAGGTCAGCAGCTCGCGCCGATCGGACAGGTACTCCCAGAAGTTCACATGGACCTCCCGCGTCACAGGTACCCAGATCGGCGGGAATGATCACATCACGGCGCGGCGAGGCTTGCGGGGAGTCGGGGGGCCGCTCCCGGTAGTGTGACTCGCTCGGAACCTCACCGGCCTCAGGAGGATCTCGCCGTGACCGAGCCGCGGACCAGTCTCGTCGTCCCGCTGATCAAGGCACGGGTGCCGGCCGAGGTGCAGCTGGAGTTCCCGCTGCCGCCGCAGGAGGAGCCGGTGCGCGACCCGTTCACCGGGGACCTGTACGTCACGTACGCGCTGGAGCTGCCGGCCGAGGCGGGCGCCGCGGGCGCGCTGCGGCCCGAGCCGGGCGGCCGGCGGTACGAGCACGTCGCGCGGCGGCACTGCCAGGAGCTCGGGATCGCGCCCGAGGAGCTGCGCCGCACCGCCGTGATCAACCTCCGCAACCTCCGGCCCGACCTGCGGATGAGCTGGTATCCGGACGTCCGCGCGGTGACCGTCTCGCTGGGCGGGGCGGAGCCGTCCCGCGGCGGCGGGCTGGAGGCGGGCCTGCTGCTGGACGAGGGGTTCCTGGAGAAGCTGGCGCAGGACGTCGAGGGCGATCTGGTCGTGGCGGCCCCCGCGCGGGACGTGTTCGTCGCCTCCGGCACGGGCCACCCGGACGGGATCGCGAAGCTGCGCTGGGCGGTGGAGCGGGTGTGGTCGGAGGAGCGGCCCGAGGACGAGGCCGGGGCGGCCGGCGGGGACGGCGAGCCGTCCTGGGACGTGCCGGCCGGCCAGCTGCTGACCCGCGATCTGCTGGTGTGGCGCGAGGGGCGCTGGAGCGTCCTGCCCGCCTGACGGGGCGCCTTCGCCCGCCTGACGGGCGCGTTCCGCCTGCCTGGCGGGACGCCGGTGACGAATGCCCCGTTCGGGGACGGCTATAGTCACTTGTTGCGAATTACTTGCAACTAGGAGACTTATGCGTAAGCCCGCCCTCGTCCTCGGCGCGCTCGCCACCGCGAGCGCCCTGCTGGCCGCCGCCACCGCGTGCGGGACCGGCGGAGCCGCGGACTCCCGCACCGGCGGAACGTTCACGTACGCCATCGGGGACGAGCCGGAGACGCTCAACCCGGCCCTCCAGGACGAGCACACCGACCCGGTGACCGAGCTGGTCTTCCGCGGGCTGACCCGGCACGACGCCGCCAACAAGGTGGTGCCGGGGCTGGCCGAGTCCTGGACGGTCTCCAAGGACGGCAAGGACTACACGTTCAAGCTCCGGTCCGGCCTCACCTGGCACGACGGCAAGCCGCTGACCTCGCGGGACGTGCGGTTCACCATCGACGCGGTGAAGGCCGCGGCGGCCGACGCGCCGCGCTCGCGCAACTTCGAGTCGGTGGAGTCGGTGGAGACGCCCGACGACACGACGGTGAAGCTGGAGCTGAGCAGGCCGTTCGCGCCGCTGCTGGACGCGCTGTCGATGGGGCTGCTGCCCGAGCACGCGCTGAAGGGCAAGAAGATCACCGACGCGTCGTTCGGGCAGAGCCCGGTCGGGGCGGGGCCGTTCCGGCTGGCGACGTTCAAGCCGGGGCAGTACGCCGAGCTGGAGGCGTTCGGCGGCTACTACGAGGGCAGGCCGAAGCTGCCCAAGATCGTGATCAAGTACGTGCCGGACGACACCGCGCGGCTGATCCAGCTCACCAACGGCGAGGTCGACGGCGCCCACGTCCAGCCGCAGCAGGCCGCCAAGGCCGGGGACGTCGGCGGGGTGCGGCTGGAGACCTACCCGACGGCCGACTACCGGGCCCTGATGCTCAACTTCAAGAAGCTCCCCGTCTTCGCCGACAAGCGGATCCGGCAGGCGATGAACCACGCCGTCGACCGCGACGCGTTCGTCAAGAGCGTGCTGCTCGGGCACGGCAGCCCGGCGACCGGGCCGCTGGACGAGAGCCCGTACAAGGCCGGGGGCGCGGCGCCGTTCACGCACGACCCCGCCAAGGTGGACGAGCTGATGAAGGCCGCGGGCTACGCCAAGAACGCTCAGGGGCTGTGGGCCAAGGACGGCAGGACCGTCCGGTTCGAGCTGAGCACGTTCGCCGAGGACTCCTCGCGGGTCGCCATCCTCAACGTCGCCGCCACGCAGCTCAAGGCGCGGGGCTTCGACGTCGTCCCCAACCCGCGGCCGCGCGACTGGGTCCGCAAGAACTGGGGCGAGCTGGAGGCGTTCGTGGTCGGCTGGGGCACGCCGTACGACCCCGACACCTCGGTGTACGGGCCGTTCCACTCCTCGGAGGCGCTCGCCAACGGCGGCTCCAACTACGGCACGTACAGCAACCCGGACGTCGACAAGGCGCTCGACGCGGCGCGGGAGACCTCCGACCCGGCGAAGCGCAAGGAGCTGTACGGCGACTTCCAGAAGGCGCTGGCCGAGGACCCGCCGTTCGTGTGGATCTCCTACCTGCACACGTCCAACGCGGTGCCGGACGGGCTGAAGGGCCCGCAGCGGCGCACCCTGGGCCACCACGGCTACGGCTTCTTCTGGAACGCCGAGAAGTGGTCCTGGTCCTGAGCCGTTGATCGCACGGTTCCTGCTCCGGCGGGCGGCGACGGCCCTGGCGGTCGTCGCCGCCCTCTCGGCGCTCTGCTTCGTGCTGCTGGACGTCGCGCCGGGCAGCCCGGCCGCGTCGATCCTGGAGGCGCGCTCGGGCGGGCGGCCCGCCACGCCCGCGGCCGTCGAGCGGCTGGAGCGCGAGATGGGCCTGCACGACCCGCTGCCGGTCCGGTACGGGCGCTGGGTCGCGGGCGCGGTCCGCGGTGACTTCGGCGACTCGTACGGCACCGGGCGGCCGGTGCGGGAGGTCCTCGCCGACACCGCCCCGTGGACGCTGCTGCTGACGGCCGCGGCCGTGCTGCTCAGCGTCGCCGGGGCGATCGCCGTGGGGCTGGCCGCGGCCCTGACTCGGCGGGCCTGGCTGCGGCGGGGCATCCAGACGGCGCTGTTCGCGCTGGGCGGGATGCCCGGGTTCGTCACCGCGCTGCTGCTGATGTGGATCTTCTCGGCATGGCTCCGGGTGCTGCCGTCCGGCGGGCTGAACCGGCCCGGCGAGCCGCTCACGGCCGGGGTCCTCGCGGCGCATCTGGTGCTGCCCGCGCTGGCGCTGGCGTTCGGGCACCACTTCGGCACGTACGCGCGGCTGGTGGAGACGGGCGTCGGCCGGCTGCGGTCCGCGCCGCACGTCGAGAACGCGCGGGCGCGCGGGCTCGCGCGCTGGACCGTGACCGTGCGGCACCTGCTGCGGCCGGGGCTGGTGCCGTTCACCGCGCGGCTCGGCGTCGGGGTCGGCGGGCTGATCGCCGGCGCCTACGCCACCGAGATGATCTTCTCCTGGCCGGGGATCGGGCGGCAGGCGGTGCTCGCGGCCCGCGAGCAGGACTACCCGGTGCTGACCGCGGTCGTCCTGGTCACCGGCGTGATCGTGGTGCTGGCCAACCTGCTCGGCGACCTCGCCGTCGCCTGGCTCGACCCGCGCGTCCGCCTGACGGGGAAGGCCCGGCATGCCCATCACTAAGGTCAGGAGTTCCGGACTCGGTGCCGGCGTCCCGTTCTCGGGGGACGGGACGGCGGCACCGGCCCCGCGCGGGCTGCTGGCGGCCCGGCTGCCCGCGCGCCGCCCCGGCGTGTGGGCGGCGGCGCTGCTGCTGGCGGTGCTCGCGCTGGCGGCCCTGCTCGCGCCGGTGCTGACGCCGTACGACCCGATCGCCACCGACACCCTCGCGACCAGCCTGCCGCCCGGCTCGCCCGGCCACCTCCTGGGCACCGACCAGCTCGGCCGCGACCTGCTGGCCCGGCTCCTGTACGGCGCGCGCACCTCGCTGATCGTCGGGATCGTCGCCGCCGCGATCACCGTGGCGGCCGGGGTGCTGCTCGGCGGGCTCGCGGCGGCCGGGCCGCGCTGGCTGGACGAGGCGATCTCGCGCGCCGCCGACGTGCTGCTGTCGCTGCCGATGCTGGTCGTGGTGCTGGCGCTGGCGGCGGTCGCGGGCCCGTCCCTCGGCACCGTGATCCTCGCCGTCGCCGCCACCGCCTGGATGCCGGTGGCGCTGGTCACCCGCGCCGAGCTGATCAGCCTGCGGGAGCGGCCGTACGTCCGCGCCGCGCACGCCCTCGGCCTGTCCCGCGGCCGGGTGCTGGTCCGGCACCTGCTGCCCGGCGCGCTGCCGCCGGTCGCGTCGATCGCCGCGTTCGAGGTCGGCCACGCGGTCCTGACCGAGTCCACGCTGAGCTTCCTCGGCCTGGGCGTGCCGCCGAACCGGCCGAGCTGGGGCAACCTGCTCACCGAGGCGCAGGCGCACCTGCTGACCGGCGAGTGGTACACGGTCGCGTTCCCGGCCGCGTGCGTCGTCGCCACCATCCTCGCGGTGAACGTCCTCGCCTCGACGATCTCCGGAGACCCCCGGTGAGCGCCCTCCAGATCACCGGTCTCGCGGTGACGGTGCCGGGCGGGCGGCGCGTGGTGGACGGCCTGTCGCTGACCGTTCCGGAGGGGCGGATCGTCGCGCTGGCGGGGGCCAGCGGCAGCGGCAAGAGCCTGACCGCGCGGTCGGTCGTCCGGCTGAACGACCCGTCCGTGCGGGTCGAGGGGACCATCAGGGTCGGCGGGCTCGACGTGGTGGGGATGGGGCGCCGGGAGCTGCGCCGGCTCCGGGGCCGCCGGGTCGGGTACGCGTTCCAGGACGCCTCCGCCGCCCTCAACCCGACGCTCACGATCGGCCGGCACCTCGCCGAGACCGTCCGCGCGCACGGCGCGGGCGACCCGCGCGAGCTGGGGTACGGCGCGCTGGAGCGGTGCGGGCTGGACCCGGAGCAGGTGTGGGAGGCGCGGCCGTACGAGCTGTCGGGCGGCCAGGCGCAGCGGGCGGCGCTCGCGGTCGCGACCGTCCTGGAGCCCGACCTGCTGATCGCCGACGAGGTGACCACCGCGCTCGACCCGGAGACGCAGGCGGAGGTGCTCGACGCGATCCGCGCCCAGGGCCGGGCGGTGCTGCTGATCACCCACGATCTGGCGGTCGCGGAGCGCTGGGCGGACGAGATCGCGATCCTGGCGGACGGCCGGATCGTCGAGCAGGGGCCGAGCGGGCGCGTCCTGGCCGAGCCGGAGCATCCGTTCACCCGGGCGCTGGTCGCCGCCTCCCGGCTGGACGCCCCGTTCGAGCCGGGGGAGCCGGCCGGCGAGCCGGTGCGGTCGCTGCGCGGCGTCCGGCGCGTCCTGCACGGGCGGGGCCGGACGACGGTCGCGCTGGACGGCGTCGACCTCGACGTCCGGGCCGGGGAGTCGGTCGCGGTCGTCGGGCGCAGCGGGTCCGGGAAGTCCACGCTGGTCGGCGTGCTCGCGGGGCTGGACCGTCCCGAGGCGGGCCGGGTGCTCGCCGGAGAGCGGGACGTGTGGAGCCTGCGGGACCGCGAGCGGCGGGCCCTGCGGCGCGAGTCGGCGCTGGTGTTCCAGGACGCGCAGGCGTCGTTCGACCCCCGCTACACCGTCGAGCGCGTCGTCGCGGAGGCCCTGGGCGGCCGCGAGGGCGTCGCGGAGCCGCTGGAACGCGTCGGCCTGGACCCGGCCCTGGCGGCGCGGCGCCCGTCGACGCTGTCGGGCGGTGAGCGGCAGCGGGTCGCGCTCGCCCGCGCGCTCGCGTCCCGTCCCCGGATCCTGCTCGCCGACGAGCCCACGACCGGCCTGGACGTCCTGGCCCAGGAGCGCATCCTGGACCTGCTCGCCCGCCTCCGCCGCGAGGAGGGCCTGGCGATCGTCTTCGTCACCCACGATCCCCGGGTGGCCCGCCGGATCGCGGATCGGGTGATCACCCTGGATGCCGGTACGGTGCTCTGACGAGCAGCCGAACAGGCGTGTGAACAGGCGTGTGACAGGCGTGAAGGAGGCGTGTTGGACGAGCGCGTGCCCGGTCCCATCTGGCGGGTGACCGGCGACCCCCTGGTGAGCGGCGCCCCGGACGGGCCCCTCGCCCGCGTGCGGGTCGCGGTGAAGGATCTGTTCGCGGTGGCGGGCCGGCGGATCGGGGCGGGGAACCCCGACTGGCTGGCCGGGGCGCCGGTCGAGGAGCGGAACGCCTGGGCCGTCCAGGCGCTGCTCGACGCGGGCGCGGACATCGCGGGCATCGCCCAGACGGACGAGCTGGCGTTCAGCCTCAACGGCACCAACAAGCACTACGGGACCCCTCCTAACGGTGCCGCGCCCGGCCGCATCACAGGCGGCTCCAGCAACGGGCCCGCGTCGGCCGTCTCGCTGGGGCTCGCGGACCTCGGCCTGGGGACGGACACCGCCGGGTCGGTGCGCGTGCCGTCCTCGCACTGCGGCCTCTACGGGCTGCGCCCCACGCATGGGGCCGTGCGCTCGGACGGGCTGCTGGACCTGGCGCGCTCGTTCGACACGATCGGCTGGTTCGCGCGGGACCCGGACCTCCTGGAACGGGCCGGGGACGTCCTGCTGCCTCCAGGCGACCCCGACCTGCCGCTGTCCTTCGCCGTCGCCGACGACGTCGTGGAGCTGGCCGAGCCCGAGACGCGGGAATCGTTCGAGACGGCCTGCGCGGCCCTCGGGAAGCCCGTGCGCCGGATCGGGTCGCTGATGGGCGGGCGGCTGGAGGAGTGGTTCGCGGCGTTCCGGAACGTCCAGGCGGACGAGGCGTGGAAGCGGCACGGCGAGTGGATCGAGGCGCATCCCGGTTCGCTCGGCTACGGGGTGACCAAGCGGTTCGCCCTGGGGCGCGACCTCAAGCCGGGGGAGCTGGAGGCGGGGCTGGAGGTCCTGGAGGCGGCGCGGGCCGTCCTGTACGACGCCGTGCCGCCGGGGACCGTCCTATTGCTGCCCGCCGCGACGGCGCCCGCGCCGCCCGTGGACCTGGACGCGGAGACGATGGACGCGTACCGCTTCCGCACCCTCCGCCTCACCTGCCTCGCCTCGATCGCGGGCCTGCCCGCCGTCGTGACGCCGAGCCTGCGGGTGGCCGGCCTCCCGGTCGGGCTCTGCGCCGTCGGCGGCCGCGGCACGGACCGCTCCCTCCTCCGCCTCGCCGCGACGGCCCTCACACCTTCAGGCTGAGCTTCTCCAGCGCCTCCACCAGCGGGGTCAGCTCCGGGAGATCGGCGGCCTCGGCGAGCGCGGCGTCCAGCGCGTCGTTGTGCGTCGGGGCCGCCTCGGCGAGCAGCGCCCTGCCCTCCTCGGTGGCCTCCGCGTAGATGCCGCGCCGGTCCTCCTCCGACAGCACCCGCGTGAGCAGGCCGCGCGTCTCCAGCCGGCCGACCAGCCGCGTCGTCGCGCTCTGGCTGAGCACGAGGATCGCCGCGAGCTGCTGCATGCGCGTGTTGCGCCCGTCCGGCCCGGCCAGGTGATGCAGCACGCAGAACTCGTTCACGCTCAGGCCGTGCCGCTCCTGGAGCGCGCGCTCGATCTTCTCCTCGATCCGTGCCTGGAGGGCGGCGAGCGTGCGCCAGCCGTTGGCGCGCGCCTCGACGGCGTCGGCGGTACGTGACATGGCTCACCTTCCGAGTGTTTGCTTGCGCCGGTATTTGCGTGCTGAGATAGCAGGCGTCTGCAATTAATGCCTCTGCTTGCTATCGGCGTTCGCCCTATATCGTATCGAAGGAGGGACGTCATGCCGCTCGCGCTCCTCGCGCTGGCCCTCGGGGCCTTCGGCATCGGCACCACCGAGTTCGTCATCGCCGGCCTGCTGCCCGAACTGGCCGCCGACTTCGGCACCTCGATCCCCACCGCGGGCCTGCTGGTCTCCGGCTACGCCTTCGGGGTCGTCGTGGGCGCCCCGCTCATCACCGCGGCCGGCGCCCGGCTGCCCCGCAAGACCATGCTGCTCGGCCTCATGACCCTGTTCGTCGCCGCACACCTGCTCTCCGCGCTCGCACCCTCCTACGGCGTGCTGATGACCGGGCGTATCGTCGCCTCGTTCGCGCACGGCGCGTTCATCGGCATCGGCGCCGTCGTCGCCGCCGACCTCGTCCGGCCCGAGAAGCGGGCCGGCGCCATCGCCGTCATGTTCATGGGCCTCAGCGCCGCGAACGTGCTGGGCGTGCCGCTCGGCACCTTCGTCGGGCAGAACCTCGGCTGGCGCGCGGCGTTCTGGACGGTCACCGGCATCGGCGTCGTCGCGCTGATCGGCATCGCGGCGCTGGTGCCCCGCGGCGGCCGGCCCGACACCCGCCTGCGGCACGAGTTCGCCGCGTTCCGCGACCGGCGGCTCTGGCTCGCGCTGGCCATGACCACCCTCGGCTGGGCGCCGGTGCTGGCCGTCGTCACCTACGTCGCGCCGCTGCTGACCGAGGTCACCGGCTACTCCAGCGCCGCCGTCCCGTGGGTCATGGTGCTGCTCGGCGCCGGAATGCTGGCCGGCGGCCCACTCGGCGGCCGCTACGCCGACCGCGCGCTGATGCCCACCGTGTACGCGCTGCTGGCCGCCATCATCGCGGTCGCCGCCGTGCTGATGGCGGCCGCCCACCACAAGATCGCCGTCCTGGCCGTCCTCACCCTGTTCGGCGTGGTCGCCTCCGCCGCCATCCCCGGCCTCCAGACCCGCGTCCTCGACCAGGCCACCGGCGCCCAGACCCTCGCCTCCGCCGCCAACGTCGCCGCGTTCAACCTCGGCAACGCGCTCGGCCCGTTCCTGGCCGGGCTCGCGATCAGCACGGGCCACGGCTACACCTCGCCGCTGTGGGTCGCCGCCGCGCTCGGCGCCTCCGGCCTGGGCATCGCGGTCCTCTCCGGGGCGCTGGACCGGCGTACCGCGCGTCCCCTGCCGGAGGCCGTACGGGAGCCCGCTCTCAAGGCGTGACCCAGGGCGCTTATTGAGGTGCGCTCCCGGGCGGCACCGGCCTAATGTCGCGGGATGGTGTCGATGGAGCAGTTGCTGGGCTTTTCGGCGATGGCGCTGGCCATCATCGTGATCCCGGGCCCGACCGTCCTGTTCGTGGTCGGCCGGGCCCTCGCCCACGGCCGCCGCGCGGCGCTGGCCAGCGTCCTGGGCAACGAGCTCGGGGTGCTGGTCCTCACCGCCGCGGTCGCCCTCGGCATCGGCTCGATCGTCGAACGGTCGGTGCTGGTCTTCACGGCCCTCAAGCTGATCGGCGCCGCCTACCTCGTGTACCTGGGCGTCCAGGCGTTCCGGCACCGGCGCCTCGCGTTCGAGGACGGGGACGCCCCGCGCGACCGCGCCCTCTGGCAGGGCTTCGTCGTCGGCGTCACCAACCCCAAGACCGCCGTCTTCTTCGCCGCCGTGCTCCCGCAGTTCGTCGACCGCGGCAACGGCCACGCCGCCCTGCAGATGATCGTGTTCGGGCTGGTCTTCGGCCTGATCGCCCTGCTCTGCGACAGCGTGTGGGGGCTGGCGGCCGGCACCGCCCGCAGCTGGCTCACCGGCTCGCCCCGCCGCCTCGCCGCGATCGGCGGCACCGGCGGCCTGATGATGATCGGCCTGGGCGTGACCGTCGCCGCCACCGGCCGCAAGGACTGACCGGGGGCGCTGAAAAGGGTTGGACGCGTCGCGCGGGGCGTACGTTACGCTGCGGGCATGTCCAGCCCCGAGGCGTCAAGACTCTAGCCACCGGTCGTCCGGTGGCTCCCCGCCGCGCGGTCCGATGAGGCCGCGCCGCGCCGGGCTGCGATCACACCACCACCGGATCTCCGGACCACGGGCCCTTTCCACCCTGTGACCGGGCGCGCCGCCCTCCTGCGCCGCGCCGCCCGGCGGGTTCCGGCGCGCTCGCGCCGCTCCCATGGAGTCTTCTGGAGTCCTCCTGTGCCTCTCGTGCTCTACCTGCTCGCGCTCGCCGTCTTCGCGCAAGGGACGTCCGAGTTCATGCTCGCGGGCCTCCTCCCGGACATCGCCGCCGACCTCGGCGTCTCCATCTCCGCCGCCGGCTCGCTGACCTCGGCGTTCGCCGTCGGAATGGTCATCGGCGCGCCGCTCATGGCGGTCGCCGCCGCCCGCTGGTCGCGCCGGAACGCGCTGCTGGCGTTCCTGACCGTGTTCCTCCTCGTCCACGTCCTCGGCGCCGTCACCACCAGCTACCCGGTCCTCCTCGGCACCCGGATCGTCGGGGCCCTGGCCAACGCCGGGTTCCTGGCCGTCGCCATGGTCACCGCGGCCGCGCTGGTCGCCCCGAACGCCAAGGGGCGCGCCACGTCCGTCCTGCTCGCGGGCACCACCCTCGCCTGCGTCGCGGGCGTACCCGGCGGCGCGCTGCTCGGCCAGCTGTGGGGCTGGCGGTCGGCGTTCTGGGCCGTCGCGCTCATCTCCGTCCCGGCCCTCCTGGCGATCCTGCGGTCCGTGCCGGACGACGGGGCCGGGCCCGTCCCGAACCCGCGCAAGGAGTTCGGGGCCCTGCGGGAACCGCGCCTCCAGGTGACGCTGCTCCTGGGCGCCCTCGTGAACGGGGCGACGTTCTGCGCGTTCACCTACTTCACGCCCGTGTTCACCGAGGTCGCCGGCCTCGGCGAGGCATGGGTGCCCGCGCTGCTCGCGCTGTTCGGGCTCGGCTCGTTCCTCGGCGTCTCGGCGGCGGGGCGCGTCGCGGACGTGCGGCCCGTACCGCTGCTGCTGGCGGGCGGCGCGGCCCTGCTGATCGGCTGGGCGGCGTTCGCGCTCCTCGCCGCCGAGCCCGCGGTGACGATCGCGCTCGTCCTCGTCCAGGGGACCCTGTCGTTCGCCGTCGGCTCCACCCTGATCGCCCAGGCCCTGTACGCGGCGGTGAGGGCGCCCGCCCTCGCCGGCGGGTTCGCCACGGCCGCGCTCAACGTCGGCGCCGCCGTCGGGCCCTGGGCGGGCGGCGCCGCCATCGCCGCGGGCCTGGGACACCGCTCGCCGCTGTGGGTCAGCACCGCCCTGATCGCCCTCGCGCTGCTGACCGCCGCGGTCGTGCGGATGAAAACGGGACCGATCCGGCTTGACCTTGTCACCGGCGTCAAGGACTAGCGTCGCGGACGGATCAGGGAGGACCGATGCGGATCGGGGAGCTGGCCGAGCGGGCCGGGGTGAGCACGCGGGCGCTGCGCTACTACGAGCAGCACGGGCTGATCTCGGCCCGCCGCGAGTCCAACGGCTACCGGCGGTACGCGGAGTCGGACGTCCGGCTCGTCCGGCAGATCCGCTCGCTCCTGGCGGCCGGCTTCACCCTGGAGGACACCCGCCCGTTCGTCGAATGCCTCCGCTCCGGCCGCGAGGTCGGCGAGGCGTGCCCGGAGCCGGTGGCCGTCTACCGGCGCAAGCTGGCCGAGATCGACGCGGAGATCCGCACCCTGACCGCGCAACGGGCCGAAGTGGCCGAGCAACTGGCGCGCGCCTGCCCCGGCTGCGTCCTGTCCCGGGAGGGAAGACATGATCACACTGACCACGGAGAACTTCGACGAGCAGGTGCTCCGCGGCGGCAGACCGGTACTCGTCGACTTCTGGGCCGAGTGGTGCCCGCCGTGCAAGATGATCGCGCCGATCCTTGAGCAGATGGAGACCGAACTCGGCGACCGCCTCACCATCGGCAAGCTCAACGGCGACGACCACCCCGAGATCGTCGCCCGGTACGGCGTGCTCGGCTTCCCGACCCTCAACCTCTACAAGGACGGCGAGGTCGTCCAGCAGATCATCGGCGCCAAGCCGAAGCGCCTCATGCTGGCCGACCTGGAACCGCACATCTGAGGTCCCGTAGGGCGGGGCGCCCGCCGCGGCGTCCCGCCTGCGAGGATCATCGCCATGAAGCTGGACGTGGACGTCCCCGCCGACGGCCGCCGCCACCAGTACTGCTGGGGCTGCCGCGCCGAGACCGTCACCCCGCACCACGGCGCCACCGGATTCACCTGCGCCACCTGCGGCCGGGAACACCCGCGCACGCTGGTCGTCGACCCCGCGCTGGAGTGGTGGACCGACCCGTCCGGCGAGTACTGGCACCGCACCGCGGGCGTCTTCGTCCGCCGCGAGGACGGCCGCCACCTCTTCTTCGAACGCGTCTTCTTCCCGCTGGAATGGACGGTCCCCGCCGGCCACGTCGACACGGGCGAGGACCCCGCGCACGCCGCGTCCCGCGAACTCCGCGAGGAGGTCGGCCTGACCGCCGCCCCGTCCGACCTCGTCCCCCTGGACGTCACCGACATCCCGGGCGACTCCTGCTGGCGCGGCTCCGACGCCCACCGCTGGCACCCGTACCTGCTGGACGTCCCCCAGGACACGATCGCCGAGGTCCTGGAAGAGGGCCGGGACCCACGCTGGCTGGCCCCGTCAGAGGCCCTGCAGCACCCCCTGACGCACCCGGTGAGAACCCTCCTGCAACGCCACGCCGCGATGATGGAGCGCCCCGGCGGCCAGGGCTAGGGAAGGTCGAGCAGTCCGTGCTTGATGTCGTGGACGAGGCCGTGCCACGCGCGCGGCGTGAACGCGAGCACCGGCCCGTCCGGGTCCTTCGAGTCCCGCACCAGGTGCACCCGCCGCGCCACCGCGGTCTCGACGCAGCTACCGCCGTCGTTGCTGCGACGACTCTTCCGCCACTGCACCCTCGGCCGGTCGCCGACGAGGGTACGTGACCGCTGCGAGGCCCCCATGAGACTTCCTGGGGCTACCGCTGTGACCTCGACGCATTCGCTCTTGTCCCCGCTATGGCTGGACTTGCGCCAAGGACCACGCGCGAGCGGTGGTCGAGATGAGCGGGCCAGGATCACGGCTCAGCCGGGAAGGTCGAGCAGTCCGTGCTTGATGTCGTGGACGAGGCCGTGCCACGCGTCCGGCGTGAACGCGAGCACCGGCCCGTCCGGGTCCTTCGAGTCACGTGCGAGGCATGCACCGTCGAACGAGGCCATCTCGACGCAGCTTCCGCCGTTGTTGCTGTGACGACTCTTTCGCCACTGCACCCTCGGCCGGTCGCCGGTGAGGGCACGTGACTGTTGCGAGGACCTCATGAGATTTCCTTGATCTTCTGGACGATCAGGGCCCGAGATTGTTCCGGATCGAGTGCCTTCGCTCGTAGATGATCGAAGATGCCATTATATCTGCCGACCTGCTCGCGTTCCTCCAGGTAGAGGGCCCCGCTCTGAGATTCGATGTAAACGATGTCGAGGTCCAGAGATTCGGGAAATCCCAGAATCTCGAACGGCCCGTCCATCGCGGGATGAAGCCCAGCGGCGAAGGGGAGCACCTGGACGGTGACCGTGGGCAGTTTCGAGCGTTCGGCGATGTAGGCGAGCTGAGTCTTCAATATTGCGTTCTCGCCAGGGGGCGGACGCAGTAGTGCCGCCTCGTTCAGGATCGTCCAGTACGTCGGTGCGCCCGTGGTTTCGAGGCGTTCCTGGCGCTGTTCACGTACAGCGACCTTGCGCTCGATCTCCTCTGTCGTGCTCGTGGTGGGCGATGTGCGCATGAAGGAGCGGTAATAGTCGGGCGTCTGGAGGAGTCCCGGGACGAGTTCCGGCTGGTACGTGCGGATGCTGGTGGCCTCGGTCTCCAGGCCGAGGAACGGCTCGAACCATTCGGGGACGGCGTCGCCGTACGTGTGCCACCAGCCCTTCCGGCGGGCGTCGCGGGCGAGCTGGAGGACCGCGTCCGTCTCCTGCCGGTGCTCTGGGCCGACCAGGCCGTAGTGGACGAGCAGGGCGCGGACGTCCGGAATACGGACCGGGATGTTGCCCCGCTCCATCTTGATCTGCTTGGACTCCGACCAGTCCATCGCCTGCGCGACCTCGGCCTGGGTGAATCCCGCTTCCTCGCGCAGCCGGCGGAGTTTCTGGACGAGCAGGCGGTGCCGGACGGTCGCGGGGGTGGGGGCAGCCATGGGGGTTCGTCCTTTCTGGGGGCGTATGAGGCAAAGGCCGGATTGTCCTGACGGAATTTCCAGGTGGAAGGCCTTGTGATTACCTTACGCTTATAGGAAGCTACAGATTGTTGCTCAACTCCGCGTTGAACGATAGCTGGAACTGCCATGGAGAACTGCGTCGTCGGTGCACGTTCCCCCCGGTGCACCGGCCGCGCAGGGCGTTCCGCCGCGGAGCCGCGCGACGGGTCGGTCACAGCGGCAGGAGAGGGTGAGGCGGATGTGGGGTTCGGTCGCAGGGCAACAGAAGAGCACGGGCGCGATGCCGTGGGCGGTGCAGGTCTGGCGGCTCTCGCCGCAGCGGGCCGAGCGCCGGGCGCGGGACATTGTTCGCGAACTGCTCGTCCGGGCGGGCGTCGGCACTGAGTCGGTGGCGGACATGGAGCTGGTGATCGCCGAGCTGGCCACCAACGGCGTACGGCACTCGCGACCCCCGTACGAGCTGCGCGTTCTCTTCGCCGGGACCGAGCGCCGCCCGATCTGGTGCGAGCTGGCCGACGCTGACCCGTGCCTCGGCCGCGTCCCCGACCTGCTCCGCGACCCGAATCAGCCCCCGGCCGGAGACGATCTCGACGCCGTCATCGACTCGCTCAGCCTGGGCGGGCGCGGCCTGTCCCTCGTACGCGGCTTGACCGCGGGCCACTGCGCGACGTACACCACCCCCACATGCAGCCGCCCGGGCCTTGGCAAGGCCATCGGGTTCGCCCTTCCCTGCGCCTGACTCCCGTACGGCTCGTACGGGCGGGTCATGCGCAGCAGCCGCCGCCCGTACGGCCGATTCGGCGCGGTCACAGGCTGGTGGCCCAGGTGAGGGCCTGGTCGATCGAGGCGCGGGTGAGGCCCGTCGCGGGGTCGATGGTGATGAGCAGCGTGGGGTCGGACCGGTTGTCGGCCCAGTTCAGGGCTTCGGAAGTGTGCTGGTCGTCGATCCAGGCGGCGGGGCGGTGCCGGCAGAGTTCGGCGATGCGGGTGACTTTGGCGCTGGGGTGGAAGGGGGGCGGCGGCATGGCGAGGATCGGCAGCGGGGCCACGGCGAGCAAGGGGGCCAGAAGCCGGTTGGCGTCCTCGCTCCAGGCGGTCGCCCAGGTGACGTCGTAGACCCGCGTGAGTTCGGTTATCCAGGCGCCGTGTGCAGGGTTGAGCAGGACGGGCTCTTCGCCGGGGAACAGATGGTGCTCGTTGAAGCCAGGCGGGCGGCGGCTGTAGCCATACGGGTTGAGGACACCGTCGACGTCCAGGAAGAGCAACGGGCGGCGGGTCATCGTGTGCGATGTCTCCGTCAGGCGGCTTGGGCAAGTGGCCGGCGCCCTGGCTGGCAGGGCTGTTCGCCGCCCAGCATGGCGTAGAGGACGTCGCCGCGGCGGCGGGAGACCCCTCCGCTGTAGACAGGGTGCGGCCCTGAGACGTTGACTCGTGGCGTGTCTGCCTTCGGCGGCTGTGCGGAGGGGTGGACACGCCACGAGTCAACAAGAGGGGCGACGCGGTGGAATCTCGCCGCCGGCGTCGCCGGCCTGTCGGACCCGGCGATGCTCCTGGGGTCGAAGCCATCGCCGCCAGGTGACGCCTTCCTGCGGAGTGGCGGGTGGCCTCCTGCGTCCGCCTCTCTGCTGGGAGAGTCAACGTGCCTGGTTATGGGCGGGCCCCGAGTGGGACGTCGTCCCAGTCGAGTACTCCGGCGAGCTCGCGGTCGGCCGGGGTGTCAGGGGCCGAACGCTAGGCGGTGGGTGGTTTCAGCCAGGTGTCGGCCACCTGGTCGGCAACGGTGATCATCGCGTCTGGTTTCCACAGGTCGGCGGGACGGTCCGGGAGGGCGTCGGCGAAGAGGGCGAGGCGGCGGTCGTGGGTGAGGCCGGTGAGTTCGGCTCGGGCCCGGTCGGCCTCTTCCGTTCGGAGTCCGAGGAGCTTGCGGGCCGGCTCGCCGGGATACGAGCCGTCGTCCACTTCGGGGAACGTCGCCATCACCAGCTTGGCCGCGGGTTCGCTGATGCCGACGCGTCCGGCCAGGTGGGTGGCTGCGGCCGGGTCCCAGGGGACGGGGCCGCGTTCGTTCACCAGGTCGGCGAAGGCTCGTAGGCGGTCCGCTTCGTCCCAGCCGCAGGACAGGTCGGCTCTTTCCGCGACGGACCGGCCCTCCAGCGGGTCTCCCTCGCCGGTGAGCGACTCCAGGAAAAGCCTCCCGTCACGTCCCTGGAAGAGGACCATCACGGCCGTGCCGTTGCTGTTGTGGACTATTTGTTCTTGAGTCGTCACGACTGCCGTGCGCAGGCGGGCGGCCGGGTCGGCGAACGGGGTTCGCGACCACACGTCCAAGAGGAGCAGGAGCCGTCGGCGGTGGACCTCTGGGGTGCAGGCCGTCGCCGCGCGCAGGGCGACGGCGCCCATCCGGCCGGTGAGGCGGTAGAGGTCGGTCAGGTGGTTCTCGATTCGTACGGGAAGCGAGGGGTTCCGGAGCAGTGCCGCGATGACTTCGATGCGGTACAGGTCGCCTCTGACCGGGGACCAGGGAGGGCCGGCCGGGCGCAGGCCCCGCAGGGAGGCGGTGACGTGGCGGTCGTCGAGCGGGTGGGGGACGGGGCCGTCCGGGCCGGCGGGGAGCGGGAGGTGGGGGCGCAGGGCGGGGACCGCCCAGACGCCGGGCATCCGGCTGTGATCGGGGTTGGCGGCCGCCGCCGCGAGCAGCCGGGGGCCGAAGGACGGGTCGGCCGCGGTCGCGGGGAGGTCCTCGTCGTCGGCCCGCCACCTGAGCCAGTCGTCCAGGCCCAGTTCCGCGGGCGGGACGGGCGGGGCGACGGGTACGCCGTCGGCCAGGCACGCCTCCAGCACGCGGAGGTCGATCTTGCGTGCCCCGTCGCCGGTTCCGTCCAGTCGCACGGGAACGCCGTCGGCGATGAGCTCGGCGCTCATGCGGGGGATCAGGGCGAGGAGTTCCGGCGGGAGGGGCCGGCGGACGCGGTCCTTGCGCAGCCGGGCCGTCTCGTTCAGGCGGGGGTGCTGGACGGCGCGTGCCAGCCAGGCCGCGGCGCCGCCCGCCGGCCGTGCTTCCGGTACGGCCGTGCCGCACACGGCTTCCAGGGCGCCGCACTCGTCCAGGAAGTCCAGCCACCAGCCGTCGATGTGGTCGGCGTAGGGGAGCAGGTCGAGCAGCCGTCCTTGGGTGCGTGGTGAGTTCTGGGCGATGCGGACCAGTGTGGGGCGCCATGTCTTCCACAGGCCGAGCGGGAACCGGCGGGTCACCGGCAGCGGCAGGAGGCGTTCGAGCAGGCGGCGGTGTTCGGCGAGTTCGTCGCGGCCCGCCGCCTTGGCCAGCGCAGACAGCTGGCGGGGGAGCCGCGGCCAGGGCGGGCGGTCCGCGGCGGCGCGGCCGGCCGCGGTCTCGATGAGGCCGTCGAGCGCCTGGCCCGGCGGGAACGACTCGGCCAGCCGTGCCGCGAAGGAGGCGATGTCCTTGGCGGTCAGCCCCACGGCTCTGGCGGCCAGTTCCCGGGCGGCCTGCTCGAAGTAGACCGGGAGGTGCGGGGCCGGGAGGCCGTGCGCCGCCGCCTGGTAGATCGGCACCGCGTCGTGCGGGTCCGCCCGGGCCGCCTGGGTAAGTGCGGGGAGCGTGGCGAGGGCCGCCTCGGCGTCGCCGGGGTGGTTGAGCAGGGCCCAGGCCGGATAGGCGCGCGTCGCGGCCACCTGGGGTGGTGGCGGGTCGACGGCCCGTCCCTGCGCGTCGCGGCATTCCAGCACTCCGGCGGCCAGGCGCAGTTCGTGATCGTCACCGGCCGGTACCCACTGCGACACCCGCGGCATGCGGTCCACCCATTCCCGAGAACCCGGATCACACCGTTGCGATCACTTGGCCGGTGACCGTACAGCGCGGGTCCGACATGCCGGAACGGGCGCCCCGCGCGGTCAGTCCTCGCGCCAGGAGAGCTTGATGAGGCGGTTCTTGGCGTCCTCGGCGACCTCCGCGTCGGCGACGACGTCGTAGCTGGCGGCGACGATCTGGCTGCGGGAGGCGAAGTCGCGGGTGCCGCCGGTCATCGAGTGGGCGATGAAGCCGAAGACGCCGCCGAACACCGCGCCGAAGACGATGCCGCCGATCAGCAGCGGGAGGACCGCGGAGTGGTTGACCGTGAAGAACGTCAGCAGCAGGCCGACCAGGAGGCCGAACCAGGCGCCGCTGCCCGCGCCCGCGAGGGCCGCCTTGCTCCTGGTCACGCGGCCGAGGACGGTCTCGACCATGCGCAGGTCGGAGCCGATGATGGCGGTGTGCTCGACCGGGAAGTGGTCGTCGGAGAGGAAGTCGACGGCGCGCTGGGCGCCGGCGTACGTGCTGTACGAGCCCACGACCGGACGATCGGTGATGGGCGGGATGGCGTGCATGGACATGGGTCCCCCCTTGACACTGGTGCCGTTACCGCCTTGATTACCCGTGGTTTCTGGAGACGCACCTGTACGGGTAAGGATGATCCAGTCGATTCGCCGTTCCTTGATCGTTTCGCCGCGTAACGTACGTTCCGGGCGGTCGTGCCAGGGAGGGTGAGGGCGATGGGCGTGCTGCGCAGGATCGTGATGGGCGACCCGGAGCAGTGGAGGCAAGGGCCGTTCGAGCGGATGACGCCGAAGGCGCTGACCAAGGGCGCCAAGGAGGCGATGGCGGACCTGCGGGCCCGGCTGGAGGCTGGGGTGCCCGACGGGCCGGCGAGGACGCAGGCCGTCACGTGCCTGGAGACGGCCGACACGGTCATCCGGGAGTTCGTGCGCCGGGGGAAGACCGTCTACTACGGCGGATGGGGCGAGTACCTCGTGGCCATCGTGCTGTGCCGGACGGGGCTGACGGCGCTGGACACCGGCGTGCCCGTGGACGGGACGGTGCCGTACTGCTGGCACGACCCCCTGCACGGGCAGGCCGCCGGAAGCCTGGAAATCGAGATGGGCGACGAGGGGGCCGGGCCGCGGCCGCTGTGCGGCGACTGCCTGGCGGAGGCGCGGGCGGAGAAGGCGCCCAGGGAGCGCGTGCTGCGGCTGCCGTACATCAACGGAAGCTGGAGTCCGTACCTGGTGTGGTCCTACTTCGACGAGCGGCGCGGCCTCGACCATCTGCTGCGCCGCGTGGAGGAGCGCAGGCGGGCGGCGCGCTGACGGGCGGGACGGCACGGCTACGATGGCCGGGCGACGGCGGGGGAGGAATCCGGTGCGAATCCGGAGCTGTCCCGCAACTGTGACCGGGCCGGAGACCCGGGAGTCAGGAACTCCGCGCCGCCGCTGACCTCATCACCCGAGCCGGGGCGTGGAGACCCCGGGGGAGGCTCCGCCGATGCGTGCTCTTCTGCTGTCCACGGCCGATACCGAACTGCTCGCCGCGCGTGCGGCGGACGCCGGTTACGTGACCGCCAATCCGGTACGGATCGGGTTGGACGAACTTGACTCTCTGGCGGAAGGCGCCGATGTCGCCGTCGTCCGGCTGCTCGGCGGGCGGAAGACGTGGCCCGACGGCATCGAACGGCTCAGGGGCATGGGCCTGCCTCTCGTGCTCCTGGGCGGAGAGGCCGATCCGGACGCCGAGCTGATGGCGCTGTCGACCGTTCCGGGCGGGGTGGCGGCGGAGGCGCTGGATTACCTGCGCGAGGGCGGCGTCGGGAATCTGCGGGAACTGGCCCGTTTCCTGAGCGACACCGTGCTGCTGACAGGGGAGGGATTCGCGCCGCCCGTGCGGATGCCCTCGTACGGGGTGCACGGCGAATGGGCGCAGGAGAGCGGCAGGCCCACGGTGGGGGTCGTCTTCTACCGGGCCCATGAACTGTCGGGGAACACCGCGTTCGTCGATGTGCTGTGCGAGCGGATCGAGGCGGCGGGCGCCAACGCCCTGCCGGTGTTCTGCGGCTCGCTGCGGGGCGCCGAGGAGGGGCTGCTGGAGATCCTCGGGCGGGCGGACGCGCTGGTCGCGACCGTGCTGGCCGGGGGCGAGGCGGGCGAGGACTCCTGGGACGCGGGCGCCCTGGCCGGGCTCGACGTGCCGATCGTCCAGGGCATGTGCCTGACCTCCGCGCGGGGCGTCTGGGACGGGTCGGACGGCGCCCTGAGCCCGATGGACGCCGCCATGCAGGTCGCCATTCCGGAGTTCGACGGGCGGCTCATCTCGGTGCCGTTCTCGTTCAAGGAGGAGGGCCCGGACGGGATCCCCGTCTATGTCGCCGATCCGGAACGGGCCGCGCGGGTCGCCGGGATCGCCGTCCGGCACGCCCTGCTGCGCCGCAAGCCGAACGCGGACAAGAAGGTCGCGCTCGTCCTCTCGTCCTATCCGACCAAGCATTCGCGGGTCGGGAACGCGGTCGGGCTCGACACCCCCGTCTCGGCCGTACGGCTGCTGCGCCGGATGGCCGAGGCCGGATACCGGCTCGGGGACGACCGGGAGCTGTGGAACGACCCCGAGAACGGCGATCCGCTCATCCACGCCCTCATCGCGGCCGGTGGCCACGACGTGGAATGGCTCACCGAGGAGCAGTTGCGGCAGGCGCCCGCACGCGTGCGGCTCGACCGTTACCGGGAATGGTTCGAGGCCCTCCCGGAGACGCTGCGGGAAGGCGTCCGCGGGCACTGGGGCGAGCCGCCCGGCGAGCTGTACGTGGACGGCGACGACATCGTGCTCGCCTCGCTGCGCTTCGGGAACGTGATCCTGATGATCCAGCCGCCGCGGGGCTTCGGCGAGAACCCGGTGGCGATCTACCACGATCCCGACCTGCCGCCCTCGCACCACTACCTGGCCGCGTACCGGTGGCTGGACCGGGAGTTCGGCGCGGACGCGGTCGTCCACCTGGGCAAGCACGGGACGATGGAGTGGCTGCCGGGCAAGGGCCTCGGGCTGTCGGAGGAGTGCGCCCCGGACGCCGTGCTCGGCGATCTCCCGCTGGTCTACCCGTTCATCGTGAACGACCCGGGCGAGGGCACCCAGGCGAAGCGGCGCGGCCACGCCACCGTCGTCGACCATCTGGTGCCGCCGATGGCGCGCGCCGAGACGTACGGCGACCTGGCCAGGCTCGAACAGCTCCTGGACGAGTACGCGACCGTCGCCGACCTGGACCCGGGCAAGCTGCCGGCCGTCCGGGCGCAGATCTGGACGCTGGTGCAGGCCGCCCAGCTCCACCACGACCTGCACCAGGAGGAGATGCCGGGGGAGTCGGAGTTCGACGACTTCATCCTGCACATCGACGGCTACCTCTGCGAGATCAAGGACGTGCAGATCCGGGACGGTCTGCACATCCTGGGGCAGCGGCCGGAGGGCGAGGCGCGGATCAACCTCGTACTGGCCGTGCTGCGCGCCACGCAGGTCTGGGGCGGCACGCAAGGGGCGATGCCGGGGCTGCGGGCCGCGCTGGCCGCCGAGTACGACCTGGACGAGAAGGAGCTGCTCGCCGACCCCGGCCGCGAGGTCGGCGACGTGAGCGCGCTGGCCGAGCTGGCGGACGGCCCGTCCCGTACGGGGTCGGACGTGGTGGACCTGCTGGAGGCGGTCGCGCGGCGGCTCGTCGAGGGCATGGAGCGCGGCGGCTGGCGCGACCCGAAAGGCGTCTGCGCCGGGGTGCTGGGCCGCGAGGTCCCGGACGTGGTGCGGCTGCTGGAGTTCGCGGCGACGGAGGTCGTGCCGCGGCTGGACGCCACCGCGGACGAGATCGGCGCCGTCCTGCACGCCCTCGACGGCGGGTACGTGCCCGCGGGGCCGTCCGGTTCACCGACGCGCGGCCTGGTCAACGTGCTCCCGACGGGCCGCAACTTCTATTCCGTCGACCCCAAGGCGATCCCGTCCCGCAACTCGTGGGACGTGGGCGTCGCGCTCGCCGACTCGCTGATCGCGCGGCACCTGGACGACACCGGCGAGTACCCGTCCAGCGTCGGCCTGACCGTCTGGGGCACCTCCGCGATGCGGACGCAGGGCGACGACATCGCCGAGGTGCTCGCGCTGATCGGCTGCCGCCCGGTGTGGGACGACGCGTCCCGCCGGGTGACCGGCTTCGAGATCGTTCCGCTGGACGAGCTGGGCCGGCCGCGCATCGATGTCACGCTGCGGATCTCCGGCTTCTTCCGGGACGCGTTCCCGCACGTCATCGCGCTGATCGACGACGCGATCAGCGCGGTCGCGGAGCTGGACGAGCCCGCCGACCGCAACCACCTGCGGCGGCACGCCACGGAGGACCACGCGCGGCACGGCGACTGGCGGCGCGCCACGTCCCGGATCTTCGGCTCCAAGCCCGGCGCGTACGGGGCGGGCCTGCTGCCGCTGATCGACGCCCGCAACTGGCGCGACGACTCCGACCTCGCCGAGGTGTACGCGGTGTGGGGCGGCTACGCGTACGGGCGCGGCCTGGACGGGCGCGAGGCCCGGTCCGACATGGAGGCGTCGTTCCGGCGGATCGCGGTGGCCGCCAAGAACCAGGACACCCGCGAGCACGACATCGTCGACTCCGACGACTACTTCCAGTACCACGGCGGCATGGTCGCGATGGTCCGCTCGCTGACCGGGAGCAGCCCCGCCGCGTACGTCGGCGACTCCGCGCTGCCCGACCAGGTGAGGACGCGGACCCTCGCCGAGGAGACGCACCGCGTCTTCCGCGCCCGCGTCGTGAACCCGCGCTGGATCGCGGCGATGCGCCGGCACGGCTACAAGGGCGCGTTCGAGCTGGCCGCCACCGTCGACTACCTCTTCGGGTACGACGCGACGGCCGGCGTCGTGGACGACTGGATGTACCAGAGCCTCGCCGAGGAGTACGTCTTCGACGCCGAGACGCGCGCGTTCATGGAGCAGTCCAACCCGTGGGCCCTGCGCGGCATCACCGAACGCCTCCTGGAGGCCGCCGAGCGGAGGCTGTGGGCCGAGCCCGACGCCGGCGTCCTGCGCCGCCTCCGCGAGACGTACCTGGAGCTGGAGGGCGACCTGGAGGCCGAGTGATCACAGCCGGGAGAGCGTGAAGTCGTCGAACGTGGCCGTGACGCGCTCGGCGGCGCCCCGGTCGTACAGGACGAGACCGGTCGCGCCGCCCGCCGCCGCCGTGACCTCCCGCCGGAAGCGCTCGTGGAACGCGGCGTCGTCGGCGAGATCGGGATTGATCACCTTGACGGCGACGCGCCGGCCGGCGCCGTCCTCGGCGAGGAAGACGCTCGGAACGTGCCGGTCGCGGTCCGCGGGCACGTTACCGGCGTTCGATCAGTTCCGCCCCGGTCACCGGCGGGATCCGCCCGAACCGCTTCCGCAGCGGGTAGACCGCCGCGACGATCGCCAGGCTGGCCAGCGAGGCGAGCAGCTGGGACCGCAGCTCCGGCATGAACAGCATGGAGACCAGCACGGCCAGCAGCGCGATGACGACGAGCCAGGTGAGGTACGGGTGGCCCCACATCCTGTACGTGAGGCTGGCCGGGTCCTCGCGCTGGAGGCGGGACCGGAGCCGGAGCTGGGAGAACGCGATCGACAGGTAGACGAAGGCGAGGATGACGCCGATCGAGTTCATCAGGAACTTGAACACCGCGTCCGGCGAGACGTACGAGGCCACCACCGCCGCCCAGGCCGCCACGGTGCCGAGCAGGATCGCGCGGACCGGGACGCCGCGGCGGTTCAGCCTGACCAGGCCCTTGGGGGCGTCGCCGTCGCGGGTGAGGACGTACAGCATCCGGGACGAGACGTAGATCGCCGAGTTCAGCACCGACAGGACGGCGGTGAGGATGACCGCCTGCATGATCGTGCCGGCCGCCGGGACGCCCAGCTCCTCCAGCGCCCCGACGAACGGGCTGGAGAGGATCTCGGCGTCGTTCCACGGCAGGATCGCCACCACCAGGAAGATCGACAGCACGTAGAAGAGCGCGACCCGCCAGAGGACGTTGCCGGTGGCGCGGGCGACCTCGCGGCCGGGCTCCCTGCTCTCGGCCGCCGCGATCGTGACGATCTCGGTGCCGCCGAACGCGAACATCACCGCGACGATCGCCGAGAAGATCGCGGCGACGCCGTTCGGGGCGAATCCGCCGTGCCCGGTGATGTCGCCGAGGCCGCCGGGAGAGTCCGGCCACAGGCCCAGGACGTACAGCAGCCCGAGGACCAGGAAGACCACGATCGCGGCCACCTTGATCGAGGCGAACCAGAACTCGAACTCGCCGAACGACCGTACCGAGACCAGGTTCACCGCGGTCATCACGACCAGCAGCACGGCGGCCAGCGACCACTGCGGCAGGTCGATCCACTCGGCCAGGATCGCGGCGCCGGCGACGGCCTCGGCGCCGACGAGGATCACGTACAGGTACCAGTAGAGCCAGCCGATCGTGAAGCCGGCGGCGGGGCCGAGCGCGATGCGCGCGTACTCGGCGAGCGAGCCCGCGACCGGGCGGGCGACGACCATCTCGCCGAGCGCCCGGAGCACGAACAGCACCAGCAGGCCGGCCGCGGCGTACGAGAGGATCGCGGCCGGCCCGGCGGTGTTGATCACAGCGCCGCTGCCGACGAAGAGGCCGGCCCCCACCGCGCCGCCGATGGCGAGCATGGTCATGTGGCGGCGGCGCAGCCCCGCCCGCAGGCCCTCCTGCGGAGGAGCCGCCGTACTTTCGGACATTCCTGGCTTTCCGGTCGCAGCTCTCCGGCGAATCCAGTCCGCCGGAATTGACCCGACCACTCTAGGTCGCCGCCGCCTACTGCTCGGTACCGCCCCTGTCGCCGCCGCAAGATCACACATTGGGCCGCTTCTCCCTACAATGATCCGTCTGAGGGAGACGGGGACCGTTCCCGCTCCGCGGTCGACGCAGGGAGGAACCGATGGACGGGATCGACTCCACCGTCCCGCACTCGGCGCGGATCTGGGACTACTGGCTCGGCGGCAAGGACCACTTCGCCGCCGACCGCGAGGCCGGGGAGACGGTGAAGCGGCTGCTGCCCGACATCGCCCTCTCCGCGCGGCACGACAGGGCGTTCCTCGGCCGGGCGGTGCGGTTCTTCGCGGAAGAGGTGGGGATCCGGCAGTACCTGGACATCGGCACCGGGCTCCCGACCGCCGGCAACACCCACGAGATCGCCCAGCGGGCCGCGCCCGACTCGCGGGTCGTGTACGTCGACAACGACCCGCTCGTCCTGGTCCACGCCCGCGCGCTGCTCACCAGCCACACCCCCGAGGGCGTCACCGACTACGTGGACGCCGACGTCCGCGACACCGCCGCCGTCCTGGAGGCCGCCGCCCGCACGCTCGACTTCTCGCGGCCGGTCGCGCTCATGCTCCTCGGCGTCCTGAACCACATCCTGGACGACGCCGAGGCGCTCGACATCGTGCACCGGCTGGTGGACGCGGTGCCGCCGGGCAGCCACCTGGCGATCAGCCACACCACCGACGAGGTCGACGGCGCGGCGATGCACGAGTCCACCCGCGCGGTGAACGAGTCGGGCGGCACCCCGATCGTGGCCCGTTCCGCCCGCCAGCTCGCCGGCTTCTTCGACCGCGTCGAGCTGCTGGAGCCGGGCGTGGTGTCCTGCTCGCGCTGGCGCCCCGAGCCGACCGACATCGGGACGCCGCCCGAGGTGTACCACTTCTGCGGCGTGGGCGTGAAGCGGTAGCCGGTCAGCCCATCGACCGGACGATCTCCTCGGGCGCGACGTCCCGCAGGTGGGTCAGGAACACCCACACGTGGCCGAACGGGTCGCGCAGCATGATCTGGCGGGCGCCGTACGGCATGTCCGCCGGGGTCATCAGCGAGGTCGCGCCCGCCTCCAGCGCCCGCTCGTGGAGCGCGTCCACGTCCGCGACGTAGACGTGCAGGACCACGCTCGTCGAGCCCGTCCGGGACGGCGCCGCGAAGGCGCCGTCGGCGTCCCCAAGCATCAGCACGGACCCTTCCACGCTGATCTCGGCGTGCGTGATCGTCCCGTCCGGGCCGGGCAGCCGGAAGATCTCCTCCGCCCCGAACGCCCGCTCGTAGAACGCGATCGCCTCCGCCGCCCCGTCGATCATCAGGTGCGGGACGGCGCTGTACCTGTAGTGTTCCGGAACGCGGCGCGTGCTCATCTTCGTCTCCGTTCGTGCAGGTCGGGCGGATGTCCACGACCCTAGGAACGGCGCGACCGGGCCCGCATCAGTCACCTGACCGGTACCTCGCCGAGCGCCCGCAGCACCCCGGCGGTGAACTCGTCCAGCGGGTAGAAGAACTCGATCGCCAGCTCCGACAGCGTCACGTCGGCGGGCGCGCCGAACGTGGCCATCGTGCTGAACATCGACAGCTCGCCGGCCGGCGTGCGGATCCTCAGCGGCACCTGGATCGGGCTCGCCGGGTACGGCGCGGGCGCGTCCCCGCCCGCCGGGACGGGGTAGTCCCGCACCTCCTCGTAGAGCGCCCGCAGGTCCGCGTCCCCGGTGACGCTGACCTGGCGCAGCAGGCGTTCCAGGAACAGGCTCCTGACCTCGGTGAGGTTGGCGAGCCGGGCGGCGAGGCCGTCGGGGTGCAGCGCCAGCCGGAACACGTTCGGCCGCGGCTCCAGGAGGCGCGGCGGCACGCCGTCCATGAGGACGGACATCGCGCGGTTGCCGGACAGGACGTTCCAGAGGCGGTCCACGACCACGGCCGGGTACGGCTCGTGGGCGGCGAGCATCGTGTCCAGCGCGGACCGGACCGAGGCCATGTACGCGTCGTCGAGATCGCTCTCCGGGTACGCGGGCGCGTAACCGGCGGCCAGCAGCAGCGTGTTGCGCTCCCGCAGGGGAACGTCGAGCACGCTCGCGAGGTGCAGCACCATCGCGCGGCTGGGCTGCGAGCGGCCGGTCTCCACGTACGAGATGTGCCGGGCCGAACTGCCGGCGGCCAGGGCCAGGTCGAGCTGACTGAGCCTGCGGCGCCGCCGCCATTCTCGCAGGAGGGGGCCCGCGCGGTGCTCGGTGTCCATGATCGCCGAGCCTAGCCCGCCCGCCGCCGGGCGCCATGACCCCGGACGTCATTGAGACCATGACCCGCCGCTGGAACGGTCGTCCCAGCACCACCGCGAAGAGGGGACGACCATGACCAGCGTGACCAGCGTGACCAGCGTGACCGGCACGACCAGCGCGACCGACACCGACCGGCTGCCGGCGGCCGAGGACGGGGCCCTCCGCACGATCCTGCGGATCGACGGCTGGAGCACGGCCGCCTTCGGCGCCGTCCTGCTCGCGGCCGCCGCGCCCCTCAGCGGCCCCCTCGGCCTGCCGACCGCCTGGTCCGTGCCGTTCGGCGTCGCCATGTTCGGCGGGGCGGCCGCCCTGAACCTGATCGCCGGCTACCCCCGCATCCGCGCCCGCCACGCCGCCCTGGTGGTCGCGGGCAACGCCCTCTCCGGCGCGCTCCTGATACTGATCGCCTTCTCCGGTGTGATCGGCCTGACGGCCTGGGGCGTGGCGTTCCTGCTGGTGGGAGCCGCGGTCGTCGTGACCTACGCCGCCCTGGAGCTGAGGGCCCTGCGCCGGGCGCGAGCCGCGAACGCCCTCGCCCGCCCCGTGCGGGCCGGCGCCGGCCCAGGATCTCGCCGAGCTCGGTGAGCCCCGTGCGCTATAGGTTGGTCCGCGGTGGAACGGGAGGGGCCATGGACGTGACGACCGATGTGCTCGGGGCCGGGTACGAGGCGATCGAGCTGCCGCTGGGACAGGACGCCGAGGGCGAGGTCGTGGCCACGCTCGTACGGCGGCGCGGCAGCGAGCGCGGCCGCCGCGCGGTGCTGTACGTGCACGGCTTCATCGACTACTTCTTCCAGAAGCACCTGGCCGACTTCTACGTCGAGCGCGGGTACGACTTCTACGCGCTGGACCTGCGCAAGTACGGCCGTTCGCTGCGGCCGCACCAGACGCCCAACTTCGTGCGGAGCCTGACGGACTACTTCCCGGAGATCGACGAGGCGGTGCGGATCGTCCGCGAGGAGGACGGGCACGACGTCCTCCTCCTGAACGGCCACTCGACGGGCGGCCTGGTCGCGGCCCTGTGGGCGGACCGGATGAAGGGGAGGGGCCTGGTGGACGGGCTCTTCCTCAACAGCCCGTTCCTGGACATCAACGAGCCGCTGGTGATGCGGAAGGCGGGCGCCGGGCTGGCCAGGATGCTGGGGCGGCGCTTCCCGGCGGCGAAGCTGCCCGCCGGCGTGTCCGACCTGTACCCGCGCAGCATCCACCGCGACCACGAGGGGGAGTGGGACTTCGACCTGGAGTGGAAGCCGCTGCTCGGGTTCCCGGTGCGGGCCGGGTGGCTGGCGGCCGTCCGGCGCGGCCAGCTGCGCGTGCACGCCGGGCTCGGCATCGACGTGCCCGTGCTGGTCATGGCGTCCGAGCGCAGCGTGAAGCCCAAGCCGGGGGTGGCCGATCTGTCGAGCGCGGACGCCGTCCTGGACGTGGAGCACATGGCGCGCTGGGCGCCCCGGCTCGGCCGGCACGTGACGCTGGTACGGATCGAGGGCGGCCTGCACGACCTGGTGCTGTCGGCCAAGCCGGCCAGGGACCAGGTCTTCGCCGAGCTGGACCGCTGGATGACCGGCTACCTGCGCTAGCGTGCCGGGGCGGTCAGTCGCGGATCTGCGAGAGGTCGAAGTCGTCGAAGTCGGCGACGATCGGCTGGGCCGCGTTGCCGCCGCGCTCGATCAGCAGCCCCGCCCAGCCGTGCCCGACGGGCTGGTCGCCGTCGGTGTGGTCGAGGACCTGCTCGCCGTTGACCCAGAGCCGCAGCCGGACCTCCTTGTTCTCGTCCTGCGGCTCGCAGGCGATCTGCAGCTTGTTGGGGCCCTTGCCGTCGAAGCCCGGGACGCTGTCGACGTTGGCGAGCTCCTTGGTGCCCTGCGCGCCCGCGGTCTTGCGGAGCAGCGCGCCCTTGCCGTCCTTGCGGACGAGGAACGCGTACTGCGTCGCGCCGTCGTTGTTGGCCCGGCAGCTCAGGCCGTACCGGCTGTCGTCGGCGCCCTGGACGACGGTGACCGTGGCGGTGACGAGCATCCGCTCGGGCATGTCGGTGGCCTTCTCCTTGGGGACCCACCGGTCGCGCATCTCGTCGATGCTGGTGGTCTCCAGGCGGTACTTGCCGTCCTTGTAGCCGTACTGGCCGGTGAAGGTGCTGCCGCCGCCCCAGCCGGAGCCGGTGCTGGAGAAGTCGTCGGCGAACGAGGTCGCCAGCTTCTCCGGCGGGCCGCTGGAGCCGAACACGGCGAACAGCAGGACGACCGCCAGCGCCGCGGCGCCGACCGCGCCGCCGCCGATGCCCAGCCTCTTCCTCGACAGGTGCGGCGCGCTCGGCCGCCCGCGGCCGCCGCCCGGGTGGGAGGCGTCGTCGCGGGTGACGCCGCCGGCCGGCGGGGCCGGCGGCGGCGGTGGCGGCGGCAGGGGCGCCTGGTACGTCGGCGGGGGCGGCGTGGCCGGCGTGTGCCAGCTCGACTCGACGGTCTCGGCGAGCCGGGCCGGGTCGGGCCGCGAGTGGCCGACCAGGCGGCCCAGCAGCTCCTGGACGGACGGGCGCCTGGCCGGGTCCTTGTCGAGCGCGGCGGCGATGATGTCGCGCAGCCCCGGGTCCAGGTCGTCGAGGGCGGGCTCGTCGTGCGCCACCCGGTAGAAGATCTCCGGGACGGTGTTGCCGGCGAACGGGGCGCGGCCCGTACCGGCGTACGTCATCACGCAGCCCCACGCGAACACGTCGGAGGCGGGCGTGACCTGCTCGCCGCGCAGCAGCTCGGGCGGCAGGTAGTTGGGGGTGCCGACGAACTGCCCGGTGCGGGTGGGGCCGTCGGTGGCGTCCAGCGCGCGGGCGATCCCGAAGTCGATCACGCGCGGGCCGGTGGCGGACAGCAGCACGTTGGCGGGCTTGAGGTCGCGGTGCACGATCCCGGCGCCGTGGATGGCGGCCAGCGCGGTGGCCATCCCGACCGCCAGGCCCTCCAGGTCGGAGCCGGCCAGCGGGCCGCGCTCGGCGACCGCGCGCTCCAGGCTGGGGCCCTCGATGTACTCGGTGACGACGTACAGCGGCTCGGCGTCGATCTCGGCGTCCAGGACGGGCGCGGTGCAGAACCGGCGGACCTGGCGGGCCGCGGTCACCTCGCCGCGGAAGCGCGCGCGGAACGTCTCCTCGCTGGCCAGCTCCCTGTTGATCACCTTGACGGCGACCGGGTCGCCGGCGCTGTTCTCGCCCAGGAAGACCGTCCCCATCCCGCCCCGGCCGAGGCGGGCGAGCAGCCGGTAGCTCCCGAGTTCGCGAGGGTCCTCGGGCCGGAGGGATTCGGCGTTCTCTCCTACGCGCATGGTCATGCTGTTCCTGGGGTCGAGGGGGAGCCGTCCTGACCAGAAACCTTAGCGGCACTCCGGTATGTACGCGTTCACTCCGGGCGGTCACACCCAGCCGGGCAGGCCCTCCCTGGCGAGCGCCATCGTGCTCTCGACCCGGGCCGCCATCGCGGCGGGATCCCACACGCCGTGCCGGGAGCAGTCCTCGAACGCCACCCGGATCGCGGCGGTGTGGAACGCGACGACCAGTTGCGGCCTGATGTCCTCGGCGGGGTCGACGCCCTCCCGGCGCGCGATCATCGCGGCCAGCTCGTGCTCCATCGCCGCGACCCGCGCCAGGTGCGCCGCCGTCAGCGCCGGATTGGACTCGATCACCTGCCGCACCGCGCGGAACCGGGCGCTGTCGGCCGGGTCGCTCTCGGCGATCGTGCGGAGCACGGCGCGCACCGACTCGAACAGGGCGGTGAGCGGCCGCTCCCCGGGCGGCCGGGCCTCCAGCGCCCGCACCATGGCCCGGTCCTTCTCCTGCTGGAGCCCGATGACCAGGTCTTCCTTGGTGGCGAAGTAGCGGAAGAAGGTGCGCTGG
Source organism: Actinomadura sp. 21ATH (assembly GCF_041951345.1). NCBI lineage: Bacteria > Bacillati > Actinomycetota > Actinomycetes > Streptosporangiales > Thermomonosporaceae > Actinomadura > Actinomadura sp. 21ATH. Next base: position 207,166 of record NZ_JBGNUR010000013.1, on the reverse strand, counting down.
GAGACCGGTACGGCGGCCACGATCTCGTCGATCGTCGTGGCCTCGTACCCCTTGGCGCGGAAGAGTTCGAGCGCGGCGTCGATGAGCGCCGTCCGGGTCTGCCGCTTCTTGCGCTCGCGCCGCCCGCACCCGCCGGCGGGGCCGGGGACGTCGCGGCCGGCGGGGACGGCCGCGGTCATCGGCGGACGCCCGCCGGGCGGGGGCGGAGCGCCCGCGGCAACGCGGTTACAGGCACATCAGCGAAGTGTACGCGGGGTGAACGCGTAAGGGTTACGTCACTCTGGGTAACGGAGGATCGCGGAGAGTCAGGGAAGGAAGACCTCACCTACCTTCCCGGATAAACCCCGAGGTGATCACTTGTCACGGGCCATGCTGGTCGGAGGTCACCGTTCGTCGCCGTCCGAGCGCCGCTCGCCACGGGACGACCGGGATCCCAACCACCAGAGGCGGATGATCGTGTCTGTTGTCGATGCGCAGGAATTCGCCGAGGTCCGGCGCCACCATCTCGCGGCGCTCGCCTACGAGGCCGAGGCGCGCGGGCTGCGCTGGCGGCTGGCCGGTCCGGAGGAGTCGGTGCTCGCCGTCCTGGGCCCCCGCACCCGCCGCCAGATCATGGTCGTCGCCACCCCGGCCCGGGGCGGCTGGAGCTATCTGTGGCCCGGCGGCGGGATCGCCGACGTGGCCGAGGTCGCGGTCGTCGCCGACCGGCTGGTGCGGCTGCTCGTCTAAGCCTGACCTGCGCTTTCCCGGCCCGCGATCCCGGGCCCGCCCCGCCTTGCCTCCCGGGTCCCGGCTTCCCTAGACTCGGTAACGAACACATGTTCGAACGGGCCGCATGCCTTCTTCCCCCGTGCGGTGATCGAGAGGCACAAAGGGCGGGGGAGGCAGATGACGCGCGTGTTCGGCGACCCGGTGGACGTCTGGGTGACCGACGGGCGCCCGGTCCGGTTCGTCTGGCGGGAGCGGCTCTACACCGTACGGCGGGTCCTGGAGCACTGGGTCACGACCCGCGACTGGTGGCGGGAGCAGCAGCCCGAGTCCGACGTGACCGGGGAGCGCGAGTTCTGGCGGGTGGAGGCCACGCCCGACCTGGAGATCGGCGTCTACGAGCTGCGCTACGACGCGGCCACCGACGCCTGGACGCTCTCCCGCGTGTGGGATTGAGGCCGCCGTGCACCTGCATGTCGCGTCCTCGTACTCGCTCCGCCACGGCGTCGCACCGCCGCGCGCGCTCGCCGAGCGGGCGGCCGGCCTGGGCATGGAGACGCTCGCCCTGACCGACCGCGACGGCCTGTACGGCGCGGTCAAGCACGTCCAGGCGTGCACGGCGGCCGGCGTCCGCCCGGTCGTCGGCGCCGACCTGACCATGGCCGGTCCCGAGCCCGGGCCCGAGCGCGGCCAGGGCGGCACGGCCGGCGGCCGCCGCGCGGGCGGTGGCCGGTCCTCCGGGCGGGCGGCCGGGGCCGCCCGCGACGCGGGGGAGCCCGCCGGGCAGGAGCGGGCCGTGGTGCTGGCCACCGGGAAGGCCGGCTGGGGGTCGCTGTGCCGGCTGGTCACGGCGGCGCACGCGGCGGGCGGGCGCGGCCGGCCGGTGACCAGCCGGGAGCTGGTCGGGGCGCACGCCGAGGGGCTGGTCGTGCTGCTCGGGCCGCGCTCGGACGTGGGGCGCGCGATCGCCGAGCGGCGGCCCGACCTGGCGGCGGCCCGGCTGGCGGCCTGGCGGGAGACGGCCGAGGTCGCCGTCGAGATCGTCGACCACCAGGGCCGGGGCGACGGGCACCGCGCGGCGCGGATGCTCGCGCTGGCCCGCGACGCCGGCATCCCGGCGGTGCTGGGGAACGCGGTCCGCTACCTCGATCCGGCCGACCATCCGGTGGCGCAGGTGCTGGACGTCGCGCGCCGGCTCGTGCCGCTGCACCGGCGGCACCTGGAGGACCGGACCGGGCAGGCGTACCTCAAGCCGGCCGAGGAGATGCGCCGGGTCGCCGAGCTGAGCTGCGGGCACGAGGCGGCGGCGGAGCTGCTGGCCGAGACCCGGCGGCTGTCCGAGCGCTGCGCGCTCGACACCGGCGCCGACCTCGGCATGGACCGGGTGCACCTGCCCGACGCGGGCGACGACCCGTACGGGCGGCTCGCGGCCAGGTGCGAGGAGGGGCTCGTCCGGCGCGGGCTGGACCGGTCGGCCGAGGCCGCGCGGCGGCTGGCGCACGAGCTCGGCATCATCGCCCGCAAGGGGCTCGCCTCCTACTTCCTCACCGTCGCCGACGCCGCCGCGCTGATCCGCTCGCTCGGCATCCGCTGCTCGATCCGCGGCTCGGGCGCGGGCTGCCTGGTCAACCATCTGATCGGGATCGGCGACGTGGACCCGCTCCGGCACGACCTGGTGATGGAGCGCTTCCTGGCCGACAGCCGCCCCGGCCTGCCCGACATCGACCTGGACGTGGAGTCCGCGCGGCGCCTGGACGCGTACCGCGCCCTCTTCGACCGGTACGGCTCCGGCAGCGTCGCCTGCGTCTCGATGATGGAGACCTACCGCGCCCGCAGCGCGATCCGCGACGTCGGCGGCGCGGTGGGGCTGCCGCCGAGCGAGATCGACGCGATCGCCAAGGCGTTCCCGCACGTGCGGGCCCGGCAGATCCGCACCGCCCTGCACGAGCTGCCCGAGCTGCGGCAGAGCAACCTGGCGCAGGGGCAGCTGGACGTGCTGTTCCGCATCGCCGAGCGGCTGGACGGCCTGCCCCGGCACGTCGCGATGCACCCCTGCGGCGTGCTGCTGTCCAACCCCACGCTCCGCGACCGCACGCCGGTCGAGCCGAGCCTGCTCGACTTCCCGATGAGCCAGTACGACAAGGACGACGTCGAGGCGATGGGCCTGCTCAAGCTGGACGTCCTGGGCGTGCGGATGCAGTCGGCGATGGCCCACGCGGTCGCGGAGATCGACCGGACCGAGGGCGAGCGGATCGATCTGGAGGCGGTCCCGCACGACGACGAGCCCACGTTCGAGCTGATCCGCACGTCCCGGACGCTCGGCTGCTTCCAGATCGAGTCGCCGGGCCAGCGGGAGCTGATCGGCAGGCTCCAGCCGCGCACGTTCGCCGACCTGATCATCGACATCTCGCTGTTCCGGCCGGGGCCGGTGAACTCCGACATGGTGAACCCGTTCCTGGACTTCCGGCACGGCCGCCGCGCGCCCGCGTACCCGCACCCCGACCTCGAACCGGCCCTGCGCGAGAGCCTCGGCGTCGTGGTCTTCCACGAGCAGGTGCTGCGGATCGTGGACGCGATGACCGGCTGCGGGCTGTCGGACGCCGAGGCGGCCCGGCGGGCGCTGTCGTCCGAGGAGGGGCAGGCCCGGGTCGGCGCGTGGTTCCGCGAGCGGGCCCTCGCCCGCGGCCACGAGGAGGCCACGGTCGACCGGGTCTGGCGGACGCTGACCGCGTTCGGGGCGTTCGGTTTCTGCAAGGCGCACGCGGCGTCGTTCGCGCTGCCCACGTACCAGTCGGCCTGGCTGAAGCGGCACCATCCCGCCGCCTTCTACGCGGGCGTGCTCACCCACGATCCCGGCATGTACCCCAAGCGCGTCATCCTCGACGACGCCCGCCACTTCGGCGTGCCGGTCCTGCCGCTGGACGTCAACCGCTCGGCCGCCGACTGGCGGGTGGAGGACGGCGGCATCCGGGTGGCGCTGGACGAGGTGCGCGGCATCAGCGCGGCCGAGACCGAACGGATCGTCGCCGGCCGGCCCTACACGTCCCTGCCCGACTTCTGGAACCGCGCCCGCGTCTCCCGCCCCACCGCCGAGCGCCTCGCCCTGGCCGGCGGCTTCGACTCCCTGTACGGCCCCGGGACGTCCCGCCGCGACCTGCTCTGCCAGGTGGGGGCGCTGGACCGGGCGGCGGCGCGGCCGGCCGTCGAGGGCCAGCTGCCCCTCGGCGACCTGGTCGAGCCGATCCCGGCCGGCGAGCTGCCGCCGATGACGCCGGGCGAGATGGTCGAGGCGGAGCTGGACATCCTCGGCATGGACGTCAGCCGCCACGTCCTGACGTTCTACGCCGACCTGCTCGACCACCTGGGCGCCGTCCGCGCCGCCGACCTCCCCGGCCGCGGGCAGGGCGAGGAGATCCTGGTCGCCGGGGTCAAGGTCGCCACCCAGACGCCCGCCGTGCGGTCGGGGCAGCGCGTCATCTTCGCCACCCTGGACGACTCGACGGGCCCGGTCGACCTGGCGTTCTTCGAGTCCGTCCAGGACCGCTGCGCCGCGACCCTCTTCGGCTCCTGGCTGCTGCTCGTCCGGGGGAGGCTCCGGCGGCCGGGCGCCCGCGCCGTCTCGCTGACCGCCGCCGACTGCTGGGACCTGGCCGCGCTGAACGAGGCGTGGCGGCAGGGCGGTCCCGAGGCCCTGCGGCGGGCGATGGCCCCGCGGGGCCCGGCCGGGCGGTCCCCGCGCCGGCCGGCCCGCCATCTCACCTACGCCAACGGGTTCGCGATGTCGCCGTACTCCGACATCGGCCACGCGGGCGAGTCGGTCAAGCGGCCCCCGGCCCGGCTCTGGCACGCCAGCGGCGGCAGCTCCGGCCCCACCCTGCCGTGACCCCGCCGCGGGTCAGCGCTGCTCTCTGGTGATCTCGAAGACGGTGGCCATGCAGAGGGCGGCGGCGAGGGCCTGGCAGGCGGTCGCGGCCACGCCCACATGGACGGCGAAGCGGGCCTCGGCGAGCGTGTGCACGCTGCTGATCGTGAAGATCTTGCCGAGGCCGACGCCGAGCACGACGCAGGTCCACCAGCCGGTGACGATCATCGCGGCGGCGTGCCGCTGGGGGGCGCGGAAGCGGCCGCTGGTGACCCAGACGTCGTACACGATGCGGGGCGGGACCCACAGGTTGACCAGCGGGCAGAACCAGCCGAACAGCACCCACGCGCGGTGGTGGCGGTGCGGGCCCGGGGACTGGCCGTACGCGCGCCACAGCCAGGCGAGGTAGAGCAGCCCGGTCACCCCGGCCATCACCGCGCAGATCACGAAGACGTCGGTGTACGGGGCCAGGGCCTCGGCGGTGCGGACCGGGTCGTAGGTGTCGTGGGTGGCGCGGTGCAGCGGCCGGATCAGCCGGATCAGGCTGATGCCGGAGCCGAGGGCGATGAACGCGTTGAAGCCGAGGAGCATGAAGACCGCCACGCCGACGGCGCGGAAGTCGCGGCGGCGGGCCCAGGCGCCGCAGGCCGGGCAGCGCGTCACCTCGGTCGGGATGATGTCGCCGCACAGTGCACACGGCATGATCCACCTCCGCAGGGACGTCTCGGCCGATGTCCGGATCCTACGGACGTTTGACCGGTTTCGCCGCGCGGGGGTTCGCGGCCGGCTCAGATTCGCAGCACCCAGCGGGTGGCGAGGAGCGCGAGCGTGACGGCCACCGCGGCCCAGGCGGCGAGGCGGGGCAGCGTGCCGCCGTCCAGGAGCCGCCGCGGGCGGAAGCCGGTGACCAGCACCAGCGCCCACCATTCGGCGGCGAGCGCGATCGTGCCGTGCAGCGCGCCGAAGCCGGTGGTGGCGCAGAAGAGCACCAGGCCGGGGGCGGTCATCAGATGCGCGGCCAGGGCGGTGCGGCGCGCGAAGCCGGCCGGGGCGCGGGCCAGGCCCAGCGTGACCGCGAGCCAGCCCGTACCGGCGAGCAGCCACAGGACCAGGACCGGCACGGGGATGCCGCTCAGCGACTCGAGTAGCAGGACGTTCCTTTCGGCGAGAGCGGATCAGCGCATCAGGCCGGTCTCCCAGGCCCAGGCGGCGATCTCGACGCGGTTGCGGGCGTCCAGCTTGCGGAAGACGCTGCCCAGATGGGTCTTCACCGTGGAGAGCGAGACGAACAGCTCCCCGGCGATCTCGTCGTTCGTCCGGCCCCGCGCGATGAGGCGGACGACGTCGAGCTCGCGCTCGGTGAGCGCCTCCCGGGGCGGGGACGGCGGCGCGGCCGGGGCGGCGAGCCGTTCCAGCAGGCGGACGGTGACCGTGGGCGAGACCAGCGACCCGCCGTTGGCCGCCGCCCGCACCGCCTCCACGAGCAGCGCGGGACCGCCGTCCTTGAGCAGGAAGCCGGCCGCGCCGCCGCGCAGCGCGCCGTAGACGTACTCGTCCATGTCGAACGTGGTGACGATCACGATCCGGAGCGGGTCGGGCACCGCGGGCCCGGCCAGCAGCCGGGTGGCCTCCAGGCCGTCCATCCCGGGCATCCGGATGTCGAACAGGCACACGTCCGGGCGCAGCCCGCGCGCCAGCTCCACCGCCCGGACGCCGTCGGCGGCCTCCCCGACCACCTCCATGTCCGGCTGCGAGTCGATGATCATCCGGAATCCGGTCCGGACCATCTCCTGGTCGTCGGCGATGAGTACGCGGATGGTCACGCGGGCGATTCTCTCAGGTACCCGGAATGACCGCGACGACCTCCCAGCCGCCCTCGGGCCGCGGCCCCGCGGTCAGCCGCCCGCCGATCGCCTCGACCCGCTCGCCCAGCCCGGCCAGCCCGAACCCGCCGGACGGCAGCCGCCGGCCGCCCCGCCCGCGGCCGTCGTCGCGGACCGCCACCTCGATCGAGCCGTCCGCCAGCCGGGCCGCGCCGACGTGCACGGCGGTGGCGTCGGCGGCGTGCTTGCGCGCGTTCGTCAGCGCCTCCTGCACGACCCGGTGGACGGACGTCGCCACCTCGGGCGGGAGCGTGCCGAGGCCGGGATCGAGGGACAGCGTCGCCGGCGGGTGCGCGAACCTCGCCACCAGCTCCTCCACCTGGTCCAGCCCGCCGACCGGCCGCCGGCCGGCGTGCCCGTCGGCGGCGCCGCCGTCCTGGGCGTCGCGGAGCAGGCCCACCATGCGGCGCATCGAGGTCAGCGCCTCGGTGCCGGCCGCCTCGATGTCGCCGAGCATCCGGTCGAGCCGCTCGGGGTCCTGCGCGGCGGCCGTACCGGCGGTGAACCGGGCCGCCTGCGCCTGGACGACGATCCCGGTCACGTGGTGGGCGACGAAGTCGTGCAGGTCGCGGGCCAGGTCGAGCCGCTCGTCGCGGCGCGCGTCCGCCAGCGCCCGGGCCCGCCGCGCGTCCACCGCCCGCAGGTAGAGCCCGGCGCCGACGGCGACCGCCACCAGCACCGCCAGCGGCGCCGTGAGGACGACCATGGCGATCGTCGACCCGCGCAGCGGCAGCACCACGACCGTGAACCCCACGAACCCGGCCAGCGGCAGCAGCACGGGCGGCTGGGAGCGCCACACGATCCGGCCGAGCAGGACCAGCAGCGCCGGCAGCTCGATCAGGACGCTGGGGCCCTGCACCGGGACGTCCCAGAACTGGATGATCAGCGTCATCGCCAGCGACGGCACCGCGGCGACCAGCGCCCCCGCCCGGTCGCGGCCGGGCAGCAGCGCCGCGGTCGCGCCCACGGCGGCGACCGCGACCAGGAGCAGGCTCGCCGGCTCCGAGTGGAGGCCGAACACGTTCAGCAGCAGGAACAGGGCGGTGCAGCCCCCCGCGACGACGCGGAAGAGGCAGCCGCTCACCGACTGGACGCGGTCCAGCCGCGCCCCCTGGACGTCCATGACCCGCAGGCTACGACCTGGCGCGTACCGCTCGGATCGGCCATTCGGCCGATGGGCGGCCGTACGGACCGAACCTACGCCCGATGTGGCGGACCCCACCCTTCTCGCAGGCTGGAGGGCATGAACCCGCTGAATCTGATCTTCCTCCCGGCGCTGGCCGCCTTCCTCGCCTTCGTGATCTACGGCGGGCTGGTGCTGCCCGCCCGCGAGATCGCCGACTCCGTCCGCGCCCGGCGGTCCGGGGGCGGTGCGGCGTGACCGGCGCGATCCTGCACGGCGGTGGGCTGGAGAAGCGGTTCGGGACCACCGTGGCGCTGAACGGCATCACGCTCACCGTGGGCCGCGCCGAAGCCGTGGCGATCATGGGGCCGAGCGGCTCCGGCAAGTCGACGCTGCTGCACTGCCTGGCCGGGATCATGCGGCCGGACGCGGGCGAGGTGCACCTGCTGGGGCAGCGCATCGACACGCTCGGCGAGCGGCGCCGCAGCGAGCTGCGGCGGACCCGCTTCGGCTTCGTGTTCCAGTCCGGGCAGCTGCTCCCGGAACTGCCCGCCGACGAGAACGTGGCGCTGCCGCTGATGCTCGGCGGCACGGCGCGGCGCGAGGCCGTCCGGTCGGCCCGGGCGTGGTTCGGGCCGCTCGGCCTGGCGGGCATGGAGGACCGCCGCCCCGGCGAGCTGTCGGGCGGCCAGGCGCAGCGCGTGGCGATCGCGCGGGCGCTGGCCGCGCGGCCCGCCGTCGTCTTCGCCGACGAGCCCACCGGCGCGCTCGACCAGGCCACCGGGCACGACACGATGCGGCTGCTCGCCGACGCGACCAAGCGGAACGGGGCGTCCCTCGTGGTCGTCACGCACGACCCGGACGTCGCCGCCTGGTGCGACCGCACGGTCGAGGTCCGCGACGGCCGGATCCTCGCGGCGGACGGGGCACGCTGATGGGCGCCGGCCGTACCCTCTTCGGGCTCACCTGGCGGCTGCTGCGCGGCGGCGGCCCGCTCGGCCCGCTCCTCACGCTGGCCGCGGTCGCGCTGTCGACCGGCCTGCTGCTGTTCGCGGCGGGGGCCAACCACGCGTTCGCCGAACGGGCCGACGCGGACGCCTGGCGCGACCCCGTCAAGGCCGCCGGGACACCCACCGCCGTCGAGGCCAAGGCCACCGACTCCGTCCGCGGCCGCCCGCTCACGATCGTGGACCTGGCGGCCCTGTCCGGCCGCGCGCCCGTACCGCCGGGCATGGAACGGTTCCCCGCGCCGGGCGAGGTCTGGGTGTCGCCCGCGCTCGCCGCGCTGATGAAGGAGCTGCCGCCGGGCGAGCTGGCGGAGCGCTTCGCCGGCGCCCCCGCCGGGACGCTCGGCCGCGCCGCCGTCGAGCACCCGGACGAGCTGGTCGCCGTCGTCGGCCGTACGGCGGACGACCCCGCCATGACGGCCGGGCGGCCCGTGGCGGGCGGCGTCGACACGGTCGCCGGGCCGGAGCGGATCGACGCGTACGCCACCGGCGCGGCGACGACCCGTGCCCAGATGTACCGGATCCTGATGTACGTCGCGTCGGTGCTGATGGTCGTTCCGCTGCTGGTCTTCGGCGGCGCCGCGGCCCGGCTCACCGTCGCGCGCCGCGACCGGCGGCTGGCCGCGCTGCGGCTGGCGGGCGCGACGCCCGGCCAGGTGGTCGCGATCACCACGGCCGAGGCCGTGCTGACCGCCGCCGCCGGGGCCGTGCTCGGAACCGTCCTGTACGCCGCCGCGATCCCCGCGCTGGCGCGGATCCGGATCGCCGGCGGCGGCTGGTACGCCGGCGACCTGTGGCCGGGCCACCTCATGCTGCTCGGGGTCCTGGCGGCCGTGCCGCTGTTCGTCGGCGCCAGCGCCGTCGCCGGGCTGCGCCGCGTCGTGATCGGCCCGCTGGGGGTGGCGCAGCGGCACACGCCGCCCGCGATGCGCGCGGTACGGGCCGTCGCGCTGGTCGTGCTGATCGTCGCGTTCGGTGTCATCGGCGGCGGCGTGACGCGCATGGGGAACCTCGGCGTGGCGATCCTGCTGGTCTTCCTGGCGCTGGCGTTCCTCGCGCTCAACTTCGCCGGGCCCTGGGTGGTCTGGACGCTCGGCCACCTCACCGCCGCCACCGCCCGCCGCCCCGCCGGGCTCCTGGCCGGCCGCCGGCTGATCGACGACCCGCGCTCGGCCTGGCGGACGGTCGCGGGCGTGGCGCTGACCGGGTTCGTCGCCGGATTCCTGGCCCTGCTCGACCCGGGCGCCGCCGGTACCGGCCCCGCCGACCGGCTCGACCTGGCCGTCCCGAAGGACCGCGCCGCCGCGGTCGCCGCCCAGGTTCGCGACCGCCTGGACGGCCTCCCCGCCAGGGTCACGGTCACGCCCGGGGAGGACCGGGCCCTCGTGTCCGCCACGGTGACCGGCGGTGCGGCCGCCGTCGACCGCGCCCGCACGGCCCTCGCCGGCACCGTCCCCGGGAAGGTCGCGACCGCCCCCGCCGACACGGGCGCCGCCGGCTACCTGCTTGCGGACCTGCGCACCGGGTCGCTGACCGTGCTGGTCGTGTCGTTCCTCATCGCGGTCACCAGCGCGGGCATCACCGGCGCCGGCTCCGTCCTGGACCGGCGGCGGACGTACGAGGCGCTGCGCCTGGCCGGAACGCCGCTGGCGGTCCTGGACCGCGCGCGCCGCCAGGAGGTGCTCGTCCCGCTCGCGGTCATGGGCGGCGGCTCGCTGCTCACCGGCCTGTTCTTCGCGCTCCCGTTCGCCTCGGGCTTCGGCTCCGCCGGCGCGCTGACCCTGCTGGCCGCGGCCGTCCTGGGCTTCGCCGGAGTCCTCGGCGCGAGCGCCCTGAGCCGCCCGCTTCTGCGTTCGGTCACGGGCGAATAGCCGTTCGAGAAAATGTCGGACCCGGGACGTAAGTTAGCAGCGTGATCCGGGGTACACCGGGGAATAGGCATCGAACCGGGGAGCTTGTTCGGTGCGTACCTCCGGGTATCTCCCGTCCGGCGGAACGGCCCTCAGGGGGAGGGCGGTCCACCGGATTCGCAGAAAGGGGTAGTGGCAGTGAGCGAAGCGACCGGCACGTTCCACCTTACTCACCCGCGGCTGGACGGACCCGCCGAGCGGACCGTCATCGAACCGTGGCTCACCCAGCTCTCCCACATGACCGTCAACGCCTACGCCGAGCCGGCCGCCCCCGCGCTCGCGATGGTCGAACCCCTGCCCGTCCCGGAGCCCGCCGCCGCCCGCCGCCTCGTCCTGGCGGAGGCCGCGTAGCCCACCAGGCAGGACGCCTCGCGCCACCGGATCCCCGCACCCGCCACAGGGTGCGGGGATCCGTTTTCTCAGCCCCTCCCGTCTCGCATATTGATACAGAATTCTCAGATATTGGTCACTCGTTCTAGGGTGAGGGGCATCGGCCACGCGCATGAGGGGTGATTCCGATGAGCTACGTCCATGGCCATCACGCGACCGTTCTGAGCTCGCACCAGTGGCGGACGGTGGAGAACTCCGCCGCCTACCTGGTCGAGCACCTCCGGCCCGGGGCCACCGTCCTGGACGTGGGCTGCGGACCCGGGACGATCACGGCCGGGCTGGCCGAGCGCGTCGCCCCCGGCAAGGTCACGGGCGTGGACGCCGCCGCCTCCGTGCTGGACGAGGCCCGCCGGGCGACCGAGGGGCTGAACGTCGAGTTCGCCGTCGCCGACGTCCACGCGCTGGACTTCGCCGACGCGACCTTCGACGTCGTCCACGCGCACCAGGTCCTGCAGCACGTGCCCGACCCCGTGCGGGCGCTGCGCGAGATGCGCCGCGTCTGCAAGCCGGGCGGTGTCGTGGCCGCGCGGGACGCCGACTTCGGCACGATGGCCTGGTACCCGAGTCCGCCCGGCATGGACGCGTGGCGTCCCGTCTACTACCGGACGGCCCGCGACGGCGGCGGCGAGCCCGACGGCGGCCGCCGCCTGGTGTCCTGGGCGCGCGCGGCGGGCTTCACCGACGTCACCGCGAGCGCGTCCGCGTGGTGCTACTCCACGCCCGAGGAGCGCGAGTGGTGGAGCGAGTCGTGGGGCGGCCGCATGCTGCGCTCGTCGGTCGCCGACCGTGCGGTCGCAGGGGGCCACGCCACCCGGGCGGAACTGGAGCGCATCTACGCGGGCTGGAAGGAGTGGGCCGCCGCCGAGGACGGCTGGTACTCGGTCACCCACGGTGAGGTCGTCTGCCGCCGCTGACCGCCCGGCCGGATGAGCGCAATAGGGAGGGGGCGGCCCGGCCGAGCCGGGCCGCCCCTCCCTATGCCCCGGTCGTGGGGTGGCACCCACGGTGAATCTAGGGCGGTCACGCGCGGTAAGGAACTTGCCGTTACGTGAGTATGTTCGAACGTCCAGGTGCCGACTTTCTATCCGCGGACGAGATCGCGGAGGGCGCGCAGGGTGGGCTCGTCCTTGACGCCGGCGAACAGCAGGGTGGTCACCGGGCTGTCGCGCCAGAGCTGGAGGCGCTCCTTGATGCGGCCGATCGGGCCGAGCAGCGAGATGGAGTCGGCGAGCTCGTCGGGGACGGCGGCGATGGCCTCGGCGCGACGGCCGGACAGGAAGAGCTCCTGGACGCGGGCGGCCTGCTCGGCGTAGCCGAGGCGGCCGATCAGGTCGAGGTGGAAGTTCCTGTCCTTGGCGCCCATCCCGCCGATGTAGAAGGCGAGGGGGATCTTGGCGAACTCCAGCGCGGAGGCGACGTCGTCGGTGACGATCGCGGTGACGGTGGCGGCGATCTCGAAGTCGTCCGGGCGGCCGGCCAGGGACTCCCCGAACAGCGGCTCGATCTGCGTGGGGTCGACGAACAGGGGGAGCCAGCCCTGGGTGAGCTCGGCGGCCAGCGCGATGTTCTTGGGCCCCTCGGCGCCCAGGTAGACCGGGATGACCGGGCGGACCGGGTGGACGATCGACTTCAGCGGCTTGCCGAGGCCCGCGCCGCCCGGGTAGGGGAGCGGGTAGTGCGGGCCGTCGCTGGTCACGGGCTCCTCGCGGCGCCAGACCTTGCGGACGATGTCGAGGTACTCGCGGGTACGGGCGAGCGGCTTCGGGAACGGCTGCCCGTACCAGCCCTCGACGACCTGCGGGCCGGAGGCGCCGAGGCCCAGGATGACGCGGCCGCCGGACAGGGCGTCGAGGGTGAGGGCGTGCATCGCGGTGGCGGCGGGGGTGCGGGCCGACATCTGCACCACGGCGGTGCCCAGCTTGATCTTCGAGGTGCGGGCGGCGTACCAGGTCAGCGGCGTGAACGCGTCGGAGCCGTAGGCTTCGGCGGTGAACACGCAGTCGTAGCCGAGGCGCTCGGCGGCCAGGACGGTCTCGGTCTGGTCCTCCGGGTCGCGCTGCCAGTAGCCGGTGTTGATGCCGAGCTTCAGTTCCGAGGTCATGGCGCGATAGTAGAACACGTTCTACTTTCGGTGGAAGGGCCGGAACGGTGAGGGGCCGCGGCGGATCGCCGCGGCCCCTCGGATCGCTTCCTCGCTCAGACGGTCCTGATGCCCTCAAGCAGGGCCCGCCACTGGTCCGGCGTGAAGCTCAGAGCCGGACCGGACGGGTCCTTGGAGTCGCGGACCGCGCGCCGGCCGCCGGTGAGCGCCGCGACTTCGACGCACTGGTTGCCGCTCCCGCTGTAGGACGACTTGCGCCAGCGGGCCCGGGTGAGGTCACCATCGGGGTGGTTCACTTGCTGCTCCTTGCTGCCTCGGCGATGAGGTGCGCGGAATCCTCTGGGGGAAGGGCGGCCGCCGCGACGCGGTCGAAGCGGTCTCCATGTGTTGCTATTGCCTCGGCGCTTTCGAGATAAACGTCGCCCATGGTGCCCTCTACGTAGGCGATATCGGGGTCCGCGGGGTTCGGGAACGAAAGTATCGTGAAACGTCCGTCAAGTCCGGCATGTGCTCCCGTGTCGTACCGGAGGATCTGGATCTCGATCCGCGGCCGGGCCGCGAACTCCAGCAGCGCCTCCAGCTGGGCCCGCATGACCGCCGGCCCGCCGATCGGGCGGTGCAGCACGCACTCGTCGAAGACCAGGTGCAGCCGCGGCGCCTCCTCGCGGTCCAGCAGCTTCTGCCGGGCCTTGCGGGCGTCGATCCGGCGCTCGATCTCGGTGGGGCCGGGCAGCATCCGGCCCGCCGTGATGACCTCCCGCGCGTACGCCTCGGTCTGGAGCAGCCCGTGGATCAGCTGCGTGTCCCAGGCCCGGATCCGCGACGCCTCGTCCTCCAGCGCCACGTAGCTGCCGGTGAAGACGTCCGCGTAGGCCGTCCACCAGCCGCGCTGGCCCGCCTCGCGGGCCAGGTTGATGAGGGCGTCCCGGTCGGGGCTGGGGACGCCGTACAGGTCGAGCAGGTCGGCGATGTCGCCGGGCTTGGGGCGGGTCTGCCCCGTCTCCAGCCGGGAAACGGTGGCCCGCGACCAGTCCAGCCGGTCCGCCACCTCTTGCAGGGTGAGCCCCTGCGTCTCTCGCAGCCTGCGCAGCTCGCGGGCCAGCCGGCGGCCGCGCACGGTGGGGCGATAGGTCATGGGCCGAGAGTCTCTCTATTCGGTCGGTGCCGTTCAAGGCATACGAGCAAGCCGGTAACGGCAATCTCGCGAAGCGTGTTGCGGAACTGAGAATCTCACGCGAAGCTGTGCTCATGTGACCGAACGGAAACACTCAGTGACCGTGCGGTTCACCACCGCGCACCACGGAACTACACGGGAGGATCCCGTGAAGACCTCGCCAGAGACGGCCGGCCTCGCCGGTCACGCCCCGTACCCGCCGGCCTCCCTCGGCGACGCCGTCCCCCTCGCACCGACCGTCCCGCCACAGGTCCCGACCGCCGCGGTCCCCGCCGCGCCGCCGTCCGGTGGCCTGACCTGGACGCTGCCGGCGGGCCCCGCCTGCGCCGGCCACGCCCGGTCCACGCTGGCCGCGGCGCTGGCCGAGGCGGGCGTGCCGCGCGCCGCCGCCGGCGACGCGCGGCTGATGGTCAGCGAGCTGGCCACCAACGCCCACCAGCACGCCCGCGAGCACGGCCCGCACGAGCTGTGGCTGTACGCGGGGCCGCCCGGCGAGCTGCGGTGCGCGGTGTTCGACCGGCACGCGGCCACGCTGCTGCCCGCCTACTCCTGGACGTCCGGCGACTACGGCCGCGGGCTCAGCATCGTCCGCGAGCTGTCGGACGGCCGCTGGGGCATGCTGCGCACGTTCTCGCGCCGCGCGCCCGGGGTGCCGGGCAAGGCGGTCTGGTTCGCGGTGCCCGGCGAGGCCCGGCTGCCCTGACGGCGGCCCCGGCCGTCAGGCGCCGGCCGGGGCCGCCGCCGCGTCGCCGGCCTCGGCCCCGTCTCCCGCTTCGGTTCCGGCCGCGCGGGCGTCCTCGACGGCGGGGGCGATGTCGGTCAGCAGCGCCAGCAGCGAGCGGGACAGCAGCGTGTACACCTGCCCGCGGTCGAGGGTGCCCTCCTGGAGCCACTGGCGGGTGGCCGCCTCCGCCAGCCCGGAGTACGTGCGCAGCACGGCCCGCAGCGTGCCGGTCGGCTCCATCCGCAGCACGGCGAGCATGTGCTCGACCGTCAGGTCGCGGAACCGGTTGACGATGTGCAGGAGCTGCGGGTCGCGCCCGAACCCCTCGGCGTCCACCGCCGCGAACCAGGTCGTCGCGTTCCCCTCGGCGGCCTCCAGGAAGAGCCGGACGCACAGGTCGACGGCCTCCTCCAGGGAACGGTTCTCGTCCGGCGGCGGGGCCACCATCGCGGCCGCGCCGGACAGGTCCCGGACGACCTCCAGGAACAGCTCGCGCTTGGTGCCGAAGTAGTAGTGCAGGAGCCCGCGCCGCACCCCGGCCTCCGCCGCGATCGCGGACGTGGAGACCTCGGCGTACGGCAGCTCGGTGAACATCCGCCGCGCGACGCCGAGGATCTGGTCGCGCCGCTCGTCCGGGGACAGCCGCTGGTAGCGGCGGGAATCCGGGCTGCGGGAGGGTGACTGGGCCACCCGGACAGCCTATGCGGCGGCGCGACCGGCGGGCCCGCCCCGGGGCTCGCGCGGGGCCCGCCGCGGCGCTGTCACCTGGGCGCGACTTGGGCCGGTCAGGGCGGTATGCCATCCTGTGCAGGCGACGGAAGCGGAGGAACCCGGTGCGAATCCGGGGCTGTCCCGCAACTGTGACCATGGGGAGCTCCCCCTCGAAAGCGGCCACGGCGTCCCGCCAGGGACGCTGGAAGGCCGAGGGGGAGCGGCGATCCGGGAGCCAGGAGACTCCGGCCGTCGTGGCGGGCGCTCCGGTGCCCGCGAACAGCCGCCACGGGCGTGGACACCCGAGGGAAGGACGATGAGGCATGCCCTGTCTGATGGGCCGATGAGCCGTGCGCGCGCCGCCGCGGCGCGCTACCCCTTTTCCGCCGTCGTCGGGATGGACGACCTCAAGCTGGCGCTGCTGATCAACGCGGTGTCCCCGGGCGTGGGCGGCGTGCTGGTACGGGGCGAGAAGGGCACCGCCAAGTCGACGATCGTCCGCGCGCTGGCCGATCTGCTGCCGTCGACGCGGGTGGTGGCGGGCTGCCGGTTCGCCTGCGACCCGCGCGACCCCGATCCCGGCTGCCCCGACGGCCCGCACCCGGTGTACGACGCCGAGGACGAGGACGGCGGGGCCGGAACGGCCGGCGAGGGCGGGGACGGATCCGGCGCGCCGGTCGAGCCGCCCGGGACCGAGGAGCGCCCGGCGCGGCTGGTCGAGCTCCCCGTCGGCGCCTCCGAGGACCGCCTCACCGGCTCCCTCGACATCGAGCGCGCGCTCACCGAGGGCGTGAAGGCGTACGAGCCGGGCCTGCTGGCCGCCGCGCACCGCGGCGTCCTGTACGTCGACGAGGTCAACCTGCTGCACGACCACCTGGTGGACCTGCTGCTGGACGCGGCGGCGATGGGCGAGTCGTACGTCGAGCGCGAGGGCGTGTCGGTCCGGCACGCCGCGCGCTTCCTGCTGGTCGGCACGATGAACCCGGAGGAGGGCGAGCTGCGGCCGCAGCTGCTCGACCGGTTCGGGCTCACGGTCGAGGTGGCGGCGACCCGCGATCCGGCCGAGCGGGCGGAGGTCGTCCGGCGCCGGCTGGACTTCGAGGAGGACCCGGTGCGGTTCGCGGCCGGGTGGGCGCTGGCCGAGGCGGAGCTGGCCGCCCGGATCGCCGCCGCGCAGTCCCGGCTGCCGCGGGTGGAGCTGACCGACGCCGCGCTCCGCCAGATCACCGCGGTGTGCGCCGCGTTCGAGGTGGACGGGTTGCGCGCCGACCTGGTGACGGCGCGCGCCGCGATCGCGCTGGCGGCCTGGCACCGGCGGACCGTGGTGACCGCCGAGGACGTCCGGACGGCGGCCCGGCTGGCGCTGCCGCACCGGCGCCGCCGCGACCCGTTCGACGCGCCCGGCCTCGACGAGCGGCGGCTCGACGAGATCCTCGACGAGCACGCCGCCCCGGAACCGGAGCGGCCCGAAGCCGAGCCCGAGCCGCGCCCCGGGCCCGAGCCGCGGCCGGAGCCGCCGCGCGACGGCGAGGACGGCGGCGGCGAGGGGCCGCCCGAGGACGACGGCCCGGACGGCGACGGCGGCGGCGGTCCCGGCGGTGGCGGGCGGCCGGACGATCGGCCCGGCGGCGCGCTCAGCGTGCTGGACGCCCTGCTCAGCGGCCGTCCCGTGACCGAGTCCGACGGCGAGCGACCCGCCGACGAGCGGCACGCCCCCGAGACCGGCGAGTCCGGCCGCCCGGACGGGACCGATCCCGCGCCCGCCGACGCCGCGTTCCGGCCCCGGCTGTTCACGGTGCCGGGGACCGGCGCGGGCGCGCCCGGCCGCCGCTCCAAGGCGCGCAGCCCGTACGGCCGCGTGTCCGGCGCCCGCCCCGGCGCGCGCGGCCTGCACCTGGCCGCCACGCTCCGCGCCGCCGCCCCGCACCAGCACGCGCGCGGCCGTACCGGCGCCGGGATGATCGTCGCGCCGCCCGACCTGCGCGAGGCGGTACGGGACGGCCGCGAGGGCAACCTGGTGCTGTTCGTCGTCGACGCCAGCGGCTCGATGGCGGCGCGGCACCGGATGCGCGCGGTCAAGGGCGCGGTGCGCAGCCTGCTGCTGGACGCCTACCAGCGCCGCGACAAGGTCGGCCTGATCACGTTCCGCGGTACCGGCGCGGAGGTCGCGCTGCCGCCGACGTCGTCGGTGGAGGCCGGGGCGCGGCGGCTGGACCGGCTGCCCACCGGCGGCCGCACGCCGCTGGCGGCCGGGCTGCTGCGCGCCGCCGAGACGCTGCGGGTGGAGCGGATGCGCGACCCGGCCCGCCGCCCGCTGCTGGTCGTGGTCACCGACGGCCGCGCCACCCACGGCCCGGACCCGGCGGCCGCCGCGGCGGCCCTGGCGGGCGTGGCGGCGGTGGTCGTCGACTGCGAGTCCGGCCCGGTACGGCTCGGGCTGGCGGCCGAGCTGGGCGCGCGGCTCGGCGCCGAGACCGTGCGGCTGGAGGAGCTCGGCGCCGACGGCCTGGCCGGAGTCGTCCGGTCTTCGAGGAAGGTGGCGTAGGGATGCCGCAGGGGAAGCCGGAGTACGTTCCCGAGGACGGGCTGACGACCAGGCAGCGCCGGAACCGGCCGCTGGTGATCGTCCACACGGGCCCGGGCAAGGGGAAGTCGACCGCCGCCTTCGGGCTGGCGCTGCGCGCGTGGAACCAGGGCTGGCCGGTCGGGGTGTTCCAGTTCGTGAAGTCGGCCAAGTGGCGGATCGGCGAGGAGCACGCGCTGCGCGTGCTCGGCGAGAGCGCCGAGGGCGGCGCGGTGACGTGGAACAAGATGGGCGAGGGCTGGTCGTGGATCCAGCGCCCGGGCAGCGAGGCCGACCACGAGGCCGACGCCCGGGAGGGCTGGGAGCAGATCAAGCGGGACCTGGCCGCCGAGACGTACCGCTTCTACGTCCTGGACGAGTTCACGTACCCGATGAAGTGGGGCTGGATCGACGTCGAGGACGTCATCGCGGCGCTGCGCGACCGGCCCGGCGCGCAGCATGTCGTGATCACCGGCCGGGACGCCGACCCTCGGCTGCTGGAGTTCGCCGACCTGGTCACCGAGATGGGCAAGGTCAAGCATCCGATGGACCGGGGCCAGAAGGGCCAGAAGGGCATCGAATGGTGAGCCGATGGTGACCGGACCGCCCCGCCTGGTCATCGCGGCGCCCGCCTCGGGCAGCGGCAAGACGACCGTGGCCACGGGCCTGATGGCGGCGTTCGCGGCGCGCGGCGCGATCGTGTCGCCGCACAAGGTGGGGCCCGACTACATCGATCCCGGCTACCACGCGCTGGCGACCGGCCGTCCCGGCCGCAACCTCGACCCGTGGCTGACGTCGGAGGAGCTGATCGTCCCGCTGCTGCTGCACGGCGCGGCGGGCGCGGACCTCGCGATCGTCGAGGGGGTCATGGGCCTGTACGACGGTGCCTCCCCCCGCTCCTGGGGCGGAGCCCTGGGGGTCCGGGGGTCCGCCCCCGGGAACGGCACCGAGCAGGGCGGGTTCGCGTCGACGGCGCATGTCGCGGGCCTGCTGGCCGCGCCGGTGGTGCTGGTCGTCGACGCGGCGGCGGCCGGGCGCTCGGTGGCGGCCACCGTGCACGGATTCCGGACGTACGAGGACATCCGCCTCGGCGGCGTGATCCTCAACCGGATCGGGTCGGACGGCCACGAGCGCATGTGCCGGGAGGCGATCGAGGAGCTGGGCGTGCCGGTCCTGGGCGCGCTGCGCCGCCGCGACGACGTCGCGAAGCCGTCCCGGCACCTCGGGCTCGTCCCGGCCGCCGAGCGCGGCGCCGAGGCCGTCGCGACCGTCGAGCGCATCGGCGCGCTGGTCGCGGAGTCCTGCGACCTGGACGCCGTGATGGCGGTGGCCCGGACCGCACCCGGCCTGCGCGAAGAGCCCTGGGACCCGCGCGCGCGGGTCGCCGCCCGGAACGGGCCGGCGCCGCGGATCGCGGTCGCGGGCGGGCCGGCGTTCACGTTCGGGTACGCCGAGAACGAGGAGCTGCTGGCCGCCGCCGGCGCCGAGGTCGTCCGGTTCGACCCGCTGCGCGACGAGCGCCTGCCGGACGGGACGCGCGGCGTCGTCATCGGCGGCGGCTTCCCCGAGGTGTACGCGCCGGACCTGTCGGCGAACGCGCCGCTGCGCCGCGACGTCGCCGCGTTCGCCGCCGCGGGCGGCCCCGTGTACGCCGAGTGCGCCGGCCTGCTGTACCTGGCCCGCGAGCTGGACGGCGAGCCGATGTGCGGCGTCCTGGACGACGTGACCGCGACGATGGCGCCGCGCCTGACGCTGGGCTACCGGTCGGCGGTCGCCGTCTCCGACTCCGTCGTCGCCCGTACGGGCGAGCGCGTCCGCGGCCACGAGTTCCACCGGACGGTGACCGACCCGGCGCACGGCGGTACGGCGGCGTGGCAGTGGTCGACGGCCGGGCCGGAGGGTTTCGTGCGGGGCCGTTGCGTCGCCTCGTACCTCCACCTTCACTGGGCGGGGGAGCCCGCGTTCGCGGAACGGATGATCGAGGAGGCGGCCGAATGACCACCGAGCGAGGCGGGCGGAACGGGCCGCCGCGGCTGGTCGGGATCGGCGTCGGGCCGGGCGATCCGGAGCTGGTGACCGTCCAGGGCGTGCGGATCCTCCGGGAGGCCGACGTCGTCCTCGTGCCGGTCATGGCGCTGGACGAGGAGGGCCGCGCCGAGTCGGTCGTCCGCGCGTACACCGACGGGGCCGAGCGCGTCGTGTTCGCGCTCAACGACCGCGGCGGCGTCACGCCCCGCCGCGCCGCCGCCTGGGACGCCGCCGCCGCGCGGGTCGTCCGCGCGTTCGACGAGGGCGCCGCGACCGTCGCGTTCGCCACCATCGGCGACCCGAACGTCTACTCGACCTTCACCTACCTGGCGCAGACCGTACGGGAGCTGCGCCCGGAGACCGAGATCGCCACCGTGCCCGGCATCACCGCGATGCAGGACCTGGCCGCCCGTTCCGGAACGGTGCTCGCCGAGGGCTCGGAGTCGATCGGGCTGGTGCCGCTGGCCGGCGGCGCCGACCCGGTCGCCGCGTTCCGGGCGGCGCTGGCGACCGGCGACACCGTCGTGGCGTACAAGTTCGGCGCGGTCGCCGCCGAGGTGATCGAGGCGCTCAAGGAGGCCGGCCGGCTCGACGGCGCCCGGTACGGGACGCGGCTCGGCCTGCCGGGCGAGGAGATCCGGCCGGCCCGCGAGCTGAGCGGGCCCGTCCCGTACCTGTCCACGCTGATCGTGCCGGGGCACCGCCGTACGGTGCGGGGAGGAAGGCTCTGATGGGCACGGAGACGCCGATGAGCACGGAGAAGGGCAGGGTCCTCTTCGTGGGCGCCGGGCCGGGCGCGGCCGACCTGCTGACGTTCCGGGCGGCCCGCGCGATCGCCGCGGCCGACGTGGTGATCTGGGCGGCGAGCCTGGTCCATCCGGACGTGCTGGAGCACGCGCGGGAGGGCGCGGAGATCGTCGACTCGGCGCGGCTGCCGATGGAGGGCGTCCTCCCGTACTACGAGCGCGCGCTCGCCGAGGGCCTGACGGTCGCCCGCATCCACTCCGGCGACCCCGCCCTGTGGGGAGCGCTGCAGGAGCAGCTCGACCGGTGCAAGGAGATGGGCCTGGACACCGAGGTGATCCCGGGCGTCTCCAGCTTCAGCGCGGTCGCGGCCGTGGTCGAGCGCGAGCTGACGATCCCGGAGGTGGCGCAGTCGGTCGTCCTCACCCGGCTGGGCGGCGGCAAGACGCCGATGCCGCCGGGCGAGGAGGTGCGGGAGTTCGCGCGGCACGGGACGACGATGGCGCTGTTCCTGTCGGCGGCCCGGTCCGGGCAGCTCCAGGAGGAACTGCTGGAAGGGGGCTACCCGGCCGACACCCCCTGCGTGGTGGCCTACCAGGCGACCTGGCCGGACGAGCTGGTCGTGCGGTGCACGCTCGGCGAGCTGTCGGACACGGTCAAGGCGCACAAGCTGTGGAAGCACACGCTCGTGCTCGTCGGACCGGCGCTGGCGGCGGGCGGCACCCGCTCGCACCTCTACCACCCGGGCCACTTCCACGGCCACCGGCGTGCCGAGCCCGCCGCGCGCCGCCGCCTTCGGGAGGCTCGACGCCCATGAGCGAAGACATGCGCGTGCTGTACAGCGGCGAACCCCTGCGGCGCGCCGCGGCGAGGATGCTGCCCAAGCTGGCCGAGGACCGGTTCGTCCAGGCCGTCGACATCGGGGAGGCGGCGCGCCGGGCGGCCGCCGACGGGATCGGGCAGCTGATCCTGATCGCGGAGCCGAACTCCCTGGACCGCGCGGAGCTGGACCTGCCGCTCGCCGAGATCACCACGGAGATGGGCGGCACGGACCGTCTGGCCGCCCAGGTGACCGAGGGGGCGACGGTCCGGGCCGCGTACGAGACATGGCACGCCGCCGCGGCGCTGCACGAGGTGCGGCCCGACTCGCCGTACCCGCGCGACCTGGTGGGCCGGTGCGGCCGCGAGCTGTGCCGCCGGGTCGCCGGCGTCCTGGAGGACATCGCGGGCGGTGCGGTCGCCGTCCAGGTCGTGCTGCTGGCGCCCGCCGCCGGGCGCATGGTCGGCATGTACGGGCGGCTGCGCCGATGAACGCCCACCTGCTGACCGTGCTCGGCCACGACGGGTCGCCGCTCCCGGCCGAGGCCCGCGAGCTGCTGGGACGCGCCGCGCTGGTGGTCGGCGGCGCCCGGCACCTGGCGGCCGTCCCGATCCCCGCGTCGGCCCGTACCGTCGTCATGGGCGAGCTGCGGACGGCCCTGGACGCGATCGACGCCGACCTGGAGAAGGACCGGAACGTCGTGGTCGTCGCCAGCGGCGATCCGGGTTTCTTCGGGATCGTCCGGGCGCTGCGCGAGCGCGGCCACCGGCCGCGGGTGCTGCCCGCGCTGTCGTCGGTGGCGCAGGCGTTCGCGCGGGCCGGGCTGCCCTGGGACGACGCCCTGGTGGTGTCGGCGCACGGCCGCGAGCTGCGCCGGGCCGTCAACGCCTGCCGCGCGCACCCCAAGGTCGCGGTGCTGACCGCGCCGGACTCGGGGCCGGCGGTGCTGGCGCGCGAGCTGTTCCCGCAGACGCCGCGCACGTTCGTGGTCTGCGAGAACCTCGGCGGCCCGGACGAGCGGGTCGTGCACGTGCGTCCCGCCGAGGCGAGCACCCGGCCCTGGCGCGACCCGAACGTCGTGCTCGTCCTCGATCCGCGCCGCCAGACCGGCGAGCGCGGCTGGGTCGCCGGGGCGCGGCCGGGGCCGCCCGGCTGGGCGCTGCCGGACGCCGCGTTCGGGCCGGGCCCGCTCGGGACGTCCGCCGCGGTCCGGGCGCTGGTGCTGGCCCGGCTGGGGCCGTCCGTCGGCGACATGGTCTGGGACGTGGGCGCGGGCGCCGGCGAGGTCGCGATCGAGTGCGCCCGCTTCGGCGCCGCCGCCGTGGCCGTCGAGCGGGACCTGGCGTCCTGCGAGCGCATCCGCGGCAACGTCCGCGCGCACCGCGTCAAGGTCGCGGTCTCGCGCGGCACGGCCCCGGCCGTCCTCGACCACCTGCCCGAGCCCGACGCGGTCTTCGTCGGCGGCGGCGGGCCGGCGGTGGCGCGGGCGTGCGCGGCGCGGGCGCTGCGCGGCGTCGTGGCGGTGGTCCGCGAGCCCGCCGAGGTGCGGCCCGCCGAGGCCGCGCTGAAGAAGGAGTCGCTGGCCACGGGGGTCGTCCGGCTGGACGCGGCCCCGTTCGGCGCGAACGAATCCGAGCCGGTCTTCGTTGTCTGGGGAGAGCGGAACGCCGCGACCCCCGGCGGCGGCCGGACCGGTCCGTCCGGCAAGACCGTCGTGACGATCAGGCAGGTGCCGTCCGGCGAGGGGAGCGTGTTGTGATCGGGGTCGTCGCGGCCACCGCGGGCGGGCGCGGTGCCGCCGCCGCGCTGGCCGCCGCGTGGCCGGGGGAGGTGCGCGAGTTCACCGATCTGAAGGCGGGCGAGGCGCTCCGCGCGGCGTGGGAGACGTGCGACGCGATCGTCAGCTTCCTGGCCGTGGGCGCCACCGTACGGGTGCTGGCGCCGCTGCTGGCGCACAAGACCAGCGATCCGGCCGTGGTGTGCGTGGACGAGGGCATGCGGTTCGCGGTCGCCGTCCTGGGCGGCCACCACGGCGCGAACCTGCTGGCCCGGCGGCTCACCGGCGTGCTCGGCACCGAGCCGGTCGTCACCACCGCCAGCGACCGGACGAACGTGGCGCCGCTCGACTCGTACGGCGCCGACATCGGCTTCACCGTCCACAACCCCGAGCTGCTGGCGCATGTCGGCGCGGCCGTCCTGTCCGGGGAGCCGGTCGCGCTGGAGGGCGCCGACGACTGGCCGCTGCCGGCGTTGCCGCCGAACGTCCGTACGGACACCGGGGAGGCCGCTACGGGGATCTTCGTCACCGACGGCGCCGAGATCGTGTGCATGTGCCACGAGAGCTGGTTCGGCAACCGGCTGGTGTACCGGCCGCCGTCCCTGGTGGTCGGCGTCGGGTCGGCGCGCGGGGTGTCGGCCGAGGAGGTCGGCGACCTGATCGACCTGGTCCTCGGCGGCGCGGCGGTCGCGCCCGAGTCCGTCCGGGCCCTGGCGACCGTCGACCTCAAGGCGGACGAGGAGGGCATCCTCAGGGCCGCGGAGGAGCGCGGCTGGGAGGTCGTCACGTTCCCCGCCGAGGTGCTGGCCGGGGTCGAGGTGCCCAACCCGTCCGAGGTGGTCCGCGCCGAGGTCGGCACGCCCAGCGTGGCCGAGGCGGCGGCGCTGCACGCGGCGCGCTCGTTCGGCCGGAGCGCCGAGCTGATCGCCGAGAAGCACAGGTCGGCGAACGCCACGGCGGCGGTCGCCCGGCTGCGGCCCAGGGGACGGCTGAGCATCGTGGGGCTGGGGCCGGGCGCGCGCGACCTGCTGACGCCGCGCGCCGAGGAGGCGCTGCGGCGCGCGTCGGTGGTCGTGGGGCTCGACCAGTACGTCGACCAGGTCCGCGACCTGCTCCGCCCGGGCACGCGGATCCTGTCCAGCGGCCTCGGCCAGGAGGAGGAGCGGGCCCGTACCGCCGTCGAGGAGGCCGCCGCCGGGCGCGCGGTGGCGCTGATCGGCTCGGGCGACGCGGGCGTGTACGCGATGGCGAGCCCGGCGCTGGAGTTCGCGACCGGGGAGATCGGCGCGATCGACGTGGACGGCGTCCCGGGCATCACGGCCGCGGTGGCCGCGTCCGGCCTGCTGGGCGCGCCGCTCGGGCACGACCACGCCTACATCTCGCTTTCCGACCTGCACACCCCCTGGGAGGTCATCGAGCGGCGGGTGCGCGCCGCCGCCGAGGGGGACTTCACCGTCTGCTTCTACAACCCGCGCAGCCGGGCCCGGGACTGGCAGCTCGGCGCGGCGCTGCGGATCCTGGCGGAGCACCGCCCGGCCGGCACGCCGGTCGGGTTCGTCCGCAACGCGTCCCGCCCGGACGAGACCGCCACGGTCACCACGCTCGCCGAGGTGGACCCGGGCGAGGTGGACATGTACACCGTGGTGCTGGTCGGATCGAGCCGCAGCCGGACCGTGGCCGGGCGATTTGTTACTCCCAGGGGGTACCGATGGAGCTTCGAGAAGAGCGCGCCGAGCGAGCCGGACGAGCCGGCGGGGGCGAGCCGATGACGGTCCGCCGCCCGCACCCCATCGAGGTGCGCTCGTACGAGATCCTGCGCTCGCGCGTCGACCTGAGCCCGATGCCGCCGCTGTGGCGGGCCGTCACCGAGCGGGTGATCCACGCCAGCGCCGACCTGGAGTACGCCGTCGACATCCAGACCCGCGAGGAGCACCTGGCGCGCGGCCTGGACGCGCTGCGCGCCGGGGCGCCGATCGTCGCCGACGTCGGCATGGTCGCCGCCGGGATCACCGCCCGCGAGCCGGTGTGCCACGTCAACGACCCCGCCGCGGCCCGGATGGCGCGGGCCGCCGGCATCACCCGCTCCGCGGCGGCGGTCCGGCTCTCGTACGCCGAGGTCGGCCCGGGCGCCGTCTGGGTCGTCGGCTGCGCCCCCACCGCGCTGTTCGAGATCATCAACCGCCGGGTGACGCCCGCGCTGGTCATCGGGATGCCGGTGGGCTTCGTCGGCGCCGCCGAATCCAAGGAGGCGCTGCGCGCCAGCGGCCTCCCGCAACTCAGCAACGTCTCCGAGAAGGGCGGCTCCGCCGTCGCCGCCGCGGCGGCCAACGCGTTGCTCTACTACGAGGGGGACAGGGCATGAACGGCCGGGCGAGACCGGCGCTGCTGGTGGCCGGGCACGGAACGCGCGACGCGGACGGCGTCGCCGATTTCGGCCGGTTCATCGAGCGGCTGCGCGGCCGTATGGCGGTGACCGTGGCGGGCGGCTTCATCGAGCTGTCCCCGCCGCCCCTCACCGAGGTCGTCTCCGGGCTGTACGGGGAGGGCCACCGCCACCTGGCGGCCGTCCCGCTGGTGCTGGTCGCCGCCGGGCACGGCAAGGGCGACATCCCGGGCGCGATGGCGCGCGAGCTCGTCCGCCATCCCGGCCTGTCGTACACCTACGGCCGCCCGCTCGGCCCGCACCCCACCCTGCTCGCCCTCCTGGAGGAGCGCATGCGGGCCGCGCTCGGCCGGGAGGCCCCGGACCCCCTGGACGGCGACACGGCCGTCCTGCTCGTGGGGCGCGGCTCGACCGACCCCGACGCCAACGCCGAGGTCCACAAGGTCGCCCGCCTCTTCTGGGAAGGCCGCGGCGCCGGAGGGGACGGCGGGCTGACGGGCGTGGAGCCGGCGTTCGTGTCGCTGGCGCGTCCCAGCGTCCCCGAGGGCCTGGAACGGCTCCGCAGGCTCGGCGCCCGGCGGATCGTCGTGCTCCCGTACTTCCTGTTCCGCGGCGTCCTGCCCGACCGGGTGGCCGAGGAGGCGCGGGCGTACGCGGCCGCCCACCCGGGCCTGGACGTCCGCTCCGCCGAGGTGATCGGCGACTGCGACGGCCTCGCCGACGTGGTCGTCGAACGGTACGAAGAGGCCCTCGCCGGCGACATCCGGATGAACTGCGACACCTGCGTCTACCGGATCGCCATGCCGGGCTTCGAGCACCGCGTGGGCGCCCCGCAGACGCCGCACGACCACCCCGACGACCCCACCGGCCACGGCCACGGCCACGGCGGGCACGGCCACGGCCACGGGCACGCGCATGTCCACTGACTTCGCCGGCGACGGCATCGACCTGCGCCACCACGGCGACGCCGAGGTCGGCGGCGGGCTCGCCGACTTCGCGGTGAACGTCCGCACCGGCACCCCGCCGGAGTGGCTCGCCGCCCGGATCCGCGACTCGCTCGCCGACCTGGCCGCCTACCCCGACCCCGGGCCGGCCCGCCGCGCGGTCGCCCGCCGGCACGGCCGGGCCGCCGCCGAGGTCCTGCTCACCGCGGGCGCCGCCGAGGCGTTCGTGCTGCTGGCCCGGGTGCTGCGGCCGGAGCGCGCCGTCGTCGTGCACCCGCAGTTCACCGAGCCCGAGGCCGCCCTGCGCGCCGCCGGGCACGAGGTCGGCCGGGCCGTCCTCGGCGGGGACTTCACGCTCGACCCGGCCGCCGTCCCCGCCGACGCCGACCTCGTCGTGATCGGCAACCCGACCAACCCGACGTCCGTCCTGCACCCCGCGTCCGCCGTCGCCGCGCTGGCCCGTCCCGGCCGCACGGTCGTGGTGGACGAGGCGTTCATGGACTGCGTGCCCGGCGAGCCCGAGAGCCTGGCCGGGCGGCTCCCGAACGGCGTGGTCGTCGTCCGCAGCCTCACCAAGACCTGGGGCCTGGCCGGGCTGCGGGCCGGGTACGTGCTGGCCGAGCCGCGGCTGATCGCCGCGCTGGCCGAGGCGCAGCCGCTGTGGGCGGTGTCCACCCCCGCGCTCGTGGCGATCGAGGAGTGCTCCGCGCCCGCCGCCGTGGCGGAGGCCGGCGCCTGGGCCGCCGCGATGTCCGCCGAACGCGACCGGCTCGCCGCCGAGCTCACCGCGCGCGGGCTCTACGTCGTCCCGGGGGCGCGCGCGTCGTTCCTGTGCCTGCGCGTCCCGGACGCCCTCGGCATCCGCGCCCTGCTGCGCCAGCGCGGCTACGCCGTCCGGCGCGGCGACACCTTCCCCGGACTCGGCACCGACTGGCTGCGCGTCGCCGTCCGCGACCGGGCGGCGAACGACGACCTGCTCAAGGTCCTCGGCGACCTGGGAATCTGAGGAGACTGAGGAGCACCCGTGAACCTGATCGACGAGACCGTCGCCGCCGTCCGGCCCCCGGACGAGGCCGCCATGCGCGACGCCCGCGCCCACCAGGCCCGCCTCACCAAGCCGCCGGGCTCCCTCGGCGTCCTGGAGGACGTGCCGGTGCGGCTCGCCGGGCTCACCGGCCAGTGCCCGCCGCCGCTGCCCGAGCCTGCCGCCGTCGCGGTCTTCGCCGCCGACCACGGCGTGCACGCCCAGGGCGTCTCCCCGTGGCCGCAGGAGGTCACCGCCCAGATGGTGGCCAACTTCCTCGCCGGCGGCGCGGTCGTCAACGCGTTCGCCGGCCAGGTCGGCGCCACCGTCACCGTCGTGGACGTGGGCGTGGCCGCCGACCTGGACGAGGCCCCAGGCCTGCGCCGCCGCAAGATCGCGTACGGTACGGCCGACCTCACCCAGGGCCCCGCGATGACGGGGGAGCAGGTCAGGGACGCCATGGCCGCCGGCATCGAGACGGCCCGCGACCTGGTCGGCGGCGGCGCCCGCTGCCTGCTCACCGGCGACATGGGCATCGCCAACACCACCGCCTCCGCCGCCCTGATCGCCGCGTTCACCGGACTGCCGCCCGAGCGCGTCACCGGCCGCGGCACCGGCATCGACGACGCCACCCACGCCCGCAAGGTCGAGGTCGTCCGCACCGCCCTCACCCGCCACGGCCTCCCGCCCGCCGGCCGGGCCGGCGGCGGGCTCGATCCGTTCGATGTCCTCGCCGCCGTCGGGGGACTGGAGCATGCCGCGCTCGCCGGATTCGTCCTCGCGGCGGCGGCGCTGCGGGTGCCCGTCGTCCTGGACGGCGTGATCGCCGGGGCGGCCGCGCTGGCGGCCGCCGCGATCGCCCCCGACGCCCTCGGCGCCTGCGTGGCGGGGCACCGTTCGGCCGAGCCCGGACACTCCGCTACCGTGGAGTACCTGGGCCTGCGCCCGCTGGTCGACCTGGAGCTGCGGCTCGGCGAGGGCACCGGCGCCCTGCTGGCGTTGCCGCTGGTCCAGGGCGCGGTACGGGTCCTGCACGAGGTCGCCACCTTCGACTCGGCCGGGGTGAGCGAGAAGGGCGCCGACGGAGTCACGACATGATCACGGTATGAGTCACGCTCGGCTATCGACTGCGCGGGAGCCCTCTCCATGCACCCGCCAACCCGAGTACCTTTGGTCCCCACAGACGTGTCCGAATACGGCCCCGGCGGACGACCGCACAGCCCCGAACGAGAGAACACCGACGTGCCCCCGTACCTCCTAGGTCTGCGACTCGGCGGACGACGCGTGCTGGTCGTCGGCGGCGGCCGGGTCGCCCAGCGCCGGGTTCCGGCGCTGCTCGCGGCCGGGGCCGACGTCGTGCTGGTCGCGCCCGAGATCACACCGTCCCTGGAGGACCTGGTCAGCACGGACGCCGGCACCGCCGGGGCCGCCGCCGGCGGGGAGATCGCCGCGGCCGAGGCGGGCCCCCGGCCGGCCCGCGACCGGGGCGCCGGCGGCCGGCTGACCTGGCTGCGCCGCGCGTACGAGAAGGGCGACTGCCGCGGCGCCTGGCTGGTGCAGGCCGTCACCGACGACGCCAAGGTCAACGCGGCCGTCGCCGCCGAGGCCGAGGCCGCCCGCGTCTGGTGCGTGCGCGCCGACGACGCCGACGCGTCCGCCGCCTGGACGCCCGCCGCCGGGACCGTGGGGGAGACCACCGTCGGCGTGCTCGCGGGCGGCGACCCGCGCCGTGCCGCCGGGATCCGCGACGCCGTCGTGGACGGCCTGCGCGACGCCACCCTCGAAGCGCGGCACTCGCGGCACAAGCCCGTCGGGGTCGCGCTGGTCGGCGGCGGCCCCGGCGACCCCGGGCTGATCACCGTGCGCGGCCGGCAGCTGCTCGCCCAGGCCGACGTGGTCGTCACCGACCGGCTCGCGCCGCGCGAGCTGCTCGACGAGCTGCCCGCGGACGTCGAGGTCGTCGACGCCGCCAAGATCCCGTACGGGCGCACGGTCACGCAGGACCGCATCAACGACTACCTGGTCGAGCACGTGCGGCAGGGGAGGTTCGTGGTCCGGCTCAAGGGCGGCGACCCGTTCGTGTTCGGGCGCGGCGCCGAAGAGGTCCTGCACTGCGCGAAGCATGGCATCCCGGTCACGGTCGTGCCGGGGATCACCAGCGCGGTCGCGG
The DNA here is from genome assembly GCF_041951345.1 of Actinomadura sp. 21ATH. NCBI lineage: Bacteria > Bacillati > Actinomycetota > Actinomycetes > Streptosporangiales > Thermomonosporaceae > Actinomadura > Actinomadura sp. 21ATH. The sequence continues at coordinate 177,120 of NZ_JBGNUR010000013.1, read as the reverse complement.
CGCCGTCCGCCGCCGGGATCCCGGTCACCCACCGCGGCGTCACGCAGGAGTTCCACGTGGTCTCGGCCCACGTCGCCCCCGGCGACCCGGCCTCCACCGTCGACTGGCCCGCGCTGGGCCGCGCCCAGGGCACCCTCGTGCTGCTGATGGCGGTGGAGCGGATCACCCTCATCGCCGATGCCCTCATGCGCTATGGTCGGTCCCCGGACACGCCGGTCGCCGTGGTCCAGGACGGCACCCTCCCGGGCCAGCGGACGCTGTCGGCCACCCTGGGGACGGTGGCCGCGGAGATGGACGCCGCCGGGGTCCGGCCGCCGGCGATCGTCGTCGTGGGCGACGTGGTGAACGTGGCACGAGAGATCGACACGATTCGAGCGGACATGGGACGGGATCCGTGACACCCCCGGCAGAGCAGAGCGCGGTGGACGACCAGGAGGCGGCGGGTCGCGCCGACAAGGCCGCCCAGAACCAGGCCGCCCAGGACACGGAGGCGCGGGGCGGCGACGCTCCGGGCCGGCGCAGGGGCCGCGGCCCGGCCGCCTCTTCGTCGCCGTCTTCTTCGTCGTCGGCCGGCTCGTCCTCCGATGACGGCGGCGGGATCCAGGTGCGCCAGGGCGAGCTGATCCGTGCCCTGCACGCCCTGCGCGAGCAGCTCGACGCGTTCGAGTTCCTGCTGGACGTGCCCGGCGTCGAGGAGGCCCGCGAGGCCCGGCTGGAGATCAGGAACCAGCTGGACGACTACGTGCTGCCGCGCATCCAGGCGGCCGGCACCCCGATGCTGGTGGTGCTCGGCGGCTCCACCGGCGCGGGCAAGTCCACCCTGGTCAACACCCTGGTCGGCGCCCGCGTGAGCGCCACCGGCGTGCTCCGGCCCACCACCAGCAGCCCCATCCTGGTGTGCCACCCCGACCACACCGACTGGTTCCTGAACGGGCCGATGCTGCCCGGCATGGGCCGCGTCCGCGGGCCCGCCCCCGACGCCATCGCCGGTGACCAGCTGGTCATCATCGGCAGCGACGCGCTGCCGCCCGGCCTCGCCCTCCTCGACAGCCCCGACTTCGACTCGGTCTTCGAGGACCACTACGAGTTCGCGACCAAGCTGATGGCCGCCGCCGACCTCTGGCTGTGCGTCACCACCGCCGCCCGCTACGCCGACGCCCAGGTCTGGGACATGCTCCGCCGCGCCCGCGAGAACGGCGCCACCATCGGCGTCGTCCTGTCGCGCGTACCGCAGGTCGCCGGCCGCGACGGGCCGGCCGAGGTCGTCGAGCACTTCGCCGAGATGCTCGGCGAGCACGGCGTCGGCGACGCCCGCCGCTTCACCGTCCCCGAGACCAAGGTCGAGGACAGCCGGCTGCCCGAGGACGCCGTCGAGGAGGTCCGCGACTGGCTGGTCGGCCTGGCCGAGAACGCCGACGACCGCACCATCGTCATCGGCGACACCCTCGCCGGCGTGCTCGACAGCTTCCGCACCCGCGTACCGGAGCTGGCCAAGCAGGTCGAGCTCCAGGTCGAGAAGCGCGCCGAGCTGGCCCAGGAGGTCGAGTCGGCGTACGGCACCGCCCTCGCCGAACTCGACGAGGCCACCCGCAACGGCTCCCTCCTGCGCGGCGAGGTCCTCGCCCGCTGGCAGGACTTCGCCGGCACCGGCGACCTGCTGCGCTCTCTACGCGTCCAGCGCGGCCGGCCCGGGCGCCGCTCCAACCGCCGGCACCGCAGCCCGGCCCGCGTCCTCGCGCTGAAGGCCGCCCTGCGCGCCGGCCTCGAATCGCTGATCGTCTCGTCCGCCGAGCACGGCGCCGAGCAGGCCGTCGCCCGCTGGCGCGAGCACCCGGCCGGCCGGCAGGTCCTCGCCGGGCCCGGCGCCGGCCTCGGCCACGCCTCCCCGGAGCTGTCCCGCCGCGTCACCCGCGCCGTCAGCTCCTGGCAGGACCACGTGCAGGAGCTGATCCGCACCGAGGGCGTCACCAAGCGCTCGGTCGCCAAGCTCGTGTCGTTCGACTCCGAGGCCGTCTCCCTGGTCCTCATGGTCGGGCTGCTCGGGTACGGCACGTCCGACGTCAACGTCGAGGGCGGTACCAGCGCCGTGCCGCAGCGCCTCCTCAAGGCGCTGTTCGGCGCCGAGTCGCTGCGCGGCATGGGCGCCAAGGCCCGCGCCGACCTCCGCTCCCGCATCGGGATGCTGTTCGACGAGGAGTCGATCCGGTACGGGCAGGCCATCGACGCCGCCGGGATCCCCGACGAGACCGTACCCGTCCAGCTCTACCAGGCCACCTACAACCTCGAGGTCGCCCGATGACCACGTCGGCCATCCCCAGAAGCGTCGAGGGCCCCGGTGTGGCCGGCCGCCTCGACGGCCTCGAACGCGTCGTCCGGTCGGGCACCGGCCGGCTCGACCCCGGCCTCCTCGACGAGGCCGGGACCCTCCTCGACCGCGCCGGCCAGCGGCTCCGCCTGTCCGGCGACCACACCGTCGTCACCCTCGCCGGCGGCACCGGCAGCGGCAAGTCGTCCCTGTTCAACGCCGTCTGCGGGCTCGAACTCTCGCCCACCGGCATGCGCCGCCCCATGACGTCCAAGGCGCACGCCTGCGTCTGGGGCCTCGACGGCGCCGGCCCGCTGCTGGACTGGCTGGAGGTCGACAAGCGGCACCGGTACGCCCGCGCCAGCGCCCTCGACCTGGAACGCGCCGACGCGTCCCTGCACGGCCTCGTCCTGATCGACCTGCCCGACCACGACTCCATCCAGGCCGTGCACCGCGCCGAGGTCGACCGCTTCGTCGGCATCGCCGACCTGCTCGTCTGGGTCGTCGACCCGCAGAAGTACGCCGACGCGGCCCTGCACCGCAACTACATCGTCCCGTTCGCCCGGCACGCGAACGTCACGCTGATCGTCCTCAACCAGGTCGACCGGCTCCAGCCCGCCGAGATCGACGACTGCGTCACCGACCTGCGCCGCCTCCTGGAGGCCGAGGGCCTGGCCGACCCCCGCATCGTCACCACCTCCGCCGTCAGCGACGAGGGCGTCGAGGGGCTCCGCGAGGTCCTGGTCGACACCGTCGCCGCCCGCCGCGCCCGCGACTCCCGCCTCGACACCGACATCGACAAGATCGCCGAACGGTTCGCCGACTTCCGCGGCGAGGCGGACCCGCCCGCCGGGATCGGGGCCGAGCGCCGGACCGAACTCGTCCAGGCCCTCACCGACGCCGCCGGCGCCCCCGCCGTCGCCGAGGCCATGGAGAGCGCCTACGAACTGCGCGCCGCCGACTTCGTCGGCTGGCCGGTCACCGCCATGGTCACCCGCCTGCGCAGCGACCCCCTCCGCCGGATGCGCCTCACCGAACTCCGCGAGGAACTCCGCAACGCGTTCACCGGCCCCGTCGGCGCCCAGCAGGGCGACGTCGACAACGCCCTCCAGGGCGTCACCGACGGCGTCGCCGCCGACCTGCCCGCCCCGTGGGCGCGCTCCGTCCGCGCCGCCGCCCGTACCCACGCCGCCGAGATCCCCGAGGCCCTCGGCGTCTCCCTGATGGAGGCCCTGCCCGCGTTCAACCAGGTCCCGGGCTGGTGGTGGCTGGTCAAGACCTGGCAGTACTTCCTCGTCCTGGTCAGCGGCCTCGGCATCCTGTGGATCACCGTGCTCAGCGCGTCCGCCGCCGTCGGCGCCGACGGCGGGAACGTGCTCCTGAGCGAGGCGGGCCTGATCCCGTACGTCGCCATCCTGGTCGTCTGCACGCTGGGCATGGGCGCCCTCACGGCCTCCGCCTGCCGCAACCTGGTCGCCCTCTCCTCCGCCAAGCACGGCGAGCGCATGGAGTCCCACATGCGCGAGCGCATCGAGACCGTCGCCGACGAGAAGGTCCTGGCCCCCGTCGCCGAGGAACTCTCCCGCTACGCCGCGTTCCGTGAGGAAGTACGAGCCCTCCTGACCCGCTGAGTCGTCCGCGCTGGGTTGTCCACGCTCGGTTATCCACATACGGGCGACCCCCTTCCCGGCGCGGTCCGGCCGGCGCCACCGTTGAGCCATGAACGAAGCGCACCTCACGGTGACCGGCTGGGTCGCCGCCGAGCCCTACTACACCGTCACCGGCAACGGCACCCCGTTCCTGTCGTTGCGGGTCGGCTTCACCCCGCGCCGCTACGACCGCCGGACGGGCCAGTGGCACGACACCGAGACGATGTTCCTGACCGTCAACTGCTGGCGCGCCCTGGCCGACAACGTCAACGCCTCCGAGCTCAAGCGGGGCCAGCCCGTCGTCGCCACCGGCCGGCTGCGCATCCGCCAGTACGAGAAGGACGGCCAGTGGCGCTTCGCCGCCGAGGTCGAGGCCGCCACCCTCGGCCACGACCTCACCCGCGGCACCGCCGCCTTCCGCCCCGTCCAGCGCGGCGGCACACCCACCGACGAGGACCGCCGCGAAGCCCAGGCGGTGGCCGACCAGTGGGCCCTGGGCGCTCCCGAGACCGCCGCCGGGAGCGCCACCGAGGAGGCCGCCTGACCCCCGAACCGGCCCCGGCCGGCCACCGATCCCCTTGCCCGGCCGGGGCTCCCATCCTGTTGCCTGACCAGGGGACGCCTGCTCTGTGGGGACGCCTGACTTCGGAGGCGTTTGGTCGGAGGGGCGGCGGTAGGGCGGGGTGAGGGCATGTGGGTGCGGTGGGGTGTGAGCGTGGTGCGTGTTCGGGCCGGGGTGGGCAGGGGGCGGGCAAGGGGGGACCCGGGGCGGGGTTCGGGTTCGCCGGGTGGGGCAGGGTCGCGGACGGGTTAGATCCAGGAAACGCCGCGCATGGCGTACTCCCCCTCTGGATGTGCTGCGGTCAGCGATTTCGCTGGTCATGCGGTGAGTCCTCCGCTGGGAGACCCACATGTGCGTTATCGAAGGTACCGGTTTCCGGCCCGCTCCGCACACGTTGCAATTATCGTGTTACGCAACGTGAGGCATAAGGGGGAAGGATGACGGCCGTGCAGTCGTCCGCCGAGGATCGCGGTGGGGAGTTGGCCCCGAGGCCCCGGCGGCGGGCGCTTCTGGCGCGTCCGTCCCTGCTGGCCGTCTATGTGCCGATGGTCGTCGCGCTGCACCTGGCGCTGATCGTCGCCGGGCTGCTGAACACCGTTCCGCGCGCCGATGATCTACTGACTTTTGCCGCGCTCGTGGCGTGCGGGGCCGCCTGCATCGAGGCGACCCGGCGGCTGGGGGTGCCGGCGGGGGTCGCGCGGGACATGCTGTCGGCGTGGTGGCTGCCGGTGGTGCTGCTGCTCCCACCCCTGTACGCGCTGCTGACGCCGGTGCCGTTGCAGATCCTGCTGCAGTTCCGGGTGCGGCGGACGCTGCTCTACCGGCGGATGCTGGTCATGTCGGCGCTCGGCGTCGCGGGCGCGGCCGCGTCGGTGGTGTTCCACCTGGTGGTGCCCGAGCCGCTGGAGCGGCCGCTGTGGGTGCTGGACGGGTTCCCGGACGTGGTCGTGGCGGTGGGCTGCGCCGCCCTCTTCACGATCCTGAACGCGCTGCTCGTGGCGGTGGCGGCGCACGCGGCCAACCCCGGGAGCCGCTGGCGGGACGTCCTGTGGAACCGCGAGAGCCTGCTGCTCGATGTCGTCGAGCTGTGCGTGGGCATGCTCGTCGCGATCGCGTGCGCGCTGTCGCTGGGGCTGCTGCTGCTCGCGCTGCCGCCCGTGGTGCTGCTCCAGCGGAGCCTGATGCACCAGCAGTTGCAGGCGGCGGCCCGTACCGACGCCAAGACGGGGCTGCTGAACGCGGCGGCCTGGCAGCGGGAGGCCGACACGGAGCTGTCGCGGGCGCAGCGGACGCATGACCCGCTGGCCCTGCTGCTGATCGACATCGACCACTTCAAGCGGGTGAACGACACCCACGGCCACCTGGTGGGCGACCAGGTGCTGGTCGGGGTGGCCGGGACGCTCTGCGGGCAGCTGCGCGACTACGACGTGGTGGGACGGTTCGGGGGCGAGGAGTTCGTCGTCCTGCTGCCGGGGGCGGACACGGTGGAGGCGTGCCGGGTGGCGGAGCGGCTGCGGGGCCGGATCCGGCGGCTGGCCGTGCCGGCGGAGGACGGCACGGTGGCGGTGACCATCTCGGTCGGGGTGGCCCTTTTCCGGATGCACGGGGAGGACCTGATCGAGCTGCTCGCGGCGGCCGATCTCGCCCTCTACCGGGCGAAGCAGTCGGGCCGGGACCGGGTCTGCCTGCCCGCGGTGGACGGCCCCAGGGCGTCCGGCGGCTGAAACGATCTCGGTGCCGGTCAGGGCTGGAACGACCGGTGCCCGCGAGGCCCTAGGCTTGACAACATGGCGGAGTACATCTTCACGTTCCAGCGCGCGCGCAAGGCGCACGGTGACAAGGTCATCCTCGACGACGTCACCCAGAGCTTCCTGCCCGGGGCCAAGATCGGTGTCCTGGGTCCCAACGGGATGGGCAAGTCGACGCTGCTGCGGATGATGGCCGGCCTGGAGCAGCCCTCCAACGGTGAGGCCCGGCTCATGCCCGGCTACACGGTGGGCCTGCTGGCGCAGGAGCCGCCGCTCAACGAGGAGAAGACGGTCCTCGGCAACGTCGAGGAGGGAGTGGCCGAGACCAAGGGCATGCTCGACCGGTTCAACGAGATCGCCGAGAAGATGGCGACCGACTACTCCGACGAGCTGATGGAGGAGATGGGCAAGCTGCAGGAGCAGCTCGACCATCGCAACGCCTGGGACCTCGACAGCCAGCTGGAGCAGGCGATGGACGCGCTGCGCTGCCCGGCCGGCGATCTTCCGGTGACGCAGCTGTCGGGTGGCGAGCGGCGCCGGGTGGCGCTGTGCAAGCTGCTGCTGGAGCACCCCGACCTGCTGCTGCTGGACGAGCCCACCAACCACCTGGACGCGGAGAGCGTCCAGTGGCTGGAGCAGTACCTGGAGAAGTACGAGGGCACCGTCCTGGCCGTCACCCACGACCGGTACTTCCTCGACAACGTGGCCGGCTGGATCTGCGAGGTCGACCGCGGGCGGCTGATCGGGTACGAGGGCAACTACTCGGTGTACCTGGAGAAGAAGGCCGAGCGGCTCAAGGTCGAGGGCAACAAGGACGCCAAGCGCAAGAAGCGCCTCCAGGACGAGCTGGAGTGGGTGCGGTCCAACCCGAAGGCCCGGCAGACCAAGAGCAAGGCCCGGCTGGCGCGGTACGAGGAGATGGCCTCCGAGGCGGCCAAGACCCGCAAGCTGGACTTCGAGGAGATCCAGATCCCGCCGGGCCCGCGCCTGGGCAACCTGGTGATCCAGGCCGAGGACCTCACCAAGGGGTTCAACGACCGGCTCCTGATGGAGAAGCTGTCGTTCAACCTGCCGCCGAACGGCATCGTCGGCGTCATCGGCCCGAACGGCGTCGGCAAGACCACGCTGTTCCGCATGATCGTCGGTGAGGAGCAGCCGGACGAGGGCGCGCTCAAGATCGGCGACACGGTGCAGATCTCGTACGTCGACCAGGGCCGCGGCGGCATCGCCCCGGACAAGTCGGTGTGGCAGGTCGTGTCGGACGGGCTCGACCACATCAGGGTCGGCCAGGTCGAGATGCCGTCCCGGGCGTACGTCGCGGCGTTCGGGTTCAAGGGCCCGGACCAGCAGAAGGCGGCCGGGGTGCTGTCGGGCGGCGAGCGCAACCGGCTGAACCTGGCGCTGACCCTGAAGCAGGGCGGCAACGTGCTGCTGCTGGACGAGCCGACGAACGACCTCGACACCGAGACGCTGAGCTCGCTGGAGAACGCGCTGCTGGAGTTCCCCGGCTGCGCGGTCATCACCTCGCACGACCGGTGGTTCCTGGACCGGATCGCCACGCACATCCTGGCGTGGGAGGAGGGCTCGAACTGGTTCTGGTTCGAGGGCAACTTCGCCGACTACGAGAAGAACAAGATCGAGCGGCTGGGCGCGGACGCGGCGCGCCCGCACCGGGTCACGCACCGCAAGCTCAAGCGCGACTGATCCTTCTTCCCGGAGCGCCGTACCCGCCTTCCGGGTGCGGCGCTCCGCCGTTCCCCGCACCGGGCCCGGGAACGGACCGGGCCGAACGGGCGGGTAACATCGGCGCGATCCCGCGACCGCTGCCGTCGAACCCCCAGGCGAGGACATGCCCGACAACACCCTGCCCCCGGCCGAGTACCGCCATGTGTACGAGTTCCACGTCCGGTTCGGCGACATCGACTCCCAGGGGCACGTGAACAACGTCAAGTTCCTCGGCTACCTGGAGGACGCCCGGCTGGAGATGTTCCACGGCGACCCGGTCCGCAAGGGCGAGCAGCCGGTCCGCGGCATGGTGATCTCCCGCCACGAGATCGACTACCGGGTCCCGCTGCTGCCGACGGTCTACCCGATCCGGGTCGAGACGTGGGTCACCGAGGCCCGCGCCGCCTCGTTCAAGCTGGCCTACGAGGTGCGCGACGACGAGAACGTGTACGCCGAGGCGACCTCCACGCTGGTCGCGTTCGACGTCGAGGCGAACCGGCTGCGCCGCTGGACGCCGCAGGAGCGCGAGTTCATCGGCCGGTACGCGGCCCCGCGCGCATGACCGCGATGATCGAGGGCGGCCCGCGGGCCGCCGTCGACGTCCGCCTGCGGCTCGTCCGGCCCGCGGACGCCGCGCCGCTCGCGGCCCTGTGCCGCGCCAACCGCGAGTACCTGCGGCCGTGGGAGCCGCAGCGCGACGACGCGTACTTCACCCTGGAGGGCCAGCGCGGCAACGTGCGCGACCTGCTCCAGGCGCGCGAGGCGGGCGAGATGTGGCCCGGCGTCATCCTGGTGGACGGGCGGATCGCCGGCCGGATCACGCTGAACAACATCCTGCGCGGGCCGTTGCAGAGCTGCTTCGTCGGCTACTGGGTGGCGCGCGACCGGGCGGGCCGCGGGGTGGCGACCGAGGCCGTCCGGCAGGCGCTCGACATCGCGTTCGGCGAGCTGCGGCTGCACCGGGTGGAGGCGTTCACGCGGGTCGACAACCACGCGTCCCAGCGCGTCCTGGGGCGCAACGGCTTCACGGCGGTCGGGGTGGCGCGGCGGCACATCTACGTGGACGGCCGCTGGCGCGACGAGCGGTTCTTCGAGCGGCTGGCGCCGTGGGACGACGGGACCGCGCCGTTTCCACCCGCCTGACCTGGGGTGACGATCATCACTTACGGGGAGTAACCAGTAAGGAACTCCCCCCGAGTGAGGTGATCGATGTCCCCCTATCTCGCCGCCTGGATCTTCTGGGTGATGATGTTCTTCGCCATCGAGCTGCCCGCGCTGTTCAACCGGCGGCAGGGCGACACGCTCTCCGAGGTCATCTGGAACGTCTTCGCCGTGCGCGGCAAGCCGGCCGGCTGGCAGCTGCGCCGGCTCGGGCTGCTGGTGGGCCTGGTGTGGCTGGTGGCCCATCTGGTGACCGGCGGCTGGGTCTGACCCCGCGCGGCCGGGCCCGTACGCGCCCGGACGCTCCGGCGCGCGCCGTCACGGATCGGTAACGAGCGTCCCCGCTGTCTGCTTTGTTCTGACATTTCCCTCTACTGTCCTTCGCGATCGTGGCGATCCCACGACCCACGGACGAAGGGGGAAGGATGCGGCGCGTCTCACGCGGAGCGACGGCGCTCATGCTCGCCGCGGGCCTGTCCGGTGCCGGCACCACGGCATGGGCGGCTGAGCCCACCCGGGAGCCCACCCGGACCGAGCCCGCGGCGGCGGACATCGCGGCCGAGCTGAAGGCGATCCCGGGCATGAAGGTCGAGGAGAGGACCTCGACGCTGCCCGGCCACCGCTGGTTCTGGCTGAGCTACCGGCAGCCGGTCGACCACCGGCGCCCGAACGGCCAGTGGTTCGAGCAGCGGGTGCTGCTCCAGCACAAGTCGGCGGACCGGCCGATGGTGCTCTACACCAGCGGCTACAACACCCCGACGACGATGTTCCGGTCGGAGCCGACCGCGCTCGTCGACGGCAACCAGATCTCGGTGGAGTACCGGTACTTCACCCCGTCCCGGCCCGTCCCCACGGACTGGACCAAGGACACGATCTGGCAGGCCGCCACCGACGAGCACCGGCTGATCAGGGCGCTGAAGAAGATCTACCAGGGCCGGTGGATCTCCACCGGCGGCAGCAAGGGCGGCATGACCGCCGTCTACCACAAGCGCTTCTACCCGAACGACGTCGACGGCAGCGTCGTCTACGTCGCGCCCAACGACGTCGACAACGACGAGGACAGCCGCTACGACCGGTTCTTCGCCACCGTCGGTTCCGACGACCGCTGCCGCGCGCACGTCAAGAGCCTGGCCCGCGAGTTCCTGAAGCGCCGGCCGGCCATGCTGGAGAGGTTCGAGGCCGACGCCGCCCGGAACGGCTGGACGTTCTCCATCCTGAAGACCCCGGACCGCGCGTTCGAGAACTCGGTGATGGACTTCGAATGGGGCTTCTGGCAGTACATGCTCCAGTCCGACTGCCCGTCCCTGCCCCCTCTGGACGCCTCCGACGACGCCCTCTACGCGAGCCTGGACGCCATCGCGGGACTGTCGTTCTACACCGACCAGGGCCTGGAGCCGTACATCCCGTACTACTACCAGGCCGGCACGCAGCTCGGCTGGGGCAAGCCCCAGTTCACGCACCTGCGCCCCCTGCTGCGGTACGAGGACAGCTACCAGCCGCGCACGTACGTCCCGCGCGACATCCCGATGCGGTTCGACAGGGGCCGCGCCATGCGGGACATCGACCGGTGGGTCCGTGACCACGGCAGCCGCCTGATGTTCCTGTACGGCGAGAACGACCCGTGGGGTTCCGAGCGCTTCCGCCTGGGCCGCGGGAGCCGCGACTCGGCCGTGTACGAGGCGCCGGGCATGAACCACAGCGGCCGCCTCATCGACCGGCTACCCGCCGAGCAGCGCACCCGGGCCCTCGCGGACCTGATGCGCTGGGCCGGCACTCAGCAGCGCGCCGGGATCCTGTCGACCCCGGCCGACGCCGAGGACCCGATGCTCAAGCAGCGGCCGCCGCTGTAGCCCGCCGGGCGCCGGCCGATCCCGCCGAGGGGCCGGCCGGCGCCGCCCGTTCAGGTGGGGGAGTTGACCAGGCTCTTGGCGGCCATGGTGAAGTAGCGCCAGAGCATGTCCTCAAGCTCCTGGGGCAGCTCCAGCTCGTCCACGGCGTCCCGCATGTGGCGCAGCCAGGCGTCCCGCTCGGCCTCGCCGATCACGAACGGCACGTGCCGCATCCGCAGCCGCGGATGGCCGCGCTCCTGGCTGTAGGTGCCGGGCCCGCCCCAGTACTGGATGAGGAAGAGCCGCAGCCGCTCCTCGGCCGGCCCGAGATCTTCCTCCGGGTAGAGGGGGCGGAGCAGCGGATCCTCGGCCACGCCCTCGTAGAAGCGGTGGACCAGGCGCCGGAAGGTCTCCTCACCGCCGACCGCTTCGTAAAACGTCACCTGTTCAGCCATCAGGACTCCTTCGAGGGAAACACGTGCTTCGGCAGGTAGGGGTATCGGAGGCCCTCAGCGCGGCCCGGCATGGCCGGGCCGCCCTCTGGAGAGAAAACCGTCCCACGAATGTGCGTGCACATGCATACTTGAATGGTGATCCGCGCCTGCAAGTTCCTGCTGCGCCCGACCGTGGGTCAGCGGCAGGCCTTGGACGCGTAGCTTCGCGATCACTGCTCGTTGTACAACGCCGCGTTGCAGGAGCGGCGGGACGCCTACCGGCACCCCTCCAGAACCAAGGTCAGGTACGGGGACCAGTCCGCGCAGCTGAAGGAGATCCGGGCATACGACGCTGAACGTCAGGGTCGCTGGTCGTTCTCCTCGCAGCAGGCCACGCTGCGGCGCCTGGACAGGGCGTTCGCCGCGTTCTTCCGCCGCGTGAAAAGGGGCGAGAGCCCTGGTTATCCCAGGTTCAAGGGCGCCGGGCACTTCGACACCGTCGTCTTCCCCAAGGACGGCGACGGGTGCCGCTGGGACTCCACCCCGCACGACCCGCAGACCCGCCTCCGGCTCCAGGGCGTCGGGCACGTCCGCGTCCACCAGCACCGTCCGGTCCGGGGCCGCGTGAAAACGATCAGCGTCAAACGCGAGGGCACCCGCTGGTACGTGGTTCTGGCCTGCGACAACGTGCCCGGCGAACCGCTCCCGCCCACCGGCGCGGCTGTCGGCGTCGACGTGGGGATCGTGCACTTCCTGACCACCTCCGACGGCCGGCATGTCGCCAATCCCCGATTCCTGGAGGCCGCCAGTGAGGAACTGGCCGCAGCTCAGCGGCATCTGGCCACGTTCCCCGAGCGGACGCGGCAGCGCACCAAGCGGCACCGGGCCGCCGCCCGCAAGGTCGCCAGGTTGCATGCCAAGATCCGGCGGCAACGCCTGGACTTCCACCACAAGACCGCCCGCACCCTGGTCACCACCCATGACGTCATCGCGCACGAGCGGCTCAACACTGCGGGTATGACCCGCACACCCGTACCCAAGCCCGCCCCGGACATGCCCGGCGCGTTCCTGCCCAACGGCGCCGCCGCCAAGGCCGGACTCAACCGCGCCATCCTCGACGCGGGTTGGGGACGGTTCCTGACGATCCTGGCGAACAAGGCTGAAAGCGCCGGTCGCCGCGTGATCGCAGTGAACGCCCGCAACACCTCCCGCACCTGCCCCCGCTGCGGGCACTGCGCACGGGAGAACCGCCTCACCCAAGCCGACTTCCGGTGCACCGCGTGCGGGTACGCGGCCAACGCCGATCATGTCGGCGCGGCGAACATCCTGAACAGGGCCGGGCTGGTCCTCTGCGGCGGCGCTGAGTCGACGCCGCAGGAAGCCCGCCGCTTCGGCGGTGGGTGGAGTCACAGCGCTGTCCACCCTATGTGAGGAGTGTGAGAGTCCGGCGGTTTCGGCAAGATCATTTAACGAATCGCGGGCCGTCCGGATCAGGGGGCGGCGGGGCTGGCGACGGCGATGCCGGCCTCGTCGAACGCCTTCTTGACGCGTTCGCGGAGTTCGCGCGCCACGTCCGCCTGGCGGCCCGGGGCGGTCTTGAGGACGATCCGGACGATCACGGCGTCGCCGGCCAGCGCCTGGACGCCCCACACCGACGGCTCCTCCAGGATGATCTCGTCCCAGTCGGCCGCCACCGACAGCTCGTCGGCGGTGCGCTTCATGATCTCCTTGACCTTCTCGACGTCCTCGCCGATGTCGACGGGGATGTCCAGGACGGTGCGGCCCCAGTTCTGGGACTCGTTGCCGACCTTCTTGATCTCGCCGTTCGGGACGTACCAGACGACGCCGTTCACGTCGCGCATCCGGGTGACCCGCAGGGTGACGGCCTCGACCGTGCCCTTGGCGCTGCCGACGTCGATCACGTCGCCGACGCCGTACTGGTCCTCCAGCAGCATGAACAGCCCCGCCAGGAAGTCCTTGACGATGTTCTGCGCGCCGAAGCCGACCGCCATGCCGATCACGGTGGCGCTGGCCAGCACCGGGGTGAGGTTGAGGCCGATCTGCCCGAGGACGCTGAAGAACGCCAGCCCCATGATCACGATCGACGCGATGCTGCGCAGGACCGAGCCCATGGTCTGGGCCCGCTGGGCGCGCCGCTGGTTGAGCAGCGCGGGGCTGCCGTCGAAGATGGTCCGGGAGTGCTCGCGGACCTTGGCCGACATGGTGCTCTCGGCCATCCGCAGCGTGATCCTGGTGATCATGCGGTGCGCCATCGAGCGCAGCACCAGCGCGATCACCAGGATCATGGTGATCCAGAAGAGCGTGGTCAGCGGCCTGTCGAGCCAGGCGTGGAAGAACCGGGTGAAGTCATCGTTGTGCGAGACGTTCCACACCATCCGGCAGGCCACGCTTGGGCTCTTGCTGTTGCAGGCGGCCTCCGGCGTGCCCTCCTGGGCGAGGAGGCGCAAGGGACCGAGCGTGAGTGACATCGGGCAGACCCTCCCCGGCCGGTTCGTGGACGTCGCGTCGACTCGCCGTGGACCCGCGGCGGTACGAGCCCGATCGTAGGGGACGTGACGAGCGGTTCGTACGCGCCGGACGAGCGGCGACCCGGCCGGGGAGGGACTGGTAGGAAGGCCGCGGACCCGGCGATACGGGTGTGAGGAAGACGGGTCCGCGGCGTGGTCTGGGCGCGGGGAGGCGCGATGCGCGGCGCGGGTGCGGTGCCGCGCAGGGACGGTCAGGGCAGGGCAGGAGCGGCGGCCTGCCCGCCCGCGCTCCCGGTCCCCGAACCCGCGTGAGGCGCCCGGCCGGAGCCGGGCACCGGACGGGGTGGCCCGTGAGCCGCCCGGGAGCCCGGGCGGGTGAGGCCGGTGGACCGCGGCGGACGTTCCGTACGGAAGGCCCGCCGCGGACGCACCGGACGAACGTGTCCCGCGAGGCCGGCGGCTGCCGCGCCGTTCCGGCCGCGACCCCGCGGGACACGCCCGGCTCTATGAGTGGCCGGCCGGCCACTCCACCGCCGTTTCCGGCGGACGATGAAGCCCCCCAGGGAACGCCTCCCCGCTGAACTGCTCCCTGGGGAACTCTTTGCCGCGGAGGCAGGACAGGGGCCGCAGCACGTTCGCGAGCTTGGAGGCGGCGCCGTCCGGGTCGTCCACCCGGTGCATGCGCTCCCCCCAGGACCACCAGAAGTAGTGGCCGGGGGACTCCGGGCAGGGGGCGCAGGTGACGTCCTCGGCCAGGCTGGCCGCGTCCGGGTTGACCACCCGCAGGAAGGCGGGCCCCGACCGGGTCCGGACGACCCTGGCCACGAGCCCCCGCGTGCCGAGCTCGTGCTCCAGCTCCTCGAGGTAGCCCGTGCGTCTGTCCGTGACCACCCTGCCCACCCCCTCCGTCATGAAGACCGCTCACGTTCTGTACACTGGCCCGCCCTCGATCCGCGTGATCGAAGATCGAACTCTGTGGATTCGCTCCGTTACACGCCGCGAGAATTGCAACTCTCACACCCCGCGGTCAAGGGGACCCCTCCGGTGCCGGGTGGTACACCTCATCCGCGGGAAGAGGATCCCCCTCTTCGGAGGAAGAATCTCTACCTCGGTATCCGGGACGCACTCCCCATCACCGGAGTTTCTGCGGAATGGCTTGGCCGGCCTCGCCGTCAGAGTTACGCTCTGTGCGCACCAAGTTATCTGTCGTGGCCATCTAGAAAACCGGTCGCCGTGTCCGGAAGCGGGGTGTTTATCCCTCTTCTGGCCCCAGCGGTGAGGAGGCCGGAACCGATGTCGGATCCCCCCAGGAAAGAAACCGACATTGCGCGCCAAATACGCGCGCGTGGTCTGGCCCGAGGGCAATGTCCCGTAGAGATCGCGGAGCGCATCCACGACGAATGCGGGCCGCTTTTCGGGACGAGCCGGGTCAAGGCTCACCGGCTCTCGCACGGCGTCGCCCTGTCCGACGTCGTGGCCCAGGTCAAGGCGCTGTACGAGGTCGACGGCAAACCCCTGCCGCGTCTGGGGGAGACCCTGCTGTCGGCGTACGAGAGCGGCTACAAGCGGCCCGGACCGGAATACCTCCATTACCTCTGCGCCGTATATCGGGTCGAACCGGACGAGCTCGGGTACCAGAGCCCGTGCATCTGCGGCCGCGGTCACGCGGCCGGACCGGCGGCCGCGGTGGCCGCGCAGCATCCCGCCGTCCCGGAGCGCTCCCCTCTCGCTCCGGTGCCGGACCGACCGCTCGAGGGCACGGTCGTCGGACAGCCGGGCGACCAACATTGGATCTCCGTCAGTGAACTTCGGGGCGCCGACCGCGCCGGCGGCCCCGTCTCCATCGATGTGGGAGAGGAGGACATCGTGCTTCGTAGAACCCTTTTGCAACTGCTGGCCGGAGCGGGCGTGGCGCTCGACGGCCAGTTCCTCGGCGCCGTCGACAACCTTCGTCGCAAGATGGACGACACCCTGGTCAGCGCCACCGTGTCGCCGACGATGCTCGACCAGTGGGAGGAGACGACGCTCGGCTACGGCCGCCAGTACCAGGCCACCCCGTCCCTGCGGATGCTGTGCGACGTGCTGCTGGACTTCAGCGAGGTCCGGCGGATGGCCGACAAGCGGCAGCCGGTCGAGCTCCAGGAGCGGCTGTGCCGCATCGCCGCCCAGCTGTCCGGCCTGTCCGGCCTGATCATGATCAACCTTGGCGACCACCGGCTGGCCCGCTCGTTCTTCCGGACGGCCCGGACGGCCGCCGACGAGACCGGCGACCGGCACCTGCGCGCCTGGGTGACGGTGCGCGAGTCGCTGGTCCCGATGTACTACGGCGACCCGCGGGAGGCGCTGCACCTGGCCCGCAAGGCCCAGGACCTCGCCGGCCGCAGCCCGGGGGTCGCGGCCGCGATGGCGCCCGCCGTCGAGGCCCGCGCGCTCGGCCTGCTGGCGATGCGGGGCCGGGGCGACGCCGCGCCCAGCGCCCGCCGCGCCCTGGTGCGCGGCCGGGCCGTCTTCGACCAGCTCAGCGCCGAACAGACCGGTGATCTGGCGTTCGGCTTCACCGACCGGCAGATGGCCTTCTACGAAGGTGACACCTTCACTAATCTCGGCGATCACCGGCACGGCGACGAGGTGCTGAGCCGGGCGCTGACGCTGTACTCGCCGACCGACCGGGTCGACCGCACCCTCGTCCGGCTCGACCGCGCGACCTGCCAGCTGCACGCGGGCAACCCGGACGGGGCGCTGCACGCGGGCCGGGACGCGATCCTGGACCTTCCCCCCGAGCACCGTTCCGACATCCTGGTCCACCGGGCCCGGCAGATCGGCGCCGCGGTCGGCGCCAAGCACCCCGGCTTCCCCGGCCTCCAGGACTTCTACGAGGCGCTCGCGGGCCCCTCGGTGACCAGCCCGACGACCGACCCGGCCGTTCCCCCGGCCCAGCAGGTCTGACATGGCGTTCCGAGACGCGGCCCGCACCCTGGTCCGGCTCCGCGGGGAGCCGCCCGCCTGGGGGTTCGGCGACCTCTACCTGCGCCGCTACCGCAACGAGGACCACGGCACGGTCCTCGACCTGCACCGGGAGGGCCTGGCACAGGTCGGCCTGCGCCCCGGTGACGGCGTCTACTACGACCACGACTTCTTCCGGATGGAGGACATCTACCTGCGCAACGACGGCGAGTTCCTGGTCGGCGAGCTGGACGGCCGGATCGTCGCGATGGGCGGCCTGCGCCGCGCCGACCTGGTCCCCGCGGGCCAGGACCGCGCGCTGGGCGGCTACATCCTGGGCGGCCCGGCCCTGGACGCCGTCGAGATGGTCCGGCTGCGCGTCAGCCCCGACGTCCAGCGCCGCGGCTACGGCGCCGCGGTCGTCGAGGCCCTGGAGCAGCGCGCCGCCGAGTACGGCTACCGCGTCCTGCGCGCCGACACCACCGAGCTCCAGGGGCCCGCGCTCGCCCTCTACCGCCGCTTCGGCTGGACGGTGACCCGGCGCGAGCCGATCGGCGGCATCGTGAACGTCTACCTGGAGAAGCGGCTCCGCTGACGCGGGCCCTCAGGTCCGGGTGGCGCCGACCATCTGCATGGCCGCGTAGCGGCGCCGCCTGATGTCCTCGAACCCGCTCGCCCGCAGGAAGCCGGTGATCTCGCCGTCGCCGAAGAGCCGGACGCCGGACACCTCGGCGATGGCGCGGCCGCCGAGCCGGCTCAGCGGCAGCCCCGGCCGCCGGCTGGTCAGCACGACCAGCCGGCCGCCGGGCCGGAGCACCCGCACCATGCCGTCGAGCGCCCGCCACGGGTCGTCGATGAGGTAGAGCGCGCCGAAGCAGCAGACCGCGTCGAACGTCCCGTCCCGGAACGGCAGGTCCACGGCGTCGCCGCGGACGTACCCGACCCGGGGGTCGGCGGTGTCGCGGGCGGCGCGGGCGAGCATCCCCTCGGCCACGTCCAGCCCGACGACCAGGCCGTCCTCGCCGGTTCCCGCGGCGAGCGCGCGGGTGACGTTCCCCGGGCCGCACGCCACGTCCAGGACGTTCGCGTCCGGGCGGTCCGCGCCGAGCCCGAGCCAGGCGCGTGCCAGCGCGTGCTCCTGGGCCGTGTCCGGCCCGAGCGGCCAGCCCTTGGCCAGGTTGAACCCGACCGGCCGCCACACCCGCTCGTAGATCTGCGGCAGGAACGCCGACTCCATCACCCGCTGCGCGATGCTGGGCGCGGCCTCCTCGCCCGGCGGCAGCAGGTCGAGGTAGCCGGCGGAGAAGTCGGGGACGGCCGGCGGCGCGTCCAGCAGCCCGAGGATCCGCTCGCGCACGGCACGGCCGCTCAGCATCGAGGCGTTCACACCCTTTATTCGACCACGCGTCAATTAGCCGCGCCCGCCGTTCACCCACGGTGTGACGAACCTTACGTACCGCGGGAACGGGCGCGGTCTCCGGTGCGAGCGGTTCCCGTCGAACGGCCGTCAGAACAGCCCGGTCTGCGCCCCCATGAACGAAAGCGTGTCGGTCATCAGCCCCACCGTGCGGCTGACGGACCGGGCGTCGTGCCCCACCTCCGCCTCGTTGCGCAGCAGGATCGGCGCGTCGCCGGACGTCGCGTGCTGGAGCGCCGCGCACATCTTGCGGGCGTGCAGCGGGTCGACGCGGGTGTCGCTGTCGAAGACGGTGAACAGGACCGCCGGGTACGCCACCCCCTTGCGGACGCGGTGGTACGGCGAGTAACCGAGGAGCCAGCCGAACTCCTCGGGGTCGGCGGCGGTGCCGTACTCGTCGTTCCAGGTCTGGCCGAGGCCGAAGCGCTCGTACCGGACCATGTCGAGGAGCGGCGCGGAGCAGACGACGGCGCGGTAGAGGTCGGGGCGCTGGGTGAGGGCGGCGCCGACGAGCAGCCCGCCGTTGGACCCGCCGGAGATCGCCAGGCGGGCGGGCGTGGTCAGCCCGTCGGCGATCAGCTTCTCGGCGGCGGCGTGGAAGTCGTCGAAGACGTTCTGCTTGTTCTCCCGCATGCCGGCGCGGTGCCACTCCTCGCCCTCCTCGGAGCCGCCGCGGAGGTTGGCGACGGCGTAGACGCCGCCGGCCTCCACCCAGGCGAGGATGCTCGCGGAGTACGCGGGCGTGAGGGAGATGTTGAAGCCGCCGTAGCCGTACAGGATCGCGGGGCGGGGGCCGGTGGCGCCGGGCCGGGACAGCACCAGCATCCGGACCTCGGTGCCGTCGTACGAGGTGTACGTGACCTGCCGCGACTCGATCTCGGGGACGTCGACCGTCCCGGGTGCGGTGGCCCACGTGCCGGCCTCGCCGGTGCGCGCGTCGTACCGCAGGACGCGCGTCGGGGTGACGTTGTCTGTGTAGGCGAACCACGCCTCGTGGCCGCCCTCGGGCCGCTCGACGAGCCCGCCGATGGTGCCGAGGCCGGGCAGCGGGACGGTGCCGGTCCGCTCGCCGGTGGCCAGGTCGTGCACGGTAATCTCGCTGATCGCGTGCCGGGTCCAGCCGGCCAGCAGCACGCCGTCCAGGATCGCGTAGTCGGTGAGGACCGCCTCGGGGTCCTCCGGGACCAGGTCGCGCCAGTTCTCGTACGCGGGGTCGGCCGGGTCGGCGACGCAGAGCCGGGAGCGCGGCGCGCCGCGGTCGGTGAAGATGTACGCGCGGCCGTCGCGGCCCACGTGCAGGCTCGTCCCGGCGTCCACGCCCTCCTGGACGACCCGCAGCGCGGGCGCCTCGGGGGCGGAGGCGTGCAGGTCGGCGATCCACAGGTCGTTGCGCGGCGCCGTCCCCTGGGACGCGGAGATCGTGAGCCAGCGGCCGTCGCGGCTGACGCCCACGCCGTAGTAGTTGGTCTTGTCGAGCCCGTCGCCGAAGATCAGGACGTCGTCGGTCTCCGGGTCGGTGCCGACGCGGTGCAGGTAGACGCGGCGGTGGTACTGCTCCTCGCCCGCGGGGACCGCGCCGGGCGGCAGCCGCCGGACGTAGTAGTACGCCTCGCCGCCGGGCAGCCAGGCCGCGGCGGAGTAGCGGCCGCGGTCGATCGGGCCCTCGACGCGCTCGCCGGTTGCCACGTCCATGACGTACAGGAGCGACTCCTCGTCGCCGCCCTTGGAGATCTTGTACGCGAGCCGCCGGCCCTCCTTGTCGGGCTGCCAGCCGTCCAGCGTCGTGGTGCCGGCGGGGTCGAGCGCCATCGGGTCGATCAGGACGCGCTCGCCGCCGTCCGGGCCGGCGGTGTAGAGGACGGGGTGCTCCTGGTCCGCGCCGCGCCGGGTGTAGAAGCACCAGTCGCCCCGCCAGACGGGCGGGCCCACGCTGCCGGCCGACAGCAGCTCGGTGAGCCGCTCGCGGAGGCGCTCGCGCCCGGGGAGCCCGCCGATCCGCTCCTGGAACAGCTGCTCCTGGGCCGCGAGCCATGCCTCGGTGTCGCCGCCCGCGCGGTCCTCCAGCCAGCGGTACGGGTCGGCCACCTGGTGCCCATGGAGATCGTCGACGATGTCCTCGCGCTGGGCGGGCGGGTACGGCGGTCGGTTCATGATCTGCACTTTATGCGGCTCCCGTCCCTGCCCGCGCCGTCCCCGCGGCCGATACAGGACGGCGCGTTCCGGCGAGTCGGGAAGCTTTCCGGCAAAGCGCCGTACCGACCTGGCGGCGCGGCCGTGTCGGAGGGTGTATGCGCAGGTCATCTTGGTAGTAGTGGGGGGGACAGCGGATTCGATCAACGGGGGTTTGATCATGAAACGCATCGTCGGCGGGCGCCGCGCGCCCGCCCGCCTCGCCGTCCTCGCCGCCGCCGCGGCGGTGGCGCCGCTCGCGGCCGGGCCCGCGCAGGCGGCACCGCCCAAGGGCGGTGAGGTGGAGTTCCGGTACTCCGATCCGGAGTTCGCCGAGTCCGGCAACCGGGTCACCTGGCGCTGGACCGTGCACAACCGCGGCGCCAAGGCCGTGAACGACCTCAAGCTCGTCCACACCCTGACGCCACGCCTCAAGGTCTCCTCGGTGAGCGCGCCCTGCCGCGTGCGCGAGGGAGCCGTGCGGTGCGACTACCGCGCGCTGCGGCCGGACGGGGAGAAGAGCGGCGTGCTGGTCGCCGAACTGCCGCGGGACGCCGCGGGCGCCGTCGAGGTCAAGGGCCGGGTGACCTGGCGCCACGGCACCGCGCCCGCCACCGACACGGCCGCGCCGCCGGCGCAGTCGACGCCGGACGCGCAGACCTCGCCGAACACGCCGAACACGACGGACACGCCGTCTGCGCCGAAGGAACAGACCGCGCCGAAGCAGCAGTCCGCGCCGAAGGAGCAGGCCCCGCCGAAGGGGCAGTCGTCGCCGCCCGCGCAGGCCCCGGCGGACGCGGGGACGCCCGTCTCGTCCGTGCCGAGCGAGGGGGCCGCCACCGCCGTCGCGCCGCCCGAACGGGAGGAGGGCCCCGAGCCGAGGCCGAACCTGAACGCCGTCACGCAGGTGCCCTGAAACGCCGCTCATTACCACGGGTCAGGTCAAGGCGCGTTCAATTCGCAGTCCTTGGGGGGATTAATGGGGTAGCGGACCGCCTCCTCAGGCGCCACACTGATTGCGGGTCGGTTCGCCCCTGAGGAGGTCCTCATGGCGGGTTCGCAGGTGCCGGAGATAATACTCGGGCCTCGGTGGGAGGCGCGTCCGCGCGCGTCCGCCGAGGCTACGCAGAGCCGGGTGGAGGACGCCCGATGAGACAGGTGCTCCTCCTGAACGCCACCTACGAACCGCTCACGACGCTCTCCATGCGGCGGGCCGTCTGCCTGATCCTGCGGGAGAAGGCCGAGGTCGTGCACACCGACGCCTCGGGCGCGGTGCTCCATTCGGCCGCGATGTCGATCGAGGTGCCGTCGGTCATCAGGCTCCGCCGGTACGTCCGGATCCCGTTCCGCACCCGCGTCCCGCTCACCCGCGCGGCGCTGATGCGGCGCGACAACTTCCGCTGCGCCTACTGCGGCCGCCGGGCCGAGACCATCGACCACGTCCAGCCGCGCAGCCGCGGCGGCCAGCACGTGTGGGAGAACTGCGTCGCCTCGTGCACGCCCTGCAACCACCGCAAGGCCGACCGCCTGCTGGAGGAGATCGGCTGGACCCTCAAGGTCACGCCCGGCGTCCCGCGCGGCGCGCACTGGAGACTGATCGGCATCGTCAACGACGGCGACCCCCAGTGGGCCGCCTACGTCAGCGAGCCGGCCGCCTGAGCGGGCCGTTCATCTCGTTCGGCCCGCTCATCCCGTTCGACCGGTCAGCCGCAGCAGCCGCCTCCGCAGCAACCTCCGCCGCCCGCCGGCGGGGGCGCGGGGGCTCCGCCGCGGGCCGCGCCGGTGACCGCGACGGTGGACAGCAGCTTGACGGTGTCGTCGTGACCGTCGGGACAGGAGGCTGGCGCGGACGCCTCGCTCATCGGGCGGGACACCTCGAAGTTCGTCCCGCACGCGCGGCAGCGGTAGTCATAGCGTGGCACGCCACCAAGGATAGAGGCGGCGTGCCACGAACGGTACGGTCAGCGGCCGAGCTGGCCGATGTCCCTCGCGGCGCCCGTGGACGCCGAGGTGGTCATGGCCGCGTACGCCTGGAGGGCGGCGGTGACCGGGCGCTGCCGGTCGCGGGGCCGGAAGCCGCCGAGGTCGGCCTGGAGCTTCTCGCGGCGGGCGGCCAGCTCGTGCTCCGGGACGTCCAGCTGGAGGATCCGGCGCGGGATGTCGATCACGACGCTGTCGCCGTCCTCGACCAGCGCGATGTCGCCGCCGGCCGCGGCCTCGGGGGAGGCGTGGCCGATGGACAGGCCGGACGTGCCGCCGGAGAACCGGCCGTCGGTGATCAGCGCGCATGCCTTGCCGAGGCCGCGGCCCTTCAGGAAGCTCGTCGGGTAGAGCATCTCCTGCATGCCGGGGCCGCCCTTGGGGCCCTCGTAGCGGATGACGACGACGTCGCCCTCCTTGACCCTGCCGCCGAGGATGCCCTCGGCCGCCTCGTCCTGGCTCTCGAAGACGACCGCGGGGCCGGTGAAGGTCCACAGCTCCTCTTCGACGCCGGCGGTCTTCACGATGGCGCCGTCGGGCGCGATGTTGCCGTACAGGACGGCCAGGCCGCCGTCGGTGGTGTAGGCGTGCTCGACGTCGCGGATGCAGCCCCGCTCGCGGTCGAGGTCGAGGTCGTCCCAGCGGGCGCTCTGGCCGGACGCCTGGGTGGTGCGGACGCCGCCCGGCGCCGCGTGGTACATCTCGACGGCCTCGGGGGCGATGTCGGGGGAGCGGACGTCCCAGGCCGCCAGCCACTCCGGCAGGGACGCGGCGTGGATCGCGTGGACGGAGCGGTTGAGCAGCCCGGCCCGGTCGAGCTCGCCGAGCAGGGCGGGGATTCCGCCGGCGCGGTGGCAGTCCTCGACGTGGTACTCGGGGGTGGCGGGGGCGAGCTTGCACACGCAGGGGATGCGGCGGGAGAGCTCGTCGATCTCCTTGAGGCCGAAGTCGACGGCGCCCTCGTGCGCGGCGGCCAGCAGGTGCAGGATCGTGTTGGTGGAGCCGCCCATCGCGATGTCGAGCGCCATGGCGTTCTCGAACGCGTCGCGGGTGGCGATGTTGAGCGGCAGGACCGCGTCGTCGTCCTGCTCGTAGTAGCGCTTGGCGATCTCCACGACGGTGCGGCCCGCGTCGGCGTACAGCTTCTTGCGGGCGGTGTGGGTGGCCAGGACGGTGCCGTTGCCGGGCAGCGCCAGCCCGAGCGCCTCGGTGAGGCAGTTCATCGAGTTGGCGGTGAACATGCCCGAGCAGGAGCCGCAGGTCGGGCAGGCGGCCTCCTCCATCTTGGCGAGCGTCTCGTCGGACACCGACTCGTCGGCGGAGGCGATCATCGGGTCGATCAGGTCGAGCTTGTGGCCGCCGCTGACGCCCTCGACCGGCTTGCCGGCCTCCATCGGGCCGCCGGAGACGAAGACGGTGGGGATGTTGAGCCGCATCGCGGCGATCAGCATCCCGGGGGTGATCTTGTCGCAGTTGGAGACGCAGATCAGCGCGTCGGCGCAGTGCGCGTTGACCATGTACTCGACCGCGTCGGCGATCAGCTCGCGGGACGGCAGCGAGTAGAGCATGCCGCCGTGGCCCATGGCGATGCCGTCGTCGACCGCGATCGTGTTGAACTCGCGGGGGACGCCGCCGGCCTCCTTGACCGCGGCGGCGACCATGTCGCCGACCTCGCGCAGGTGGACGTGGCCGGGCACGAACTGGGTGAAGCTGTTGGCGACCGCCACGATCGGCTTGCCGAAGTCCTCCCGCTCTACGCCGCTGGCGCGCATGAGGGCGCGCGCGCCCACCATGTTCCTGCCGTGGGTGACCGTACGTGACCTGAGCGGGGGCATCCGAGACCTCTCCAACCTGTGACGTGCTCCGGCATCGATCGTACGTCCGGCGGCCGCGTCCTCGCGGCGGGCGGAACGATCAAGATTTCCGGGGCTGTTCCCGATTCGTGTGTGCAGCGGCGGATCGCGGCGCTGCGGCCGGCTCGGCAGAGGTCGTGTAGGGCCGGCCCGTATCGCTCGATGGTATCAACCGCGCGCAGGTGAGCACGCCGGGTGCGTCCTGGCCGAGCGGCCCAGGAGAAGAGCCAGGTGAACCAGGGGAAGAGCCAGGCGGCCCAGGGAGAACCGGGCGGTCCTGGGAAGCGGCCGGTGCCGGGGAAGTCAGACGGCCCTGGGAAGGGGCAGGCGGCCCTGGGGAAGAGTAGGGCCGCCCCCTGAACGGCGCCTACTTCTCTCCTTCGGCGGCCCGCACGGATTGCGCGGACTGCGCGGACTGCGCGGAGGCCGGCTGCGCGGCCGCCGTCTCGGCCGGCGGGCCGTCCAGATGCGCGGCCGCGTCGGGATACTTGGGCGGAAGGGCCTTCTGCGCGGCCTGGTAGATCCGCATGATGTCGGTCTCGGTCAGCACCTTGGGCCGGCGGCGCAGGTAGCCGCGCGCCCGGTTGCCGGCGTAGACGTCGACGTCCCGGACCCGCATGACCTTCCACGGGATGGACGGGCCGTAGATCGCCACCGACGCCTGGACCGGGACGTCGAACCCGACCCGGGTGCCGATGATCTTGGCCGCCTGCTCGGCCTCCCAGCGCGCCTCGTCCAGCCGGTCCTTCTTGTTGAACGGGCCGTGGAAGAGCTTGCGATGGGAGAGCGTCCGCACCGGGAGCCGCTTGTCCCACTTCTCCGAGTCGATGGCGTACACGCCGCTCGGGCCGATGACCAGGTGGTCGATCCGGCCGTCGCTGACGCCCTCGTCGTCGCGCGGGACGGCCCGCGCGTGCAGCACGTGGTAGCCGCCCTTCTCCAGCGAGCGCAGCTGCTTCTCGGTGCGCCGCTCGGCGGCCGAGGACCGCTGCCACGCGGGCACGCTGGAGTCCGTGCGGGACCGGCGCACCACGTCGGCGACGACGGCCAGCACGGCGACGGTGAGCCCGACCCGCACGCTGACCAGGATCGAGGCCACCAGGGCCAGGACGACCGCCGCGCCGGCGCGCCAGAGCCACAGGCGCACGCGCGGTTGCTTGAGCAGCTCGTCGAACGACCCCCGCCCGGGCGGCCGGTCCTGCGGCCCGCCGGCAGAGGTTTCCTGAGGCTGCCCCCGCGCCCCGTTGGTGTCGCCCCGCTCCGTGATCGCCATGAGTGACGCTCCGTGTTCCTTTCGTCGGGCAGGCATGATCCTCCGTGCGCAGAGTAATCATTTTCCGCGTTCGGAGACTAGCCATGCCGGGTTAATACTTTTGTCGCCGCCGCGATGGGGTTGGTTGTTGGCATGACCGGGTACGGCCGTTCTCTCGCTCTTCGCGCCCCTCTTTCGCGGTTGGTCGCCGTTGCCCATCTTTGATGCTGAGGCATCCGCCGTCTAGCGTTCCGCTGTGTGACTCATACCCATGATCTGAGCGCCATCCGGCTGGCCGCCGCGATCCGTGCGCGCGAACTGTCCCCGGTCGAGGTGGCCGACCACTACCTGGACCGCATCGAACGGCTGAACGCCCAGGTGGGGGCCTATGTGACGGTGACCGGAGAGCGGTTCCGGGAGGAGGCCCGCACGGCGGAGAAGCAGGTCACGGAGGCGGCCGACCCCGCCGAGCTGCCGCCGCTGCTGGGGGTCCCGGTGCCGATCAAGGACCTGAACATGGTGAACGGCGTGCCGATGACCTTCGGTTCGGCGATTTTTCATGATCTGACCGGTTTTGCCGATGACAACGTCGTCGTCCTGCTGAGGCAAGCGGGATCTGTCCTTCCGGGTAAGACGACGACCCCCGAATTCGGCCTGCCCTGTTACACCGAAAGCGCCGTCGCGCCCGCCGCCCGCACCCCCTGGGACCTCTCCCGGTCGGCCGGCGGCTCCAGCGGCGGCGCGGCCGCGGCGGTGGCGGCCGGGCTGGCGCCGGTCGCCCAGGGCAGCGACGGCGGCGGCTCCATCCGCATCCCGAGCAGCGCGTGCGGGCTCTTCGGCCTCAAGCCGACCCGCGGCCGGGTCTCGCAGGGCCCGGTCGTCCCGGACCTGTTCGGCCTGTCGACCAACGGCCCCATCGCCCGCACCGTCCGGGACGCGGCCCTGCTGCTCGACGTGATGGCCCGCCCGATGCCCGGCGACCTCTACCGGGCACCCGAGGCGGACGGGTCCTTCCTCGCCCACGCCGAGCGCCCGCCGGGCCGCCTGCGCATCGCCCGCAGCCGCGAGCCGGCCGTTCCGGGCGCCGAGGTGCACCCGGACTGCGTCGCGGCGTACGAGGACGCGAGCGTGCTGCTGGAGGAGCTCGGGCACGACGTCGTCGAGCTGCCGCAGGTGCTCGGGCCCGAACTGGTGCCGATCTTCGAGACGCTCTGGGGCGTGATGGCCACGGTCACCCCCGTCGACCCCGCCCGCGAGCACCTCCTCCAGCCCCTCACCCGCTGGCTGCGCGAGCGCGGGCACGCCACGTCCGCCCCCGAGCTGTTCGGCGCGCACGCGACGCTCCAGGCGGCCCTGCGCGCCGCGTTCCCGGTGATGAACGAGTTCGACGCGATCCTGCATCCGACGCTGGCGCGGCCGCCCGTGCCGGTCGGCCACTTCCACGGCCAGGAGCCGGCGGAGAACTTCGAGCGCCAGAAGCACTTCACGCCGTTCTGCGCGCCGTACAACGTGTCCGGCCAGCCCGCCGTCACCGTGCCGCTCCACTGGAACGCCGACGGCCTGCCCATCGGCGTCATGCTCGCGGGCCGCCTCGGGGGAGAGGGCACCCTGCTGTCGCTCGCGGCGCAACTGGAGGAGGCGCGCCCCTGGATCGACCGCAAGCCCCCCATCTGGAACGAGTGACCGGGACCGGCAGGAGCTTAAGGCCGCGCTCAGGGGTATTGCGTAAGGGGGTGTCAGGGAGTGCGGTGGGCCGCGGACTAAAGGGCAGGGTCAGAGCGTGGCGGATGCGGAACTGAACAGGCTGGCTTCGGCGCATCGGGTGGCGACGCGCTACACGGACTGGCGGGGGCGCGACACCGACGTCTCCGAGGACACGCTGAAGGCCGTCCTCACGTCCCTGGGCGCGGACGTGTCCACGCCCTCGGCCGTACGGGACACCCTCGCCCGGCTGGAGGAGGAGCGGCGCACCCGGCTGCTCCCGCCGATCCTCTTCCAGCGCGCCGGCCGTCCCGGCACGATCCGGATCCCCTGGGGCGCCCGCGGCGCGGACGAGGTGTGGCTGGACATGGCCACGGGCGGCAGCGTCGAGCTGCACGGCACGACGGTGCGCTCGCCCGAGGGGCTGCTGAAGCAGTACCACCTGCCTCCGGGGACGCCCGCCGGCTGGCACCGGGTGCGCGTCCGCGTCCGGAGCCAGTGGCGGGAGGTCGGCGCGCCCCTTCTCGTCACCCCGCAGCGGCTGGAACCCCCGGCGCGGGCGTGGGGCCTGACGGTCCAGCTGTACTCCGTCCGGTCCGAGAACTCCTGGGGCATGGGCGACCTGCACGACCTGGCGGACCTCGCGGCGTGGAGCGGCCAGGAGATGGGCGCGGGCTTCCTCCTGGTCAACCCGCTGCACGCGACCGAGCCGGTGCCTCCCATCACGCCCTCCCCCTACTCGCCGATGAGCCGCCGCTTCGCCAGTCCCCTCTACCTGCGGGTGGAGGACGTGGCGGAGTACGCCGCCCTCCCCGCCCGGGACCGGGAGCGCTTCGCCGCCATGACGGTCGAGCCCCTCGACAGGGACGCCGTATGGGAGACGAAGCGCGAGGCGCTCGAAGCGGTGTACGCGGTTCCGCGCGGCACCGCCAGGCAGGAGGCGTTCGACTGGTACCGCCACCGGGAGGGGGCGCCGCTGATGGCGTTCGCCACCTGGAGCGCCCTCAGCGAGGAGCACGGCGCGGACTGGCGGCGCTGGCCGGCGGAGCTGCGCGACGCGGAGAACCCGGCGGTCGCGTACGCGGCCAAGCGGCTGGCCGACCGCGTCGACTTCCACGCCTGGCTCCAGTGGCAGCTGGACGAGCAGCTCGCGCAGGCGCAGACGGTGGCGCGGGCGTCCGGCATGCCGGTCGGGATCGTCCACGACCTCGCCGTGGGCGTGCATCCCGGCAGCGCGGACGCCTGGATGTACCGGCCGATGTTCGCCCCCGGGATGAGCGTCGGCGCCCCGCCGGACGAGTTCAACCAGCGCGGCCAGGACTGGGGGCAGCCGCCGTGGCATCCGGAGCGGCTCGCCGAGGCCGCGTACCTGCCGTTCCGGGGCATGCTCGCCGCGGCCCTGCGGCACGGCGGCGGCCTCCGGCTCGACCACGCGATGCAGATCTCGCGGCTCTGGTGGGTGCCCGAGGGCGGCTCTCCGGCGGAGGGCACGTACGTCGCGTACGACCGGGAGGCGATGCTGTCCACGCTCGTCTGGGAGGCGGCCCGGACCGGCGCCGTCGTCGTGGGCGAGGACCTCGGGACGGTGGAGCCGGAGGTGCGCGAGGACCTCGCCGACCGGGGCGTCCTGGGCACCTCGCTCCTGTGGTTCGAACGGGACGGCGAGGGGCGGCCGCGCAGGCCGTCCGGATGGCGGGAGGCGTCGCTGGCCACCGTCGGCACCCACGACATGCCGCCCATCACCGGGTTCCTGCACGCCGACCACATCGAGCTGCGCGACCGCCTCGACCTCCTCACGCGCCCGGTGGAGACGGAGCTCGGCGACCACCGCGCGCAGCTCACGGACTGGCTGCGCCTGCTCCACGAGGAAGGGCTGCTGGGTACGCCCCCGGAGGACGTGCTGCACGCAGTGGAGGCCGGTGACACCTCCTACGACGCGGAGGTTACGGCGGCCCTGCACGCCTTCCTGTGCCGTACGCCCGCGCGACTCATCGGCGTCTCCCTGGCCGACGCCGTGGGGGAGCGCCGTACGCAGAACCAGCCCGGGACGGTGGACGAGTACCCCAACTGGCGCGTCCCTCTGGCCGACTCCGGTGGCGAGCCCGTGATGATGGAGGACCTGCCGTCCTCGGCCTCCCTGCAAGCGGCGCTCGCGCCGTTCAGCGCCTCACGACAGGGCCGCGACGAGGCGGGACGAGACGTCGTCTAGGAGCGTGTCGGGCTCGATCCGGGTAGCGGCGATCGCCGAGAACAGGGCCGGGAGACCCGGGAGCGGGTACGTGTCGTCCTCGGCGGAGGCGAGGACGTCCTTCGCCAGCGGATGGCGCTTGAACGACGCGCGCGCACGCGCCCACGCCGTCTGGACCTCCTCGGGAGAGGGCACACCGAAGCCGTGCCCTACCGGCGCGGCGTGCCGGAGCCTCACCAGCGCGCCCTCCGTGAACTCGGCGGCGAGCTTGCACCGCGCCTCCAGGTCGGCCCGTACATCGGCGTCCAGCCGGCCCATGACAGAGCACGGCGTCCGGCAGCGGGCCGCGCAGTCGCCCAGCGCCTGCGCGACCTGGCTGTGCTGGCGGTCCAGGTAGGCGCGCCAGCCGGGCGGGGGCTCGTTGGCGACGCGCAGGGCGCGGTCGCACGCCGACCGCTCCGGGCGGGTGTGGTCGCAGGTGCGCGCCTCGCCGGGTTCGAGCGCGACGCCGAAGCGGCTGCCGGGGCCTGTGACGGCCTCCTTGAGCCGGGCCGGGTCGCCGGCGTGGCCGAGCACGGGCTCCCAGGCCAGGAGCGCGGCGTACTCGCTGGCGATGTGCACCGCCGCCACCAGCGCGGCCATCTCGCGCCGCTCCCAGCGGATCGCGACGACCTCCAGCAGCAGCGCGTACGCCGGGCGCAGGCTGGCGAGAGCGCCCCGGGGGTACTCGCGGGGGCGCTGCGGCATCCGGCTGAAATGGGCGCGTTCGAGCAGATCCTCGGGGACCTCCCCGACCTCCTCGGGCATGCCGAAGTCCTCGGCGTCCAGGTCGAGGACCCGCTGCCCGAACGCGCACAGCGCCGCCACCCGCGTCGCGTCCCCGTCCAGTACGGGGCCGCTCGACACGAGCGCCTCGATGTCCCCGAACGCATGCCTTCGTGCCAGTTCCGTCAGTACGTCCCGCGCGGTCTTCACCGTCCCAGCCTTCCACCTCGCGGCCCTCCGACAGCAGCCGCACCAGCGCGGCCGGCGGCCGGTTCTCGGCGATGTAGGACTCGGTGCGGTCGATCGTGGTCTGGTCGACGACCAGGAACGGGTAGGCGACCTCGGCGAACGTCTGGGACATGTCGCCGCTCCACTCCTTCCAGATCCGGCCGACCTCCGCGAAGTACCTGTCCACGTACGGGACGAGCAGCTCGGCCTGGTCGGGCTCCACGAACCCGCCCAGCGTCGCCCGGAACACCGCGTTCGGCAGCTTCCCGCCGATGATCGACTCCCAGGCCGCGGCCTTGGCCTCGGCGGTCGGGATCGCGGCCCGGCAGCCGGCCGCGTGCCGCTCGCCGGCGGCGGTCGGGTCGCGCTCCAGCTCGGCGTCGATCTCGGCCTCGCCGGCGCGGCCGGTCACCACCAGGCGGCGCAGCAGCGTCCAGCGCAGCTCGGTGTCGACGGTGAGCCCGGCGGGGACCTCCGAGCCGTCCAGCATCCCGGCGATCACGTTCAGGTGCCGGTCGGAGACGGCGGTGCCGGCGAACGCCTGGACGTAGGCGAGCTGGAAGTCCGACCCGGCCTCGGCGCCGGTCGCCAGCTCGTGCAGGGCGTCGGCGAGCAGGCCGAGGCCCGTGGCGCGCCAGCCCGGGTCGGCGTACTGCTGGAGCGCGGTGCGCGTCTGCCGCAGCAGCGTCTGCGCGACCGAGATGTCGGTGACGCCGCGGATGCCGCTGATGACGAGCTTGACGTAGTCGCGGGTGGCCATCTCGGCGTCCCGCGTCATGTCCCACGCCGCCGACCAGCACAGGGCGCGCGGCAGCCCGTCCTTGATGTCGCCGATGCCGGAGACGAGGGTCGACTGCGAGTGGTCGTCCAGCCGGATCTTGGCGTAGGTGAGGTCGTCGTCGTTCACCAGGACGAGGTCGGGCCGCTTCCTGCCGACCAGCTCCTTGACCTCGGTGCGCGCGCCGACGACGTCCAGCTCGATCCGCTCCCGCCGCACGAGTTTGCTGCGGGGGGACGACCCCCCGCTCCCCCCGGCGACCGCGTCAGGGCCCTCGTCCGTGCGGTCGTAGAGCCCGATCGCGACGCGGTGCGAGCGCAGCGTCGGGTAGTCCGGCTTGGCCTCCTGGAGCACGGCGAACGAGGTGAAGTCGCCGTTCGCGTCCACCTCGTACGAGGGCCGCAGCGTGTTGACGCCCGCCGTCTCCAGCCACTCCTTCGACCAGGACGCCAGGTCGCGGCCGGAGGTCTCCTCCAGCGCGTCCAGCAGGTCCGACAGGACCGTGTTGCCCCACGCGTGCCGCCGGAAGTAGCGCCGCACGCCCTCCAGGAAGTTGTCGCGGCCCACGTACGCGACCAGCTGCTTGAGCACGCTGGCGCCCTTGGCGTAGGTGATCCCGTCGAAGTTGACCTCGACCGCCTGGATGTCGGGGATGTCCGCCGAGATGGGGTGCGTGGACGGCAGCTGGTCCTGCCGGTACGCCCACGCCTTCATCAGGTTGGCGAACGTCGTCCAGGACCCCTTCCACTTGGTGGCCTCTGCCTGGCACAGCACGCTCATGTACGTCGCGAACGACTCGTTCAGCCACAGGTCGTCCCACCAGCGCATGGTGACCAGGTCGCCGAACCACATGTGCGCCATCTCGTGCAGGATCGTCTCGGCGCGGCGCTCGTACGCGGCGTCCGTCACCCGCGACCGGAAGACGTAGTCCTCCAGGAACGTGACGGCGCCGGCGTTCTCCATCGCGCCCGCGTTGAACTCCGGCACGAACAGCTGGTCGTACTTGGTGAACGGGTACGGCCGCCCGAACACGTCCTCGAAGTACGCGAAGCCCTGCCGCGTCACGTCCACGATCGCGGCCGCGTCCAGGTGCTCGGCCAGCGACGCGCGGCAGTAGACGCCCAGCGGGATCACGCTGCCGTCCGCCCGCCGGTACTCGTCGGTCTCGACGTGGTACGGGCCCGCGATCAGCGCCGTGATGTAGGTCGAGACGCGCGGCGTCGGCGGGAAGTGCCAGGAACCGCCCTCGCTCCGGTCGGCGGCCTCGTTCGTCACGACCTGCCAGTCCTCGGGCGCGGTCACGGTGAACTCGAACGTCGCCTTGAGGTCGGGCTGGTCGAAGCACGTGTACATCCGGTGCGCGTCGGCCGTCTCGAACTGCGTGTACAGGTAGACGCTCTGGTCCACCGGGTCCACGAACCGGTGCAGGCCCTCACCGGAACGGGAGTACGCGCAGTCGGCCACGACGCGCAGCTCGTTGGACTCGGCGATGGAGGGCAGCGGCAGCCGGCCCTTCTCGGCGTCGTAGGTGGCGGGGTCGAGCGCGGTGCCGTTCAGCGTGGCCTCGCGCACGACGGCGCCGTGCAGGTCGACGAAGGTCGACGCGCCGGCCTCGGTGCCGCCGAACCGGATCACGGTGGTGGAACCGAACCGTTCCTCACCCGTCGTGAGGTCGAGCTCGACCGTGTACGAGTCGACGGTGAGCAGCCGGGCCCGTTCCCGCGCCTCGTCGCGCGTGAGGTTGCCTGCCACATGTACTCCTTGGGTGTCCTGAAAGGTGTCGCTCCATGTCTACCAACCGCCCCGCCGCTCGTGGGGCGGTGGCGCGTCCATCGGTTCCGGTGTGGCGCCTGGGAGGGGCCGGGTACGGCCACCTCATGGCCGGGAATGGCGGTGCCCCTTCCCGGGTTGCCGTGGAAGAACCCTGATCAGTCCGTTCCTGTGGGAGGCCGCCTTGCCGTCCGAAGAATCGCGTACGCCCGTCGACTTCTGGTTCGACCCGCTGTGCCCGTGGGCGTGGATCACCTCGCGCTGGATCCACGAGGTGGCGAAGCTGCGGCCGATCGAGCCGCGCTGGCACGTGATGAGCCTGTCGGTCCTGAACGAGGGCCGCGACCTGCCGGAGAAGTACCGCGACCTGATGGACGTGGGCTGGGGGCCGGTGCGGGTCTGCATCGCGGCCGAGCAGAAGTACGGCCCGGAGGTCCTCGGCCGGCTCTACACCGAGCTCGGCACCCGCTTCCACCACGAGAAGCTGCCGAAGACCAAGGAGACGTTCGCGGCGGCCCTGGAGGCGGCGGGCCTGGACCCGGCGCTCGCCGAGGCGGCCGACTCGACCGCGTACGACGAGGCCCTGCGCGCCTCGCACAAGGTCGGCATCGACAAGGTCGGCCAGGAGGTCGGCACCCCGGTGATCGAGGTGGAGGGCAGCGCGTTCTTCGGCCCGGTCGTCACCCCGATCCCGCGCGGTGAGGCGGCCGTCAAGCTCTGGGACGGCGTGCTCGCGGTCGCGTCCACCGACGGTTTCTACGAGCTCAAGCGCACCCGCGACCGGGAGCCGATCTTCGACTGATCTTCCGCGCGGGCCCGCGCGGCCCGTTCCGGCGAGTGATCGGCTGTTGCGACTTTCTTGCAATTGCCGTCCGCGTGCGTTCACACTGGCTCTTATTCGTACATGCCGTGTGGATGGTGACGATCATGCACGTACCGGACGGATTTCTCGACGCGCCGGTCTCGCTCGCGGCGGGCGCGGTCGCCGTCGCGGGCGTGGCGGTGGCGCTGCGCGGCGCGCGGCGCGAGCTGGACGACCGCACGGCGCCGCTGGCCGGGCTGACCGCCGCCTTCGTGTTCGCCGCGCAGATGCTCAACTTCCCGGTCGCCGCCGGGACCAGCGGGCATCTGCTCGGCGGCGCGCTGGCGGCGATCCTCGTCGGGCCGTACGCGGGCGTCCTGTGCGTGTCGGTGGTCCTGCTCCTCCAGGCCCTCCTGTTCGCGGACGGCGGCGTCAGCGCGCTCGGCGTCAACATCACGCTGATGGCGCTGGTCACCGTCCCCGTCGGGTACGTACTGTTCCGGGCGCTCCTGCGGGTGCTGCCGAAGACGCGGCCGGCGGCGAGCGGGGCGGCGTTCCTGGCCGCCGCCGTGTCGGTGCCGGCCTCGGCGCTGGCGTTCACGCTGCTCTACGCGGCCGGCGGCACCACGGACGTCCCGATCGGCACGGTCGCCGCCGCGATGCTCGGGGTGCACGTGCTCATCGGCGTCGGCGAGGGGCTGATCACCGCGCTGGCCGTCTCCAGCGTCCTGGCCGTACGGCCCGACCTGGTGTACGGGGCGCGCGGCCTGGCCGCGAAGGCGCCGCTCCGCACGAAGGAGGCGGCGGTATGACCACCAGGCGCTTCTTCGCCGCCGCCCTCCTGGTCACGCTGGTCATGGCCGGGATCGTCAGCCACTACGCCAGCTCCAGCCCGGACGGCCTGGAGAAGGTCGCCGGCGACAAGGGCATCAGCGCCGGGGAGGCCGGGGAGAAGGAGCACGCGCTCAAGGACTCCCCGCTGGGCGACTACGGGGTCAAGGGGATCGACGACGCGCGCCTTTCGGGCGGCCTGTCCGGCGTGATCGGCGTCGGGGCCGTGCTGCTGGTGGGCGGCGGCCTGTTCTGGGCGCTGCGGCGGCGCCCGTCCCAGGACGACTAGATGGGCGCGGGCCATGTGCACCGGCTCTACGTGCGGGGCGACTCGCCGGTGCACCGGCTCCCGCCGCAGTGCAAGCTCGTCGCGCACCTGGCGTTCGTGCTCGCCGTGGTGGCGACGCCCCGCGAACGCGTCTGGGCCTTCGCGGCGTACGCGGCCCTGCTCGCCGCCGTCGCCGCAGCGGCCCGGATCCCGTACGGGACGGTGCTGCGCCGCACGATGATCGAGGTCCCGTTCGTGGCGTTCGCGCTGGCGATGCCGTTCGTCGCGACCGGCCCGGAGACCGCGGTACTCGGCCTCCACCTCAGCGTGGAGGGCCTCTGGGGCGCCTGGAACATCCTCGCCAAGGGCACCCTCGGCGTGGTCGCCTCGGTCCTGCTGGCCGCCACCACCGAGCCGCGCCTGCTCCTGCACGGCATCGAGCGGCTGCGGATGCCGCAGCCGATCACGCAGATCGCCGCGTTCATGCTCCGGTACGGCGACGTCGTCGCCGCCGAGCTGGGCCGGATGAGGACCGCCCGCGCCGCCCGCGGCTTCGAGCCGCGCGGCCTCCGCGACGCGCGCGTGCTGGCCCGCTCGCTCGGCGCGCTGTTCCTGCGCTCGTACGAGCGCGGCGAGCGGGTGCACCTGGCGATGGTCAGCCGCGGCTACGACGGCCGCATGCCCGTCCCGTACGACGTGGCCGCCTCGCCCCGCCAGTGGTCGGCCGCGGCCGCGCTGCCCCTCGCCGCCGCCCTGATCGCCCTCGCCGCCTGGACGGTGCCGTGAAGTCCCTGGAAGTGACCGGCCTCGCGTACGCCTATCCCGACGGCACCCAGGCCCTCTACGGCGTGGACGTCGCCGTCGAGCGCGGCGAGCGGGTGGCGCTGCTCGGCCCCAACGGCGCGGGCAAGACGACGCTCGTCCTGCACCTGAACGGCATCCTGCACGGCGGCCTCGGCTCCGTCCGCGTCGGCGGGCTGCTCGTCGACCCCGGGGACAGGAAGGCGCTGCGGGAGGTCCGCCGCCGCGTCGGCATCGTCTTCCAGGACCCCGACGACCAGCTGTTCATGCCGACGGTCCGCGAGGACGTCGCGTTCGGCCCCGCCAACCTCGGCCTGCGCGGCTCCGACCTGGACGCGCGGGTCGAGCGGGCGCTGGCCGCCGTCGGCATGCTGGACGCCGCCGGCCGCCCGCCGCAGCACCTCAGCTTCGGCCAGCGCCGCCGGGTGGCGGTCGCGACCGTCCTGGCGATGGAGCCGGAGATCCTGGTGCTGGACGAGCCGTCCTCCAACCTGGACCCGGCCGGCCGCCGCGAGCTCGCCGAGGTCCTGCTCTCCCTCGACGTGACGGTCCTGATGGTCACCCACGACCTCCCGTACGCGGCGCAGCTGTGCCCCCGCGCCCTCGTCCTCTCCGGCGGCGTCATCGCGGCGGACGGCCCCACCCTGGACGTCCTGTCCGACGCGGACCTCCTGGCGTCCCATCGCCTGGAACTCCCCTTCGGCTTCGATCCCGGCGCCGTGCGGAGCTGAGTCGGGGGAGTTCGGCCGTTCCGCTTGCTTCGACCGGCGGGGTTGGGGAAACTCGTTCCCGGAATGGCAACGGTTTTCATATCCAAATCGACCCGAAACAATCCGGAACGGGGGCTTTCGTGAAGGTTGCGTTCGTCGGCAAGGGCGGCAGCGGCAAGACGACGCTGTCGTCGCTCTTCGTCCGGCATCTGGCCGCGCGCGGGCTGCCGGTGGTGGCCATCGACGCCGACATCAACCAGCACATGGGCGTGGCGCTCGGGCTGGACGAGGCGCGCGCCGCCGAGGTGCCCGCCATGGGGGACCGGCTCCCCGAGATCAAGGAATGGCTGCGCGGCGACAACCCGCGGATCTCCTCGGCCGCCGCGATGGTGAAGACGACCCCGCCCGGCGCCGGGTCCCGGCTGCTGCGGATCGGCGGGGACGATCCCGTGCACGCGCTGGGGTACGACGTCGACGGCGTCACGCTGCTGGCCACCGGCCCGTTCAACGACGACGATCTCGGGGTGGCGTGCTACCACTCCAAGACCGGCGCGGTGGAGCTCTACCTCAACCACCTGGTCGACGGGCCGGGCGAGTACGTCGTGGTCGACATGACCGCCGGGGCCGACACGTTCGCCTCCGGGCTCTTCACCCGGTTCGACCTGATGTTCCTGGTGGCCGAGCCGACCCGCAAGGGCGTCGGCGTCTACCGGCAGTACACCGACTACGCCCGCGACTACGACGTCGCGATCACCGTCGTGGGCAACAAGGTGCAGGGCGACGGCGACGTGGCGTACCTGCGCGAGCACGTCGGCGACGACCTGCTGACGTGGCTCGGCCAGTCCGCCGCCGTGCGGGCGCTGGAGCAGGGCCGCGGCGGCGTCCCGCTGGAGCCGGCGAACGAGGCGGCGCTGGACCGGATGCTCGCGGCCGTCGACGCGCGCGAGCGCGACTGGGACCGGTTCCGGCGGCAGGGCGTGGAGTTCCACGTCAAGAACGCGCGGAGCTGGGCCAACCGGGCCGTGGGCGAGGACCTGGAGGGCCAGGTCGACCACGGCTTCCGGTTCCCCGTCCCCGTCGCGGGCTGACCGGCGGGCCGGCCGGCGGGGTCGCCGGCGGGGTGGCCGGCGGTCGATCGGCGGGCGGGAGCGCCCCGGCGCCGGAGCGGTGCGGCGCACCTGGGAGAATCGGCGCATGCGCGTGTTTCTTGGATGCGACCATGCCGCCTTCGAGCTGAAGGAGCACCTGGTCGCCTGGCTGAAGGCGAACGGCCACGAGCCGGTCGACTGCGGGGCGTTCGAGTACGACGCCGTCGACGACTACCCGCCGTTCGTGCTGCGGGCGGCCGAGCGGACCGCCGCCGAGCCCGGCTCGCTGGGAGTCGTGCTCGGCGGCTCCGGCAACGGCGAGGCCATCGCCGCCAACAAGGTCAAGGGCGTCCGGGCCGCGCTGGTGTGGAACGAGGACACCGCCCGGCTGGCCCGCGAGCACAACGACGCCAACGTCATCAGCATCGGCGCGCGCCAGCACGACCAGGACACCGCCACGGAGTTCGTCCGCCTCTTCCTGGAGACGCCGTACTCCGAGGAGCCGCGGCACACCCGCCGCATCACGATGCTGAGCGACTACGAGACGACCGGAGAGCTCCCGCCGCTTCCCGTACCGCCCGCGGGCTGACCTGACCCCGGCGGTCAGCCGTCGCCGCCCCCCAGCTCCCGGATCAGCGCGTCGATCTCGTCGAGGTCCAGGGCCTCGGCGGCCCGGGTCTCCTCCAGCGTGCGCTGGGGAGGCTGCGCGGTCGGCTGCTGCGGGGGCGGGGCGATGCTCCGCACGGCCGCACTGGTGTAGGAGGCCCACTCGCCGGTGGCGTCGGGGGTGAGCAGGGCGCGCATCCCGTCCAGGTAGCCGCTGCTGTAGGCGGGCCAGGCGGCCTTCAGCGAGTTGCGGAGCGCGTCGCGGGCCTCGGTGATGTCGGTCTCGGCCCGGATCGCGCCGCCGGCCGGGTCGGCCAGGACGCTCAGGTCCGTCAGCAGGGCGCGCAGCTCCGCCGACCAGCGCTCGTGCGAGAGGGGGCGGAGCACGATGCGCTTGCTGTCGTACACGTAGTCGGGCTCGGACCTCATGATGATGTCCCTCAGCGCCGCCCCGGTGTTGGTCCCGGTCTTGGCGGCGGTCATGGCAGCGTTCAGCTTGGCCCTGTTGTCGTCCGGCCGTGCCCCGGCGAACCGGAGCACGCGGGCGACGACGATGTCCTCCCCGTGCTTCAGCGCCGTCGCCATGTGCACGGCGGCCGCCGCCTTCAGCGCGGTGACGTAGGACTTCCACGCGTTGTCCTCGGCCTTGGTGTACCCCCTCTCCGCGGCCCTGACGGCGTCGTTCGACGGGTAGCGCTTGATCGGCAGCGCGCCCTGCGAGGTCCAGTGCACGAAGTGCACGGCCCCGGTGACCTTCACGCCGACCAGGCCGAGCCGGCCCAGCTCGTCGGCCAGCTTCTGCGCCGCGCCCCCGGGCTCGCCGGCGAAGCAGACGATCAGCACGATCTCGTCGCCGCCCTGGATCCCGCGCGCGGCGAGGTTCGCCGCGAACCGGTCCTCCAGCGGCTGGTCGATCATCATGCCGGCGATGCCGTGCCCGACGGCGTAGTTCTTGAGCGGCGGGCGCACGGCCTGCACCGCGTACCCGTCGAACGTGTCGTCCTGGAGGCCCTGCGCGCGGAGCGCGGCGACCGTCTCCTGCGTCTCCAGATCGTCCTTGATCTTCGTGAGCGCGTCGCTGTCCTCGTGGTACGGCCTGTGGAGGATCATGTGCCCCCCGTTCCGGCCACCCCGGCGCGGACCCGATGCCGGCGCCGGGCGTGACCCCCGATGCGGCCCTCATCGTCGGCTCGCGGCCGCGCCGTGGCAACGGGCGCGGGGTGTCCGCTTCCGGCGGTGGCCCGGCCGTATCAGCGGGCGGGTCAGAGGTTCTCGGCCGCCGGTGAGGGGGCGGGCGGGCGGTGGGGGCCGCGCTTGCCGAGGCGGCGGCGCTCGTTCTTGGCGGCCTTGCCGCGCCTGGCGGTCTGCTCGTCCGGAACGGCGGCCGGCCTGGGCGGCGGCGGTGCGGCGCCGTCGGGGCGCGGCCGCGACACTTCCCGTGCCCGCATCGCCGCGTCCAGCGTGATCCGCATGCCCGGCTGGCCCATCGCGCCGCCTCCCTCGCCTCGCCGTTCCCCTGATTCTCGCCAGGCCGGGCCGCTCGGAAACCCGGACGAACCCGGCCCCTGGCCCGGAGGCGGGGAATTGGACCGTTGCTGGACCGTTGCAACGGGTGATCGGTGGCGCGGATGCGCGCCCGCCGAGGTGGATGCTCGATACAGTGCCGGAGTCATGCTGCAGCGTCTGGTCCACCTCCTCCCGCCGGGGGTCCGCGCGTTCCTGCGCCGGATCCCTCCCCTCGTGCGGCTGTACCGGTGGCTCCGGATGGGCCGGCTCAAGCGCGAGCGCAACGTGTTCGTGGCGCTGGCCGTGCTGGCGGTGGTGCTCGGCATCGGCGCGACCGTGTCGCGGGCCTGGGCGCCGCCCAGCGCGCTGGTGCTGACGGTGCTCGGCGGCGGGCTGCTGCTGAAGGTGAGGAGCCTGGTGGCGCTGCTGGGCGTGGTCGCGGTCATGGTCGCGTACAACAACTGGCACGACCCGCGCGAGGTCGGCCCCGGCATGATCGCCACGCTGGTGATCACCGCGGTGCTGGCGCTGACGCTGGCGCGGACCCGCCAGCAGCTCGGCGTGCAGGGCCTGCGCGGCGACTCGATGCTGCTGGAGCTGCGCGACCGGCTGCACCGCCAGGGCCAGATGCCCGAGCTGCCCGCCGGGTGGGACTCGCAGGTCGTGCTGCTCCAGGCGGGCGGCTCGTCGTTCGGCGGCGACTTCGTCGTCTCCTCCCGCGAGGGCGACATGCTGGAGCTGGCGCTGGTCGACGTGTCCGGCAAGGGCACCGACGCCGGAACGCGGGCGCTGATGCTCTCGGGCGCGTTCGGTGGTCTGCTTGGATCGCTCCAGCCCGGGCAGTTCCTGCCCGCCGCCAACACCTACCTCCAGCGGCAGCGCTGGGACGAGGGCTTCGTCACGGCCGTCCACCTGGTGCTGAACCTGGCGACGGGCGAGTACACCGTCGAGTCGGCCGGCCACCCGCCGGCCGTCCAGTTCGACGCGGGCAGCGGCACCTGGCAGGTCAGCCCGGCCAAGGGCGTGGTGCTGGGCGTCGTGCCCGACCTGCGCTGCGTCCCCGAGCACGGCCAGCTCCGCCCCGGCGACGCGCTGCTCCTCTACACCGACGGGCTGGTGGAGTCGCCCGGCCGCGATCTGGACGCGGGCATCGACCGGCTGCTGGGCGAGGCCGAGCGGCTCGTCCCGGAGGGGTTCCGCAAGGGCGCCAGGGAGCTGGTCCAGACGATGGCCGCCGAACGCGACGACGACTGCGCCCTCATCCTCATCTGGCGCACCTGACCGCTCAGCGCCCGCGCCCCTTCTTCGCCTTCCCCTTGCCCTTCTGCTTGGACGTCGCGCCCGTCTTCGGCCGGAGCTCGGGCCTCCTCTTCTGCACGGGCACGGCGCGCCGTACGGGGGCCTCCGAGGGGGACGGCGACGCCGCCGGATCGGCCGGCGCGGGGGAGGCGGCCGTGGTCTGCGGTACGGGCGCGGCGCCGCCCTCCCGGCCGCCCAGGCCGGCGACGAGGCCGCCGATCAGCAGCGTCGCGGCGGCCGCGCCGGCGGCCGCGAGGAGCCGTACCCGGGTGGTGGAGCGCGCCCCGACATGCGTGATCACCGTGAACGCCGCGGTGTCGGGCCCCTCGCCGCCGGGCGCGCGCCGGGGCTCGGGGACGAGCACGGCGCCCTTCCTCCGCCCCCCGGAACGGGACGGCCGGGACGGACGCGACGAGGAACGGGGCTCGGGCACGGCCGGGATCTCGCTCTGCTCGACCAGCGCGAGCAGCAGCCGGGCGGCGGACGGCCGCCGTTCCGGGTCCTTGGACAGCGCGGACCGGACGGCCGGCAGCAGCGTGCCCGGCAGCGCCGCCAGGTCGGGCTCGTCGCGGATCACCCGGCGGGCGACCGCGATCGGCTGCCCGTCGCCGAACGGCAGCCGCCCGGTGCCCGCGTACGCGATCAGGCAGCCCCAGGCGAAGATGTCGGCGGCCGGGCCGGCGGCGCCGCCGGTCAGCACCTCGGGGGCCATCCAGCCGGGGGTGCCGAGGACCGTTCCGGCGCCGGTGAGCGTGCCCGCGGCGTCCTGCGCGCGGGCGATCCCGAAGTCGATCACGCGGCAGCCGGAGAGCGTGAGCATCACGTTGGCGGGCTTGAGGTCGCGGTGGACGAGCCCGGCGGAGTGGATCGCCGCCAGCGCGGACATCACGCCGACGGCCACGCCGTGCACGTCGGCGGCGGGCAGCGGGCCGTTCGCGCTGATGCGGTGCTGGAGGGACAGGCCGCCGACGTACTCGCTCACGATGTACGGCCGCCCGTCCTCCTCGCCGTGCGCGAGGACGCGGGCCGTGCAGAACGAGGCGACCCGCCCCGCGAGCACGGCCTCGTCGCCGAACCGGCGGCGGTACGCGGCGTCGGCGGCCAGGTGCGGGTGGATGGTCTTGACCGCGACGCGCGCGTCCGAGCCCGGCTCGCGGCCGAGGTAGACCGTTCCCATCCCGCCCGCGCCGATCCGGCCGATCAGGGGGTAGCCGCCCACCATCGGCGGATCGCTCGCTTCGAGGGGATGTGCGTGGTCCGTCGGGGACCCGGTGGCGTGCCCGTCCATGCTGTCCCCTCGTCCCCTTTCGTCGGCTCAGTCCGTCCTGTCCCCGATCGTGTGCACAGTATGGTGCCGCATGAACACGGGTTGTAGGAAACGTGTTCGTCACCTCGATGTAGCCCCGATGGCATCCGGACAGGGCAGAGTTATCTCCAGTTCGGCAATCGCCCGGCTCCGGTGGATCCTCCTCGGCGCGCGGGGCCGGTGGTTGGCGGCACCGAAGGCGATGTCCGCGCGGTCGGTACCCCAGGGGTGGGAGGCACCGTTCCGCGCGGGCATCGGTTTCGCCTAATTCCCTATAAAACTGGTTGACTTTATAGGGAATCGGCGCCAGGATGGGCGCGTGGTCCCCGCCGTCAAGGGCGCTTTCGGCGGCAGGGGCGGGGGTGGCCCGGGACGGCGGAGGCACGGCACGTCCCGGGCCACCGGTGGGCCACGGCCAGGCCGGTGTTTCGCACGGCAATGGGAGGGTTACAACCAGTTCTAGGCCAGGTAGAGACGAACATTCCGCTCACCCCCCAGGCGCGGGAAGCGCGGCGTACCGCGCGGGACCGGGAACGGGAGGTGCCGGGATGGGGAATCCGGTACTGCGCCGGCACTGGTCGGTCGAGGCCAGGGTGACCGGCATGGCGACCGCCGTGGTCGCCGTGCTCCTCGCCGTCGGGATGGCGGTGTTCTACGCGCTGGCCCCGGCCGGGCACTTCCACCAGGCGCCGCGCGATCTGGCGTTCCTGCTGCTGGGCCTGG
Source organism: Actinomadura sp. 21ATH (assembly GCF_041951345.1). Taxonomy (NCBI): domain Bacteria; kingdom Bacillati; phylum Actinomycetota; class Actinomycetes; order Streptosporangiales; family Thermomonosporaceae; genus Actinomadura; species Actinomadura sp. 21ATH. Next base: position 134,234 of record NZ_JBGNUR010000013.1, on the reverse strand, counting down.
TCCCCGCGCTGGCCGCGGTGGCCTGGTCGGTCTGGCACGCCGTCAAGCGCGCCCTGCGCCCCGTCCGCACGATGACCCGCGAACTCTGCGCGATCAGCGATGACCGCTCGTTCCACCAGGTCACCGTGCCCGCCGGGCATGACGAGGTCGCCGAGCTGGCCGGCGCGGTGAACCGGACCCTGCGCCGCCTGGAACGCCTGAACGAGCGCCAGCGCGCCTGGGTCGCCGACGCCTCGCACGAGCTGCGCAGCCCGCTCACCGGCCTGCGCGCCCAGCTCGAACTGGCCCTGGCGCACCCCGAGGACGAGGACTGGCCGGACACCGCCCGGTCCGCGCTGACCGACGCCGACCGGCTGCACCGGATCATCAGCGACCTGCTCGTCATGGCCAAGCTGGAGGCGGGCGTGATCGGCGACCAGGAGATGATCGACCTCGGCGAGCTGGTCCGCGCCGAGACGGCCCGCCGCCGCACCGGCCGGGTCCCGATCGAGCTGGAGACCGACGAGGGCGTGGTCGTCCACGGCGCCCGCTCGCACCTGATCCGGCTGCTGACCAACCTGCTGGACAACGCCGACCGGCACGCCACGTCCTGGGTGCGCGTCGCCGTGGGCACCGACGGCAGGCACGCCCTGCTGATGGTCGCCGACGACGGCCCGGGGATCCCGCCCGAGGAGCGCGAGCGCGTCTTCCAGCGCTTCCAGCGGCTGGCCGAGGGCCGCCGCTGCGACGCCGGCGGCACCGGTCTCGGCCTGCCGATCTCCCGCGACATCGCCGTCGCGCACGGCGGCGACCTGGTCGTGGGCGACGCCGACGGCGCCGGCGGCGCCCGGCTGGTCCTCCGCCTGCCCCTGGCCTGACCCGGCAAGATCGGCGCGGGCTAGGTTGAAGGCCGCGGATTCGACGGAGGTGGGCATGCCGGGCGGGCGGGCTGGGGCCGGGGAACTGCTGGAGCGGGTGCTGGACGCGGGCGGCCGCGAGTCCTGGGACGTGCCGCCGCGGCGGGTGGCGGCGCCCGGCTCGGCGTACGAGCGGGAGCTGGCGGCCGCGCGCGAGCGCAGCGGCCGCGACGAGGCGGTGGTGACCGGCGCGGGCCTGCTGCGCGGCCGCCGGGTCGCGTACGTGGTCTCGGAGTTCGGCTTCCTGGCGGGTTCGATCGGCGTGGCGACCGCGGACCGCATCGTGGCGGCGGTGGAACGCGCCACCGCGGAGGGGCTGCCGCTGGTCGCGGCGCCGTCCTCGGGCGGTACGCGCATGCAGGAGGGGACGCTCGCGTTCGCGCAGATGGCCCGCATCACCGCCGCCGTCACCCGGCACCGCGCGGCGGGCCTGCCGTACCTGGTGTACCTGCGGCACCCCACCACGGGCGGCGTGTTCGCGTCGTGGGGCTCGCTGGGGCACGTGACGGCGGCCGAGCCCGGCGCGCTGATCGGCTTCCTGGGGCCCCGCGTCTACGAGGGCCTGTACGGCGAGCCGTTCCCCGAAGGCGTCCAGCGGGCGGAGAACCTGTTCGACAAGGGCCTGGTGGACGCGGTCGTGGGGATCGGCGAGCTGGGCGCGGTCGCCGCCGGGGCGCTGGACGTCCTCTGCGCGCGCACCCCGCCCCCGGCACCTCCGCCGCTCCCTCCGCCCGCCGTGGAGCGCCGCCAGCCCGTCCGGGTCCCCGACCAGGGCCCGGCGTGGGACTCGATCGTGAGTTCCCGCCGCCCCGACCGTCCCGGCGTGCGCGAACTCCTCCGGTACGGCGCGGCGGCCGTCACGCCGATGTCGGGGACGCAGCAGGGCGAGGCCGACCCGGGGGTCCTGCTCGCCTTGGCCCGCTTCGGGGACGCGCCGTGCGTGGTCGTCGGCCAGGACCGCCGCAGCCAGCGCGAGGGCCACCTCCTCGGCCCGGCGGGCCTGCGGGTCGCGCGCCGCGGCATGAGCCTGGCCGCCGAACTCGGGCTGCCCCTCCTCACGGTCGTCGACACGCCCGGCGCCGTCCTGTCGGCGGAGGCGGAGGAGGGCGGGCTCGCGGGGGAGATCGCGCGCTGCCTGGCCGACCTGATCACGCTGTCCGCGCCGACGCTGTGCCTGCTGATGGGCGAGGGCACGGGCGGCGCGGCGCTGGCGCTGCTGCCCGCGGACCGCGTGCTGGCCGCCCGGCACGCCTGGCTGTCCCCGCTGCCGCCGGAGGGCGCCTCGGTGATCGTCCACCGCACCCCGGACCGGGCGGCGGAGATGGCGGCGGCGCAGCGCGTCCGCTCGGCCGACCTCCTCGGCGACGGCATCGCGGACGCCCTGATCGACGAACGCCCGGACGCCGCCGACGAACCCGAGGCGTTCTGCCGCCGGACCGCCGCGGCGGTCGGGGAGGCGCTCACCGCGCTGGCCGGCCTGCCGCCGGAGGAACGCCTCGCCCGCCGCGCGGCCCGCTACCGCTGACGCGTGCCGGCCGCCGTCACCAGGGCCGTGAAGACCGCCTGCTGGGCCGGGTCGGTGGCGGCGGTGTCCTCCGGATGCCACTGGACGCCGAGGAACCAGCCCGTCCCGGCGTGCCCCGCCACCTCGACGCCCTCGATCGTCCCGTCGGCGGCCCGCGCGGTGACCTCCAGCCCGGCGCCGAGGACGTCGATGTCCTGGTGGTGGTAGCAGGACGCGGTGGCCTCCGTCCCGTCCAGGACCTTGGCCAGCAGCGTGCCGGGGGAGACCGCGACCGGATGGACGAGGTGGCGGTGCTCGGCGTCCATGTGCTGGCGGAGGGTGCCGCCGCGCACGACGTTCACGATCTGGAGGCCCCGGCAGACGGCCAGCAGCGGGATCCCGGCCGACAGCGCGTGCCGCGCGACGGCGAGGTCGAACGCGTCCTGCTCCTCGTCCACGTCGTACAGGGCCTCGTGCTCGTCGGCCGCGCCGTAGTGGCGGGGGTGCAGGTCGCCGCCGCCCGGCAGCAGGACGCCGTCGCAGCGGTCCAGCCGTTCCGCCGCGCCGGCCGGATCGGCCGGATGCATGACGAACGGCTCGCCGCCGCCCCGCCAGACCGCCTCCACCAGCGCCCGCGCCGCGACCTCGGCGGCGTACCGGAGGGCGGAGGCGTTCGTGGAGAAGCGGGCGGGCAGGGCGATGAGCGGCCTGCTCACAGGGTGATCCAGGTGGTCTTGAGGTCGGTGTACTTGTCGAACGCGTGCAGCGACTTGTCGCGGCCGTGCCCGGACTGCTTCATCCCGCCGAACGGGACGCTCATGTCCCCCTCCTCGTAGCAGTTCACCCACACCGTCCCCGCCCGCAGGGAACGGGAGATGCGGTGCGCCGCCGACAGGTCGCCCGTCCAGACGGCGGCGGCCAGCCCGTACTCGGTGTCGTTGGCCAGCCGCACGGCCTCGTCGGCGTCGTCGAACTCCAGCACCGACAGCACCGGCCCGAAGATCTCCTCGCGGGCGATCCGCATCCCCGGCTCGACCCGGTCGAAGACGGTCGGCCGGAGGAAGAGGCCCTCGCCCTCGCCGCCGGCGCGGAGCCGGGCGCCCTCGGCCCGCCCCGCCTCGACGTACGACAGCACCCGCTCGTGCTGGCGCGCCGAGACCAGCGGGCCCATCTCGGTGGCCGGGTCGAGCGGGTCGCCGACCGCGAGCTTCTCGGCGCGCGCCACGATCCGGTCGAGCACCCGGCCGGTGACCGAGCGGTGCACCAGCAGCCGGGACGGGGCGGTGCACATCTCGCCGGCGTTGAAGAAGATCCCCCACGCGGCGGTGTCGGCGGCGGCGTCCAGGTCGGGCGCGTCGGGCAGGATGATGTTGGGCGACTTGCCGCCCAGCTCCAGCCAGACCCGCTTGAGGTTGGACCCGGCGGCGTACCGCAGGAAGTGCCGCCCGACCTCGCCGGACCCGGTGAACGCGATGACGTCCACGCCGGGGTGCTCGCCGAGCGCCCGGCCGGCGATCTCGCCGGGGCCGTTCACGACGTTGAACGCCCCGGGCGGCAGCCCCGCCTCGGCGGCGAGGGCGGCCAGCCGCAGCGCCGACAGCGGCGACTCCTCGGCGGGCTTCAGCACGACCGTGCAGCCGGCCGCCAGCGCCGGGGCGATCTTCCAGGCGGCCATGGTGAGCGGGAAGTTCCACGGCACCACGGCCGCCACGACCCCCGCCGGCTCGCGCGTGACCAGCGCCAGCGAGCCGGCGTCGGTGCGCGGCGACTCGTCCAGCTGCTTGTCGGCGGCCTCGGCGTACCAGCGCAGGCAGCCGATCACCGCGCGCAGCTCGATGCCGTCCGCCTCGGAGATCGGCTTGCCCATCTCCAGGCTGACGAGCAGCGCGAGCTCCTCCCTGTCACGTTCCACGAGGGCGGCCCAGCGCAGCAGCGCCGCCTTCCGCTCGGCGGGCGACATCCGCGGCCACGGCCCGGCGTCGAACGCGCGCCGCGCCGCGCCCACCGCGCGGTCCACGTCCGCCGCGCCGGCGGACGCGACGCGCGCGATGGTGCGGCCGTCGCGCGGCGACACCACGGGCGCGGTCCCCTCGCCGGGTGAGGACGCGCCGTCGATGTGATGGTCGGTGTACGGGTCGAGCCGGTCGGCCCGGGCGAGCCAGTCCTCGTACGCAACGCCGGTCAAAGGGTCTCCTCCTGGGGGATCAGAGGGGATCAGAGGGGATGGAAGGCTCAGAGGGGAAGGCCCGTGAGGACCATCACCTTCTCCTCGGTGTAGTCGGTCATCGCCGAGTGCAGGCCCTCGCGCCCGACACCGGAGTCCTTCACGCCGCCGTACGGCATCTGGTCGGCGCGGTAGGAGGGCACGTCGCCGATGACGACGCCGCCCACGTCCAGCTCGCGGTGGGCGCGGAACGCGATGTCCAGGTTCCGGGTGAACACGCCGGCCTGGAGGCCGAACGCCGAGTCGTTCACGGTCGCGAACGCCTCGTCCACGCCGTCCACCGGCTGGACGAGCATGACCGGCCCGAAGACCTCCTCGCGGGCGACCTTGGCGTCGGCGGGGACGTCGGCCAGCACGGTCGGCGCGTACGCGGCGCCGTCGCGCGTGCCGCCCGCCAGCACCCGGGCGCCCGCCTCGACGGCCTCCTTCACCCAGGACTCGACGCGCTCGGCGGCGTCCTGGCTGACCAGCGGGCCGACCTGCGTCTTGTCGTCCCAGGGGTCGCCGGTGACGAGGCCGTTGACCGCGTCGACGAGCTTCGGCACGAACTCCTCGTACACCGAGCGGTCGACCAGGACGCGCTGCACGGCGATGCAGCTCTGGCCGGCCTGGTAGTTGGAGAACAGCCCGATCCGGGTGGCGGCCCAGTCGAGGTCGGCGTCGGGCAGCACGACGGCCGCGCCGTTGCCGCCCAGCTCCAGCGTGACGTGCTTGCGCGGCGCCTGGTCGCGGATCGCCCAGCCGACCGGGACGGACCCGGTGAACGAGACGATCGGCAGCCGCGGGTCGTCCACCAGCGCGGGCGCGCGGTCGTTGGGCACCGGCAGGACCGAGAACATGCCCGCGGGCAGGTCGGTCTCGGCCAGCAGCTCGCCGAGCAGCAGCGCCGACAGCGGGGTGGCGGGCGCGGGCTTGAGCACGATCGGGGCGCCGACCGCGATCGCCGGGGCGATCTTGTGGGCGGCCAGGTTGAGCGGGAAGTTGAACGGGGAGATGCCGAGCACCACGCCCTTGGGGACGCGCGTCACGTACGCCATCCGGCCGGCGGCGGCCGGGTCGGTGTCGAGCCGCTGCGTCGTCCCGCTCCAGCGGCGGGCCTCCTCGGCGGCGAACCGGAAGGTGGAGACGGCGCGGGTCACCTCGCCGCGCGCCCACAGCAGCGGCTTGCCGTTCTCGCCGGTGATCAGCCGGGCGATCTCCTCGGACCGCTCGGCGAGCCGCCGCGAGACGTGCGCCAGCGCCTCGGCGCGCACGTGCAGCGGCAGCGCGGCGGCCTCCTTGCGCAGCGCGTACGCGGCGGCGACGGCCTCCTCGACCTGATCCGGGGTCGGTACGGCGGCGGTCCCGACGACGCGGCCGTCGTACGGGTGGGCAACGGTCAGTTCCTCGTCACCGGTCGCGGGCCGACCGGCCAGCCAGAATGGGGTCACGTCCATGCGCTCACGCTATCCCCGCGGGCCCGCCGGGAAAGCCTCCAGCGTGTCCAATCGGGGTGTCCCGGTTCGCCGCCACGGCGAGCGCGACCCACAATTCGGCACGGACCGCCGGATCGTCCAGGTCGCGATGGAGGAGTTCGGCCGTTTTGCGCATCCGGGCGCGGAGCGTGTGCCGGTGCACGCCCAGCGCCCGCGCCGCCGCCTCGCCCTGCCCGTTCGCCGCCAGGTACGCCCGCAGCGACGCGACGAGCGCCGGGTCCTCCGCGCGCAGCGGCGCCAGCAGCGCGTCCGCGAAGCCCTCGGCGAGGTCGTCGCGGAGCAGCCCCAGCAGCCCCTGCCCGGGCAGGTCCTCGTACCGCATCAGCCCGTACGGGCTGTCGGGCCCCTCCCGGACGCGCCGCGCCGCGGCCAGCGCCCGCCCGGCCTGCTCCAGCGCCCCGGGCAGCGACTCCGGATCCGGGACCGGCCCGCTCACCCCGACCGGCCCGCAGGTGCGGGCCGGCGCCGCCGCCTGCCCCGCCAGCCGGTCCGGGACGATCACCGCGGTGAAGTCGCCGACCGGGACGGCCAGGCAGCGCTCGCCCACCGGGTCGGCCTCCAGCGCGTCCAGGACGGCGCCGCCCGAGTCCCCGCACGCCAGCACCCGCAGCGGCGGCTCCGGCAGCGCCGCGCCCGGCGGCCGCACCCCGAGCAGCACCCCGCCCAGCGCCGCCCGCACCCGCCGCCCGCTGCGCGGGCTCTCCAGCTGGAGCGTCAGCAGCGACACCGCCGCCCCGACGATCGTGTGCGCCGCCGGCGGCAGCGGCTCCTCCGTGCCGACCACCAGGTAGCCGCGCGGCCGCCCGCCCAGCCCGATCGACTGCGCCACGACATGGCCGTCCGCCCCGGCGAGCGCGATGCTCACCGGCCCGCCCCCGGACGGCCGCAGGCGGATGATCTCCTCGGCCAGGTGCCCGGCGTGCCTGCGGGCGCGGGACGGCTCGGCGTGGCGGGGCGCGCCGGCCGGGTCGAGCAGCAGCGCCCAGCCGTCCAGCTCGCGGGCCAGCCGGACGATCAGGGTGCCGGGGCCCTTCAGCGCGGCGCGGGTCAGCTCCCGCTGCGCCTGGAACGAGCGGGTGACGTCCCGGTACTCCTCCGCCGCGAGCAGCCGCGACACCGCCTTGCCGACCGCGATGAACGGCGTCGGGCGCGGCACCTCCAGCAGCGCCAGGCCCTGCGCGCGCGCCGCCGCGAGCAGTTCCGGCGGCACGGACGGGTGGATGACCCCGACCGCGAAGCCCAGCCCGGCGACGCCGCGCTCCACCAGGCGGGTGACGTACGGGCCGGCGTTCCCGGGCGTGAGCCGCATCCCGACCGTGAGGACGAGCTCGCCGCCCTCCAGGAACGGGGTCGGGTCCTCCAGCTCGCTGACCGCGACCCAGCGGACGGGCGCGTCCCGGGGCACCTCGGTCAGCGGGCGCAGGCCGAGCCCGGGCAGCGCGGCGACTTTGCCGAGCGTGGGCGGCATCTCGCGGGCCCCTCCTGTGCACGGTGTCCAACGGGACGGGCGGGATTCGCCGGTCCGTACGGTTCAGCGTAGGTCAGGACCGGCTTATGTTCGCGCCATGAGCAGCCAGAATCCGCCGCAGGAACGCCGAGTCGTCACCGAGATCCCGGGACCCCGCTCGCGGGCGCTGCAGGAGCGCCGCGCGGCCGCCGTCGCGCCGGGGGTGAGCAGCGTGCTGCCGGTGTACGTGACGGACGCGGGCGGCGGCGTGATCGTCGACGCCGACGGCAACTCCCTGATCGACTTCGGGTCGGGCATCGCGGTGACCAACGTCGGCAACGCCAACCCGCGGGTCGCCGAGCGGGTGAAGGCGCAGGTCGACCGGTTCACCCACACGTGCTTCATGGTCGCGCCGTACGAGTCGTACGTGGAGGTGTGCGAGGCCCTCAACCGGCTCACCCCGGGCGACCACGAGAAGCGGTCGATCCTGGTCAACAGCGGCGCGGAGGCGCTGGAGAACGCCGTCAAGATCGCCCGGTACGCGACCGGCCGCGACGCGGTGGTGGTGTTCGATCACGGCTACCACGGCCGGACCCTGCTCACCATGACGCTGACCAGCAAGAACATGCCGTACAAGCAGGGCTTCGGGCCGTACGCGCCGGAGGTCTACCGGATGCCGATGGCCTACCCGTTCCGCTGGCCGGGCGGCCGCGAGGACTGCGGCCCGCAGGCGGCGGCGCAGGCGATCGACCAGATCACCAAGCAGATCGGCGCGGCCAACGTCGCGGCCCTGGTGATCGAGCCGATCCAGGGCGAGGGCGGCTTCATCGACCCGGCGCCCGGGTTCCTGCCCGCGCTCGCCGCGTTCTGCCGGGACAACGGGATCGTCTTCGTGGCGGACGAGGTGCAGACGGGCTTCGCGCGGACCGGCGACCTGTTCGCCTGCGAGCACGAGGGAGTCGTGCCCGACATCGTCGCCACCGCCAAGGGCATCGCGGGCGGGCTGCCGCTGGCAGCCGTCACCGGCCGCGCCGAGCTGATGGACAGGATCCACGCGGGCGGGCTCGGCGGCACCTACGGCGGCAACCCGGTCGCGTGCCAGGCCGCGCTGGCCGTCCTGGAGGAGATCGAGAACGAGAAGCTCGCCGACCGCGCCCGCGCCATCGGCGACATCATGCTGCCGCGCCTGCGCGCGCTGGCCGAGCGCCATCCCGCCATCGGCGACGTCCGCGGCCGCGGCGCGATGCTCGCGATCGAGCTGGTCGAGCCGGGCACCACGGTGCCGGACGCGGCGCTGACCGCCGAGATCGCGCGCCGCTGCCACGCCGCCGGGCTGCTCGTGCTGACCTGCGGCACGTACGGCAACGTGCTGCGCTTCCTGCCCCCGCTGGTCATCCCCGAGCACCTGCTCAAGGAGGGCCTGGACGTCCTGGAGGAGGCGTTCGCCGCCGGCTAGCCCCGAGCGTCGACTCGTGGCGTGTCGGCCCGCGGCGGGCGCGCTCAGGAGGGGACACGCCACGAGTCGACGCGGCGATCTCCCGGTCGGGCGGTTCGGCAGGCTTTAGGCTGCTGGACCGATCGGCTGGTGTTGCGGAGTTTCTGGTGTTTCGGGGGATCGCGTTGTCGTTGCCGGAGGATCTGCGGGTGCTGCTGACCGGCGAACCGGTCCTCGACCTGTACTCGCGGGCCCCGTGGCGGGTGCCGGACGAGACGGTCGAGGCCGCACGGAAGCGGCTCGAAGAGGTCGTCGGCGGATGGGGCGAGGTGTGCGAGCCCGCTTCCGCCGTGTTCGCCGCGGCCCGGCCGCTCTTCGAGTTCCTGAACGGCGCCGGCGCGCGGGGCGGCGAGTACGGCGATCTGGCCCGCGGGATCCTGCGGCCCTACCTGCCGCCGCGGACCGTCGCCTGGGACTACCACGTGTCCGAGGCCGTCGGCGTCCCGGAGTTCCCGGCGCTGCGGGAGCGGTTCGGGCCCGGGAAGGCGTTCCAGATCGTCCGCGAGCTGCTGGAGGTGCCGGCGGGGCTGGAACCGCTGGAGCCGCGGCGGCGGGCGCTGCTGGAGCTGTTCGCCGACCCGCCGCCCGGCGTCGAGGACGCGCGCCGCGGCGCCTGGCGGGACCTCTGGGCGGAGCACGCGACGGACGGCGTCCTGGCGGCGCTGCCCGAGGTCGCGGGGTTCGCCGGCCACCTGAAGTGGATCTGCGACGGGCTGTTCGCCGTGCACGGGAGGCTGTGCGCCGCCTCCGCCACCACCTGGGACGAGCCGCACCTGCTGCGCGACCTGCTGCTCGCGGCCAAGGTCACCGCCGTGCCGAACGCCCTGCTCGCGGTGCTGCCGCCCGAGCGGTTCGGCACCCTCATCGACGACGTCGCCTCGGGGTCGCTCGCGTCGGTCGAAGCCCAGTGGGCGGCCCGGACCCGGGCGTGGCTGCGGCGGCTCCTGTGGGCGGGCGAGGCCGAGGACTGCCGCGCCTGGATCGACCTGGCGGTCCGGTTCGCCGCCACCGCCGCCACCGCGGCGAGGGACGGAACGCTCGTGGCGCTCTACACGACCCCCTACCTGAACCTCGTCCGCGATTTCCAGCAGGACCTGCGGGAGATCTGGAGCCCGTACCGCTCGGCGCCGCCCGGCCCGGCCGCCGCCGGCGAGAGCCCCGGCAAGGGCACGGCGGGCACGCGCGGCACGGCGGGCACCGGCACCGCTCCCGCGGCCGAAGAGGAGGCGGGCAGGACCATCGACCAGCCGGAGCTGGCCGCGGCCATCCGGGACGTGGCCGAGGGGTCCGGCCCGGTCCGGCTGCTGATCGCCGGACCCGACGGCACCGGCAAGCGCCGGGCGGCCAAGCGCATCAACGAGCTGGTCGCGAAGCGGCAGGGGCCCATGCAGGAGGCGCCGTTCTGGCTGGCGGCCGACTACCTCAACGGCATGAACATCTTCTCCGCCACCACGTACCTGGCCGACATCGCGCGGGAGAGCGACGGGAAGCGGGTGCTGATCATCGACGGGCTGGACGCCGCCGCCCGCGAGCCGTTCAACGGCGAGGCGGTGATCGAGGAGCTGCACCGCTCGATCGACCTGTTCCCCGACCTGAGCGTCATCGCGCTCTGCGAGACCGGCGGCGACGAGCGCATCCGGGAGATGAACCCGGCGCTGGCGCTGCGGTTCACCGTGGCGCGGTCCCGCCCGTTCACCGCGGCCGGATACCGGGAGCTGTTCGACAAGGCGGTCCGGCGGGCCGGCGCCACGGCCACCCGCCCCGCGCTGGACGCCGCGGCCGAACTGCTGCTGCGCACCAGGCCGGTGCGCAACATGCGCAACGCCCGGCTGGCGAACCGGCTCGCCGGGACGGTCGTCGAGAACGCCCGCCGCGCGACCCCCGCCGGCGCGGCCACGGTGGTACGGCGAGGGCACGTCCCGGCGAGCATCAACGTCACCGGGGCCACCGGCGACCCGCTGGCCGAGCTGGCCTCCCTGACCGGTCTCGCCTCCGTCAAGCGGCAGGTCGAGCTGGTGCTGGCGGAGGCGCGGGCGGCCGAGATGCGCACCCGCGACCCCGCCGGGCCGGCCGTCGCCCCGCCCACCCGGCACATGGTGCTGACCGGCAACCCCGGCACCGGCAAGACCGAGGTGGCGCGGCTGCTGGCGCGCGTGTTCGCCGACCTGGGCGTGCTGTCGTCGGGGCACGTGGTGGAGGTAACGCCCACCGACCTGGTCGGCCAGAACTACGGCCAGCCCCGCCAGGTGATCGAACGCGCGATCGGCGGCGCGCTGCTGATCGACGAGGCGTACGTGCTCGGCCGCGGCGAGTCCAACTCGATGGCGGACGCGGTCGCCACGCTGGTCAAGCTGATGGAGGACCACGGCGACGACCTCGTGGTGTTCGCGGCGGGCTACCAGCGGGAGATGCAGGACTTCCTGTCCGCCAACCCGGGGCTGGCCTCCCGGTTCCCCGTCACCCTGCACTTCCCGGACTACACCGACGACGACCTGGTGGAGATCTTCGTCGGGCAGGCGCGGAAGGCCGGGCTGCGGCTGGGCGACGGCGCCCGGGAGAAGGTCGCCGACCTGCTGCGCCGGGCGCCGCGGGGCAGGTCGTTCGGCAACGCCCGGGTGATGCGGAACCTCTGCCAGCGCGCGCTCCCGCTCCAGGCCGACCGCGTGCTGAACGCCGGCGGCGGCGAGAAGGACCTGGCCGTCCTGCTGCCCGGGGACATCCCCGACTCCCTCAGCGGCGCGACCCGGACGGTCGCCGACGGCGACCCGTTCGCCGAGCTGGCCGCCATGGTCGGGCTGGAGGACGTCAAGGCCGAGGTCCGCGCCCTGAGGGCCGAGGCGCGCGTGCTGGAGGCGCGCCGGGCGGCGGGGCAGCGGACGCCCGCGCCGACCCGGCACATGGTGTTCTCCGGCAACCCCGGGACGGCCAAGACGACGGTGGCCCGCCTGATCGCGCGCGTCTACGCCCGGCTGGAGCTGCTGTCGTCCGGGCACCTGGTGGAGGTGACGCGCGCCGACCTGGTCGGCGAGTACCTCGGCCAGACCGCGCCGAAGGTCCACAAGGCCGTGCAGCAGGCGCTCGGCGGCGTCCTGTTCATCGACGAGGCGTACGCCCTGCACAAGGACCGCTTCGGAAAGGAGGCGGTCGCGGCGCTGGTCAAGCTGATGGAGGACAACCGCACCGACCTCGTCGTCATCGCGGCCGGCTACGAGGACGAGATGGCGCGGTTCCTGGACGCCAACTCGGGCCTGCGCTCCCGCTTCGCCAAGCACCTGCGCTTCCGCGACTACAGCGACGCCGAACTCGTCGGCATCTTCGAGCACGCCGCCACGGTGGACGGCTTCGCGCTCGCCGGCGGGGTGACCGGCGCGCTGTTCGACCTGCTGCGCCGGGTGGAGCGCGGGCCCTCGTTCGGGAACGGGCGGTTCATGCGCAACCTGCTGGACGCGACGATCAGCGCGCAGGCGCAGCGGCTCGCCACCGGCGGGCGGCCCGGCCCCGAGGACGTCGTCACGCTGCTGGTCGAGGACCTCCCCGGACCGCCCGCCGCCGGCGACGCCGCAGGCACCGTCGGCAACTACCTGTAGGTCGCCCCGGCTAGACCGCCGCCTCGTCCGGGGCCGTCTTCAGGTCGTAGAGGCCGGCGAGCAGGTCGTACGAGCGCAGCCGGTCGGCGTGCTCGTACGTCGAGGTCACCACCATGACCTCGTCGGCCGCGGTCTCCTCCAGCAGCGCGTCCAGCTGCTTGCGGACGGTCTCGGGCCCGCCCATGACCTGCCCCGCCAGCCGCGACTGGACGATCTCCCGTTCCAGCTGCGTGTACGGGTGGGCGGCCGTCTCCTCAGGGCTCGGCAGCGGGCCCGGACGGCCCTGCCGCAGCCGCAGGAACGACAGCGCGTTCGGGGCGGCCAGCTCGCGCGCCCGCTCGTCGGTGTCGGCCGCCGTGACCGACACCGCGATCATCGCGTACGGCCGCTCCAGCTCGGCGGACGGCCGGAACGACTCGCGGTAGAGCTTGAGCGCCGGAAGGGTGTTCTCGGCGCTGAAGTGGTGCGCGAACGCGAACGGCAGCCCGAGCAGCCCCGACAGGCGCGCGCTGTAGCCGCTGGAGCCGAGCAGCCAGACGGGCGGCTCGTTCCCGGCGGCCGGGGTGACCGTGCTGTGCTCGCCGAAGTAGGCGCGCAGCTCGTGCACCTGCTCGGGGAAGTCGTCCACCGACAGGGCGTCCGGCGAGCGCCGCAGCGCCCGCGCCGTCTTGGCGTCGGTGCCGGGCGCCCGGCCGAGGCCGAGGTCGATCCGCCCCGGGTAGAGCGCCTCCAGCGTCCCGAACTGCTCGGCCACGACCATGGGCGCGTGGTTGGGCAGCATGATCCCGCCCGAGCCGACCCGGATCCGGGCCGTCGCTGCGGCGACCTGGCCGATGAGCACGGCGGTCGCGGAGCTGGCGATGCCCGGCATCGTGTGGTGCTCGGCGAGCCAGTACCGGTGGAAGCCGAGCGCCTCGGTGCGGCGGGCCAGGTCCAGGGTGTTGCGCAGCGCCTGGGCGGAGGTGGATCCGCTCACCACGGGGGACAGGTCGAGAACAGAGAACGGGACGGTCATTCCTCGTGCAACCCCGCGACCGGCGCGCGTCTTCCCGCCGCGTCCCGCGTGTGGCTCAGTCCACCCGGCCGCACCCGGCTCAGCCCGTGACCAGCCGGACGATGCCGTAGACCAGCCCGCCCACCAGCAGGGCCGCCAGCAGCCCCACGACCGGGCCGGCCGTGACGCAGATCCACGACCAGATCACCCGCGTGCGGGCGCCGGCCGGGTCGCGCTCGAAGCGCTCCTCGGCCCAGGTGTAGAGGAGCGCGGCGGCGATCAGCGCCGGGAAGAACACCACCATCGCGTACAGCCCGAGGAGGAACGCGGTGATCTGCCCGCCGAGCGTGTACGTGCCGTCGGGCCCGATCCCCGGCGCGAGCCGCGGAGCGAACGCGCCGGGGACGGCCGGCACGGGGGGCACGGGCGGCGTGGACGGAGCGGCTTCGGTCATGGCGTCCTCCGGGTCTTCAGATGTGACCCGGATCATACGCTCACTCGTACGCCCGGCGAGTCTTGTGGCTGATGAACTCACCGAGCCGGTGGAACGGCCAGGATGACAGATGGCCCGCGCGTCGTCGGTAGCGCTCCAGGTCCCGGCCTTGCTGGTCGTCGCCGTCACTGGTGGTGGCCGGATTCGCGATCGTCCGATCGACGCCGATCCGATCGCGCGGGTCGACGTTCAGCTGGGGTCGTGATGAACACCCGGAGCGGGGCGTGCCGCGGAAACGCCGCCGCCGGACGGGGCGATGAACCAGATGGCCGTGCCGCGGGGGAGCGGCCGGATGAGCGATGGGGGCGTGCTGGTGGGGGACGAGTCGTCGGTCGGCACGCGGTACGCGCGGACGCGCGACATCGTCCTCATGGCCGCGTTCCTGCTGCTCCTCACCGCCGCCCTCGTGACGCTGCTCGTGCAGGCGTGGCCGCCCGCGCCGCAGATCGCCCCGGACGGCCGGCCGGAGGCGCCGGTGAAGTCGGTGACGCTCCGGCTGCTCGGATGGCGGCCCGCGGTCGGCCGCGAGGCGAGCTTCTTCGTCATCGTGATGGCGGCGGGCGCGCTCGGCGCGGTCGTCCACGCGCTGCGCTCGCTGTACTGGTACGTGGGCAACCGCGCGCTGCGCCGCAGCTGGCTGATGATGTACCTGCTGCTCCCGGTCACCGGCGCCCTGTACGGGCTGATCGTCTACCTCGTGCTGCGCGGCGGGCTGACCTCGCCGGCCGGCGGGTTCACCGAGGTCAACCCGTACGGCATGACGGCGATCGCCGCGCTGGTCGGGCTGTTCTCGCAGGAGACCGCCGAGAAGCTGCGCGCGGTGTTCCAGACGCTGCTCGCGCCCGCCAAGGCCGGCCGCGACCAGGCGCTGCCACCGCGGATCCACGCGGTCGAGCCGGCCGGCGCGCCCGTCGGCGGTGTCGTCGTCATCCGCGGCATCGGCCTCGGGTCGGCGTCGGCCGTGCGGTTCGGGACGGTGGAGGCGGCGGTCACCGACGTCACCGACGGCCGGCTCCAGACGACCGTCCCGCCGGGCGCGTCCACCGGCCGCCTCGTCGTCACCACGCCAGCCGGGTCGGCCACCAGCCCCGCCGACTTCACCGTCGCCTGAACCGGGCCGGACCCCGCGGGCCGGGCCGGGGTCAGGCCGGGTCGGGCCAGTGGTCGTGCCACTGCTCGTACGCCGCGCCCGGCAGGAACGTGGGCAGCGACCGGGGATCGGCCGGGTCGAGGACGGCGGGCCGGTCGCCGGCGTGCGAGGCGGCGAACACGGCGGAGTCGCTGTAGGTGTCGCGCTCCGGGCTGATCGGTCCCGCCACCAGCGAGGTGAAGCGGTCGCCCTCCAGGTCGCCGTCCGGGATCGCGTTGCTGATCACCAGGCTGTTGGAGACGGTGACCCAGCTGCCCAGCGCGGCGATCTGCCGCTCGGCGCCCTGCTGCTCCCAGCGGTACCGCAGGATCGGCTTGGAGAAGATCGGGACGAGCAGGTGCGACACGCCGCAGGCCAGCAGCTCGCGCTCCCAGCCGACGGACCGGCCGAGGTCCTCGCAGATCAGCACGGCGAGCCGGCCGAGGGCGGTGTCGAGCAGGGCGACGCCGGTGCCGGGGGCGATGTACTCGTCGGCGGTGCCGCTCTTCGGCGCGCCCGGCAGCCGCCACAGCGCCATCTGCCCGGCGGTGAGGGTGAAGCCGGAGAGCTTGTCCTGGACGAGCAGTTCCTCGCCCGTCCAGCGGTCCAGCAGCACGGCGCGGTTGGGCGGCGGGTCGTCCGGGCCGAGCGGGCCGCTGCCGAGCAGGATGAACCGCAGCGGGTGGCGGTGCCGGTCGCGCCCGGCGGTGTCGAACGCGACCTCCTTCCAGTGTTCGAGGAGGGAGTCCGACAGCGCGATCTCGGGCATCACCGCGACCTGCGCGCCGGCCTCGTCCAGCCGCCGGATGACCGACCGCACGCGGGTGTGCATCTTGGAGGAGTCCCGGGGGCACAGCCGGTAGACGGTCATGCCGTGCCGCTTCTCGAACTCGATCTCGATGTCGTCGAAGTTCTCCAGCATCGGCGCGCAGCCGACGCGCACCGGCTCGTCCCGGCTGAAGTGCGGGTCGTGGACGGACGGCAGCACGCGGTGCTCGACGCGGTCCCACTCCTCCGGCGGGACGCGGTGGACGCCGAAGAACTCGGCCTTGGTCCGGCGGCCGAGCGGCCGGCCCGGGAACGCGCAGCGCGGCAGCAGCGCGCCCTCGCCCTCGTCGCCGTTGAACCGGCCCTCGGTGAGGTACTGGATGAGGACGCCGCTCATGGCGGGGACGTTGTGGTACGGCCCGTACGGGTTGGCGTGCGCGAGCGCGGCGTCGAGCCCGAGCAGGATCGCGAACCGGCCGCGGTCGCCGTCCGCGGCGATGATCTCCTCGGTCATGTCGGGGTCGAGCACGCCGAGGGCCAGCACGATCTCGGAGATCTCCGCGGCGCGGCGGCGGACCCGCGCGTCGTCGTTCCACATCGTCGCCGTCCAGCCCTGGAAGACGTGGTCCGGAAGGGCGTCGTAGAGGCGGATGAAGAGATCAGCCGGCTCGGCCGGGTAGGCCGCTTGGGCAACAGCCGCCAACTGATCGGTCATAGATGTTCCCCCAGGGGGTTGACAGGGCCGGTTACGGGTAGTCGATCGATGCTAACTCTCGCGAGTTCGCGTCTTCAGTGGCATCAGATACAGATTCGGCCACGGATGTTGGAGATCCTGGGTACCGGAACGGTCACGAGCCGCTTCGGCGTGGTCCGAAATCGGACGAAGCTGTCACTTGACATTCACTTGGCATGGGCGCACTCTGGAGGGGTCCGCCCTTCCTCGACGACCTTGGGGTGAGCCGGTGAACGCGAGGGCAGAGACGCAGGCGAGGATGCCGCAGCTCGGCCGCGACCGCAGGAGTGAGGCGCGGCGGCTGATCGACGCGATGGAACACGCCAAGGAGCTGACCGAGGGGCACTTCAGCGCGCTCGGGATGCTCATCACCGATGCCTCCCTCAACGCCGACGAGCCCGCCCTCACCGAGGTGAAGGACGGGCTCCAGTGGTTGCACCGCAACTACCTCGACACCCGCTCCCTGGACGGCGACCAGCGCGAGCAGCGGGGCCGGATCCTCGGCCTGATCGACTGTGCGCACTGGGCGCTGCAGCGCCTTCCCTCCGGACTCCAGCTCTCCCTCCAGCCGGGCGGCCACGCGGCGCGCTTCCTGGCCGCCGTGGCCCGCCGCCAGGGCCTGTCGAACCAGCAGCTCGCCGCCGAGCTCGGCACCGACGAGACCGAGATCAGCCGGGTCGGCCGCCGGCTGCTGTCGGCGGGCGTGGTGTGGAAGCGCAAGGAGTGGCGCCACAACGCGTGGGACATCACCCCCCGCGGCCTCCAGTACGCCGAGAACGCCGGCCTGCTGAAGGAGCCGGCGGAGAGCGCCGAGAGCAAGGACGGCAGGGAGAGCAGGGAGAGCGACGAGCCCGTCTCGGCGCGGTCGCGCGGCACCGACCTCGTGGACGGCGCCCCCCGCCGCCCGGACGACCCCGACGCCCCCCGCCGTACCGGGGAGCGCGGCCGTTCGCAGGGCTGAAGCGTCCCGCCCGGGCCCCGGTCGAGCACCGGGTCCCGGACTCCGGGATCCGACACGTGAATCTCCCGGTAGGCGTCCGGTGCGCTCTCCGGGTGGTGGCGTACGACCTCGTCGTAGAACCAGTCGGACGCGATGAGCGCCAAGGGACCGGCGGACTCGCGCAGGGCCTCCTTGAGGGGCGCCGCGTCCAGCAGGCGGGCCGCCAGGTTGATGGCGGTGCCGGCGACGCCGTGCTCGTCGTGGTGCACCTCTCCCGCGTGCAGCGCCGCGCGCAGCTCGATCCGCGCCGCCTCGGACGCCTTCGCGTTGCAGGACTCCAGCGCGGCGGCCAGCTGGAGCGGCAGCGTCACCGCGAGCCGCTCCTTGGGCACGTCCGCGGGCACCAGGATGAGGACGCCGTCGCCGCGGTCCTCCGTGCGGCAGTCCTCCCAGCGCACGCCGGACCGCGCGAGCGCGCGCCGCAGCGCCCGGTAGAGGCCCTCGCGCACCGCGATCTGGTCGCGGTTGGTGCGCCGCCGGTCGCCGAAGCCCGCCACGTCCACGTACACGATCGCCCAGTGCATGGCGGGCGCCACTTCTCGCACAGCCAACCCCCGGTTGGTCGCAGTACCGTGCAGATGCATGAGCCGATGCACGTGCATTTTCGAGATGGTAGCGCGCCGCCACCCTCCGCGCCCCCTTATGGCGTGAAAGGGCCAGAGGCGCGGGAGGCGAGGGTCTCCAGGGCGGCCAGGAGCTCGGGCGGCCCCGTGACGTGGAAGCCGGCGTCGAGCATCAGGATGTGCAGGGCGAGCTGCATGGGGGTGTCGCCGCCCGCGTGGACGAGGCAGGTGCGCTCGTCCACGGGCTCGACCAGGATCGCGGCGGGGACGCGGGCGGCGATCGTCTCGGCGGGGGCGTGGACGGTCACCTTCGCCTTGTAGCGGGACAGCGCGATGTCGACGCCGCGCGGGACGAGATCGGCCGGCGGGTCCTCGCGCGGGGAGAAGCGCGGGCCGTGCGGGACGCGCGGTTCCATCCGGTCTGCGCGGAAGGTGCGCCAGCCGCCGCGCGCGACGTCCCAGGCGAGCAGGTACCAGCGCCGCCCCATGCTGACCAGGCGGTACGGCTCGACGTCGCGGGCGAGGGCCGTGCCGTCGTGCGCGCGGTAGTCGAAGCGCAGGCGGTGGCGGTCGCGGCAGGCGGCGGCGATGGTGGTGAGGACCTCGGCCGGTACGGACGGCGTGGGGGCGCCTGTAGGCAGCGGGGTCGTGTACTCGTGCAGCGCGTTCACGCGTTCGCGCAGCCGTGACGGGAGGACCTGCTCCAGCTTGGCCAGCGCCCGTACGGAGGTCTCCTCGATCCCCGCGACCGTGCCCGCCGCGGCGGTGCGCAGGCCGATCGCGACCGCCACGGCCTCGTCGTCGTCCAGCAGCAGCGGCGGCAGGGCGGCGCCCGCGCCCAGGCGGTAGCCGCCGTGCACGCCGGGGGCGGCGTGGACGGGATAGCCGAGGTCGCGGAGCTTGCCGATGTCGTTGCGCAGGGTGCGGGGGCTGACCTCCAGGCGTTCGGCGAGCTGCGCGCCCGTCCAGCCGGGACGCGCCTGCAACAGCGACAGCAGGCGGAGGAGTCGTGCCGAGGCTTCCAGCATGGGATCGATTGTCCGGCAATCGCGGCAGGGATCCTGCCGCATTTCTTCCTACGGTCGGGACATGAGCGAAAACGAGATCCGCCCGTTCCGCATCGATGTCCCGCAGGCCGACCTGGACGATCTGCGCGAGCGCCTGGCCCGCACGCGGCTCCCGGCAGAGGTGCCCGGCAGCGGCGGGAACCGGGGCCTCCCCGCGGGCGACCTGCGCGCGCTGGTCGACCACTGGGCCACCGCGTACGACTGGCGCGAGCACGAGGCCAGGATCAACGCCCACCCGCAGTACGTGACCGAGATCGACGGGCAGGACGTCCACTTCCTGCACGTCCGCTCGCCCGAGCCGGACGCGACGCCGCTCGTCCTCACGCACGGCTGGCCGGGCTCGGTCGTGGAGTTCCTCGACGTCATCGGCCCGCTCACCGACCCGCGCGCGCACGGCGGGGACCCCGCCGACGCGTTCCACCTGGTCGTCCCGTCACTGCCCGGCTACGGCTTCTCCGCGCCGCTCCGGGAGGACGGCTGGGGCCTGCGCCGCATCGCGAAGGCGTGGGCGGCGCTGATGGCCCGCCTGGGGTACGACCGGTACGGCGCGCAGGGAGGCGACTGGGGCTCGGGCGTGTCCCGGGAGCTGGCCAAGATCGATTCGCATCACCTCCTGGGCGTCCACGTCAACTACCTCCTCACGTTCCCGTCCGGGCGGGAGGGCGAGCTGGACGGCCTCACCGAGCCCGACCGGGAGCGGCTCGCCGGGCTGGAGCGCTTCCAGGGAGACCTGGGCGGCTACATGGCGATCCAGGGGACGCGGCCGCGGACGCTCGCGTACGGGCTGGCGGACTCGCCGGCGG
Organism: Actinomadura sp. 21ATH; assembly: GCF_041951345.1. Taxonomy (NCBI): domain Bacteria; kingdom Bacillati; phylum Actinomycetota; class Actinomycetes; order Streptosporangiales; family Thermomonosporaceae; genus Actinomadura; species Actinomadura sp. 21ATH. Next base: position 114,056 of record NZ_JBGNUR010000013.1, on the reverse strand, counting down.
GGCAGCTGGCCTGGATCGCGGAGAAGTTCGCCGAATGGACCGAGAACGGCGTGGACCGCGACGCCTTGCTGACCAACGTCACCCTCTACTGGCTGACCAACACGGCGGCCTCCTCCGCGCAGCTGTACTACGAGTTCGCGCACGCGGGCTGGAGCGTGCCGGAGGCGTCGACCGTACCCATGGGGGTCGCCGTGTTCCCGCACGACATCGCCCTGCCCGTCCGCGCCCTCGCGGAACGCGACGAGAAGATCGTCCACTGGACGGAGTTCGAGCACGGCGGGCACTTCGCCGCGCTGGAACGGCCGGACCTGCTCGTCGGCGACGTCCGCGCGTTCTTCCGCTCCCTGCGCGACGGGCGCTAGGGGACGGAGCGGCGCAGCGCGTCCAGGCCGTGCGCGATGGCGGGCTGCCGGTCGCTGCCCCGGCGGACGCAGGTGATGATCCGCCGGGACGGGACCGGCTCCCCGCGCAGCGGCACCCGGACGGCCCGGTGCTCGGGCGGCAGCGGCGCGAGCCGGGGGACCAGCCCGACCCCGAACCCGGCCGCCACCAGCGCGGCGACCGCGAACCACTCGTTGGCGTGGTGGACGATCCGCGGCGTGAACCCCGCGGCGGCGCAGGCGGTGAGCATCAGGTGGTGCTGGTCGCCGCGGTCGGGGGAGCCGATCCAGGGCTCCCGCGCCGCGTCCGCCAGCACCGGCCGCGCCCGCTCCGCCAGCGGGTGCCCGGGCGGGACGAGCAGGTCCTGCGGCTCGTCCAGCAGGGGCCGCTGCTCGAAGCGCGGGTCGTCGGACGGCGGGCCGCCCGCGGTCGGGATGAGCACGGCGATGTCCAGCCGTCCCGCCAGCAGCAGCGGGAACGCGTCCTCGCTCTCGGTCTCGCTCATCCGCACCGCCAGCCGCGGATGCTCCCGGCCGAGCAGGACGGCCGCCGGGGTGACGATCGCGGCCAGGGCGCTCGACACCGAGCCGAACCGCACCTGCCCGGCGGCGCCCTCCCGGTGGGCCGCCAGGTCGGCCTGGGCGCGTTCCCACTGGGCGAAGAGGACGTCGGCGTGGTCGAGGACGGTGTGCGCGGCGGGCGTGAGCCGCACGCGCCGTCCCTGGGCCTCCAGGAGCGTCACGCCCAGCTCGCGCGCCAGGAGGCGGAGCTGCTGGGAGACCGTCGAGGGCGTGAGGTGCAGCATCTCCGCCGTGGCGGTGACCGTGCCCTGCTCCTTGAGGACGCGCAGCGCCTGCAGCCGAGGGTCGATCATGCGGCTATTCAACACGATCCGATGAGAGATCTTTCGATGGACCCGCACGGTGGGTTCTTCGCAGACTCGGAACCATGTCCCGTGTCGCACTCGTACCGGCGCCCGTCCTGGTCCTGGGAAGCGTCGTGTCGGTCCAGACTGGCCAGGCGCTCGGCAAGCAGCTGTTCGGCGAGGCCGGCCCGCTGGGCGTCGTGACGCTCCGGCTGGTGTTCGCCGCCGCGTTCCTGCTGCTTCTCTGGCGGCCCTCGCTGCCCGGCCGGGAGGCGCTTCCGCTCATCGCCGCGCTGGGAACGGCCATCGCGGGGATGCAGTTCATCTATCCGGCGATGGCCCTGCTCCCGATCGGGATCGCCTCCACCGTGCAGTTCCTGGGGCCGCTCGTCCTGGCCCTGGCCGGTTCGCGGCGGCCGGCCGACCTGCTCTGGGCGGGCCTGGGGGGACTCGGCGTCGTGCTCATCTACCGTCCCGGCGGCGAGGTCCCCTCCCTCGCGGGGCTGGCGTTCGCGCTGGCCTCGGGCGGGTTCATGGCGGCCTACCTGGTGCTGAACAAGCGCGCGGGCGCGCGCGCCGGCGACGGCTCGGTCCTCACCTGGGCGGTCGTCTTCGCCGCGGCGCTCACGCTCCCGCTCGGGCCGCTGTCCGCCGGGACGGACCTGCTCCGCCCCGGCCTCCTGCTCGCGGGAGCGGGCGCGGCCCTGGTCTCCGCCGCCGTCCCGTGGTCGCTCGACCTGGCCGCCCTCCGCCGCCTCCCCGAACGCGTCCTCGCCGTGATGGTGAGCCTGGAACCGGCCGCCGGAGCCGCCGCGGGCCTCGTCCTGCTGGCGGAGGAACTGGCGCCGCCGCAGTGGGCGGCGATCGCGTGCGTGAGCGTCGCGTCCGCAGGGGTCGTCGCCACCGCCGCCCGCGACGGCGGCGGCGACCCCCCCGGCGTCAGCCCTGCGGCGGCGGAGCCAGATCGACGTGCCTGACCTGGTACCCGCCGCGCGTGACGGGGGCGAACGCCGCCGGGGCCTGGCAGGTGCCGACCCTGCCTTCGACCCACTCGCCCTGCTCGTTCTGGTCGGCGTTCCCGATCGACCACGAGAAGCCGACCCGGTCGCGTCCCTTGGGGCCGTCCTGGACGCTGAACCCGAGCCGCTTGCCGACCCAGTCCTTCACGACGTCGTCGGCCCGCACGACCTTCGCCGTCAGCGCCGCGTTCCCCGGGCTCGTCGTCATGCAGTCCACGACGGCCTCGAACCGTACGGTCACCTTGTCCTTCGCCACGTAGTGCGACACCTTCACCGTTCCGGTCGCGTCCGAGGGCAGCCCCTCGGGGAGGCCGGGCAGCGGGCGCGAGTACGGCTCGGCGCGCGCGTCGAAGGTGAAGTTGCGGACGTCCTCGTCAGGCGCGAACGTCAGCCGGAAGTCGGCCGACCCCCGCACGCTCGCGATCTCGGGCCCGGCCGGCCGTTCCTGCGGCAGCGCGTACGCGGCGGTGCCCATCCCGGCCACCGACGCGAACGCGAGCGCCGCGGCCACGATCGTCAGCTTGCGCATGTCGTACCCCTTGGGAGTCGCTCCGGGCCGCTCTGACCCGGGCGATCCGATCCTCCGGCCCGGCGCCGCCCCGGGGACTCCCCCGCGGAGGCGGGACGGATCCCCCGCAGGGAGGAAAAGCGGACGGGCGGCACGGAAGCCCCGTGCCGCCCGTCCGGGCCCCTGCTCTCCGGCCCCTACTCCTCGCTCCCCGGCTCCTCGGAACCGGTCTCCGGCTTGGCGTTGGGGTCGGCGTCGGGGTGCGCCGCGATGAACGCCGCGTACACCTCGTCGGCGATGACGCCCTTGGCCGACACCTCGACGTCGTTGGCGCGGGCCCACTCCCGCACGTCGGTGTTGGTGTAGCCCTTCACCTTCGCCGGGGCGGCCGCCTTGCGTCCCCGTCCGGCGGCCTTCACCTCGCGCGCCTTCTCCACGAACTGCTCGATCGTGTCGATCGCGTCCCGAAGGCGCTTGTCGTTCGCGTCGCTCAGGTCGATCGTGAACTTCCGTCCCAGGACGTCGAAGTCACGCTTGGCGACGTCGCTCTCCTCGGTGCCGTCCATGTCGTCAACGAGGATGACCTTCTCGGCCATGTGGTCCTTTCCGCTAGCCACCGTGAGCATCAAGACGCTAGCGGATTCCGGCAGGTAGTCAGGCCGGACGCGCCCGGATTCACCCCTCGGCGAGCAGTCCCCGGACGAGCGCGCGCAGGCCCTCGGCGTAGGCGTCGCGCGGTCGGCTCGGGACGACCGACGGGACCTCGCCCCGGCACGGAGAGACCGGTCACCCGGGCAGGACGCGCGTAGCGGCGCCGCCGGGAAGCCTGGCCCACCAGTGGTGGTAGCGCCGGTAGACCTGCGGCTCCCGGCCCGCCAGGAAGCGCAGCAGGGAACGGGCCTCCGCCGCGAGCCCCTCCCAGGCGTCCTCGGGGAGGGGACGGAAGGCGGTGGCCTCGATCCCCTCCCCGGCCGCCCGCCACACCCCGGCGACCCGCCCGTCCACCAGCAGCACCGGCAGCACGTCGCCGTTCCTGCGGATCACGAGCGGCCGGTACTCGGGCGGGATGACATGGTCGCGGTCGGCGTGGGACAGCAGCACGCCGTCCCACATCGCCATCAGCCGCGGCGGCGCCGGGGTGTCCTCCGGCGGCCGCGGCGCCCCGGGCAGGTCGTACAGCACCGCCCCGCCGGGCCCTTCCAGCCGCTCCACGCCGTCGCCCATGGCCCGCAGGGCCTTCCTGACCCGGGTCTGCGGCACGGTCGCGAACCGCGCGACGTCCGCCACCGTCCCCGGCCCGAACCCCTCCAGGTAGCGGCGCACCAGCACCCGCAGCGCCGCGTCCGCGGCGTCCGGCTCGTCCAGGACCGGCCGCGCGCCCGCCGCCGCGAACGACTGCCGTGCCCCGAACGACCACGGCCCCCCGGCGGGCGCGTGCAGCAGCGGCGCGTACTGCCGCAGCAGCCGCCACGCCGTGCCGTCCACCGGCGCCCCCAGCCGCTCGCCGAGCCGGTCCCGGATCTCCTCGCCGGTCCGCGGCCGCGCGGCGTACTCCAGCAGGTCCGGAAGCAGCGCCTGGACGTCTTCGACACTCAGCCCCGAGACGGCGAACCGCCGGTCCCCGAGCCGGGAGGCCCGCAGCGTGGGCTCCATGGCCTCCCGGAACGCCCGGTAGTCGTCGCCGTGGACGGCATGCAGGGTGACCCGCATCAGCGTCGTCCGGACCACCCGGCCCCCGGCGAACGCGGCGTCCAGCCCGGCCGGGTCGAACCCGTCGACCCGGTTCCACAGGGCGATGTACGGCGAGGCCGGCTCCTGCGCCTGCAACGCCACCACCCGCCGCACCGCGTCCGCGACCCCGAGCGCCTCCCGCCCGAGCAGCAGCTGCCGCCCCAGAACCGCTCGGTTGAGCCCCCGCCCAGTGATCTTCACCCGCAAACCGTAACGGCTGCGCTCACGTACGGGCGGGTGCGGATCGTCAGGGTCCGGCCCGCCGTGGACGTCAGAGGGCGTAGTTGCGGAGGTGGCGCAGGGCGGTCGCGGCGTGCGGGCCCTCGGTGCGGAGGGACGACTTCTCGGCGGGGAGGCGGCGGGCGCCGACGCGGCAGAACTCGGCGGCCGGTCCGCTGATGACCGACCCGGCCGCCGGGTCGCCGAACGTCCACAGGTCGCCGTCCGGGCCGGTCAGCTCGCAGCGCACGGGCCCGGCCCGCTCGCCGGCGCCCGCCAGCGCGTACGGCAGGGTGCGGTGGGCGAGCCAGGCGATGTGCCGCAGCCGCGCGGTGTCGGGGTAGGGGAGGCCCAGCGGGACGGTGATGTCGAGCGCGTGCGCCCAGTGCTCGGCGATCCGCGTCGTGGCGAGCGTGCGGGGCGACAGGGACGAGGCGACCCACGGCAGGCGGGTGCCGGGCGGGGCCGCGCGGATGGCGTCCAGCGTCCCGCGCGCCGAGGTCCGCCAGCGGGCGAGCAGTTCCCCGGGGGAGGCGCCGCGCTGGGCGGCGACGAGGCGGTCCGCGGCCTCGTCCACCGTGAGGCCGTCGTCGCGGGCGAGCGCCGCGCTCTCGCCGTGGGCCGAGGCGATGGCGAGTTCGTTGGTCTGCGCCAGGTGGATCACCACGTCGGCGACCGACCAGCCCTCCGCCGCCGACGGCGCTTCCCAGTCCGCGGCGTCCAGTCCCGCCAGGACCCCGCCGAGGTGCTCGAACTCCGCCGCCAGATCGTCGAAGACGTCGCCCATGACCCGACCGTACAGAATCTGATTCGGTACGGCCAGGGTCAGCGCGCGGGGAGCGGCGGGCGGCCGCCGCTCCCCGCGGACCGGCGGTCAGGCCAGCCAGCGGCCGTCGCGCATCAGGTCCCGCCCGGCCAGCTCGTTCTCCTCGCGCCACGCCTGGACGCGGCGCGGCCGCACCCGGAACCACCGGTACGGCGAGTCCGCCGCGCGCGGGTCGAAGCCGGTCCGCGCGGCGAACCGGCCGGCCCGTTCCGGCGGCAGCGCGCCGATCTCCAGCACCTCCACCGTGCCGTCGATCATGGCCACGTCGCGGGTGTGGCCGAGGGCCAGCCGGACGGTGCCGGAGGCGGCCAGGTTCCGGCCGGTCGGGCTCGCCGCCGGGGTCGCGAGCAGCAGCGCCTCGCCGTCCCAGTCGAACGACAGCGGCACCAGGTACGGCGCGCCGCCGGCCGAGGCGCTGGCCACCCACACGTCGACGTCGTGGGCGAGCCGGTGCTCGAAGTCGCGGCGGCGCTCGGCGCGCGACCGCGGGGCGGCGGCGGTGGCCTCGCCCGCCCGCGTCTCGGTCCCGTCCACGGAAGGGCCGGTCATCTTCACTCCTGAGGTCGGGGGTCGGGTTCGACCCGGTTCCGTCGTCCGGCCTGATCGCCGTTCCCCCCAGTCTCTCGCGCCCGCGGGCCGGTCCTGTCTACGCTGGCGGCACGCGGAGGGAGGGGCGCCGTGCGGTACGACGACTGGGGCGAGCGGTCGCCGCGCTGGGCGGGCGTCCGCAGCGAGATGACCGACGTCCAGGGAACGCGGGTCCACTACCTGCACGCGCCGGGGCCGCCGGAGGGGCCGGTCCGGCTCCTCGTCCATCCGATGGGCGCGGCCGGGACGTGGTGGCTGGACGTCATCCCGCAGCTCGCCGCCCGCGGGACGGTCATCGCGCCGGACCTGCCCGGCACGTTCACGGGCCACACCGGCACGCCGCATCCCCGCGCGGCCAAGGCCCACGTCAACGCCCGGTTCCTGGCGGTGTTCGCCCGCACGCTCGGGCTGGAGCGGCTGGACGTCCACGGCTGGTCCCTGGGCGGCCTGGTCGCCCTGCTGTACGCGCGCCGCGCCGCCGAGGCGGAACGCCTGGTACTCGCCAACCCGACCCTGCCCGGCCCCCTCACCAGGGGAGAGGCGGCCGGCTGGCGGACGCTCGGCCGGGCCGCGCTGGCGACGGCCGTGCCGGTCCTGCGCGGCACGCTTCGCCTGTACGGCCGCAGACTCCTGGAGGCCAAGCTCGCCAAGGGCGACCCGCTGACCTCACCGGGCGGCGGGCTGGACCTGTCCGGCGGCGACCTGACGCGCGTGTCACCCGAACTGGCCGCGCTCCAGGCCGAGGAGCGCGGCGCGATGCGCTCCCGCCCCGACCGCCTGGCCGACGCCATCGTCGCCTTCGCCTCGGCCGTGGAGTCCATGTACGTCGACCGCGGCCCGGTCTTCGAGGCGATCGACGCGCTGAACATCCCCACCCTGCTCCTCTGGGGCGATCAGGACCCGCTCATCGAGCGCCCCGTGATCGACCACCTCCTCGCCCGCCGCCCCGGCTGGGAGCTGCACGTCGTCAAGGGCGCGGGCCACCTGATGCCGATGGAGCTCCCCGCCGAGTACGCCGGGGCCGTGACCCGCTGGACCGCTCGCTAGGCCGGGCCGGGTTCGAGGACACGGGGTACGCGGCAGTCCGGTGCGGACCCCGTCAGGCGGGGCCGGCGTGGGTGATGCGTTCGAGCCAGCGCAGCAGGAGGGCGGTCTCGGCCGGTTCGAGGGCGTCGGTGCCGGCGAGGGCGAGCTGCGCCCGGAGGCGCAGCGCGGCGGCGTGCAGCGGATCGGCGTCGTCCCGGGCACCGGGTTCGGTGAGCACGTGCGCGAACGCGGCGTCGCGCATGCGGTGGGACGGCGCCGGATCGTCGAACAGTTCCGGCCTGGCGATGTGGGCGAGGGCGACCCCGACGTTCGCCGCAAGGATCAGCTCGGCCGCCGCGCGCGGTTCCACTCTCAACGAGCCCGCCGCCGCGCACCGTACGAGCGTGGCCGTCAGCAGCTCGAACACGCGGTCGCGGGCCGTCGAGCGGGACCACGGCCGGGGCGTGAACATCAGCTGGTAGAGGGCCGGGTTCTCCTTCGCGAACGCCATGTGGCCGTCCCAGCCGGCGTGCAGATCGGCCACCGGGTCGCCCGTCCGCTCCTGGGCGGCCTTGAGCGCGGCGTACCGCTCGTACCCGTGGTCGGCGACGGCGTCGAGGAGGCCGCGCTTGTCGCCGAACAGCCGGTAGAGGACGGGCTGGCTCACGCCGACCGCCTCGCAGACCGCACGCGTGGCGATCTCGTGGTCGGAGGAGTCCGCCAACTGGCGCTCCGCGGCCTCGATCATCGCCGCTCTGAGCGAGTCCGTCTCTGTCACGCAACCAATGATAGCCCCCTGCGGTAGCAGCGATACAAAGCTGCTACCGTGCATGCTAACGTCGATACTCGAAACCAGTATCAGCGATACGCAACGGAGGATCCATGAGCGATCAGCGTGTGGCCATCGTCAGCGGCGGCTCCCGCGGCATCGGCCGAGCGACCGCGAAGACCCTCGCGGCACGGGGCTGCCCGGTCGTGGTCGGGTACCAGGGATCGGCGGCGGCCGCCGCGGAGGTCGTCCAGGAGGTCACGGCGGCCGGCGGCCGGGCGATCCCGGCCCGGGCGGACGTGGCGGACGAGGCCGCGGTCGCGGCGATGTTCGACGCCGCGGAGGAGGCGTTCGGCGGCGTCGACGTGGTCGTCAACGCTGCCGGGCGGATGTCGCTGTCCCCGATCGCCGACCTCGATCTCGACGACCTGGACGCCGTGCACCGCACCAACGTCCGCGGCACGTTCGTCATGGCGCGGGAGGCCGCCCGCCGCGTGCGCGACGGCGGTGCGGTCGTCACCTTCTCCACCTCGGTGGTCGGCCTCCAGTTCCCGCAGTACGGGGCGTACGCCGCCAGCAAGGGCGCCGTCGAGGCGATGACGCTCGTGCTCGCACGCGAGCTGCGCGGGCGCGACATCACGGTCAACGCGGTCGCGCCCGGCCCGACCGCCACCGACCTGTTCCTCGACGGCAAGGACGAGGCCACCATCGAACTGCTCGCCAAGCAGCCCCCGCTGGAGCGGCTCGGCACCCCCGAGGACATCGCCGAGGTCGTCGCCTTCCTGGCGAGCCCGGCCGGGCACTGGGTCAACGGCCAGGTCCTCCGCGCCAACGGCGGAATCATCTGACGAGCCCGGCGCAAGCCCCGAACCGTCCCACCGAAAAGGAGAACGACATGCCCTTCGCCAACCTCAAGGTGCCCGCGGACACCCTGACCCCGGAGTCCAAGAAGAAGCTCATCGACGCCGTCACCGACGCTTTCGCCGGCGTCTACGGGGAGCGCGCCCGCGCCACCACCCTGGTCCTGCTGGACGAGGTCCCCGACGGCGGCTGGGGTCTCGGCGGTGACATCCTCACCGCCGAGATGCTCGGCCGGAGCTGACGGAGCGGCGCCCGGCGAGCCCTCAAACAGGCGCGCACAAAAGGCCCCTGCCAAGGACGGCCGCTTATGGGTGCATTCTCGCCCACACCCACTTCCCGCCCCTGGGGTCACGGGTGTAGCCGCAGGCCGTGGAGAGGGCTTGTACGAGGGGGAGGCCCCAGCCGCCGTTGCTGTCGTACGACTCCTCCGTGACGTCGAGCGTTTCGAGGGTGAGTTCGACGATGGGTTTGGGGATCGGGAGCCGCCGGCTGGAGTCCCAGACGGCGATCACGATCCCCTCGGCGTCCCGGCTGAGCTGGAACCGGATGTCCCGGAGCGGAGTCGCCTCGGCGGCGTTGGCCAGCAGTTCCGTGACGATGAGCATCGCGTCATCGAGAAGGTGAGAATAGTCCCATTTGCTTAGCCTTTGTCCAGCCAATGTCCGGGCAAGCCCGATTGCGGCCGGACAGGCTAGCAGGGGCATGAACAGGTCGTCTGTCTTCGGTGCCAGCATTGTCGCCTCCCGGACACAGTTTCCGATTTCCTGGTCCAAGAATCGCGCGTGCGTTCTAACGTTCGCTTGTCTTCCAAAAATCGCGAAACAGTGGAGGGGCGATGCCGATCGTCCGCGATCCCCTCGATCCCAAGATCTCGTTGTGGCACTTCCTTGCCTTCTACATGCGTTTCTGGCGCGAGAAGCAGGGGTTGTCACTCACGCAATGCGGACAAATCATCCATGCTGCTCGTTCCTCTGTTTGCAACATCGAGGCAGGTAGGCAGCGGCCGAACGATGATCAGATGCGAATGCTGGACGAGAAGTATGGAACGGGCATGCTTTTCCAGCTTTTGCTCTGGTATGCCCGCATGGCCCACGACCCTGACTGGGGGCGGCAGTTCATCAGATACGAGGAGGAGGCGGACCTGGTCAAGATGTATCACGGTCAAGTCATCCCTCTCGTGTTCCAGACCGACGCCTACACCTGGACGTACGTGCAAGCGAGTGCGTTCAAGGACTTCGAGGCCACGATGGCTCGCCGGGTCGCCAGGAAGGAGTTCTCCCTGGAGCGGAAAGGCTCGGTGCTGATCTGGGCGGTGATCGACGAAGCGGTTCTGGCGCGTACGGTCGGCAGCCCGCAGATCATGGCGGAGCAACTCGAACATCTGCTGGCGATGGCCGATCTACCGCACGTCAGCCTGCGCGTGATCCCGTTCGCCTCGGGTGCCCACGTCGGAGTGGACGGCTCGCTCCAGATCCTCAGCCTCGGAGCTCGAAATGTCGCATACTCCGGGGCGCAGAACGGGGGGAGGTTGATCGAATCTCCTGGCGAGGTGCGGGAACTGTCGGTTATGTTCGACCGCATCGGAGCGAAGGCAGCCTCCGAGGACGCTTCACGTGAGATCATCAAGCAGTACTTGGAGAGGTTGGAATGAGCAAGCAGTGGCGCAAGAGTTCTCACAGCGGCGGCGCGAACGACGAGCACTGCGTCGAAGTGGGACGACTTGCGCAGGGCATGGGCGTCAGGGACTCCAAGAGTCCCGAGGCCGGACACCTGAGCTTGACGTCTGATCAGTTCGCCGAACTGGTTGCCGGGATCAAGCGGGCCTCGTACGACCGCTGAGGGCAGGAGGGGGCGCGTTCGGCCGTGGCCTGATGGTCCTCCGCTTCGGAGGGTCGCCCACGGCTGAAGCGGCGACCGTCCGGGCTCCCCCGGGTTGACTCGTGGCGTGTCTCGCGTACGCGCAGCCCGGGGACGGCGGACACGCCACGAGTCAACGTGGGGGTGGCGCGCCGGATTAGGGACGGTTGTGTAGCCGGGGGGTTGCTCTCGGGTGTGTTCGCCGTGTCGTTGGTGTTCTTGTGTGTCATCACGGGCGTATGTCACACAGTGAGGGCGATGTGCCCGAAGGGATGCTGTCCGGACCGTTCCGGGGGTCTCGTGCCCGGCGGCTGGGAATCACGGGGGCGCAGCTGGCCGGGCCGCGGTTCCGGCGGATTCATCAGGACGTGTACGCGCCGGCGAGTACGGGCGACTCGCTGGAACTGCGCTGTCATGCCGCTGAACTGGTCTTACCTGATGACGCCGTGTTCTGCGGGGCGACGGCGGCTCGCCTGTACGGGCTTCCCGTGCCGCGCCGCGACCAGGACGTCCACGTTGCGGTGCCCGCGAAACTGCCGACGGCGCCGCGCATCAAGGAGCTGCGGATTCATCAGTACACGATCCCGCCCGAGCAGACCGGTACCTACGGCGGCTGGCGGGTCGTCAAGCCCGAGCGGCTCTTCCTGGAACTCGCGCACGCTCTCGATCGCTTCGACCTGATCGCCGCCGGTGATCAGATGCTCCGGCGTGGGCACACCACGATCGACCGTCTCACCGGCTTCCTGCACGGCTGCGACCGCAGGCGCGGCGTCAAGCGGGCGCGTGATGCCGTGCCGCTGCTGGACGGCCGTGCGGACTCACCTCCCGAGAGCCGGGCACGGATCCTCCTGACCGACGCCGGCCTTCCCCGGCCCGTGGTCAACCAGGACGTGGTGAACGCGTGGGGCATATGGCTCGCACGCCCCGACCTCTCCTATCCGGAGCTGAAGATCGCGATCCAGTACGAGGGCGGCCACCATCAGTCGGACCCCGCCCAGTACGCGTACGACATCGAGCGCGACGGGCGCTTGATCGACGAAGGCTGGACCGTGATCCGCCTGGACAAGAACACCCTCTACAACCACCCCGAAATCTTCGTCGCGCGGATCCGCCGGGCGCTTGCGCGGCGTTCCGCGTAGGGGTACTCGTGGCGTGTCTCACCGTTCGGGTCCGCGGAGCAGGCAGACACGCCACGAGTCAACGTAGGGGGGCGGGGCGCTGGCGGCTTGGCGTGGGGATGGACGGGCATGGCGATGACACCTGATGCCTTGGCGGCCGTGGCGGAGTGGTCGTGGCTCGAAGGTAGGCGCCGAGCTCTGGGCGGGTTCTGGACGTTCGTCCGTGGCAGGAGCGTCGAGCAGGCGATGGCGGCGTTCGGGGCGGATCCGGCGACCGCGCGTGCGATGACGCTGGACGGGAGTGCCGACGAGTTCGCGGGCCGTGAGGACGGGCGGCGCCGGGTGCTGCCCTGGGCGCGGTTCGGCGGTTACGGAGCGTGGACGTTCGTTCTGGAGGACATGACCGACCTCGGCATGAGGGCGGTCGCGGCGCTGTCGGCCGGTACGCAGGCCGCGTACGTGTCCTGGACGCCGAAGGTCACCTACGAGGTGGCGTTCTACGAGCACGGGCGCTGCGTGACGGCGTTCGAGCCGATGATGGAGTGGAGCCTGCGGGGCGACGAGCCGGAACGGTTCGCTCAGCAGATGCGCGCACTGGGCATCATGCCCCGCCCGGACGACTGGCGTACGGGCGCCTACCCCAACGGACTCGTTCACATGCTGGCGTTCCTGACGCTCGTCGCGGGCGTCCGCATTCCCGAGGAGGTCGCGCACGGTCCGCTGCTGACCTGCGCCCTCCCGCACGACACCGCCTGAGGCGAGAGGCCGCGGGCGTCCGTGCGGCGCCTCTCGCCCTCTGGGGAGCAGGAATGCCGCGAGCCGCTGTGCCGGCCGTTGCCGCCTCGAAGCCGGGACGCTGGTCGATCTAGGGTTCGGGCATGTCGTACGAACTGCACGCCGTCGTCGGGGACTTCGATAGGCTCCGGGGCCTTTCGGCCGGGCTGCCGCGGGCCGTTGTGGTGCCGCTGCGGCAGCGTCTGGGACTGCTGCCGATGACAGGGGAGATCTTCGATGAGCTGGGCGGCGGCGGAGGGCGGCGGCGGGCGGAGGGGCCGTTCGTGCTCATGTCCCCGGCGCTCGACGCGCTGCTGGCGGAGTGGTCGCGCGGCGGCCCGGTCGCGTACGTGGAGGCGGACTTCTTCGGCGGCGACGGCGAGCAGACCGCGGCCCTGTGGGAAGGAGGGCTGCGGACCTGGGGGCCGGAGAACGCGTGGAACCCGCCGGGACGGCCCGAGACGTGGCCGATCAACGCCGCGCTGGCCCGCCTCGGTGCGGTCCGGGCGGGGCCGTTCGACCTCTTCGACACGATCGGGTTCGGGCAGGAGCGCGACATGGAGGGGTGGCGCGAGGCGGGCCTGCGCGCCTTGGACGCCGCCGACTACGACGCCTGGGAGGCGGCGCGCCGCGATGCGGCACCTCCAGGAGGTGTACGTGGAACGCGGCCACCTCACGCCTGACGAGGCCGCCGCCGAACTCCGCCGCTGGGCGCGGACGCTCTGAAGCGTCAGCCGAGGGTGAAGTCGAGGACGAGTCTGTTCGCGCTGCCTTCGCTCGGGTCGTTCCGCCTCTCAGCGGAGATCTGGGCGTACGAGATCTTCAGGGAGTCCCGGGTGATGACCTCGAGCGAGCAGCCGCTGAGAGAGGTGCACCTCGATCTGGGGTCCTCGAACACCACGGAACGGACGCCGGGCAGCCCGCGGAGCCAGGCGGCGGCCTCGTTGATCAGGCGGGTCGCGTCGCAGCCGCTGCCGGGGGCGGTGGTGGAGGCCGAGATGCTCTCGCACAGGATCACCTCCACGTCCACCCGGCCGTCGCCGGCCCTTTCGAGGTCGGTCGCCTCGCCGGGGATCGTCCCGGAGAGGAGGCTCATGTTCGCCTCGTAGCGCGCGTCCTCCCGCATCTGCAGGAGCCAGGGCGTCACCGATCCCGCGATGACGAGCACCAGGGTGGCGGCCGCGACCGCGAGGAGGACGGCCTTCCTGGGAGGCCGGCGGCGCGGCGGCCGGGACGGGAGGCCCGCCTGCGGATCGGTCGGCTGTACGGGCGGCCGCGGAACGTACTGCTTGGTGGGCGTCTGCACGGTGACCGGCGCCGGCGGCGGCCGGTCCTGGGCGAGCGCGGCGAGCTGGGCGTACAGATGGTCGGCGGTCGGGCGTCGCAGCGGGTCGCGGTGCAGCAGCGCCTTGAGGACCGGTTCGAGAGGACCGGCCTGCGCGGGCGGCGGCGGGTCCTCGGTGGCGATGGCGATGAAGACGGCCCCGGTGCTCGCGCCCTCGAACGGGGAGCGCCCCTCCACGGCCGTGTAGAGCGTCGCGCCGAGCGACCACAGGTCGGACGCGGCCGTGACCTCTTGGCCGCGCACCTGCTCGGGCGACATGTACGCGGGGGTTCCGATGACCGCGCCCGTACCGGTGAGCGTCACGTCGCCCTCGACGGCCGCGATGCCGAAGTCGGTCAGGATGACGCGGTCGTCCTCCAGCAGGACGTTGGCGGGCTTGATGTCGCGGTGCGTGATGCCCGCCCGGTGGGCCGCGCGCAGGGCGTCCAGCACCTGGAGCCCGATCCGCGCGGCCTGCTGGGGCGGCAGCGGGCCGTCGGCCTTCAGCAGCTCCTCCAGGGAACGGCCGCGCACCAGCTCCATGACGATCCAGGGACGGCCGTCCTCGCCGGGGACGCGGTCGTACACGGTGACGATCCCCGGATGCCGCAGCCGGGCGGCCGCGCGCGCCTCCCGGTCCACGCGGGCGATCCACGTCCGCCGCCCGGCGTCGTCCAGCTGCTCGGGCAGGCGCAGTTCCTTGACCGCCACGTCCCGGTCGAGCTGCTCGTCGTGCGCCCGCCAGACCGCCCCCATCCCGCCGCGCCCCAGCAGCCCGACCAGCCGGTACCGCCCCGCCAGCACCGCCCCGCCCGCGCCGTCCAACCGGCCCGGCCCTGCCTGCCCCACCGAATCCAATGACGACACCTCTCACAGGAACACTCGTGTCTGCCGACATCGCCATCATCCCAGCCGGCCGCCCGCTGACCACCCGCCGACGCCGGGGCCGGGCGCCGGGACGCCGTACCGTCCTCCCGTGAACGCGTGTGCGCCGAAGCGTTCAGCGGGTCAGGTGCAGGGAGCGTAGCCACTTGGGGTCGGCGGTGCGGTCGACCGAGATCGCGCCGATGCTGATGTGGCCGTCGCGGAGGGCGGCGGTGTCACTGCGGGGGTCGAACCTGGTGTCCGGGTCCGCGGCGGTGAAGCCGATGCGGTAGCCGCCCGCGCCGTCCGGGACGTAGGTGATGCGGCCGAGCGGCGTGTCGCCCATCCGCGTCCAGCGCGGCGACGGCGTGCGGCCGCCCTCGGCGACGTGCGGGACGTTGATGTTGAGCATCAGCTTCTCGCGGCCGAGGCGTTCGGCGGCGTCGCGGCGGGCGAGCAGGCGCGCGGCCACCTTGGCGGCGTAGCCGGCGGAGACCTCGTACGTGCGGTCGGTCGGCGGGGCGATGGGGCCGCCGGGGCCGTTGGCGCTGACCGCGACCGCCGGTACGCCGCGCTCGGCGGCCGCCGTCGTGGCGCCCACGGTGCCGGACATGTTCACCGCGATGTCTGTGTTGGCGCCGGAGTTGGTGCCCGACATCACGAGGTCCGGCCCGCCGGACCAGCCGGGCCGCCGCGGCAGGAACGCGCCGAGCGCCAGGTCGACCGAGTCGGCGGGCGTCACCGACGCCGAATCCGGCGCGCACGGCCCGGCGCTCGCGCAGGCGCCCATGACCAGGCCGCGGGACGGCGCGGTCGCGCAGTCGCCCGCGTACTCCGCCGGAATCCTCACCGGCGGCGCGAGCCTGACCTGCGGAGCCGTGGAGATCGCGCGGCCGCGGCCGCTCTGCTGCCGCCACGGCCCCACCACGATCACGTCGGCCCTGGCCTCGCACAGCGCCTTGCGCAGGATGTACAGGCCGCGGCCGTCCGCGCCGTCCTCCTGCGCCGCCTGCACCGAGTCGTCGTTCGACAGAAGGATCCGCTTGCCCGCCAGCGCCTCCAGCCCTGTACCGGGCCGCGCCTTCTCCGCACTCGCCCCGGCCGGCACGAGCACCAGCCCCGCCGCCACCAGCGCCGTGACCGCGATCCTGCCGCCGCGTACCCGCCGCTTCAGAGAGAACGTGCCGCCCAGCCGCACCATGCGTGCCTCCTGTCGGAAAACGTCCTCGGATTCTGAGCCGCACCGAAGTAAGACGCAAGACTTAAACGTTGGATTCCGCTGGACGGCATGCCGAACGGATCATGAACGCGCGAATCGTGCCGGCCCGCGGCCGGGTCAGGGGATGGGGCCGGTGCGGGTTCGCATGGTGACCGTCGAGCCCGCCTGCACGACGGTTCCGGCGGCCGGCGACTGGGAGAAGACCCAGGCGTTGCTTCCGGTGGAGCCGATGAACCGCGGGTTGAGGCCGGCGTTGCGCACCGCGGTCCCCGCCGCGGCGGCCGAGCGTTCCCGGACGCTCGGCACGGTCGTCGGGAGCGTCCGCAGGATGCGGCGGCGGCAGACCGCGCAGAACGGCCGGCCGAGTTCCAGCATCTTGCACGTGTACTCGGGACGGAAGAGCCCGCACTTGAAGTAGCGCGCCCCCTCGAAGGCGCTGACCGTTCCGGCCGGGACGGGGCTGGGACGCCGGTCGCACTTCGAGCAGTCCGGGTTCCGCATCGCCGGCACGGTCGTCGACTGGAGGATCTGGTCGCGCCACTTGATCGTGGCGCGGGTGGACGCCTTGGTGACGTTCGGCTCCATCGGCTCGGCGCCGGTGTAGTCGTCGTGGCCCTCCTCTTCGCAGCTCGCCAGGTGGTCGTACTCGTCGGCCAGCCCGAACGCCGTGTGCCCCAGCTCGTGCAGGGCGATCTCCTGCGCGCCGGTCGCGAGCGAGGACACCGCGACCGCGCCGCCGCTGCCGCCGTACACGGTCGAGTTCACCAGGACCAGGACGGCGTGCCACTCGGGCACCTCGTCGTCGGCCACCGCGAGCGCCGTGTTCTGGTTGACCACCAGCAGCCGCCGCAGGTTGTTGGAGCAGAACGTCGCGTCGAAGTACGTCCGCGCGGTCGCGCCCGTCCCGCCGCAACCCGCGGGGTCGTCGGCGCCGCTGTCGGTCGAGCGCACGTCGACCCGGAAGACGTTGATGAACGACGCCTTCTGGTCGAACGGCACCGTGTCGAAGAACGCCTCGCAGGTGCGCTGGGCGTCGTCGCGGTACTGCGTGAGCTGGTGGCTCGTGTAGCCGTCGCCCATGATGACCACGTTCCACCGGCCGGTGCGCGGCCCGTTGTTCACGATCTGGGTGGTGCCCACGACCGCCCCGTCGCCGGTGGTCATCGCGCACCCCCGTCCGTGCCGCCGCCCAGGTCCACGCGGACGAGCTCGACGGGACCGGCCGCCGCGGCGGTGCCGGGGGCGGCGCTGGTCAGCGCGACGTGGTCCGCCTCGTCCAGATCGGGGACGACGACCACGAACACCCCCTCCGGCCGCTCCGCCCGGACGCGCATGATCGGCTCGTCCGGGTCGTCGGAGAAGACCTCCACGTCGTCCGGGACCGGGCGCGCCAGCACCCGGCGGTACCCGAGGCTCCCGTCGGCCAGCCGCACCTCGGCGGCGTAGCCCTCCTGGCCCTCGAAGCCGGAGAGTTCGTCGGACGGCGGCACGAGCATGTCGACGCTGCGCCGCCTGACGAACCGTACGCTGTCGCCCTCGTAGGCGAACGTCAGCCGGATCGCTCCCCGGCCCGCCCGCTCCTGGGACTGCTCGCTCATGACCGCGCACCCCGCAGGTACGCGTATGACTGGCCCATCGAGGCCCCCTGTCGAATCCCGGAAACGGTCTGATCGGCCCCCTGCCGCACCGTCCGGTCAACACCGATTAATGCCTCTCCGTCCCGATCAGGAAAGACCCGGCCGGAGCGCCCCTGACCGGGAGCGGCAACCGGCCGCGCGCCGCCCCCCGCCCCGACATGGGCGTTCCGCCGGGCACGCCCGGACCGCCGGCCGCCCCCGGCGGCCGGTACCGGCCGGTGGTGTACGAAGCGGCCCGCGGCGCCGCGCAACGGCGCCCCGCCGCGGGTACTAGGTCGTCAGGTGCTTCTTGGCGTGCAGCCACAGGAGCGCCGCGTTGAGCTTCTCCTGCTTCGGGTTGTCCCGCAGGAACGGGCCGAAGTCCCGGAAGTATCCGTACTGCGCGTGGCCGGGGGTGTAGGCGTCCCGCACGTACTCGGCCAGGACCTTCGGCGGGACGGACTCCTCGTCCTTCTCGGGCCAGTCCTTCGGCAGCGTCCGCAGCGACTTGGTGGCCTCGGACGCCCGGCGCGACTCCGCCGTCTCCCCGCCGCCGAGCGGCAGCACCGGGTAGGTGATGTACAGCGGATCGACGAAGCGGAAGAACGGGTTCCCCAGCGGGATCGCCATGCCCGCCGTCGCCGCCCCCTCGAAGATCGACGGCAGCGTGGCCTCCGCGTAGATGAGGTCGAACACCTCGTGCGGCACGTTGACCAGGTTGAGGATGAGGACCTCGTCGGCCTTGAGGGCGCCGATCGCGTCGGTGATCTGCTTGGGGTCGCGCATCGACTCCCTGACGAGGATCTTCGAGGTGCCGCCGGAGTCGAGATGCCGCTGGACGAACGCGTCGACCGTCGGGGCGGCCATCGCGATCTTCCCGCCGCCGAACCTGTCCTTGATCATCGTCCAGGTCGCGGGCTTCAGCGCGCACAGGACCAGGATCACCGCCCCCTTCCGGAACCGCGGGTCGTCCCCTCCCTGGAGGACGCGGAACGTCCCGGCCAGATTGAACACGAACGACGCGGGCGGCGGCGCGTACAGCGCGCTACCCGCGCCGACGTCGCTGACCCCGTACGCCGGGCACAGCAGCTTCTTCCCGCGCACCGCGTCCAGGACCGCGCGGCACGCCTCGACGGTGCCGGCGGTCACCTGCCGCTCGGCGAGCGGCTCCCACGCGTCGTCCGGGACCCGCGGCCTCGGCCGGCTGTAGAGCATCCACCTGAACTCCTGGGCGCTCAGCGCGTCGCTGAGGTCGATGAACTCCTTCGTGCGTGCGAGGTACACGCAGCTCTCGTGCGCGCTGCGCTCCTTCTCCCACCCGTACGGCTGGACGATCAGCACCATGCCGGCCCGCAGCTGGGCGGTGGCCTGCTGGACCTCCTCCCGGTTCCGGTAGTCCCAGCCGCCGCTGATCGCGAACTCGGTCGGCGTGGTGAGCCCGTCGGCGGACATCCGCACGAGCGCGACGTCCGCGGTCCTGCCCTCGCTCGTCACCTTGAACGGGGGCGGCGCGTCCTCGGCCTCGATCTGCGGCAGCAGGACGCGCAGCTTGCCCAGGACGTCCGCCGAGGTGTAGACGAGCTCCGCCTTCCGCACCACGCCGAGCGCGATGAGCCGCTTGAGGAACTGCACGGTGGACGCCTGGTGCCCGAACGCCGCCCCGTGCGGGGCGTAGAAGCGCGGCGTCGTGTCCTTGAGGTGGCGCCCGAGCGCGTCGAGCGCTTCGCGGACGTCCGGATCGTTCTGCCCGTAGGTGGTGCCGGTCTCCTGCTCGGTCGAGATCTCCATCTTCCGCTCCCTCTTCCGCCGGGGAACGTACGCGCGGCGGCGCCGCCGTACCGGTGCGATGGGCCCGTGCGCACGACACTAGGTCCGCGGCGAGAAGAGAGGGACCCGGCAGCGTGGCCAGAACAGGCGCCATCCCGGGCGCCGCGGTCCGTGCCGTTGGGGCATACCCAAAGTGGAACGTGTTCTATATCCTCGCCGCATGAGGTTCACCTATGTGGAGTCCATGACGGATCCGGCGTACTACCTGCCGCTGGCCAAGGCGGCGGAGGAGGCGGGGTACGCGAGTTTCGCGGTGGCGGACTCGCTGGTCTATCCGCGGGAGTCCGACGCGATCTATCCGTACACGCCCGACGGGGACCGGACGTTCCTTGAGGGCAAGGACTTCATCGAGACGTTCACGCTGATCGCGGCGATGGGGGCGGTGACCGAGCGGATCCGGTTCACGCCGTTCGTGCTGAAGCTGCCGGTACGGCCGCCGGTGCTGGTGGCAAAGCAGGCGAGCTCGATCGCGTACCTGACCGGGAACCGGCTCGGGCTCGGGGTGGGGGTCAGCCCGTGGCCGGAGGACTTCGAGGTCATGGGGGTGCCCTGGGAGGGACGGGGCCGGCGGATGAACGAGGCCATCGAGATCATCCGGGGGCTCACGAGCGGGGAGTACTTCGAGTACCACGGGGAGTTCTTCGACCTGCCCGCGGCGAAGATGGCGCCGGCGCCGACCGAGCCGATCCCGATCCTGATCGGCGGGCACAGCGAGCCGGCGCTGCGGCGGGCGGCGCGGCTCGGCGACGGGTGGATGCACGGGGGAGGCGAGCCCGAGGAGCTCGACCGGCTGCTGGGGCGGCTGAAGGAGCTGCGGGAGGAGGAGGGGACCGCGGACAGGCCGTTCGAGATCCACGCGATCTCGCTGGACGCCTACTCGGCGGACGGTGTCAAGCGGCTGGAGGACAAGGGCGTGACCGATGTGATCATCGGGTTCCGGCTGCCGTACGTGAAGGGGCCGGACACCGAGCCGCTGGCGAAGAAGGTGGAGAACCTGGAGCGGTTCGCCGAGTCGGTGATCGCCAAGGTCTCTTGACCTGAAACGAGAACACGTTACAGTTTGCGCCATGACGGTCAGCTGGGAAGCTCCGGACGATGACCACCCCGCGCGCCGGGCGGCGCGCGCCTCGATGGAGGCCGCCGCCGGCGGGCGCCGGGAGGAGTGGCTCGCGCTGTTCGCGCCGGACGCGGTGGTCGAGGACCCCGTCGGCCCCTCGATGCTCGACCCCGAGGGGAAGGGGCACCGGGGGCCGGAAGGGCGCGCGCGGTTCTGGGACGAGAACATCGCCCGGGTGCGGAAGTTCCACTTCCACGTGAAGGACTCGTTCGCGAACGGCCCCGCCTGCGCCAACGTCGTCACCATCACGACCGCGATGGACGGCGGCATCACGATGACGATCGACTGCCTGACCGTCTACAACGTGGACGAGAACGGCCTGGTCACCTCGTTCCGCGCGCACTGGGAGCCGGACCGCGCGATGGCGACGCTGAAGAAGGGCTAGGCCGCGGTCCGCGCCGCGCGCGTTCCCGTCCTCAGCCGGGAGGGCTCATCACGCCCAGGAGCATGCGGACCAGCTCGTCGATGATCTCGTCGAGGGTGGCGTCGACCCAGCCGACCGTCCAGTCGTGCAGGAGGCCGTTGATGCCGCCGATGAACGCGGTCGCGGCGACGCGGTAGTCGCGGTCGGCCAGCTCGCCGCGCTCGACGGCGCGGGCGGCCTCGGCGCACAGGAAGTCGATCCAGCGGCGGCGGCGCGCGAGGCGCTGGTGGTCCATCCGCGGGCTCACGCCGATGATCTCGACGAACGCGATCCGGATGCGGCGCGGGTCGCCGGTGACGTCGGTGGCGTACGCGTGGAACAGGGCGGTGGCGCGCTCGGGGAGCGGCAGGTCGTCGAGGCCGGCGAGGGCGGCGAGCACGGCCCGTTCCGCGCGGTCGTTCACCTCCAGGTGCAGCTCGGCGAGGAGGTCTTCGAGGGTGCGGAACTCCTCGTAGAACTGGCGGGTCGACAGCCCGGCGGCCCGGCTCAGCTCGGCGACCCCGGTGGCGCGGTAGCCGGGGCCGCCGCCGAACAGCTCCAGGCCGGCGTCCAGGAAGCGCCGCCGCCGCTCGGCCCGCCGTTCCTCGGCCGTCCGGCCGCCGTACGTCCCGGTCGGCCGCCTGAGCCTGCCCGCCATCGCGCCCCCTCCCTCTCGACTCCCACAGTTTCGCGGATGTGGGCCTTGCCGCCCGCCCCGACCGCTGTTACCTTCCAGTAACCCAAATCTGAATACGCCCGTATTCGGATTTCCCCCCACCCTGGAGGTGGACCATGGCCCGCGCATCCAGACGCATCCTGAGCGCCGCGGCGGTGATCGCCGTACTGGCCGGGACCGGCACCGCGAACGCCGCCGCCCCGGGCCTGCGGGAGGTGATGGCGATCGGCAACGGCCAGGGCGGCACGGTCAGCTTCATCGACACCGCCACCCTGGAGAACCTCGGCTCCATCAACGTGGTCCCCGACCTCCAGGAACGCCTCGACGGAATGAACCCGGTCGAACGGATCGGGTACGAGGCCGTCAACGCCGCCCAGGGCTACCGCAAGCTCGTCGACGACATGGCCGTCTCCCCGGACGGGAGGACCCTCTACATCTCGCGCGGCAACCTCGCCGACAGCGTCGCGTTCGACATCGCCTCCAAGCGGATGCTGTGGCGGCACAAGACCGAGGGCTTCAAGGCCGACCACGCCGCGCTCTCGGCGGACGGGACGCGGTTCGTGGTGTCGGCGACGACCGCGAGCAAGTCCGAGGTCATCGACACCGCCACCGGC
Organism: Actinomadura sp. 21ATH; assembly: GCF_041951345.1. Lineage (NCBI taxonomy): Bacteria > Bacillati > Actinomycetota > Actinomycetes > Streptosporangiales > Thermomonosporaceae > Actinomadura > Actinomadura sp. 21ATH. Next base: position 91,854 of record NZ_JBGNUR010000013.1, on the reverse strand, counting down.
AGGACCGCGGCCACGTTCGCGACCGGCACGTACCCGCACGCCAACGACTACTCGCCGGACGGGACGATCCTCTACAACTCCAGCATCGGGATCACGTCCCTGCCGCGGGCGCTCAACGCGCTCAAGGGCAGCAAGGCCGTCACGGCGGTCGACGCGAAGACGTTCCGGCCGCTGCGGACGTACTCGTTCCAGTTCGGCATCCGCCCCGCCGCGTTCACGCGCGACAACAGGACGATGTACGCGCAGCTGTCGTACCTGAACGGCTTCGTCGAGTACGACCTGGCCGCCGGCCGGATCGCGCGCACCGTGAACATGCCGCTCAGCGACAAGGCCGCCGCGATGAACCCCGACGACTACCCGCAGAACTCGGCGCACCACGGCATGGCCATGAACGGCGCCGAGAGCAAGCTGTGCGTCGCCGCCACGATCAGCGACTACGTGTCCATCGTGTCCCGCCCCGGCCTGACCACCGACGGGACCGTCCGGTACGACACCGACTCCCTCCCGTACTGGACGCAGACCAGCGGCAACGGCCGGCACTGCTTCGTCTCGCTCGCCGAGAAGAACCAGATCTCCGTCGTCGACTACGCCACCGCGCGCGAGGTGGCCCGCATCCCCGTCGGCGACTTCCCGCAGCGCCAGCGCCTCGCCGGGCTGACCCAGCAGGCGGTCGACTCCCTCGACCCGTCCAACGGCTGACCGGTCCGGCCGCCTCACGAATCGATGGGCAGCTCCAGCTGGCGGGGGTCGCGCAGCGCCTCCGCCAGCACCGCCCGGATGCGGGCGACACCCTCGCGCCACTTCTCGGCGCTGTCGCCGTCACCCCACAGTTCGGGCAGATCGGAGTCGGGCCCGACGGCGCGGTCGAGAGCCCGGACTGCGAGTTCGCGCAGGTCCTCGGGCAGCGGCGGCACCGCCTCCTCCGGCCCGCAGATCGGGTCGGTGGGAGCGCCGCCGGGGCACTGCGCGGCGACGATCGCCGCGGCGGCGATCGCGCGGTCCGCGACGTGCCCCATGAGGCCCTCGTCCTCGCCCGCGCCGACCGCGTCCTCCAGGGCGGCCCGGATCGCCGCGGGCCGCTCATGCTCGGCCGCGTCGTCCAGGCCGCCGGCGAAGTCGGCGGCCACGTCGTTGTCGAAGGGGCCGGTGTCCCAGGTACCCATGGCGGGCACCGTAACCGCCGCCACCGACAGCGGCGCCGCCTTACGAGCTCAGCGGCCGGAGCGCCTTGCGTACAGCCCGGCGGTCGCCGCCACGCCCGCCACCGCGACCCCGATCTGGAGCGCCAGCTCGATCCAGTCGATCCCGGCGGTGTCGGCCACGCCGAAGCCGCCCGCGATGGCGGTCCCGATGAACGCGGCGACGATGCCGATGACGACCGTCAGCCAGATCGGGATCGACTGGCGGCCCGGGAGCACCAGGCGGCCCAGCGCGCCGATGACCAGACCGATGACCAGTGCCGAGATGATGCCGGAGATTTCCATGGCTACCCTGCCTTTCCGGTCGGCGCACAGGTACCTACCACCGGGTACGAACTTCACACCATCCCGGCGGCCTTAAACCCTGGCGTTCGGAACGCCGCAGAGGGGGCCGCCGGACGCGGCCCCCTCGCACCCGCCGGTCAGCGGCTCGCGACCCGGTCGCGTTCCGCCGGGACGGCGGCCCCGGGCTTCGGCGCACGCAGCGTCGCGGCGGCCAGCGCCGCGCCGGCGAGGGCGATGAGCCCGGCCCCGGCGAACGCGGCGGAGAAGCCGTCGGTGAGCGCGGGCAGGTTCCCCGCCTCGCCGGCACCGCTCGCCGCGGCGACGGCGGTCATGGCGGCCAGGCCGAGCGCGGAGCCCACCTGGTAGCCGGTGTTGACGATGCCGGACGCCAGCCCGCCCTCCTCCGGCCGGGCGGCGGAGATCGCGGTGCCCAGCGAGGGGATGAAGGCCAGCGACATGCCCAGCGCCGCGAGCAGCGAGGCGGGCAGCACGTCGACCAGGAACGAGCCGTCCGGCCGGACCAGCGACAGCCAGCCCATCCCGGCGGCCAGCAGCGCCAGCCCCGCCACGGTGACGGCCTTGGGGCCGAAGCGGCCGATCGCCCGCGGCGCCAGGACGATCATCCCGGCCATGATGAGCACGGTCATCGGCACCAGCGCCGCGCCGGACGGGAAGGCGCTGTAGCCGAGCACCTGCTGCAGGTAGAGGTTGAGGAAGAACCACATCGGGATCCAGGCCGCGCCGAGCAGCAGCTGGGCGAGGTTGGCCGCGCCGAGGTTCGGCGTACGGAAGATCGACAGCGGCATCAGCGGCTCGCGCCGCCTGGCCTGCACCGCCAGGAACACTCCCAGCAGCACCAGCCCGGCCGCCAGCACCGCCCAGGTCTCGAACGCCGCCCAGCCGGCCTCGGGGGCGCGGACGATCGCGTACACCACCGCGCCCAGCCCGGCGGTCACCGTCAGCGCGCCCACCACGTCCACCGAGCCGCGGGCCCCGCCGCCGGCGGGCATCAGGAACGGAGCCGCGGCCAGCGCCAGCACCGCGATCGGGATGTTGACGTAGAACACCCAGGGCCAGGAGGCGTACTCGGTGATGACGCCGCCGAGGAACACGCCCGCCGTGCCGCCGGCCGGGGCCGCCGCGCCGTACAGCGCCAGGGCCCTGGTCAGCTCGCGCGGCTCGCCGCCGAACAGCATCATCAGCAGCGTCAGCGCCGCCGGCGCGATGAGCGCGGCGCCCGCGCCCTGCACGGCGCGCCCGGCCAGCTCCACGCCGACACCGCCCGCCGCGCCGGCCATCGCCGAGCCGGCCAGCAGGACGGCCCAGCCGAGACCGAACATCCTCCGGGCGCCGAACAGGTCCGCGAGCCGGCCGCCGAGCAGCAGCAGCCCGCCCAGCGCGACGACGTAGGCGTTGAAGACCCACGACAGGTTTTCCTGGGAGAACCCGAGGTCTTCCTGTATCCGGGGCAGCGCCACCCCGATAATCGAGGTGTCCATGATGACCATGAACTGGGCCAGCGCGATGAGCGCCAGCGCCCACCAGCGGCGGGCCGAGGGAACGGACATGATCACTCCTTGAGGTGTGGGGCGGCCGCGGTCACGCGGTCACGGTGAAGTCGGCGGTCCGTACGGCGCCGCCGTGCTTGAAGTCCAGGAACAGCCGGTACGTGCCGGGCCCCGGCAGCCCGACGTGGAAGCCGATCTCCGGGCCGGGCTCGGTGCGCCCGTCGCCGGGCTCGCCGTCCGGGTGCACGTGGACGTACGCCAGGTCCCCGGCGCGGAGCACCACCAGGTGCCCGTACGCCGCCAGGTACGGCTCCAGGTCGCCGACCGGCCGCCCGTCCTCGCGAACCGTGAAGGTGATCGCCCGGCCCTCGCCGGCCGCGGGCTCGCCCGCCAGGACGATCTCGTACGCGCCGTCCGTCCAGGTCCTCCCGGGCGCGGGCACCGGGCGCGGGTCGTACGGGCCGGCGATCTCGACGTCCGCGCCGAGCGTCAGCGTGCGGCCCAGCGCCGCCGGGGCGACATCGGTGAACACCCGGTACGCGCCCGCCTCCGGGAGGTCCAGCCGTACCGTCCAGACACCGCCGTCCTCGACCGGGTGCACGTGCCAGAAGGCCGTGAGGTCCCGGCGCGCCACGATCAGGTGCAGCTCGCGGTCGTGGATGGTCGCGTACTCGCGGACGGGCTCCCCGTCCGGTCCCAGGATCCGGAACCGGAAGTCGACCGGCCCCGGCCGCAGCACCCTCGCCTCCGGCGCCAGCGTGTACCCGTCCTCCGTGATCAGCAGGCCCCCGGGCGTCGCGGTCCCGTGGTGCGCGGCGTGGGTTCCGTGCGTCGCGTTCATCGTCGGCTCCTTGCTCGCTCGTCGTCGTGCCCGCCACAACCAAGTACCCCCGGGGGGTATTTCGGATCGAGGTCACCGTTATCCGTTCGTGACCTCCGAGCGTGGACGCTTGACGCGCACACCCCCAAGGCGGAGGGTGTACGGACCCGTCCTCATGAGGAGCCCGGCGTGGAACGTGCGCTCACGGCCGAAGGCGCGGGTTGACGGTGCCGAAGCACGCGGCGGAACCGCCGGGCTGGCCCCCGGACAGAAGACCCCTCGCCGCCCTGGGCGTCGCGACCGTCCTGGGGGTCGTCTCCCTCCTCTGGGTCATCTCCACCGGCGCCCGCGAAGAGCCGCCGCCCGCCGCGTTCGTTCCCCCGCCGTCCCGCACGGCACCCGGGGAACGGCCGTCCGGCCCACCGCCCGCCGCCAAGGTCGTCCTGACCGCCCCCGGCACCGGCGAGAGGCTCCGCGACGACCGCGACTTCACCGTCCGCGGAACCGCCGCCGGCCTCCTCGACGACCTGCGCATCTTCATCCACGCGGAAGACCGCGACCTGCACTACCTGGCCGACTACCGCGCCGAGGAGATCCCGTCCAACGGCCCCTGGACCATCCGCTCCACCGGCATAGGGGAGGACTGGGGCGGAGACGGCGACACCTACCTCCTGCAGGCGGTCCTCGCCGACCGCACCTGCCGCCGCACCCTGAACGGCCTGGACCTGGGCAACGACCACTACCCGGCCTTCCGCACCCTCCCGCCCGGCTGCCGGATCACGGCCCAGACGCGGATCGTCGAAGACTGACCGGAGACCGCCGGCGGCGCGAACTCCGGCCCTGTCGGTGTCCGATGTGCGCTATATGCTGATCTGCGCAGATTTGCCTAACAAGATCGAACAGAGCGACAGGACAGCGATGCCGACGCACGAATGGACCATGGCCGGAGACGAATACGGCTCGCGTCCGCGCTCCAAGCACCGGAAACCGATCATCACCCTGGCCCTGGCCGGCCTCCTGGGACTGCTCGCCTTCCTCTACATGAACGGCGTGCCGGGCGGGGGCGCCCCGTCCCTCGGGACGAAGAACTACAGCACCAGCGTCGACTGCCAGGTGAACACCACCGGGTCCCAGGGCACGGTGACGATCAACGGCACGATCACGGGCGACTCGACGAAGTACACGATCACCGTCGAGGTCCTGGACGCGGCCTCCGACCAGCGCATCGGTTCGCAGACCTTCGAGGTCCGGAACACGAAGTCCTTCGGCGGAACCACCGCGGCGCAGGCCCCGATCGGCCCCGCCGGCATCGAATGCAAGATCGTCAAAGTGACCTGACGAACCAGGTCACACCCGGACGGCGCGGGCGAGCCGGGTTATCCTGCCGCTGTGATCGCCGATGATCCGTACCGCCGCGAGTACCGTCACGCGGGCGACGGCTGGCTGTGGGTCGCCTTGGCCTCCCCTTTCCTGGGCGGCGTCGTGCTGGTCGTGGGGATCGCCCTGGAGGACGGGGTGCCGATCATCGTGCCCCTCGCCGTCGGAGCGGCACTCGCCGCCCTGTTCCTGTTCGTGGTGCGCCTGGTCACGGTCACCGCGACGATCAGCGACCGGACCCATCTGACCGTCCGGGGGCCGTTCCGCGACCGCGCCACGGCCTGGCCGGACGTGCAGGGCATCGAGATAGAGGAGAACCAGGGGGAGGCGCCGGGCAAGGTCGCCGTGCTGTACGACGCGGCCGGCCGCCGCCGCACCCTGCCTCATCTCAACGACCGCGGCACCGTCGACCTGCCGCGCGAGGTGGCGGCCCTGCGCGAGGTGTGGGCACTGCACAGGGGCGAGGATTGGGCGCCCGTTCCCAAGGTGGCGGACGCGATCGCGCGCACGCGCAGGCATCCGACACCACTGGTGCACATCGCGTTCAAGGCGATGATGGGCGCGGCCATGGCAGGTACCGTGCTCTTCCTCATCGCGCTGGCCACGGGCATGTACGCCAAGAACGACGCCCACGCCTTCGTCGCCATGATGGCCCACCCCTTGGCGCTGCTCATGGTGCTGCCTCTGGCAGCGTTCATCGGCGCCTTCGCGATCGGGACGCTGCGCCGCCGCTGAGGGCCGCCCGGCTACATCCAGCGGCCGTCCTCGGCGTTCGGGATGAACAGCTTGTGCTTGGCGTAGCCGGGCAGGGCGGCCCCATGGCCGACGAGACCGGTCTCGCCGCCGGCGACGAACGCCAGGGACCAGCCGGTGACGAACGCCAGGCTCCCGCCTCCGAAGGCGATCGACAGCACGGCGACGCTGCCCGGGTCCAGCGCGATCAGCCCGAACAGCGGCACCGCGGCCACCAGGAACGCGAGGGCCGCGATCCAGCGGCGGGCACGCCTGCGCCGCGTGGCCGCGACGCTGTGCACGGCGTAGGTCAGCGTTCTCCCGCACACCGGACACTCGACGCGGCAGGACCGGGCCGGTTCTCCGTCCTCAGGCCGTTCGACCACCCAGGTCCGGCCGTCGTAGTCCCAGGCGACGGTGCCGTACGACACCGAGCGCCCCACGAAGTTCCGGCGGTGGGCGAGCAGCGCGCGCTGGTCCCGCTTGATCGCCAGCCCCACGCAGCGACTCCCTGAAGTGCCCTTTTCACCCGATGTCTCTCCGCATCCTGGCCAGAGCCCAACCCGAGGTCAAGCGCGTCCGTACGAACAGATCGCGGACCGGTGATTTCCTCCGCCCGGCGGGTCTAGCCTTCCGGTACCGACCGACGGAAGGCATGGCCCATGCGGAAACTGATCTACGGCATGAACCTGTCCCTGGACGGCTTCATTTCCGCGCCCGGCGACGAACTCGACTGGAGCGAGCCCAGCGATGAACTGTTCCAGTGGTGGCTGGATCAGGAGCGGGAGATCAGCCTCTTCCTGTACGGGCGCCGGCTGTGGGAGACCATGAGCGCCTACTGGCCGACCGGCGACCAGCAGCCGGGCGCCACCCCCGCGGAGATCGAGTTCGCGCGGAACTGGCGGGACACGCCCAAAGCAGTGTTCTCCTCCACGATCGACAAGGTCGACTGGAACGCCCGCCTGGTCACCGGCGACGCGATCGCCGAGATCACCCGCCTCAAGGCCGAAGACGGCGGCCCGATGAGGGTCGGCGGCGCGACGCTCGCCAGTGCGGCCATGCGGGCCGGCCTGATCGACGAGTACGAGATCGTCACCCATCCCGTCCTCGTGGGCGCCGGCAAACCGTTCTTCACCGCGCTGGAGAACAGGGTGAACCTCGACCTGGTGGAGACGCGGACGTTCCCCGGCGGCGTGACCCTGAACAGGTACGAGACGAGGCACTGAGGTTTTTTCATCCGCGGGCTGTGTGAGCTGCGTGGTGGTTTTGCAGGACGGTGATGGCTTTGCACAAGTGTCCGGCCTTGGCGGGGCGGCAGCGGAGTTTGCGCGGGATGCGCCAGCTTTTGAGTTGGGCGTTGGCGCGTTCGCCGGGTCCGCGGAGCCGGGCGTGGGCACGGTTGGCCTCTTTCTGTGAGGCGGACTTGTTGCGGCCCCGGTAGGGGGTGAGGACCATGCCGCCGGCTCCCTGGTATCCCTTGTCGGCCAGTGTGAGGATCTGTGCCCGTTCCAGCGCACGCAGGATGCCCCAGATGCGCGCTGCGCTCAGGTCGTGGGTGCGGCCGCGCAGCGCTTGGGGCAGTTTGATGCAGAGCAGGTCGACGCGGCCGTAGCGGGCGATGGTCTTGTTGAGCTGCTTGTCGTCGGCGGCCTCGGCCGGCTCGTTTACCGGCTTGGTGGCCAGGGTGTATTTGAAGCGCCCCGGGCAGACCATCTTTGGTTCACGCGCCGGCGCCTATTCGCAGGGCTTGCAGGGAACTGTGGGGCCATTCGTTAGTCGAGGCGGTCAGGTCCCGACACTGATGGTCAGGGCGTGCCCGGTGGGCAGGATCCCTTCTCTGAACCAACTCTGGCCGCGATGTCCTGACCTGCCGTCGTCGGGGACGCCGATCACCACGTCGGGTAGTCGTTCGGCGGCGTGGGTGGCCAGGACCAGGCGAGCGGTCAGCGGGCCGCCAGCGTCGGGGCCCTCGCGTACTTCCAGGGCGGTGACGGTGTCGGGTAGGGCGGTCGCCCAGTCGGTCAGAGCGCGTACAGCGCGGCGTGGTGCTGTAAAACGCGGAAGGCCCGGAACCCGTGTGGGTTCCGGGCCTTCGCGGTTGCCGGTCAGGTGCTGTGAGGGGCGGCTCCGCCGAACCCGCCGATGCCGGCTGGGACCGGGTCGGGGGCGAGGTATTCGGTGACGGCCCGGGGGCACCAGGCCGTCACCTCTGGGGATCGGTCCGCTTCGGCGTCGAGCTGGGCGCCTGCGATGCGTTCGGCGTCGGCGGGCGGCACACTACCGCGGTGCTCCGCGGCGGCCTCGTGGTCAGGGCCGCTTGTCCAGCGTGTCCGCCCAGCCTGTCTGCTCGTAGGTCTCCGACAGCCCTGGGACGCCGTCCGCGCCCACGAAGGATTCGTAGGCGAGCAGCTCCGCCGTCTTCGGGTCGATGACCAGCCGGATGCGGCCGCCCGGGCCGCCCATCGAGACCGCCACGCCACGGCGGCCGAGCAGATCGGCGACCGCGCCGTCCGAGCGGACCCCCTGCTGCCCGGCAAGCACCCGGTACAGCGCCGCCTTCGTCTGGGGCGTGGTCGGGCCCGCCAGCAGGTCCTGCGCGGTCATCCAGATGTAGTACGGGTACGGGTCGACGTTCGCCGCGCCGCCCGACTTGCGCACGACCGCCTCGTACCGGCGGCGCAGCTCCCGGCCGAGGGCATCCGCGTCCACCGGCAGCCTGCGCAACCCTTCCATCGACACCTGGGTGTTCCCGATCTGGTACTTGGCCGGCCCGTCGTAGTTGTTCACCGACCGAGTCCGGTCCTCCTTGGACAGCAGCTCCGGCGCCCCGGAGCGGCGCCACTGCGCCTGGTCCCGCGGCGTCGGGAAACTCGCCCGCACGCCGATCCCGGTGATCGTCCGGGTGTGATCGCGGGGCGAACTCGCCGTCCAGATCTCCTGCCGGCCCGTGGTCACGAAGGTGTACGGAAGCCTCTCCAGCTTCGACCGGTCCTTGCCGGAACTGGTGCCCGGGCGCGGGAGCGTGTGGCCCGGCAGGTCGTGCTCGTACTCGTGCACGACCCGGGTCTGGATGCGCTGGTACCAGTAGCGGCCCGGCTTGACCGGGGCGCGCTCGGCCGTCTTCGCGCTGGCGAGCAAGAACGCGTGCGCGTCGACGGGCGACTCCTGTGTGACGGGCGCGTGCCGTCCCGCGGGGCCGTCCCCGCCTCCGGTGACGGCGACGGCGCCTCCCCCGGCGACCACCGCCGCGGCCGCGACACCGGCCGTGAGAAGCAGCGGGCGCCTGCCCGGCCGCATCACCGCACGCGGGGCGGTCCGCGTCTCGGCGGACGTGCGCAGGATCCGTTCCAGCTCGACGTCGCGGCGGCGCTGGTGCGCCTCCTCGGCCAGCTCGTCGAGCGCGGTGGGCCGCAGCGCCCGGAACATGGTGTCGGCGTCCTTCATCGTCGTCTTCCTTTTCCTTTCGGAGCTCATCGGGCCGCTTTCCCCGCGACGGGCGCGGCGGAGGGACGGGACGCGCGGGCGGAGCCGTCCGTAACATCCCGCGGGGCGGGGGGATCGCCCGCCGCCTCCAGCGCGCGGGCCAGGCGCCTGCGGGCGCGGTGCAGCCGCACCGCGAACGCCGGCCCCGAGCAGCGCATCACCCGCGCGGCCTGCCGGGTGTCCAGCCCGTGCCAGTTGACCAGCGCCAGCACCTCCAGGTCGCGTTCGGGCAGCGCCGCGACCGCCGCGAGCACGGTCTCGCGCTCCACGACGTGCTCGGCGACGTCCCACGCGGCCAGGTCGCCGGGTGAGGCGAGCGCCCTGACCCGCGCGGCCAGGTCGCGGCCCCGCCGCCCCCGGTCGCGCTGCTTGTGCAGCAGATTGCGGGCCACGGCCAGCAGCCACGGCAGCACCGGGTCGCGCACCTCGTCCAGCCGTCGCCAGGCGATCAGGAACGTCTCCCCAGCGATGTCCTCCGCCGTGTGCGGCTCGGCGTGCGTCAGCGCATACGTCAGCACGCGCCGGTGATACTCGTCGTACAGCCGGGTGAAGCGTGTTTCGCGTTCATCCACGAAGACCTCCCGTCGGGATCGGTTGTCGTGAAGTAATCCCGGACGAGCGGCCGGATTTACAGCACCGCCCCAGAAAGTTCAGGCGAGCTGCGCGAGTGAGCCTCCGAGTCCCCATCTGTGAAGGCCCGTGAGCAGCGCCCGAACGGCCAACGGCGATAGCCGGCCGGTTCGGGTGAGTGTTACCGCCGTCACCGGTTCGATGCGGGGCGTGTCGCCGATGGTTCAGCTCTTGTTGCGGTTGGGTGATGGTCGCTGTGGCAGACCTGAGATCACCTCTCGCCACCAAACAGGTCTGCCCTGTGCGGCTACCCCGGCGGGGTAGCCGCACAAGGCAGAGGCGTTCAGTTCCAGGTGGTGCCGGCGGGGTCGTTGATGATGTTGTTGATGGTGTTGAACAGGTTGCTGGTGGCCATCCAGAGGATCAGTGTCGCGCGCTGTCGCTCGTCGTAGTGCTTGACGAGGTCGTCCCAGACCTGGTCGGGGATGGCGTCGCCGGACCGGTCGTTCATGCGGGTGGCGGCCTCGGCCAGTGCCAGGGCGGCGCGTTCGGCGTCGGTGAAGAACGGCGACTGGCGCCATGCCGCGACTGCGGTCATCTGGTCGTCGGTGACTCCGGCTTTGCGGGCCTCGGCCGCGTCGGCGTACAGGCAGGCGCTGCCGCCGTTGATCTGGCTGCCGCGCATGGCGGCCAGCATGAGCGTGGCGGCCGGGACGATGCCTTGGTCCATGTCGTGCTGCAGTGCCTGCATGAGGGCACCGATCGCCTCGCCCGCGGCCGGTACCAGGTAGGCGGGGTTGCTCATTCGTGCTTGCATGGCGGGTTCTCCTTGTGGTCGGTGCAGGGGATCGCTTTTGGGGCAAGTGCCCTCATCCGGGCTAGTTGGGGTTATTGCGAGCGGCCGCGCGGTGGACGGCGGCGGCCAGCCGGTCGTGTTCGGGGTAGGACCAGTTGAAGGAGAAGCGGCGGCGCGTGTAGCCGAAGGCGATGCCGCTACGAGGATCGGCGAAGGCCTCCGAGCCCGCCGAGCCGCCGTGGCCGAACGCCTGGGCGCTCAAGAACGGGTAGCGCAGGCCCATGGCCTGGAAGCCCAGCGCGTACTGGCCCTTCGGACCGACGACCAGGTCACCGCCGACCGAGTGGAGCATGGCGAACTCGCCGATGGTGTCGGGCTTGAGCAGCGGGGCGTGACCGTCCAGCCCGGACACCGCCGCCGCGTACATGGCGGCCAGTCCCCGCGCGCTGCCCACGCCGCCCGCCGACGCCTGACCGAGCGCCCGCACCCGCCGGGTGTTGATGAAGGCGACCTGGTCCAGCGGCGGGGTGGAGTTCAGGCCGTACCCGATCCCGGTGATGCTGTGCGGGCCCGGGACGTTCGCCCAGAACGCAGCGAGCTCCTCCGGGGCCGCCAGGCCCGGCAGCACCTCCCGGTACCGGTCCTCCAGCGCCTCCGGCAGCCCGAGGTGGACGTCCAGCCCGTGGGGTGCGCGCACCCGCTCCTCGAACACCTCCTGCAAGGAGCGGCCGGTGACCCGGCGGACCACCTCGCCCACGATCGCGAACGACACGAACCCGCCGTAGCCGTAGGCGGTGCCCGGCCGCCAGTACGGACGCTGCCCGGCCAGCCGTTCCGCGATCACCCGGTCGTCGGCGAGCTCGTCCGCCGTCAGCCCGCCGTCGACACCGATCACCCCGGACCGGTGCGCCAGCACCTCCCGCAGCGTGATTCCGCCCTTGCCGGCGGCGGCGAACTCCGGCCAGCACCCCGCCACGGGCTCGTCCAGGTTGAGGACACCGTCCTGCACCAGCAGCGCCACCACCAGCGTGGCCGCGCCCTTGGTCGAGGAGTACACCCCGGTCAGGGTGTCGCCGGTGACCCCGTCCCCGGCCCACAGATCCACCACCTGGCGGTCGCCCACGTACGCCGCGAGCTGCGCGCCGCACTCACCGTCCTCGGCGGCCACCGCGGCGGCGAACTCCTCGCGCACCGCCTCGAACCCGTCGGCCACCGTTCCGCAAATCTCGGACTCGTTCATCGTCTCCCGCTCCGTTCATCGTTGATCGGTGCCCTGACGAACGGGTCGCGGCGAATGTGACCGGTCGAGTGCGTCACATCGCCGGTGTGCGGTCCGTCAGTTCGCGAGTACCGGCACACCGACAGGCGATGACGAAAGGCGAACATGGACGAGCGCGACTTCCTGGCCGAATGTTGCGAAGAGCACCGCACGCATCTCAAGGCGGTGGCCACCGGATGCTCGGCTCCCTGGCCGAGGCCGACGACGCCGTCCAGGAGGCGTGGCTGCGGCTCGCCCGCCCCGAGGCCGACGAGAACGGCGACCTCGGCGGCTGGCTGACCACCGTCGTCGGAAGGGTCTGCCTGGACATGCTGCGTTCGCGCACGCACCGCGCGGAGACCCCGCTGCAGGCCCGCCTGCCGGACCCGGTCGTGAGCGAACCGGCCACCGACCCCGAGCAGCAGGCGCTGATCGCCGACTCGGTCTGGCTGGCGCTGCGGGTGGTGCTGGAGTCACTGACCCCGCCCGAACGGATGGATTTCGTCCTGCACGACATGTTCGGCCTGCCGTTCGAGGAGATCGCCCCCCGGGCCCGGGCCGCGCGACAGACGGGCCCGTGGCTGTGTAGGTGACCCTTGACAGTCCTTTGTCGCTCAGCGTCGAGAACGGTGGCTGCGTGGACGAGAGCGTGTGCCCGAGTTCCCCGCGTCGATCGCGACCCTGGACGGACCCGCCGACGCGGCGGTCGAGGGCCGGCGCAGTGTCGAGATGCGGGCCGAACGGCTCGACTGGTTGCCCGGGCTCCTCGCCTCGCTCGGCCGGCCCTTCGCCATCGAGCGCCCGGACGACCTCCGCGCCCTTGTCCCCGGTCTCGCCGACCGGCTGTCCGAAGGGGCTCGCCGTCCGCCGACCGGCTGACCGGTCTTTCGGTTTGACCTCGCCGTGTGGCCGGGCCACCGGCACCAGGGGGCCGGCGGCGGGCATCCTTCAGGCTGACACGGTCCGGTGCGGGGTTGCATCTCCAGTAGGGGGAGCATCCATGGTGGGGCCATGGCAGACGGCATCGTGTTCTCGATCGGTGAGCTGGCTCGGCGCGCCGGGCTGACGGTGAAGACCGTACGGTTCTACTCCGATGCCGGCTTGGTGCCGCCGGCTGAACGTAGTCCCGCCGGCCACCGCCTGTACGACCTGAACGGGCTGGCCCGCGTGGAACTGGTGCGCACGCTGCGCGATCTGGACGTGGACTTGCAGAGCATCGGGCGGCTGCTGGACCGCCGGACCACGCTGTCGGAGATCGCCACCGTGCACGCCGAAGCGCTGGACACGCAGATCCGTACTCTGCGGCTGCGCCGTGCGGTGATGCGGGCGGTGGCCAGGCAAGGATCGGCTCTGGAGGAGTTGAGGATCATGCACGACCTGGTGAAGCTCTCCGCGGAAGAACGCAACACGATCATCCACGAGTTCATCGACGCCACCTTCGGCGAAGTCGCCGCCAATCCGCAGCTCGTCGAGATGATGCGGGCGTCCCTCCCGGAGCTGCCCGACGACCCAGAGCCCGCGCAGGTCGAAGCGTGGATCGAGCTGGCGGACCTGGTACGGGACGAGGACTTTCGCGCGGCGGTCCGGCGGATGGCCCAGCACCAGGCCGACCAGGGCGAGTCCGGTCTTCATCACGAACTCACCGAAATGGTAATCGAACGGGTCGCCGCAGCCCGGGGATCGGGGCGTCCTCCCCCGAGGCGGCCCCGGTGGTGGCCGAGCTGATCGGACGGTACGCGCGAACGTTCGGCGCCAAGGACACTCCCGAGTACCGGCGCGAGGTGCTGCGCCGTGTCGAGACCGGGGCCGATCCCCGTGCCGCGCGCTACTGGGAACTGCTGAGCTCGATCAACGGCTGGCCGCGGCGCCCGGACATGCGTCCGGTCTTCGGGTGGTTCATCGAGGCACTCCGCACTCATTTGGACGACTGATCGTTTTCTGGACCAGTGCTCCTTACATCGCGACGGGCTGCCGAGGACCCGTCCGACCTTGCCAGACGGGCACGCCGCAAGGCAGCCGCAATTCTGGGCGAGCGGACGGACTGGGAGAGGGGCGTCGGTGGGCGGTGCGTTGCTCTGTGGCGTCCGCCGCTCAGAGCCCTGCCCGGCCTAGGTCTTCGGCGAAGCCGAGGTGTGGTCGAGGGATGTGTGGCCATCGCTTGGCGGAGCGGCCTCGGCCCGCTTACGGTTCGGCGATGGGATCAGGGGTGGCGCGTTCGGCGAGCCGTTCGTAGCGTTGGCGGGCGGCCTGCGGGGTGCCCAGGCCGAGGCCGAAGGCGATCTCCTGCCAGGTCATGCCGCGCCCCCGGGCCATCATGAGCAGGCCGGCCTCCAGGTCGTCGAACTCGGCGCGCACGCGTGGCAGCAGTGTCAGCGCGGCCACCAGGTCGGTGTGGTCCACTTCCGGTTCATCGTCGTTGAGCGTGGCCGCGCCCGACAGCAGGAAGGCGATGAGCCGCACGGCCTCATGCGGGCCAGGGACATCGGGATGTACCTGCCGGGCACGCATCCGGGTGCTGCCCGCGTGCCGGTCGCGGATGTGGAACAGGGCCGCGAACTCACGCTGGGCACGGGTCCGGCCGGGATCGGGTGCGGTGAAGGGGGTGTCAGGGGTCTGCGCCGTGGAAGCCATGCACTCACCTTGATGCCCAAACAGTTCGTTGTCAACGGATCATGTTGAACAACTTGTTCAAGTGTGATTGCTGGGGCCGGCGCCAAGTGGCGGTGGTGCACATCGACGGCGTGCACATCGGCGGCGGTAACGGCGTGCATGCTCCACGAACCCGCCAAACGCCCCGCAACGACCACGCACGGCCACCTTCGTCGGCTGACGACCTCGCCGAGCGGGGGCGCGCTGCGGCGTGCGCGCGCTGACCGCGGGGCACGCAGCTCCTTCACAGAGCCCGCCCAACCCGCCGAGCCGGACGGCCGTTAGGCCGGGCTCCAGCGCCGGAAGCCCTCGCCGCCGCCCGCCGCCCGCCGTCGTGCGGCTGGTGTTGCGGGGGTCGGACGTTCGTGACGCCAGCGGTGAGGGATGACGCGTCGGGCACGTTGATCGCGAGTGTCAGGAGGCCAGTCCGCGCAGCGCGAGTTCAACCTGATGCTCGATCGTGCCCGGCGCCGGCTCGGAGATGAGTTGAACGATCCGGATGAGGCCGAGTAACTGGTAGGCGATGTCGTCTGCGGTTACGTCCGGGGCGAGGGTGCGGTCTGTGGCGGATCGCTCGATGGCTTCGCGGCCGACGGTTCTCAGGTGGGCAAGGCATCGCTCGAGATCCGCGTCCGAGGGGGATCCGCCTGCGAGTAGGTCGATCATGGCCTTGTTGGCGGTGAGTCGGGCCAGCGTCCTGGTGAAGAACTCTCGAAGTCCGTCGATTGCTGATGCTCGATCAGGGAGGTGCGCGACGGCGAGGTCGGCGAGGTCCGATCCGGTGATGGCCTGTATGAGGTCTTCCCTGGTGGGGAAGTGGCGATAGAGCGTGCCGATGCCAACTCCGGCAGCTGCCGCGACCGCACGCATGTCGACGGATAGGCCGTGGTGTCGAAACGCGTCTTCTGCGGCGTTCAGGATCCGTTCCTTGTTCGCCACGGCGTCGCGTCGCTGCTTGCGCTCTTCCGGCATGTCCCCAGTATAACGATCCGGAACGCATGTTCCGGATCGATGCTACGCTGTTTCGGAACATGCGTTCCGGAATGATGGAGTGTGTAGTGAGGGCGATCGTGGTCACGGGAGGCACTGACGGGATGGGCGCCGCTCTGGCGCGCCACTACCTCATAGCAGGAGACCGGGTGGTGGTGATCGGACGTAGCCGCGCCAAGTTCGAGGCGCTGGTTGCGGCCGCGGCGAGCCAATCTCCTTCGGCGCCATCCAGGGCCGAATTCATCGCGGCCGACCTCTCCCTCGTTGAGGACAGTCGTCGCGTGGTCAACCATCTGAAGGAGAGCAGCGAACGTATCGACGCGCTGGTACTCGCGGCGTCGTTCATCCGGCAGCGCCGACACCGCACCCCCGAAGGGCACGAGGCGTCCTTTTCGCTGTTCTTTCTCAGCAAGTACCTGTTCGTCACGCAACTTGCCGCCCTTCTGCGCGCCGGCGACAGGCCGGTCATCGTGAACACCGCGGTCCCGGGCGCCCGCCCGGATGCCATCGCGTTCGACGACCTGGAGATGGTCGACAGGTTCACCTTCAAACGATCAAACGCTCAGCAGCGTCGAGCAAACGAACTACTCGGAATCCTCGCCACCGACCAGAACTCGGATCTCAGCTACGTCACCTGGGGACCCTCCCGGCTGGTTCGCTCCAGCTTCACCGGCGAAGTGGGGGCAGGCATGAAGGTCGCTGCCGCCGTTCTGGGGCCCTTGCTGGGCCAACGCCCCGAAGATGCGATCCAGCCGATCATCAACATCATCGACACCCCGACCCCGGGTCGAGCCGCCTACCGCGGCGCCAAGACGCGCCCACTCACCGTCGGTCCCCACGACGAGAAGGACGCTGCACGCCTCGCTTCTGCCGTCGAGGAGATCCTTTGATGCCGCACTCGACCCATCGCCCATGTCGCTGCCGAGATGGGCATCCCTCGGGCCTGCGCTTCCACGTGGGTCAACCGCTGGCGCAGGGACGGTGAGTCCGGACTTCACGGCCGCTCCTCAGCTCCACACACCACCCTGGCCTGAGTTGGCGAGAAGATCGAGACCTGGCCGCGCGAACACGAGTGGTCCGCGCAGCGCATCACCGACGAGCTCGCCGACATCGGCTTCACGATCAACCGCCGCACCGCGTCGAGACACCTTGCCAGGCTCGGACTTGGTCAACGGCGGTTCATCGACCCCCAGCGGTCACGTCCAACGTTCGACGAGGTCGTCGACGAACGCTCGAAATTCCTCATCGGCTTCGATGCCGCCCATCGCCAGGACCGTGACGAAGTCGTCCAAGCGCCGGAAGTCGCCCAGCAGCCTTTCAGGGCGGCTGTAGAGCGCGCGCGTCTTAGCGAAATCGTCGTAGACCAGGGCCAGATCGATTGGTCGTGAGGTCACGTACTCGATGAGCAGTGCGCAGCGTTGAGCCAGATCCTGTCGGCGGGGGTCGCCCGGATCAGGCATCTCTGCGATGTCCAGTGTCGAGTACAGGGCGAGCAGCGGGATGATGGCGTGCTGTGGGTCGGCGAACAGTCCGTCGGCCAGGCGGCGCGCGTAGCGACGGCTCCACTGGTCAGCGCCCAGTTCATCGGCGAGCGTGCAGTGAGTGGCCTTTGGCTTGGTTCCGGTCGGGCGGTCTCGGCCGAGGGCAACGACATGACCGAACTCGTGCAGGGTCATCAGCGCCTGCTCAAAGACGCTGATGGCCCAGATCGTCTGCCCCACGGCAGGCTCGGTCAATTTCATCCAGAGCGTGATGACGTGTTCGAGCCGTTCGACAGCACGCACGCACTCGGCTGGCGGCTTGATTCCGGTGAGCCAATAGCGAGTTGCTTTTGCGCACAGGTCGAGCGGTAACCGTCGGGCAAGCTTGCGCCGCTGTCGTCGGCTTCGGCAAGCCGGGTGCTCCACCGGAAAGGACAGCATTGATCTCAGCGCATTGACGAAGAAGAGACCACCAAACGCCGACCACGGCATTGCGAGGGCGGCGCCCTTGCGGGACATCAGGACGTGCGCCGACGACCGGTCTGGCACCAGCACCCTGGGGATGTTCAGCAACCAGCGGTCGGCGGGATCCAGCACCGGACGCAGCAGCTTATTAAGCGCGTCGTTGATGTCCTTCTCAGACGGGGTCAGTGTCCCGCTCATGCCATCCGGTAGCCGACCTGGCTGCCTGCCCGGGTTCTTGGATCCGTCGGGCAGGCCATACCGATCCCAGCAGCGGGCGGCGCGGCCGATGAGGTCCTTGACGTCGCCTTGCCGCACCCCGAACCGCAACTGCTCGACAAGCGCAGGATCGCCCTTAATCGGTGCCATTGGCGCCTAGCCTGCAGGCTTCCACGTACCGTCGTCGTCTAGCCGCAGCACGACCGGTTCGCCTGCCGCGTTGTGAGGAGCGGGCGGCGCGTCACCGTCCTGCAGCGCTCTGACCACGCGCTCCACGTCCTCAGGGCCATCGACTGCGCAGCGGAAGCGGAACTCGGTGTCCCCGGTCTTGTGCACCACGACAAGGGTGCATTGATAGTCGGCTTCCTTCGTTTTAGACACCAGGCGCTTGATCCGCGACCAGACCTCCTCGCCGACGGCGGTCAGGATGCCACCACCGATACCGCCCGCGACCACCGTAATAATCGCGAAGGCGGTGCTCACGCCGTCGAAACCGCGGCCTTCGGAGAGATGAATGTCGACCGGTACGCCCGACTCCGAACTGATCTGCTCAGCCTCTGCTTCAAGCGTTCCGCTCAATCTCGGGTCCTCCACTCTCGTGGGCCGATCGCTACGCCAGCTACTGATGAATCGTAGTGTCCATCTGGCGATGAACGACAGCACGGCTGCGCAAGAGTAGATGCTGATCTTTGATGCTCACCTCACCATGCTGTAGCCATCCGGCCAGAGTGGGCGCGGTTGACCCGTGGACAGGCCGAAAAGCGGCCTGAGTGTCGTGGCCGTGACTATCACGCCCCGCCGTGGCGCCTCGGCGCGGACCCGTGAGTGCGTGTTGAAGAACTGTGAGTTCTTAAGAGGTCGGGCGGTATCGCTTCTCCCGCCGGGCTGGCGGTCGCGATGGCCGCATTCGCACTTCGCGGCGGTTTCCTCGCGCGGTGTTCTGCGAGCTCGCGGCAGTCCTGGCCTGCGACATCGTCGTCGTGGCGCTCAGCGCGGGCGCCCGCACTGGTGGCACAACCTCGCCCCCTACATCAGCATGGTCGCCTGGCTCGGGTTGTTGATCGCGCACTATCGGGGCCTGGTACAACACCCACTAAAGGAGCCCGGCGGGCTCGTCTTGCCGTGACTGGCCGTTCCGATGCGGGTGGCTGGGGGGTCAGTCGATGAGGCCGGGCTGGTCGGTGGGGTTGCCCTCGGCGGTCTTGAGGGTCTTGTGGACGACACCGACGGAGACCTTCACCCCGGCGGCGATGGTGCGGATGGATTCCCGCGCCGGCGGCGGGCCAGGATCGCGGCGCGCTTGTCGTCGTCGACGACGGGTCGGCGGCCGCCGGTCACGACCACGTCGATCACCAAACTCCTCATTTCGCAAGGCTGCGGTTCAGCGATGCAGGGCGGTTTCTTGATCGAGGCGTGACAGCTTCTCGGGGTTGCGCACGAAGTACAGGCCGGTGATCAGGCTCTGTTCGGTCCGCACCGCCAGCAGGCCCTCGATCTGCCCATCGATCCGCACGATCAGGGCCGGATGGCCGTTGACCTGCGCCGGCTGCACCGCGGCGGAGCCTGCCAGCCGGCCCAGCCCCGCCGTCAACAGGTTGGCGACCAGTTCCGCGCCCACGACCGGCTCCAGCGCAGCCTGGACCACACCGCCGCCGTCGCTGAGGAAGACGACGTCCGGGGCGAGTTGGTCGAGCAGGCTCTTCATGTCGCCGGTGTCGACGGCCCGTTGGAAGGCCAGCAGGGCCGCGCGGTTCTCAGCCTGCGCAACCGCTGTGCGCGGGCGGCGGGCGGCGACGTGGTTCCGGGCCCGGTGCGCGATCTGGCGGACCGTGACCGGGGTCTTGCCGACGGCCTCGGCGATCTCGTTGTAGTCCAGGTCGAACACCTCGCGCAGCACGAACACTGCGCGCTCGGTCGGCGTGAGCGTTTCCATCACCAGCAGCATCGCCATCGATACGCCCTCGGCCAGCTCGACGTCCTCGGCCACGTCCGGCGCGGTCAGCAGCGGCTCGGGCAGCCAGGGGCCGATGTAGGACTCCTTGCGCCGGCGCAGCGAACGCAGCCGCATCAGCGCCTGGCGGGTGGTGATGCGGACCAGATACGCGCGGGGATCCTCCACGATTTCCAGGTCGACGTTCACCCACCGCATCCAGGTCTCCTGCAGGACGTCCTCGGCATCGGCCGCCGAGCCGAGCATCTCGTAGGCGACGGTGAACAACAGGTTCCGGTGGGCGACGAAGGCCTCGGTGGCGCCATCCGCGCCGGTGCCCCGAGCGGACGGCTTGGTCGCTTCCACAGTCCGGTCACCGTGCTCGGTCATCGCCGGCTCCCTCCGTTTTGGATCTTTCTGTATCCCGCACGAGATGCCGACCCCGCGCTTTTCGTGACGCCCACCAGCAGTGATATAGGTCACACCGCCGGAGCTGTCACGCCGACCGGGCTACCGGCATCTCCTTGCCGACTTCGCCCGACGACGACTTCCGAGGAGCACACCATGACCGCCCGTTTGAGCCTGTTCGCGAACCCCGACGGCACCGCGGCCAAGGCCGCCGGCCACTTCGGCACGGTGAGCAAGACGATCCTGGCCGAATCGAGCCTGCCGGCCGCGACCCAGAAGCTGGTGCTGCTGCGGACCAGCCAGATCAACGGCGACGGCTACGCCACCGACGTGTGGAGCAAGAACGCCGCGGCCGCCGCAGAGAGCGCCACCCGCATCAACCTGGTCGCCGCCTGGCGCGAGTCCACGGTGTTCACCGACGCCGAACGCGCCGCCCTGGCCCTCGCCGAGCAGGGCACCCGCATCGCCGACGCGGCCGGCGGCGTGAGCGACGAGGCCTGGGCCGCCGCCGTCGAGCACTACGACGCCGACCAGCTGGCCGACCTGGTGGTCCTCATCGCCCTGATCAACGCCACCAACCGGATGGGCGTCATCGTCCGCCAACCCGGCGGCGACTACCAGCCCGGCAATCTCGGCTGACCGGTACCCGCGAACAACAAGCCCCCTGCCATCGGCCGCGCGAGCAATACGCGCGGCACCCCCAACCCACGAGCAAGGACGCAGACCATGGAAGCCCGCTTCGACCTGATGAACAACAATCTCGGCGCCAAGATCGCCAAGCGGATCTACAACGTCGCCCTGGCGATCGTCGACTCGCCGCTGCCCCAGGCCACCCAGAACCTGGTGATGCTGCGCGCCAGCCAGATCAACGGCTGCGGCTTCTGCGTCGACTACCACACCAAGGACGCCACCGCCGCCGGAGAGACCACAGACCGCCTCAACCTGGTCGCCGCCTGGTACGAGACCACGGTGTTCACCGACGCCGAACGCGCGGCGCTGGCGCTGACCGAGGAAGGCACCCGGATCGCCGACACCCGCCACCCCGTGTCGGACGAGACCTGGGACCGGGTGCGCGAGCACTACGACGACGACCAGATCGCCGCGCTCGTCTCCCTGATCGCCATGATCAACGCCAACAACCGGCTCAACGTGATCGTGCGCAACCCCGGAGGCTCCTACCAGCCCGGCCAGTTCGCCGGCATGGCCAACTGACCCGCACCGCCACACCACCGCCGGCCCGGGATCACTCACCCGGATACGCCGCAAAGTAGGACCGACCCACCAGTGGCTCACCCATAGCTACCAAACCGTTACAACATCCCTGTCCTCGAAGCCCACCCGCATTGGAACGTCCAGTCACGGCAAGACGAGCCCGCCGGGCTCCTTAACGTGACTGGCCGTTTGGTTGCTGCGCAAGCCCCGGCTCCCGTGCAGCGCGTCCCGCGCGGCGTCGGGCGGGCCGGGCGCCGTCACACGGCGTGCCGTCGTCACGGCGGCGGCGAGGCGGTCCAGGGCGGCGGTCACATCATCGGGGACGCGCTCGCGCGGTTCCTGGACGACGTCGGCGGCCGCGGCGGTCAGCTCGTCCAGCGGCCCGGTCCCGGAGGCGCGATCCCAGGCGGTGACCAGATTGCTCAGCAGGCGGCCGAGCGGCATCGGCAGCGGCCGGTCGAGCGCGGCCAGGTCCTCGATGGCGTCGAACAGCTCGTCCACGTCCAGCTCGCCGACGTCCAGCTCGCCGGCGTCCGGGGCGGCGTGGGCGCTGGCTCGCCTGGTTGAGGCCGGGATCCCGGTCACCAACCCGGCCGACTCCGATGCGCAACACGTCTGGGAACGCGCCGGACCCGGCGACCCGGACGTCAAGCCGATCGAGCACCGGCTGATGCTCCTGATCAACGAACGGGTGCAACGGCGCCGCCAGCTCGACCAGGCCACCGCACAGAACGACCCAGATCTTTCGGCAACTCGGGAGGCAGCTTGACCGACAGGCGCCGGACCACTCCGGACCTGGACCCCAATGACCGGCTCCTGACCTACGACCAGGCGGCCCAGATCCTCAACACCAGTCCGCGATTCCCCCGTCGCCTGGTGGAGGAGCGGCGCATCCTCTTCGTGCGCGTCGGCCGGTTCAACCGCATCCCCGAATCCGCACTTCGAGAGAGTTCATTGAGGCCGGTCTTGTTGAGCCGATCACGTCGCGGGGCATCGGGAGGGCTGCCTGATGGGCAAGAAGCGTCGGTTCGGACGGGTCCGCAAGCTTCCCTCGGGCCGCTACCAGGCTCACTACCAGGGGCCTGATGGCATTGACCGTCCGGCGCCCAACACGTTCGCCACGAAGACGGATGCCGAGCGGTGGCTGGTCCTCAAGGAAGCGGAGATCAGCCGGAACGAGTGGCTCGACCCGGACGCGGGCAAGGTGCCGTTCGAGGTCTACGCCAAACAGTGGATCGATGATCGCGTGCTCAAGCCTCGTACGGAGGGGCTCTACCGCGGGCTGCTCCGCAACCACCTGATCCCGACTTTCGGCAACTTCGACCTTGTCGACATCCGGGAGGCCGACGTGCGACGTTGGCGCAAGGAGCGGCTCGGGAAGGTCGGGCAGTCGACGGTGGCGAAGGCTTACCAGCTCCTCAAGTCCGTCCTGAGCACGGCCGTGGATGACGAGTTGATCCGGCGGAACCCGTGCCGGATCAAGGGGCCGGCACCCCGGAGCGGGAGATGATCCCGCTGACCAAGGTGGTTGAGATCCTCGCGGCCGTGCCTGAGCGGTACAGGGCTCTGGTGCTGCTCGGTACGTTCGCGAGCCCTGCGTTGGGGGGGAGCTGGCGGCGCTGCGGCGCAAGAACGTCGACTTGGACGCGGGCTTTGTACGGGTTGTCGCCTCGGTGGCTGAGCTGGACGGCGGCAAGCTGGTGGAGGACACCCCCAAGTCACGCGCTGGACGGCGGGTGGTGCCGATCCCGCCAGAGATCATCTCGGACCTGCGTGCGCATCTGGACGAGTTCGCTGAGAAGGGGCCGGACGGGCGGGTGTTCGTCGGCCCCAAGGGCGGGCCTCTGCGGCGGTCGGGCTTCCGGCGCACGTGGAACAAGGTCAGGAAAGAGGTCGGCCTGCCTGATCTGCACTCCCATGACCTCCGGCATGTCGGCAACACGCTGGCGGCCACGACCGGCGCGAGCCTCCGGGAGCTGATGGCTCGGATGGGGCACGCCTCTACGCGAGCGGCGCTGATCTACCAGCACGCGAGCCAGAACCGTGACCAGGTGATCGCGGCGGCGCTGGGGGAGGCGTTCAGATCGCTCGGGACGGCGGGAAGCCCAAGAAGGGCACGAAGAAGGGATCGGGCACGCAGCGGGCACGGAAGCGGAAAGGATCTTGAAAGCAGGAGGGCCCAGGTCTGAGGAACGTGCCTCTGGCCTGGGCCTTCTTCAGGGGAGCGGGCGACGGGAATCGAACCCGCGTAGCCAGTTTGGAAGACTGGGGCTCTACCATTGAGCTACGCCCGCGTGCGGATGCGGCGCGGCCCCGGAGGGGGCGCCGATCGCCTTCCGTAGGGTACAGGGTTTCGAGGGTGGTCGCGCTCTCGCGGGAAATGGGCGAGGCGTTCCCCGCTGATCGGGTCTAGACTTCACGCGTCGCCGTGACGGAACGGGCTGTGGCGCAGCTTGGTAGCGCACCGGCTTTGGGTGCCGGGGGCCGTGGGTTCAAATCCCGCCAGCCCGACATGAGGTGAGGGGCCCTGTCTCCAGAGGGAGGCGGGGTCCTTCGCGTCCGAGGAGGGGTCGTGGAGATCGCCGAGGTGCTGCTGGCAGGGGTCGTGGGGTCGACGGCGTACGGGCTGGCGACGCCGGAGTCCGATGTCGACCGGCTGGCGGTGTTCGCGGCGCCGACGGTGCTGTTCCATGGGCTGCGGCCGCCGACGGGGAAGCAGGCCACGCGGGTCAGGACGGACCCGGACGTCACCGAGCACGAGGCGGGGAAGTTCGCCGGCCTGTGCCTCGGGGTGAATCCCACGGTGACCGAGCTGCTGTGGCTGGAGGAGTACGAGGTCCGCACGGAACTGGGGGAGCGGCTCGTCGGGATCCGGGAGGCGTTCCTCTCGGCGGGACGGGTGCGGGACGCCTACTACGGGTACGCGGTGTCGCAGTTCAGGCGGCTGGAGGGTCGCGGGGACGGGTCGTTCTCGGCGGACACGCGGAAGCGGACGGCCAAGCACGCCCGGCATCTGGCGCGGCTGATCCACCAGGGCCTCGGGCTCTACCGGACGGGGACGCTGCGGGTGCGGCTGGACGATCCGCAGTGGTACCGGGACTTCGGCGAGCGCGTCGCGCAGGGCGAGCTGGACGAGGCGAGGGCCGTGCTGGCGAAGGCCGAGGCGGACTTCGACGCGACGCGGACGCCGTTGCCGGAGCGGCCCGACGAGGCGGCCGTGGAGGAGTGGCTGCACGCCGTCAGGCGGGAGTTCCTGCCGCCGCCGGGGTAGAGATCCTCCTGAGGTGAGGGGGAGACGTATGAAGGCTGTTCAGTACCGGGAGGTCGGGGGATCTCCCGAGGTCGTGGACGTGCCCGAGCCGGAACCGGGGCCGGGGCAGGTCCTGCTGAAGGTGACCGCGGCGGGGGTGTGCCACTCCGACATCGCGGTGATGAGCTGGCCGGAGGTGCCGTTCGGGCTGCCGCTGACGCTGGGGCACGAGGGCGCGGGGACGGTCGAGGCGCTGGGCGACGGCGTCACCGGGCTGGAGGTCGGCGAGTCGGTCGCGGTGTACGGGCCGTGGGGCTGCGGCACGTGCCTGGAGTGCAGCCGCGGCAAGGAGAACTACTGCCTGCGCGCCGACGAGCTGGAGATCCGGCCGCCGGGGCTGGGGGCGCCGGGCGCGATCGCCGAGTACATGCTGGTCGACGATCCGCGCCATCTGGTGCCGCTGAAGGGACTCGACCCGGTCCAGAACGTGCCGCTGACGGACGCGGGCCTGACGCCGTACCACGCGATCAAGGGGGCGCTGCCGAAGCTGGTGCCGGGCAGCACCGCGGTGGTGATCGGCACGGGCGGGCTCGGGCATGTGGGGGTGCAGCTGATCCGGGCGCTGTCGCCGGCGCGGGTGATCGCGCTGGACGTGTCGGAGGAGAAGCTGGAGCTGGCCCGCAAGGTCGGCGCGCACGAGACGCTGAAGTCGGACGAGCACGCGGCCGGCCGGGTACGGGAGATGACCGGCGGCGCGGAGGCGGTGTTCGACTTCGTGGGCGTCCAGGCGACGGTGGATCTCGCGGTGGCGGTCGCGGGCGTGGACTCGGCGGTGATGCTGGTCGGGATCGGCGGCGGTACGGCCAGGGTCGGGTTCGGGGTCAACCCGTACGACATGGCGGTGCGGACGCCGTACTGGGGGAGCCGGTCGGAGCTGATCGAGGTACTGGAGCTGGCGCGGGCCGGGGCGGTCGACGTGCATGTGGAGACGTACTCGATCGACGAGGCGCCGCGGGCGTACGAGCGGCTGCACGCCGGCAGGGTCGACGGCCGGGCGGTGATCCTGCCGAACGGCTAGCGGTAAACCGGCGCGGAAGATCGTCCGTCCTTCTGGGTAGGCGACGAGTGCTCACGGATCCCCGCTTCGGCGAGCGCGGGATGGAGGGAGCATGCGGTCCACGATTCTCACGGTGCTGGCCTGCGCGGTGCTGGCACTGGGCCTGGGAGCGGCGCCGGCCGCGGCCGAGACCGGCTGGCGGGTCGCGCACACCTCGCCGGGGTTCCCGCAGGACGACTTCGGCGACATCGCCGCGACGGGGCCGGACGACGCCTGGGCGGTCGGGTCCGGGCCGTGCTGCGGCGAGCCCGGCGAACCACAGAAGATCAGCCGCTGGGACGGCACGGCCTGGCGGGACGTCGCGGCGCCCGCGCCGCCGGGCACGACGTCCTACGCGTCGCTGACGCACGTCGGCGCGTCCTCTCCGCGGAACGCGTGGGTGTTCGGCATCGACGGGAACGGCCTCACCTACGGGCACCGCTGGGACGGCACGGCGTGGCGGACGACCGCGTTCGAGGAGTACGCCTGGATCCACGACGCCGCCGTCACCGGGCCGCGCAGCGCCTGGGTCGTCGGAACCCGGCCGGCCGCCGAGGGGGACGAGCCGGTGTCGCGGCGGTGGGACGGGGAGCGCTGGACGGTGGCGCCGATGCCCGCGACCGCGCAGGCGGTCAGCGATCCGCCGGGCGGGCGGCCGTGGGCGATCGGGCAGGCCGCGGACCGGTCGGTGGTCGCGATGCGGTGGACGGGGTCGGCGTGGCGGACCGTGCGCCTTCCCGAGCCCCAGCTGCCGCCGGACGTCTTCGCGCTGCCGGGCGACATCCTCGCCCTGGCGCCCGACGACATCTGGGCGAGCGCGGTCCTGGGCAAGGACGAGGGCGTGTGGCCGGGTTCGGTGCTCTGGCACTGGAACGGGCGCCGCTGGCGGCAGGTGCGGATCGACGCGCCGCAGGACTCCCTGGAACGGCTGGCGTCCGACGGGCGCGGCGGGCTGTGGATCGCGTCCACGAACGTCCACGGGTCCGCCTACCTGCTGCACTACTCGGAGGGGCGGGTGACCAGGGAGCCGGCGCCGCTCGGGGACGGCACCGCCGCGAGCGTCCGGGCGATCGTCCGCGTGCCGGGCACGCGGACGCTGCTGGCCGCCGGGCTCCTGCACGGCGACAACAGCGGCGCCTGGGCCGCGACCGTCTGGCGGTACGGGGGTCAGTAGCCGCCCTCGCGCGGTCCCGGGGGGACCGCGACCGTGGCGCGGTCCCCGGCGCGGACCTCGTCGAGGACGGCGGACACCGTCCGCACGATCTCGGCGAGGTCCGCGGGGGCGGGCGGCCCGGCCTTCGGGGCGTCGATCCCGGCGGCCTCCAGGAGGGCGGCGGGGTCGGAGAGCTGCTGCTCCAGCCAGCCCATCGGGTCGCTGGTCAGCTCCTCCACGAAGGTGCGGCGGCCGGGCTCGTTGTCCCGCATGCCGGGATGGAAGTGCATCCGGTCCTTGGTGCCGGGCCCGCCCGCGGCGGTCTCCAGGAAGTCGGCGCGCCAGACCGCGCGGTCGGCCACGACCTTCTGGGACGCGCTGCGCGAGCCGCGCCAGGGCTCGGGCGCGAGCAGGCGCAGCTCGACCCGCACGCCGCGCTCGCGCCCGCCCCGGACGGGATCGGGATCCACCAGGTAGACGTCCTCCACGGTCACGCCGAGATGGCCGAAACAGAACACCCGCAGCACCGCTGTCTCCTTTCGCCCGGTATGTCGGACGATACGCCGGGGCGTCAGGAGATCAAGGCGCGCGCGGTGCGCGCCGCCCGCGCCACCGCGCGTTCCAGGTGCTCGGGGCGGCGGCCGCCCGCGTGGGCGACACTTCCCTTGCCGCCCGCGCCGCCGCCGACCTCCGCCGCCGCCTCCGCGAGCACCTCGCGGGCCGGGCCGCGGCCGTCCGACAGCGCCGCGACGAGCGTCGCCCGGCCGCCCGCGCGGGTGCCGAGGACGACCGTGCCCGGCCGCAGCGCCAGCACGTCCAGCGCGAGCGGGCGCAGGTCGCCGTCGGTGACGTCGTCCGGGACGACCTCCGCGACCAGCCACGAGCCGTCCGGCAGGCGTTCCGCCCGGTCCGCCAGCCGGGACGTGAGCGCGGCGCGTTCCGCCGCGCGCAGCGCGTCCAGCTCGCGCCGGGTCGCCGCGAGCACCTCCAGGCGCTGCCGCAGCCGCGCGGGCGCCTGGTCCGCCGGGACCTTGAGCAGCGCCGCCAGCTCCGCCAGCAGCGCGTGCTCGCGGTCGTGGTGGCGCAGCGCGTCCGCGCCGGTCAGCGCCTCGATCCGGCGCAGCCCGGTGCCGACGGACGTGTCGCCGACGATGCGCAGCGGCCCCGCCTGCGTGCCGTGCCCGACATGCGTGCCGACGCACAGCTCCCGGGACGCGTCGCCGATGTCGACGACCCGGACGCGGTCGCCGTACTTCTCGCCGAACATCGCGACCGCCCCCGCCGCCACCGCCTCGTCCCGGTCCGCCTCCCAGACCCGCACGTCCGGGTCGTCGAGCAGGTAGTCGTTCACGAGCGCCTGCACCGCCTCGACGTCCACGCCCGCGAAGTGCGCGAAGTCGAAGCGCAGCCGCCCGGGTTCGACGCGGGAGCCGCGCTGCGCCGCGTGCTCGCCCAGGAACCGGCGCAGCATCGCGTGCAGGACGTGCGTCGCGCTGTGCGACCGCGCGACCGCCGCCCGGCGCCGGCCGTCCACGGCCGCCTCCGCCTCCTGCCCGGTACGGACCTCGCCCTCGGTCACCCGCGCCGTGTGGACGTGCAGGCCGTCCACGCCGAGGCGGGTGTCCACGACCTCCAGGACCGCCGAGTCCGTACGGAGCGTCCCGGTGTCGCCGACCTGCCCGCCCGACTCCGCGTAGAACGGGCTCCGGTCCAGGACGACCTCGATCTCGCCGCCCTCGGACGCGTGCCCGGTGAGGCCGGCGCCGTCCAGCAGCGCCACCACGCGGCCGGTGCCGGACGTCGCGTCGTACCCGGTGAACGCGGTCGTCCCGTGCCGCGCCGCGACCCGCCCGTAGAGCTCGCGCCGCGCGACCGCGCCGCCCTTGCGGCCCTGCCCGTCCCGGTGCGCGCGGCGCCGCTGCTCGTCCAGCAGCGTCGCGAACGCGTCCTCGTCCACGGCCAGCCCCGCCGCCCGCGCCGCGTCGACCGTCAGATCGACCGGGAACCCGTGGATGTTGAGCAGGTCGAACGCCGTCCGCCCGGGCAGCACCGGGGAGCCCGCCGAGCGCGCCTTCGCGATCGCCGAGTCCAGCACCCGGGAACCCTGCCGCAGCGCCCGGTCGAAGCCCTCCTCCTCCGCCTCGGTGACCTGCCGGATCAGCTCCCGGCCGCGTTCCAGCTCGGGCCACGCGGGCGCGAGCGTCTCCACGACGCGGGCGGTGAGCGCGGGCAGCACCGGGCCGTCGATGCCGAGCAGCCGCGCGTGCCG
The DNA here is from genome assembly GCF_041951345.1 of Actinomadura sp. 21ATH. NCBI lineage: Bacteria > Bacillati > Actinomycetota > Actinomycetes > Streptosporangiales > Thermomonosporaceae > Actinomadura > Actinomadura sp. 21ATH. Next base: position 62,707 of record NZ_JBGNUR010000013.1, on the reverse strand, counting down.
CACCGCGCCGCGCATCAGCCGCCGCAGCACGTGCCCGCGCCCGTCCTGGGACGGCAGCACGCCGTCCGCCACCAGGAACGCGATCGTGCGCGCGTGCTCGGCCGCCACCAGGAACGACCGCGACGCCTCCGACCCGTCCCGCCCCGGGTACTCGCGCCCCGCCATCTCCTGGACGAGCCGCAGCACCGGCCCGACGAGGTCGGTCTCGCACAGCGTGTCGACGCCCTGGAGGATCGCCGCGAGCCGGTCCAGGCCGAGGCCGGTGTCGATGCTGCGCGCCGGCAGCTCGCCGACGATCGGGTAGCCCTCCTTCGCGGGGCCCTCGCCGCGGACGTTCTGCATGAAGACGAGGTTCCAGACCTCCAGGTAGCGCTCGCCGTCCACCGCCGGGCCGCCCTCGCGCCCGAACGCCGGGCCCCGGTCGTAGTGCAGCTCCGACGACGGCCCGCACGGCCCCGGCACGCCCATCGACCAGTAGTTGTCGGCCATCCCGAGCCGCTGGATCCGGGACGCGGGGACGCCGAGCCGCAGCCACAGCCGCTCCGCCTCCTCGTCGTCGAGGTGGACGGTCGCCCAGAGCCGCTCCGGTTCCAGCCCGAAGCCCTCGGTGAGCAGCTCCCACGCCCAGCCGACCGCCTCCTCCTTGAAGTAGTCGCCGAACGAGAAGTTGCCGAGCATCTCGAAGAACGTCGAGTGCCGCGCCGTGCGGCCGACGTTGCCGATGTCGGACGTCCGCGCGCACTTCTGCACCGAGGCCGCGCGCGGGTGGCCGGGCTCGGCCCGGCCGAGGAAGTACGGCTTGAACTGGTCCATCCCCGCGCCGGTCAGCAGCAGCGTGGGATCGGACGGGACGAGCGTGCTGGACGGCACGACCCGGTGTCCGCGCGCGGAGAAGAAGTCGAGAAAGGTCTGCCGGATTTCAGGCGAACGCATGGAAAGCCCTCACGAGGTCGACGGGACGACGGCGCACACCGCCGAGCCGGGCCGCGCACGGCTGCGCGTTCTCCGGCTCGGCGCGGCTAGCTCGCCGCCCCACCTCGTGACGGGACATGCCGTCCAAATTACCTCGCGCCCGCGGCCACGGGCAGCCCATTATCCGTAGATGCGCTACGACTACACGGGCCCGCCCGAGATCCGGGCCGCCGCCGTGCCGGGCCGGGAGGGCGCCCCGATCCGGTCGGCGGCCGACGCGCGGGACTGGCTGGCGGGCCGCGGCCGCGACGAGCGCGGCGAGCCGTTCACCTACGTCGTCGACCTCGCCGGCACGCTGCGGCTCGCGCCGCGCCGCAGCGAGCACGTCGCCTGCGCGGGCGGCGCGCCCGTCCGCGCCGCGGGCGAGATCACCTTCGCGGACGGGGGAGTGGCGGCCGTCACCAACCAGTCGACCGGCTACCGCCCCGGCCCCGAGTCGTGGCCCGCCGTCGCCGCGGCCCTCGACCGCGCCGGGATCGCGCACCCCGGCGGCTTCACCGACGCGTTCGTCTTCCGCCGCTGCCCGGCGTGCGGCGAGCTCAACCTGGTGAAGGACGCCTACTACGTCTGCGCGCTCTGCGACGCCGACCTGCCCGCCTAGGGCGGGCGCGGGTCAGGCGAGGACGGCCGCCAGGTCGGCGAGCGTGGTGATGCGGACGACGCCCGGATCGTCCGGCGCCGCGCCGCCCGAGCGGTCCAGCCAGACGCCGCGCAGCCCGGCCGCCCGCGCGCCCAGCGCGTCGGTCGTCAGCCGGTCGCCGACGTAGGCCGTCCGGGACGGCTCCACGTCCAGCAGCCGGCACGCCACCCGGAAGATCTCCGGGTCGGGCTTGGCGACGCCGACGTCCTCGGACGCCACGACGATCGGGAACCGGCCGTCCAGGCCCACCGCCGCCAGCTTGGTCCGCTGGAAGTCGCCGTTGCTGTTGGTGACGACGGCCATCGGGAGCCCGCACGCGTCCAGGCACGCGGCCACGTCCGGGAAGAGCCGCCAGCCGGCCTTGTAGCGCTCCGCGTACGCGGCGATCCAGGCGTCGGCGCGGGCCGCCGCCCACTCGCCGAGGCCCAGCTCGGCGGCCAGGGTCGTCACCCGCAGCCGGCGCTGCTCGGCGAACCCCAGCTCGCCCGCCAGGTAGCGCTCGTAGTACTCCTCCTCCAGTTCGAACCAGCGGCGCGCGACCCGTGCCGCGTCGGCCTCCGGGAACGCCGCCACCACCGCCTCCCGGGCGGCGCCCGAATGGTCCACGAGCGTGTCGTCGATGTCGAAGAGAACGGCCTCGATCATGCGTCCGGCCCGCCCGGCCCGTCCGCCGGGCCGTCCAGGAAGCCCAGGAGCGCGGCGGTCAGCTCGGCGGGGGCGTCCTCCTGCACGAGGTGCCCGGCGCCCTCGATCAGCCGGAGGCGGGCGCCCGGGATCGCGGCGGCCAGCTCGTGCGCCTTGGCCACCGGGATCCAGGCGTCCGCGGTGCCCCAGCACACCAGGACGGGGATCGCGATCTCCCCGTACCGGCCCTGGATCTCGTCGGTGTACCGCTGGTCGGCCTGCGCGATCTGGCGGTAGAACGCCGGCCGGCCGGCCTCGCCCAGCCACGGCTCGACGAGCGCGTCCAGCGTCGCCGGGTGCAGGCCGGGCCCGCCGGTCGTGGTGATGTACTCGCGGACGAGCGCGCGGTGCAGGTTCTCCGGGAGCCGCTCGAACACCTCCGCGCTCTCGTTCACCAGCCGGAAGAACGGCGAGCCCCACGGGGCCAGGGCCACCGGGTCGACCAGTGCCAGCCGCCGGTACCCGGCCCCGTGGAGCAGGTGCGCGCGCAGAGCGACCGCGCCGCCGAAGTCGTGCGCCACCACGTGCGGGCCGGCCAGCCCCCAGTGCTCCAGCAGGTCCGCGAACGCGCGGCCCTGCGCGGCCAGGGAGACGTCCTGCCCGGCGGACTTCTCCGACGTCCCGTAGCCGGGCATGTCCCATGCGTACACGCGGTAGCGGCTCGCCAGGGCGGCGCCGACGTGGCGCCACACGTACGACGAGAACGGGGTTCCGTGCAGGAGGACGACGGGGTCGCCGTCCTCCCTGCCGAAGGCCGTCCAGCGGATCTCGCCGGCGGCGCCGTCGTACGTGCGGTCCAGTTTCCAGTCGCTCATGCGTTCATGATCTCAGCCGGGGGTGTCAGCCGAGACCGGCGCGCAGCGCGGTGACCAGCTCCCCTCCGGCGGTGTCCCCGCTCAGCTCCCAGAAGAACGCGCCGCCGAGGCCCTGGCCGCGGGCGTACGCCGTCTTGCCGCCGATCGTGGCGGGGGTGTCGTAGCTCCACCACTGGTCGCCGCACTTGGCGTACGCGGTGCCGCCGACCGTTCCGGTGGCCGGGCAGCGGGTCTTGAGGACCTTGTAGTCCTCGATGCCCTGCTCGTACGTGCCGGGCGCCGCGCCGGCCGCCGCGCCGCCGGGCGCGCTCTGCGTGACGCCGCGCCAGCCGCGGCCGTAGAAGCCGACGCCGAGCAGCAGCTTGTCCGCCGGGACGCCCTTGGCCCTGAGCTTCTGGACGGCGGCGTCGGAGTGGAAGCCCTGGATCGGGATGCCGTCGTACGAGCGCAGCGGCGAGTGCGGCGCGGTCGGGCCGTCGGCGTCCCAGGCGCCGAAGTAGTCGTACGTCATCGGCAGGTACCAGTCGACGTACCGGGCCGCGCCCCCGTAGTCGGCGGCGTCGATCTTGCCGCCGGCGGTGCCGTCGGCGGTGATCGCCGCGGTGACGAGGTCGCCGGAGCCGAACCGGGAGCGCAGCGCCGACATCAGGGCCGGGAACGCGGCCGGCCCGCTGGTGTCGCAGGTCAGCCCGCAGGCGTTCGGGTACTCCCAGTCGATGTCGATGCCGTCGAACACGTCCGCCCAGCGCGGGTCCTCGACCAGCCTGTGGCAGGACTCGGCGAACGCGGCCGGGTTCCGCGCCGCCTGCCCGAAGCCGCCCGACCAGGTCCAGCCGCCGAACGACCAGATGACCTTGAGGTGCGGGTGCTTCCTCTTGAGCTTGCGCAGCTGGTTGAAGCTGCCGCGCAGCGCGCCGGCGTCCCAGGTGTCTGCCTGGCCGTCGACGCTCTCGGACGCCTGGTAGAAGCGGTCGTGGTCGGCGTAGGAGTCGCCGATCGCGCACTGGCCGTTCGTGACGTTGCCGAACGCGTAGTTGATGTGGGTGAGCTTGGCGGCCGAGCCGCTGGTGTCGATGTTCTTGACGTGGTAGTTGCGCCCGTAGACGCCCCACTGCGCGAAGTAGCCGATGACCTTGTCGCCGGCGGCCGCGGCGGGAGCCTGCGGTGCGGCCGGTGCCTTCGCCCGGGCGGGCGCCTGGGCGCCCAGCAGCGCCGTCGCCGCGGCGGCGGCCAGCGCGATGGCGGCGCGTGCCGCCCTTGCTCGTGGCTTCCCTCTGGACATGAGTTCTCCGTTCAGCTCGTCCCCCGAACCTCACAACAGAACCCCGCTCTTAGGAAAGTTTCCTAATAATTAGTGCGGATGGCAAGGGCCCGCCGTCAGGCGCCGCCGAACCAGCCGGGCGTGTCCAGGCGGAAGAAGTCCGCGGGCGTCAGCCGGCGCAGGTCGTCCTCCAGCGCCCCCAGCCGGTCCGCCCCCAGGTCGGCGGCCCAGCGGGCGCGGATCCGGTCGAACGCGGCCGCCGACCGGGCCAGCGAGTCCAGCCCCCGCCCGGTGAGCCGGACGATCTTCCGCCGGGCGTCCCGGGGATCGGCGGCGCGCTCCACGTACCCCATCCGCTCCAGCGACTCGACGGTCTTGCCCGCGGCCTGCTTGGAGACGCCGAGCCGCTGGCCCAGCTCGGCCGCGGTGGTGCCGTCCGGCCCGATCGCCTGGAAGACGAAGCCGTGCATGGGGCGCAGGTCCGGATGGCCGGCGCGCGCCAGCTCGGCGTGCACCTCGTCGACGATCGCGCGGAACGCCATCAGCATCCGCAGCGGCAGCTCGTGGCCGGTGCCCGGCTCGCTTGACATAAAAGACAACCTCGTTGACTATTGATCCGAGTTGGACAACCTGATTGACCATTCTAGGGAAGGACCGCCCGATGACCCTCGTCCGCCATGCCGACCGCCGCCGCACCGAGACGCCCATCGCCGTCATGACCACCCTCGCCTCGCCCACCCAGGGCGGCGCGGGCACCGCCGTCTGGCACGTGGACATGCCCGCCGGAAGGCAGGGACCCCGGCACGCCTTCGAGACCGAGCAGATCTGGTGCTTCCTGGACGGCGGCGCCACCGTCGTCCTCGGCGGCGAGACCCTGGAGGTCACCGCCGGCGACACCCTCGTCATGCCCGCCGACGTCCCCCGCCAGGTGACCACCGCACCCGGCACCGGCTTCACCGCCGTCGTCACCGCCCCCGCCGGCAGCCGCGTCTACGACGCCGACTCCGACTGCGACATCGCCCCCGAGGACGGCGAGCGCCTCGTCCCGCCGTGGGTCCGGTGACCGCTCACGTGCCGAGGTAGGCGAGCACCGCCAGCACCCGCCGGTTGTCGTCCTCGGACGGCGGCAGGCCCAGCTTGCCGAAGATGGAGTTGGTGTGCTTGCTGATCGCCTTCTCGGTCACGAACAGCGCCGACGCGATCGCCGCGTTCGACCGGCCCTCGGCCATCAGCCCCAGCACCTCCCGCTCGCGGGGAGTCAGCGCCTGGAGCGGCTCCTCGCGGGCGTGCCGGGTGAGCAGCTGCGCCACCACGTCCGGATCCAGCGCCGTGCCGCCCGCCGCCACCCGCCGCACCGCGTCCACGAACTGCCCCACCTCCGACACCCGGTCCTTCAGCAGGTAGCCGATCCCGCCGGAACTGTCGGACAGCAGCTCCCGCGCGTACAGCTGCTCCACATGCTGCGACAGCACCAGCACCGGAAGCCCGGGGATCTCCTTGCGCGCCTCCAGCGCCGCCTTCAGCCCCTCGTCGGTGAACGTCGGCGGCAGCCGCACGTCCACCACCGCCACGTCCGGACGGTGCGCCGTCAGCGCCCGCACCAGCGACGGCCCGTTGTCCACCGCCTCCACGACCTCGAACCCGAACGCCTCCAGCAGACGGATCAGCCCGTCCCTCAGGAGGGCGAGGTCCTCGGCGATGACAACGCGCACGGCAACTCCATGGTCACGACGGTGGGCCCGCCCGGCGGGCTCGTGACCGCCATCGTCCCATCGAACGCGGCCAGCCGCCGTTCGATGCCCCGCATCCCGCTCCCCGCCGCCGGATCGGCACCGCCCGTCCCGTCATCGCCGACGATCAGAACCAGCCGCCCGCCGCCGTGCTCGATCTGGATCCACGCCCGCCCCGCGCCGCTGTGCTTGACGATGTTCGCCAGCATCTCGGCGACCGCGAAGTACGCCGCCGACTCCACCGGCGCGTCCGGCCGCCCCGGCAGGTCGATCCGGACGTCCACCGGAAGCGGCACCGACAGCGCCAGCGCCCGCACGGCCCCGTCCAGCCCCCGCTCGGCCAGCACCGGCGGATGGATGCCGCGAACCAGGTCGCGCAGCTCGGTCAGCGCCTGCCCGCTGTCCGCCCGCGCCTCCGCCAGCAGCTTCCCGGCCGCCTCCGGATCGTGCTTCATCAGCTCCTCGGCCAGCCCGATGCTCATGCTCAGCGCCACCAGCCGCGCCTGCGCCCCGTCGTGCAGGTCCCGCTCGATCCGGCGCAGCTCGGCCGCCGACGCGTCCACCGTCTCCGACCGCGTCTCCGTCAGCTCCCGCACCCGCTCGGCCAGCGCCGTCCGCGCGGGGGACAGCAGCGACTGGCAGAACAGCGCGTGCCCCTTCAGGATCCGCGGCCCCGCCGGGAACGCCACCACCATGAGCACCGCGCCCAACACCATCGGCCCCACGATCCCGATCGGGCCCCAGGCGTCCAGCGGCCAGAACGGCCCCCACCCGTAGAAGGTGATCTGCCCCAGCCAGGGCGCCACCAGGACGCCCTCCAGCCCGTACGCCAGCAGGCACGCCGGCAGCAGCCCCAGCAGCAGGCCGACCGGCGCGTTCAGCAGCGTCCACAGCAGGTCCCGCCACGTCGCCGGATCGCCCAGCAGCCCCCACAGCCGCCGGAACGGCCCGCCCCGCACCGGCGCGGGCCGGTACGGAACCGGGATCGGCACCCCCGACCACTCCGCCGCCCACACCCGCTGCGCGTTCGCCAGCCCCCGCATCGCCCCGATCGCCACCGGCGCCAGCACCACCCCCACCCCGAGCGGGATGAACGCGATCGACAGCACCGTCACCACGAACAGCGGAATGCACGCCGCCTGCGACAGCACGGCCTGCACCAGCCCCCGCACACACGTCAGCAGCCCGGCCCGGACGACCCCGCCCCCGCCCCCGCCGTCCACCATCGCAGCCTCCAGGGTCCGCACCGCCATGCCCATATTGTGTCGGTACCGGGCCCCAGGATCAGTGGTGCTAAGCCCACCATTCGGGGAGGTCGAGAGCCGACTTTACGGACGAGGTTCCTGGGCGGCGCGACAACTGCGCCCGATCCCTGGACAATGCTTGGGCTACACCTCAGGGGAGAAAGCGAATTCAGATCGTGACCGCATCCATCAGCCAGACACCCACTACCGGGCCTGACGCGGGTTCCGCCGTCGCGCCGATCACTCAGCGGATCGCGACGGAGCTCGACGTTCGCGAGGGCCAGGTACGGGTCGCCGTGGACCTGCTCGACGGCGGCGCCACGGTGCCGTTCATCGCCCGCTACCGCAAGGAGGCCACCGGGGCCCTCGACGACGGCCAGCTCCGCGCGCTCGAGGAGCGGCTGCGCTACCTGCGCGAGCTGGACGAGCGGCGCGCCGCGATCCTGGAGTCGATCGAGTCCCAGGGCAAGCTGACCGACGAGCTGCGCGCGCAGATCACCGCGGCCGAGTCCAAGGCCCGGCTGGAGGACATCTACCTCCCGTACAAGCCCAAGCGCCGCACCAAGGCGCAGATCGCCCGCGAGGCCGGGCTGGAGCCGCTGGCCGTCCTGCTGCTGGACGACCCGTCCAACGACCCGCAGACCGCCGCGAAGGCGTACGTGGACGCCGAGAAGGGCGTCGCCGACGAGGCCGCCGCGCTGGAGGGCGCCCGCGCGATCCTGGTCGAGCGGTTCGCCGAGGACGCCGACCTGATCGGCACGCTCCGCGAGCGGATGTGGAACCAGGGCCGGATGGTCTCGCGCGTGCGGGAGGGCAAGCAGGAGGCGGGGGCCAAGTTCTCCGACTACTTCGAGTTCGCGGAGCCGTTCTCGAAGCTGCCCTCGCACCGCGTGCTGGCGCTCTTCCGGGGCGAGAAGGAGGAGGTCCTCGACCTCGACCTGGAGCCCGAGGAGGGCGTCGAGGCGGGCGAGCGGACCTCGTACGAGGTCGAGATCGCCCGCCGCTTCCAGATCTCCGATCAGGGGCGGCCGGGTGACAAGTGGCTGGCGGACGCGGTGCGCTGGGCCTGGCGCACCCGCATCCAGGTCCACCTCGGCATCGACCTGCGCACCCGGCTGCGGCAGGAGGCCGAGGACGAGGCGGTCCGGGTGTTCGCCGCCAACCTCAAGGACCTGCTGCTGGCCGCGCCCGCCGGCACCCGCGCCACCATGGGCCTGGACCCGGGCCTGCGCACCGGCGTGAAGGTCGCGGTCGTGGACCCCACCGGCAAGGTCGTCGCCACCGACACGATCTTCCCGCACGAGCCGCGGCGCCGCTGGGACGAGTCGATCGAGACGCTGGCGAAGCTCGCCAGGGAGCACAAGGTCGACCTGGTCAGCATCGGCAACGGCACCGCCTCGCGGGAGACCGACAAGCTGGCCGCCGACCTGATCGCGCGGCACCCCGACCTCAAGCTCACCAAGATCATGGTGTCGGAGGCGGGCGCGTCGGTGTACTCGGCCTCCGCGTACGCCGCCCGCGAGCTGCCCGGCATGGACGTCTCGCTGCGCGGCGCCGTCTCGATCGCCCGCCGCCTCCAGGACCCGCTGGCCGAGCTGGTCAAGATCGACCCCAAGTCCATCGGGGTCGGCCAGTACCAGCACGACGTGTCCGAGGTGAAGCTGTCGCGCTCGCTGGACGCCGTCGTCGAGGACGCGGTGAACGCCGTCGGCGTGGACGTCAACACCGCGTCCGCGCCGCTGCTCACCCGCGTGTCGGGCATCGCCGAGGGGCTGGCGGAGAACATCGTCGCCCACCGCGACGCCAACGGCCCGTTCCGGACCCGGGCGGGGCTCAAGGAGGTGCCGCGGCTCGGGCCCAAGGCGTTCGAGCAGTGCGCGGGCTTCCTGCGCATCCCCGGCGGCGAGGACCCGCTGGACGCCTCCAGCGTGCACCCCGAGGCGTACCCGGTGGCCCGCCGGATCGTCGAGGCGGGCGGCGGCGACATCCGCGGCCTGATCGGCAACACCGCGGCGCTGCGGTCGCTGCGGCCGGCCGACTTCGTGGACGACACGTTCGGGCTGCCGACCGTCACCGACATCATCGCCGAGCTGGAGAAGCCGGGCCGCGACCCGCGCCCGGCGTTCAAGACGGCGACGTTCAAGGAGGGCGTCGACAAGCTGTCGGACCTGGAGCCCGGCATGGTCCTCGAAGGCGTGGTGACGAACGTGGCGGCGTTCGGCGCGTTCGTGGACGTCGGCGTGCACCAGGACGGGCTCGTGCACATCTCCGCGATGTCGAACAAGTTCGTCGAGGACCCGCGCGAGGTGGTCAAGCCGGGCGACATCGTCCGGGTCAAGGTCCTGGAGGTCGACCTCCAGCGCAAGCGGATCTCGCTGACGCTGCGGCTCGACGACGACGCCCAGAAGGGCGGCGGCGGTGAGCGGGGCGGCGGCCGCGGTGACGCGCGCCCGCGCCAGCAGCGCAAGGGCGGCGGTGGCGGTGGCGGCCGTGGTGGCCAGGGCGGCCGCGGCGGCCAGGGCGGCGGCAACCGCGGGGGAGGCCGGGGCAACCAGAGCGGCGGCGGCGGTCAGGGGGGCGGCGGCGCCATGGCCGACGCGCTGCGCCGCGCCGGGCTCGACAAGGGCCTGCCGGACCAGAACCGCGGCAAGCGCCGCTGACGGACCGTTCACGCGCGACGGCGCCGGGCCCGCCCCATCCGCGGCGGGCCCGGCGCCGCGCCGTTCTCAGCGGTTGCGGCGCCGGCGGTCGTTCTCGGCCCTGGCCTCCGCCTCCGGGCCGACGACCCCGAACGGCCCGGTGCCGAACTGCTCCTCGATCTCGTACGTGCCGTCGTCGAACACGTCCCGCCGCCCGTCCGGGCCGCGCCCCAGCGGGTCCCGGGCGTACGGGCCGGGCCGCGGCGGCGGTACGGGCAGCGGCCGCTCGCCCGTCTCGTACGGGCCGGGCGAGGCCGGGCCGAAGAGCGCGTGCGGGCCGGTGTCGCGGTCGGGGGCGAGATGCCCGGCCGCCGACCGCGGCGGCCCGCCCCGCCCCGGCGCCGTCCGGCCGCGCGGCCGGTCGAACGCGCTCGCCCGCTCGTCCGGCGGCGCGGCGAGGGGCTGCGGGACGGCCGGGCGGCCGGCGGCGAACCGCTCGTGGGCCGGCCGCCCGAACGGGTCCGGGCCCGGACCCGGCCGTCCACTACCGGCCTCGGGCGGCCCGGCGACCGGCCGGTGCCGGGGGAACTGGAGCAGGGCGAGCGCGGCCAGCAGCAGCGCGCCCATCCGCATCGCGAAGTGCGGCGCGTCCCCCGGCCACGGCTCGCCGAACAGCAGCGTGCCCGTGACCAGCAGGTGCGCCTTCGCGGTCACCGTCATCACGGCCGCCACGATCGACACCCGGCAGCGCTGGAACGCCAGCATCAGGATGCCGAACCCGATCACCGCCGACACCACCGTCACGTACGGGTAGGGCGTGGCCAGGCTGTCCGCGCCGATCCCGGCGTCGCTCCAGCCCTTGATGCTGAGCTCGGCGGTGCCGATCGGGACGCCGGCGCCGAGCCCGTACGCGATCCCGGTGATCGGCCGGGCGTGCCGGCCGTCCGGCCGCGACTCGCCGGTGAGCAGCAGGAGCAGCGGCACCAGCAGCGCGGGCGTGACGACCACGGCGAGCTGCCATCCCGGCACGTCCGCGGCCCGGATCGGCGGCGGGTTGCCGATCGACGCGGTGATCAGCCCGGCCGCGGCGGCGATGAGCAGCAGGCTGAGCCACTCGCGGGCGGTCAGCCGGTCGCCGAAGAACACCATCGCGATCACCAGCAGCGGCAGCACGCCGGACATGAAGATCGGCACGGCGATGCCCAGCGACAGCTCGCGCAGCGCGAGGATCTGCAGCCCCAGCCCGCCGAGCACGAGCGCCAGCCCGCCCAGGAAGACCCCGCTGGACAGGATGACCCGGGCGATGTGGAAGACCCGGTCGCCGCGGAGCCGCTCCATCCGGTCCGCGGCCAGCTTGAACACGGCGAAGCCGATGTAGTACAGGCCGGTGGCCGCGAAGGCCGCAACTATCCCGTTCATCCTTGCCGATTATGAACGCGGCGATGCGCAATGTCACACTCCCGCGACACACAGTCGATCATCAAAGATTAGCCAAAAACACATGTTCTCGACCCGCTGCGCGCTGTAACCGGAGCCTCACGCCGCAGCGAACTTCCCCCACCGGGAACGGGCGGATGTCCGCAGTCCTCGCCGCTACCCCATAGACTTGGCGCGCGAACGCGCGGACCCGTTTATTCGGCGTGCCCGCGCCCGCCACATGAGAGCTGGAGATACCGGCTGGCTGAGTACGCGTCGAACGCCGCGGCCGAGACAGCGCCCGATCAAGGAGACCAACCCCAGTGAAGACCGATGTCGAGGAGCTGACCCCCACGCGGGTCAAGCTCACCGTCGAGGTACCGTTCGACGAGCTCAAGCCGAACCTCGACAAGGCGTACAAGGAGATCTCGCAGCAGGTGCGGATCAAGGGCTTCCGGCCCGGCAAGGTCCCCGCCCCGCTGATCGACAAGTACGTCGGCCGGGGTGCGGTCCTGCAGGAGGCGGTCAACGACGCGCTTCCCGACCTGTACGGCCGCGCCGTCGAGGAGACCGAGATCTTCGTTCTCGGCCAGCCCGAGGTCGAGGTCACCGAGCTGGACGACGGCAAGCAGTTCGCGTTCACCGCCGAGGTGGACATCCGGCCGAAGTTCGAGGTACCGGACTACGACGGCCTGGAAGTGACCGTCGACGACGCCGAGGTCGGCGACGAGCAGATCGACGAGGCCATCGGCAACCTGCGCGAGCGCTTCGCCTCGCTCACCGCCGCGAACCGGCCGATCGAGCGGGGCGACTTCGCCACCATCGACCTGTCGGCCAAGATCGACGGCGAGGAGGTGGAGGACGCCTCCACCTCCGGCTACTCCTACGAGGTCGGCAGCGAGTCGGCCATCGAGGGCCTGGACGAGGCGCTGATCGGGCTGTCCGCCGAGGAGAGCAAGACGTTCACCAGCACGCTGGTCGGCGGCGAGCGGGCCGGCGAGGAGGCCGAGATCACGGTCACCGCGCAGAGCGTCAAGGTCAAGAACCTGCCCGAGCTGGACGACGAGTTCGCCCAGATGGCCAGCGAGTTCGACACGATCGAGGAGCTGCGCGCGGACGTCCGCACCCGGCTGGACCGGCAGGTGCGGCTGCAGCAGATCTCCGACGCCCGGGACAAGGCCCTGGAGGCCCTCCTGGAGAAGGTCGACATCCCGCTGCCCGACAAGGTCGTCACCGAGGAGATCGAGCGCCGCGAGCAGCAGCTGGAGCAGCAGCTGCAGATGGCCGGGATGTCCAAGGAGGACTACCTCAAGGACGAGGAGAAGTCCGAGGAGGACTTCGAGACCGAGCTCGCCGAGGCCGCCCGCCAGGCGGTCAAGGGCGGCTTCGTGCTCGACCAGCTCGCCGTCCAGGAGGAGCTCGGGGTCGAGAACGAGGAGCTCAGCGAGTACGTCGTCACCCAGGCGATGCAGATGGGCGTGCAGCCGCAGCAGCTCGCCGAGTACCTCACCCAGAACAACCAGCTCCCGGCGATCGTCTCCGAGGTGCTGCGCAGCAAGGCGCTCAATCTCCTGGTCGAGCACGTCACGGTCAAGGACGAGTCCGGCAACGAGATCGACGTCGAGGCCGTCCGCCGCGAGCTGAGCGGCGAGACCGGCGAGACCGTCCAGGCCGAGGACGCCGAGGACGCTGAGGACGCCGCTGACGAGGCGGACGCCACGGAGGCCGGGGAGGCCGCCGAGGCCCCCGCCGCCGAGGCGGAGGAGCCCGCCGAGGACGCGAAGAAGGACGAGCCCAAGGACGCCTGAGCGGTGTCCGGCGGTGGATCGCGTGCCGTGCCGGCGCGCGGTCCTGGGCCCCGTGCCCGTCCGCGCCTCTGAACGCCCCGTGCCCTATCCGGGTACGGGGCGTTCGGCGTTCCTGGGGGCCGCGGGGCCGGAGGTCCCGCGGGGACGGGTGCCCGGTCAATGAGATGTTCATGCGCGGGTACGCCGCCAGCGAAAAGCAGGGCCTGCGGGCTTAACCGGCCCTCGCGGCGCGTTAATGTCCAATCATCCGAACCGATAAAAGGACCGGAGGAACACCCGGTGAGCATGCCTCCGACTTTCGAAGAGTCGACCCGGATCCAGTCGCGCGTCGCTGAGGCGCCGCTGCTGCCCCTGGGCGACCAGCTCTTCCAGCGGCTGCTGCGCGAGCGGATCGTCTTCCTCGGCCAGCAGGTCGACGACGACATCGCCAACCGCATCTGCGCCGAGCTGCTGCTCCTGTCGGCCGAGGACGGCCGCCGCGACATCACCCTGTACATCAACTCGCCCGGCGGCTCGGTGACCGCGGGAATGGCGATCTACGACATCATGCAGTACGTGCCGAACGACATCGTGACGGTCGGCATGGGTCTGGCCGCCTCGATGGGGCAGTTCCTGCTGTGCGCCGGCACGACCGGCAAGCGCTACGCGCTCCCGCACGCCCGGATCATGATGCACCAGCCGTCCGGCGGCATCGGCGGCACGGCCTCCGACATCAAGATCCAGGCCGAGCAGATGCTGTACGTGAAGAAGACGCTCGCCGAGAAGATCGCCGAACACACCGGGCAGTCGCTCGACCAGATCGAGCGGGACTCCGACCGCGACCGCTGGTTCACCGCCGACGAGGCCAAGGACTACGGTTTCGTGGACCACGTGGTGCTCAGCGCGAACCAGGTGCCCTCCGAGGGCACGGTCTCTTGACGGCCTGAACGACTTACGGAGGCACCCACCATGAGCGACATGATCCGGCCGGGCTTCAGCGATCTGATGCGGCCCGGCGCCGTGGGCGGCGGCGCGCCGATGCCCGTGGACAACCGCTACATCATTCCGTCGTTCGTCGAGCGCACCACGTACGGGGTCAAGGAGATGAACCCGTACAACAAGCTCTTCGAGGAGCGGATCATCTTCCTGGGCGTCCAGATCGACGACGCCTCGGCGAACGACGTGATGGCGCAGCTGCTGACGCTGGAGTCGATCGACCCCGACCGCGACATCAGCATCTACATCAACTCGCCCGGCGGCTCGTTCACGGCCATGACGGCGATCTACGACACGATGCAGTTCGTCAAGCCGGACATCCAGACCGTCTGCATCGGCCAGGCCGCCTCGGCCGCGGCCGTGCTGCTGGCGGCCGGCACCCCGGGCAAGCGGGCGGCGCTGCCGCACTCGCGGATCCTGATCCACCAGCCGGCCACCGAGGGCACCTACGGGCAGTCCAGCGACATCGAGATCCAGGCCCGCGAGATCATGCGGATCCGCGATCTGCTGGAGGAGATCCTGGCACGGCACACCAGCAAGGACCTGGAGCAGGTGCGCCGCGACATCGAGCGCGACAAGATCCTCACGGCCGACGAGGCCAAGGACTACGGTCTGGTGGACGACGTCTTCGTCAGCAGGAAGCGCAAGGCCGAGGTAGTGTCGTCCTGAGACGGCATTCGGACGCGGTTGACCCCCGGCCCGGTCGTCATACTTCCGGGCGGGGGGCTTACCAAGTCCGCTGGAGGCGGTAACGTCGAGTCCAACGTCGAAAGCCTTCGGGACGCAACCGAGCTGCTTCGCATCCTCCAAGGCGGGCGGCCCCACGAAAAGGAGACAGTTGGGTGGCACGCATCGGCGACGGTGGTGACCTGCTCAAGTGCTCGTTCTGCGGAAAGAGCCAGAAGCAGGTCAAAAAGCTCATCGCGGGTCCGGGCGTGTACATCTGCGACGAGTGCATCGATCTCTGCAACGAGATCATCGAGGAGGAGCTCTCCGAGACCTCCGACCTCAAGTGGGACAGCCTGCCCAAGCCGCGGGAGATCTACGAGTTCCTGGACTCCTACGTCATCGGGCAGGACACGGCCAAGAAGGCGCTCTCGGTGGCCGTCTACAACCACTACAAGCGCATCCAGTCCGGCGACACGGGGCGGGACGACGCGGTCGAGCTGGCCAAGTCGAACATCCTGCTGCTGGGTCCCACCGGGTCGGGTAAGACGCTGCTCGCGCAGACGCTCGCCAAGCTACTGAACGTCCCGTTCGCGATCGCCGACGCCACGGCGCTGACGGAGGCGGGCTACGTCGGGGAGGACGTCGAGAACATCCTCCTGAAGCTGATCCAGGCGGCCGACTACGACGTCAAGAAGGCCGAGACGGGGATCATCTACATCGACGAGGTGGACAAGATCGCTCGCAAGAGCGAGAACCCCTCGATCACCCGCGACGTCTCGGGCGAGGGCGTCCAGCAGGCGCTGCTGAAGATCCTGGAGGGCACCACCGCGAGCGTCCCGCCGCAGGGCGGCCGCAAGCACCCCCACCAGGAGTTCATCCAGATCGACACCACGAACGTGCTGTTCATCTGCGGTGGCGCCTTCGCCGGCCTGGAGAAGATCGTCGAGTCCCGGGTCGGGAAGCAGGGCATGGGCTTCGGCGCGGTGATCCGCTCCAAGGCCGACTTCGACGAGTCGTCGGCCTTCCTGGGCGACGTCATGCCGGAGGACCTGCTGAAGTTCGGCATGATCCCGGAGTTCATCGGCCGGCTGCCGGTGATCACCAGCGTGCACAACCTGGACCGGGACGCGCTGATCAACATCCTCACCGAGCCCAAGAACGCCCTGGTACGCCAGTACCACCGGCTCCTTGAGCTCGACGGGGTCGACCTGGAGTTCAGCGACGACGCCCTGGAGGCGATCGCCGACCAGGCCATCCTGCGCGGCACCGGCGCGCGCGGGCTGCGCGCCATCATGGAGGAGGTCCTCCAGTCGGTGATGTACGAGGTGCCGAGCCGCCAGGACGTGGCCCGCGTCGTCATCACCCGCGAGGCCGTCCTCGAACACGTCAACCCGACCCTCGTGCCGCGCGAGCGCACCAAGCGCGAGCCGCGCGAGAAGTCGGCCTAGCGATCGACGTTCGGGCGCCCCTCTCCGGAGGGGCGTTCGGCGTTTCCGGGGCCCCATCGGGGCTCCAGGGCCGGGGGGGCCGCGGTCAGGTCGCGGGGCCGCGCGCGGCGGACTCGCCGAGTCCCGCCTCCCGGGCCAGCACGATGGCCTGGGCGCGGTCGGCGACGTGCAGCTTCATGAAGATGTTGCTGACGTGGTTGCGGACCGTCTTCTGGCTCAGGAAGAGCGTGCCGGCGATCTCCTGGTTGCTGCGGCCCTGGGCGACCAGCTCCAGCACCTCCCGCTCCCGCTCGGTGAGCTGCGGGAACGCGGTCTGCCTGGGATCGGGCATCTCGGTGAAGTACGCCAGCACGCGGCGGGCGATCTCGGGACCGTAGATGGCCTCGCCGGCCGCGACCGCCCGCACCGCGCGGGCGATCTCCTCGGCGCCGGACTCCTTCAGCAGGTAGCCGCGGGCGCCGGCGCGCATCGCGGCGAAGACCGAGTCGTCGTCCTGGAACATCGTCAGCACCAGGACGCCGATCCGGGGGCTGGTACGGGTGATCGTGCGGGTGGCCTCGATGCCGTTGCCGCCCGGCATGTGCAGGTCCATCACGACCACGTCGGGCTGGAGCTCGGCGGCGAGCCGTACCGCGTCCGGGCCGCACTCGGCCTCGGCGACGACCTCGACGCCCAGCGCCTGCAGCAGCCCCTTGAGGCCCTGCCGGAACACCGGATGGTCGTCGGTGATCAGGACCCTGATCGTCTCCCCGCCGCCCGTGCCGGAACCCGCGCCCGGATCGGTGCTCGTGCTCATGTACGCCCGCCTTCGCCGCTGAATGCCCGATGGTAGCCGGGTACCGCCAGCGGCAGGCGGGAGGAGACGATCGTGCCCACGCCGGGGCGGGTGGTGACGGTGCAGGCGCCGCCGACCTCGGCGGCCCACTCCCGCATCCGGGCCAGCCCGCCGGTGGCCGGCAGGCCGGTGCCGCGCGGCTGGTCGGGCAGACCGACGCCGGAGTCGGCGACCATGATGTGCAGGTCGGCGTCCCGGCTGATCAGCACCAGCGCGGTGCCGGCGCGGGCGTGCTTGCGGACGTTGGCCAGCGCCTCCTCGACGATCCGGTAGGCCGCGACCTCGACGGCGGCGGGCAGGCCGCCCTGCTCGCCGTCGAACCGCACGTCCACCCGGTCGCAGCAGCCCTCGGCCAGCGACTCGATCGCCGCGGCCAGGCCGAGGTCGTCGAGCGCGGGCGGGCGCAGGCCGTACGTCATCTCGCGGATCTGCCCGACGGCGGTGGCGAGCCGGTCGCGCAGCTCGGTGAGCACCGGCTCGATCCGTTCCGGCTCCCCGGTCAGCGTGAGGCGGGCGGCGTCCAGCGACATCGCCAGCCCCGCCAGGGTGGGGCCGAGCCCGTCGTGCAGGTCGTTGCGCAGCCGCCGCCGCTCCTCCTCGCGGGTGGCGAGGATCCGCTCCCGGGAGCGCTGCAGGTCGCCGGTGAGCCGGTTGAGGTACGGGAGGCCGGCCAGATGCGCGGCCGCCGCACCGGCGGCGAAGGCCCCCGCCAGCGCGGCGGCGCGCGCCACTACCGATCCCATCCGGTGCCTCCCGCCGTTCCCTCGTCTCCGCCGCCGGACGCCGAACTCCAGCCTGACCGGTGGTGCGGCCCGGCGTCAGGTGACCGGTGTCCCGACCTTGGCGGGAACCGGGGGAACGGCCGGCGGACGGGCTTCCGTCAGCTCTCGATGTCGTCCCGCATGCTGCGCATCACGCTCGCCACCGTGCTGTAGCTGTAGCTGCGCGGGAGGGACAGCGACCCGGTGGTCTGCGGCACCGGCATGACCATGCCGAACGTGCTGCTGGTGGCCCAGGCACAGACCGCGGTGGAGTACGACACGGTCGTGCTCCGGCTGCGCAGCGTGGAGCACACGGCCTTCCCGTCGCCGCCGGCGTTCGCGAGCGGGATGGTGTAGGACGAGATGCTGCTGGTGGACTGCTGGGTCATGGCCCTGCGGAAGTCGCTGTAGAGGGTGTCGGGGTCGACGTCGCCCTCGCCGCCGACGAAGAGGTACTGGCTGGAGCCGCTGCCGTACACGGCGGTCTGCACGTTGCTGATCTCGTAGCCGGTGGCCCGCCGCATGAGGCTGCGCTGGCTGCTCAGCTGGCTTGAGAGCTGCGCCTCGGCCGAGGTGTTCCGGCTCATGCCGCCGGCGGTCGGCGGGGTGCTGATGCTGTGGCTGCCGCCGATGACCACCACGACGACCACGACGACGATCAGGACGACCACCGCGAGGCCGCCGACGAGCAGGCCGATGATCAGGCCCGCGCTCGACGACTTCCGGGGCGGGGGCATCGGCGGGGCGTACGGGCCGCCGGGGCCGCCGGGGCCGGGCATGCCGCCGTATCCGTAGCCGCCGGGAGCAGGGCCGCCGGGCGGCGGCGGGGGGTTCCAACCGCTCATTTTCAGGACTCCTTGGTCAGGGCCCGTCGAGCCCTGTCAGGGGCGGCTCGTCCGGGAGACTTCGTCAGGGGGAGGTTATGCGAGGTTCGTACCGATCGATTGGACGCATCGAGACGTCATGGCGTTCTCGCTTTTCGCGGACCCGTAGAATCCGGTCCCGTGACAACGCCCAGCCATGAGCGCGGCCCCGCGGCCGCCGACGTCGATCTGCCCACCCAGTATCAGCCTGGGAACGTCGAAGGCAAGCTCTACGAGCGCTGGGTAGCCGCCGGGCACTTCACCGCCGACCCGGCCCGCCGCCCGGACGCCCCCGCCTACTCGATCGTGATCCCGCCGCCGAACGTGACGGGCTCGCTCCACATGGGGCACGCCCTCGACCACTCCATCCAGGACACGCTCGTCAGGCGGCGCCGGATGCAGGGCCACGAGGCGCTGTGGGTGCCGGGCATGGACCACGCGGGCATCGCCACCCAGAACGTCGTCGAGCGGGAGCTGGCCAAGGAGGGCCTGTCCCGGCACGACCTGGGCCGCGAGGCGTTCGTCGAGCGGGTCTGGAAGTGGAAGGGCGAGTCCGGCGGCCGGATCCTCGGCCAGATGCGCCGGCTCGGCGACGGCGTCGACTGGACGCGCGAGGCGTTCACGATGGACGACCGCCGCGCCCGCGCCGTCCGCACGATCTTCAAGCGGCTGTTCGACGACGGCCTCATCTACCGCGCCGAGCGGATCATCAACTGGTGCCCGCGCTGCCTGACCGCGCTGTCGGACATCGAGGTCGAGCACGCCGAGCGCGACGGCGAGCTGGTCTCGATCCGGTACGGCGACGGCGACGACGCGATCGTGGTGGCCACCACCCGCGCCGAGACGATGCTGGGCGACACCGCGGTGGCCGTCCACCCCGACGACGAGCGGTACGCGCACCTGGTCGGCCGCGAGATCGAGCTGCCGCTGACCGGCCGGACGATCCCCGTGGTCGCCGACGAGCACGTCGACCCCGAGTTCGGCACCGGCGCCGTGAAGGTGACCCCGGCGCACGACCCCAACGACTTCGAGATCGGCCGCCGCCACGACCTGCCGTCGCTGTCGGTCATGGACGAGCGCGGCGTGATCACCGCGCACGGCCCGTTCGAGGGGCTGGACCGGTTCGAGGCGCGGCCCGCCGTGGTCGCCGCGCTGCGCGAGCAGGGCCGGATCGTCAAGGAGATCCGCCCGTACGAGCACTCGGTCGGGCACTGCCAGCGCTGCTCCACGGTCGTCGAGCCGCGCGTGTCGCTTCAGTGGTTCGTCAAGGTCGAGCCGCTGGCCAAGGCCGCCGGCGACGCCGTCCGCGACGGCCGGGTCGCGATCCACCCGCCGGAGATGTCGGCCCGCTACTTCGAGTGGGTCGACAACATGCACGACTGGTGCATCAGCCGCCAGCTGTGGTGGGGCCACCGCATCCCCGTCTGGTACGGCCCGGGCGGCGAGGTCGTCTGCCCCGGCCCGGACGAGGAGCCGCCGGCCGGCTGGACGCAGGACACCGACGTCCTCGACACGTGGTTCTCCTCGGCGCTGTGGCCGTTCTCCACCCTCGGCTGGCCGGACGACGACGCCGACCTCAAGCGCTTCTACCCGACGTCGGTGCTGGTCACGGGCTACGACATCCTGTTCTTCTGGGTCGCCCGGATGATGATGTTCGGCCTTTACGCCATGGACGGCGCCGAGCCGTTCTCGACCATCGCGCTGCACGGCATGGTCCGCGACCAGCACGGCAAGAAGATGTCCAAGTCGTTCGGCAACGTCGTCGACCCGCTGGACTGGATCGACCGCTACGGCGCCGACGCCACCCGCTTCACGCTGCTGCGCGGCGCCAACCCGGGCGGCGACGTCCCGGTCGCCGAGGAATGGGCGCAGGGCTCGCGCAACTTCTGCAACAAGCTGTGGAACGCCACCCGCTTCGCGCTGATGAACGGCGCGCACGTCCGCGGCGACCTGCCCGCGGCGGCCGAGCTGACCACGGTCGACGCGTGGATCCTGTCCCGCCTCAACCGCGTGATCGCCGAGGTGGACGCGCAGCTGGAGGGCTACGACTTCGCCAAGGCGTGCGAGACCCTCTACCACTTCGCGTGGGACGAGGTCTGCGACTGGTACGTGGAGCTGGCCAAGGTGCAGCTCGCCGACGAGCGCGCCGGCGCCACCCGCCGCGTGCTGGGCGAGGTGCTCGACAAGCTGCTGCGGCTGCTGCACCCGGTGATCCCGTTCGTCACCGAGGAGCTGTGGACCTCCCTCACCGGCGCGGAGACGCTGGTGCGGGCCGAGTGGCCCGTCCCGGACGCGTCCCGGCACGCCGGCGACGCCGAGGCGCTCGTGGAGTCGCTCCAGCGGATGGTGACCGAGGTCCGCCGGTTCCGCAGCGACCAGGGCCTCAAGCCGGGCCAGCGGGTCGTGGCCGCCCTCGACTTCGGCGGGTCGCCGCTGGCCGCGCACGAGGAGGGCATCCGGACGCTGCTGCGGCTGACCGAGCCGGGCGAGGGGTTCGCCGAGACGGCGTCGCTGCCGGTCGAGGGCGTCACCGTGCGGCTCGACACGGCCGGGACGATCGACGTGGCCGCCGAGCGCAAGCGGCTGGAGAAGGACCTGGCCGCCGCCCGCAAGGAGGCCGACCAGGCTCGCCGCAAGCTCGGCAACGAGGCGTTCATGGCGAAGGCGCCCGAGCAGGTGGTCGCCAAGAACCGCGACCGGCTCGCCGCGGCCGAGGCCGACATCGAGCGCCTGGAAGCGCAGCTGGGCGCGCTGCCCGCCGCCTGACCCGACGATCCCCCGGCCGACCGGCCGGGGGATCCCCGTTTCAGGAGATCAGTTGACCGAATCGCCTCCCCGGCCCGCGGACGACCCGGCCGATCCGCCGGCGGACGCCGGGCGGCCCCTCGTGCTGCCGCCCGCGCCGCCGCCGGTCGCGCCCTGGTGGGCGGCGTCCTCCCTGGAACCCGCCCCGCCGGAGTCGCTGGCGGACCCGCCGGCGACCCGTACCGACGGGTTCCCCGTGGTCCAGGCGGAGCCGTCGTCGGCGGCCGTCGCGGCGCCTCCGCCTCCTCCTCCGCCTCCTCCGGCCGTGCCGCCGCAGGCCGTCCCGGCGGTCGAGGAGGTCATCACCACGGGCCCTCAGCGGCACGCCGGGGGATGGACCGGCCCGCAGCCCGTCCAGGATCGGCCCGTGCAGGCACGGGCCGTTCGGCCGCAGGCGGCACCGGCTCCCGCGAAGCCGCGGCGGTCGGGGAAGGGCCCGGCGGCCGGGCTCGCGATCGGCGCGGGACTGGTGGCGGCGGCCGTCGCCGCGGCGGGGCTGGCCTTCCTCGCGGGCGGCGAGGACGTCCCCGCGCGCGAGGTCAGCGCCGCGGGCACGGCCGGCGGCCTCCGCAAGGACGCCGGACCGCCCGCCGCGAGCGCCGCGTACCCGTTCATCGCGGCGGGCGCCCGCGCGGCCGGGGTCGAGAAGGCCGCCAAGGCGGGCGCCGTCTACCGCGATCCCGCGACGGGAGCGCAGAACGTGCTGTTCCTCGGCGGTACGGCCCCGGTCGGCGATCCCGCCGCGTTCCTCCAGAAGGCCCGTCCCAGCACCGTGATCAAGACGGCCGCGGCGCGCCCGCTCAAGGGCGGCGGCCGGATCTCGTGCGGGACGTTCGCCGTCCTGGAGGCCACGCACCTCTACTGCGCCTGGGCCACCGAGAACTCCTTCGGCTTCGTCGCCGCCAACACCCCCGCCCCCGACGGCCGCGTCGACGGCCTGGACGCGCTGACCCGGCGCATGCGCGCCGACCTGGAGAAGGCCCGGGCCTAGGGCGCGTCGAAGAGGCGGTCGGTGGGCGCGTCCACCAGGTCGAGAACGCGGCCGACGAAGTAGACGGTGCCGAGGGCGACGAGGCGGCGTCCCAGGGCGCCCAGGCCGGCCGTGCGCAGGTCCGCGGCGTCGACCACCCGCCAGGACTCCGGGAGGGGCCGGGAGAAGCTCAGGTGCCCGTACGGGAGCCGGACGAAGGTCACCGGCAGGCCGCCGAGCTCGGTGATCGCGCCGTCCAGGTCCTTGTGGTCGGGCAGGCACAGCAGGACGTGGTCGACCGCGCCCCAGCGGGCCCGCGCGGTGGCCAGCGCCACGGCGATCCCGGCCCGGTCGATGGCCGAGTCCGCCAGCAGTTCGCTCTCCGTGCCGGGGACGGGATGCCAGGACAGCCGCCCGGGCAGGGAGATCGTCTCCAGCGTGGCCCGCAGCCGCGGCGCGCCCGGAACGTCCCGCCCGAGCGCCTCCAGCAGCCGTACGGCCGCCAGATGCCCGGTCTCGGCGCCCGCCCGGGACAGGCCCGCGGGCGCCGGCCCGGACGGCAGCACGCCCCGTGCGGCGGTCTCGGCCTCCGGGAGCGCCTCCGCGACCTCCGTGTCCTGCGGCGCCGCGACGGTGGCGCGGGTGGTGCCCGGCACGACCACGCCGGCCTTCTCGCGGGCGATCTCGGCGGGGGAGTCGCCCAGCACGCCGAGGTGCTCGCCGAAGATGGGGGTGATCGCCACCGCGGTGGCCGGGAACAGCGAGACCTCGTCGGACCGGCCGCCCATGCCCGCCTCCAGGACCAGCGCGTCCGCGCCGGCGAGGCGGCCGTGCAGGGCGCCGGCCAGCAGGAACAGGCCCGACGGGGACAGGTAGCCGCGGCCGCGGCGGGGGAGGCGCCGCATGGCGGCGCGCAGCCGCCCGGCCAGCCCGGCCAGCTCCTCCTCGCTCACGGCCTGCCCGGCGAGGCGGATCCGCTCCCGGGCCTCGCGGTAGGCGGGGCTGGTCACGGTGACGGCCGTCAGGCCCGCGGCCGCGAGCACGGCGGACGCGTACGCGGCGGCGGTGCCCTTGCCCTTGGACCCGACGACGGCCAGCACGGGCCGGTCCGGGTCGGGCAGCCCGAGGACCGCGGCCAGCGCCCGCGCGCGGTCCAGGTCGCGGCGCGCGCCCGTGCCGCGCTCCCGCCACTCGCGGAAGAAGACCTCGTCGGCGGTCATCGGCTCCGTCCCCTCGGATCGCGCCGCAGGCGCAGCGGCGCCAGCAGCAGCGCGGTGATCACCACCCCGGCGGCCACCAGGCTCCATGCTTTCAGCTTGATGTCGGCGGTCAGCGCCACCATCAGCGCCGTACTGGGAACGATCAGCTCGTTGAGCTTGGCCACGATCAGCGGCCCGACCCGGCGCCGCACCGTCACCACCGCCACGCGCGGCACGCCCAGCGCCGCGCGGCTCATCGCGCCGACGCCCGCCACGGCGATCGGGGGCGGCCGGTCAGCGGTCACGGCCCGGCCCACGACGTAGGTGTCCGGCCAGTCGTCCCTGCCGACGTCGCCCAGCGGCAGGGCCGTGGCGATCGTGCGGTTGCCCGGCCCCCACTCGACGTACACCTGCTTGCCCGGCTGCGTGCCGAGCAGCGGGAACAGCTCCTCGGCGAGCCGTACCGTGGGCGCCTGGTCCTCGCCGGGCGTCGCCGCCTCCAGCGTCCGGAAGGTCAGCGCGGGGGCGCGCAGCGCGGCCCGCGCGGTGTGCTCGAACGCCGCCCCCGGCGCCCGGAGCACCCGTACGGGCCACCGCGTCCCCCGGTCGCCCCAGCGCGGCTCGCGGACCCGCAGCCGCCGCCGGCCCCGCGCGGGCGGCGCCGCGACCAGCACCTCCGGCGCGAACCCGCCCTCGCCCGGCGGGATCCCGAGCAGCATCCTGGTCTGGTACGACAGCCGCACGTGGCCGCGGTCGCGCGGCTCCCTCGTCCGGAGCACCCGGCACAGCGCGGGGATCCCGCCGTGGTTGACGAACGCCCACCGGCGCACCCCGAGCCGCCGGGCGTCGTCGGCGTGCAGGCCGATCTCGTTCCCGGCGAGCAGCCGTTCGATCCGGGCGGGCAGCACCGGCATCCGCTCCCGCCGCACGGTGATCTCCACCCGTTCGCCCGCGGCGGGCGGCGCGCCGCCGCCCAGCGCGTTCCAGACCGGCGCGGACAGCCGTACGGTCGAGTGCCAGGGCGTCGGGCAGGTCTCCCACCGCCGGTCGTCGGAGCCGACCAGCCAGGCCGCCGTGGCGGTGCGGCCGCGCGCCACGGCCGCCAGCGTGTGGTCGGGGAGGTCGAGCGCGGTCATGACGCTCCGGTGCAGGAGGACCACCGGGATCTGGTGCAGCGGCAGCGACCGGGTGTCGACGGCCGCGCCGAAGGCGACGAGGCCGGGCATCCGCCCCGAAATGATCATGAAGCGGGAGTGTAGTGGTCCGGTCGGGGCGCGCGGAGGGGGCAAGTAGGCTGGCGAGGGCCACTTCTCGCAGCGATGGAGCATCGTGAACCAGGGAACCGACTACCGCGCCGCCGTTGGCGCGATCATGAGCCGTGGGGTCGAGTGGGACATCGATCCCACCCTCGACCGCGTCCGCGATCTGGTCGACCTCCTGGGCGAACCGCAGCGCGCGTACCCGGTGATCCATGTCGCCGGCACCAACGGCAAGTCGAGCACCGCCCGGCTGATCGAGGCGCTGCTGCGCGAGCGCGGCCTGCGCACCGGGCTCTACACCAGCCCGGAGATGACCACGCTCCGCGAGCGGATCGCGATCGACGGCGAGCCGATCTCCGAAGAGGACTTCGTGCGCGCCTACGAGGACGTGCTGCCGTACGCGGGACTGATCGACGACAAGCACGGCGTGCGGCTGTCGTTCTTCGAGCTGCTGACGGCCATGGCGTTCGCGGCGTTCGCGGACGCGCCGGTGGACGTGGCGATCGTCGAGGCCGGCATGGGCGGGTCCTGGGACGCCACCAACGTCGCCGACGGCACGGTCGCGGTGATCACGCCGATCGGGCTGGACCACACCCGCTACCTGGGCGACACGGTCGAGGAGATCGCCGGCGAGAAGGCCGGGATCATCAAGCCGGGCGCGGTCGCGGTACTGGCCCAGCAGCCGGTGGCGGCCGCCGAGGTGCTGCTGCGCCGGGTCGTCGAGGTGGGCGCCACCGCCGCCCGCGAGGGCATCGAGTACGGCGTGCTGAGCCGCGACGTCGCCGTGGGCGGCCAGCAGCTGCGGCTCCAGGGGCTGCACGCGGTGTACGACGAGATCTTCCTGCCGCTGTTCGGCGACCACCAGGCCGGCAACGCCGCGACCGCGCTGGCGGCCGTGGAGGCGTTCGCGGGCGGCGCGCCGACCCGCGGCGAGGCCAACCTGGAGGCCGTGACGCGGATCGCGCCGGGCGAGACGTTCACCGGCGGCGACGCCGGCCAGCTCGACCCGGCGCTGGTGCGCAGCGGCTTCGCCAAGTCCGCCTCCCCGGGCCGCCTGGAGGTCGTGCGGACGGGCCCGACGGTCCTGCTGGACGCCTCGCACAACCCGGCCGGGATGGCCGCGACCGTGCAGACGGTGACCGAGTCGTTCGGCTTCACCCGGCTGGTCGGCGTGCTGGCGGCGGCGGCCGACAAGGACGTGGCGGGCATGCTCGACCAGCTGGAGCCGGTCCTGGCCGAGCTGGTCGTCACCCGCAACTCCTCGCCCCGCTCGCTGCCGCCCGAGGAGCTGGCGGAGCTGGCCGAGGGGATCTTCGGCTCCGAGCGGGTGCACCTCTCGCCCCGCCTGGACGACGCGATCGACCGCGCGATCGGCCTGGCCGAGGAGACGGGCGAGTACCAGGGCGCCGGCGTGCTGGTCACCGGCTCGGTCGTGACGGCCGGCGACGCCCGCACCCTGCTCCGCGTCGACGAGAAGCGATGAGGCGATGAACCGGGAGACGGGGTCATGAGCGCTCGTGGCCGCGTGGCGGCTGGACTGAGGAGTGTAGGGAGCTTGCGACCGGAGCGACGAGGGAAGCCGTCGCGTGAGGCGGCCGCGGGCCGCCGAGCGGAGGCGAGGCCATGAGCGCTCGTGGCCGCGTGGCGGCTGGACTGAGGAGTGTAGGGAGCTTGCGACCGGAGCGACGAGGGAAGCCGTCGCGTGAGGCGGCCGCGGGCCGCCGAGCGGAGGCGAGGCCATGAGCAAGAATCCGGTGCGTAGCCTTCAGGCCGCCGTGCTGGCCAGTGAGGCCGTGGTGATCGCGCTGGCGATCCCGGTGGCGGTCGCGGTGCTGAAGGTGGACGGCGCGCTGGCGGGGCTGGTGTGCGGGGGGCTGGCGGTGCTGTGCGTGCTGCTGGCCGGTTTGCTGCGGTTCCCGTGGGCGGTGCCGGTCGGGTCCGGGCTGCAGGTGCTCATCGTGGCGACCGGCTTCATGGTGCCGACCATGTTCTTCCTCGGCGTCCTTTTCGGCGCGTTGTGGGGAACGGCCATCTGGATGGGACGCAAGGCGGAGCGCGCGGCGGCGCGCTAAATTCGCGGGGACGGCTTCACCATTCGCCCGCCGAATGGCCGCTGAATATTCCGGCATTTTTCTTTAATGGAGCAAATGCCTCGGTGGGCGGCGACCTCCGAAGGAGAGGGCCGTGTCCATCCGTTCCGCAGCCGCCGCCGCGGGGCTCGCCCCGCTCGCGGCCGCCGTCCCGGCCGCCGCGGCGCTCGTTCCGCCCGACACGTCCCTTGAGGTGCTGGCCGCCGCGCGCGCCGGCCTCGGGCTGGGCGACGCGCGAGAGTTCCTGCGGGCGGCCGGGCTCGGGCTGCCCGCCCTGCTGGTCGCGGTCCCGCTCGCGGCGGCCGCGGCGCGGCGGCTGCCCGCGCGGGCCGTGCTGGGCGCCGGGCTGGTCTGCCTGGTCGCGGGACTCGGGACGGTACGGCTCGCGGACGCGGTGCCGCAGATCGCCGCGGGCCGGCTGGCCCAGGGCGCCGGGGCGGGGATCGCCCTGTCGGCGACCGCCGTGCTGGTGTGGGAGCGCCGCAGCCGCGTCCTGATCGCGCTGTGGGCGGGGGCGCTCGCGGGGGGCCTGCTGGTCGCGATGCCGCTGGCGCTGTCGGTGGTGCCGCGCGAACCCGACTGGCGGGCGGGGCTGGCGCCGTTCCCGTGGCCGGCGCTGGTGGCCTGCGGCGCGCTGCTGCTGTGCCTGGCCGGGCCGCGGGGCGTGCCGGACCTCCCGAAGCGGGCCGAGCGCGGGCAGACCGTGCTGCCGGTCGTCCCGGCGGCGGGGCTCGCGTTCCTGGCCGTGGCCGCCTCGTACGGCTGGTCGCCCGGCGCGCTGCTGGTGATGGCGTGCATCGCGCTGGTGGCGCTGGGCGGGCTCGCGGCGGCGGCCGGACGGGAGAGCCCGGCGGGCGGCCCGCTCGGGTGCGCGGCCGTTATGGTGACGGCGGGCCTGTTCAGCTACCCGCTGGCCGCGCCGCTGGCGGGGCTCGAAGCGGCGGGCGGCGGCGTCCCGCTGGGGGCGTTCCTGGCGGGCGGCGCCGCGGCGCTGCTCGGCGCGCTGCTCACCGTGTGGCCGCCCGCGGTACGGCGGGCCGTGCCGGCGGGCCACGCGCTGGTGGCCGCGGCCGCGGCGATCGGGTTCGCCACCGCGTCGCCGCTCGCCATGGTGCCGCTCGGGCTCGGCGTCGGCGCGGCGCTCGCGGCGTCGCTGCGGGACGCGGGCGCGGGCGCGGCCCTCTTCGGCCTGGGCCTGTGCTTCCCCGCCGTGCTCACCGGGCAGCTGGTGGCCCTGTCGCTCCAGGCCGGGCGGTGGCACCGGGCCGACCCCGGCACACCCCTGGAACGGCTCGCCGCGCTGGAGGCCGGCTACCGGGACTGGCTCGTCGCGGCCGGGGCGCTGGCGGTGGCGACCGCCGTGCTGTCCTGGCGCCGCAGGCCCGCCGCGGCGGCGGAGCCCGCGGCGCGCGAGGCGTTGCCCGAGCCGCTGGCCGGGTAAGCTTCGCGCGCAGTGGTGCACGGCCTGTCCGGCCAGGCCCCCGCGAGGGGCGCGCCCACCCATCCCATCTGTTCCAAGGAGAACCTTTCGTGTCCGAGCGCACTCTTGTCCTGGTCAAGCCCGACGGCGTCCGCCGCGGTGTCATCGGTGAGGTCGTCTCCCGGATCGAGCGCAAGGGCCTGAAGATCGCCGCGCTGGAGCTGCGGACGCTGCCCCGCGAGACCGCCGAGGCGCACTACGAGGAGCACGCGAGCAAGCCGTTCTTCGGCGAGCTGGTCGAGTTCATCACCGGCGGCCCGCTGGTGGCCATGGTGGTCGAGGGCCCGCGCGCGATCGAGGCGTTCCGCGCCCTGGCCGGCGCCACCGACCCGGTCAGCGCGGCCCCCGGGACCATCCGCGGCGACTTCGCCCTGGAGATCGGCGAGAACATCGTGCACGGCTCCGACTCCACCTACTCCGCCGAGCGCGAGATCAAGCTCTTCTTCCCCGACCTGGGCTGATCTCCGGCGTCCGGACACGCGGGCCGGATCTTCCGGCCCGCGTTGTCTTTGGCCTAAAACTCACCTGTTCAACACCTGTTTTTTGGGCAACGCGCGGAGGAAGGGTGCCTGCCCTGCCCGGCTTCGTCGCGTTACGATGGGACCGCCGCTCTGCACGCCCGTCAAGTACGAAGGGCTCCCTTTTTCCATGGGTAACAAGCTGTCGTTTCTCGGCCGTGACATGGCGGTCGACCTTGGCACCGCGAACACGCTCGTCTACGTGCGCGGGCGCGGCATCGTCCTCAATGAGCCCTCGGTCGTGGCGATCAACACCAACACCGGGAAGATCGTCGCGGTGGGCATCGAGGCGAAGCGGATGATCGGCCGCACTCCGGGCAACATCGTCGCCGTGCGTCCCCTGAAAGACGGGGTCATCGCGGATTTCGACGTCACCGAACGGATGCTCCGCTACTTCATCCAGAAGGTCCACAAGCGCCGGCACTTCGCCAAGCCGCGGATCGTGGTGGCGGTGCCGAGCGGCATCACCGGAGTGGAGCAGCGCGCCGTCAAGGAGGCCGGCTACCAGGCCGGCGCCCGCCGGGTCTACATCATCGAGGAGCCGATGGCCGCCGCGATCGGCGCCGGGCTCCCGGTGTACGAGCCGACCGGCAACATGGTCGTCGACATCGGCGGCGGCACCACCGAGGTCGCGATCATCTCGCTGGGCGGCATCGTGACCAGCCAGTCGGTACGGGTCGGCGGCGACGAGCTCGACCAGGCGGTCATCTCGTTCTCCAAGAAGGAGTACTCCCTGATGCTCGGGGAGCGCACCGCCGAGGAGATCAAGATGGCGATCGGCTCGGCGTTCCCGGCCGGGGACGAGGAGCCGCACGCCGAGATCCGCGGCCGCGACCTGGTCAGCGGCCTGCCCAAGACGGTCGTGATCTCCGCCGAGGAGGTCCGGCGGGCGATCGAGGAGCCGGTCAACGCGATCGTGGACGCGGTCAAGACCACCCTCGACAAGTGCCCGCCCGAGCTGTCGGGCGACATCATGGACCGCGGCATCGCCCTCACCGGCGGCGGCGCGCTCCTCAAGAACCTCGACGAGCGGCTCCGCGAGGAGACCGGGATGCCGATCCACCTCGTCGACAACCCGCTCGACTCGGTCGTGCTCGGCACCGGCAAGTGCGTCGAGGACTTCGAGTCGTTGCGGCAGGTGCTCGTTCCGGAGCCGAGGCATTGACGGGTAGGCGAAGCCTTTCTGGGGGCACGGGGGACCGCCCCCGGAGGGGACACTGACCCCCCACCCACAGACGACGAATCGGGAGGTCGGTGGGTGAAGGACACCCGGCGGACCCGCGTGGTGTTCGGCGTGCTGCTCGCCGTCGCGCTGACGCTGATCACGGTCGACTACCGGGGCGGGGACGACTCCCCGCTGCGCGGACTGCGCGGCCTGGGCGCGACGATCTTCGGCCCGGTCGAACGGGTGTCGGCGGCCGTGGTGCGGCCGATCGGCAACACGTTCGACGCGGTGACCGACGCGCCGGACCAGCGCCGCCGCGCGGACCGGCTCGAACGCGAGAACCAGCGCCTCCGCGAGCAGCTGCGGGCGCGCGGCCTCGACCAGGCCAGGTCGGCGCAGCTGGACCGGCTGCTCGGCACCGCCGGGATCGGCGGCTACAAGATCGTGGCCGCGCAGGTGATCTCCGCGGGCCAGGGCTTCGAGGACACCGTGACGCTGGACGTCGGCAGCCGCAGCGGCGTCAAGCCCGACATGACGGTGATGAGCGCCGACGGGCTCGTCGGCCGCGTCACCCGGGTCGGCCCCGCCACCGCGACCGTGCTGCTGGCCACCGACGTGACGTCCTCGGTCGGCAGCCGGCTGGAGGACTCCAAGGAGATCGGGATCCTCCAGGGCACCGGCCGCCGCGGCTTCGGCGGCGGCGGCGCGACCCCGCTGAAGTTCCAGCTCCTCAACGCGCACGCCCCGATGAAGGTGGGCCAGCGGCTCGTCACCCTGGGGTCGCAGGGGGAGCGGCCGTACGTCCCGGGCGTCCCGATCGGCGTCGTCGAGCGCATTGACGCCCCGGCGGGCGGCCTCACCCGGATGGCGTACATCCGCCCGTTCACCCGGTTCACCACCCTGGACGTGGTCGCCGTCGTGGTGGCGCCGCCCAAGGCCGACCCGCGCGACGCCGTACTGCCGCCCAGGCCCAAGCCCAGCCCGACGGCGACGCCCACCCCCACCGCGAAGCCGTCCGGGGAACCCGGCGACGAGTCCGGCGACCGGCCGCGCGGCCGGTCGAGCCGGGAACCGCGCCCGACCACCGCCCAGCCGACCTCGGGGGAATGACGTGCTGACCGCACCGGAGACGTCGCCGGCAGGCCGCAACCTCGTCACGGGAGCCGTTCTCGTGGTGGCGCTCATCCTGCAGGTGTCGGTGGCCAACCGGCTGCCGCTGCCCGGCCAGATCACGCCCGACCTGGTGCTGCTGGCCGTGGTCGCGCTGGCGCTGGTGTCGGGCTCGCTGACCGGGATGGTCGCCGGGTTCGCCGCCGGGCTGGCCGCCGACATCATCCCGCCCGCCGACCACACCATCGGCCGCTACGCGCTGGTCTACTGCCTGATCGGCGCCGTCTGCGGGCTGGCCGCCGCCGAGATGGACCGGCAGACGCTGGTGCCGTTCCTGGCGGTCGCCGCCGGCGCGCTGGCCGGGACGATCCTGTACGCGCTGACCGGCATGATGCTCGGCGATCCGAGATCCAGCTGGGACCTGGTGTCCCGGATGGTGCCGCTCCAGGTCGTGTACGACGTCATCGCCAGCCCCTTCGTGGTCTGGTCGGTCCTCAAGGTCACCGGACGCCAGGAGCGCGCCGAGCGGGCGCGCGACGGGCTGTCGGTCCCGGCGGCCCGCTACCGCGCGATGTCGGGGCGGGGGCCGGGCCTGTGAACCCGCGCACCCATTTCCGGCTCGTCGTCCTGTACGTCCTCGTCGGCGCGCTGATGCTGGTCCTGATGGGCCGGCTGTGGACCATGCAGGTCCTGGACGGCGAGCACTACCGGCAGATCGCGGCGCAGAACCGCACCCGCGACATCGTCGTCCCGGCCGTCCGCGGCTCCATCCTCGACAGCTCCGGCCGGGCGCTGGTCCGCAACCGCAGCGCGCTGGTGGTGTCGGTCGACCGGACCACGCTGTCGCGGCAGGAGGACCGCGGCCGGGGCGTGCTGACCCGGCTGGCCGGCGTCCTCGGCACGTCCTACGACGAGCTGGCCAAGCGGATCCGGCTGTGCGGGCCCGGCATCAAGCGGCCCTGCTGGCCCGGCTCCCCGTACCAGCCGATCCCGGTGGACGACCGGGTCGACCCCAAGCGCGCCCTGCAGATCATGGAGCGGCAGGAGGAGTTCCCCGGCGTGACCGCGGCGGTCCAGGCCATCCGCGAGTACCCCAGGCCGGAGGGCGCCGCGGCCGTCCAGGCGCTCGGCTACCTCCAGCCGATCACGCAGGAGGAGGTCGACAAGCGCAAGGGCATCCGGGTCACCGGCTACAGCGGCGTCGACCTGGTCGGCCGGGACGGCCTGGAGGCGATGTACGACACCGACCTGCGCGGCGAGCCCGGGCTGCGGCGCGTCCTGGTCGACAGCCAGGGGCGCGTCACCGGCACCAAGTCCGAGCAGCAGGCCGTCCCCGGCGGCACGCTGGTCACCAGCATCGACGCCAAGATCCAGGGCGCCGCCGAGAAGGCGCTGGACGACGCGATGAAGTCGGCCCGGCAGCAGGGCGAGAAGGCCGACGCCGCGGCCGCGGTCGTGATGGAGGTCGGCACCGGGCGGATCGTGGCGATGGCCAGCCGCCCCACCTACGACCCGTCCATCTGGACCGGCGGGATCTCCCAGGACGACTACGACGCGCTGCTCGGCAAGAAGCGCGGCGAGCCGCTGATCTCGCGGGCCATCGCCGGGCAGTTCGCGCCCGGCTCCACGTTCAAGATCTCCTCGACCGCGGCGGCGGTGGCCGACGGCTACGACCTGAACGGGATCTATCCCTGCCCGGGCTCGTACAACGTCGGCAGCCGCGCGTTCACCAACTTCGAGAGCACCGCGCACGGGCCCGTCGACCTGCACAAGGCGCTGGTCGTCTCCTGCGACACGATCTACTACAAGTTCGCGTACGAGCAGTGGCAGCGCGACGGCGGCATGAAGCCGCGGAAGAACCCCAAGGACCCGATGGTCGAGATGGCCCGGCACTGGGGCTTCGGCGCCCGCAGCGGCATCGACCTGCCCAGCGAGACGCCCGGCCGGATCCCCGACCGGGGCTGGAAGCGCGATTACTGGAACGCCACCAAGAAGGCCGACTGCAAGGGCGCCAAGCAGGGCTACCCGGAGGTCGCCAAGACCGATCCCGCGCGCGCCGCCTACCTCAAGGCCGTCGCCGCCGAGAACTGCGCCGAGGGCTACGTGTGGCGCGCCGGCGACGCGGCCAACTTCTCGGTCGGCCAGGGCGACATCCTGGTCACGCCGCTCCAGCTCACCCGGGCGTACGCGGCGCTGGCCAACGGCGGGAAGCTCGTCGTCCCGCGCGTCGGCCTCGCGGTGATGAACCCGGACGGCAGCGTGGCCCGGCGCATCCAGCCGCCCGAGCCGAAGAAGCTGCCGGTCGACGGCAAGGTCCTCAAGTACATGCGCGACGCCCTCGCCGAGGTGCCCAAGAAGGGCACGGCCGGCGGCGCGTTCAACGGCTTCGACTTCAAGCGCGTCACGGTGGCCGGCAAGACCGGCACCGCGGAGGTCTGGGGCAAGGGCGACACCTCCTGGTTCGCCTCGTACGCCCCGGCCGACAAGCCGCGGTACGCCGTGGTCGCGATGGTCTCCCAGGGCGGCACCGGCGCCTCCACCGCCGCGCCCGCCGTCCGCGCGATCTACGAGGCCATGTACGGCGCCAAGGGCAAGGAGCCCGCGCTCAAGGACGGCAGGCTGCCCGCGGAGCTGCCCCAGCTGCCGCAGGCCCGGCGGGAGGGCACCGCGCCATGATCCTGGGGGGCGACGCGGGGGCCGGGGTCGGCTCGCTCGGCGGCTACGGCGACCACAGCCGGCGGCAGCGCCTCGTGGCGGTGCTCGCCCGGCTCGACTGGGTGCTGGTGCTGACCGTGCTGGCGCTGTCGGTGATCGGCGCGCTGCTGGTCCGCTCGGCCACCTGGCAGCTGCTCACCGAGCAGGGCAAGGACCCCGAGGGCTTCCTCAAGCGGCACCTGCTCAACCTCGCGCTGGCGTTCGCCGTCGGCGGCCTGGTCGCCGTGCTCGACTACCGGCTGCTCCGCGCGTACGCGCCCATCCTGTACGGCCTGGCCTGCGCCGGCCTGGTCGCGGTGCTCACCCCGCTCGGCGACACGATCAACGGCTCGCACTCGTGGATCGTGATCGGCGGCGGGTTCCAGCTCCAGCCGTCGGAGTTCGCCAAGGTCGGCCTGGTCGTGCTGCTGGCGATGATCCTCGGCGAGCCGCGGGACGGCGAGGTCGGCCCCGGCGACAAGGACATGCTGCTGGCGCTGGTGCTGGCCGGCTTCCCGGCCGTACTGATCATGCTCCAGCCCGACCTCGGCACCACGCTGGTGTTCATCGCCGTCGTGCTCGGCATGCTCGCCGTCTCCGGCGCGCGCAAGCGCTGGCTGGGCGGCCTCGTCGGCGGCGGGCTGCTCGCGGCGTTCGCGGTCTGGTTCTTCGGGCTGCTCAAGCCGTACCAGATCGCCCGGTTCACCGCGTTCATGGACCCGTCCGCCGACCCGCGCGGCGCCGGCTACAACGCCCAGCAGGCCCGGATCGCGGTCGGCTCGGGCGGGGTGACCGGCAAGGGCCTGTTCAACGGCGAGCAGACCGGCGGCCACTTCGTCCCCGAGCAGCAGACCGACTTCATCTTCACCGTCGCCGGGGAGGAGCTGGGGTTCCTCGGCGCCGCGGTGATCGTCCTGCTGCTCGGCGTCGTGATGTGGCGCGGGCTGCGGATCGCCACCCAGGCCGCCGACCTGTTCGGCACCCTCGTCGCGTCCGGGATCGTGTGCTGGATGGCGTTCCAGGCGTTCGAGAACATCGGGATGACGCTGGGGATCATGCCGATCACCGGGCTGCCGCTGCCGTTCGTGTCGTACGGCGGGTCCGCGACGTTCGCCAACATGATCGCGCTGGGGCTGCTCCAGGCCGTCCACCTGAGGCGACGCCCCTTCGACTGACCGATCGGGCGCGCTCGCGCCCGGCGGTAGGCTGGATGACTCATCCCGCGTCCATGCCATCGGAGGACCTTGCATGCCTGTCGAGTCGATCTTCCCGCGACTGGAGCCGCTGCTCCCGCGCGTGCAGAAGCCGATTCAGTACGTCGGCGGCGAGCTGAACTCCCAGATCAAGGACTGGGACGAGGCCGACGTCCGGTGGGCCCTGATGTACCCGGACGCCTACGAGGTCGGCCTGCCCAACCAGGGCGTCCAGATCCTTTACGAGATCCTGAACGAGCGCGACGGCGTCCTCGCCGAACGCACCTACAGCGTGTGGCCCGACCTTGAGGCGATCATGCGGGAGCACGGCATCCCGCAGTTCACCGTGGACGCGCACCGCCCGGTCGGGGCGTTCGACGTCCTGGGCGTGTCGTTCTCCACCGAGCTCGGCTACACCAACCTGCTCACCGCGCTGGACCTCGCGGGCATCCCGCTGGAGGCCGCCGACCGCGGCGAGGAGCACCCGATCGTGCTGGCGGGCGGGCACGCCGCGTTCAACCCCGAGCCGATCGCCGACTTCCTGGACGCCGCCGTGCTCGGCGACGGCGAGGAGATCGCGCTGGCGATCACCGAGGTGATCCGGGAGTGGAAGGCCGAGGGGTGGCCCGAGGGCCGCGACGGGCTGCTCGCGCGGCTCGCGGCGTCCGGCGGCGTGTACGTGCCCAAGTTCTACGACGTGACCTACCTGCCCGACGGCCGCATCCAGCGCGTCGCGCCCAACCGGCCCGGCGTGCCGTGGCGGGTCGACAAGCACACCGTCATGGACCTCGACCAGTGGCCGTACCCGAAGAAGCCCCTGGTCCCGCTGGCCGAGACCGTCCACGAGCGGTTCAGCGTGGAGATCTTCCGCGGCTGCACCCGCGGCTGCCGGTTCTGCCAGGCCGGCATGATCACCCGGCCGGTGCGGGAGCGGTCGATCACCACCATCGGCGAGATGGTCGACACCGGCCTCAAGGAGTCGGGCTTCCAGGAGGTCGGGCTGCTCAGCCTCTCCAGCGCCGACCACAGCGAGATCGCCGACGTCGCCAAGGGCCTGGGCGACCGCTACGAGGGCACCAACACGTCGCTGTCGCTGCCGTCCACCCGGGTCGACGCGTTCAACATCACCCTCGCCAACGAGTTCTCCCGCGGCGGGCGGCGCTCCGGGCTGACGTTCGCGCCCGAGGGCGGCTCCGAGCGGATGCGCAAGGTGATCAACAAGATGGTCACCGAGGACGACCTGATCCGCACCGTGACCACCGCGTACGAGAACGGCTGGCGCCAGGTCAAGCTGTACTTCATGTGCGGCCTGCCCACCGAGGAGGACGAGGACGTCCTCGCCATCGCCGGGATGGCCAAGCGCGTCATCCAGGCCGGCCGGGAGGCCACCGGGCGCAAGGACATCCGCTGCACGGTCTCCATCGGCGGCTTCGTGCCCAAGCCGCACACCCCGTTCCAGTGGGCCGCCCAGTGCGACCACGAGACCGTCGACCGCCGCCTGCGCGCCCTCAAGGACGCCCTGCGCTCCGACAAGGAGTACGGCCGCGCGATCGGCCTGCGCTACCACGACGGCCAGCCCTCGATCGTCGAGGGCCTCCTCTCCCGCGGCGACCGCCGGGTCGGCAAGATCATCCGCGCGGTGTGGGAGGACGGCGGCCGCTTCGACGGCTGGAGCGAGCACTTCTCCTTCGACCGCTGGACGGCCTGCGCCGACAAGGCCCTCGACGCCGAGCCGGTCGACCTCGCCTGGTACACCGTCCGCGAGCGCGACGAGGTCGAGGTCCTGCCCTGGGACCACCTCGACGCCGGCCTCGACCGCGAGTGGCTGTGGCAGGACTGGCAGGACGCCGTCGACGGGACCGAGGTCGAGGACTGCCGCTGGACGCCCTGCTACGACTGCGGCGTCTGCCCCACCATGGGCACCGAGATCCAGATCGGCCCCACGGGCAAGAAACTCCTGCCCCTGTCGGTCGTTTAGCCAGGTCGGAACGGGGCGTCCGGAGCGTCACCGCCCCCTCGCCGGGCGCGGTCGCTTCGGGCGCCCCGTACTCTATAGGGAGACGTTTTCGACTCGGCACGAGTAGGAAGGACTAGAGCCCTGGCTCCCATGCCGGAGGGTCCCGCGCCGGCCCCCGTGATCCAGCGCCTCCGCGTTCGCTATGCCAAGCGCGGCAGGCTGCGGTTCACGAGCCACCGCGACATTTCCCGGGCCGTGGAACGCGCCGTCCGGCGCGCCGGGATTCCCGTCGCGTTCAGCGCAGGATTCACTCCGCACCCGAAGATCTCGTACGCGGGTGCGGCGGCGACCGGGGTGGCGAGCGAGGCCGAGTACCTGGAGATCGCGCTCACCGAGACCCGCGACCCTGAGCGGGTCCGTGCCGACCTCGACGCCGCGCTGCCGGCCGGGCTCGACATCGTGGATGTCGTCGCCGCCGGCCAGGCCAAGACCAGCGCGCTGGCGGATCGGCTCGCGGCGTCCGAGTGGCGGATACGGCTGGACGGCGTCCCTGAGACCGACGCCGCCGGGGCCGTGGCCGCGTTCCTGGACGCGAGCGTGATCGAGGTGGAACGCCTCACCAAGAAGGGACGCCGCCGCTTCGACGTGCGCGCCGCCGTCGGCAGCCTCCGCGTGGAGGCCGACCGGCGCGCCGAGGGATCGGCGGATGCCCCTTGTGCAATACTTCGAATGGTTGTACGGCATACAACACCTGCCGTGCGACCCGACGACATCCTCACCGGACTGCGCCAGGTCGCCGACCTCGCGCCGCCGTCACCGCCACTGGTGACCAGGCTGGCGCAGGGGCCCCTCGACGCGGACACCGGTGAGCTCACGGATCCGCTCGAGCCCGACCGGGACTTTTCCTCCGGTCGGGTGGCCGAACGGCCGTCCGGCGACGAAGCCGTGACGGCGCGCGGCGCTGCGCTGCCGGCCGCGGGCACGGATGTCGCCGGCGCCCGTTCGTAGAGCCGAAGCCGTGGCGACACGGAACCGGTTCCCAGGGGACGACGGGCGCGCCCCCGACGACTTCGTCGTCACGGCAGGGCCACGACCGTGGCTTTGCCGCGACGGCACCGACGACTGACGGAGAGTTCCCGTGCGGCGCACCGCACCGTCCCGCCCCGAACGGCGGAACGGGGTCGCGCCCGGGAGCCTGACGGGAGATTGCCCGCATGCTTGAGAACGAAGCCGAATCGGCCACCGATAACGATCAGGACGGCACCACCACGGCTCCCGCGCGCCGCCGCGCCAGCCGCCCCGCGGGCCCACCGCCCGAGATCGACGACACCCCGGCCCCGGCCCCGCCCGCGGCGGAGGAGCCCGCCGACGAGGACGAAGAGCCCACCACCGCGGAGGCCGAGCCCGCCGCCACAGACGAGCAGACCACCACTGCCGCCGCCTCTGAGCCGGGCGCGTCCGCCGCCGGAGGGCCGGGCGGCACCGCCGCCACGGAGGCCGCCGCCCCTGAGACGGACGCGTCCGCCGCCGGTCGGCAGGGCGCCGCCGGAGGGTCGGGCGCCGCCGCTGCCACTGACGTGCCCGCCGCGGAGGCTGACGCCGCTGACGAGCAGGACGCTGCGGCCGCTGAGCCGGGTGCGGCGGATGTCGTGGACCAGCAGGGCAGCGCGCAGGCCGCCGCCGAGACGAGCGCCGCGGATGCCGCTGGACGGCCGGGTGCCGCTGAGACGGCAGGGGTCGTGGACCAGCAGGGCGCGGCGAGTGACGCCGGTGGCCAGGACGCCGTGGACGCCACGGACGCCGTTGACCAGCAGGGGGCCGCGGAGGCCGCCGAGCAGGGCAGCGGGCGGCGGCGTACCAGGCGGGCCGCCGCCACCGACGCCGGTGAGAAGACCACCACGCGCAGGCGCACGCGGCGTACCGCCGCCGAGGACACCGGCGCCGACGCCGGCCAGGAGGCCGCCGCGGCCGGGGGCGAGCAGGCCGCCGAGGGCGAGGCCGCCGAGGAGGGCGCGCGCAAGGCCGCCGGCCGGGGGACGAGCCGCCGCCGGGCCAAGGCCGCCGACGAGGGCGAGGCCCCGGCCGAGACCGCCGAGGGCGAGGACGAGGGGACCGGCAGGAAGCGGACCCGGACGCGTGGCCGCGCGGCGGCGCCCGCCGGGACCGAGGCCGAGTCCGCCGAGTCCGCCGAGTCCGCCGGGGCCGCGGAGAAGCCGGCCCGCCGCCGCCGTGCCGCCGCCGTACCGCCCGTTCCGGAGGCCCCGGCGGGCGAGCCCGCGCCGGAGACCGAGCCGGTGGCCGCGGCCGTGCCGGGCGTGACGTTCCAGCCGCCGATGGTGGTGTTCCAGGCGCCCGAGCCCGCGGCGCAGACGCCGTCGCACCCCAAGGACGAGGTCAAGAAGGCCCAGCAGGCCGAAGAGGCCGAGGAGGCCGCGGCCGAGCGGGACGAGGAGCGCGACGAGGACGACGAGTCCGGCGACCGCCCCTCGCGCCGGCGCCGCCGCCGCGGCGGCCGCGGCCGGGGACGCGGCGGGCGCGAGGAGGGCGACGAGACCGCCGAGGACGGCGAGGCCGACGAGCCCGAGAAGGCCCAGCAGGCCGACAGGCCGGAGAAGGCCGACAAGGCGGAGAAGGCCGACAGGGACAAGGGCGGCAAGGGCAAGGGCAAGGCGGCCGCCAAGGAGGAGCCCGAGGCCGAGGCCGAGAGCGCCGACGAGGGCGAGGGCGAGGACGCCGGGGGCGGCAGCCGCCGCCGCAGGCGCCGCCGGCGCCGCTCGGGCGCCGGGGACGGCGAGGGCACCGGTTCGGACGACCCGCCGAACACCGTCGTGCACGTCCGCGAGACCCGCGACGCCGTGGACGAGGTCCAGTCCGTCCGGGGCTCGACCCGGCTGGAGGCCAAGAAGCAGCGCCGCCGCGAGGGCCGCGAGCAGGGCCGCCGCCGGCCGCCGGTGATCACCGAGGCGGAGTTCCTGGCCCGCCGCGAGTCGGTCGAGCGCGTGATGGTCGTCCGCCAGGAGGGCGAGCGCACCCAGATCGCCGTGCTCGAGGACGACGTGCTGGTCGAGCACTACGTCAACCGCGCGACCCACCAGTCGTACGTGGGCAACGTCTACCTCGGCAAGGTCCAGAACGTGCTGCCCTCCATGGAGGCGGCGTTCGTCGACATCGGCAAGGGCCGCAACGCCGTCCTGTACGCGGGCGAGGTCAACTGGGACGTCGCCGGCCTGGAGGGCCAGCCGCGCCGGATCGAGTCGGCGCTGAAGTCCGGCCAGTCGGTGCTGGTGCAGGTCACCAAGGACCCGGTGGGCCACAAGGGCGCCCGGCTGACCAGCCAGATCTCCCTGCCGGGCCGCTACCTGGTGTACGTGCCGGACGGCTCGATGACCGGCATCAGCCGGAAGCTGCCCGACAAGGAGCGCAGCCGCCTCAAGCAGATCCTCAAGCGCGTGATGCCCGGCAACGCGGGCGTGATCGTGCGTACCGCGGCGGAGGGCGCCACGGAGGAGGAGCTGGCGCGCGACGTGTCGCGGCTGGCGGCCCAGTGGGACAACATCCAGAAGCAGGTCAAGAACGCGTCGGCGCCGTCGCTGCTGTACGGCGAGCCCGACCTGACCATCCGGGTCGTCCGCGACATCTTCAACGAGGACTTCAGCAAGCTGGTCGTGTCCGGCCAGGAGGCGTGGGACACGGTCTCGGAGTACGTGGAGTACGTGGCGCCGCACCTGAAGGACCGGGTGGAGCG
The DNA here is from genome assembly GCF_041951345.1 of Actinomadura sp. 21ATH. NCBI lineage: Bacteria > Bacillati > Actinomycetota > Actinomycetes > Streptosporangiales > Thermomonosporaceae > Actinomadura > Actinomadura sp. 21ATH. The sequence continues at coordinate 21,762 of NZ_JBGNUR010000013.1, read as the reverse complement.
CTGGACCGACGGCCAGGACGTGCTGTCGTCGTACCGGATCGACGAGCAGATCGCCAAGGCGCTGGACCGCAAGGTCTGGCTGCCCAGCGGCGGCTCGCTGGTGATCGACAAGACCGAGGCGATGACGGTCATCGACGTCAACACCGGGAAGTTCACCGGGCAGGGCGGCAACCTGGAGGAGACCGTCACCCGCAACAACCTGGAGGCGGCCGAGGAGATCGTGCGGCAGCTGCGGCTGCGCGACATCGGCGGCATCGTGGTGATCGACTTCATCGACATGGTGCTGGAGAGCAACCGTGACCTGGTGCTGCGCCGGCTGGTGGAGTGCCTGTCGCGGGACCGTACCAAGCACCAGGTGGCCGAGGTGACCTCGCTGGGGCTGGTCCAGATGACCCGCAAGCGGGTCGGCCAGGGCCTGCTGGAGGCGTTCTCGGAGACCTGCGAGTCCTGCAACGGGCGCGGCATCCACGTCCACATGACGCCGGTCGAGCCGAAGGCCGACAAGGGCGCCCAGGGGGCGCAGGGCAGCCGCCGCCGCAAGCGCAAGGGCGAGGTGGAGAAGGCGGTCGAGGAGAAGCTCGCGAGCCAGGAGTCCGCGAAGCGGCCCCCGGTGAACGAGGAGCCCGCCCCGGCGGAGCGGCCGGCCAAGGCCGAGCCGGTCAAGGAGGCGGTGAAGCCGCGCGCGACCAAGCCGGCGAAGCGCCCGGCCGGCCCGCCGCCGGAGGACCCGGACGAGGCCCCCGCCGTGCCGCCGGCGACCGAGGAGGCCGAGCCGCAGGCCGCGGTGGAGGCCGCCGAGGCCGCCGCCGAGAACGCCGGGACCGGCCCGGCGACGCTGGAGTCGGAGCCGGTCGAGCCGCTCGACACGTCCGATGCCGCCACCGACGCCGCCGCTGACGACGACACCGGCGGCGACGCCGGCGACGCCGATGACGCCGCCGCCGCGAGCAACGGGCGCCGGCGCCGCACCCGCCGTCCCCGGGCCAAGGCGGAGGCCGCGGCCGAGGCCACCGAGTGACCGCCGAACGAACGACCGGCTGAACGAATGATCGAGGGGCCGGGCGTCCGGTACGCGGAGCGGGGTTCGCGTTCCGGTCCGGACGTCCGGTAACCTTGTCCTCTGGCGTGTGCAGGCACGCCATCTCGACATGCACCGCCTCAGGTGCGTTCCTCGCCGATCCGGCGGAGAAGGCGAGACCAAGCAGAGAGCGCCGGGCCGTACGGCCCGGTGTGCCGCCCTCGGCCCCGGCCGGGGGTAGGCCCCCGCCCGGGGGCTGGTGAAGACCACGCGCGGGACCGGTTCAGTCCGGAAGCGCGCGCAGACGAAGGGTTTCCGCGGTGTACGCGATTGTCCGCGCAGGCGGCAGGCAGGAGAAGGTGGCCGTCGACGACGTGCTCACCGTCGACAAGCTGGCGGGCGAGGCCGGTTCGACGGTCACGTTCCCGGCCCTTCTCGTCGTGGACGGCGACGACGTCGTCAGCTCCGCGGCCGAGCTCGCCAAGTACCAGGTGACGGCCGAGATCCTCGGCGCCGTCAAGGGTCCGAAGATCAACATCATGCACTACCGGAACAAGACCGGGTACAAGCGGCGGATGGGTCACCGCCAGCCGTACACCGAGGTCAAGATCACCGGTATCAAGTCCGGGAAGTAGGGAGCGTAGAAAATGGCACACAAGAAGGGCGCGTCGTCCAGCCGTAACGGCCGCGACTCCAACGCCAAGCGCCTGGGTGTCAAGCGCTTCGGCGGCCAGCTCGTCAACGCCGGCGAGATCATCGTCCGGCAGCGCGGCACCCACTTCCACCCGGGCCTGAACGTGGGCCGCGGTGGCGACGACACGCTGTTCGCGCTCACCGCGGGCACGGTCGAGTTCGGCCGCTACCGCGGCCGCAACGCGGTCAGCATCGTCCCGCCGGCGGAGTAATCCGCCTTCGGAAGACGTTTTCACAGGGGCGGACCTCTTCTGGTCCGCCCCTGTTCTCTGTTCTACAAGCGTGGGGAGTGACCGTGGCCGCAGGAGCCGGATCCGGTGCGCAGTTCGTGGACCGGGTGGTGCTGCACGTCGCCGCAGGCAGCGGCGGGAACGGCTGCGCCTCGGTCCACCGGGAGAAGTTCAAGCCGCTGGGCGGCCCGGACGGCGCCAACGGCGGCCGCGGCGGGAACGTGGTGCTGGAGGTCGACTCCAACGCCGCGAGCCTGCTGGACTACCACCGCCGCCCGCACCGCAAGGCGGGGAACGGCAAGCCGGGCCAGGGCGGGCATCGCACCGGCGCCGACGGCGCCGACGTCGTGCTGCCCGTCCCGGACGGGACGGTCGTCAAGAACACCGCCGGGGAGGTCCTGGCCGACCTGGTCGGGGAGGGCACCCGGTTCGTGGTCGCGCAGGGCGGCAAGGGCGGGCTCGGCAACGCCGCGCTGGCCACCGCCAAGCGCAAGGCGCCCGGGTTCGCGCTGCTGGGCGAGCCGGGCGACGCGGGCGACGTGGTGCTGGAGCTCAAGAGCGTCGCGGACGTGGCGCTGGTGGGCTTCCCGAGCGCGGGCAAGTCGTCGCTGATCGCCGCGCTGTCCGCGGCCAAGCCCAAGATCGCCGACTATCCGTTCACCACGCTGATCCCCAACCTCGGGGTGGTCAGCGCGGGCGACACCACGTTCACCGTCGCGGACGTGCCGGGCCTGATCGAGGGCGCCAGCGAGGGCCGCGGCCTGGGGCTGGAGTTCCTGCGGCACATCGAGCGGTCCTCGACGCTCGCGCACGTGCTGGACTGCGCCACGCCGGAGCCGGGCCGCGACCCGGTCAGCGACTTCGAGGTGATCGAGCGGGAGCTCCAGGCGTACGACCGGGTCCTCGGCGACCGGCCGCTGTCGGACCGGCCGCGGATCGTCGTCCTGAACAAGGTGGACGTCCCGGACGCCCGCGACCTCGCCGACCTGGTGCGGCCCGAGTTCGAGGCGCGCGGGCTGCGCGTGTTCGAGGTGTCGGCCGCCACCCACGAGGGGCTGCGCGAGCTGTCGTTCGCGATGGCCGAGATGGTCACCGAGTTCCGCGCCTCCCTGCCCGCGCCCGAGCCGACGCGGCTGGTCATCCGGCCGGAGCCGGTCGGCGGCAAGGCCGACTTCGAGGTACGGCCCGCGGGCGAGAACACGTACCTGATCACGGGCGACAAGCCGGTGCGCTGGCTGCGCCAGACCGACTTCTCCAACGAGGAGGCGGTGGGCTATCTGGCCGACCGCCTGGCCCGGCTGGGCGTGGAGGAGGCGCTGGCCGAGGCGGGCGCGTCCGCCGGCGCCACCGTCATGATCGGCACCCATGAGGAGTCGATCGTGTTCGACTGGGAGCCGGAGCTGATCGCGGGCGAGGCCGCCCCGGGCCCGCGCGGCACCGACCGCCGCCTCGGCCACCGCTGAGCGATCACCCACCCGGCCACCGACCGCAGGACCCCCAGGACACGAGAGTGAGCATGAGCGCCGAGCAGGCAGCCGAGCAGGCGACCCGGACCGTGACCGCCGCGCCCCTGGCTCCGGCCCCGCGGCCGGAGATCGCCGCCGCGCGCCGGATCGTGGTCAAGGCGGGCTCGTCCTCGCTCACCACCCGGCAGGGCACGATCGACGCCGACCGGATCGACGCGCTGGTGGACGTGCTGGCCGCGCGCCGCCGGGCGGGCACCGAGATCGTGTTCGTGTCGTCCGGCGCGATCGCGGCCGGCCTCGGCCCCCTGGGGCTGAGCCGCCGCCCGAACGACCTCGCCACCCAGCAGGCCGCCGCCAGCGTCGGCCAGGGACTGCTGGTCGCGCGCTACACGTCCTCGTTCGCCCGGTACGGCTTCACCGTGGGCCAGGTGCTGCTCACCGCCGACGACATGATCCGCCGGGTGCACCACCGCAACGCCTCCCGGGCGCTGGGCCAGCTGCTCCACCTCGGCATCGTGCCGATCGTGAACGAGAACGACACCGTCGCCACCGACGAGATCAGGTTCGGCGACAACGACCGGCTGGCCGCGCTGGTCGCCCATCTGACCAGGGCGGACGCGCTGGTCCTGCTGTCGGACGTGGACGCGCTCTACACCGGCGACCCGAGCCGGCCGGGGTCCCGCCGGATCGCCGACGTGCGCGGGCCGGCCGACCTGGCGGGCGTGGAGCTGGGCGGGTCCGGCCGGGTCGGCACCGGCGGCATGATCACCAAGGTGGAGGCGGCCCGGATCGCCGGGATCCCGGTGGTGCTGACCGACGCCGCCTCGGCCGCGCACGCGCTCGCCGGCGACGCGGTGGGCACGTACTTCCACCCGGGGGACGGGCGGCGGCGCTCCACGCGGCACCTGTGGCTCGCGCACGCGACCACCGGCCAGGGCCGGGTGACGCTCGACCAGGGCGCGGTGGACGCGGTCGTGAAGCGGCACAAGTCGCTGCTGCCCGCCGGCGTCACCGGCGTCCAGGGCGACTTCGCGGCCGGCGACCCCGTCGACCTGTGCGGCGCCGACGGCCGGGTGGTGGCGCGCGGCCTGGTCAACTACGACGCGGGCGAGATCCCCAACCTGATGGGCCGTTCCACCCGGTGGCTGGCCCGGGAGCTGGGACCCGAATACGAGCGCGAGATCATCCACCGCGACGATCTCGTGGTGCTCGCGGCCGACTGATCTGCACGAGCACACGAGCCATCCAGACGACCGACTGACGAAGGAGCCGGTGATGGGCGAGCAGGACCGGGAACGCGAGGAGTTCCTGCGGGTGGCGGGCCGCGCCAGGGACGCGGCGGCCGGGCTGGCGCCGCTGCCGAGGGCGGCCAAGGACGCCGCCCTGCACGCGATCGCCGACGCGCTGGTCGCCGCCGCGCCGGAGATCGTCAAGGCCAACGAGGGCGATGTGGCGCGCGCCCGCGAGGCCGGCACCTCCGAGTACATGATCGACCGGCTGAGCCTGTCGGAGGCGCGGATCGCCGCGATCGCCGACGCCGTCCGCAAGGTCGCGGCGCTGCCCGACCCGGTCGGCGAGACCGTCCGCGGCAACGTCCTGCCGAACGGCCTGGACCTGCGCCAGATCCGCGTCCCGCTCGGCGTCGTCGGGATCATCTACGAGGGCCGCCCGAACGTCACCGTCGACGCCGCCGCGCTCTGCCTCAAGAGCGGGAACGTGGCGATGCTGCGCGGCTCGTCCTCGGCGTACGAGTCCAACTCGGTGCTGGTGAACGTCATGCAGGGCGCGCTCGCGGGCACCGACGTGCCGCAGGACGCCGTCCAGCTCGTCCCGGGCACCACCCGCGAGTCGGTCAAGCACCTGATGCGCGCCCGCGGCCTGGTGGACGTGCTGATCCCGCGCGGCGGCGCGTCGCTGATCAACTCGGTGGTGGAGGAGTCCACCGTGCCGGTGATCGAGACCGGGGTGGGCAACTGCGCGGTGTACGTGGACGCCGCCGCCGACGTGGACCAGGCCGTCGAGATCCTGCTCAACGCCAAGACGCAGCGGCCGTCGGTGTGCAACGCCGCCGAGACGTTCCTGGTGCACGCGGACATCGCGCCCGCGTTCCTCCCGAAGGCCCTGGAGGCGCTGCGCGGCGCGGGCGTCACCGTGCACGGCGACGAGCGGGTCCGCGCGTACGGCGACGACGTCGTGGCCGCCACCGAGGACGACTACCGCGCCGAGTACCTGTCGATGGACATCGCGGCCCGCGTCGTGGACTCCCTGGAGGACGCCGTCGCGCACATCCGCACGTACGGGTCGGGCCACACCGAGGCGATCGCGACCACCTCGCAGCAGGCGGCGAAGCGGTTCGTCGCGCTGGTCGACTCGGCCGCGGTGATGGTGAACGCGTCGACGCGGTTCACCGACGGGGAGGAGTTCGGGTTCGGCGCCGAGATCGGCATCTCCACCCAGAAGCTGCACGCCCGCGGCCCGATGGGGCTGCCGGAGCTGACCTCGACGAAGTACGTCGTCACCGGCGAGGGGCACCTCAGGGGCTGAGGCGCCCCCCCGCCGGAACGGCGGATCAGCGGGACGAGCCGTTGGTGGGGCCGCCGTCCCCGCGCCGGGTGACCCTGTCGAACAGGCCACCGGCCGCGGACGCGGCCCCCTCGGCCACGTCCCGCACCTTGCCGATGAACGGGTCGGCGCTGCGCTCCCACGACTCCTTGTAGGAGTTGGCGGCGTTGCGCGCCTCCTGCGTGAAGCTGGCGTTGCCGTCGTCGTCGCGGCGCTCGTAGTTCCCCGCCAGGATCCGCTCGTACTCGGGGCCGGTGCCCCAGCGGTCGATCTCGGCGAACCGGATCACCGCGTACGGGTGGCTCTGCGGCAGCAGGTTGAGGAACTTCAGCAGCCCGTCGCGGACGTCGCCGGCCGCGTCGTACTCGCGGGCCTGCGCCAGGAACGCCTCGGAGCTCATCTCGCGCAGCCGGACGCCGCCGGCCAGCTTCATCATGGTGCGCTTGGCCGCGTCCAGATCCTGGCCGGCAAGGAGGCCGGCCCGGTCCGAGGACAGCTCGGCCTTCCGGAACCACTCGCGCAGCCCGATGATGATCGCCGAGATCGCGATGTTGCCCAGCGGCAGCCAGGCCAGCCGGGTGCCGAGCTGGATGAGGATCTGCATCATCGTCTGGTAGACGGCGTGGCCGGACAGGATGTGGCCGACCTCGTGCCCGACGACGAACCGCAGCTCCTCGTCGTCCAGCAGGTCCAGCAGGCCCGTGTTGACCACGATGAACGGGTGGTCGGAGCCGAGCGCCATGGCGTTCGGGGTGGGGTTCTGCCGGACGTACACCTCGGGGACCTCGGGCAGGTCCAGGATGTAGCAGGTGTCGCGGACCATGTCGTGCAGGTGGTGGAACTGGTCCTCGCCCACCCGTACCGCGCCGCCCAGGAACATGAGGCGGATGGCGCGCTCGTTGAACAGGCCCGACAGGCGCTTGAGCACCACGTCGAAGCCGGAGAGGGAGCGCAGGGCGACCAGCGCCGTACGGTCCGCCGGGTGCTCGTAGGCCCGCGAGCTGATGCCGGGGAAGCGCGTGCGTGCCCGGTCCGGTGTGCTCGTCGTCATGGGGTACGCGGCGCGCTGTACCCGGCCGCTCCGCTGCCGAACGCGATCGCCGCTCCCTCCCTTCGGTCGAAGTGGCGCTGTCTCAACAGAGATACTCCCGGATCCAGTCCGGCACAGAAAGTCCGACGATCCGGCCGGGGGCAAGGTTCCCTGGCGTCAGGTACCGGTCTATTACGGCCCTTTGGTGCGAATACCTCGTACGGGGACGGGGCGGGTGCGGCAGAGTGGGGGCGTCCGCGCCCCCCGGAACGCGCACCGCTCCGGCCGGGCCGGCCTGCCGTGCACGTGTTCGGGGAAGAACCGGGATCAGCGGGGGCGCGAGGAGGCGCAGATGTTCGATCCGAAGGCCGAGGCGATGTCGCGGGACGAGCGGGCCGCGCTGCAGCGCCACCGGCTGTGGGGGCTGGTCGACCGGCTCCTGGTGGCGGGCGGGCTCCAGGCGGGCCGGCTCCGCGAGGCCGGCGTCAAGGGCGGCGCCGACGTCACGCTCGCGGAGCTGCACAGGCTGCCGTTCACCACCAAGCAGGACCTCTGGGACCACTACCCGCTCGGCATGCTTGCCGTACCGCGGGACCAGGTCGTCGCCGTGCACGGATCGACCGGGACCAGGGGCCGGCCCACCCTCGTCGGCTACACCAGGGCCGACCTCGACCTGTGGGCGGCGATGTGCGCCCGCTCCCTGGCCTGCGCGGGCGCGACCGAGCTGAGCACCGTGCACAACGCCTACGGGTACGGCCTGTTCACCGGCGGCATGGGCATCCACCAGGGCGCCGTCGCGCTGGGCGCCACCGTCGTCCCGATGTCGGGCGGGATGACCGAGCGCCAGGTCAGGATGATCGCCGACCTGCGGCCCGACGTGCTGACCTGCACGCCCGCGTACGCGCTGCGGCTCGCCGAGGCCGCGGCGGAGGCCGGCGCCGACCTGTCCTCCCTGGAGGCCGGCGTGTTCGGCGCCGAGCCCTGGTCGGAGGAGCTGCGCGCCGCGATCGAGGCCGCGCTGCCGCTCAAGGCGATGGACATCTACGGGCTCTCGGAGATCATCGGTCCCGGCGTGGCCACCGAGTGCCTGGAGCAGAACGGCCTGCACGTCAACGAGGACCACTTCATCGTCGAGGCCGTCGACCCCGCCACCGGCGAGCCGGTCGCCGAGGGCGCGCCGGGCGAGCTGGTGTTCAGCACCCCAACCAAGCAGGCGCTGCCGCTGCTGCGGTACCGGACCGGCGACCTCGCCTCGCTCGCTCACGGCGAGTGCAACTGCGGCCGCACCCTCGTCCGGATGAGCAAGATCATGGGCCGGGTGGACGACATGCTCGTCGTCCGCGGCGTCAACGTCTACCCGAGCGAGGTCGAGCGCGTCCTGCTCGGCACCGGCCTGGTCGCGCCGCACTACCAGCTCGTGCTGGACCGCCGGAAGCCCGAGCACACGGGCCTCCTGGTCGCCTGCGAGGCGGCGGGCGAGGGCGCGGAGGAGGCCGCCGCGCGGCTCGTCCAGGCCGTCCAGGCCGAGCTGGGCCTGACCGCCGACGTCCGGGTGCTGCCGGCCGGGACCGTGCCGCGCGTCGAGATCGGCAAGGCCGTCCGCGTCGTGACCTGGGAGTCCGGCCCCGCGCCACTGCCCGGCCTCGGCTAGCGGCGACCCCCGGGGGCGGTGCGGAGGCCGCTTGCGCCCCGCGGCTATTCTCGTCGTCATGACGCAAAAGCGGCGACTGGGGATCATGGGCGGCACGTTCGACCCGATCCACCACGGCCACCTGGTGGCCGCCAGCGAGGTCGCGCACGTCTTCGCGCTGGACGAGGTGGTCTTCGTGCCCACCGGGATCTCCTCGCACAAGGGCGAGCGGCGGGTCGCCGCCGCCGAGGACCGCTACCTCATGGCCGTGATCGCCACCGCGTCCAACCCGCGGTTCTCGGTCAGCCGGATCGACATCGACCGCCCCGGCCCCACGTACACCGTGGACACCCTGCGCGACATGCGCGAGCTGCACGGCCCCGACACCGAGTTCTTCTTCATCACCGGTGCCGACGCCCTCTCCAAGATGCTGACCTGGCACGACACCGGCGAGCTGTTCGAACTCGCGCACTTCATCGGCTGCACCAGGCCCGGCCACCGGCTGGCCGATCCCGGCCTCCCCAACGGCCGGGTCAGCCTGATGGAGGTGCCCGCGCTGTCGATCTCCTCGACCGAATGCCGTGACCGGGTCCGGGCGGGCGAGCCCATCTGGTATCTGGTCCCGGACGGCATCGTCCAGTACATCAACAAGCGGTCCCTCTACCGCGCCCCGGCTGACCTGCGCGGATAATCGGTCGGCCGAACGCCGTTCGGGTCATACCCTGGAAGGGAAGGGACGCGCGGGACGCACCGGACCGCGGCGGCCGCACACCACGAACAGGGGCCGCCTCCCCGAGCCCGTGAGAAGCTGGGACCGGGAACAGACCCCTACAGGGAGGATCGCGAGCGCATCGTGACCGCTACCGACAGGGCCGTACAGCTGGTCCGCACCGCCGCCGAAGCGGCGGCCGACAAGCTGGCCGACGACATTCTTGCCTACGACGTGAGCGAGCAGCTCGTCATCACCGACGCCTTCCTGCTCTGCTCCGCCCCCAGCGACCGCCAGGTCCGCGCCATCGTCGACGAGATCGAGAGGCGGCTCCGCGAAGAGGCCGGCGCCAAGCCCGTCCGCCGCGAAGGCGAGCGCGACGGCCGCTGGGTACTGCTGGACTACGCCGACGTCATCGTCCACATCCAGCACGAGGAGGACCGCGTCTTCTACGCCCTCGAACGGCTCTGGAAGGACTGCCCCCTCATCGCCCTCCCCGAGGACGTCAACGCCCACTCGGCGCAGCGCCGCCGCACCGTCGGGAGCGCCAGTGAGTGACCGCGTCCCCGGCAAGCGCCGGGTCGTGCTCTGGCGCCACGGCCAGACCTCCTGGAACGTCGAGAACCGCTTCCAGGGCAAGACCGACATCCCCCTGGACGAGACCGGCGTCCAGCAGGCCCAGCGCGCCGCCCGGCTCCTCGCCGCGCTCAGCCCCACCGCCCTCCTCGCCTCCCCCCTCCAGCGCGCCGCCGCCACCGGCCAGGCGCTCGCCGACATCACCGGCCTGGAGATCCGCTACGACCGCGACCTGGTCGAGCGCGACGGCGGCGAATGGGAGGGCCTCACCGGCAAGGAGATCCGCGAGCGCTACCCCGCCGCGCACGCAGCCTGGCAGCCCCCCGGCGGCGAGACCAGCGCCCAGGTCGCCAAACGCGTCGGCACCGCCCTCGAACGCGCCCTCGAGACCCTCCCGCCCACCGGAGTCCTCGTCGTCGCCTCCCACGGCGCCGCCCTCCGCCTCGGCATGTCCCACCTCCTCGGCCTCCCCGAGGACCTCTGGGAACGCCTCGGCGGCCTCTCCAACTGCTGCTGGTCCGTACTCGGCGAGATGCGCGACGGCGGATGGCGGCTCGTCGAGCACAACGCCGGCACCCTCCCCGAGCCCGTCATGAGCGACGACCGCACCGAGAACGGCACCTGACCGGCGACAAACCGATTCGAGTACCGCCGCCATCTCCTATACACTGGCGGAGCGCTGCGGGATGAGAGTCCACGCAGCCGCACGGGGCTATGGCGCAGTTGGTAGCGCGCCTCCATGGCATGGAGGAGGTCTGGGGTTCGAATCCCCATAGCTCCACTCGGAGGTGGGAGGAGTGTGTCCGCGGAAGGCGCGGACCGCTCCTCCTCGTCATGTTGGCCCAGGGGGGCGACCCCCTGGAACCCCCGGTGTGGGGGCTCCGCCCCCACGTGCGGGGTTGCGGTTTGCGGGCACGAGGGCTCGGGTCTTCAACGCGCGGTCCACGTGCGGGTTGCGGTTGGCGGTCATCTTTCTCTGCGAGCCTGGGGCGTTCGGGTCTTCAGTGCGCGATCCACGTGGGGCGCGGGAGGGGCGCACCTCAAATGTCGTAGAAGGGGATGCAGGTGATGTCGTAGAAGGCGTTCGAGTCGGTGCTCGCCTCTACGATCTCGTTCCAGTTGCCGCCGTGGCGGGCGTACATCCACTCGATCGTCGGGCCCTGGGGGCTGCCGTAGCGGGCCTTGTTCCGCTCTTCCAGCTTGCGGACGTCCTTGACCTTCATCTTGCTGCGGACCAGGGCCTTCGCCTCGTTGCGCTTGGGGACCATGGCGCGGGCGATCTCCTGCTCGGAGCGGCCCTGGATGCGCATCCGGTTGATCTCGACGTCCATCGCCTCCAGGCGGTCCAGGTACGACTGGCGGACCTGGCAGTTGTGCACCCAGTCGTCGGCCGGGCCCACACCGGTCCACATGGAGAGCGCGAACGATCCGGGGAGCAGGAGGATCGAGGCGACCAGGCGGCGCATGCAACTGAACCTTTCGAGACGCTGGGGGGACGACGTCGGGGCTCGGCCCCCTGCAACTTTGTCAGACGATCGTCCTGAACCCCAGTAGGTTGACCATGTGACCGAAAAGCGCGCTTCTGTGGGTTTTGCCGGTGTGGTCGGTGCGCTGGCGGGGGCGGCCCTGGCGGGGCATCGGGGGGCCCGGGCCGCCGGGATCGGGGCCGTGGTGGGGGCCGTCGGGCTCGGTCTCTCGGAGGCCGTCGCCCGGAAGCGGCAGAAGCCGGGGGAGATTCCCGCCCTGTGGCAGCGCATCGCCGTCAGCGGGGCCCTGGCCGCGCCGGCGGGGTGGCTGGCCGGGCGGCGGTTCTCCTCTCTGGTGGTGGGCGGTGCCGCTGGGGCCGTCGCGGGGAGCATGGGGCTGCGGCCCGAGAAGGTCGCCCTGGGGCCCGTCGTGGGAGCCGCGGTGGGCGGGCTCGGGGCGCCGCCGGCCGTGGCGGCGACCGGGGCCGTCGTGGGGTTCCGGGTGCTTTCCGCGCTGATCTTCCGGGAGGCGCAGGTCAGCCTCCTGGCGGAGCAGGTCCCCGCGGAGTCGCTGCCGTTCGTGGTGCCGCTGGAGGCCCGCTCGCGGTACGTGGGGACCGGGTACGTGAGGGAGCTGGCCGAGGTCCTGGGCGGCACCTACACGGCCGACGCGCCCGTGGGGATCGTCGAGTCGCTGGACGAGCTGGCCGGGCCCGAGTTCGCGCCGGACGGCGTCGATCCGCTGGTCCGGGAGTTCTACGAGCACACGGCCCGGTTCCGGCTCGACATCGTTCCCGAGTGGCGGACGTGGGTCCGGCCCGGCTATCTGCTCTACCGGTACCTGCTGGCCAAGCCGCTGGGGCAGGCGAGCGTGCCGATGAACCAGCGGGAGGTGATGCGGGGCGTGGTGGGGCGGATCGACACGGTCGTGCGGGAGAAGGAGACCGTGCGCGGGTGGATCCGGTCCTACGCCGATGATGACGAGCCCATCTACGTGGGGATCTACACGACGTATCGGGACGGGGAGCGGGGGTACGTGAGCGTCGGGTTCCCGCTGCCCCAGGCCAGTTTCACGGCGACCCTGGTGCCTCGGGCCCGGGAAGGGGGAGGGCTCGTCCTGACGAGTGAGAGTTCGCTGGAGCATCCGGGGCACTATCTGACGTTCGTGGACCCGGAGACACGGGAGCTGACCGCGCTGGCGGTGCACGGGTTCGGGGAGACCCTGGACGTGTTCGTGGAGGACGGGGAACTGCGGGCCTCGCACGCGTTCTCGGTGTTCGGAATGCCGTTTCTTGTGCTGCGCTATCGGATGACGCGCAAGTGACTGTCGGTGGTCGGTCGTATCCTGTGTGTCAACGCTTGATGTGGAGGTGGCGCGCGTGATCGGTCGTGAGGTTCGGCTCGTGGCCCGGCCCGTGGGGGAGCCGGATCCGTCCGACTTCGAGGTGGCGGAGGTCGAGGCCAGGGAGCCGGGAGAGGGGGAGGTCCTCGTCCGGAACGGCTGGATCTCCGTCGATCCGTACATGCGGGGGCGGATGAACGACGTGAAGTCGTACACGCCGCCGTTCCGGCTCGGGGAGCCGATGGAGGGCGGCGCGGTCGGGACCGTGGTGGCCTCGCGGGGGAAGATCCCTGAGGGCGCCACCGTTCTGCACGGGCTCGGCTGGCGGGAGTACGCGACGCTGGACGCCTCGTCCGTGCGGGTCGTCGACGCGGAGAAGGCGCCGCCGCAGGCTTATCTCGGGGTGCTGGGGATGACCGGGCTCACGGCGTACGCGGGGCTCACCGAGGTCGCGCCGGTGCGGGAGGGCGACGTCGTCTTCGTGTCGGGGGCGGCGGGGGCCGTGGGCAGCGTCGCGGGCCAGATCGCGCGGCGGCTGGGCGCGTCGCGGGTGATCGGGTCCGCGGGCGGGCCGGCGAAGACCGCGAAACTGCTGGACGACTTCGGGTTCGACGCGGCGATCGACTACCGGGAGGGCGAGCTGGAGCGGCAGCTGGCCGCGGCGGCGCCGGACGGGATCGACGTGTACTTCGACAATGTCGGCGGCGATCACCTGCGGGCCGCGATCGCCGTGCTGAACACGTTCGGGCGGGTCGCCCTGTGCGGGGCGGTCTCGCAGTACAACCGGACCCGGCCCGAGCCGGGGCCCGACAACCTGTTCCAGGCGGTGGGCAAGCGGCTGACGCTGCGGGGCTTCATCGTGGGCGACCACCAGAAGCTCATGGGGGAGTACGTCCAGCGCGCCTCGGGCTGGCTGCGGCAGGGCTGCCTCCACACCGAGGAGACCGTGGTCGACGGGATCGACAACGCCGTGGACGCGTTCGTCGGGATGCTCCGGGGGCGGAACGTGGGCAAGATGCTTGTTCGATTGAAGTAGGACAAAGGGGACGAACGTACATTCCAGTGCTCGGCTGATGGTTTCATGGCGAGCTATGGGAAGGCACCGAAGAGGAAGCAAGCGCGAGGTGACGGTCGCCGACCTCATCGACGCGCTGGGCCGGTTCGATCCGCGCATGGAGGTGCGGCTCGCCACGCAGCCGCGGCTGCCTCAGGAGCACACGATCGGAGGCGTGACCGAGGCCGACGGCATGGTGTGGATCGGCGAGGCCCGGCAGCGCGGGTACGCGCCCGACGAGGTCGCGGAGCGGCTCGGGTGGCGCTGATCACCGGCTGGCCGTCCCGAGCGGTTCCCGGAGTGCACTAAGCTCTTCCTTGGCCGGACGCCGGAAACGGCGGCCACCCGGGGCTATGGCGCAGTTGGTAGCGCGCCTCCATGGCATGGAGGAGGTCTGGGGTTCGAATCCCCATAGCTCCACGCGAAAAAGGAGCGAGTCCGAACGGACTCGCTCCTTTCGCTTTGTGGCGCGTCAGTGCACCGTCGCGGGGTCGTTGTACCGCAGGACGGCGCCGACGCCGAGGGACGCGCCGGGCCCGTCGGACGGCAGGACGACCAGCTCCCCGTCCATGCAGGCCACCGCCCGGATCAGCGCGGCGTCGGCCCGTTCCTCCCGGGGCTCGTCGGCGCCGAGCTGGCGGACCTCGTCCGGCGTCATGCCGATGTGGTTGGGCTCGGGACCGACCCAGAGGCGGGCGGGCGAGTCCGGGTCGTCGTCCAGGAGCAGCGTCTGGATCTGGCCGCGCCGGACGGCCTCCACCACGGCGGGCAGGCCCGCGACCGCGCGCTCGCCGTTGGCCAGCTCGCGCTCGAAGCGCTCGGCGACGGTGAGGATCCGCTCGGTGGACTTCAGGTCGAGGATCCGGTGCAGCTCGCCGTCCAGCGCGCCGTTGTTCTCCGACTCGACCGTGTACTCCAGGACGTCCGGGGACACCTCCTCCAGCACGGCGGTACGGGCGCGGGGCTCCCCGGCGACGACCACCGCCTCGGCGCCGCAGCCGCGGGCGGCCTTGTCGACCTCCCGGCCGACCTTCTTCGCGTTGTGCTTCCAGACGTTCTCGGCCGAGCGCTGGAACCGGGACTGGTTCCAGTCACCGGCCTTGACCTTGCGGATCGGGTACTCCTCGTCCCCCGGGACGTCGATGTGCCGGTGGGTGCCGTCGTGGTCGAAGCAGTCGATCTCGCCACCCCGGCGGTCCACGACCGCGACCAGGTGCGGGAAGCGCTCGCCGCGCTCGGCCAGGAACGGGAGGATGTGGGGGAGGGGCGAGACCCGGGCGAGGTCGGCGCGGGGAGCGCCGTCGAGGCGCTCGACGCAGGTGGCCTCGCCGTCCGCCGCGAAGATCACCAGGCCCTCGGAGCGGCGCCGCTCCATCTCCCCGGTGACGATCTCCTCGACGGCGCGCAGCGTGGCGGCGGGGGCCTGCTGCGCCTTCAGTTCCTCGCGGAGCGCGCGCCATTTCAGCTCGGCGGCCTTGCCGGCGTCCTCGGTGGTGCGGGTCAGGTCCGCGTAGACCGAGACGTACGGACCGGACCGGGTGTACAGCGGCTTGAGGAAAGTCAGATCCATACGGAGGCCCTACCCGCCCCAATGGCCCCAAACGTCAAGGTAGAGGCTGCAATGTCCTAGCCCTCGGCAGATTGCTGGAGCCGGGCGTAGGCCAGCTGCAGCCAGTCCGAACCGGCCACGGCCGTCATCGTCGCGCCCGCCAGCCGGGTCGCCTCGGGCGCGAACACCAGCCCCGCCGCGTACGCCGTGGCCACCCACTGGGCCATGCAGAACGGGCAGGTGATCAGCTCGCCGACGGCGTGCCGGGCGCCGTGCCCGCGGACCTCCTCCGACAGCTCGGCGGGCCCGCCCGTACCGGCGTACCGGGTGAACGGGGCGCGCAGCGGGCTGGTCACCGGGTCCTTGGACATCAGCCGCGACAGCTTGTGCGTCGTCACGGTCATCAGCGCCAGGTCGCCCAGCCCGACGGCGCGCGGCGCGGCGCCGCGGCGGCGGGCCAGCAGCGCCAGGGCCGCGGTGGTCGTCCCGTACACGGCCAGCGTGGCCAGGTACGAGCCGAGCGGGCGGTCGGAGTCCCCCGCGTACTGCTCCTTCTGGCGGCGGGCGGTGTCGACGACGGTGTTCACGACTCTCCTTCCGGTGGGACGATCAGGCAGAACTCGTTGCCCTCCGGATCGGCCATGACCGTGGTCGGCCAGCCGTCATCGGTGAAGGGCCCGCGGACCACGGAGGCGCCCAGCCCGGTCAGCCGGGCCAGCTCGTCCTCCATGTCGGTCACGCGCAGATCGGGATGCATCCGGTTCTTGGCGGTCTTGGGCTCGGGGACCCGCTGCAGCAGCATTTGCGGCCCCTCGCCGCTCGGGTCGGTCATGGAGACGTACGGAGGGTCGTACGGCCCCCGGTCGTAGCCGAGGGCGGCCGTCCAGAAGTCGGCCAGCCGGTCGGGATCGGCGCAGTCGAGGACGAAGACGAGGCGCATGCCTGGCCTCGTACCCGCTCGTCCCGGTCGAATCCCCGGACGGGCCCCCGGGCGAATGATCCGCGCCAGGCGGGTACGCAGTCCTGGAGGAAGGGGGTACCGATGAACGAGCGTCGCACTCCGGGGCCCGAGGACGAGGGGATCCCCGATCTTCAGGACGGGACCCCGGAGCAGTACTGGGCGGAGGACCCGCAGGAGGCGCCGATCCCGGGCGACCGGCCGCTGGCCATGGACCAGTTCGGGACCACGGCCGAGGAGGTCCGCGAGGGCGAGTCGCTGGACGGCCGGCTGGCGCGGGAGGAGCCCGACGTCCCGGCGCCGGTGAACGAGCCCGCGAACCCCGCCGGGCGGCTGGTGGCCGAGGACGAGGGCGCCCATCCGGACACCGAGTCCGAAGCGGTCGCCATGGACGCCGGCGACGACGGCGGCGGCTACGACCCCGAGGAGCGCGCCATGCGGATCGACGAGGAGTAGCCGGGAAGACGAGGAGTATCCGGGAACGGAACGGGCCCCGGGACGGATCCGCCCCGGGGCCCGTTCCGTTCCCGGATCAGTGGTTCCGCAGCGCCTTGACGAGCTCCGACTTGTTCATCGAGGAGCGGCCCTGGACGCCGATCTCGCGCGCCCGGCGCATCAGCTCGTCCTTGGACCAGTCGTCGTAGCTCGGGCTCTTGCCGCCCTTACGGCCGACCTTCTTGGAGCCCT
Source organism: Actinomadura sp. 21ATH (assembly GCF_041951345.1). Taxonomy (NCBI): domain Bacteria; kingdom Bacillati; phylum Actinomycetota; class Actinomycetes; order Streptosporangiales; family Thermomonosporaceae; genus Actinomadura; species Actinomadura sp. 21ATH. The sequence continues at coordinate 4,792 of NZ_JBGNUR010000013.1, read as the reverse complement.
GACCGGCCGAGGCGTTGGCGATGCGCGCGGCCTTCTCCTTGCTCTCGCCCTTGTCGCGCAGCTTCTGGTACTTCTTCTCGTCCTTGATCTGAGCTCTCGGCATACGTGAAACCCTCCTTTGACGGTTTCCGTACCCGGCATGTCCGTTTCACACATTGACGAACGGCTCCGGCAGGTGCGGCGCGGCGATGGCGCCGCCGCTCTCGCGCATCCGGCGGATGAGCGCCGCGCGGGTCCGCGCGGCGGTCTCGGCGTCCTCGTCGTGCAGGTACCGCACCTCCGGATCGGCCAGCTGGACGGGATGCAGGATCACGTCGCCCGCCACCACCAGCCGGTCCTCGCCGAGCATCACCGACTGGTGCCCCGGGGTGTGGCCGGGCGTCGGCACCACCTCGATCTCCTCGGCCAGCCGCGCGTTCCCCTTGACCATGTCCAGGGCGCCCGCCTCGCGCAGCGGCTTGACGATCTTTTCCAGCACGGCGCCGCCCTCCCGCCTGATCCAGCGGACCTCGTCCTCCTGGACGACGTGCCGCGCGTTCGGGAACACCGGCTTCCCGTCCACGACCGCGCCGCTCGCGTGGTCGCTGTGCAGGTGCGTCAGCACCACCGTGTCGACGTCATCCGGCGCGACCGCCGCCTCCTCCAGCGCGGCGGCCAGCGCCCCGGGCACCGGCGCCCAGGACGCGGCGGGGGAGTGCTCCGCACCGATGCCGGTGTCCACCAGCACGGTCGGGCCGCCGGGGACGCGCAGCAGGAAGCAGTGGAAGTGCAGCACCCACTCGCCCTCCGGCCCGAACGCGGCGGGCTGCTCGGCCCGCATGCGCTCCCAGTGCCGGGGCCGCGTACCAGGGAAGGTCTCGTCCAGGGGGCGCCGCAGCGCCTCGCCCATCGGGCCCACCGCGTCGCAGAGCGGGATGACTTCGACGCCGGAAACGATCCTTGGTTTCTCGTGCATGACGCCACCCTCCCAGGAACGCCCCACCCAGCAGCAAACGCGAACGTACGGGACGGCCGTCCGCCCTCTTCCCGCCGCCGACCCCCCGTTGCTAGCCTCCGCTGAAGATCGTTCCAAGCCCCCGGAAGGACCTCGGATGGAGACGCCCCGCACCCTGACCGAGGCCGCCGAGGCGCTCCGCACCGGGGCCGCCACCAGCGTCGCGCTGACCGAACGCGCCATCGCGACCGCCGACCGCCTGGACGGCGCGCTCGGCACCTACCTCGCCCGGTTCGACGAGGCCGCGCTCGCCGCCGCCGAACGCGCCGACCGCGAACTCGCCGCGGGCCGCGACCGCGGCCCCCTGCACGGCGTCCCGTTCGGCGTGAAGGACATCATTGCCGTCGCAGAAGGGCCGACCACCGCGCAGAGCCTCGTCCTCGACCCCGGGTGGGGCGCCGGCCGCGACGCGCCCGTCACCGCCCGCCTGAAGGCCGCCGGCGCCGTGATCACCGGCAAGGTGACCACGATGGAGTTCGCCTGCGGCATGCCCGACTTCGCCAAGCCGTTCCCCGTGCCGCGCAACCCCTGGGACACCGGAACCTGGGCGGGCGGCTCCAGCTCCGGTACGGGCAGCGGCGTCGCCGCCGGGATGTTCTACGCCGGCCTGGGCACCGACACCGCCGGCAGCATCCGCATCCCCGCCGCGTTCTGCGGCATCACCGGCCTGATGCCCACGTTCGGCCGGGTCCCCAAATCGGGCGTCGCGCCGCTCGGCTACAGCCTCGACCACGTCGGCCCCATGGCCCGCAGCGCCCGCGACTGCGCCGCCGTCCTGGACGCCATCGCCGGCGCCCACCCCAGCGACCCCGACAGCGTCGACCTGCCGTACGAGCCGCCCCTTCTCGACGGCTCCCTGGAGGGCGTCCGGATCGGCGTCGTCCGCGAGCACCACTTCCCCGACGGCCACGACCCCGCCGTCGGCCCCGCGTACGACACCGCTCTCGACGTTCTCGCCGCGAAGGGCGCCGCCCTCACTGAGATCACGCTGCCGTACTGGTACGAGATGCTCATGGCGAACGTCGTCACGCTCAGCTCCGAGGCGCTGGCGTACCACCGCAACGACCTGTCCGCCCGCTGGGAGGACTACGGCGATGCCACCCGCGCGACCCTCGCCCGCGCCGCCGCGATCACCGGCGCCGACTACGTCCAGGCCCAGCGCGTCCGCCGGGTCGCCCAGGACGCGGTGGAGCGCCTGTTCGACGACCTCGACGTGATCGTCGCCCCGACCACCTCGGCCGGCGCGCCCCGCTACGACGACATCGTCCCCGAAGAGGGCCCGATCGACGTCGGCGAGGTCTTCACCCACATCCACACCATGCACTGGGACTGCGTCGGCAACCCCGTCCTGGCCGCCCCCATGGGCGCCACCGCCGGCGGCCTCCCGCTCTCGATCCAGTTCGCCGGCCCCGCCTGGGGCGAGGCCGCGATCCTGCGCGCCGCCGACGCGTACCAGACCGCCACCGACTGGCACCTGCGCGTGCCGCCCACCCCCTGAGGAGCCGACCATGGACGTCGAAGAGACCCGCCGGCTGATGGCGCGCTCCGGCCTGACCCCCACCGACGCCGAACTGGCCGCCTTCGCCGCCGCCTTCGACATGCAGCGGGCGGGGATCGACCTCCTCTACGCCGTCCCGGAGGCCCGCTACGCCGACCCGGCGCTCCGCTTCCGGGCGGGCGCGAGGATGTCCTCCTGGACCGAGGACGAGTAGCGACCCTCCTCCGGAACGGCGGCCGTACTGCCACGGCCCGTGCCGGAACGAACGCGACCGCACGCCCGAGCCGCCCACCTCGGACGTGCTCCGGACGCGGCTGAGACGTGGCCGTACAACCGGCCCGCCCGACCGCCGGCGCGCATACCGCCTCGACTCAGGTGCGCACGGGGGTAGCCGCCTTCGACCAGGCTCCCAGCCGAGTCCTTGGCGTCGAGATGCGCGGGACGAGAACGCTGGCCCCGGCGCCGGCGAGTACCGCCCCGCGAACGAGGGTCCCAGCCAAGTCCGCCACGTCGAGACAGGCGGGACAAGATCGCTGCCCCCGACTGCCGGCGAGCGCGCCCGCACGAACAAGGCCCTAAGCGAGCTCGCGAAACGTCGAGATACGCGCGACGAGGAGGCTTGCCCGACCGCCGGCGAGTGCACCTGCACGAACGACGCTTGAACCGCGCCCGCGAGGCCGAGACGCGTGAGACGGGACGTTGGGCCCGGCTGTGGCGGGTGCACCGGCACAAACGACGGGCTGCCCTGCCCCTATCGCCTCCAGAGGGACGCGACCCGATCGGCAGAGAGGCCGTCGACCTTCGACGCCTCGCGGCGGCAACGTCCGTCCCCACCTGGTGGTCGACTTCCGCCGGCCGTTCGGCTTCAGGGCCTGGCACAGGGACCTCCGCTATACGGCGACATCGTCCGTCCCCATGCTGCGCCGAAGCCCTTCAGGCCGCTTCGCTGCCGCTCCGCGTGGACCACATCCCTCATCGGTGCCCGGCCGACGGCCCTCCAGGCCCGCCGACCACGCTGCGCGGCCGCAGACGGTGCGGTACCGCACCCCGACGACGGTTGCCGTCCGCCACTATGCTGCAGCTCTATGTCACGACAGAACGCCTATAGTCCGGCATTCGACGCGTTCGGGGCGGAAATCTCCGCCGCCGCGATCCAGCGCCAAGACGTCCTGCGGACATTCCTGGGCACCGAGCGCCGTACTCCCGACCTCGAAACCCGCACGCTGACCGGCGGCGGTACGACGGTCGGCGGCCTGACCCGGCTGGGCAGCTTCTCCCACCTGACCCAGACCTGGCTGTGGAGCTGGGCGAACCCCAACTTCGACTGGGACCACCCCGCCGTCGCGCCGCTACGCACCGTCCACGAGTACGGCGAGCAGCACGGCATCCCCGAACTCACCACCGGCCACCTCGACTTCGCCGGCTTCCCCGACCCCCACCAGGCCGCCGTCACCATGGCCATCGCGGCCGGCTACCTCCTCGACGGCAACGGCGTCTGGTTCTGCGACATCAACGAGGGCAAGGGCGCGGCGTACGTGCACCTCGACGACCCCGGCCTGCCGACCTCCGACTTCGATCCCGCCGCCGCATCGAGCGTCCTGCCCGCCGCGGTCCAGGTCTTTCCCGACGACCACCGCCGGGTCGTCCGCGGCTACTTCGAACGCTGCGACGTCCCTTACGAGGAGACCGCCGACACCATCACCGGCGGTGACGTCCACGCCGCCTTCGACCGGAACGGCCGCCTGGAGCAGGTGACCGCTGCTCCGGTGAACCGCGCGTGACCTGCGGGTTTAGAGCGGAGGTACGCGGGGGAGTCGAGTTGACGATCGGTCCTTGATTATCTAATGTTCTTCCTGCCCCAAGGGGATGCGGGACGCCGACAGGCGGACGGCCCCGGGGGAAGACCCTCAGAGAAAACGGTTCGAAGCTCGCTTCGGGCCGAGGTACTCTGGAGAGGTCAGCCCAGACGGGATGCAGGACACCGCAAGGTGGCCGGCCCGAGGGACTCCACCGAACGATCGGCACGGGCCGCGCAAGCTGCCCGGGATGACGCACGGTGGACTGGGCGAGGTTCCCGAAGATCGATCCCCAGCGGGCCGGTTGACAGGAACGAAGATCCTGGTAAGTTAGAAGGGTTGCCCCGGAGTCCGGGCCTGCGAGAGTGGGTCGGGCGCGGTGGGTGTCCGTTTCTTGAGAACTCAACAGCGTGTTAAAAGCCAGTGCCTTTATCGGTTCGGTTCATTGGTGACCGGACCGCCCCGTGGCCATCGAGTGTTTCTTGGTGGTCGGGGATTTCTTTG